>NZ_CP028843.1:1770000-3085000 GCF_003058325.1 Methylobacterium currus
GCCTGCCGCAGGAGGTGCAGGATTCGCTGGGCGCCGCGGTGCCGTTCCCCTCGCGCCTCGGCCGGCCGGAGGAATACGCCAAGCTCGCCCTCGCCATCATCGACAACCCGATGCTCAACGGCGAGGTGATCCGCCTCGACGGCGCCCTGCGCATGCAGCCGAAGTGAGGGGGATCACGCGATGTTCAGCGACGACCAGATCCTGATCCGCGACACCGCCCGCAGCTTCGCGCGGGAGCGCCTGAAGCCGTTCTCGGCCGAATGGGACCGGGAGGCGCGCTTTCCCCGCGAGGCGATCGCCGAGATGGGGGCGCTCGGTTTCATGGGCATGCTGGTGCCCGAGGAGCATGGCGGCGCGGCCGCCGACCATGTCGCCTATGCGCTCGCCATCGAGGAGGTGGCGGCCGGCGACGGCGCGGTCTCGACGGTGATGAGCGTGCACAACTCGGTCGGCTGCATGCCGATCCTGAAGTTCGGCAGCGACGAGCAGAAGCAGCGGTTCCTGGGGCCGCTCGCCCGCGGCGAGCAGCTCGGCGCCTTCTGCCTGACCGAGCCCGGTGCCGGCTCGGACGCCGCCGCCCTCAAGACCCGGGCGCGGCGCAAAGGCAATGCCTGGGTCCTGTCGGGCACCAAGCAGTTCATCACCTCGGGGGCGAATGCGGACCTCGCCATCGTGTTCGCGGTGACCGATCCGGAGGCCGGCAAGCGCGGCATCTCGGCCTTCATCGTGCCGACCAAGACGCCGGGCTATAAGGTCGCGCGCATCGAGCACAAGCTCGGCCAGCGCGCCTCGGACACCGCCCAGATCGTGTTCGAGGAGATGGAGCTCACCCCCGACCTGATGCTCGGCCAGGAGGGCGAGGGCCTCAAGATCGCGCTCTCGAACCTCGAGGGCGGGCGGATCGGCATCGCCGCCCAGGCCGTCGGCATGGCCCGCGCGGCGTTCGAGGCAGCGCTCGCCTATGCGGGCGAGCGCGAGACCTTCGGCCAGAGGCTCAACCAGCACCAGGCGGTCGCCTTCCGTCTCGCCGACATGGCGACCCGGATCGAGGCCGCGCGCCTGCTCGTGCTGAACGCCGCCCGGCTGCGCGATGCCGGGCAGCCCTGCCTGAAGGAGGCGGCGATGGCCAAGCTCTTCGCCTCCGAGATGGCGGAAGCCGTCTGCTCCGACGCGATCCAGATCCATGGCGGCTACGGCTATCTCGCCGATTACCCGGTCGAGCAGATCTACCGCGACGTGCGGGTGTGCCAGATCTACGAGGGCACCAGCGACGTCCAGCGCATCGTGATCAGCCGGGCGCTGACGGCGTGAGGCGGCGTTCGGTCGCCGCATCCGCGGCGACCGGGGGCGACGAGCCCGGCGGTGCGAAACGTCGAGCGTGGCGGTTCCAGATCGGGGACCGCAGGGTCATGTGAAGATGGCCATCCTCGTCCGTTCAGAGCCAGTTCATCGCCACGCTGCGGAGGATGCAGGCACCATGTCGGGTTCCGGCCGTGACGTACATCGCCCGGACTCGATCGTCTCGTCCACCGCTACGCGGCGCGGCGGCGGCACTTTAACGACTGCTTAAGTTTTTTGACGTTGTGTCGAGGCTCGCCTGGCGTTCCGGCGCCGATCCGCCGGTAGGGAGCGTCGCCGTGCATCCTCGTCCCGACCGGGAGGCCGAACGCCTCTCCGCCCTGCACGGCCTCGGCATCCTCGACACGCCCCCCGAGGCCCATTTCGATGCGGTCTGCCGGCTCGCCCGCGCGCTGTTCCGGGTGCCCTACGCCTGGATCTCGCTGGTCGATGCCGAGCGGCTGTGGTGCAAGGCCTCCTCCGGCATCGCGTTCGAACCGACGGCCCGGAACGCGGCCTTCTGCGGCCGCGTCATCCTGAGCGACGCCCCCCTGATGGTCGAGGACGCGGCGGCGGATCTGCGCTTCCGCGACCTCGCGCTGGTGACCGGCAAGGCGGGCGTGCGGTTCTATGCCGGCATCCCCCTGGTGCTGCGCCCGGGCCTGGCGGTTGGCACCCTCTGCCTCGGCGACACCGTTCCGCGCCGGCTCTCGGAGGACGAGACTGCGCGTCTCGCCGATCTCGCCGCGATCGTGGTGTCGCAGCTCCGGCACTACGAGGCCCGCGTCGCCAGCGAGGCCGAGGCCCTGCGCCGGCGGGCGAGCGAGGAGGCCCTGGCCTTCGCCAACCGCAACCTGGTTCTCGCCGAGCAGATGGCCCGGATCGGCCATTGGCGGGTCGACCTCGCCTCCGGCGCCGTGACCTGGTCGGACGAGGTCTGCCGCATGCACGGGCGGGCGCGGGGAGACTCGGCCGTCACCGTCGAGGAGGCCCTCGGCTACTACCATCCGGAGGATCGCGG
This sequence comes from Methylobacterium currus, assembly GCF_003058325.1. Taxonomy (NCBI): domain Bacteria; kingdom Pseudomonadati; phylum Pseudomonadota; class Alphaproteobacteria; order Hyphomicrobiales; family Methylobacteriaceae; genus Methylobacterium; species Methylobacterium currus. The sequence goes on from NZ_CP028843.1 coordinate 1,772,360, forward strand.
GCGGGTCATGGCCCTCGTCGCCGAGGCGCGGGCGCGTCGGCAGGGCTTCTCCTTCAAGGCCCGGATCGTGCGGGAGGACGGCGAGGTCCGGGTCGTCGTCTCGCACGGCATCTGCGAGCCGGACGCGGCCGGCGCGACCGCGGCCCTGTTCGGCAGCGTGCAGGACGTGACCGAGATCGACCGGGCCGAGGCCGAGCTGCGCGCCAGCACCGCCCTTCTCGACGCCACCCTGGAGCACATGGACCAGGGCCTGATGATGATCGACGAGGCCGGCATCGTGCGGGTCTGCAACGAGCGCGCCATCGCGCTCCTCGACCTGCCGCGCGACCTGATGCGCGCGAGGCCGACCTTCGACGAGGTGCGGCGCCACCAGGTGGCGCAGGACGACTTTTCGCGGTGCGACACCTCCCTGCGCGAGCAGGTCGCGCACGGGCCGCTGGCGATCCATCCCCACACCTACGAGCGCGAGCGGCCGAACGGCACGGTGCTGGAGATCCGCACGGTGCCGCTTCCCACCGGCGGGGCGGTGCGCACCTACACCGACGTCACCGCCCGCAAGGCGGCCGACGCGCAGGTCGCCCACATGGCCCGGCACGACGGCCTGACCGGGCTGCCGAACCGGGCCCTGTTCCGCGACAACCTCGACCGGCGCCTGGCCGGCTTGCGGCGCCATGGCGGGACCTGCGGCGTGCTCTGCCTCGACCTCGACGGGTTCAAGGCGGTCAACGACACCCTCGGCCACCTCGCCGGCGATGCCCTGCTGCGCGAGGTGGCGGGGCGGATCCGCGCCGCCCTGCGGCAGGAGGATCTGCCCGCGCGCGTGGGCGGCGACGAGTTCGCGATCCTGCTCGGCGGCGAGGCCGACGCGGCCCGTGCCGCCGCGACGGCGGAGCGCCTGGTCGCGTCCCTGCGCGAGCCTGTGGATCTCGGCGGGCGGGAGGCGGTGATCGGCGTCAGCATCGGCATCGCCTTCGCGCCCGAGCACGGGCTCGACGGCGACACCCTGCTCAAGCGGGCCGACCTCGCGCTCTACCGGGCGAAATCGGAGGGGCGCAGCACCTACCGGCTCTTCGCCGCCGCCATGGACCGGGCGGCGGCCGAGCGCCACCGCCTCGAGAGCGACCTGCGCCTGGCGCTCCAGCGTGGCGAGTTCGCCCTGCATTACCAGCCGGTCTTCGACCTCGCGGCGGGCCGGGTCGCGGCGGTCGAGGCGCTGCTGCGCTGGCACCATCCGGCCCGCGGCCCGCTCGGTCCCGCCGCCTTCCTAGCCCTCGCCGAGGAGACCGGCCTCGCCGTGCCGCTCGGCGAATGGGTGCTGCGCAGCGCCCTGCGCGACGCCCGCGCGCTCACGCCGGGGATGCGGGTGGTCGTCAACGTCGCGGGCGCGCAGCTGCGCCAGGCCGGTCTCGTCTCCATCGTCCGGGCCGCCCTGGCGGCGGCCGGGCAGGCGCCCGCACGCCTGGAACTCGACATCGCCGAGGCCGCGGTCGCGGAAGACAGCGGGCGGCTGGCGGAGCTCGCCGCCCTCGGCGTCGGGCTCGCCTTCGACGATTTCGGCGCCGGCGCCTCCTCCCTCGGCGCCCTGCAGCGCCTGCCCTTCGGGCGGATCAAGCTCGACCGGGCGCTCTCGGCCTCGGCGGCCTGCCCCGAGAGCGCCGGGCTCCTGCGCGCCGTCACCGGCCTCGGGCGGGCGCTCGGCCGGGAGGTGACCGCCAAGGGCGTCGAGACCGAGGCGCAGCTGGCCGGCCTGCGGGAGGCAGGCTGCACCGGGGCTCAGGGATTCCTGCTCGGCCGGCCCGCGCCGTTCGGCGCGCTCGCGCCGCTGCTCGGCGGCGCGGTCACACGCCCCGGAACACGGCGTAGCCGAAGCGCGTGAACTTCAGCGGCAGGTGGTGATGCTCCGCCGCCGCCACGATGGTGAAGCGGAAGGGCACCCGGTCGAGGAAGTGCGGGCCCGGCAGCCCGCGCGCCGTGAAGTACTCGCCGAGATGGAACACCACCTCGTAGATGCCGGGCCCGATTCCGACGCCGCGCACCACCGGGTGGTCGAAGGTGCCGTCGGGGCCGATCGCCCCTTCGGCGACGGGGCGCGGGCCGGATTCCTCGATGGCCGCGAGGGTGACCCGGAGGCCGAGGGCCGGGCAGCCCTCCGCCACGTCCACGGCGTGGACCGAGACGCCGCCGGCCGTCATCGGGACGCCTCCTCGGATGTGGTTTTTTCCGGCAAGGTCGGCCAGCGATCCGCGAAGGGCCGCCGCCGCTCCAGCGCCTCGGCGAGGTCGAGGAGCAGGTCGTCCTGGCCGAATCCCGCCACGAGGTGGAGGCCGATCGGCATCCCGTCCGGCGCCGGATCGACCGGCAGGCTCAAGGCCGGCAGGGCCGCGGCGTTGACCCAGCCCGAATAGACCGCGTGGCCGCGGGGGCCGACCGGCTGCCCGTCGATCACCTCCGGATAGACCGCCTCCGCCGCCCAGGGCATCGCCGCGGCGGCGGGCGTGACGATGAGGTCGAGATCCGCGAAGGCGGCGCTCGCGGCATTGCGCAGGGCCTGCACCCTCTCGAGGATGGCGGCGAGCCGGGTCGCCGGGGCCCGCGCCCCCTCCTCGGCCATCGCCCGGTACGGCGCGCTCGCCCGCGCGGCGAGGTCCGGGTCGGCCTCGAACAGCCGGGCGAGGCCGATCTTGCCGATCTCCGGCCACAGCGCGTTCAGCCCGGCGATCTCGAACGGCAGCCCTCCCTCCTCGACCGCGACGCCCAGCGCCTCGAGATCGGCGAGCGCCCGCCGGGACGCGGCGGCGATGACCGGATCGAGGGGCGCATCGCCGATCCGCTCGACGTAGCGGGCCCGCAACGGCCGCTCGGGACGTGGGCAGAGGGCGTTGGAGCCTGGCGCGAAGCGCGACCACAGCACCCGCGGATCGGCACCTTGCAGCAGGGCGAGCACCGCGCGGCTGTCGGACACGGTGCGGGTGAGCGCGCCCGCCACCTCGAAATCGAGGAGCGGCGAGGGCAGGCCGCCGAGCCGCGGCACCCGGCCGAGGCTGCTCTTCAGCCCGACGAGACCCGTATGGGCGGCGGGCCGGCGCAGGGAGCCGCCGCCATCGGTGCCGAGGGCGATCGGCGCGTAGCCGGCGGCCGTCGCGGCGGCGCCCCCTCCGGTCGAGCCGCCGGGGGTGAGCGCGACGTTCCACGGATTGCGGGTGACGCCGAAACGGGCAGATGCCGTGTAACCTTGCACGGCGAATTCCGGCATCGTCGTCTTGGCGAGCGTCACCAGGCCGGCGCGGCGTGCCCGCGCGACGGGCAGCTCGTCGTGGGATGAGGCCGCCGCCTCCCCGGGTTCGGCATAGGTCGAGGGCAAGCCCTCGGTGACCAGGAATTCCTTCACGGTCATCGGCACGCCGTCGAGGGGAGAGAGCGGCGTGCCCGCGCGCCAGCGGGCGGCGCTCGCCTCGGCCTCGACCCGCGCCCGCGGATTCTCCCGCGCGATGGCGTTGAGGTGCGGCTCCCAGGCGGCGGCCCGCGCCTGCGCAGCCTCCAGCGCGTCGACCGGCGAGGCGTGGCCGGTGGCGAAGAGCCGGCCGAGGTCGAGCGCCGACAGGCGCCACAGCTCCGTGCTCCAAACCTCCGTGCTCATGGTGTCCCTCCGACGATCAAGTGATGGCCTGACATGGGCTTTCCCTGAAATGGCATACGATTTGCGACCGAACCGGCAGCAAGATCGATGCCGCAGGAACCATCACCGTGACACCATCCGGACCACGCAAGGGGCCCCAGGCGGAAGGCCGGTCCGTCGTGCTCGACGGCATCACCCACCTTTACGGTGGCGCCACCGCGGTGGAAAACATCAACCTCGACATCAAGGGCGGCGAGCTGGTCTCGCTGCTGGGGCCCTCGGGCTGCGGCAAGACCACGTTGCTGCGCATCGTCGCCGGCTTCCTGCGCCAGACCGAGGGGCGGGTGATCGTCGGCGACCAGGTCATCGACGCCCTGCCGCCGAGCCGGCGCGCCGTCGGCATCGTCTTCCAGAACTACGCCCTCTTCCCGCACCTGACCGTGGCCGAGAACGTCGCCTACGGGCTCGCGGCCCGGGGCGCCCCCCGGGCCGAGCAGGCGGCGGAGGCGCGTCGCCTCCTCGATCTCGTGCAGCTGGGCCATGCCGGGGGCCGCTTCCCGCGCCAGCTCTCCGGCGGGCAGCAGCAGCGGGTGGCGCTGGCGCGGGCGCTCGCCATCCGCCCGGCGGTCCTGCTCCTCGACGAGCCCTTCGCGGCGCTCGACAAGAACCTGCGCCTCGACATGCAGATCGAGGTGAAGCGGCTCCAGCGCGTCGCCGGCGTCACGACGCTCCTCGTCACCCACGACCAGGAGGAGGCCCTGTCGCTCTCCGATCGGGTGGCGGTGCTGTCGAACGGGCGTCTGGAGCAGTTCGCCGCCCCGACCACGGTCTACGACGCGCCGGAGAGCCTGTTCGTCAACACCTTCGTCGGCTCGGCCAATGCCGTGCCCGGCGTGCTGCTCGGGCAGGACGGGGACGCACCGCGCATCGCCCTCGATGCCGGCGGCGAGGTCCTGGCCCGTCCCCTCGCCCGGCCGATCGCGCCGGGATCGCGGGTGACCCTGTGCCTGCGGCCCGAGCATCTGCGCCTCACCGACGGGCAGGAGGGCATCGCGGGCGTCGTCGAGATGGCGCTGCCGCTCGGTCCCACCGTCGTCCACGAGGTCCGGGTCGGCGCCGGCCGTCCGCTCAAGATCGCCGAGCCACGCCTCGGCGGCGGCGCCTTGCGGCCGCCCGGCACCCCCGTGCGCATCGCCGTCGCCCCCGGCCTCGCCTCCGCCTTCCCGGCCGCCGCCTGAATTTCAAACAAGGAGCCGTTTCGATGCTCGACCGCCGCCGCCTGCTCACCACCGCCCTGTCGCTCGGCGCGATGGAGCTGTTTCCCGGCCTGTCCTTCGCGCAGGCCCGCCCTCTCGTCTTCGCCACCTTCACGGGCAGCTGGGAGGAGGCGCACAAGGCCGTGCTGGTGCCGGCGTTCCGCAAGGAGACGAGCAACGCCCCGATCGTCCTCGACCCGATGCTGTCGGTCGACCAGATCGCCAAGGTCTCGGCGGCCAAGGCCAACCCGCCGATCGACGTGATGCTGCACGATCCGGGCCCGGCCCTCACGGCTTTGGCCCAGGACCTGGTCGAGCCCTATCCGGTCGAGCGCAGCGCGGCCTTCAAGGAGCTGATCCCCGACGCGCAGGACCCGCACGGCCCGGCCGCCTTCTTCCAGGTCGTCGGCCTGACCTACAATCCCGATACGGTGAAGACCCCGCCGACCTCCTGGGCCGACCTGTGGCGGCCCGAATACAAGGGCCGGGTCGGCATCACCAACATGAACTCGACGCTCGGCACCGGCTTCATGGTCGAGATCGCCAAGATGCATGGCGGCTCGGAATCGAACATCGATCCGGCCTTCAAGGCGATGGAAAAACTGAAGCCCAACCTCTCGGCGGTGGCGGCCAATCCCGGCGCCCTCGCCACCCTGTTCCAGCAGGGGCAGGTCGACATCTCGCCCGGCAACTTCAACGCGATCCAGATCCTGAAAGCCAAGGGCGTGCCGGTGGAGTTCGTGGCGCCGAAGGAAGGCGCCATCGCCTTCAAGACGCTGATCCAGATCGTGAAGAACTCGCCCAACCGCGAGCTGGCGTTCAAGCTGATCGAGGCGGCGATCTCCGAGCCGGTCCAGACCCGGCTGATGCAGGCGCCCTACCTCGTCGTGCCGACCAACACCAAGGTGAAGATGACCGGCGAGATCGCCCGGGTGCTGGCGCGCGACACCGACGACCTGAAGAAGAAATTCGTGTTCCAGGACTGGAAGACGATCAACGCCCAGCGCCCGGCCTGGATCGAGCGGTTCAACCGCGAGATCAAGCTGTAGGAGGCGTGTCGTGGTTCTGCCGGACGTCACCACCTATCCGTTGCGGCTGGCAAGCCCGCTCGCCCTGTTCTTCGCGGCGTTCTTCGCCGCGCCCCTGGTGGCGCTTCTCGGGCTGTCGCTCCAGGGGGCGGACGGGCATCTCGGGTTGTCGCAATACGCAGCTTTCCTGGGCGACGGGTTCAGCCTCGGCGTGCTCCTCGGCACGCTCTGGCTCGGGCTCAAGGTCACGATGGCCTGCCTGGTCCTCGGCCTGCCGCTCGCGCTCGTCGCGACCCGGGCCGGGGGCTGGGTGCGGGGCCTCGTCATCCTGGCGGTGCTGACCCCGCTCCTCACCAGCGTGGTCATCCGCACCTTCGCGTGGATCGTGATCCTCGGCCGGCAGGGAGTGGTCAATTCCGTCCTCTCCTCCCTGGGGCTGATCGAGACGCCTTTGCGGATGCTCTACGCGGAAGGAGGCCTCGTCGCGGCGCTCGCCCAGGTGCAGATGCCGCTCATGGTGCTGCCGCTGATGACGGCGCTGTCGCGCATCGACCCGAGCCTGTGGGACGCATCGGAGGCGCTCGGGGCCGGGCGCTGGCGCACCTTCGTCCGCGTGACCCTGCCGCTCTGCCTGCCCGGCCTGATCGCCGGGGCGGTCCTCACCTTCGCGGCGGCGATCTCGGGCTTCATCACCCAGTCGCTGATCGGCGGCGGGCAGATGCTGTTCATGCCGGGCTACATCTACCAGCAGGCCATCGCGCTCCAGAACTGGCCCTTCGCGGCGGCGATGTCGGTGATCTTCCTCGTCGCGGTGCTCGCCGTGGTGCTGGCCTTCAACGCGCTCGGCCGCCTCGCCCGCGGCTACGCGCAGACCTGAGGAGTTCCGATGTCCCGTACTCCCGGCGCCCTCGACCGGCTCTCGTTCGAAGGTCTCCTCCACCTTCTGGCGATCCTCGCCCTGGTGCTGCTGCTCGCCCCCACCCTGATCGTGCTGGTGGTCTCGTTCACCGACGGGCTGTCCCTGCGCTTCCCGCCGCCGGGCTACTCGTTCCGCTGGTACGCCGAGCTGATGGAGGCCTGGCAGCTCCATTACGCGCTCAAGAACAGCCTCACCGTCGCGGTGCTGGCCACCTTGCTGGCAATCGGGCTCGGGGTGCTGGCGGCCCTGGCGGTGGCGCGCTCGCCGCGCCTCTCGGCGCGGCTCCTCGACAGCTTCTTCCTGTCGCCCCTGATCCTGCCGGCTTTGGCCTTCGGGCTGTCGAGCCTGATGTTCTTCTCGCTCCTCGGCTGGCCGGTCTCGGTCGTCACGCTGGTGCTCGGCCACACGGTGGTCTGCGTTCCTTACGTGGTGCGCAACACCGTGGCGGCGCTGACCCAGCTCCAGCCCGCCCTGCTCGAAGGCTCGGCCAGCCTCGGCGCGTCGCGGCTCTACACGTTCCGGCGCATCACCCTGCCGCTGATCCGGCCCGGCATCCTCTCGGGCGGCTTCCTCGCCTTCATGGCCTCCTTCGACAACATCCCGGTCTCGTTGTTCCTGCGCGACGCCGCCACCGACATGCTGCCGATCCGGATGTGGCAGGACCTGGAAGGCCGCCTCGACGTGACCATCGCGGCGCTCTCCGGACTCCTGATCGTCGCGACGATCGGGGGGATCGCCGTGATGGAGCGGGTGACCGGGTTGTCGCGGCGGTTGGTGTGAGGCGCAGCCTCCTCCCCGGAGGGCAGGGTCATTCGGGCATAGGGAAGGCGCGGGATCGCTCCTCTCCCCGCCCGGCGGGGAGAGGCTTGAGCACCCCTTGCCGGGTGCTCGAGGAGCCCACAGGGCGAGGGTGGGGGTGGTTCCGGAGGAGCCACAACCTGCAAATCCCCCTCACCCTCGCTTCGGCTATGCCTCCGCTTGCCGGGTCACCGCTCATCCAGAACAGCTCTGTGACGGCGAGCGGCGCGAACTCCTTCGATGTGTGTCCCATGAGCGTCCCGATGATCGAGGGCCCCTTGGCAGAAGCTCCCCCGGCCTCACCCGACGCCCCACCCCGCCCCGCCCTCTCCCTCACCGAGCAGGCGGCCGCCGCCTTGCGCCGGCTGATCCTGCTCAACCTCCTGCCTCCCGGCGAGGTCCTGAACGAGCCCGACCTGGTGGCGCGCCTCGGCGTCTCGCGCACGCCGGTGCGGGAGGCCCTGAAGCTGCTCGCCGGCGAGGGCCTGGTCACCCTGCGGCGCAACCGGGCCGCCCTGGTGGCGCGGCTCGACCCCGCCGACCTCGTGCCGCTGTTCGAGCTGGAAGTGGCGCTGGAGAGCTTTTGCGCGGGGCTGGCCGCCGAGCGGATGACCGCCCCCGAGATCGACCGGCTCGACCGGCTCCAGGCTGCCCTCGAGGCGGCGGAGGCCGACCGCGACGCCTATACGCGCCTCAACCGGCAGACCCACCGGCTGATCGTGACGGCGGCCCGCAGCCCGGCGATCGCCGAGGCGCATGGCCGGGCCTTCGCGCGGCTGGAGCGGGCCCGCAACTTCGCCCTCGCGGCGGATGGGCGGGTGGCGGAATCCCTCGCCGAGCACCGGGCGATCCTGGAGGCTTTGCGGGCGCGCGAGCCCGAGCGCGCCCGGATCCTGATGCACGCCCACGTCGCCCGCACCCAGGCGGTGATGGTGGCCCGCCTGACCGAAGGACCGCGCCGATGACCGACTTGATGGAAGAGGCGACCTTGGCGGCGGATCTTGGGGCGGCCCTGGCCCTCGGGGTGATCCTGCCCTCCTCGAACCGGGTGGTGGAGCGGGCGACCGAAGCCCGGCTCGTCGGCCTGCCCGCGGCCGCCTGCTACGCCCGCGTGCCCTACGGGGCGATGCTCAAGGGCGAGTCCTACGACGAGTCCGTCTTCCTCGCCGCGGCCGATCTCCTGGCTGAGGCCGGCGTGGCGGCCCTGTGCTGGAACGCCACCCGCGGCGCGGCGCTCGGCTTCGCGCCCGACGAGCACCTGTGCGCGGCGGTGACCCGCCGCACCGGCCTGCCGATGGTGACGACGGCGCTCGCCGCCCGGGAGCGGATCCGTCGCGCCGGACATCGCCGCCTCGGTCTCGTGGTGCAGGGCGGGCCGGACGAGGCCGATCTGGTCCGCGCCCGCTTCGCGCGAGCCGGCATCGCGATCGGCTCCGCCGCCGCCCTCGGCATCACCGAGAACCGCCTCGCCGCCGCCGTGACCCCGTCCCGCCTCGCGCTAGCCGCGCGGGAGGCGGCGACCGGGGCCGGGGCGGTTCTGATCTGGAGCACCAACCTGCCCGGCTGGCGCCTGCCGCCCGCGCTCGACGGCGTACCGCTCCTCGACGCGACCACGATCGGCACCGAGGCGCTGCTGGATGCCGCCGGGCTGCCTGGCGCCTGACGGAATCCGCATGGCACCTCTGCGATGCATCCCGCCGACACCCTGTGCTAAGGCTGTCGCCACGCCCGGGAAGAGGCGTGCGGGAGGCGGGACGGACGCAGCCGAGGCCCCCGCGCGCTTGGAAAGCCGGGCTCCGGTCACGTCAGGCAGCCCCATGAGCCTCATCACCTATCTCACCCGGATCCAGTTCGAGCGCGGCGCCGTCCGGCTGATCGGCGAGGAGCTGGCGCTTCTCGGCGCGCGCAAGCCCCTGATCGTCACCGATCGCGGTGTCGTGGCGGCCGGCCTGATCGCCCGCGTCCTCGACGCCGCCGGCCTGCCGGCCAGCACCCCGGTCTTCGACGGCACGCCCGAGAACCCGACCGAGGAGGCGACGCTGGAGGCCCGCGACCGCTTCAAGGCGCAAGGGTGCGACTCGGTGATCGCGGTCGGCGGCGGGTCGCCGCTCGACCTCGCCAAGGGCGTGGCGCTGCTGGCCACCCACGACGAGCCGCTCGCCACCTACGCGGCGATCCTCGGCGGCATCCCGCGCATCCGCGCCGACCAGCCGCCGGTGATCGCCGTGCCGACCACCGCCGGCACCGGCAGCGAGGTCGGCCGCGCGGCGCTGATCACCCTGGCGGACGGGCGCAAGCTCGGCTTCATCTCGCCCCACCTGATCCCGAACGTGGCGATCTGCGACCCCGAGCTGACGCTCGGCCTGCCCCCCGGCCTCACGGCGGCCACCGGCATGGACGCGCTGACCCACTGCATCGAGACGTATCTGAGCCCCCGCCACAACCCGCCGGCGGAGGCGATCGCCCTCGACGGGCTTTCCCGCGCCACCCGCTCGCTCGTCCGGGCGGTCCGCGACGGCAGCGACATCGCGGCGCGCGAGGACATGATGATGGCAGCCCTCGAAGGCGGCATGACCTTCCAGAAGGGCCTCGGCGCGGTCCACTCGATGTCGCACGCGCTGGGCGGCCTGAAGGCCAAGCGGCTGCATCACGGCACCCTCAACGCCGTGATCCTGCCGCACCTCCTGCGCTTCAACGCCCCGGCCTGCGCGGAGAAGTACGGCGCCTTGCGCAAGGCGATGGGTCTCCCCGAGGGCGCCGACCTCGCGACCGCGATCGAGGGGCTGAACCGCGACCTCGGCCTGCCGGCCGACCTCGCCGCCATGGGGGTGACGGAGGCCGATTGCGAGGCGCTGATCACCCGCGCGGTCGAGGACCACTCGACGGCGACCAACGGCCGGCCGGTCGGGGCGGAGGAGTTCCGGGCGCTGTTCCGGGCGTCCCTGCACGGGCGGGCGGCGTAAGGCGGCGGCCGGACGGGCTCCGTCCGGCCCTCCTCACCCCTCCGGCTCGAACCCCATCGCCACCCCGTTCATGCAGTAGCGCAAGCCGGTCGGGGCCGGGCCGTCGTCGAAGACGTGGCCGAGATGGCCCTGGCAGCGGGCGCAATGAACCTCGGTCCGGGTCATGAAGAACGAGCGGTCGGTCTGCGTCTCCACCGCGCCGTCGAGGGGGGCGGTGAAGCTCGGCCAGCCGGTGCCGGACTCGAACTTGGTGGCGGAATCGAACAGTGGCTGGCCGCAGCCGGCGCAGGTGAAGGTGCCGGCGCGTTTCTCCTGGTTGAGCGGGCTGGTGCCCGGGCGCTCGGTGCCGTGCTCGCGCAGCACGCGGTATGCTTGAGGCGTCAGGATCCGGCGCCACTCCGCATCCGTGCGGGTCTCGGCGGTGCCGGTGTCGTTCGCGGCCATCGGGGCCTCTCCTCGTGGCGTCCGTGATTGACGAGGCCACGAGATGGTGGCGAGCGCCGCATCGCGCGAGAGGCTGCGGCGCCGCTGCTCGACCGGCGGTCAGGCCGGCGCCCCGACCGTATCGGCCATCCGGGCGCGCCGCGTGCCCATCGGCTGCTCCGGCCCGGTCGTGGTGTCGCGGGCGGTCTGGTGCTCCAGCTCGGCGTTGATCTCGCCGCCGAGCAGCACGATCGTCGAGGAGATCCAGATCCAGGTCATGAAGCCGATCGCGGCGCCGAGCGAGCCATACGTCTCGTTGTAGTTGCCGAAATGCGCGACGTACCAGGAGAAGCCGATCGAGGCGACGAGCCACACCGCCCCGGCGGCGAGGCTGCCGGGGGTGACCCAGCGCCAGCGCGGCAGGTCGCGGCTCGGGCCGTAGCGGTAGAGGAGCGCGAGCGCGAAGAGCAGCACCGCGAAGAGGGCCGGCCAGCGCAGGAGCGCGATGTACCAGGCCGTCGGGCTGATCCGGATGCCGAAATTGCCCAGGAAGTTCAGCGCCACCGGCAGCACCACGATGCATCCCAGGGCCACGACGGTGAAGGCCAGCGCGCCGAAGGTGAAGGTGAGCGAGCGCAGGTTGAGCTGGAAGAAGCTGCGCTTCTCCTGCTCCTCGTAGACGATGTTGAGCGCGTCGAACATCGCCTTCATGCCCGCGTTGGCGCTCCACAGCGAGATGGCGAGGCTGGTGAAGAAGGTGATGCCCAGCGTGGTGCCGCCCTTGGCGGTGATGCGCTTGACCTGGTCGCCGATGATCTCCAGCGCCCCGGAGGGCATCACGCCCTGGAGCAGGGAGAGGTGGTCGTTGATGCTGCTCGGATCGGTGAACAGCCCGTAGAGCGAGACGAGAGCCGCCACCGCCGGGAAGAGGGCGAGCAGGGTGTAGAAGGTGACGCCGGCCGCCACCGACAGCACCCGGTCCTTCTGGAACTCGAGATAGACGCGGTAGAGCACGTCCTTCCAGCCCTTGGCCGGGATCTCGGCCGGCGTTTCGGCCTTGCGCCCGCGGTCGCCCTCCGTGTCGGCGACCCACTGGGCCGGGCGCCCGGAATACGACTTGGCGCCGCCGCCGAGATGCCGGTTCGGGTCCGGCGCCGCATCCATCACGCCCTCCGGCCGCCGCGCCGTGACGAGGCGCACGAGCGCGAGACCGAGGAAGACGGTCCACAGGGTCGAGGTCACGCCGGACGGGGCGGAACCGGAGCGGGGTTCGGGTGGCATCGCGACACCGGGTCAGGAGGACGTGTCGCCCACAAGCGTGGGCGCTCGGGTTCACAACGTCGCGTCGCAGGGAGCGTTCCGATTCCGGTAAAGTGCCTTGAGGTCAATGGGTTGACCTCACGGGATCACGCCGCCGCGCTGCCGCCCGGCAGGCTGCGGATCAACTCGGCGAACCGGTCGCCCTGCACCAGCACGTGGGCGCGCAGGCGCTCGCCGGCCAAGCCCTCGTCCCCGGCCAGGATCGCCTCCACGGCGCCTTCATGCTCGGCCAGCGATTGGCGCAGCCGGTTGCGGGCCCGGAGCTGGATGCGCCGGAACGGCGCCAGGCGCCGGCTCAAGCCCAAAGCCTGCTCGCACAGGAAGCCGTTGCGCGAGGCCCGGTAGATCACCGCGTGAAACACCGCGTTCTCGGCATAGTAGGCCTCGGTGTCGCCGGCCGCGGCGGCGGCCCGGCAGGCGTCGAGGGCCGCGAGGAGGTCGCGCTGATGCGCCTCGGTCAGCCGTCTCGCCGCGAGGCGGCCGCAGGCGGCCTCCAGCTCCGCCATGGTCTCGAACATCTCGATCAGCCGGGCCGGCTCCGGCGTGCTCACCACCGCCCCGCGGCGCGGCTTGACCTCGATCAGGCCGGTGACGGCGAGCTGCAGCAACGCCTCGCGGATCGGGGTGCGCGAGACCCCGAACCGGCTGGCGAGCTGGACCTCGTCGAGCCGGTCGCCGGGGCGCAGGACCCCGTCCACGATCTCATCCTCGATCGTCTGCCGCAGCCGCTGGGCGTGGCTCATGGTCGATCCCGCCTTCCACCATCGGCGAATATGCACCAACGTTGACAAAATATACAAGATCGGGGTCTTCTGGGTGCATGAAGCGGCAGGACAGCAACCTGCCCGAGCGCCACCGACGCGGGATGCGAGCCGCGCTCACCTCAGAGGAAACGCCATGGCCTTCACCCGCCGCACCGTCGTGACGCGTAGGTCCCTCCTGGCCGCCGGCCTCGCCGCGCCTGCCCTGATCGGCCTCGGGCGCGCCGCGCAGGCCGCCACGACCCTGAAGCTCTCGCACCAGTTCCCGGGCGGCACGATCGACGAGGGCGACTTTCGCGACCGGATGTGCCGCAAGTTCGCGGTCGCGGTGAAGGAGCGCTCGAAGGGCGCGCTCGACGTCCAGGTCTATCCCGGCTCGTCGCTGATGAAGACGAACGCCCAGTTCAGCGCGATGCGCAAGGGGGCCCTCGACATGAGCCTCTACCCGCTGCCCTATGCCGGCGGCGAGGTGCCGGAGACCAATATCGGGCTGATGCCGGCGCTCGTGACCTCCTACCAGCAGGCGATGGCCTGGAAGTCGGCGCCGGTCGGCCGCAAGCTCACCGAGATCCTGCTTTCGAAGAACATCGTGCTGGTCTCCTGGGTCTGGCAGGCGGGCGGCGTGGCGAGCCGCGACCGCGCCCTGGTGCGCCCCGAGGACGCCAAGGGCCTGAAGGTCCGCGGCGGCTCGCGCGAGATGGACCTGATGATGAAGGCGGCGGGCGCCGCCACCCTCAGCCTGCCCTCGAACGAATCCTACGCGGCGATGCAGACCGGCGCCTGCGACGCGGTCATCACCTCCTCGACCAGCCTGATCTCGTTCCGGCTGGAAGAATTGTCGAAGTCCCTCACCTCGGGCCGCGGCCGCTCGTACTGGTTCATGCTCGAGCCGATCATGATGTCGAAGGCGATCTTCGACGGCCTGCCAAAGGACCAGCGCGACCTGATCATGGCGGTCGGCGCCGAGCTCGAATCCTTCGGCCAGGAGGGCGCGCAAGCCGACGACACCCGGGTCGAGCAGATCTTTTCCAAGGCCGGCGCCAAGGTCGAGACCCTCGACGAGGCGACGCTCAACCGCTGGCGCGACATCGCCCGCGACTCGGCCTGGAAGGACTACGCCGCGAAGTCGTCCTCCTGCGCCGAGATGCTGAAGCTGGCGGAGGCGGTCGCGTGAGCCACGCCTTCGACGCGGCCTCCGCCGCCGCGGAACCGGAGCGCGCGGGCATTCGCCCCCGGCTCCCCGGCCCCCTCGCGGCGATCGACGCCGCGATGGGCGGGCTCAACCGGCTGATCCTGCTGCTCGGCGGCGTCGCCCTCGTGGCGGCCTGCCTGGTGCTGAGCTACAGCGTCGTCGTCCGCTACTTGCTGAAGATCCCGACGGAGTGGCAGGACGAGACGGCGGTGTTCCTCATCGTCGGCGCCACCTTCCTGTCGGCGGCGGGCGTCCAGGCGCGGCGCGGCCACGTCGCCATCGAGGCGCTGACGGGCCTCCTGTCGCCGCGGGCGAACCGCCTGCGCCTGCTCTTCGCCGATGGGGTCAGCCTCGCCTTCGTGGCCTTCTTCGCCTGGAAGAGCTGGACCCTGCTGCACGAGGCCTGGGAAGACGGCCAGATCTCGCAATCGACCTGGGGCCCGCCGCTCTGGATCCCCTACTCGCTGATGGCGGTCGGCATGACGCTGCTGGCCCTGCAGTTCCTGCTCCAGATCGCCGAGGCGGTCGCCCGCGGCCCGGAGGCCGCCGGCTTCGCCGATCCGAAGATCGGCCTGGGTGCCGACCTCGAGCGCGCCAAGAAGCACGACAAGAAGGATGCCTCCCGGTGAGCACCGCGATCATCGGCACCCTCTATGCGGGCGCCACCCTGGGGGCGATGCTCGCCGGCATCCCGATCGCCTTCGCGCTCGGCGCGGTGGCGCTCGTCTTCATGCTGGCCTTCATGCCCGGCGCCTCCCTCGATACGGTGGCGCAGAACGTCTACGAGGAGATGGCCTCGATCACGCTCCTGTCGATCCCGCTCTTCATCCTGAAGGGCGCGGCGATCGGCCGGTCGAAGGCGGGCCAGGACCTCTACTCGGCGATGCATGCCTGGATGCACAAGATCCCGGGGGGCCTCGGCATCGCCAACGTCTTTGCCTGCGCGCTCTTCGCCGCCATGGCGGGATCGAGCCCGGCGACCTGCTCGGCGATCGGCTCGGCCGGCATCCCGGAGATGCGCCGGCGCGGCTATTCCGGGGGCTTCGCCGCCGGCATCATCGCGGCGGGCGGCACGCTCGGCATCCTGCTGCCGCCCTCGATCACCATGATCCTCTACGCGGTGGCGGCCGAGCAGTCGCTGGGCCGGCTCTTCCTCGCCGGCATCGGCCCGGGCCTGCTGCTGGTCCTGCTCTTCGCGGCCTACGCCGTCTGGCGCTTCCGGCGCGAATTCGCCATGGCGCGGGCCGCCTACGTCACCGGCGGGCCGGAGCACCCGATCCTGGCGGAAGACCGCTACTCGATGGCGCAGCGCTTCTCGACCCTGCCGCGGGTGCTGCCCTTCGTGGTGCTGCTCACCGGCGTCATGGTGGCGCTCTATGGCGGCTACGCCACGCCGTCCGAGACGGCCGGCCTCGGCGGCCTCCTGGCGCTGGCGCTGATCGCCGCGATCTACGGCGTGTGGCGCGCCCGGGACGTGAGCCCGATCCTGATCGCGACTTTGCGCGAATCCACCATGCTGATGCTGATCATCGGCATGTCGCTGCTCTACGCCTACGTGATGAGCTACCTCCACATCTCGCAGGCTGCCGCCGCCGCGATCGTGGCGATGCATCTGTCGCCGTGGCTCCTGCTCCTCACCATCCTTCTCCTGGTGGTGGCCTTGGGCTTCTTCCTGCCGCCGGTCTCGATCATCCTGATGACCGCGCCGATCATCCTGCCGCCGCTCCGGGAAGCGGGGTTCGACCTGGTCTGGTTCGGCGTGGTGATGACGATCACCATGGAGATGGGGCTGATCCACCCGCCGGTCGGCCTCAACATCTTCGTCATCAAGAACATCGCGCCGGACATCCCGCTTTCCGAGATCATCTGGGGCACCCTGCCCTTCGTGATCCTGATGGCGATCGCGATCCTGGTCCTCTGCGCCGTCCCCGGCATCGCGCTGTGGCTGCCGGATCTCCTCTTGCCCTCGACCAAGTAGAGGCGCCACCATGGCAGAGGCGCCACCATGACCCGGGCGAAACGGGGCGCCGCGCGATGGCGCCCCTCCCTCCTCTCCGCGTCCCCCGCGGAGCCCTATCTTCCGAAGAGCGGTCCCGACCCCGACCCGCGGGGACGGCCCGGACGTGATGAGAGCGATATGGCGGCGATCTCGTTCCTCGGCGACCTCCTCCAGAGCATCTCGGACCGAGGCCGCGGGCTGATCGCCTTCGGCCGCGACGATCCCGCCAAGGCGACCGTCGCCGAGGTGGTGAAGCTCTGCGAGGACCTGATCTCCCGGCGCGGCGAGGCCTCGGGCGTCGCGCTCGCCCGCATCATCCTCGACCGCTACGACAGCTTCGGGCGGGACGACCGCCACGACTTCCTGCGTCGCATCGCCCTCGAGTTCGGGGCCGACCACGCGGCGGTGGAGGGCGCCATCGCGGCCTACGCCAAGGCACCGTCCCGGGCGGCCCTCGGGCGCCTGCACGAGGCGGCCGAGCCGCGCTCGCAGGAGCTGATCCGCCGCCTCAACCTCGCCCGCGACGGCACGATCGCGCTGGTGCGGATGCGCGAGGATCTGTTCACCCTGCGCGACGCCGCCCGCAAGGCCGACAAGCCGGACCCCGCCCTGGCGGAGGCGGTCGAGAGCCTCGATTCCGACTTCGAGCACCTGTTCGCGTCGTGGTTCAACCGCGGCTTCCTGGTCCTGCGCCGGATCGACTGGACCACCCCGGCCCATATCCTGGAAAAGATCATCCGCTACGAGGCGGTGCACGCCATCTCGGACTGGGACGATTTGCGCCGGCGCATCGAGCCGCCGGACCGGCGCTGCTTCGCCTTCTTCCACCCGGCGCTCCTCGACGAGCCCCTGATCTTCGTCGAGGTGGCGCTCACCACCGGAATCGCCGCGGCGATCGCCCCGATCCTGGCCAACGATCGCCGCCCCACCGACACCCGCGAGGCGACGACCGCCATCTTCTACTCGATCTCGAACTGCCAGAAGGGCCTGGCCGGCATCACCTTCGGCAACTTCCTGATCAAGCAGGTGGTGGAGGATCTCTGCCGGGAGATGCCGGCGCTGAAGACCTTCGTGACCCTCTCGCCGGTGCCGACCTTCCGCACCTGGCTCGACCGCGAGCGCCGGTCCGACGCACCGCAGGGCCTCACCCGCGAGGACGTCGAGACCCTGCGCCACCTCGACCAGCCGGACTGGCACACCGACAAGGCCAAGGCGGACGCGGTGAAGAAGGCCCTGCTGCCGGCCGCCGCCTACTACTTCCTGCGGGCCAAGACCCCGCGCGGCAAGCCGGTCGACCCGGTGGCGCGCTTCCACCTCGGCAACGGCGCGCGGCTGGAGCGCCTGAACTTCCTGGGCGACATCTCGCCGAAGGGCCTGTCGCAGGGCTACGGCCTGATGGTCAACTACCTCTACGACCTCGCGGCGATCGAGAAGAACCACGAGACCTACGCCAATCTCGGCACCGTCTCGGCCTCGCTCACGGTCAACCGCGAGCTGCGCCAGAACCTGCCGCCGGCGCGGTCCGTGGCGCTGGCGGAGGCTTGAGCCTTCTCCCCTCCCCCGTATGGGAGAGAGGATCACGCGATCTTCGATCAGCCGGCGCGATCATGTCGTCGCCGGTCTCCGAGAGCATCAGTCCATGTCCAACCATTTCTTCGACATCGTCCGTTCCCGCCTCCCCGCCGATCCGTCGGCCAAGGTGTTCCTCGAGACCCCCGAGGGCCTGCGCTGGAGCTACGCCGACCTGATCGCCGAATCCGGCCGCTACGCCGCTGCCCTCGTCGGCCTGGGTGTCGCGCCCGGCGACCGGGTCGCGGTGCAGGTCGAGAAGAGCCCGGCGGTGATCGCGCTCTATCTCGGCTGCGTGCGGGCGGGCGCGGTCTTCCTGCCGCTCAACACCGGCTACACCCCCGCCGAGATTGCCTACTTCCTGGGCGACGCCGAGCCGGCTTTGTTCGTCTGCGATCCGGGCAAGCTCGACGCCCTGAAGCCCGTGGCCGAGACGGCGGGCGTCAAGCAGGTCGGCACCCTCGACGCCAGGGGCGAAGGCACCATGGCGGCCGAGGCCGCGGGCCAGACCGGCGACTTCGCCGACGTGCCCCGCGCCTCGGACGATCTCGCGGCGATCCTCTACACCTCGGGCACCACCGGGCGCTCGAAGGGTGCGATGCTGACCCACGACAACCTGTCGTCGAACGCGCTCACCCTCGTCGATTACTGGCGCTTCACGCCGCAGGACGTGCTGATCCACGCCCTGCCGGTGTTCCACACCCACGGCCTGTTCGTCGCCACCAACACGGTGCTGATGTCGGGCGCCGCGATGGTCTTCCTGCCCAAGCTCGATCCGCCGCTGATCCTGTCGCTGATGGCCCGCGCGACCGCGCTGATGGGCGTGCCGACCTTCTACACCCGCCTCCTCAAGGAGCCGGGCCTGACCCGCGAGGCGACCGCCGGGATGCGCCTGTTCGTCTCCGGCTCGGCGCCCTTGCTCGCCGAGACCCATCGCGAGTGGCAGGAGAGGACCGGCCACGCGATCCTCGAGCGCTACGGCATGACCGAGACCAACATGAGCACCTCGAACCCCTATGACGGCGACCGGGTCGCCGGCACGGTCGGGTTCCCGCTGCCGGGCGTCTCGCTGCGGGTGGTCGACCCGGAGACCGGCCGGGCCCTGGCGGCGGACCAGGTCGGGATGATCGAGGTGCGCGGGCCCAACGTGTTCAAGGGCTACTGGCGCATGCCGGAGAAGACCGCCGCCGAGTTCAAGGCCGACGGCTTCTTCATCACCGGCGACCTCGGAAAGCTGGACGAGCGCGGCTACGTCCACATCGTCGGGCGCGGCAAGGATCTGATCATCACCGGCGGCTTCAACGTCTACCCGAAGGAGGTCGAGACCGAGATCGACGGGCTGCCCGGCGTGCTCGAATCGGCGGTGATCGGTGTGCCGCACCCGGATTTCGGCGAGGGCGTCACCGCCGTGGTGGTGCCGCGCGGCGCGGAGGCCCCGAGCGAGACCGCGATCCTCTCGGCGCTCGAAGGCCGGCTCGCCAAGTTCAAGCTGCCCAAGCGCGTCATCATCGCGGACGAGCTGCCCCGCAACACCATGGGCAAGGTGCAGAAGAACCTGCTGCGCGAGACGCATAAGGGGCTGTATGGGGGCTGAGGGCTCTCGATCGGGGTCATGCGCTTTCCGTTGATCGGATCGAATGGCGACAAGGCACGTCTCCCACTCGGGAGAGGGGAGACGTGCCTTATTGGCCTCGGGCAGATCTAGCGGGATTCGCATCGGGCATCCCGATCGTCTTCGATCCTTGCCAGGCGGTTCCGAGATAACCTGGAGCGCGCCCGCCGCAGCCCCTCACCCCACCCCCGAAAACTCCGCCTCCAAAGCCGGCACCAGCTCCGCCAAAAAGTCCTCCGCTGCGGCCGGCAGCGTGCGCCCCGCCTTCGCGATCAGGCAGACCGGGCGGGAAAAGCTCGCCTCGGCGATCGGGCGCGAGCGTAAGGAAGGCTCGGCCCGGATCTCGCGGGCGGAGCCCGGCAGGATGGTGAGGCCGAGCCCGGCCCGCACCATGCCGACCGCCGTCATCATGTAGGTCGCCTCGCAGGCCGTCACCGGAAGGCGGCCGGCGGCCACGAAGGCGGCGTCCACCACCGCGCGCACGCTGGTCTCGGCATCCATCAGCACCAGCGGGTACGCGGCCAGGGCCTCCAGCGTCACGGTCTCATCATCCCCGATCGGGTGGCCCGCCGGATAGACGACGTGCAGGGCATCCGCCGCGCGGGCGAGCACCGCGACATCGGGGTCGCGCACCTCGCCGCCGGTGACCCCGAGATCGACCTCCTCCCGCCGCACCAGCGCCAGCACCCGCTCGGCGATGGCGTCCTTGACGACGAAGCTCATCCGCGGATGCGCCGCCCGGAAGGCCGCGATCGCGTCCGGCAGGACCCCCGCCGCCACCGAGGGCAGGGCCGCGATCCGCACCGTGCCGTGGCGGCGGGCCGCGAGGTCGCGGGTATCGATGACCACGCTGTCGAGCTCGCGCAGCACGCGCTGGAACACCGGCAGCAGCTCGTGCCCGACCCGGGTCGGCGCGACGCTGCGGCTGTTGCGGTCGAGGAGGCGCACCGCCAGCGCCTCCTCCAGCCGGCGGATCTGCACCGTCAGGGCCGGCTGCGACAGGTTCAGGAGGGCGGCGGCCCGGGTGAAGCTGCGCAGATGCGCGACCGACACGAAGGCCCGGACGTGGCGCAGGTTGAGATCCATAACGGATGGTTATTGGGGCGATCCGATCTTTTCAATTGCCGGATCGCCGGGCCCTTGATGTGATTTGGGGACACCGAACGGCGCCACGTCCGAGCGCCGAACCCTCAGGAGGAAACGATGCTGGCCCTGCTCGGCCTGTGCACGATCGCGTTGCTGCTCGCCGCCATCCTGACCAAGCGCCTGTCGCCCCTCGTGGCGCTGATCGTCATCCCGGTCGCCGCCGCCCTCGTCGGCGGTTTCGGTCTCGACACCGGCAAGTTCGTGCTCGCCGGCATCCAGAGCCTGGCGCCGGTCGTCGGGATGTTCGTCTTCGCGATCCTGTTCTTCGGCATCGTCAGCGATGCCGGCCTGCTCGACCCGATCATCGACCGGATCCTCGCCACCGTCGGCACGCGGCCGAGCCGGATCGTGCCCGGCACGACCCTGCTCGCGCTGCTGATCCACCTCGACGGCTCGGGCGCGGTGACCTTCCTGATCACCATCCCGGCGATGCTGCCGCTCTACGACCGGGTCGGGATCGACCGGCGCATCCTCGCCTGCGCGGCGTCGCTGGCGGCGGGCGTGAACTTCCTGCCCTGGACCGGACCGATGATCCGGGCCTCCGCCGCCCTCAAGCTGCCGATCCCGGACATCTTCGCGCCGCTGGTGCCGGTGCAGGCGGTCGGCCTCCTCTTCATCTTCGGCGTCTCGTACTGGCTGGGCCTGCGCGAGGAGCGCCGGCTGAAGCGTGCCGGGGCCGGGACGGCGGAGGCGGCCGCCGCCGGCGGGCGGGCGCTGAGCGAGGCCGAGCGGGCTTTACGCCGTCCGGACCGGTTCTGGCCGAACCTCGTCCTCACCGTCGCGGTGCTCGGCACCATGGTGCTGATGGCGGAAAAAATCCCGCCGGCCCTGATGTTCATGCTCGGCACGGCGCTGGCGCTCATCATCAACTATCCGGGCGTCGACGCGCAGCGCCAGCGCATCGATGCCCACGCCAAGGCGGCGATCCTGATGGCGTCGATCCTGCTGGCGGCCGGCGTGTTCACCGGCATCATGCAGGGCACCGGCATGCTGAAGGCGATGGCGCAAGGAGCCGTGGCCTTCGTGCCGCCCGGCCTCGCCCCGCACATCCCGTTCGCGCTCGGTCTCGTCTCGATGCCGCTCAGCATGCTGTTCGATCCGGATTCCTTCTATTTCGGGGTGCTGCCGGTGGTGGCCGAGGTCGCCCACCAGCTCGGCGTGCCGCCGCTCCAGGTGGCTCAAGGAGCGCTGCTCGGCCAGATGACCACCGGCTTCCCCGTCAGCCCGCTCACGCCGGCGACCTTCCTGGTCTGCGGCCTGTGCGGCATCGACCTCGCCGACCACCAGAAGTTCACCTTCCCGTTCCTGCTCGCGGCCTCCGTGGTGATGACCTTCGCGGCCGTCGCCTTCGGGGTCTTCCCGCTCTGATTCCCCGGCACCCGTGAGGGTGCCGGACAGCCCGGACGGGCGCCGGCGCCGATGCGCCGGACGCCTTCGCCGGAGGCGAAGGCAACCCAAGGAGGACACATCATGAGAACCATCCGCCTGGGCGCCGGGGCCGGCTATGCCGGCGACCGGATCGAGCCCGCGATCGAGCTCGCCCTGCACGGCGCCCTCGACTACCTCGTCTTCGAGTGCCTGGCCGAGCGCACCATCGCGCTCGCCCAGCAGGCCCGCCTGCGCGATCCCGCCGCCGGCTACGACCCGCTGCTGGAAGCGCGGATGCGGGCGGTGCTGGAGCCGTGCCGCCGGAACGGCACCCGCATCGTCACCAATATGGGGGCGGCCAACCCTCTCGCCGCCGCGGAGAAGACACAGGGGATCGCCCGCGACCTCGGGCTCACCGGCCTCAAGGTGGCGGCGGTGCTCGGCGACGACGTGCTGGAGTCGGTCGGCACCGGCGATGGCGAGATCCTCGAGACCGGCGGCCGGGTGCGCGACCTCGGCAACCGGGTGATCTCGGCCAATGCCTATCTGGGCGCCGGCCCGATCGCCGAGGCTCTGGCGAAAGGCGCCGACGTCGTCATCACCGGCCGGGTCGGCGACCCGGCTCTGTTCCTCGCCCCCCTCATCCACGCCTTCGGTTGGGCATTGGATGACTGGGACCGGCTCGGCCGCGGCACGCTCGCCGGCCATCTCCTCGAATGCGCCGGCCAGATCACCGGCGGCTACTTCGCCGATCCCGGGGTGAAGGACGTGGCCGGTCTTGCCCGCCTCGGATTCCCCATCGGCATCGTCGACGAGGAGGGCGGGATCGAGATCACCAAGGTGCCGGGATCGGGCGGACAGGTGACGCTCGCCACCTGCAAGGAGCAGCTGCTTTACGAAGTTCACGACCCTGCCCGCTACCTTCAGCCCGACGTGGTGGCGGACTTCTCCGAGGTGACGATGGAGGCAATCGGCCCCGACCGGGTGCGGGTGACGGGCGGACGCGGCGCGCCGGCGACCGGGCTCCTCAAGGTCTCGGTCGGGCTGATCGATTCCTATATCGGCGAGGGCCAGATCTCCTATGCGGGCCCGGGCGCGGCGGCCCGAGGCCGACTCGCCCTCGACATCGTGCGCGAGCGCCTGGAGATCACCGGCGTCCAGGCGAGCGAGCTGCGCTTCGACCTGATCGGCGTCGATTCCCTGCACGGCGCCGGCCTGGCCGGGGAGACGGAGCCCTACGAGGTCCGGGTCCGCGTCGCCGGCCGCTGCGACAGCCTCGGTGAGGCGGCGCGAATCGGCAACGAGGTCGAGACGCTCTACACCAACGGCCCGGCCGGCGGCGGCGGAGCCTGGAAATCGGCCCGCGAGGTCGTCGGCGTGCTCTCGGTGCTGGTGCCGGCGGCGCTCGCCCGGCCGAGCGTGCGGATGATCGAGGCGTGAGGGAGACGACGATGAAGCTGCGCGCGCTCGCCCATTCCCGCACCGGCGACAAGGGCAACACCGCCAACATCTCGCTGATCGCTCACGATCCGGCCGATTACCAGCGGCTCGAACGCCACGTCACCGCTGAGCGGGTGCGGGCCCATTTCGCCGGCATCGTCCAGGGCGAGGTGACGCGCTACGCCCTCCCCCGTCTCGGCGCCCTCAATTTCGTGATGACGGGGGCCTTGGGTGGCGGCGTCACCCGCTCGCTGGCGCTCGACGCCCACGGCAAGGGCTTGAGCGCGGCGTTGCTGGACCTGGAGATCCCGGACGAGCCCGAGGCGTGAGCCGGCTCGCGCCGTAAGCGTCGCGGGCGCCCTGGGATGATGTGGAGGGCGGCCCGCCAGGGATTGCCGGCCGCCCCGCGATCGCGTCCCATCCTGGCATGCGTATCGAGGTCACGCGCGGAGAATCGTCCTTCAACGGGTGCTCAAGCTTAACTGGCGGTGAGCCGAACCTCCGCAGTTCTCCGCGGTCGCCACCGCTTTCGCTGACCAGCCGAGCAGAGCGCTGGGGCTGGACTTGGCTCAGCTTCATTTTCGGCTGGATCGGCGGTAACGCGCATGTTACCGATAAATACGGAACCAATCGGTTCGTCTTCCCCCTTGCCCGGAACTGCCATGCTTTCCCGGTTTCACCTGGGCCGGATGGCCTGCCTGTCGGCGGCCATCCTTGCCGGTCATCTGGTTGCGGCCCGTCCGGCGGCGGCCTGCCCGGCCCCGCTGCCGGCAGCGGCCGAGCGGATGAGCCTCGGCGTGACCGAGGCCCATGTGGCGCGGCGCGAGGCGGTGCGGGTGCTCGCCATCGGCTCGTCCTCGACCGAGGGCGTCGGCGCCTCCGCGCCGGACCGGACCTACCCGCGCCTCCTGGAGCAGTCCCTGCGCGCCGCCTGGCGCGGCACTCCGGTCGAGGTGACCAATGCGGGCATCGGCGGCGAGACCGCCGACCGGACGCTGGCGCGCCTCGCCGAGGTCTTGTCCCAGCCGGTCAAGCCCGACCTGGTGATCTGGCAGGTCGGCACCAACGACGCGATCACCGGCGCCAGCGAGGCGGCGTTCCGGGTCCGGCTCGAACAGGGCATCGCCCTGGTCCGCGCCGCCGGCAGCGACCTGATCATCCTCGACCAGCAATATTACCCGGCGATCCCCGATCACGCCCGCTACGAGCGCTTCGTCGGCCTGGTCGCGGCGGTCGCGACCGGGGCCGAGGTGCCGGTCTTCTCGCGCTATGCCCTGATGAAGGACTGGAACCGCCAGGATCCGGGCCTGCTCGCCGGCATGCTGTCCTCCGACAAGTTCCATATGGGCGACCAGGGCTATGCCTGCCTCGCCCAGGCGCTGGGCCGCGACATCCTCGATGCCGTGACCCCGCGGCCCGATCCGCTCCAGGCCGTCGCCCGCGCCAAGCGCCCGCCGCTGCCGGGGAGTACGGCTCTGAAGCGGGGCTAAGCCCCTTTCAACATCCTCGCGTCGGCTGACCCGCGCCCTCGAACGATCCCGTTCGAGGGCGCGGCCTTGTCAGAGTGCCGGTCCCCGCAGGTGCCACTCCGTCGCCCCTTGATACGCCTGCCCGATGCGGAGCGCCGTCGCCTCGTCGTAGCCGCGGCAGACGATCTGGAGCGAGAGCGGCAGGCCGCCCGCCGTGAAGCCGTTCGGCAGCGCCAGGGCGCAGAGCTCGAGCAGGTTGCCGAAGCGGGTGAAGCGCGAGGGCATCACCGCCTGGTCGACGGCGTCGAGGGGGATCGCGGCAGTCTCGGTAGTCGGCGTCAGGAGCGCGTCGACGCCCTCCATCGCCCGGGCGAAGGCGACCTTCATCTCTTGCTGCAACCGCTTCGTGCGCAGGTAGTCCTGCGCGCTCACCCCGGCGCCCGCGAGGGTGCGCAGGCGGACATCCTCGTCGAGGCGCGAGGCCCGGTCCTCGGACAGCGCGCCGTTGAAGAAGTAGCACTCGGCCTGCACGATCGCCGAGGCGGTCACGAGATCGACGAAGCGGAACGGCAGGTCGACCTCGACGATCTCGGCGCCGAGCTTCGCCAGCGCCTCCAGCGAGGCGTCGTAGGCCTCCAGCATCTCGGACGAGACCCCCGCCCGCTCCGCCGCCGGCATCCGGGCGAGGCGCAGGCCCCGCACCCCGCGATGCAGCGCCGGCATCGGGTCCTCGGGGGCGATGCCCCTCGTGTTCGGGTCGCGCGGGTCGGGCCCGGACAGGATCGTGTAGAGCAACGCCACGTCCTCGACGCTGCGCGCCATGGGGCCCGGCGTGTCGAGGCTGGTGCTCAAGGGCACGATGCCGGCGGTGCTGACCCGGCCGATCGTGACCTTGAGGCCGGTCAGCCCGCAGAACGAGGCCGGCAGCCGCACCGAGCCGCCGGTATCGGTGCCGATCGCCCAGGGCGCCATCCGGGCCGCCACCGCGACGCCCGAGCCGCTCGAGGAGCCGCCGGGCGTCCGCGGCGTCGCGAGGTCCCACGGGTTCCAGGGCGTGCCCATGTGCTGGTTGGTGCCCCAGCCGCCATAGGCGAACTCGACCGTGTGGGTCTTCGCCAGCACGATCATGCCCTGCGCCAGCATCCGCCTCGCGATCGTCGCGGTCTCGGTGGCGCGGCGCTCGCGGAAATGCGCCGAGCCGCCGGTGGTGACCCGGCCCTCCAGGTCGATCAGGTCCTTGAGCGCCACCGGCACGCCGTGCAGCGGGCCGACGGCGTGGCCGGCGCGGATCATCCGGTCGGCGCCGTCGGCGGCGAGCCGCGCGTCGTCGGCATAGACCTCGACGAAGGCCCGGAGCTTCGGCTCCAGCCGGCCGATCCGGGCGAGATGCGCCTCGACGGCGTCGACCGGCGAGATCTTCCGCGAGGCGATGGCGCGGGCGAGCTGATGCGCGGGAAGCTCGGTGGGATCGGTCACGGGATTACTCCTCACTGCACGCTGATCCGGGTCAGGTCGACGAACCACGACTGGGGCGAGACGAAGTTCTTGACCCGCGGCGACATCGCCCTGGGGTTGAGATCATGCACGATGTACAGCCAGGGCGGATCGTCGACCAGGCGCTCATGCGCCGCCCGCGTCGCCCGGGCGACGGCCGCCGGGTCGGTCGCCCCGGCGAGTTCCCTGAGCGCGGCGTCGAAGCGGGCATCCGCCCATTGCGGGAAGTTGAAGCCCTTCGGCGAGACGTTGGCGGAGTAGAAGTAGCGCGCCATCACGGCGACGTCCGAGGAGGGCGAGGAGACGTTGAGGGCGTTCGCCCCCTGGAGCGCCGGCGCGTCCGGCGCCGCCCGCCCGGCATTGAGCAGCACCTGCCACTCGACCACGGTGAAGCTGACATCGACGTTGCAGGTCTGCTTCAGGTTCTCCTGCAGGAACTCGTTCATCGGGAGCGGCTGCATCTGGCCCGAGCCGGAGGTCGAGATCATCACCTTGAGCGACAGCGGTCGCTTGTCGGTGAAGCCGGCCTCCGCGAGCAGCGCCCTGCCCTTCCGGGGGTCGAGGCGGTAGCGGTTCTCAGGTGCGCCGAAATCCGGGTCGGAGGCCTTCAGCCAGCCCACGGCCGGCTCGGCGGTGCCGTTCAGGAAGGTCACGAGGCCGTCCCGGTCGATGCAGTAGTTGAGCGCCTGGCGCACCCGCACGTCCTTCAGCGGGCTGCCCGCCGCGCCGATATTGTAGAACCACGGCCAGACATGCGGGTAGGAGCCGGTGGTGATGACGAATCCCGCCTGCCGCAAGGAGGCGAGCCCGTCCGGCGCCGGCGCCTCGATCCAGTCGACCTGTCCGGCGCGGAGTGCCGCGATGCGGGCATTGGCCTCCGGGATCGGCATCAGCCGCACCCGGTCGACCTGGGCGCGGTGGTCGCGGTCCCAGTAATCCGGGTTGCGGGCGAGCTCGACCGCCTCGCGCGGCCGCACCCCGGTGATGCGGAACGGCCCGGTTCCGGCCGCCGGCAGCATCCCGACCTTGGCCCAGTCCCGTCCGGCCGCCTCGAACGAGGCCGGCGAGGTGAAGAGCAGGTAGACCACCATGTAGGGGAAGTACGAGGCCGGGCTCGCGCTGGTGATGGCGACCGTGCGGTCGTCGATCTTGCGGTAGCCGGCGAGCAACGGCGCCCGCGCCCGGGTGATGCCGGCGGCCGGCGGCTCGTATTGCGGGCTGTCGGCCTTGAAGTAGCGGTCGAGGTTCCAGATCACCGCATCGGCATCGAAGGGCGTGCCGTCATGGAAGCGCACGCCCTGGCGCAGGTGGAAGATCCAGGTCGTCTTGTCGTCCGGCGCCTGCTCCCACCGTTCCGCCAGGCCCGGCCGCAGGGTCGCCAGCCGGTCGGTGCGCGAGAGGTCCCACAGGACCAGCCCCTCGAAGACCGGGTAGCCGAGGAAGCGCATCCCCTCGAAGCCGTTATTCGGCATGCCGGTGGTGGTCGGCACGTCGGCGGCGGTCATGCCGATGCGCAGGACCGACCCGGCGGAGGGCGATTGCGCGAGGGCCGGCGCGAGCCCGAGGAGGAGCGCCGGGAGGGCGGCGAAGGAGCAGAGCGGGCGGGGCATGGCGGCGGGCTCCGTGATGGCGCGTCCGCCGCCGCAAGAGCCGGGCCATTCCGGCTCTCGGACAGTCTAGGGGTTAGCTCTTGAGCCGGTACCCCGTCCGGAAGATCCACGCTACCGCCGCCAGGCAGGCGACCAGGAACACCAGAGCCATGCCGAGGCTCACCGCCGGGTTGACGTCGGAATGGCCATAGAAGCTCCAGCGGAAGCCGGAGATGAGGTAGACGACCGGGTTGACGAGGCTCAACCCCCGCCACACGGGCGGCAGCATGTCGATCGAGTAGAAGCTGCCGCCGAGGAAGGTCAGCGGCGTGACGATGAGGAGCGGCACCAATTGCAGCTTCTCGAACCCGTCCGCCCACAGCCCGATCACGAAGCCGAACAGGCTGAAGGTGACGGCGGTGAGAACCAGGAAGAGCACCATCACGACGGGGTGCTCGATGCGCAGCGGCACGAACAGGGCCGAGGTCGCCAGGATGATCAGCCCGAGCATGATCGACTTGGTGGCCGCCGCCCCGACATAGCCGGCGACGATCTCGAACGCCGAGATCGGCGCCGACAGGATCTCGTAGATCGTGCCGGAGAAGCGCGGGAAGTAGATGCCGAACGAGGCGTTGGCAATGCTCTGGGTGAGCAGCGTCAGCATGATCAGCCCCGGCACGATGAAGGCGCCGTAGGGCACGCCGTCGACCGAGGTGATCCGCCCGCCGATCGCGGCGCCGAACACCACGAAGTAGAGCGAAGTCGAGATCACCGGCGCGACGATGCTCTGGAGCAGCGTCCGAAAGGCGCGGTGCATCTCGAAGCCGTAGATGGCGCGGATGGCGGGCCAGTTCATGCGTGGTCCCTCACGAGATCGACGAAGATGTCCTCGAGCGAGCTCTGACGGGTCTGGAGATCGCGAAAACGGATGCCGGCGGCGGCGAGATCGGTGAGCAGCGTGGTGATGCCGGTGCGCTCCGCCTTGGTGTCGTAGGTGTAGGTCAGCGTGCTGCCGTCCTCCGACAGCGCCAGCGGATGGCCGGCCAGCGCCGGCGGCAGGGAGCGCAGGGGGTCGTGGAGCTGGAGCGTCAGCTCTTTGCGGCCGAGCTTGCGCATCAGCTCGGCCTTCTCCTCGACCAGCACGATCTCGCCCTTGGCGATCACCCCCACCCGGTCGGCCATCTCCTCGGCCTCCTCGATGTAGTGGGTGGTCAGGATCACGGTGACGCCCTGGTCGCGCAGGCGGCGCACCAGGCGCCACATGTCCTGGCGGAGCGCCACGTCGACGCCGGCGGTGGGCTCGTCGAGGAAGAGGATGCGCGGCTCGTGCGCGAGCGCCTTGGCGATCAGCACGCGCCGCTTCATGCCCCCCGACAGGGTCATGATCCGGGCGTCGCGCTTCTCCCACAGCGAGAGGTCGCGCAGGACCTGCTCGATATGGGCGGGGTCGGCTTTCAGGCCGAACAGGCCGCGGCTGAAGCTCACCGTCGCCCATACCGTCTCGAAGGCGTCGGCGGTGAGCTCCTGCGGCACCAGGCCGATGAGGCGCCGCGCGGCGCGGGGCTCGGCCAGGATGTCGTGCCCGCCGACCGTCACCGTGCCGGTGCTCGGCGTGACGATGCCGCAGATGATGCTGATGAGGGTGGTCTTGCCGGCGCCGTTCGGCCCGAGCAGGGCGAAGATCTCGCTCTGGCGGATGGTCAGGTCGACGCGCTGGAGCGCGGCGTGACCCGAGGCGTAGGTCTTCGACAGGTTAGTGATCGCGATGATGGGCGTCATCCGGTCCCGGGGCGTGTCAGGGCTGACGGGGTGGCCGATCACCTAGGCCGCGAGAGGCCGGACCGCCACCATCCTGCGCCGGCAAGTCGCCTCGCCCGACCGGGGCGCGACGAGAAACCGGTCGGGTGTTGCCCGGATGTGCACCCCTTCTGGCGGTCGGGGTGGTGCGCCAGCGCACCCGGCGGCACGGGATCAGGCGTTTCTACCGGGCCCGTCGCGATCCGGGCCGTCCTGCTCCGGTCCGTCCTCGTCGGCGAGGTCGTCGCCGTCATAGGCGTCCTCGTGGGTGTCCTCGTCGTCCTCCGGCCGCTCGGCCTCGTCGTCCCGGGTCCGGGGCTTGGTGTAGAAGTTGCCGACCAGCAGCGCCTCGCCGGCCGTCACCATGGCGCTCAAGTAGGCGTTGATGGTCGCCGGCGCGGCGTCGGGCAACGCGCGCAGGATCTGCGGCTGCGACAGGCCCTGCGGCCCGGCCCCGTCGATCAGTGCCTTGAGGCGGCCCTTGGTCGAGTTCGCCCGCGGCCCCCGCGGACCGCGCCGTCCGCTCGCCCGGGGCTCGCCCCGGTCCGGGCCGGAGGCCGGTCCCGCGGAGGGCCGCGACAGGCCGAGATCCTCGATCGGCGTATCCTCGACGATCGCCCTGAGCGCGTTCTCGGCGAGCCGGAGCTTCGCCAGCTCGGCCCCGATGCGCTCGTACTCGGCCTCGAGCGCCGCCCTCCTTTCGCTCACATCAGCCAAGGCTTTCATGAGCGCATCATTCCCCGACATCGCCCCTCCAGAGAAACTGGGCAACGGCTCCTTGCATAGGCGCGGTGCAGCGTCAACGAGGGTAGCGCCGGGTCAGTGTTGCCGACGACCGACATCATCATGCGCGCGACATCGGCAGCACAAACTCACGAACCGATCGCAGAAACGCCGATGCGGCCGCATGCCAATGACGTGTGCAGAAAACTTGGTGAGCGCGCTGGGACTCGAGCTCAGGGCCTGTCGGCGGAAAGTATTTTTGCCGGCGAATTTTTGCCAACGATTTCAAGCGGCGGCCCTTCCAAATAAAGGGCCGGCACGATGCCGAATCGCGCGGTTGCGGACCGGATTTTGAACATAGCCGCGGCGGGTCGATGTCGCGCCGTCCCGCTCGAGCCGAACAGGCTTGTGCGGGTCTCCGTCCTCGCTTCCTCCAGCTTCTTCATCCCGTTCGCCGCGAGCCGGCGCTCGTTCACGTCGCGGCTGTGGTGTCTCACCATCTGCTCGCCCATCTCGACGATCGCTGAGATCTCGGGCTCGGTGCAGCGGGCCGCGAGGAGCATGTCGAGCGGTCTTGCGGCGGCCGTGGCAAACGAACCCGCCCTCGCGCAGACGCGTCATGCAATCAGCCGCACGGGCGCTGACGCTCGGCGCATCGGACGGGACAGCCAGGGACGTCACCGTACCGCGGCCGCCGAACTCGGTCGGCGTCGGCTCCTGCGGCATCGACAGCCACCGCGTCCGGCGGTTCGTGGGCACCTCGACGGTCACGGCCAGGACGATCAACGAGCGGAACCTGCTCCAGACCCCTGCCGGCAATCGCCATTTCCCGGTCCCGGCGGAGTACCCGACGCCTCCGGCGTCCGAGGCCATGAACCTGCAGGTCACCTTCGCGGCGTCGGCGCGTCACACCGGCTTCGGCGCGCTGCGCATGGAGATGGCGCATATGGGCTCGGCCGAGGCCGCCGGCATCATGGCCGCCCCGATCGCGAAGCCGGCGATCCGGCCGGACATGCAGACCGGGATCGCCAATCACGACGCGTCGGACCTCCGCCCGGCGCTGATCGCCACTGGCATCAACGCGCGGCAAGCGAACTGATGCCCGCCCCAGCCTCGACTGGCTTCAAGGTGTCGAACGAGGGCGAGCGGACACCTGAGATGCCTGGATCGAACTCTCAAGCTGCGGCGTCACCTTGATAATCCACTTGTATACATTCTCTTTGCCATTTGGCATCAGTACATTGGCGGCGATCGTCTCTTCGCCCGTAAAATTAGGATATGGAAAATACGAGACGGCGAGAGATTTCGCGACGACATTCGGACAATGTTTGTCGGTGGCAATTGGAAAGCGAGCAGCGCCGGCCTTCAGTTGCCCATTGGCCGGCATTTGCTTCACTCGGATTTCCGGGAAAGGGCCAGGAGAGCAATCATCCTTCAGGGCATATATCGCATCGACCATCAGGGACTTGCCTTGCTGGACAGAGAGATGCTGGGTGATAGTCTCGGCTGATACAGGCGAAGCCATCACGGTCCCAGACAGCATGGCCACAAATCTTGTGCTCCGGTTCATGTTGCCTGTTCCTCGAAAGATGATCGCCAGTCTCAATGATTTAATAAATCATTAAAACCGCGGCTGTCATCAGGTCAAGGTGCTTAGACCATGCCGTCGTTCGGGGCGCCCCAGCCGGATCGCAATCACGAATCTAGGCTGGCGCAGGATCCTGAACCGGATCGCCAGATCAACCGAACAGAGCGATCCCTGCGACGTAGACGGCGCTGCCCACTACATCGAGCAGGCTGAGGTCGCGGAGCGCGCGAGCCGCGCCAATATGGTCGTGGGTCAGCAAGTGCAGGACGCCAGCGGTGGCTAAGGCGGAGATGAAAAGCAAAGCCCAGATCGCCCTGGTCGATCTGAGCAGCAAGCTGACGATGGTGATGACGAGAGCGGATTTGAGCATGGAGCCCCTGACACGTCGAGGGGCTGCACCATGGCCACTGAGGCCCTGCCGGCAAGGCGGCGCGGAGCCACAGCCTCGACCAATCCCTCGTCCGGAACAGCTGCTGGCGACGCCTACGCAGCCCGGGAGCGCTTCGGCTCGGAAGGCTCCTTCCCATCGAGTGCCCGGCCGCGGGCGGCGACGTCGCGGAGTCTCGTGACCATCTCGTCGGCGGGCTCGCGGAGGTCCTCACCGGTCGCCCAGTCCTCCCCACGACGCGCCATGACGATGATGGCAGCGAAGGCCGCGAATCCGCTCCCCGCCATCGACGACATGAACAGGGCGGGAAAAATCCCACTCGGCCATGTCAAGGCACCCGTGGCGATGCCGCCCACCAGCCCTGCGAACGTGATTAAGATCATAGGGCCTCTGATCTGCCTGGCTAAGAATCGCGCAAAACCAGTGCGATATGCCCACGAATGCGTTGCCGATCGATTAACATCTTAGATAAAATCGAAGGTGTTGCGAGATCTCTGAGTGCGCCGGCCTGAGATCTGAATCAGAGACAAGGCTCCCGATTATGCCCGGCAGTCTGATGCCACAGGCTGCTGATAGGAAGCGTCCCCTGCACTGTTTCAGCCCAAACAACATTCGGCGGGATTTTATCGCCCCTGGCGTTAATCCGAGATGGGGAAGACTGATGCGCCTCGCCCGATCGGCGCCGCCGGTCAGACCTGTGCAGGCCTCCTAAAGCGTCCGCGCGAGCCATAGCCTCACAACGGAATAGCCTGCGAACAGGCCTAGCACTATACCGCCACAGCTGGCTGCAAAATCGATGAACTGCGATGTGCGGCCGGGGATCCAAATCTGTCCGACCTCAAGCACCGCATTCAATCCGATCAACATCAGCGCCACGGTCTGAATCCGGTGTGGGAAGCCGATAACAATGCCCGCCGCGGTCAGGGTGTAAGCAATGAAATGCTCCACCTGACCTGCAAGTCCGGTATGCGGCCTCTCGGTACCAGGAAGCCAGGACAGAATGATGAGGGCCAGCACCGCGAACGGTGTCGAGATGCGGGCGAGCCGCTGGATGAAATGAGCTGTCATGTCGGGAGTAAGGCATCGTGCATGCCGGGGCCGGCGGCAAGACCAAACACCCGGCGCGCTCGGCTTTTGAAGGCCGTAGAGCCGGCTCGCGGCCGGCACCAGCGCGCCGCGGACGAACCGGGGAGCGACCGATGCGCAGCCTCCGGATCGGCGCAGTCGCCGGCGTGGCCCGGCGATCTTGGACACGCCGGCCAGATGGCCGCAGATGAGCGCTTGCCCAAGTGGTTGTTCGGCCAGGAAAATGGTGAGCGCGCTGGGACTCGAACCCAGGACCTACAGATTAAAAGTAATTTTGCTCTCTGGTTTTTCACAATGATTTCAATGGCGATTGTGTCCAAATAGGCCGCCTGGATAGGGCAAAAACGGGCCCTTAAATCAAGGAATTGGACACAGCTTCTGGCCCTTCAATGCCGAGCCGATCCGGGTCCGAATAGGTTGGCGCGGGTCTGCGCCCAGGCCTCCTCCAGCTTCTTCATCCCGTTCACGGCCAGACGTCGCTTGTTCACGTCGCGGCTGTAGTGGCGCACCATCTGCTCGGACATCTCGACGATCGCCGACACCTCGGCCTCGGTGTTGCCGGCCTCGAGCAGCATGTTCACCGCGTTCTTCCGCAGGCCGTGGAATACGAACCCGCCTTCACGCAGGCGCGCCATGGCCGCCTTCTTCGCCGGCGAGGCGCTGGTCGGCTGTCCCTTCGCATTTACGCTGGTGAGGTCGCGCTGCCAGGCGGTGCGGTAGGCTGCCAGGGTCCAAGGCTCGCCATCCTCGCGCAGATGCAGCGCAGCGTGGTCGATGTGGGTGCGCTCCAGGATCTCGCGGTACTCGCTGTGGATCGGCACGTAGACCGCCGCACCGGTCTTCCGGGCGACGAGCTCGACGGCGTTCGCCCCCTTCGCCGGTCGCGCCATCGGGATCACGTCGACCGACCTCTGGCCGGTGTAGAGGGCCGAATAGACCGGCAAGTGCAGCCCGGGGCGGGCATGCTCGAAAAAGGCCTCGAACGCCCAATCGGTCCACGGCACGTGCGGCTCGACCTCGTGCTCGACCTTCTCGGTGGTGCGCACGACGTTGGTGGCGCAGAAGCCGCGGGGCACGCCGAAGGCGAGCAGCTTGGAGAGCACCGACCGGAAGTAGCGGGCGACGGCCGGGGTCCCAGATCGAGCGTCGATCGCTTCCTGCGCATCAACCGCCGTGAACTCGGCAACGGGACGGTCTGCCCAATCCTGGCGGATCGCGCGCAGGTGACGGTCGTAGTCGCGCTTCGTCAGGTCGGCGAGGTTCGAGTAGGCTGGGTGCGCCGTGTAGAGGTCGATCAGGGCGCCGAAGGTGCGGCGAGCCTTGCCGTCCGCGGTTCGGTCGCTCTTCTCGGCTTGGTCGACGGCTGACCAGAAGGCTTGCGGACCTCCCTCCCCGCGCGGCTGCGGTAGCAGGTGCCGACGCTCGCCTTGTCCGAGCCAGAACCACGCCCAGTCCTCGCCGTCGCGCTCCGCATGGAGCGCCTGGCATTGCTGGCACCGGCGCCAGAACTCGTCACCCTGGGGGTCGAACGGTAGCGGCACCGGCGGCCAGGCCGTGGGGGTGCCGCGCCCCTTCTCGAACGAGAAGTACATACGGCCGCTGGGGTTGGGCCGGCCGCGGACATGGCGCGGCAGGTCAACCATTCCGCCGCCCTTTCGCGGCCTCCCGGCGCAGCCTCTCCCCTTCACGGGCCAGCTCCCCGAAACTCTTCACCGGAGCCGCAGGTGTCGGCGCTTCGCCGCCGGCCGTCAATTCCGGGAACAGCCCTGGGTGCCGCCGATGCCGCCACCGGTCGATCGCCTCGAGGTCGTACATGCCGGTGTCCGGATCGGGACGCGGGAATCCCCGCATGAAGAGGCGGACCTTGCAGGCCTCGAAGGCAGCCGGCGTCAGGTGCAGTCGGCGCGCCACTTTCTCGGCCGGGATGTCGCCGGGCTCGACCCGAAAACGGACATCGGGGGCCCGGGGAACGCTGGCGCTGGCGCGCGGCATCTAGACCCCCTCTCCTTCTGTGGTGACCGGGGCGGCGACCTGCTGCGCCCCTGGCACGGCCCACGGCCACGAGGTCTCGCGGCTCTCGCCCGGTCGGGCCGGCACCTGTCCGGTCCCGCCGCAGGTCCGACACTGGTCCTGCCGCGTCTCGGTGTGTCGGTCCTCGTGGGTGGCCCAGCCGGTGCCGGAGCACTGGTCGCAGCTGACGATGATCTCGGGCATGTCGCTCACTCAGCCGCGATGGCGAGCGCAGCCGCAGGGCCGCCCGCGAGCTTCAGGATCACCTCGTCGAGCGAGATGCAGATGTCGGTCGCGAGGAGCTGCATCAGCTCCGGCTCCTCACCGTCCTGGGTCAGGATCAGGCACCGCTTGCCCTGGCCGCAGAACCATCCCGCCTTGAGGTGCGCCGAGCGCCCGCAGGGAAGCAGGAGCACACAGGTGTCGGCCCACTGCATGCCGCGCAGATCGCTGACGAAGCCGCGGGCGGCGATCGGGTGCGTGGTCAGGAGACCGGCACGACGATGAGCCGAACGCGGCCCTGTGCGTCGCAGATCTGGCGCCCACTCGTGGTGAGCGGCCAGCAGGGCGTCGGGGCGCCGAGGGCCGCGAGGACGGCCGCAGTCGCGGCCTGGCGGTCGGTGCGGCTCATGACGCGCTCCTCTCGGCCCGGAGCCGATCGCGCAGCCGGATCTTCTCGACGAGCGAGAGGTGGCCGGCTCGGCGGTTGCAGGGTTCACAGGCGAGAGCCTGGTTCGCGATGTGGTCCGGGCCGCCATGGGTCCGGCTCAGCAGGTGCTCGCGGGTCGGCGGCAGCGCGTCGGTGAAGGACTCGTCGCAGTAGAAGCAGGCGGCGCCGTCGCGCTCGACGAGGGCGCGCACCAGGGGCTCGGCCCGGGTGATGACGGTTCGGCCGCGGCTCACGAACCGCATCGTGCCGCCGGTGCGGAAGGTCGCCAGCGCCTCGGCCGCCTGGCCGGTCATCCGGGAGATCGACTTGGTGGCGTTCCGGTAGACGATCGACACGCCCTGATCGCCGCGGAAGCGCACCACCTCCCACTCGTTGGTCGGCGCTAGCACCTCCGCGCCGTTGGCCGTCAGCCACTCGCGGAAGCGGGTCATCTCGTCGGGGCGTCGGGCGCGCCGTTTGGTCGGGGTCGAGGCCTCCGTCATCACGGCCGCGCGCTCCCGATCTGAGCCGACGCCATCAGCTCCGGCCTCCGGAACCGCACGATCGTCTCGCCGGCCCGCCGGATGATCGCTCGCCGGATCCTCCCAGAAGTCGGCGACGCCGAGCGCCGCGAAGTGGACCTCGTCGACCGCGCGTCGTGCGGCCCAGAGCTCCTGCAGCACCTCGCGGATCTCGAAGAGAGAGGGCCGTTCGTTCGAAAGGCGGGTGTGGCCGGCGGCGACCTTCGCGATGAGCGCGGCCGCGCGTTGCTCGGCCTTTGTGGCGCGGTGGCGAGAGGCCATCTGCGCGGCGGGTATGGAGGGCGCCTCGGTTGCGCCGGAGAGGACGGCGCCCATCACGCGCCCCTCCCGATCAGGAAGGCCGCCACACCGAGGGCGTTTCGGGAGCCGCGGCATGACCCGCCCCCGCCCCGCCGCCGCCGACCGCGGCACCTACATCGGCCTCGCGCGAGGCCGCCACGACCTCCAGCCCGAAGGCGCTGCTGCGCCCAACGCACCGGGCTCTGGGGAGGGCGGAAGCCGTGAGGCGACCGCTCAAGGGTACAGTGCTGCCGCCGAGGCCCGTCAGGATTCCGGCAGCCGGACTGGCAGACGAAACGCGGGAGTAGGACGGGACGGAGCCGGTGCGTCGGCCGAGCCTATTCGAAACCGCGGCCACCTCGACCTCCCGCCCGGCTGGCGCCTGAGCGCTGACGGCGACCGCCTCTCGCCGCGGGAGGCGTGAATGGGCACGCCCTCGTCCACCTCGCGCGGCCGGCACGACCCGCTCCTGGCGGTGTTCCTCGCCGATCATCGCGGTGGCATGACCGTCAGCCAGATCGCGCTCAAGCACGGCACCTACCGGGAGCGCGTCGCACGCGCGCTGCTGTCGCGGCCGGACTATAGGGCGCCCGGTCGTGGCGTCCGGTCTGACCTGTCTGAGCCGATGGCCAAGCTCGCCGCGCACGCGCGGGCTGCCATGGAAGCGACGCGCATACGGCGCATCGATCCTGCTGCTCGGTTCGCTGCCGGAGTCTCCGCGGCCATTCACATCCTTCGCGGCCGTGTCCGCGCCGTCGGCCCCATCTGCGTCGACAGCCCCACCGTCGCCGCCGCCCACGCCGCCGGCCTGACCCTCGACGACACCCACGAGGTGTTCGCCGTCCCGCCGGCCGAGGCGGTTCGCGCCATCGCCGCTCATGCGGGGCGCTGAGCCATGCTCGCGCCCCTCACCCCCCACGTCGGGCCCTCCGACGTGCGCGCCCGGCCCTGTGTCGCCCCCGTCCGGGGACCGGGCGCACCCCTGAATGCTGCCGGCTTGGCCGGCGCCTCGAGGCCCCTCCCGGGGCGCGTCCTCATGGACGTCTCCTCGCCAACTACCCCCTCTCCCGATGCGGAGAGGGGGCTTTTCTTTCCGCGTGATCGTCTCCGCCTGCAAGCAGCCGATCGCGCCTGTGTAGTCGTGCGTACTCCGATCAACCTCCTTCAAGATGGGTCCTCCTCTCCCGCAAGTGAACTTGCAGGAAAGGACTCCCACCGTGCGGGCAAAGATCTCCACGCGACGGACAATGTTCACGAACGCTGACGCCCAATCCCAGGCGCTGCCCCTCGTGCACGCCCTCTTCCGCGAGGCGCACTGGCGCTCCGGCTCGCGCATGGCGGCCTACGACACCGTGGCCGGCCAGATCGACCGGTCGCCGAACTGGGTGCGCAAGCTCATCGGGCGGCGCGCCGACGCGGTCGTCGAGATGCGCGACTGGCTCAACATCTCGGCCGCCTACGATCGGCTCTGCGCCAAGCTCGAGTCCGTCGCCGAACACGAGGAGGCGCGGGCCGCCGCGCTTGAGGAGATTCTGCATGAGGCTGGCACGGCTGGTGAAGCGCTGGTGGAGCGCCAGGCGCCGCCGGCTGGCCGCGGAACGCGCGCTCGGCGGTCGCCCGGCACGCGAGTGGCTGCCGCGGCTCTGGACCCGCGAGCGACGGCCCGAGGCGTCCGATCGGCGGAGGCAGTGAGCCGTGGCTGACGTCCTGTTCGAGGTTCGCCACAGCGGCGCCGGCCTGACCCTGGTCACCGATGCCGGCACCTCGACCGCCACCGTCGCGGTCGGGCTCGGGCGCGTGCTGCTCGCCGTATCCCAGCCTGGCGCCGCTGCCGACCTGATGCTCGACCCGATCGATGCCCGTCACCTCGCCGAGCGGCTGCAGCTGGCCGCGGGCGAGGTCGAGACCGCGGCGGACGCCGACACCCCCTGATCACCCCGCGGCCGGAGCGCCGCCAACGTGGAGTAGCGTGATGGCCGCAGCACAGCACGGCAACGGGCCGAACCCGGAGCGGACGAAGGAGTGCGTCGAGCGCATTGAGGCCATCGCGGCGAAGAAGGATGCCGCGCACATGGACTACATGCGGCAGTGCTCGGTGTTCGCCGAGGAGACGAAGGCTGTCTACGACGAGGCCAAGAAGGCTTGGGGCCTGAACAAGCGGGCGCTGAAAGCGGTCATCAAGACCCGCACGATGGAGCGGAAGCTCGAGGACCTGCGCGAGTCTCTGGAGGGCGAGGAGCAGGACTCCTACGACCAGATCCGTCACGCGCTGGGCGACCTCGCCGACACCCCGCTCGGCCAGGCCGCCCTGCCGATCGAGGGCGAGGACGACGTGCGCTCGCCCGCGCAGAAGCGCCGGGAGAAGGAGCGCAGGACCCGCGACTCCGCGCTCGACGCCGTGTCGACCGAGAACGCGGCGCGGGTCACCGCCGGCATCAGCAAGCTGAACTGAGGCGGCGGCGCGCGTGGCCTACACCGGCATCATCCTGGCTCTGGATCTGGCCTCCAACACCGGCGTCGCCGAAGGGCGGCCCGGCTCGGCCCCGCGCCTCTACGACGTCCGGCTCCGCAAGGAGGACGACGACTTCGAGGACACCTGGGGCCGAGCCATCGGCTGGATCGCCGATCGGCTCTATGCCGAGCGCGATGCCGTCGCCGAGGGCGACCTGCGGCTCGTGGTCGAGGCGCCGATCATGACCGGGATGGGCGGCAACACGAACGCCGATTCCCTGCTGGTGACGAAGGGCCTCTGGTCCTGCTGCACGGGCTTCGCCCGCGCCCGCGGCGTGATGGTGCGCCGCGTGGCCGTCTCCACCGTGCGGGCTGCCTTCCTCGGCAACGGCCGGCTCGATGGCGACACCGCCAAGCGCCAAGCGCGTGCCACCTGCCGGGCTCTCGGCTGGACCCCGCCGAGCCTGGACGCGGCGGATGCCGGCGCCCTGTGGTGGTGGGCCAGCCAGCAATGGGCGCCCGACCTGACCCCGCCTGTGCACCCCCTCCTGCTGAAGCGGGGTGCGGCATGACGCTCGCCCAACAAATCCTGCACCTCTGGCGGCAGGGCCTCGACACCTACGAGATCGCGCAGCGCAGCCCAACCACGTCGCGGCGCGCCTCGTGGTGGTCGGCCCGGACGCGGCGGTGGCCGCGGTACCGCTTCAGGCCGCCTCGTTCCGTCCGCTCGACGCAGCGCTGGAGCAGGCGTTCGAGGGTGGCGGAAAGGCTACGATCGACGCGCTGCCGGCCGCCCGCGGCCCGGATGGCGGCCAGATCCGGACCATCTTCGACATCCGCAGCCCGGTCGCCGAGGCCTGGCTGCGTGACCATTCCGCCACGCTGGTGCGCGAGATCATCGACGATCAGCGGGCTGCGATCCGAGCCCGCCTCGTCGCCGGGATGGAGGCCGGCCGCAACCCGCGCGACGTCGCCCTCGACCTCGTCGGCCGCGTCGATCGCGCGACCGGGCGCCGGACGGGCGGCATCATCGGCCTGACGACCTACCAAGAGGCGATCGTTAGGAACTACGCCGCCGAGCTCGCCCGAGTGGACCCGGCGGCCCTGGAGCGGCAGCTGCGCGATCCCCGGTACGACGGCGCCCTGAAGCGGGCGATCGCCGAGGGCAAGCCACTCGCCGCCGACCAGATCACGCGGATGGTCGCCGCCTACGAGAGCCGGATGCTCCGGCACCGGGGCGAGACTATCGCCAAGACCGAAACCACCCCGGCGCTCTACGAGGCCCGCATCCAGGCGCTCGAGCAGGCCGGCGCCGCCGGGCGCGTCGATATCGGCGAGGTTCGCAAGCGGTGGCGCGACTCGGGCGGGCCCAACGTCCGGCACACCC
The DNA here is from genome assembly GCF_003058325.1 of Methylobacterium currus. Lineage (NCBI taxonomy): Bacteria > Pseudomonadati > Pseudomonadota > Alphaproteobacteria > Hyphomicrobiales > Methylobacteriaceae > Methylobacterium > Methylobacterium currus. The sequence continues at coordinate 1,813,222 of NZ_CP028843.1, forward strand.
ACCGGCTGCTGAACGGTCAGACGGTCCCCGCCCGGGCGTCGTTCGTGAGTTCGAGCGGTGCCGTCCTGCGCTACCCAGCTGACCCGCGGGCGCCCGCCGCCGAGCGGGTCAACTGCGAATGCGACCTCGAAATCCTGTTCGGCAGGTGAGCCATGGCCCGCGGCAGCATCACTAACGTCTCGCGCGTGACCGCGAAGCTCGACGACCTTTCGCGCGACGCCCGGCGCCAGGTCAGCCAGTCCGTATTCAAGGGCGCCCAGCGGATCGCGAACCGAGCCGCCCATCTCATCAAGGATGGGGCGGTCTCGGGCGCCGGGCACGTTCCGTCCGCGCCGGGCCAGCCGCCGAACGCCGACACGCACTTCCTCGACCGGTCGATCCACGTGGTGCAGGTCGGTGAACTCGCTGCCGAGGTGCGGGTCACGGCCGGCTATGCCGCCGCGCTGGAATACGGCACTTCGAAGATGGCCGCGCGCCCCTTCATGACTCCCGCGGTCCGGCAGGAGCAGGACGCCGCGGCGATCGACTTCCTGGAAGGGCTCGCCAAGGCGCGGGGCCTGCGCTGATGGCATCGCGCGATTTCTCCGACGCGCTGACCTCGGCGGCGATGCTCGCCCTAGCGAACGACCCGGGCGTCGCCGCGATCGTCGGCGACCGCGTGCGGGACTACGTCGAGGACAAGCCGCGATGGCCGTTCCTGCGCCTCGACCCGGTGACGGTCACCCCCTGGGAGGCGTCTTGCTGGGTCGGGATGGAGGCGGAGCTGGTGATCCACTCCTTCGTCCGCGCCGACCGCAGCACCCGCGGCGTGCAGCGGCTGAACGCTGCGGTCGTCGCGGCCCTCGACGAGGCCGCCTTGCCGCTCTCCGAGGGCGTGCTGCTGGGCCTCGATCATCGCGGCTCGACGACCGGGCCCGACACCGCGGAGCCGGCCTCCTGGCACGGCATCGTCCGCTTTCGCGCGCTCGTGGTCGAAGTCACGGGCTGATCCCGCCATCCGCAGAGGCACGCCATGGCACAGAAGGTCAGGTTCAAGCGCGACTGGGAGTTCTGGCCCAGGCCCGGCGTCGTGATGATGTACGCCAAGGGCGAGGACCCGGGCCGACGTGCAGGCGCTGACGCCCGCGAAGGTCGCCCCGATCTACCGGCAGCGCTACTGGGACGCGATCGAGGGCGACGACCTGCCGGCCGGCCTCGACTATGCGGTCTTCGACTGGGCCGTGAACAGCGGGCCGGCCCGTGCCGCCATCGCGCTCCAGCGCCTCGTCGGCGTGGCGGATGACGGGCACATCGGGCCGATCACCCTCAAGGCGGTGGCGGCCCAGGACCGGCGGAAGCTGATCGGCTCGCTCTGTGACGTGCGGCTGGTCTTCCTCCGCGAACTGTCGATCTGGCCGACCTTCGGCAAGGGCTGGTCGAGCCGTGTCGCCGGTGTCCGGAAAGATGCGCTCGCTATGATCGCCGCGGCGCCCGCGATGCCGACCTGCCCGGCCTGCGGCAGGCCGCTGACGGCCTGACCAACTCCCCGGAAGTTCCGGACAGTTCGTCACCACCACAAGCATCTGTAATTGCTGGATGATCCCCTGAAATGGGACCGTTTCAGCACCACCCCGCGCCGGCCGGCCAGCCGAGCACTTTTCCAAAAACGAGGACAAAATATGCGCGCTCTCATGCTCGCGGCGCTGGCGCTCGCCTGCGTCTACTCTCCCGCCATGGCCGGCTCCGGCCCGATCGCCGAGGGGCTGCCCCCGACCGGCAGCTTCGCCCACGGCCTCGCCCACGGCCTCCTCCTGCTCGGCGCCCTGGCGCTCGCCGTCGCGGTGTGCCTCGCCGCCCGGGCCCGACCGCCGATCCTCGGCATCCTGGCCGTCGCGCTGCTCGCGGTCATCGCCGGTCCGGCCTTCGCCGCCGAGGTCGCCACCACCGACACCACCAGCGTGAGGCTGTCCGCCGCCCCGTGGATCGCCCTGCTCCAGGAGATCGTCATCACCGCGGTCATCCCGGCGGTGGCCGCCTACCTGATACAGGCCATCCGCAAGGTCTACCCCTGGGCCGCCCTGTTCCTCACCCAGAGCCGGGTCGAGCAGATGGCCAACGCCGTGACCGAGTACGCCATCAACGCCGTGCCGGGCGCGGTGAAGGAGGGCAAGCTGTCGATCAACGTCGGTTCGCAGGTCATCGCCAAGGCGGTGCAGCGGGCGGTCGACGCGGCACCGGCGAAGGCGCTGGAGGCGGCCGGTGGGGAAGCCGGGCTCGCCGAGATCGTCTTCCGGAAGCTCAACCTCGAGGACGACGCGAACGAGCACAACACTCTCGCGCCGGTGGTGGCGAGCCTGCCGGTGGCGGGGCGGTAGGGGCAGCGCCATGCTGTTCCCGGCCGGCCCGAGCACGCCCGCCCACCCGGCGGGCGCCTACAGCTTCAACCGCCTGTTCGAGTGGGCCATGGCGGTCATGATGCTGCTGATCGCCGTGACGCTCGCGATGCCGGGCGACACCATGGAGCGCGCCGCGCTGAAGCCCATCGCCGATATCGGCTTCAACGAGGGCAACATGGCGTTCTTCTTCGGGGCGGTGGGCGTGCTGCGCGTCACCGCCCTCTGGCTGAACGGCCACATCAACAACGGGGTGACGAAGCCGAACGGGGCCAACATCCGAGCGGTCTGCTCCGGGCTCGGCGCCCTGGTGATGGGGCAGCTGACCCTCGCCCTGGTGGTCGACGCCTTCACGGCCGAGGCGCCCAGCTTCATCATCCCGGTCTTCGGGACCCTGACCATCTTCGAGGCGATCTCGTGCTACGTGGCCCGCCTCGACGCGGTGGATCGCAGGTCGCGGCTCGGCAGAGCCCTCGCTGCGCTGGAGCGTGTGAAATAGCATGGAGCACCTGATCGCACTGCTCCCCCTGCTGTCGTCGATGCCGGCGCTGCAGGTCTTCGTCGGTGGCGCCGTTGCCGTCACGTGCGTCGCCATGGTCCTGAGGGCGAACAAGGACAAGCACGAGGTGCCGCCCCCGGCGCCGGGTTCGGTGGGTGACGCCATGGTGCATCTGCAAGGGCCGGCCGAGGTGCTGAGCATCCTGCGGGACCTGCGGGAGATTGGCCGCCAGCAGGTCGAGCACCTGGCCCGGGTCGCAGAATGCCAGCGGGCCGCCCGAGAGCAGCTGACGGCACAGACCGAATTGCTGCGCAGCATCGACCGGGAGCAGGTCCGCCATCACGGCCACGACTGAACCCGGAACCCGACCTGCCGCCGGCCCGTTAGCCGGCGGATCTTCAAAGACCCGAGACCCCGCCTTCAGCCCCGCCGGCAGCCGCCGAGCGGGGTTCTTTGTTTGCGCGCCCGTGCCGTGTGGTGGAACAACTCAAAGTCTTTTCTTTTTCATAATGGCTCTAAATCGCTCATCGAGCCGATCACCAAGGTTGCCGACTAAATTACCAGGAACATAAAGTATATGAGCTATCATCCAGCAAAAATTTGCACCGCGACGCATCCATTTTGCTTTTGTTATATCGCGCATTCTGACACCTTTAGAGACGTTAAAAACAGCCATCGATCATTATTGTTGTCCTTTGATGTATGCGATCATTTTACATGGGTTGCAATACCAGCTGCAACCAAGGCGCGCATCGCCGCCATTCAGGCGGCCAGTGGTCTGTCCCACACCCCTCCGACCGCGGCACGTCTAAGCCGGAACCGCCCCAACAGCAGCCTGTTAGCCGATCGCCTCACGAGGTGTCTTCCTTAACTCAGCCCCGCCGGCAGCCGCCGAGCGGGGCTTAATCATTTGCTGTCCTGAGATGTGGGCGGCCGACGGTGAAACCGCGATCAGCACCATCTATGGCGATTCGCACTTTATCGACGGTACCACTTTCGCGTCCATCCTTGATACGGCCTACCACTAAATGATTATCGACGAATGAGTGTTCGCCTATTTGAGTAATTTGCCGACTTACTGGCGGGGGTTACAATCTATACACAATAATAACGTTCATAGAGCCCGGTCCGGCTGGCGTTAGTATTTGTTTAATTATGACCTTTGTCGACGTTATATTTTTCATTGGCAATATAACTAGCTAATGATTGATCAAATGTAGCCGCTGTCTGTCTTATAATTTCGAATATTCGCGATGTACTATGCAAGTCAATCAGAGGGGATGAAAGTGAGCGCGTTGAACACCCACAAACATCATGACTTTAACTTGCTTGAGGCTATGGGTGCGGGACGCAGAATAATTATCGCCTTATGGTTGTTTAGCGCTATTATAAATATTCTGTATTTAACTGGATCATTCTACATGATGCAGATTTACGATCGAGTAATCCCAGGCCGCAGCGTCCCCACTTTGATCGCTTTATCTCTACTTGCTGTTTCTCTCTACACCGGGCAGGCTGCCCTGGACTTTTTCCGCAGTCGTGTCCTCTCGCGTCTTGCGCGCTCGCTTGACGAGCGCCTCAGCCCACGCGTTTTCGCACTGGTGGCCCGCCTGCCACTTTCACCGGGCGGCGTCGGCCTGCAGCCCCTACGTGACCTTGATCAGGTTCGCGGCTTTCTAGCAGGAGGCGGGCCCATCGGGTTCTTCGACCTGCCATGGATGCCATTGTACCTCGCCATTTGCTTCCTCTTCCACCCATTGATTGGTCTAGCTGTTACAGTTGGTGCACTCGTCCTCGTTGTCTTCACTGCCTGCACTGAGGTCTCCACTCGTAAGCCGGTCAGAGAGGCCAACCAGCACGGTTCTGCGCGCAATAACCTTGCCGAGGCTTGCCGCCGCAATGCCGAAGTTATAGCTGCGATGGGCATGAGTTCGCACTTGTGTGTGCGCTGGGACGCAATCAACCGCAAGCACCTGGACAGTCACGAGCGTGCAGGCGATGTGGTGGGCGGTCTGGGTGGAGTCTCCAAGGTCGCACGCATGATGCTGCAGTCCGGTGTGCTCGGGCTCGGCGCATACCTCGTCATTCACGGCGAGGCGAGTTCCGGCATCATCATTGCGGGCTCTATTCTCTCCGCTCGTGCGCTCGCGCCTCTAGAACAGGTCATAGCGCACTGGAAAAGCTTCGCCGGTGCTCGGCAGAGCTGGAAACGGTTACGCACACTTCTGGCCGACCATCCAGCGCCAGCTGACAAGCTTGCATTACGCAAGCCGGCTTCTCGCCTCTCGGTCGAGAGCGTCGGCTTGGTGCCGCCCAATTCCCAATCGCTTGTCGTGTCAGGTGTTTCGTTCGTGCTGACAAGTGGTAGCGGCCTTGGGATTATTGGCCCGAGCGCATCCGGCAAGTCGTCGCTCGCCCGCGGCCTAGTCGGCGTGTGGCACCCGGTTCGTGGCAGTGTGCGATTGGATGGAGCTACCCTCGACCAGTGGACACCCGAGGTGTTGGGGCAGCACATCGGCTACTTACCGCAGGACATAGAGCTATTCGATGGCACAATCGGGCAGAATATCGCCCGCTTCGCGCCCGCCCCTGAATCAGATGCTATCATCAAGGCGGCCGAGCAGGCCGGAGTACACGAGCTGATAGTGCGGCTGCCGGATGGCTACGAGACCCGGATCGGCGAAGGTGGGATGGCTCTCTCCGGCGGACAGCGCCAGCGTATCGCGCTAGCCCGGGCTCTCTACAATGAACCGTTTCTGGTGGTGATGGACGAGCCCAATTCGAACCTCGACGGCGAAGGCGAGCAGGCGCTCACGCAGGCCATCGCCGGGGTTCGCAAGCGAGGCGGCATCGTCGTCGTAATCGCACACCGACCAAGCGTGCTCGCGGCTGTCGACCAGGTTCTGATTATGGCGCAGGGCCAAGTCCAGGCGTTCGGGCCCAAGGAGCAGATTATGCGGCCCGCGAAGCCAGCGAGTGCGCCGGCGTTCATCCAACCTGCCGCAGCAGGAGCTGCTTGATGCTGTCTCCCGTGCATCCCTTAACGCGGCGCTCCTTGCGCCGATCGATGATCGGCGGAAGTGCGGTGGCCACGTTGCTCATCTTCGGTCTCGGAGGATGGGCGGCTACTACAGACCTCGCTGGCGCGGTGATCGCGCCCGGAGTGCTCGTGGTCGAGACAAACGTCAAAAAAGTGCAGCATCCGACTGGCGGTGTCGTAGGCGAACTGAGGGTGCGTGAGGGCACGACGGTGCGCGCGGGTGAAATTCTGGTGCGCCTGGATGAAACGGTCACACGCGCCAATTTGACCGTCGTCACCAAAGGGCAAGACGAATTCACCGCACGACAGTCTCGGCTTAAAGCCGAACAGAACGGCCAAGATATAATTCATTTTCCTGATGAGATGATGCAGCGGATAGGCGAGCCAAGCATTGCCAGCCTGCTAGGTGAAGAGAAGCGCCTTTTTGAGATCCGTCGTACTGCTCGTGACGGCCAGAAATTGCAGCTAAAAGAACGCATATCTCAGCTCCGAGAGCAAATACAAGGTATGACTGATCAAGTTAGAGCTAAGCAAAGGGAAATTGATCTAATTGGAGAAGAACTAAAGGGAGTCCGCGATCTCTTCGCTAAGAACCTGATCCAGATCGCGCGAGTGACAGCACTGGAGCGGGATGCGGCTCGGCTAGTGGGAGAGCGCGGTGCCCTAATATCCTCGATTGCGCAAATCAGGGGTAAAGTGACCGAGACCGAACTCCAGATTTTGCAAGTGGAGCAAGATCTTCGGACCGAAGTGGGGAGGGAATTGGCGGAAATCAGGGGCAAGCTAGCCGAGTTAGTTGAGAAGCGGGTCGCGGCCGAGGACCAACTGAAGCGGGTAGAAATCCGGGCACCTCAGGATGGAGTTGTGCATCAGCTCACAATTCACACAGTGGGCGGTGTCATCAGCCCTGGAGAACAGCTGATGCTGATCGTGCCACGTGCAGAGGCTTTGACAATAGAGGCGAAAATACAGCCTCATGATGTTGACCAAGTGCGTATTGGTAACAAGGCGGTACTTCGATTTTCAGCCTTTAATCAACGCACTACGCCAGAAGTTGCGGGCAGGATAAGCATGGTTGCGGCTGATATAAGTCATGATCAGAAAACCGGTGCAAGCTTCTACACAGTACGCATTCAGCCTGCAAGCGACGACCTTAAACGACTGCATAATTTGCAGCTGGTTGCTGGCATGCCTGTTGAGAGCTTCATTCAAACAGGCGAGCGAACCGTAATCTCGTATTTAGTCAAACCGCTCGCAGATCAAGCTGCGAAAGCATGGAGGGAGAGATGACATAAATCGAGGAGATTATCATCAGCTGTGACATGAAATGCATCTTTGCAATATCGATAAATGGGAGAGTATCCAATGGCAAACGTGATATCTTTCTCCGAGACTGATCTTGAACGACTTTCCGGCGGGTCCGGAAAATTTTCTATCACATGGGATGACCTTTATATCGACAAAGCAGGTTCTGTAGGGGGGTCACTGGGGGGAGATCTCCTTAAAGTCTCTCTCGGTGCAGATTACGTCCTCAAGGGCGGCTTGATCGCCAAGATGGAAGGCGACCTCGGCACAGCAGGACTCCTTTATAATTTGGAGGGCCCAGGAAAAAATATTCAGACTAATAAAGACGGAACTACAATCATTGACACGTCAGGATGGCATGTAAGTTCTGCGAATTTGGATGTAAAAAGCTTCGATCCTGCATCATTCAAACTATCGGCCGATCTTAGTGCGGATATTGAACTTGCCGCCAAGGGCGACATATCATCTCATCTTTCAGTTCATGAAGTCATTCCTGACCTAAAAACCAAAAATCCATTGTATAATCCAGCGGAATGGATAGAGGTTAAGACAAAAAACCCCCTCTACGATCCGAACGAATGGATTATCGTTGATGTTCTATTTGGTACCATCAAAACAAAGAATCCGTTTTATAACCCAACGGAGTGGCTGACGGCCAAAACCAAAAATCCACTCTACGATCCCAATGAGTGGATTATCGTTGAAGTTCAGGATATAAATATTGAGGCTGATATTATTCCAAAAATTGGTTTCAATACGGGCAAGTTAATCGATATTGAAGGATCTAAAAATCTATTCAAAATAGACTCGAGTAATATCAAGCCGTATACGTTTGATTTTGAGTATGGAAAAGTCGTCGCACAGGTTCCGCACCAAATAGTTGCTTCCTCCAATCAGCTCCTGCCAAGTGCTGACGGGTTGCCCGATTTGGTCACTTTCGGCTCGTCGCCTGCGCTTACGGCTTCGGTCGACATCATCAAGCTGATAGGAGCGGCATTCGGCATACCTCCTCAGGCGTTTTCCGACAAACAGGCAGTCAAAATCAACGACAACATAAACTTCTCAATCGATTATTCGATAGCAGAGGCTTTGGCCTCTGCAAACGTCAGCATCGGCCAAAGATCGACATTTCAGGCGCAGGACGTGTCAGTAAAAATGACAGCAAGCACCGGAGAAATAAAAAACGGACACTTAGGTGATAAATTTGAATTTGCTACTCCCAATTCTGGGAGCGGCGAAATCACGATTGATGCGGAATATACATTAAATGGTGAGTTAAAAACAGAAACGGGCTTGCTTTTGCAGGGATCCATCGATCTGAAGGGTCTCGCGCTGGGGATCCAGGCTAATTTGAAGGCCAATATTCTTGGTTACAATGTTGATGAACATTGGGACCAGAACCTCATAGGACCGCTATTTAATGAAAACGTTCAAGTCGGAGGAACAAGCGATCTCATCGTTCTAGATAGTCATACTAGTAAATATTCATTATCGACCACTCACGATACGTACAGAATTACGTATAATCACACAAATACAACAAACACCTATACCGATCGCCCCGGCGATGACTTTTATGATGGAAACACTGGCAATATTCTAGTTTCATATCAGGGTCCAGTAAAATCTTATACGGTAAATTATTCATCTGGATCGTACAAAGTCGGGTCTGGGTCTGATGGTCTAGATACTTTATTAAACGTGAAGAATATAGCTTTCGTTGACGGACAAATAATTTATGATCCAGACAGCCCGGCTTATCAAATTCATCGGTTATATGAGGCGGTGCTAGGAAGAGACCCGGACGGCCTCGGTCTCAGCTCTTGGACAAGTCAGCTCAGTCACGGTAAGAACCTTTCTGATATTGTGCCGGGTTTCACAAATTCGGCTGAATTTCAGAGTACCTATGGTGCGCTGGACGACAACCAATTTGTGACGCTGCTGTACCACAATGTACTTGACCGTACCCCGGATCAAGGAGGATTGCTGAATTGGACGAATCTGCTTTCATCTGGAGGAAATCGTTCAGAGGTAGTTCTCGGTTTTTCTGAAAGCGTCGAGTTCAAAAACAAGATATCGGCGGAAAATCCACAAGGTATTTGGTTGCAGGATCAAGAGGCAACGACCGCCGCGAGACTGTACTATGCGACGCTTGATCGCGCGCCCGATCCCGGTGGTCTCATCAATTGGACGCATGTTCTAGAATCGGGTGCGCCTCTGGAACAAGTTGTAAGCGGATTCACGCACTCTCAAGAGTTCCAGACGCGCTATGGGGCTCTGGATGACAGTAGCTTCGTCGATCTCCTCTATGCCAACGTACTGGATCGAACTCCTGATCCAGAAGGTAAAACAAATTGGGTGAACGCACTCTCACACGGTAGCAGTCGTGAACAGATCGTGTTGGGCTTCTCTGAGAGCTTGGAGTTCCAAATAAAAACTCAGCCCATGATGGATCACGGCATTCTTCTCGCATGACTGCTAACACATTTGCAATCGTTGTCTAGCGCTGACAACTCTGGCACGTTCCAGCGATCATCAACGAGCCTTCCAGCCCGCCCGGCCAAGCCGAGGCGGGCCTTTTGTCAGCCTGTTGCTGACGGGATTTTTCTGATGTCTCCCACCCTCCGGTCATGGAGCATCCTGCCCAATGACGAGGCACGTCGCCCACCGTTGGGCGGCTCAGCGAAATCCTCCGGCGCCTCCCCGAACTGGCCCAGGATCGCGACGCTCTCCAGTTCGCACGTCTCATCATCCGCCACGATGCGCAGAGCCGCGGTGCCCGGCATCCGCCCGGCGATCGCCTCTGCGCGTTTGAGCGCTCCATTCTCCGTCGGCGCCACATCCCGGTTGCCCGGCCGCAGCCGCTTCCGGTGAATTTCGAACGTCTGCACCATGAACGTCGTCCGCATCCCCATAACGATCTCCTGATCCTGCCGTCCCCGCTCCGCACAGGCTCGAAGCTCGGCCTTGACCGGGAACCGCCGGCCTGTTTGTTCTCTTTGTGTTCTAACACGGAGGGCGCGCGTGAGTCTCTATCGGGTCGGTGCAGAGGCGGCAGACGCGGGCGGGCTCGTGCGGATCCCGTTCATGCTCCCGACCCTTTGCGCTGGCTTCCCGTCGCCCGCCGAGGACTTCATCGAGGGTGCGCTGGAGCTGCCCCGCTGGCTCGTGCCGAACCCGCCTGCCACCTTTATCTGGCGCGTGCGCGGCTGGTGCATGAAGGGCGCCGGCATCCACGACGAGGATTTGGCCGTGGTCGACCGCTCGCTGTCGCCTTCCTCCGGCGCCGTCGTGGTCGCGGTGGTCAACGGCGAGATGAGCCTGAAGCGCCTGGTCATGACCGGCAACCGGCTGGCGCTCACGTTTGACAATCCGGAGATGGACAAGGAGTTCGCGCTGGAGGACCTCGAGGAAGGCCTGCTCTGGGGCGTGCTGCTGTTCTCAGTGCGCTGGCACCACGTGAAGGCCCGGGCGAGCGTCCAGCGATGAGCCGGGCAATCGCGCTCATCGACGGCAACAGCTTCTACTGCTCCTGCGAGCGCGTGTTCGATCCGAAGCTCACGGGCGTGCCGGTGATCGTGCTCTCGAACAACGACGGCTGCGCCATCGCGCGGACCGCCGAGGCCAAGGCGCTCGGGATCAAGATGGGTGAGCCTTACTTCAAGATCCGCGACCTGTGCCGCCGGCAGAAGGTGCGCGTCTTCTCCTCGAACTACGCCCTCTACGGCGACATGTCGGCCCGGGCCAACACGGTCTATCGGCAGTTCGCACCGGACGTGGAGATCTACTCGATCGACGAGAGCTTCCTTGATCTGTCCGATGTGCGTGAGCGCGATCGGGTCGCGCTGGCGCGGGATCTGCGCTCGACCGTCCGCCAATGGACCGGCTTGCCGACCTGCGTCGGGATTGGGCCGACGAAAACACTCGCGAAGCTCGCCAACCACATCGCCAAGACCATCCCTGAACTCGGCGGCGTGTGCGACTTGTCCGACGACGCGGAACGCGCCGCCTGGATGGTGGGGATCTCGGTGGGCGAGGTCTGGGGCATCGGACGCGCCTCGCTAGCGCGGCTGGAGGCCATGGGTGTCGATACCGTGGCGGACCTGCGCGACCTCGACCCCCGGCCGGCCCGGCAGTCCCTGACGGTGGTGGGCGAGCGGATCATCCACGAGCTGCGCGGCCGCGCCTGCCTACCGCTTGAGATCGTGCCGGCCCGGCGCAAGGGCTGCGCGGTGACGCGCTCCTTCTCGTCCAGAATCACGGAGCGGACGGTGCTCGAGCAGGCGGTGGCGGCGCACGCGACGCGCTTGGGCGAGAAGCTGCGGCGGGACGGGCTCGCGGTCTCGGCCGTCACGGTCTTCTATCACACCAGCGAGCACGACCGCGGCGACCCGATGCGCTCGGTCTCGAAGGTAGTGCATCTGCCGGAAGCCACGAACGACACCCGCCACCTGATCGATGCGGCGATCCGCGGCGTGGCGATGACCTGGCGCGAGCAGGGCCCGACGCCTTGGCGTTACAGCAAGGCCGGGTTGGTCACCACCGACCTCGTGCCGCTCGACGAGGCGCCGCGGCCGTTGTTCGATGCTCTCGACCGGGAGAAGTCCGGCAAGCTCATGGCTGCGATGGACGCCTGCAACAGCAGGTTCGGGCGCGGTGCCGTTGTGCCGGCGCGAGCCGGGCTCGTCGACAAGCGCACTTGGTCGACGAAGTTCGAGATGCGCTCGCCGCGTTTCACGACGCGGTTGAGTGAGGTGCCGACAGTCAGTGCAGCTATTCAGTGACATCGCCTGCACATTGGAGGCGCGACCGCTGCTATGGATGGGAAGCGGACTATTCGTATTTCGACTGTGCGTATTCAATCGCTTGTATCAGCAACCCGAAAAATTTAATTGCCGTCTATATGGTTATCGTCGCTGAGGGCGCAAAGATATCACTAATAATAAATAGTACACTTCTTAAGTATTTTATAATCGACGAGTTGATATAAATCAATGCGACCCATTTTTATTAGCTCAGCGTTGGCCGGTTGGCGCGGCCAATATAAAACGCCCGTTGGCGCCCTTTCTTTTGTTCTCGCCATAATATGATAATGGAATAGGTTTCATCTGCGAGGTGTCTCTATGTCGCCCAACAGCTGTGATCCTCCAGGTTCAGATTTGCAGCCGCCGCAACGGCTAAGATACACTTTGGTTATACTAAATAAATTTGGCGCATTGATTGATATACAGACCATTTATGCAATTAACGATGCGGAGGCAACTATTTTAGGAAAAACATTGTCTCAAGATAATGCCTTTGAGTTATGGCTGGGATTTCAGCGCGTCTCGTATTTCACAGGCACAGTCCATTGAGTTCACCATCATAAACTATGACACTAGATGATGTTTCATAATTTATGCTCTAGGGCAAAAATCGGCGGCTCAAAGCACCTTAGAAGAGCATCGCCGCATCAAGAAACCAACAGTGATGGGCTAGCTACGATATCGGCCTCGTGCAACCTCTACAGCCCTCGGCGACTCCCGGACGAGATGATGGCCAAACGGGCTGGTGCCGCATCTCACTTCTCGCCCCGGCTGTTCATCTCCATGAAGTCACGCTGTAGCCGCCGATGTGAAACTGGCTCTCCCGCGTTTATGGTGCAGCCGGGCGGCGAGTCACGGGGCCGCACGGATCATGAACATCAGGACCGCCCTCCACATCTGAGCCGGTGTCCAAACGCCTGCTGCCCCTCATCCCCGCCGGTCTCGTGGTCGATCAGGTCGACCACGAGCCTGACCAGATCATCATCCGCACCCATCTCCGCGCGACGGCTGCTGCCTGCCCAGGATGTGGAGAGACCTCGGCCAGTCCCCATTCGCGCTACACCCGCACCCTGGCCGATCTCCCGTGGCAGGGTCGGCGCGTCGTCATTGCGGTCCAGACGCGGCGATGGCGTTGCCCGCAGCCATACTGCCCGCGCCATGTCTTCGCCGAGCGCCTCGCCGGCGTTGCTCAGGCCGGCGCACGCCGCACTCACCGCCTCGGCGACCTTCAGCACCACCTCGGTCTCGCACTCGGTGGTGAGGCCGGCGCACGCCTGGCGGGGCGCATCGGCCTGCCGATCAGCCCCGACACGCTGCTGCGCCTCGTGCGAGGTCGTGCGCCCGCGCAGGCCGAGCGCGCACCGCGGGTGCTAGGCATCGACGATTGGGCCTGGCGGCGTGGTCAGCGCTACGGCACGATCCTGTGCGATCTGGAACGAGGCCAGGTCATCGACCTGCTGCCCGACCGCGAGGCCGCCACCGTGGCCGACTGGCTGCAGCGGCATCCCGGCGTCGAGGTCGTGGCTCGTGACCGCGCCGGTGCCTATGCCGATGGTGTGCGTCGCGGCGCCCCCGGGGCGGTCCAGGTCGCGGATCGATGGCATCTGCTCTGCAACGGCTCGCAAGCGCTGGTGCAGGTGCTCGATCGGCACCGCGGCGAGTTCTCCCGTGTCGCGCGAACCATCGTGAGCCGAGCCGCAGCGGAAGCGCCGCCGGTCGAACCCCGTCCGGCTACCAAAGCGCAGCAGCGACAGCGGCAGGGTCAGGCGGACCGGGAGTCCCGCTTCCAGCATGTTGCCGCCCTGGCTCGGGACGGCCAGGGCATCCGCGCCATCGCGCGCGAGACTGGGCTGTCGCGGAACACGGTACGGCACTGGCTGCGAGCCGGTACGGCGCCGACCTGGCACAAGGGCGAACGGGCGCGGATCATCGATCCCTTCGTGCCCTACCTCGTGCGGCGGCTCGACGAAGGCGAGAGCAACGCGACGCAGCTTTGGCGCGAGCTGCAGGCCTCGGGCTTCCGAGGTGGCGTGATGAGCGTCCGGCTCTGCGTTGCTGCTCTCAGGGGCGGCCCGCCGCGGACGCGACCTGCACCTAATCCAGTCTGGCGGCGCCCGTCGCCGCGGCGGGCGGCGCGGCTTCTCCTGAACAACGATGAGCATGGCGAGATGGACGGGCGCTTCCTCGATGCTCTGGTGGCCGCCGTCCCCGAGATCGAGCGTGCGCTTGCGGAGGTGAAAGCGTTCACGGTGATCGTGCGGGAGCAGGATCAGGCCGGGTTCGGTGCGTGGCTGGATCGCTGTCGCGATGGCCCGCTGAGCGGCCTGGCGGAGGGGTTGAGGCGGGATCGGGCCGCCGTGGAAGCTGCGCTCGCGCTGTCCTGGAGCACGAGCCCCGTCGAGGGACAGATCAACCGCGTGAAGACGCTGAAGCGGACGATGTACGGTCGGGCCAAGCTCGACTTGCTGCGTGCCCGGGTGTTGGCAGCGTAACCGCTACGGCTGCACCACAAACGCGGGAGAGCCGTGAAACTGACCCGGTCGCCGATTGAATCCTGACCCAGGCCGTAGGCTGGGCTCCTTCTGCGGGAGGAGGCCCGGATGGTGGGTGAGGAGGCAGCGTTGGAGATCCGGGTGTTGCATCGGCATGGGAAGGGCATCCGCGAGATTGCCCGCGCGACGGGTCTGTCGCGCAACACGGTGAGGCGCTACCTGCGCGACGAGGCGGCGGCGCGCTACAAGGGGCGACCGCCCCGACCGGGCAAGCTCGATCCGTTCAAGGGCTACGTGGTGGAGCGCCTGGCTGCGGCAGCGCCGGACCGGATCCCGGCCAGCGTGCTGCTCGTCGAGTTGCGCGAGCGGGGCTATGCGGGCGGCTACACGATGCTCAAGGAGTTCGTCGCTGGCCTGACGCCGGCGCCAGTTCCGCAGCCGGTGGTGCGCTTCGAGACCGCGCCGGGCGAGCAGATGCAGGTCGACTGGGCGGTGATGCGGCGCGGCGCCGACCGGCTCTCGGTGTTCGTGGCGACGCTGGGCTGGAGCCGGGCGGCCTACCTCGAGTTCGTCACCGACGAGCGCCTCGAGACGCTGATCGCCGCCCACGAGAACGCCTTCCTGGCCTTCGGGGGCGTGCCGCGCGAGGTACTCTACGACAACATGCGCACCGTGGTGGTGGAGCGGAACGCCTACGGTCGCGGGCGTCACCGCTTCCAGGCCGGCTTCCTGGACTTTGCCCGCCATTGCGGCTTCCGGCCCCGGCTGTGCCAGCCCGGACGGGCGCAGACCAAGGGCAAGGTCGAGCGCTTCATCCGCTACCTGCGCGGCAGCTTCTACGTGCCGCTGGCCAGCCGGCTCGGCCAGGAGGGGCTGGTGCTCGACCGGGAGGCGGCCAACCTGGCGGCGGGTCGCTGGCTGCGCACGGTCGCCAACCAGCGGGTGCATGCCACGACCGGCGCGGTGCCGGCCGAGCGCCTGGAAGTGGAACGGACGCAGTTGCAGCCGGTGCCGCCGCCCTATGGCGGCCGCTCGGTGCGCCAGATCCAGGCCCCGGCGGTGCCGGCTCCCGCTCATCCGGTGGTCGGGCTGCAGCACCCGCTGGCGCTCTACGACGGGCTCTCGGGCCTGATGACGGGAGAACCGGCATGAGCGACCTGCAGCATGCCCGCCTGGCTGAACTCTGCGCCGAGCTGCGCTTGCAGGCGGTGCCCGCGGCCTACGGCGCGCTCGCGCAGGCGGCATCCGAGCGCGACACGCCCTATGCCGTCTTCCTGGAGGAGGTGCTGCGGGCCGAGCGCGAGGCTCGGCGCACCCGGGCGCGGGAGATGTTCGCCCGGGTGGCGGGCTTCCCGGCGGTGAAGACGCTGGAGGGCTACGACTTCGGCTTCGCCACCGGGGCGCCGCGGGCGCAGATCCAGGAACTGGCCAGCCTAGCCTTCGTGGAGCGGGCGCAGAACGTGGTGTTCCTGGGTCCGTCCGGCGTGGGCAAGACGCATCTGGCGATCGCGCTCGGCTACCTGGCGACGCAGCGCGGGATGAAGGTGCGCTTCACCAGTGCGGCGGACCTGGTCCTGACGCTGGAGACAGCACAGCGCCAGGGGCGCCTGAAGGAGGCGATGCACCGGGCGGTGAACCTCTACCGGCTGCTGATCGTCGACGAGATCGGCTACCTGCCGTTTGCGCGCGAGCAGGCGAACCTGTTCTTCCAGGTGGCGGCCAAGCGCTACGAGCGGGGCGCGATGATCCTGACCTCGAACCTGTCGTTCGGGGCGTGGGACCAGGCGTTTGCCGGCGACGCGGTGCTGACGGCGGCGATGCTGGACCGGGTGCTGCACCACGCCAGCGTGGTGACGATCACGGGCGAGAGCTACCGGCTGAAGGACAAGCGGCGCGCCGGGCTGGTGGCGCGGCCCGTGCGGGAACCAGCCGTTCCTGCGTGAGGGGTGGGTCAGGTTACGATCGGCGACAAAGCCAAAAGTGGGCTCTCCCGCATTTTTGGTGCAGGCGTAGCGGTCACGCCGCCAGCACGCGGGCGCGCAGCAGGTCGAGCTTGGCACGGCCATACATCGTCCGCTTCAGCGTCTTCACGCGGTTGATCTGCCCCTCCACC
Source organism: Methylobacterium currus (assembly GCF_003058325.1). Classification (NCBI taxonomy): domain Bacteria; kingdom Pseudomonadati; phylum Pseudomonadota; class Alphaproteobacteria; order Hyphomicrobiales; family Methylobacteriaceae; genus Methylobacterium; species Methylobacterium currus. Next base: position 1,829,848 of record NZ_CP028843.1, read on the forward strand.
GGGCTCGTGCTCCAGGGCAGCGTGAGCGCGGCTTCCACGGCGGCCCGATCCCGCCTCAACCCCTCCGCCAGGCCGCTCAGCGGGCCATCGCGACAGCGATCCAGCCACGCCCCAAACGCCGCCTGATCCTGCTCCCGCACGATCACCGTGAAGGCCTTTACCTCCGCGATCGCACGCTCGATCTCGGGGACAGCGGCCACCAGGGCATCGAGGAAGCGCCCATCCCTCTCGCCACGCTCGCCGCCGGTCAGGAGAAGCCGCGCCGTCCGCCGCGGCGACGGGCGCCGCCAGACTGGACCGGGGGCAGGTCGCATCCGCGGCGGGCCGCCCCTGAGAGCAGCAACGCAGAGCCGGACGCTCATCACGCCACCCCGGAAGCCCGAGGCCTGCAACTCGCGCCACAGCCGCGTCGCGTTGCGCTCGCCTTCGTCGAGCCGCCGCACGAGGTAGGGCACGAAGGGATCGGTGATCCGCGCCCGTTCGACCTTGCACCACGTCGGCGCCGTGCCGGCCCGCAGCCAGTGCCGCACCGTGTTCCGCGACAGCCCGGTCTCGCGCACGATGGCGCGGATGCCCTGGCCGTCCCGAGCCAGGGCTGCAACATGCTGGAAGCGGGCCTCCCGGTCCGCCTGACCCTGCTGCTGTCGCTGCTGCGCCTTGGTCGCCGGACGGGGTTCGACCGGCGGCGCTTCCGCTGCGGCTTGGCTCACGATGGTTCGCGCGACACGGGAGAACTCGCCGCGGTGCCGATCGAGCACCTGCACCAGCGCTTGCGAGCTGTCAACGGGCACCGAAGTCTCCGCAATTGTGGGCTTTCAAAATTCCCTGGCCGGCGGGTTCGGTGCGGATCGGTGATCAGCCGGCCGTGTGATCGGAGGCAGCCTTTCCGGGTGGACGACCGCGACGCCTGGGTGCGGGCGGCGGAACGATCAGGGCCTTGGAGCGGACGTGCTCGGGGACGAGGTCGGCGTGCTGGCGCAGGCGGTAGCTCGCCCCCTCGATCTGGATCACCACGGCATGGTGGAGGAGTCGGTCGAGCAGGGCTGTCGCCACGACCGGATCACCGAACACCTCGCCCCACTCGGCGAAGCCGCGGTTCGAAGTCAGGATCATCGCCCCGCGCTCGTAGCGCGCGTTGACGAGTTGGAAGAACAGGTTGCCGCCACCGGGGACGACGGGGAGGTAGCCGATCTCGTCCACGACCAGCAGCGAGGCCCGGCAGAGATAGCGGATGCGCTCGCGCAGGGAGCCGTCGCGCTCGGCCTTGGCCAGCGAGGTCACGAGGTCGGCCAGCGTCGAGAACACGACGCTGCGCCCGGCCTTGACCGCCTCGACGGCGAGCGCGATCGCCAGATGGCTCTTGCCGGTGCCGGGTGGTCCGAGCAGATGGACGACCTCGGCCCGGTCGATGAAGGTCAGTTCCGCCAGCGCCAGGACGCGCTCGCGGTCGAGCGAGGGCTGGAAGGCAAAGTCGAACCCGGACAGCGTCTTGATCGTGGTCAGGCGCGCGACCAGCAGGGCGGTCTTCACGCGGCGGTTCTCGCGCAGCGTCAGTTCCTCGGTCAGGATCACGTCGAGGGCGGCCAAGCCGTCGATCTCGCCCTGCTCGATGCGCCGGACCGTCGCGTCGAGCACCTCCAGGGCGCGCGGCATGCGCAGGCCGACCAAGCTGCGCTTGATGCTGTCGAGGGTCGTGATGGCACAGGATGCGGTGCGGCTCATCGCTGGCCTCCGATCCCGCCGGCGAGCCGTTCGCCGACTGCCTGGTAGACAGCCAGCGAGCGCCGGGCGACGTGATCGCCATGGCGGCCGATCGGCAGACTGTCGGGATGGCCGTGGCGCATGGCCCGAGCGGCCGTGCCTTGCCGATGGTCGGGGTCGATGCGGTACTGCCGTCGTCCCTCCAGGATCGGATGGCTCGCGACGAGCCGGCCACCATCGAGGATGCGGATCGTGTCGGGCAACTGATGCACCTCGACGACGCGCCGGGTCCGATCCGGTACGCTGTAATAGTTGCCACCGATCGAGACGAGGCCATCGTGGCTGACGCGCCGCTCCAGCGTGAGCAGAGCGTCGAAGGGCAGAGCCGGCAAGGGCTGCAACTCGGGCCGCTCGGCGGCGAAGGCTTCCGAGACGATCCGCTGCGTGGTGCCGTGCAAGCGGACGTTGGCGACGGTATCGAGCCAGCTCCGAAGCTGGCGGTTGAGGTCGTCGAGGTCGCGGAAGGAACGTGCGAGGAAGAAGTCCTGGCGGATGTAGGAGAACGGTCGCTCGACCTTCCCCTTGGTCTTGGCCCGGTACGGGCGGCAGGCGCGCGGCAGGAATCCGTAGTGCTGGGCGAGTGCCAGCAGGGATCGGTTGTAGACGATGTGGCCGTCCGCATCCTCGCCGGTGACCGCCGTCTTCATGCGATCGTAGAGGATCTCGATCGGCACGCCGCCGATCGCGGTGAAGGCCTGCATGTGACAGCGCAGCAGCGTTTGCAGGTCCTGATGCAGGACGAAGCGCGCCTCGATGTGCCGGGAATGGCCGAGCACCAGCGAGAACAGCCAGACGATGCAGGTCGTGTCCGGCGCATCCGTGAAGGTGACGAGGAAGCGGGCGAAGTCGACCTGCGCCTGCTGGCCGGCCGGGGTCTCGAAGCGGACCTCGTAGGGCTTGGCCTCGGGCGGCCGGATCGCGGCGGCGAACCGCTTCACCGCGGTGTAGGCACCGGTGTAGCCGCGCTCGCGCAACTCGCGGGTCAGGCGCACGGCACTCAGGTCGGGGAAGGCGGTGATCCGCTCGCGCAGATAATCGAGATAGGGCGCGAGCTTGCTCGGGCGGCCGGGCTGACGCGGGCCGTAGGCCGGCGGCTCGAGGCCGCGCTCGATGTACTTGCGGATCGTCTTCGGATCGCGGCCGGTCCGGCGGGCGATGGCGGAGACGGACAGGCCCTGTCGGTGCAGGTCCAAGATCATGACGAGTTCTCCCAGCAGAACCATCCTCGTCGCTCCCAGCCGATCGGTATCGGCAGGCATGGTGGCTGAGGATGGAAAAGCCCGAGAGGGCGCGGGGCGTCGCGACCCTACGGGCCAGGGCACCGACCAGGGAATTTTCGATGCCCACAATCAGGGAGTATTCAACGCCCGCTGACACGAGCCGTTGCAGAGCAGATGCCATCGGTCCGCGACCTGGACCGCCCCGGGGGCGCCGCGACGCACGCCATCGGCATAGGCACCGGCGCGGTCGCGAGCCACGACCTCGACGCCGGGATGCCGTTGCAGCCAGTCTGCTACGGTGGCGGCCTCCCGGTCGGGCAGCAGATCGATGACCTGGCCTCGTTCCAGATCGCACAGGATCGTGCCGTAGCGCTGACCGCGCCGCCAGGCCCAGTCATCGATGCCGAGCACCCGCGGTGCGCGCTCTGCTTGCGTGGGTGCGCGATCTCGCACGAGGCGCAGCAGCGTGTCGGGGCTGACCGGCAGGCCGAGGCGCCCCGCTAGGCGTGCGCCGGCTTCACCACCGAGTACGAGACCGAGGTGGTGCTGGAGGTCGCCGAGGCGGTGAGTGCGGCGTGCGCCAGCCTGGGCAACGCCGGCAAGGCGCTCGGCGAAGACACGGCGAGGGCAATGTGGCTGCGGGCAACGCCATCGCCGCGTCTGGACCGCGATGACGACGCGCCGACCCTGCCATGGAAGGTCGGCCAGGGTGCGGGTGTAGCGTGAGTGAGACTGAGCCGAGAACTCCCCACACCCCGGGCAGCCAGCGGTCGTGGCGCGGGGATGGGTACTGATGATGATCTGGTCAGGCTCGAGGTCGACCTGATCGACGACGAGACCGGCGGGGATGAGGGGCAGCAGGCGTTTGGGCACCAGATCAGATGTGCAGGCCGGTCCTGATGTTCACGATCCGTGCGGCTCCGTGACTCGCCATCCGGCTGCACCACAAACGCGGGAGAACCCAAAAGTGGGTCAGACTTCAATCGGCGTTGACAACGCGCCCGGTCGTAGACCCATCGGATCAAGCCGGCCTCGAGGGGGTCGGTCGGATCTAGATCCTCCCAGGCTGGGCACGCTTGGATACGGTGGCGAGTGAGCTCATGCAGTTCGCGAGCGATGATGTCGATCGGCTCGGGCTCGGCAGGCGGGTGGGTCACGGCTTGTGTCTCATGGACTGAACGCTAGGCCCGTTGTCTCGCATGAGAGGCCGGTTCGCTTAACACAAGCATCCTCTCATCCAGCCGCCGCGCCGCCCGCCTCGACCACACCACCGCAGCCCAGGCGCAGGACAGGACCAGGGCGAAGCGACTACAGCGACAGCACCATCGGGGCGATACTTAGACATGTTGGTTAGACGATCACCAGCCAGTACGCGCACCACCTCGATGCCGTGTTGGTTGCTGCGGCTGAGCGGGTGGCGGGACAGGTTGCGGAGAGCCTTCTAGGCGCTGGTGTCTGAGGGTGGGCTGATCTGAGAACTGCGGGCACATGAATGCACGCCCGATCAAAACCCGATCAAAACCCTTGCGGTGCCGTTCGCTCCTTAACCCATTGATCTATATGCGCCGAACCCGCCGAACGGCTCGCGATCAGGCCGTCGATCAAAACCCGATCAAAAGATCACGCCCACCCTGGGATGTATCCAGCACGTGGCATCGCTGGATCGGCGGGGCGTATAAGATCCAGGGCCAAGGCCTCTTTAATGATTCGGGAGGCTTGGGCGGCGTTCTGGCCCGCGATGCCAAGCCGTTGCCGCAGCGATGTGTTTGTCATCCGGGAGCCGCTTAAGTAGCACAGTGTCGCATGCTGATCAGCCGCTCTAATTCGCTCGGCGGCCGTCATCTCACCAAATCCCCGCGGAGCGAACATGACTACTCTCATGTTATCACTCTCAGCCCGAAAGTCTGGAGCGGGCAGCTGGTAAAGCTCTGCTGATGCAACTACTTTGTCTAAGCCCGTTCCACCTTCTTCGCACATTCGCATGCGTCGTGTCAGAGATGCTAAGGACTCGTTTCTAGAGCGCGGCGGTAGATCAATTAAACGTCGGGGCTCGTTTAGGGGTGCTCCAGGATTTGTAATTTCGATGCGATCTGCGAATATCTCAATCGTCGGCCCAGCTCCACTTACTGTCATATCTTGATGTATTAGGGCATTTGCGACCAACTCACGAACCGCAATTTCTGGATATACCCTTCTTTCCTCTCTAAAAGCTTGTCCTATATGTTCATTTGCAGGTAGCATGCTGTTAACAGTGGCAAGGAGATTGGCAAAACCTGACGCGTACCCTTCAGGCATATCCCAACGTCTGCGTGTCCGGGTCCTATCTCGTCCCTCATAGTCGACAACCCGGACCGCCTTCCTTGACAGTCTGTCAATTGAATTTATTTGTCTGGAAAATAATATTGCGCCTAGATTTAGAATATTCCATCTGCCGCCGGCATCCTTGTCGATAAGCCTATCATCTTGAAGTTTATTTAAGATAACATCGGCTGATTCTGGCAACGGCTGATTTGTGAGTGTGAAATAAGATGGATAATCAAGTGTGGAAATCACTTCCTCGCTTGTAATAAAGGGGATAGCAATTCCTTGCTCCCAAGCGAAGGTTTGTAGTTTGGCCCAAAGCGCTTTTTCGCGATCTCGGTGATCGGAAAGGCGAGTAACTGAGCTGCCAATGCGTATATAAGCTTGGCGCTCAAAAGCTACCGGGGCATGTGTCGCCGGCGGAATTTCAAGGAGAACCACTCTGCCTTGAGGGTGGGGTATGACATGGAATGCCAGCGCAGGGCATGGGTCCACCATGCGCCCAAGCCATATTTCCAACGGCTGCGATCCCTTGCCGCTCGCAGTGCTAGGTTCAAACTGCGTTCCAACAATAGTGCGATTGGCGTCCTCAACACCCCAGACAAGATATCCCATAGGACGATCTGCCAACCGAGCGCCATTCGCTAAGGCAGAAATAGTCTTACCTATGCGATCTGGATCTTCGTTCCCGTTCTTGAATTCGACCCAAGTGGTCTCTGCCGGAAGGTTTAAAAGTTCATCAATAATAGCAATGTGTCGAGTGTGTTGCATGCTGGCCCTATGATGCTCCAAAAATAACGAACAACAACCGCAAGCTCACTTCAGATACCCCTTAGCCGTCAGGTGCTCCGCCAGCGCTTCCCGGATCGCCTCCGGCCGCGAGGGCTTGGGGTCAGGTTGGTCTGCGATCCAAGCGTCGAGAGCGCCCAGTTGCTCCTCGTGACACCGGACCATGATGCCCGTGCCACGGCCCGTCGTCTTTGGCCGACCGCGTGATTTCGGTGCACCTGGAAATGGCGAGTTCATTAAATAAGGATATCACAAAAAGCGGTATGACGGGAAGGTCCAAGTTCCCAGCCGGGCCTAACCACCAGCGCCGTCCGTAAGCGTCTCGTGGCAACCCGTCATTCTACAGCACCGGCTCCGGCCAAAGACCGTAGCCACATGCCATCGTCCCCGCCCTCGGCATGCCTCTGCCGATCCGTATCCGATGATGAGCGTCGCATAGGGGGGTCGGAGGCTGCCATTTATGGCCACTTCGATCGGCTGCTAAGCGCTCTCTGCCTCACCCTACTGGCGCCAGCAGGATCGCCGTCTTCACCGCATTCCGCCGCTGCGGCGCCGTCACGCCCTCCCGTGCCAGCACCTCCGTGCTGTAGGCGTTCGCCAGGACGGCCGCGGCGACGTCGAGGCTGCCATTCCCGATCTCCAGCACGACCGGCTTCGACGGATCAGCGAGATAGGCCGCGATCGCCGCGTCGAGCGCGTCGTCGGTGATGAGCTTCGCCCTGTATGCCTCGCCGCCGGTCATCGCTTGCACTCCCACACCGGGATCATGCCCGGCATCTTCACCGGCTCGTGGCGGTACGCCGTCCACTTCCCGAGCTTGATCCACTCGGGCGTGACCTCGTGCACGTCGACGGAGCACGGGATCAGGATCCCGCAGAAGTCGCCGCGGAGCGTGCCGGTCTGAGGCCCGACGCCGAATAGCCGCAGTGTGTCCCACCCCGCGGCGTGCGCCTGCATCCCCCACCGCTCGACGAACTCCTGGCAGCGCCGGTGCGTCTCGGCCCATTCATCGGGGCGGAGGCCGCGGCAGGGCGGCGCGCCAGGGGATAGGCTGGCGAGGCCACGGGACCATTCGAGGACGGTGGGTGGGAGTATCGATGCCATCCACACGGCCTACCAGAAGAGGGGCCACGAACGGAGTCTCTTCCGATGGGATTTGGACACAGGTGAGACGATCTTGGACACATCGGTAAGATGGCCGCAGCCATCCGACAGTCTAAGTCTCTGGATTTATTGAGAAAAATGGTGAGCGCGCTGGGACTCGAACCCAGGACCTACAGATTAAAAGTCCGTTGCTCTACCAGCTGAGCTACGCGCCCGCTCCCGAAAATGACGGCGCGGCGCTGGCGGGCCGGCCCTGGTCCTGTTCGGAGCAGAGCCGGACATAGGGGGTTGACGCGGCCGGGTCAACCGGGAGACCACGGCCGCCCACAAAAGCCCTGCCGCGATGCCTTCCGAGCCCGACTTGCACGCCGATTCCGCCGCGCTGTGGCGGCGCTTCACCGGTCTTCTCCTCGGCGCGGCCGGGGTGACGGGACTCCTCGTGCTCGCCTTCGTGACCGTCCTCGACCCCTACGGCCTGCGCGCCGCGCCCGGACGGGCGCCGGGGCCGATCATGGATCTCAACCAGCGCTTCATGTACCCGCAGGTGGTGCGGGCCGGGATCTACGATTCGGCGGTGTTCGGCACGTCGACCGCCCGGCTCCTCGACCCGCAGGCCCTCGACCGGGATTTCGGCGGGCGTTTCGCCAACCTCGCCATGAACGCCGCGACGCCCTGGGAGCAGGTGCAGCTCGCCCGGCTGTTCCTGCGGCGGGCGCCCGCCAAGGCGGTGCTGTTCGGCCTCGACGCGCCGTGGTGCGAGGCGGATGCGGACAGGAAGCGCCTGACCTTCCGGGCCTTCCCGCCCTGGCTCTATCGCGAGCCCCTGGCCTGGACTGCGCTCTTCCATCAATGGAACCAGCAGAGCGTCGAGATCGCCGGACGGGCGCTGCTCCACCGTCTCGGACGGAGGCCCGCCCGCATCCGCGGTGACGGCTACGAGGTCTTCACCCCGCCGGAATCGCAGTACGACGCCGCCCGCGCGGCGGCGCATATCCATGGCGACGCGCCGGCGCCGGAAGCGTCCGCCCAAGGGGGAGGCCCCGAGGCGGATCCGGCGATGCCCGCCCTCCCCTGGCTCGACGAGCTCCTCGGCCTCGCGCCGGCGGATGCGCGCAAGATCGTCGCCTTCATGCCGGTCAACGTGGCGGCGCAAGCCAGGCCCGGCAGCCCGGCGGCCGCCCGGGAGGCGATCTGCAAGGCACGGGTCGCAGCGATCGCCCGCCGGCACGGCGCCATGGCGATCGATTTCCGCATCCCCTCGCCGGTGACGCGGGACGACACCAATTACTGGGACGCCCTGCATTACCGCCTTCCGGTCGCCGATCGGATCGTCTCGAGCCTGCGCCGGGCGGTCGACGAGGGCCGCGACGATCCGGACGGGGTTTACCGGGTGCTCGCTGGCCCGCGGGCGGCGAGACCGTGAGGGCTCACGCCGCCCGGTCGCGCTCCGCCTTCTCCCAGCCCTCGCGGGTCTCGCCGATGAAGTCGGCGAGCCGGCCGGCCGCGATCGCCTTGCGCAGGCCCGCCATCAGGTCCTGGTAGTAGGACAGGTTGTTCCAGGTCAGCAGCATCATCCCCAGAATCTCGCCGGCGCGGACGAGGTGGTGCAGGTAGGCCTTGCTGTAGAGGTTCGCCGCCGGGCAGGTCGAGTCCGGGTCGAGGGGGCTGTTGTCCTCGGCAAAGCGCGCATTGCGCAGGTTGAGGCGGCCGTGGCGGGTATAGACCATGCCGTGCCGGCCGGCCCGGGTCGGCATCACGCAGTCGAACATGTCGATCCCGCGGCTCACCGCCTGCACGATGTCGTCCGGCGTGCCGACGCCCATCAGGTAGCGCGGCTTGTGGGTCGGCAGGTGCGGCTCGACCGTCTCGATCATCGCCAGCATCGTCGCCTGCGGCTCGCCGACGGCCAGCCCCCCGATGGCGTAGCCCTTGAGGTCGAGACCGACCAGCGCCTTCGCGCTCTCGACCCGGAGTGCCGGAATGTCGCCGCCCTGCACGATGCCGAACATCGCCTTGCCGGGCTGGTCGCCGAAAGCGATGCGGCAGCGCTCGGCCCAGCGTAAGGACAGCCGCATCGCGCTCTCGATCGCCGATTCGGGCGCGGGCAGGCGTACGCACTCGTCGAGCTGCATCTGGATGTCGGAGCCGAGCAGGCCCTGGATCTCGATCGAGCGCTCGGGGCTCAGGAGATGCGTCGAGCCGTCGAGATGCGACTGGAACCGCACCCCGGTCTCGTCGAGCTTGCGGAGACCGGCCAGCGACATGACCTGGAAGCCGCCGGAATCGGTCAGGATCGGGTAGGGCCACTGCATCATCGCGTGCAGGCCCCCGAGGCGCGCCACCCGCTCCGCGCCGGGGCGCAGCATCAGGTGGTAGGTGTTGCCCAGCACCACGTCGGCGCCGAGTGCCTTCACCTGCTCGGGGTACATCGCCTTGACGGTGCCGGCGGTGCCCACCGGCATGAAGGCCGGGGTGCGGATGACGCCCCGCGGCATCCGGATCTCGCCGGTGCGGGCGGCTCCGTCGGTCGCCGCCACCGTGAAGCTGAACTGGTCGGTCATCGCGTCTCCGCCCGGAAGAGCAGGCTGCTATCGCCGTAGGAATAGAAGCGGTAACCGCGCGCGATCGCGGCGGCGTAGGCCGCCCGCATCGGCTCGAGCCCGGCGAAGGCCGAGACGAGCATGAACAGGGTCGAGCGCGGCAGATGGAAGTTGGTCATCAGCACGTCGACCGCGCGGAAGCGGTAGCCCGGGGTGATGAAGATGTCGGTGGCGCCGGTCCAGGGCCGGATCGTGCCGTCGGGCGCGGCGGCGCTCTCGAGGAGCCGGAGCGCCGTGGTGCCGACCGCGACGAGGCGCCCGCCCGCCGCGCGGGCGCGGTTCAGGGCCTCGGCGGCCTGCGGCGTGATCTCGCCGATCTCGGCATGCATCCGGTGCGCGTCGGTGTCGTCGGCCTTCACCGGCAGGAAGGTGCCGGCGCCGACATGCAGCGTCACCCGCACCTGCGCCAGGCCGGCGGCGGCGCAAGCGTCGAGCAGCGCGGGGGTGAAGTGCAGGCCGGCGGTGGGAGCGGCCACCGCCCCGGGCTCCCGGGCGTAGACGGTCTGGTAGTCGGCGGCGTCCTGCGCGTCGGTCGGGCGCTTGGCCGCGATGTAGGGGGGCAGCGGCAGCTCGCCGAGAGCCGCCACCGCCTCGTCGAGGGCCGGCCCGGCGAGGTCGAAGGCGAAGGTGGTCTCGCCCCCCTCCCCGCGCTCGACGATCGTGGCGTCGAGGCGGGTGAGCGCGCAGGTCTCGCCCTCCCCGGCCTCTCCGAAGCTGACCCGGTCGCCGACCCGCAGGCGCTTGGCCGGGCGCGCGAAGGCGCGCCAGCGGTCCGCGCTTTCCCGCAGGTGGAGCATCGCCTCGAGGCGCACCGTCGGGCCGTCGGGCCGGTGGCGCAGGCCGCGCAGGCGCGCCGGGATCACCCGCGTGTCGTTGAAGACCAGGACGTCGCCGGGCCGCAGCAGGCCGGGCAGGTCGCGCACCACCCGGTCCTCCGGCGGGGCGCCGGGGTGCAGCAGCATCAGGCGGGCGCCGTCCCGCGGCACCGCGGGCCGGAGGGCGATGCGGTCCTCCGGCAGGTCGAAATCGAACAGGTCCACGCGCATGCGGTCCTTCAGCCAGGATTCCGCCGCCGGATCAATGGGCACGGGCATTCGAAGTCATTGACAACGTGTTGTCGAATAAGCATCGTGATGTCGAATTGGGTGGGCGTCTCGCGCTTCGGGCGGGCCGCCCTCCGCATTCCTTCGAAGACGCCACGACCCCGCTCCGGCGCCCACGCGCCGCGCTGGAGCTGGACGCGGAGAGCGGCGCGCCGGAGGCAGGCTCATGAGCGACGTGGTGCTGATCAACCCCTTCGAGATCGACCCGAAGGACGAGGCGGCGGCCATCGCCTTCTGGGAGCGGGCGGCCGAGCACCTGCGCCGCCAGCCTGGCTTCGTCGACACGCGGCTGCACCGGGCGATCGCGCCGGGCGCCCGTTTCCCGCTGATCAACGTCGCGACCTGGCGCTCGACCGGGGCGTTCCGGGCGGCGACCGCCGATCCGGCCTTCCGCGCCCTGGTCGGGCCGGAGAGGGACCGCTTCCCGCACCATCCGGGGCTCTACGAGGTGATCCGCACCTGACGGGCATCGCTTGGAAGCCCTTGGCAGGACGGCCTGCGCCGCCCCATCTGGAGCGGCACCCCGATCGTCGTGGAGTTTCCGTCATGGCCAGCCATCCGACCCTCGATGCCGAGCTCGTCGTCTGGTGGGAATGCGAGGCCGAGCGGCTGGAGAGCCTGGCGGCCTCCGCCCGTTTCGGCTTCATGCGCCGCCACTATGCCCGCAAGGCCGCGGCGGCCCGGGCGCGGGCCCAGGTCAGCCGCCTGCGCGAGCAGGCCCGGGCGGAGACCCGGCCGGCCACCGCCTGACGCTGGGAGAGATCGGCACGGGCTGAGCCCGCACCGTGCGGAGCCGCGCCTACCCGATCGTCACGACGACGCGGCCGCGGATGCGCCCGGCCAGGATCTCGGGCCCGCGGTCGATCACCTCAGCGAGCGGCACGGTGGTGGTCATCGCCGAGAGGGCGGCGGGATCGAGGTCGCGGGCGAGCCGGGCCCACGCCTCGCGGCGCAAGGGGAGCGGCGCCATCACGCTCTCGATGCCGTAGAGGGCCACCCCGCGCAGGATGAACGGCGCCACCGAGGTCGGCAGGTCCATGCCGCCGGCGAGCCCGCAGGCCGCGACGGCGCCGCCATACCGGGTCATCGCCAGCGCATTGGCGAGCGTCGTCGAGCCGACCGCGTCGATCGTGGCGGCCCAGCGCTCCTTCCCCAGGGGCTTGCCCGTCTGGCTCAGCTCGGCCCGGTCGATGATCTCGGCCGCGCCGAGGCCGCGCAGGTACGCGGCCTCCTCGTCCGCCCGCCCGGTCGAGGCGATGACGTGCCAGCCGGCCTTCGCGAGGAGCGAGATCGCCACCGAGCCGACGCCGCCGGCCGCGCCGGTCACCAGGGCCGGGCCGGATTCGGGGGTGAGGCCGTGGCGCTCCAGCGCCAGCAGGGCCAGCATGGCGGTGTAGCCGGCGGTGCCGATCGCCATCGCCTGTTCGGGGGTCAGTGCCGCCGGGAGGGCCACCAGCCAGTCGCCCTTGACCCGGGACTTTTCCGCATAGGCGCCCAGATGGGTCTCGCCGGTGCCCCAGCCGTTGAGCACCACGGCGTCGCCGGGCTTCCAGTCCGGATGGGAGGAGGTCTCGACCACGCCGGCGAAGTCGATCCCCGGGATCATCGGCCAGCGCCGCACCACCGGCGCCTTGCCGGTCAGCGCCAGCCCGTCCTTGTAGTTGAGGGTGGAGTGGGTGACCCGGACGGTGACGTCGCCGTCCATCAGCTCGGATTCGTCGACATCCTTCAGCGCGACCCGCTGGCCGCCCTCGCCCTTCTCGATCACCACCGCCTTGAAGGTGCCCACGCTCCGCCTCCCTGATCGCGCGCGGATCCAGCCGCGTTCGCCTGTGCAGGGTTGTGGGGTGGACCACCCCCGACGGCAAGGCACCCGGAGACGAGGAGGCCTTGGCAAGGAGGCCCTGGCAAGGGAGCTTGGGCAAAGGGCCTGGGCACAGGGCCTGGGCAGGCGGCCCAGGCAGGCGGCCCAGGACTGAGCCCGGGCCGCATTCCGGCTCAGTAGCCGTCGTAGAGGCTGCCGCCGCCGAAGACGACGCCGGTTCCGGCGCCGACCGCCGCGCCGGCCAGCCCGATGCCCGCGCCCGCGAGACCGAGACCCGCGCCGACGATCCCGCCCGGGGCCGGGCCGGCGGCGTAGCCGCCATGGGCCGGCACCCAGCCGGAGCGGGCGGGCTCGACCAGGACGCGGCGCTGGTAGGAGGCATAGGCCGGCGGGATCACCTGCGGCACCACCTGGGCCGGGCGCACCAGCACCCGGCGGGTCTGGGTGGCGTAGCGGGCCGGGATCGTGACCCAGCAGCCGACGGTCTGGCCATAGGCGTCGACGGAGGTCTGCCACACCCGGCGGGCGGGCTCGACCAGGACCTGCTCGGAGACGGTGTCATAGACCGGCGGCACGACGTGGTTCACCGTGCGCGGCGGGCGCACCATCACCTGCTCGGACACCGTGCCGTAGACCGGCGGCGTCGCGACGTGGCGGTAGCAATCGGTGGTGCAGCCATAGCCGCCGGCGAGGGCCGGTGCGGCGAAGAGCAGGCCCGCCGCGAGGGCGGTCGCGGCGGTGGCACGGCTGGTGGCACGGGTGACCCGGGCGGTCATGGTCAGGCTTCCTCGGGGGTGGCGGGAGAACGGGCCCGCGCGGCGCTCGCCAGCGCCACGCTTGCCCGAGAGAGAAGCCGCTCCGCTGTCCGTCAGGCAAGCCGAAAGCCTGAAGAGGGTAAAGTTGCCCTCGGGATTTACTACGTATTTCGGTGAATTGCGGAGGGATTCGCGCAAGCCTGAGAGTCGATCGGCGCGCGGGACTCGGGAACCCTCGAATTGTCTGATTCCGATAGTGTCGGCGTAAACCTTGCTGCTCGAGCGCGCAGACGTCGTCGGGCGGTCGGGCGACCATCACCGGCCCGGTCCACGTCCACGGCGTGCGCGATGCCGCCGGCATGCACCGGCAGACCTCCCGCATGGCCGACCGCCGGGCCCGTGATGCCCGGGACGGCGCTCTGCACGAGACCGGGGTCGAGAGCGCATGAGCCGCCCTCTCTGCTGCATCGGTAGCGCCGTCCTGGAGGGGATCGGCCTCAACCCGCGTCGGTTCGACTCTCGATCGGAGGCCCGTTGGCCGGAGCAGGCCGTGTTCGGCGACGAGCCGTTCCGTCAGCCGACCGGCCCGGGCGCCCGCGTCTTCCCAAGCTGGACCGCGGCTACGACATCAACGCCTGCGTGACGGTGCCGCGCGGCGTTCATATCGTGTTTGAGGGGACGAGCACCGTCCGCTCCAAGACCTCGACGTGCATTTTCCGGATGACGGGCGACGACCTCTCGTCGTCCATCGAAGGCCATCCGATCTTCGCCATGGCGGCAGCGCCGGCCGGCTCGACCGTCGTGCGGCTCGGCACGGCCAGCGGCATCGTCTGCCGCGTGACGCTCGACGGCCTCCGGTGCCAGACCGCCTTCGAGTGCGTGGGCGACGAGCCCAGCGCGGCGAACTGCGTCGTCGATCTGACGACCCGGAACGTCGTTGCCGAACAGACGCGCGGCCGGCAGTTCAACATCCGGCCCTCGCGCGGGTTCTTCACGGTCGATCTGCGCGTCGACCAGACCCTCAACACCTCTCCGGTGACGTGGGAGGGCATCCGCATCGCTGACATGGCCGGGCTCGACATTGTCCGGATGGACGTGCTCGGACCCTCGGTGGAGACCGTCCCGACCCTCGCCGATCAGCTCGACGCCATCGCGATCGTGCTCTCGACCCCGGTCCCCGGGGCGATCGCCAGCATTGACCTCAACGGGCGCATTCTCATCGACGACGTGCGCGGGCCGGACCTCGTCCTCGACGGCATCAGCAATCTCATCGGCGGTCAGGTCCAGGTTTACGGGTCGCTCGGGCAGGCCTTCGCCTGCCGCGCCTGCAACGACGTCAACACGAGCATCAGCGTGGTCGGGCGCGCCGGTGTGCTTGCCGCCCCCGCTGTCCCGAGCGTGCAGTTCGACACCTCGTCCCGTATCCGTGCCGACGTGGCCGTGCAGAAATCGCCCTCGACGGGCGTTTCCCTCAACGGCTGCAACGACAGCGTCGTCGACGTGACCAGCATCGACGGCGCCGGGTATGGGCTGGTCGAGAGCGGGCGCGCAATCGGGCCTCCGGCACGATGCGTGGGGGGCGGGCTCGCTCGTGATGAGTGGCGTCGGTTCGGTGGCGACAAGCTACTTCGCCAACGACAACGCGTTCCGTCCCGGCCCGACGAGTGGGACGGTGCCGTAGCACCGGCCGTGCGGGCTTCGGGCCGGGAGCGGGGGCGTCAGCGCCGCGGCCTATCGGCGGATCCCGAAACGGGTGACAGCCGAACCTGCGCGCCGTGCCGTCTGATCTTGCGCGCGACAGGTCAGGTCTGCCCCGGCCGCAGCTGGTAGAAGATGTGGCGGCCGATCACGTCCATCTTCCGCAGGCGGCGCGACCAGCGCGGCTTCACGTAATCCGCGTGGTAATGCGTCGCCCCGCCGACATCGGCGAGGTAGGTGCGGCCCTCGACCACCGCGTGGGCGATGCGGGTCGCGGTCTGCCAGGAGGCGTCGTCGGTGATGCGCAGGGACTTGCCCTCGCAGGCGAAGGAGAACTGGCAGCCCATGTAGCGGTGACGGTTCTGGTAGACCACGCCGCAGATATTGGCCGGGTAGAGGCCGCTCTTCGCGCGGTTGAGCACCACCTGGGCGACCGCCGCCTGGCCCTGCTCGGGCTCGCCGCGGGCCTCGAAATAGACGGCTTCCGCCAGGCAGCGCTGCTCCTTCTCGGCGTTCTCCGGGGTGATCAGGTCGGCGTAGCGGCGCCTCGCATCCTCGGTCGGCAGGGCCTCCGGGGCGATGCGGGCGGCCGTCGTGACCGCAGCCTTGGCGTCGCGGTCCAGTCGCGGCGAAATCTGGCCGCCGGCCGCGATCTCGACCGGCGTCGCGTCGGCCGGGGCCGGCGTCGTCGAGGACAGGGCGACGGCGCGGGGCACCGCCGGGGTGCTGCCGCCCTGACTCCCCCGCTCCCGGGCCTCGCGGGCCTTGTCGGCGGTCTGCCCGGCGGCCGTCGCGCCGCGGGTCGGCGCCGAGGCGCCGGTCGCCGGCGAGCTGGCGCCCGCCTCGCCGCCATCCGCGTCGGGCAGGGGCACGAACCCCTCCTGCGGCTCGAGCTCCGGGTTCCAGGTGGCGGGACCTGGCGTGAAGGTCGAGGCGACGCTCGGGCCGGTGCTGCCGAGCCAGCCGGTGGTGAGCGGCACGGCGCGGCCGGCGCCGGCGACCCGGGCCGGCACCAGGGCGTCGCCCTTGTGCGTGCGCTGCGCTTCCGGCCGGGTGCGGGCATCCACCTTCAGGTCCGGGCGCAGCGGCTCGGCGTCGAGGGCGAGGCGCAGGGGGCCGGTGAGGCTGCTCGGCGACAGGCTCGCTTGTGACAGGGACACTGGCGTGATCAGGCCGCGCTCCGGCAGCGGCGGCATCCCGCGGGGCACCAGGCGCGCGACGGCGCTCGACCCGAGCGAGGATTCGTAGCCGGCCGAAGCCGTGAACGAGACCAGGACGCCGAGGCCGACGGCCCAGGGCGCGACGGCCGCGCCGAGCCAGCGCATCCCCTTCGTCCGCCGGACCTGCCGTCGGCGCAGGTCGCGCTTGCGCAAGTACCGCCTGCTCACAGCCTCGACCCCACTCTCGCACGCGCCCGCCCGGCCCGCGCGGGACCGACAATCTGACTGCGAGTGTCGCGGGGTATGGTTGAGCGTTGGTTAAGCCGACGCGGGGCTGCGCAACCGTCCGGCGAGATCGACGGCCCGCGGGGCGTAGATCACCGGAAGCTCGGCCCGCACGCCCCGCACCGCCACGGTCTCGACCCGCAGGCCGTCGAGGGCGATGCCGGCGCGCTCCGCCGCCTCGGCCGAGGCGACGAGCTGCACGTCGGCGGCCTTGGCGAGGGATTCGAGCCGGCTCGCCAGGTTCACCGCCGGGCCGATCACCGACATCCCGCGGCTCGCGCCGTAGCCGAGGCGGCCGAGCACCAGGGGGCCGGCATGGAGGCCCATCGCCATCCTGAGCGCGGCCGGCAGCTCGGCGGCGAGCCGCCGGTTGAGCTCGGCCACCGCGCCGTCGATGCGGCCGGCGGCCGCGAAGGCCGCCCGGCAGGCGGGGCCGATCCCGTCCGGATGGGTGAACAGGGCCAGGAGACCGTCGCCCGCATAGCCGCCGATCCAGCCCCCCGCCGCCTCGATCTCGCGCCCGGCCGCCTCGAAGAAGTGGTTGAGGATGAACACCACGTCGAAGGGCAGCTTGCGCTCGGAGAGCGGCGTGAAGCCGCGGATGTCGACGAACAGGATCGCCACCTCGCGCTCGATCCCGGCGACGTCCGTACTGGTCAGGTGCACGCCCGCGGAGTCGCGGTGCGGGTCGAGGATGCGCACCAACGCCACGTCGCCGGAGGGCCGTGCCTGGCAGGCGAGGCGCACGTTGCCGGGGGCGCCGATCGCCCGCAGGGCCGCGGCCTCCTGGAGGCTCACGGCCGACAGGTTCTCCTCGCCGCCGACCACCAGCACCCGGCAGGTCGAGCAGCGTCCCCGCCCGCCGCAGACCGAGACGTGCGGCACCCGGTTCGCCCGGCTGATCTCGAGGAGCGTCGGGCCTTCGAGGCTCTTGACCGTCGGCCCGCCGACATACGTGACGCTGTAGCGCCGGGCCCGCAGGGTCGCGGCCGCCCGGATCAGCACCACCCCGAGCGCCAGGGCGACAGCGGCGTAGATCGCCCCCGTGACGGTGTCGCCCCAGGCGGCGATGGCCGGATCGACCTGCGGCACCGGCCAGCGGGCGTCGAGGTCGGGCGCGTCGAAGCGGCGCGCCAGCACCCGGTCCCGCTCCATGATGCGCCCCTGCGTGACGATGCCGGCGAGCGCCGCGGCCGGCAGGCCGAAGGCCGGCACGGCGAGCAGCGGCGCCATCCGCCGGTAGAGCGGCGACAGGCGCAGCCAGGCATGAAGGCCGAGGCAGCCATGCAGCCAGACGACCAGCAGCAACGCGGTCTGGAAGCCCATGCCGTCGGGCCAGATGCGGGCGATCACGGTGGCGTAGCTGGTCCGCGTGCCGTCCACCAGGTTGGCGATCCGGGTTCCCAGCACGTGCGGCACCAGCAGGAACGGGATCGCGAAGCCCAGCAGCGTCTGCGCCGCCTCCCAGGGCGGCATCCGGAGCGTCCGGCGCTCGGCGAGCCGCACCAGCGCGAAGGCGACATGGGCGAGGAGCGAGAGGCCGAGGATCAGGCTGCCGGGAAGCGAGCGCGTGACGGCGACCCGCCAGCGGGCCACGTCCATCATCGTGTCGAGGCCGACGAGGCCCAGCGCGTGGTTGGCGAAATGCGTGCCTGCGAAGGCGAACAGGACCAACCCCGAGACCAGCCGCAGGCGCTGCGCGAGCGAGCCGCGCCACAGGCGGGCGCCGGCCTCCGGATCGGGACGGCCGGCGGGGGGCGGGTCGCGCATGGGCTCCTCTCATGAGGCGGCAGGCCTGTCCGGGAGGACGGCCCGCCGCTCCGTGTCGGCTCAGGCCTCGCCGCGGCCCTTCACCTTGAGCGCCGCCTGCGCCGCCGCGAGCCGCGCGATCGGCACCCGGAAGGGCGAGCAGGAGACGTAGTCGAGGCCGGTCTCCTGGCAGAAGGCGATCGAGGCCGGGTCGCCGCCATGCTCGCCGCAGATGCCGAGCTTCAGCTTGTCCCGCACCGCCCGGCCGCGCTCGGCGGCGAGCCGCACCAGCTCGCCGACGCCCTCCTGGTCGATCGACACGAAGGGGTCGGAGGCCAGGATGCCGCGCTGCGTGTACGGCCCGAGGAACCGGCCCGCATCGTCGCGGCTGATGCCGAGCGTCGTCTGGGTCAGGTCGTTGGTGCCGAAGGAGAAGAACTCCGCCGTCTGGGCGATGTCGCCGGCCCGGAGGGCCGCGCGCGGCAGCTCGATCATCGTGCCGACCTGGTACTCGACCTCGCTGCCGGTCTCCGAGGCCACGGCCTTCGCCATGGCGTCGATGCGGGCCTTGACCAGGTCGAACTCGGTGCGGGTGAAGACCAGCGGCACCATCACCTCGGCGATGATCGGCGTGCCGGTCTGCTTGGCGGCCTCGACGGCGGCCTCGAAGATGGCCCGCGCCTGCATTTCGGCGATCTCCGGGTAGAGGATCGCCAGCCGGCAGCCGCGGAAGCCGAGCATCGGGTTGAACTCGTGCAGCTCGTTCATCCGACGCCGCACCTTGTCCTCCTGGACGCCGGTGGCGGCGGCGACCTCGCCGATCTCCTTGTCGGAATGCGGCAGGAACTCGTGCAGCGGCGGATCGAGGAGCCGGATCGTCACCGGCAGGCCCGACATGATGGTGAACAGCTCGACGAAGTCCTGGCGCTGGTACGGCAGGAGCTTGGCGAGCGCGGCGCGGCGGCCCTCCGCGTCGTCGGCCAGGATCATCTCGCGCATCGCCACGATGCGCTCTTCCTGGAAGAACATGTGCTCGGTGCGGCACAGGCCGATGCCCTCGGCGCCGTACTTGCGCGCGGTGCGGGCGTCGAGCGGCGTCTCGGCGTTGGTGCGGACCTTCATGGTGCGCACGGCATCGGCCCATTCCATCAGGGCGGCGAAATCGCCCGACATCTCGGGCTCGATCATCTCGACGGCGCCCTGCATCACCTGGCCGTTCGAGCCGTCGATGGTGATGCGGTCGCCGGCCTTGAGGGTGACGCCGCCGACCGACAGGGTGCGGGCGGCGTAGTCGACCCGGATCGAGCCGGCGCCGGAGACGCAGGGCTTGCCCATCCCGCGGGCGACCACCGCCGCGTGCGAGGTCATGCCGCCGCGGGTCGTCAGGATGCCTTCCGCGGCGTGCATGCCGTGGATGTCCTCCGGCGAGGTCTCGACGCGGACCAGGATGACCTTGCGCTCGGCCTTCTTGGCGGCCTCGGCCTCCTCGGAATTGAACACGATCTCGCCGGATGCCGCGCCCGGCGAGGCCGGCAGGCCGGTGGCGATCACCTTGCGCTCGGCCTTCGGGTCGATGGTCGGGTGCAGCAGCTGGTCGAGGGAGGCGGGCTCGACGCGGCCGACCGCCTCCTCGTGGGTGATGAGGCCTTCCGCCGCCAGCTCGACGGCGATGCGCAGCGCGGCCTTCGCCGTGCGCTTGCCGTTGCGGGTCTGCAGCATCCAGAGCTTCCCGGTCTCGACCGTGAACTCCATGTCCTGCATGTCGCGGTAATGGTGCTCGAGCAGGCCGTAGATCCGCACCAGCTCGGCATAGGCCTCCGGCATCGCCCGCTCCATCGAGGGCTTGTCGGAGCCGGATTCGATGCGGGCGGCCTCGGTGATGTCCTGCGGCGTGCGGATGCCCGCCACCACGTCCTCGCCCTGCGCGTTGATCAGGAACTCGCCGTAGAGCGCCTTCTCGCCGGTGGAGGGGTTGCGGGTGAAGGCGACACCGGTGGCCGAGGTCTCGCCCATGTTGCCGAAGACCATGGCCTGGACGTTGACCGCGGTGCCCCAGCTCGCCGGGATGTTGTGCAATTCGCGGTACTTGTTGGCGCGCGGGTTCATCCACGAGCCGAACACCGCGCCGATCGCGCCCCAGAGCTGGGCCTGCGGGTCCTGCGGGAAATCCTGGCCGAGCTCGCGCTTCACCAGCGCCTTGTACTCGCCGATTAGGTGCTTCCAGTCGGCGGCGCCGAGCTCGGTGTCGAGGGTGAGGCCCTTCTCGTCCTTGTAGCGCTCCAGCACCTCCTCGAAGGAATGGTGCTCCACGCCGAGCACCACGTTCGAATACATGGTGATGAAGCGTCGGTAGCTGTCATAGGCGAAGCGCTCGTCGCCGGCGCCGCGGGCGAGCGCCTCGACCGTGGTGTCGTTGAGCCCGAGGTTGAGCACCGTGTCCATCATGCCGGGCATCGAGGCCCGGGCCCCGGAGCGCACCGAGACGAGGAGAGGCGACTCGGCATCGCCGAAGCGGCGACCGGTCAGGCTACCGACCGCCTCGAGCGCCGCGGCGACCTGGCCCTCGAGCTCCGGCGGGTATTGCCGGCCGTGATCGTAGTAGTAGGTGCAGACCTCGGTCGTGATGGTGAAGCCCGGCGGCACCGGGAGCCCGAGATTCGACATCTCCGCGAGGTTCGCGCCCTTGCCTCCGAGCAGGTCGCGCATCGCCGACTTCCCCTCGGCCTTGCCGTCGCCGAAGGTGTAGACCCACTTCGCCATCTCACTTCCGGCCATGTCTCTCGTCCGTTCGTAGCGGCTGCCGCCTGACGTCCCGCCGGGGTTGGACCATTCGCAACCCCAACGCAAGCTGAACGGCAGCGCCGTCCAGCACCCTCGCGCGCGGAGAATCCCTCAGTCCGGCTTCTGCGGGGAATGTAGCGCCCGGCAGTCGGGCGGCGACCGGTCAGGCGAGCTGGACGATGAGTCCGTTCTGGATCGTCACCCGCCGGTCCATCCGACCCGCCAGTTCCAGGTTATGGGTGGCAATGAGGGCCGCGACCCCGGAGGCGCGCACCAGGGAGACCAGGATCGCGAAGACGTGGCCCGCGGTCTGCGGGTCGAGGTTGCCGGTCGGTTCGTCGGCGAGCAGCAGCCGCGGGCCGTTGGCGAGCGCCCGCGCGATGGCGACGCGCTGCTGCTCGCCGCCGGACAGTTCCGCCGGGCGGTGGCTCAGACGCTCCTTGAGGCCGAGGAACGACAGGAGTTCCGAGGCGCGGGACCGCGCTTCCTTCGCCGGGAGGCCGCGGATGAGCTGGGGCAGCACCACGTTCTCCAGCGCCGAGAATTCGGGCAGCAGGTGGTGCGACTGGTAGACGAAGCCCATCTCCTCGCGCCGCATCCGGGTGCGGGCGGCATCGTCCATCCGGGCGCTCGGCTGGCCGCCGATATAGACCTCGCCGCCGTCCGGCCGCTCCAGCAGGCCGGCGACGTGGAGCAGGGTCGACTTGCCGGTGCCGGACGGCGCCACGAGGGCGACGATCTCGCCGGGCCAGATCGCGAGGTCGGCCCCGCGCAGGATCTCGAGATGGCCGCTGCCTTGGGCGTAGCGCCGCTCGACCTGGGCGAGGAAGAGCGCCGGGACCGGCTGCTGCTGGGTGTCGTCCATCAGGGTCGAACGCCTCTCGCGGAGCAGCGCGGGGCGGAGCGCATGGGTGGAACGGGTCGCGGCATCCGGACGGTACTCGGGAACAGGATCGGGGGGCGAACGCCCGACGGCTCAGCCGTAGCGCAGGGCCTGCACCGGGTCGAGCCGGGCGGCGCGCCAGGACGGGTAGAGAGTGGCGAGGAGCGACAGCACCATCGACATGGCCACGACCGCCACGACCTCGCTCGCATTGGTCTCGGACGGGATCTCCGACAGGAACCGCACCGTCGGGTCCCAGGCGCCGGGAAACAGCGTGCGCTGGATCGCCGTGAGGTTCGCCGAGAAGACCAGCCCGAGGGCGAAGCCGGCCAGCGTGCCGAGGATGCCGATCGAGGCGCCGGTGATCAGGAACACCCGCATGATCGCGCCCCGCGTCGCCCCCATGGTGCGCAGGATCGCGATGTCGCTCGACTTGTCCTTCACCAGCATGATCAGGCCGGAGACGATGTTGAGCGCCGCCACCAGCACGATCAGCGTGAGGATGATGAACATCACGTTGCGCTCCACCTCGAGGGCGGAGAAGAAGGTGCGGTTGCGCTGGCGCCAGTCGGTGATCAGCACGGGGCGCTCGGCGGCGAGCTCCAGCTCGCCCCGCGCCTCG
The DNA here is from genome assembly GCF_003058325.1 of Methylobacterium currus. NCBI lineage: Bacteria > Pseudomonadati > Pseudomonadota > Alphaproteobacteria > Hyphomicrobiales > Methylobacteriaceae > Methylobacterium > Methylobacterium currus. Next base: position 1,852,484 of record NZ_CP028843.1, read on the forward strand.
CCGACGGAATCGGCGTTGTCGAGGAAGATCTCGATCACCGAGACGTCGCCGTCGCGGTTGAAGAATCCTTGAGCCTCGGTCAGCGGCATGTACACGAAGGTGCCGTCGAACTCGGACATGCCGACCTCGAACACCGCCGCCACGTTGTAGCTCTTGATCCGCGGCGCGGTGCCGAACGGGGTCGTGGCGCCCTTCGGCGTCGCGAGCGTGATCGTGTCGCCCGCCTGCAGCCCGAGGGATTCGGCCAGCCTCTTGCCGATGGCGACGCCGCCGCCGGTGTCGAAGGTCTCCAGCGTGCCGCCCCGGATGGTGTTGGCGACGGAGGGGATCTTCTTCAGGTCGTCGGCCCGCACGCCCCGCACCAGCACGCCGGAGCCGCCGAACTGCGACGAGGCGAAGGCCTGGCCCTCGACCATCGGCAGGGCGAGGTGGACGCCCGCCACCTTGCCGAGCCGGTCCGACAGGTCGGCGAAGTCGGTCAGCGGCCGGTCGATCGGCGCGACGAAGATGTGGCCGTTGATCCCGACGATCTTGCTCAAGAGTTCCTTGCGAAAACCGTTCATCACCGAGAGCACGATGATGAGGGTGGCCACGCCCAGCATGATCCCCAGGAACGAGAACAGGGCGATGACCGAGACGAAGCCCTCTTTCCGCCGGGTGCGCAGGTAGCGCCCGGCGATCGTCCACTCGAAGGGCGCGAAGGGCAGCGTGCCGCCCCCGCCGCGCGCGCCGAGGAGCGCGCCGACCTTCGGCAGGCGGTCGCGGATGGCGGCGAGGGCCATCGGCTCAAGCCGTCCGGTTCTGGCGCAGGTAGGCCGGCACGGCGTCGGGCGCCACGGTCTCGCGGGCGCCGGTGGCGCGGCGCTTCACCTCGACCTTGCCCTCGGCCAGGCCCTTGGGCCCGACGATGACCTGCCAGGGCAGGCCGATCAGGTCGGCCGTGGCGAACTTTCCGCCCGGGCGCTCGTCGCGGTCGTCGTAGAGCACGGTGAGGCCGGCTTCCTCCAGCTCGCCCTGGAGCTTGGCGCAGGCCGCATCCGTGGCGGAATCGCCGACCTTGAGGTTGAGGAGCGCGACGTCGAACGGCGCCACCGCGTCCGGCCACACGATGCCGGCTTCGTCGTGGCCGGCCTCGATGATCGCCGCCACCAGCCGGCTCGGGCCGATGCCGTAGGAGCCCATATGGACCGGGCGCTCCTGCCCGTCCGGCCCGGTGACCTTCGCGCCCATCGGCTCCGAGTACTTGGTGCCGAAATAGAAGATGTGGCCGACCTCGATGCCGCGGGCGGCCATCTGCTCGGGCGCCGGCACGGCCGCGAAGGCGGCGGCGTCGTGCATCTCGGAGGTGGCGGCGTAGCGCGACGTCCAGTGGTCGACGGTCGCCTGGAGGCCCGCGACGTCGTCGAAGTCGGTCGCCGCCTCGGGGGTCGGGAAGTCCAGATAGGCGCGGTCGCAGAAGACCTCGCTCTCGCCGGTCTGGGCCAGGATGATGAACTCGTGGGACAGGTCGCCGCCGATCGGCCCGGTCTCGGCCCGCATCGGGATCGCCTTGAGGCCGAGCCGCGCGAAGGTGCGAAGATACGCCACGAACATCTTGTTGTAGGAGTGCCGCGCGCCGGCCTGGTCGAGGTCGAACGAGTAGGCGTCCTTCATCAGGAACTCGCGCGAGCGCATCGTGCCGAACCGCGGCCGCACCTCGTCGCGGAACTTCCACTGGATGTGGTAGAGGTTCTTCGGCAGGTCCTTGTAGGAGCGCACGGCGGAGCGGAAGATCGCCGTGATCATCTCCTCGTTGGTCGGCCCGAACAGCATGTCGCGCTCGTGCCGGTCCTTGATGCGCAGCATCTCCTTGCCGTACGCGTCGTAGCGGCCCGACTCGCGCCAGAGGTCCGCCGACTGGATCGTCGGCATCAGGAGCTCGACCGCGCCGGAGCGGTTCTGCTCGGCCCGGATGATGTCGGTGACCCGGTTGAGCACGCGCAGGCCCAGCGGCAGCCACGCATAGATGCCGGCCGCCTCCTGGCGGATCATGCCGGCGCGCAGCATCAGCCGGTGCGAGACGATCTCGGCTTCCTTGGGCGTCTCGCGCAGGATGGGCAGGAAGTAGCGGCTGAGACGCATGTCGGACCTTGGCGTGGCAGGCAGGTGGCGTGTCGTCGGGGCAGGGCCCCGGCGGGGACGGCTGATCCCCGGGGAACGCCCTTTTGCACGCTTCCGGCCCCGTTCGCAAAACATGAAACGCAGGGCCGGTGGGCCGACCGGTGCTCCTCCCCCGCGCCCGGCGCGGGTCGGGGAAAGAAAATACGCCGGCCATGCAAAAAAACGCATCAACCTGCTCGAACCCAGGTGACAATGCGAATTCTTCTTCCTATAAGCGTCCTCGCGATGATGCGCAGGCAGGCCGAACGGCGCCGCGCAAGGTCCGAGTCTCGGGAGGAAAAACCAGCCTCAACGCCCGAACGGGTGAACAACAGATCATAGGCTGGTATCAACATTCAGAAAGCTATCAAGCAAGGCTTCCGAGCCTTGCTTTTTTATTTTGCGCTTCGGCGTCGAGGTTCCGCACTTGCCGTTGCGGTCCGCGACCTTGTGAGGCCGCGGCCCGTCACAATCCGGCGAGCGGGAAAGCCGCGACCGCCACGATGAACACCACGTCCGACACGAGCGTGGTCCACACGGCCTTGCGGCGCATCTGCGGCTTGTGTGGCGCACCGAGATCCTGACCCGGCACGATCACCTCGGTCCCGTCGGGGGCGGCCCGGAACGGCAGCACCGCGAAGAGCACCGTCCACCACACCACGAAGTAGAGCGCCCCCGCCCCGAACCCGCTGAGGCGGAAGCCCCAGATCGCCAGCGCCAGCATCGGCAGCATCAGGAGCACACACACCGCGAGGGTGCGCGGCACCGAGGCGGTGGCGCGGTCGAGGAGCGCGTTCACGGTCACGCCTGCTCCAGCTCGACCAGGGTGCCGAGGAAGTCCTTCGGGTGCAGGAACAGCACCGGCTTGCCATGAGCACCGATGCGCGGCTCGCCGGTGCCGAGGATGCGCGCGCCTTGAGCCTTCAGCTTGTCGCGGGCCGCCAGGATGTCGTCGACCTCGTAGCAGACATGGTGGATGCCGCCGCCCGGGTTGCGCTCCAGAAAGGCGTTGATCGGCGAGTCCGCGCCGAGGGGCTCGAGTAGCTCGATCTTGCTGTTGGGGAGTTCGACGAAGATCACCGTCACGCCGTGCTCCGGCTGCGGCAGCGGGGCGGACAGGGTCGCGCCGAGCGTGTCGCGATACACCTTGGCCGAGGCCTCGAGATCCTTCACCGCGATGGCGACGTGGTTGAGCCTGCCGATCATGGGGGTGTTCCTCCGTGTCCCTGGGGCGTTGTTGGTTTTAGGGTGCGGTGCGGGGTCGCGCCACGGCATCGACCCGTCTCGGCGCCGAAACGAAGACCGCTTGGGGCGCCGGTAACCTCCTCCCCCTCTGCAGGTGAAGGCGGCGTCCGGAGTAGGCGGGGGGCGGGGAACCACGCTTCCGGAAGCGGCTGAACCGGCGTGACGGGCGCTACCCGGACCAGCGTCGCGTCGCCCCTCTCCCGCCTCGCATCCGCGAGGCACCCTCCCCCGCAGAGGGGGGAGGGTTGAAGGCGCTATGTCCGGACGCGCCGGCGGGCGACGCCCCTCACACCTCCACCACCATCACGTGGCAGGCCGGCTTCTTGCCCCACACCTCGTTGACGGCGGAGCGGATCGCCCGGTCGACGGCGTTCTCCACCGCCTCGGAATCCCGCCGCTTGACCCGCGACAGGCCGTTGACCGTCCGCTCGACCGCGTCGCCGATGATGTCGATGATGACCTCGCCCTTGCGGCCGTAGCTCGGCAGGCCCATCAGGTCGATCGAGGGCTCGCCCTTGACCTCGCCGTTGCGATCCAGCGCGATCGCCACCGAGACGATGCCCGTGAAGGCGAGCTTGCGCCGCTCGGGGATGGCGCGGTCGTTCGAATCGACCAGGACGTTGCCGTCCTTGTAGATCCGCCCGCTCTTGACGTGGGTCACGATCTCCGGCTCGCCCGGCGCCAGCCGGACCAGGGTGCCGTTGCGGGCCTTGACCACCTGGTCCACGCCCTGCTTGCGGGCGAAGGTGGCGTGCTCGGCGAGATGCAGCGCCTCGCCGTGCACCGGCACCGCGATGCGGGGCTTGGTCCAGCGATACATCGCCGCCATCTCGTCGCGGCGCGGATGGCCCGAGACGTGGACGAGCTCGGTGCGGTCGGTGATGACCTGGATACCGGCCTCGATCAGGTCGTTGATGATCGCGCCGACCGCCCGCTCGTTGCCGGGGATCGCCCGCGAGGAGAAGATCACCCGGTCGCCGGGCGACAGCGCGATCTCCGGATGCTCGTCCCGGGAGACGCGGGCCAGGGCCGCCCGCGCCTCGCCCTGCGAGCCGGTGAGGAGCGCCACCACCTTCTCGCGCGGCAGGTAGCCATAGGCCTCGGCGCCGCGGATCTCCGGCAGCCCGTCGAGGTAGCCGCATTCGCGGGCGACATCGATCACCCGGTCCATGGCGCGGCCGACCGCGACCACGTCGCGACCGCAGGCCTGGGCGGCGAGGCAGACGGCGCGCATGCGGGCGACGTTCGACGCAAAGGTCGTCACCGCGACCCGGTGCGGCGAGTTGCGGATCAACTCGGCGAGGTGATCGGCCACCTCCGCCTCGCTCGGCGAGCGGCCCTCTCGGGTGACGTTGGTCGAATCGCAGACGAGCGCCAGCACGCCCTCCTCGCCGAGGCGGGTGAACGTCTCCGCCGAGGTCGAGTTGCCGGCGACCGGCGTATCGTCGAGCTTCCAATCGCCGGTATGGAGCACCATCCCGAGCGGCGTGCGGATGGCGAGGGCATTCGCCTCGGGGATCGAGTGGGCGACCGGCACGTACTCGATCGAGAACGGTCCGAGCTCGAGGCGGCCGTCCGCCGGCACCTCGCGCATGTCGACCTTGGGCGCGCCCGGCTCGCCGAGGCGGCGGGCCTCGATCAGGTTCTTGGTGAAGCGGGTGGCGTAGATCGGCACCTTCAGCTTGGGCCACAGCTCGCCGATGGCACCGATATGGTCCTCGTGGCCGTGGGTGATTAGGATGCCGAGCAGGTTCTCGCGATGCTCCTCGGCGAAGCTGATATCCGGATACATCAGGTCGACACCCGGCATGTGCTCCTCGCTGGCGAAGCCCATGCCGAGATCGACCATGATCCACTTGCGGTGCTTCGGAGGACCGAAGCCGTAGAGCGCGGCGTTCATGCCGATCTCACCCACCCCACCGAGGGGCACGAAGATCAGCTCATCTCCCTTGTTCGACATTCCCATACCATCATCACACGGACCGCCGTCGCGGTCCCACTCGAGGAACGGCCTCGTCTGCCGTCACGGTCACGGCGCCGTCATGTTGCGTGTGCGGCCGGGAAACGGCCGCGCGGCGGCGGCGCCGTGGGGCGCCCCGCCGGAAGACTTCGAACGTGTCGGAAAGGCGTCGTCGCCGCGCGGGCGCCGGTCCGCCTCCCCGTCAGGCCGCGCTGGCGGCCGCTCCGAAATGCACCTCGCCGGCGGAGACCGCGATGCGGTTCCCCTCCGCCGGCCGGACGACCAGTCGGCCGCCCTCGTCGATCGTCTCGAAGATCCCGGTGACGCTCCGCCCGCCGGCCTGGACGCTGACCGGTCCGCCGAGGCCCGCGGCCGCGGCGAGCCAGGCCTGGCGGACCCGCGAAAAGCCCCGTCCCTCGTCCCACAGCCGCTCGGCCTCGACCCAGGCAGCGGTCAGCAGGCGGAACAGCCCCGGCGCGTCGACGGTGTAGCCGGCATCCGCCAGGGAGGTCGCCGCGTAGGGCAATCCTTCGGGGGCGCCGGTCACGTTGATGCCGATGCCGACCGTGACGACCGTGCCGCGGCCCGGCAGCGTCTCCATCTCGAGCAGGATGCCGACGAGCTTGGCGCCGCCCAGCAGCACGTCGTTCGGCCATTTGAGCCTGAAATCCGGAGCGCGTCCGTCGGGCCCTGGACCGCAGGCGCGGTGGAGCGCCCGCTCCACCGCGAGGCCGGCGACGAAGCTCAAGGTCGCGACCCGGTCCGGGGCGAGACCCGCCGGCACCGGCCAGAGCAGGCTCGCGGCGTGGTTGCCGGGGATCCAGCTCCAGCCTTTGCCGCGCCGGCCGCGGCCGCCGGTCTGCTCCACGGCCACGACCCAGAGAGGCCCCGGCGCGCCCTCTTTCGCGCGCGTCAAAGCCTGCGTGCTCGTCGAGCCGAGGCTGTCATGGACCTCGAGGCGGTATCCCGCGGCCGTGGCCGCGGGGTCGAGCACGAAGGTCATGCGCCTAGAACAGCGACTTGGCGGCGGTGCCGGCCAGGCCGACCAGCGGTGCCGGAATCAGCCAGAACAGCAGCACCACCACGCTCGACAGGCCGAGCACGATGCGCAGGCCCGGCCCCATCGGCTCGTAGGCCTCCGCCGGCTCGTCGAAATACATCACCTTGACGAGGCGCAGATAGTAATAGGCGCCGACCACGCTGGTCACCACGCCGATCACCGCCAGGGTCACGAGGTTCGCTTTGATGGCCGCGGCGAAGACGTAGAACTTGGCGAAGAACCCGGCGAGCGGCGGGATGCCGGCGAGCGAGAACATCATCATGGCGAGCAGGAACGCCACCCAGGGATGGGTGCGCGACAGGCCCGACAGGTCGTCGATGGTCTCGTACATCCGGCGGCCCCGCCGCAGCGACAGGATCACCGCGAAGGCGCCGAGCGTCATGGCGAGGTAGATCGCCATGTAGATCACCACGCCGCGCACCCCTTCTTCCGTGCCGGCCGCGAGCCCGATGAGGGCGTAGCCGACATTGGCGATCGACGAATAGGCCATCAGGCGCTTCAGGCTGCGCTGGCCGATCGCCGCGAAGGAGCCCAGCGCCATCGAGGCGATCGACACGAACACGATGATCTGCTGCCACTCGGGCGTGATCACCGGGAAGGCACCGATGAAGACGCGCACGGCCATCGCCATCGCGGCCATCTTGGGGGCCGAGGCGAAGAAGGCGGTGACCGGGGTCGGGGCGCCCTCGTAGACGTCCGGCGTCCACATGTGGAACGGCACGGCGGCGAGCTTGAACGACACGCCGGCGGCAACGAACACCACGCCCAGCACCACGCCGAGGCCCGAGCCCTCGCGGAGCGCGGTGACGATGTGCGGGAACGAGACGGTGCCGGTGAAGCCGTAGACCAGCGAGGCGCCGTAGAGCAGCATGCCGGAGGACAGCGCGCCGAGCACGAAGTATTTCAGGCCGGCCTCGGTCGAGCGCAGGTCGTCGCGGTGGAACGAGGCGATGACATAGGCTGCCAGGCTCTGCAGCTCGAGGCCCATATAGAGCCCGATCAGGTCGTTGGCCGAGGCCATGACCATCATGCCGATCGTCGAGAGGACGATCAGGATCGGGTACTCGAAGCGGGCGATGCGCTCGCGCTCGAAATGCTCCTTCGCCAGCAGGATCGCGGCGGCGGAGCCGATGAGGGTCAGCGCCTTCATCACCCGGGCGAACCCGTCGACGATGAAGGAGCCGTTGAAGGTGGTGACCTTGGCGCCGAAGGGCTGGCTCACCACCGCGAAGAGGGCGAGGATCAGCAGGATCAGGGCCCCGACGCTGACGGCCTCGGTGGAGCGCTCGCCCTTGAAGGCTCCGTAGAGGATCAGCACCAGGACGCCGACCGACAGGATCAGCTCCGGCAGGGCGGGCCCGAGGGCGGGCATGACGATCTGAGCGGCGTTCATCGCGAAAAACTCAGTGCGGGACCGGCAGGGCCGCGGCGGCGGTCTGGGTCGTGGAGAGGGCGGCGCGCAGGCCTTGCATCAGCGCGTCGGTCGAGGGCGCGAAGACGTCGAGGATCGGGCCGGGATGGACGCCGTAATAGATCGTCAGCGCCACCAGGGGGGCGAGGATCAGCATTTCGCGGCGGTCGAGGTCGGCGATCCCCTGCAGGCTCGGCTTCTCGAGCTTGCCGTAGACCACCCGGGCGAACAGCCACAGGGCGTAGGCCGCCGACAGGATGATGCCGAAGACCGAGAAGAACGACACCATCGGGTTGGCCCGGAAGGCGCCCATCATCGCCAGGAACTCGCCGACGAAGCCCGAGGTGCCCGGCAGGCCGACATTGGCCATGGTGAACACCATCATGGCCACCGCATAGAGCGGCATCCGCTTCACGAGACCGCCATAGGCCGAGATCTCGCGGGTGTGCATCCGGTCGTAGATCACGCCGACGCAAAGGAACAGCGCGCCCGAGACGATGCCGTGCGAGATCATCAGGAACAGCGCGCCCTGGATGCCCTGCTCGTTGAGCGTGAACAGGCCCAGCGTCACGAAGCCCATATGCGCCACGGAGGAATAGGCGATCAGCTTCTTGATGTCGGTCTGCACCAGCGCGACCAGCGAGGTGTAGATGATCGCCACCACCGACAGCGTGTAGACCATCGGGGCGAAGGTGTGCGAGGCGTCCGGGAACATCGGCAGCGAGACCCGGATGAAGCCGTAGCCCCCCATCTTCAGGAGGATGCCCGCCAGGATGACCGAGCCGGCGGTCGGCGCCTCGACGTGGGCGTCGGGGAGCCAGGTATGGACCGGCCACATCGGCATCTTCACCGCGAAGGAGGCGAAGAAGGCGAGCCAGAGCCAGATCTGCATGTTCGCCGGGAACCGGGTCTGCAGCAGGGTCGGGATGTCGGTCGTGCCGGCCTGCCAGTACATCGCCATGATGGCGAGCAGCATCAGCACCGAACCGAGCAGGGTGTAGAGGAAGAACTTGAAGGACGCGTAGATCCGCCGCTTGCCGCCCCAGATGCCGATGATCAGGAACATCGGGATTAGGCCGGCCTCGAAGAACAGGTAGAACAACACCAGGTCGAGGGCGCAGAACACGCCGATCATCGTGGTCTCGAGGACCAGGAACGCGACGAAGTACTCTTTCACCCGATGCTCGATCGAGAGCCAGGAGGCGCCGATGCAGAACGGCATCAGGAAGGTGGTGAGCAGCACCAGCGGCATCGAGAAACCGTCGACGCCGAGCTTGAACCGGATCGTGTCCGTCAGCCAGGCGTGGGTCTCGACGAGCTGGAACTGCGCGGTCGCGGTGTCGTAGCGGCCCCAGGCGACCAGGGACAAGAGGAAGGTGGCGAGCGTCGCGATGAGCGCCGCCCAGCGGGCGTTGCGCCGGACCGATTCGTCGTCGCCGCGGAGCGTCAGGATGAACGCGGCGCCGACGAGCGGCAGGATGAGGAGGCCGGAGAGGATCCCGAGGCCGAGCATGATTCTCTGTTCTCCGGTCAGGTCAGTGGGTGGCCGCGGAGACGCCGGTCATCAGGTACCAGCTCACCAGGGCGGCGACGCCGACCAGCATCACGAAGGCGTAGTGGTAGACGTAGCCGGTCTGGAAGCGGACCACGCCGCGGGTGATGTCGACGACGCGGGCGGCGATGCCGTTCGGGCCCATCCCGTCGATGATGCGGCCGTCGCCGACCTTCCACAGGAACTCGCCGAAGCCCTTGGCCGGGCGGACGAAGATCCGGTCGTAGATCTCGTCGAAGTACCACTTGTTGAGCAGGAAGCGGTACAGCAGCGGCTGGCTCTGGGCGAGCTGGTTCGGCAGCTCCGGCCGGCGGATATACATCCAGAAGGCGAGCAGGAAGCCCAGCACCAGCATCACGAAGGGCGAGTTCTGCACCCAAGCAGGCGCATTGTGGATCTCGTGCATGATGTGGTTGTCGGGGCCGTGCGCGAGCGCGCCCTTCCAGAACTCGTCCATGCCCTCGCCGATGAACCGGTTCTTGAACACCAGGCCGGCGAAGAGCGCGCCCGCTGCGAGGATGGCCAGCGGGATCGTCATCACCCGCGGGCTCTCGTGCGGGGTGTGGGGGTGGTGATCGTGATGCTCGAGCGCCGAGTGCGAGGCCGGCTCGACGTCGTGGCCCTTGTCGTCGTGGGCGACGCCCTCGTGGTGGCCCGGAGCGCCGTCGGCCTGAACCGCCGCATGGGCGACGGCCGGGTGGTGCGCGGCGTGCGCATCCGCATGGTGGTCGTCATGGCCATGCGCATGGCTGTCGCCATGGGCATGCGCGTTCTGCCAGCGCGCCTGACCCTCGAAGGTCAGGAAGAACAGGCGCCAGGAGTAGAACGAGGTGAAGAACGCCGCGATCACGGTCGCCAGGAAGGCCAGCACATGGCCCGGCCGGGTCGACATGTAGGCCGCCTCGATGATGGCGTCCTTCGAGTAGAAGCCGGCGGTGAAGGGGAAGCCGATCAGCGCGAGCGTCCCGATCGCCATCATGGCGGTGGTGAAGGGGATGTAGCGCCGGAGGGCACCCATGTTCCGCATGTCCTGCTCGTGGTGCATCGCATGGATGACCGAGCCGGCGCCGAGGAACAGCAGCGCCTTGAAGAAGGCGTGGGTGAAGAGGTGGAACACGCCCGCCGCGTAGGCGCCGACGCCCAGCGCCACGAACATGTAGCCGAGCTGCGAGCAGGTCGAGTAGGCGATGACGCGCTTGATGTCGTTCTGAACCAGGCCGACGGTCGCGGCGAAGAAGGCCGTGATGCCGCCGACCACCGTGACGACGATGAGGGCGTTCGGCGCCGCGTCGAAGAGCGGCGACAGGCGGGCGACCATGAACACGCCGGCGGTCACCATCGTGGCGGCATGGATCAGCGCCGAGACCGGGGTCGGGCCTTCCATCGCGTCCGGCAGCCAGGTGTGCAGCAGGAACTGCGCCGACTTGCCCATCGCGCCCATGAACAGCAGCAGGCAGCAGAGGGTCAGCGCGTTCCAGTCGTAGCCGAGGAAGTGGAACGTCGCGTCCTTCAGCTCCGGCACCTTCGGGAAGATGCCGTCGAAGGCGACCGCGCCGAACAGCACGAAGCACAGGAAGATGCCGAGCGAGAAGCCGAAATCGCCGACACGGTTGACGATGAACGCCTTCATCGCCGCCGCGTTGGCCGAGGGCTTCTCGTACCAGAAGCCGATCAGCAGGTACGAGGCGAGGCCGACGCCCTCCCAGCCGAAGAACATCTGGACGAGGTTGTCCGACGTCACCAGCATCAGCATGGCGAAGGTGAAGAGCGACAGGTAGGCGAAGAACCGCGGCCGGTGCGGGTCCTCGTGCATGTAGCCCATCGAGTAGAGGTGCACGAGCGCCGAGACGCTGTTGACCACGACCAGCATCACCGCGGTGAGCGTGTCGGCCCGGAACGCCCAGTCGACCGTGAGGCCGCCGGCGGTGAACCAGGTCGCGACGTGGTGCTTGGTGGCGCCGTGGCCGTGCCCGCCGGTCACTTCGAAGAAGGCGACCCAGGACAGCAGCGCCACGAAGACGAGGATGCCGGTGGTCACCACCTCGCTGGCCCGCGGGCCGATGCGGCGCCCGAACAGACCGGCGATGAGGAAGCCGATCAGGGGCAGGAAGACGATCGCGTGGTACATGCTCGGGGTCCGGCCTCGCGTGACGGGTGCCGCTGCGGCGCTGGTTTTCGGGGCGAAGGGCGTGCGGGCCTGAGGCCGCGTCAGCCCTTCATCATGTTGACGTCCTCGACGGCGATCGAGCCGCGGTTGCGGAAGAACACCACCAGGATGGCGAGGCCGATCGCCGCCTCGGCGGCGGCGACGGTCAGCACGAACAGGGCGAAGACCTGGCCGACGATGTCGCCGAGATGGGTCGAGAACGCCACCAGGTTGATATTCACGGCGAGCAGGATCAGCTCGACCGACATCAGGATGACGATGATGTTCTTGCGGTTGATGAAGATGCCGAGCACCCCGAGGGTGAACAGGATCGCGGCGACCGTCAGGTAATGGCTCAAACCGATCATCGTGCCTCTCGGCCGCGGGCGGCCGCCTTCGTGTCGCGAGGCGCAAGGACGCCTCGCCGCTCGTGTCATCAGCCTCGCGAGGCGGTCAGGCCCCGCACGAACTCTCCAGGCCGTGACCCGGTGGGGCCACGACGTCCCTCAGACCTCGACGCCCTGTCCGGTCGGGACCTTGCGCACCTCGACGGCGTCGGCCTGGGTGCGGGCGTTCTGGACCGCGATGTCCTGGCGCTTGACGCCCGGCCGGTCGCGCAGGGTCAGCACGATCGCGCCGATCATCGCGACCAGCAGGATCAGCCCGGCGATCTGGAAGAAGAAAAAGTAGTTGGTGTAGAGAACAAGACCGAGGGCCTGCGTGTTGGTGATCGTCTCAGGACCGGGCGTCACCGCCAGCGGACCGTGGACGAGACCCGGATCGATCGTCCAGGAGCCGACGACGAGGAGCAGCTCGATCAGGAATACCGCCCCGATCAGGGCGCCGACCGGCAGGTAGTCCTGGAAGCCCTGGCGCAGCTCGGCGAAATCGACGTCGAGCATCATCACCACGAACAGGAACAGCACCGCGACGGCGCCGACATAGACCACGACCAGGATCATGGCCAGGAACTCCGCCCCCATCAGCACGAACAGCCCGGCGGCGTTCACGAAGGCGAGGATGAGGAAGAGCACCGAGGTCACGGGATTGCGCGAGGCGATCACCATGAAGCCCGAGGCGACGGTGATCGCGGCGAACAGATAGAAGAAGGCGGCGGCTGCGGTCATGCGCTGAAATCATGCCGCCTGACGGCGGCCTCCTGCCCGACCCCCGGAGCGTTCCGGCGGCCCGTCTATAGAACCCGCTCCCGCGGCGCACAACCGGGGGAGCGGCGAATGTGGCGGCGATGGGGAGGATCACCGCCCTTCCCTCTCGCGGATCACGGGAGGGCGAGCGGCCCTCTCCCGATCAGGATCAGCGGTACGGAGCGTCGGCCGCGATGTTGCGGGCGATCTCGCGCTCCCAGCGGTCGCCGTTGGCGAGCAGCTTGGCCTTGTCGTAGAGAAGCTCCTCGCGGGTCTCCACCGAGAACTCGAAGTTCGGCCCCTCGACGATGGCGTCCACCGGGCAGGCTTCCTGGCACATGCCGCAATAGATGCACTTCACCATGTCGATGTCGTAGCGGGTGGTGCGCCGTGTGCCGTCGTTGCGGCGCGGGCCCGCCTCGATGGTGATGGCCTGTGCCGGGCACACCGCCTCGCACAGCTTGCAGGCGATGCAGCGCTCTTCCCCGTTGGGGTAGCGCCGCAGGGCGTGCTCGCCGCGGAAGCGCGGGCCGCGATGGCCCATCTCGAACGGATAGTTGATCGTCGCCTTGGGCTTGAAGAAGTAGCGCATCGCCAGGGCGAACCCGGTGACGAACTCCTTCAACAGCAGGCCGCGGGCGACCTGGTCGAGCTTCATGGCTCGTTCTCCGACGGTTGGGTTCAGGAGACCGGCGCGAGGCCGGTCAGCTTCAGGACGAAGGCGACGACGAAGACCATGACGAGGGAGAGCGGAAGGAACACCTTCCAGCCCAGCCGCATGAGCTGGTCGTAGCGGTAGCGCGGCACCATGGCCTTCACCATGGCGATCATGAAGAACAGGAAGCTGGCCTTGAGGGCGAACCAGATCAGGCCCGGCACCCAGGTGAAGGGCGCGAACGGGATCGGCGAGAGCCAGCCGCCAAGGAACAGGATCGTGCCGAGCGCGCACATCGTGACGATGGCGACGTACTCGCCGAGCATGAACAGCAGGTACGGGGTGGAGGAGTACTCCACCATGTAACCGGCGACGAGCTCGGACTCGGCCTCCGGCAGGTCGAAGGGCGGGCGGTTCGTCTCGGCCAGCGCCGAGATGAAGAACACCACGAACATCGGGAAGAGCCAGAGCCAGTACCAGCCGAGGATGCCGAGCGAGGTGTCCTGCGCCCGCACAATCTGCGATAGGTTGAGCGAGCCGGCGCACATCAGCACCGTGATGATCACGAAGCCGAGTGAGACCTCGTACGACACCATCTGGGCCGCCGAGCGCAGCGCGCCGAGGAAGGCGTATTTGGAATTCGAGGCCCAGCCGCCCATGATGACGCCGTAGACGCCGAGCGACGAGATCGCGAAGATGTAGGTCATGCCGACATTGATGTCGGCGATGGCCCAGCCGTCGGCGAGCGGGATCACCGCCCAGGCGGCGAGCGCCAGGGTGGCGAAGATCAGCGGCGCCAGCAGAAAGAGGCTCTTGTTGGCGCCCGCCGGGATCACCGGCTCCTTCAGCACGAACTTCAGGAGGTCGGCGAAGGACTGGAACAGGCCGTAAGGACCGACCACGTTCGGGCCGCGGCGCAGCTGCACCGCCGCCCAGATCTTCCGGTCGGCGAGCAGCGCGTAGGCGATGAAGACGAGCAGTGCCACCAGGAGCACGACGCTCTTCAGCGCCACGAGGAGGACGGTGCCCAGCACCTCCCAGACGGTCATCGGTCGGCGCTCCTCATTCGGCCGCTTCGAGGGCTCGCCCGCGGGCGAGACCCGAGCACTCGGCGAGCACCCGCGAGGCGCGGGCGATCGGGTTGGTGAGATAGAAATCGGCGACGCCTGAGCGGAACGGCTCGCGGCCGGGCTCGCCCGACAGACCCGCGAGCGTCGCCAGCGCCGCGGCGCCATCGGCCGCCGCCACCTGGTCGATGCCGGCGAAGTGCGGATGCGCGGCGTAGAGCGCCTTGCGCAGGGCGCCGAGCGAGTCGAACGGCAGGCGCTGACCGAGCACGTCCGACAGGGCGCGCAGGATCGCCCAGTCCTCCCGGGCATCGCCCGGGGGAAAGGCCGCCCGATTGGCAAGTTGCACCCGGCCCTCGAGGTTGACGTAGGTCGCCGACTTCTCGGTATAGGCGGCGCCCGGCAGGATCACGTCGGCGCGGTGGGCGCCCTTGTCGCCATGCGTGCCCTGGTAGATCACGAAGGCGCCCGGACCGACCTCGACCTCGTCGGCGCCGAGGTTGAACAGCACGTCGAGCGCGTTGGGCTTCGTCATCTCGGCGAAGGTCAGCCCGCCCTCCCCCGGCACGAAGCCGAGATCGAGGGCGCCGACGCGGGCGGCGGCGTTGTGCAGCACGCCCAGCCCATTCCAGCCCTCGGCCTTCGCCCCGAGGCCCTGGATCAGCTTGGCGACCGCCGCGAGGAGGCCCGAGGCGTCCGGACGGGCGAGCGCCGACTGGCCGATGATGACCAGCGGCCGCTCGGCGCCCTTCAGCGCGTCCGCGAAGCTGTGGCGGCCGGACGCGACCTCCGCGAGGGTCTCGGGGCCGGCGCCCAGATAGGTGTGGGGATAGGTGAGGTCCGCGTCCTCGCCGATCACGCCGATTTGGATCGGGCTCATCCGCCAGCGCTTGCGGATGCGGGCGTTCAGCAGCGAGGCCTCGGTGCGGGGATTGGCGCCGACCATCAGGATCGCGTCCGCGTGCTCGATGCCGGCGATGCCGGGCCCGAAGGTGTAGGCGGCCCGGCCCCAGGCCGGATCGATCATGGCCCCGTCCTGTCGGCAATCGAGGTTCTGGACCTTGAGTGAGGCCATCAGGGTCTTGAGGGCGAAGATCTCCTCGACGCCGGCGAGGTCACCCACGATCGCGCCGACGCGCTTCGGATCGGCGCCCTTGAGCTTGGCCCCGATCGCCCCGAAGGCCTCGGCCCAGGAGGCCGGCCGCAGGCGGCCGTTCTCGCGCAGGTACGGGCGGTCGAGGCGCTGGAGGCGAAGGCCGTCGACGACGTGGCGGGTCTTGTCGGAGATCCACTCCTCGTTGATCGCCTCGTTCACCCGCGGCTCGATCTGCATCACCTCGCGGCCGCGGGTGTCGACGCGGATCGCCGAGCCGACCGCATCCATCACGTCGACGGACTCGGTCTTGTTCAGCTCCCAGGGGCGGACGTTGTAGGATTGCGGCTTGTGGACCAGCGCGCCGACCGGGCACAGGTCGGCGACGTTGCCCTGCAGCTCCGATTCCATCGCGCGCTCGAGGTAGGAGGTGATCTCCATGTCCTCGCCGCGGCCGATGGCGCCGAGATCCGGCACGCCGGCCACTTCCGCCAGGAACCGGACGCAGCGGGTGCAGTGGATGCAGCGGTTCATCGCGGTCCGCACCAGCGGGCCGATATACTTCTCCTCGACGGCGCGCTTGTTCTCGCCGTAGCGGGTCGAGTCGACGCCGTAGGCCATGGCCTGGTCCTGCAGGTCGCAATGGCCGCCCTGGTCGCAGATCGGGCAATCGAGGGGGTGGTTGATGAGGAGGAACTCCATCACCCCCTCGCGGGCCTTCTTGGTCAGGGCCGACTTGGTCGACACCGCCGGCGGCTCGCCGTTCGGGCCCGGGCGGCAGTCGCGCACGGCCCAGGCGCAGGAGGCGACGGGCTTCGGCGCGCCTTTGAGCTCGACCAGGCACATGCGGCAATTGCCGGCGATCGACAGCCGCTCGTGGAAGCAGAAGCGCGGGATCTCGGCGCCTGCGACCTCGCAGGCCTGCAGGAGGGTGTAGTCCGGCGGGACATCGACCTCGATGCCGTCGACGAGGATCTTGGTCATGCGGTCAACTCTCAGGCGAGGTCCGCGGGGCGCGCGTTCCCGCGCGCCGGGCCGGCGGACCGTGAAGGCGAGTCATGATGGGCGAGATGGGCCACCGCTTCACTCCGCGGCCATCGGCACCGGGGTCGGGTGCGGGTTGGCGGTGTAGCGGTCGATGCGCTTCTCGATCTCGGGGCGGAAGTGCCGGATCAGGCCCTGGATCGGCCAGGCTGCGGCGTCGCCGAGCGCGCAGATCGTGTGTCCCTCGATCTGCTTCGTCACGTCGAGCAGCATGTCGATCTCGCGCTTCTGCGCCCGGCCTTCCGCCATGCGCAGCATCACGCGCCACATCCAGCCGGTGCCCTCGCGGCACGGCGTGCACTGGCCGCAGGATTCGTGCTTGTAGAAGTACGAGATGCGGGCGATCGCCGAGACCATGTCGGTCGACTTGTCGAACACCATCACGGCGGCGGTGCCGAGACCCGACTTCAGGTTCCGCAGCGTGTCGAAATCCATCGGCGCGTCGATGATCTCGGCGGCCGGCACCAGCGGAACCGAGGAGCCTCCGGGGATCGAGCAGAGCAGGTTGTCCCAGCCGCCGCGCATGCCGCCGCAATGCCGGTCGATCAGCTCGCGGAAGGTGATGCCGAGCTCTTCCTCGACGTTGCAGGGCTTGTTGACGTGGCCCGAGACGCAGAAGAGCTTGGTGCCCGTATTGTTCGGCCGGCCGAGGCCTGCGAACCAGGCGCCGCCGCGGCGCAGGATGGTGCCCGCCACCGCGATCGACTCGACGTTGTTCACCGTGGTCGGGCAACCATAGAGGCCCATATTGGCCGGGAACGGCGGCTTGAGCCGCGGCATCCCCTTCTTGCCCTCCAGGCTCTCGATCAGCGCCGTCTCCTCGCCGCAGATATAGGCACCGGCGCCGTGGTGGACGTAGATGTCGAAGGGGTAGTCGTGGACGTTGCTCTCGCCGACGAGGCGGGCGGCGTAGGCCTCGTCCACCGCGCGCTGCAGGGCGTGCTTCTCGGCGACGTACTCGCCGCGGATGTAGATGTAGCAGGCATGCGCGCCCATGGCGAAGCACGCCAGCATGCAGCCCTCGATCAGGAGATGCGGGTCGTGCCGCATGATCTCCCGGTCCTTGCAGGTGCCGGGCTCGGACTCGTCGGCATTCACTACCAGGTAATGCGGCCGGCCGTCCGACTTCTTCGGCATGAAGGACCACTTCAGGCCGGTGGGAAAGCCGGCGCCGCCGCGGCCGCGCAGGCCCGATTTCTTCATCTCCTCGATGATCCAGTCCCGGCCCTGCTGCAGCAGGAACTTCGTACCGTCCCACGCGCCGCGTTTCTTCGCGGCCTCGAGACCGGGGGAGTGGAGACCATAGAGGTTGGTGAAGATCCGATCCTGATCGGCGAGCATGGCGATCGTCCTACAGGCCTGCTGTGAAAGGGGACATCATGTCGATGGCTTACGGCTTCGCCTTGGGGTCGGCCTGAGGGCCGGGCGGGCCCTTGTCGGCCGGCTTGTCCGCATTGGTGAGGCCGACGGGCTTGGCCTGCGATCCGTCGGTCTTCCCCGGTGCGGTCGCCGGCTCGGCGCCGGCCTCCGGCGTCGTGCCCCGGGACGCCGCCACGGGGCGGCCGTCCTCGGGCTTCGAGGGAGTCTGGGTGTAGGAGCGGCCGCTCTGGGGCGCGGGCTTGGCCTCGGGGCCGGTCCGCGTCTCGGCGACGGTGGTGCGCTCGGGCGCCGCCTGGCCCTTCCCGGCCGCCGGGTCGACGGCGGGCTTGCCCTCCGCCGCGCGCTGGACCGGGGTGTCGGCCGCCTTGCTCTCGGCCGGGCGGCCGGCATCGGGACGCGCCGCCTTCGGGGTCTCCGCGGCCGAGGCCTCGGTGCGGGCTTTCTCGCCGGTCGTGTCGGCGCCAGTCTCCTTCAGCCCCTCCTCCTCGAAGCGCTTGCGCCAGGCGCCGACGCGGGAGCCGTCGAACAGCGTCTCGTCCTTGAGGGTCGTGACCGCGTCCTTGGGCTCGGAGGAGGTGCGGCCGATCTGCGAACCGGTCTTCACCGGGCGGCCGGCCGCGAGGTCGTCCATCAGCTTGCCGAGGGACTCAGGGGTGAGGTCCTCGTAGTAGTCGTGGTTGATTTGGGCCATCGGGGCGTTGCAGCACGCGCCCAGGCACTCGACCTCGAGCCAGGAGAAGTTGCCGTCCGGGCTGACATGGCCGGGGGGGCCAAGCCGCTCCTGCAGCATCTGCTTCAGCTCGCGGGCGCCGCAGACGTCGCACGGGACCGTGCCGCAGACCTGGATCCAGTAGCGGCCGACCGGCTCGAGCGCGAACATGGTGTAGAAGGTCGCGACCTCCAGCACCCGGATATGCGGCATGCCGAGCTGGTCGGCCACCGCCTCGATCGCGGCCCGAGGCAGCCAGCCGCCATTCTGCTCCTGCGCCTTCCACAGGAGCGGGATCACGGCCGAGGCCTGGCGCCCCTCCGGGTACTTGGCGATCTGCCCCTTGGCCCATTCGGCGTTCTCAGGCGTGAACGCGAAGCTCTCGGGCTGCTCGGAAACCGGGGCGAGTCTGCGGTTGGCCATGTCTCAAACGTCCATGTCTCAAACGTCTCCGACGGATGCGGTCGCGGGCGCGAGCCCCCTCACCGGTCCACCTCACCGAACACGATGTCGAGCGTGCCGAGGATGCACGATACGTCCGCCAGCATGTGGCCGCGGCACATCCAGTCCATCGCCTGGAGATGGGCGAAGCCCGGAGCGCGGATCTTGCAGCGATACGGCTTGTTGGTGCCGTCGGCGACGAGATACACGCCGAACTCGCCCTTGGGCGCCTCGACCGCTGCGTAGACCTCGCCGGCCGGCACGTGGAAGCCCTCGGTGTAGAGCTTGAAGTGGTGGATGAGCGCCTCCATCGAGCGCTTCATCTCGCGCCGCGGCGGCGGCGCCACCTTGCCGTCCTGCGTGGCGATCGGGCCCTGGCCGGCCGGCTCGCGCAGCTTGGCGATGCACTGCTTCATGATGCGCACCGACTGGCGCATCTCCTCCATGCGGATGACCTGGCGATCGTAGGTGTCGCCGTTCTTCCCCACGGGGATGTCGAATTCCATTTCGTCGTAGGCCTCGTAGGGCTGCGACTTGCGCAGGTCCCACGGGATGCCGGAGCCGCGCACCATCACGCCGGAGAAGCCCCAGGCCAGCGCCTCCTCGACGGTGACGATGCCGATATCGACGTTGCGCTGCTTGAAGATGCGGTTGGCCATCACGAGGTTGTCGAGGTCGTCGACCACCTGCGGGAAGGTCTCGCAGAACGCCTCGATGTCGTCGATCAGGCTCGGGGGCAGATCCTGGTGGACGCCGCCCGGGCGGAAGTAGTTGGCGTGGAGGCGCGCCCCCGAGGCGCGCTCGTAGAAGATCATCAGCTTCTCGCGCTCCTCGAAGCCCCAGAGCGGGGGCGTGAGGGCGCCGACATCCATCGCCTGCGTGGTGACGTTGAGGAGGTGCGACAGGAGCCGGCCGATCTCGCAGTAGAGCGTGCGGATCAGCTTGGCGCGGCGCGGCACCTCGAGGCCGAGCATCCGCTCGATCGCCAGGCAGAAGGCGTGCTCCTGGTTCATCGGCGCGACGTAGTCGAGCCGGTCGAAATAGGGCGTCGCCTGGAGGTAGGTCTTGACCTCGATCAGCTTCTCGGTGCCGCGGTGAAGCAGGCCGATATGCGGGTCGACCCGCTCGACCACTTCGCCGTCCAGCTCCAGCACCAGGCGCAGCACGCCGTGCGCCGCCGGGTGCTGCGGGCCGAAATTGATCGAGAAGTTGCGGATGCTGTGCTCGCCCATGTCGGCTCAGCCTTTCGCCGGTGCCTTGTCGGCCTTCTCGTCGCCGGGGAGCACGTAATCGGTGCCCTCCCAGGGGGACAGGAAGTCGAAGTTGCGGAATTCCTGCGTCAGTCGCACGGGCTCGTAGACCACCCGGGCCTCGTCCTGGTCGTAGCGGACCTCGACGAAGCCGGTGAGCGGGAAGTCCTTGCGGAGGGGATGGCCCTCGAAGCCGTAATCGGTGAGCAGCCGGCGCAGGTCCGGATGGCCCGAGAACAGGATGCCGTAGAGGTCGTAGGTCTCGCGCTCGTACCAGTTCGCGGCCGGGAAGACCGGGATCGCCGACGGGACCGGGGTGCGCTCGTCGGTCTGCACCTTGACGCGGATGCGCCGGTTATGGCGCATCGAGAGCAGATGGTAGACGACGTCGAAGCGCTTCGCCCGGCCCGGATAGTCGGCGCCGCAGATGTCGATGAAGGTCGAGAAGGCGCAGGACGGATCGTCCCGCAGATGCGTCAGCACCCGCAGGATCTCGGAGCCCTCGACCACCACGGTCAGCTCGCCGAAGGTGATTGCCCGGTCGGTGATGGCGGCGCCCAGGGTCTCGGCGAGCGTGTCCGAGAGGCGGGCGAGCGCCGCGTCGCCGGGCTCGGTCTGGGTGTGGGCGCGGATGGTGATGCCGTTGCTCATGGCCAGCCTCAGCGCTCGATCGTGCCGGTGCGGCGGATCTTCTTCTGCAGCAGCAGCACGCCGTAGAGCAGAGCCTCGGCGGTCGGCGGGCAGCCCGGGACGTAGATGTCGACCGGCACCACCCTGTCGCAGCCGCGCACCACCGAGTAGGAATAGTGGTAGTAGCCGCCGCCGTTGGCGCAGGAGCCCATCGAGATGACGTAGCGCGGCTCCGGCATCTGGTCGTAGACCTTGCGGAGGGCGGGAGCCATCTTGTTGGTGAGCGTGCCGGCGACGATCATCACGTCGGACTGGCGCGGCGAGCCGCGGGGGGCGAAGCCGAAGCGCTCGCAATCGTAGCGCGGCATCGACATCTGCATCATCTCGACGGCGCAGCAGGCCAGGCCGAAGGTCATCCACATCAGCGAGCCGGTGCGGGCCCAGGTGATGAGGTCGTCGGCGGTGGTGAGCAGGAAGCCGCGATCGGCGAGCTCGTCGCTGATCGTCAGGAAGGTCGGGTCGTTGGCGCCGATCGGCTTGCCGGTGGCCGGGTCGAGGATACCCTTCGGCTGCGGCGCGATCTCGGGGGCGCGGACGGTGGTGAGGGCCATGGCGGGGTCCGGTGCTTCTCGTCTCGGGGGCGGCTCGTACGCGTCAGGCTGCTAGTCCCATTCGAGGGCGCCCTTGCGCCACTCGTAGACGAAGCCGACGGTGAGCACGCCGAGGAAGAGCATCATCGACCAGAAGCCGAACCAGCCGAGGTCCCCGAACGTGATCGCCCACGGGAACAGGAAGGCCACTTCGAGGTCGAAGATGATGAACAGGATGGCGACGAGATAGAAGCGCACGTCGAACTTCATGCGCGCGTCGTCGAAGGCGTTGAACCCGCACTCGTAGGCCGAGAGCTTCTCCGGGTCCGGGCTGTTATAGGCCACCAGGAAGGGGGCCACGAGGAGCGCCGCGGCGATGAAGAGGGAGACGCCGATGAAGATCACCAGCGGCAGGTAATCCGACAGGAGGCCGTTCATCGAGCATCCTCAAGGGTTGGCGCGAGGCCTTGGGTGAGCGCGAGCCTTGGCGCGTGCCCGTGGCGCGGGCCGCCGGGGCCGTTCTCGGAACGGTTCCAAAGCCCGGAAGGTGCGCGAGGCTTAAACGAGCGGGTATTGCGAAACAAGGGGCGTTCGCACCGCACAAACCGCGAACGTCTGCACGCAAGATAGGGGCTCGTGCCCCCGGCACAACGCCTGGAAGAACCAGGCAGGCGGGGAGTATCGTCGCAGGTCCCTCCCCTTCCGGGATGTTTTCGGGGGTCCGGGCTGATTCCGCGTTGCGGCGGAGCGTGTCAGCCGTCTGACAGGATCAGCGCCCAGAACCGCTTGTAGCGGCTGCCGGGCGCGTCCACCCGGGCGACGCCGACGCGCTTGACCTGCGGCATCAGCATGTTGCGGTTGTGCTCGGGCGAGACCTGCCAGCGCTTCAGCACGTCGTCGAAGGTGGTCGAGCCGGCGCTCAGGTTCTCGGCGGCGTAGCGGCCGCCGAAGCCCGCGCGCTTGAGGCGCGCGTCGAAGGTGCCGCCGACCTCGTGCGAGAGCTGCCCGGCCCGGGCATTGGCCTCGGCCTGGTAGGAGGCGGCGCGGATCAGCGAGGAATCGATCACCACCGGGCCGAGCCCGTGGCTCGCCCGGTAGCGCGAGATCGCCGCCGCCGCCGCGGCCTCGTCGAGGATCACCGGCGTGGTCGGCAGATCGGGCGCGGGGAGGATCGCCGAGCCGCTGCAGCCGGCGAGCGCCAGCGCCCCGCCGGCGAGGGCGCCGGCGAGGACGGTTCGCAGGACCCCGCGCCGCGGGATCTCCGCCATGCGGGAGGCGGGAACCGTCGAACGGAGCGGATGCGACATCGTCTTTCAAAGCCCTGGGCACGCGGCGCGGCGCGCAAGGGCGCCACCTGTCGGGCGATTGTGAGATTTTCGGGGCAGCGCACCGGGTTTCAGGCGGCCCGCAGGGTGGCGAGGAAGCGGTTCACCTCGGCGCCGATGCTGGCCGATTGCCGTGCGACCGTGTCGGCGGCGGCGAGCACCTGCCGGGCGGCCGCGCCGGTGGCCTCGGCGTCGAGGGCCAGCCCCTCGACCGACCCGCTCACCAGGGCGGTGCCGGAGGCGGCCTGCGCGACGCCCGACACGATCGCCTGCGTGGCGCCGATCTGCGCCTCGACGGCGGTGGCGACCCGGGCCGAGACGCCGCTGATGGCCCGCGCCTGCGCGGCGACCCCGCTCATCGCGCCCGCGGCCTGGCGGGTGGTGTCCTGGATCGCCGCGACCTGGGCGGCGATCTCCTGCGTCGCCCGGTCGGTCTGCGTGGCGAGCTGCTTGACCTCCGCGGCGACGACCGCGAAGCCGCGTCCCGC
The DNA here is from genome assembly GCF_003058325.1 of Methylobacterium currus. Classification (NCBI taxonomy): domain Bacteria; kingdom Pseudomonadati; phylum Pseudomonadota; class Alphaproteobacteria; order Hyphomicrobiales; family Methylobacteriaceae; genus Methylobacterium; species Methylobacterium currus. Next base: position 1,875,814 of record NZ_CP028843.1, read on the forward strand.
CTCCCCGGCCCGCGCCGCCTCGATCGTGGCGTTGAGCGCCAGCAGGTTCGTCTGCGAGGCGACGCCGGCGATCACCGAGACCACGTCGCCGATGCGGGCGGCGGCCTCGCTCAGGCTCTGCATGACGACGGCGGTGCGGTCGGTCCCGGTCACCGCGTCCTGGGCCATCGCGGCGGCCTCGCGCACATCGGCCCCGACCGTCGCGACGGAGCGGCCGAGCCCCTCGGCCGCCTCCGCGAGGCCCCCGGCCTCGCGGGACGCGGCCGCGGCCGAGCTGACCGCCGTGCCGGCCCGGCCGGCGGCCTCGGCGGCGGTGCCGGACATCGCCCTCGCCGTCGCGTCGAGGTCCCGGGCGGCGGCATCGACCTGCGCCAGGACCTCCGCCACCTTGCTCTCGAAGGTCCGCACCTCCTGGTTGACTTGGGCCGCGCGGCGGGCCTGCGCCTCGCTGGCCTCGCGCTCGGCCGCCAGCCTCTCGCGCTCCATGAGCACGACCCGGAAGCCGTCGATCGCACGGGCGATTCCTCCGATCTCGTCGCGCCGCCCGGTGCCCGGCACCGCGAGGTCGTAGCGGCCTTGCGCGAGCGCCGCAGTCGCCCCGGTCAGGCCTTCGAGCCCGCCGACGATGGAGCGCCACCCGAGCAGGCCGAACACGCCGACGCCAATGAGGGCCGCGCCCGCGATGGCGCATAGCCACAGGGCTTGCCGCCAGAACGACGCCTCGATGTCGTCGATGTAGACGCCGGTGAAGATCGAGACCTTCCAGGGCGCGAAACCCTGGATGTAGCTCAGCTTCGGTACGTGGGCGGTGCCGCCCGGGCGGGGGAAGACGTAGTGCAGGGTGCCGGGCGTGCCGGACCGGGCGATCTCGGTGATGGCCTTCACCAGGAGCATCCCGCTCGCGTCCTTCAGGCCGCTCATGTCCTTGCCGACCCAGTCGGGCTTGGGCGGGATCACCAGGGCGGTGCCGGAAAAGTCGTAGACCGCGACGTAGTTGTCGCCCTCGTAGCGCATGTCGTTGGCACGGGTGCGGAACGCCGCCAGGGCCGCCTCGCGGCTCATCGTGCCGGCCGCGACTTGCGCCTCGAGGCCGGCGGCGGCGGCGAGCGCCACGTCGGAGAGGGCGCGCATCTTAGCCACCCGCTCGGCGATCAGGCTGTCGTAGTTGGCCCGCAGGGCATAGGCCACCACGGCGCAGAAGCCGATCACCGCCGCCGCCATCATGACGGCGAACTTCCGGCTCACGCTCATGTTCGACCAAGACATCATCGATCCCCGCGTCAATCGCGTGACCATAGGGCAACGATGCTTGATGGTGCCTTAGCGTCAGGACCTTACGCCGACGCTTTTGCCTCTTGGATCGGAGAAGGCGGCGGTGAGTGGCGCGGGCGACGGGGCTCGAACCCGCGACCTCCGGCGTGACAGGCCGGCACTCTAACCAACTGAGCTACGCCCGCGCGGCGCGCTCGCATGAACCCTGCAGCTTCACGGCTGCCCTTCCTCCGAAGAGGGAGTGGCGCGGACGACGGGGCTCGAACCCGCGACCTCCGGCGTGACAGGCCGGCACTCTAACCGACTGAGCTACGTCCGCACAGGGCGCTATGCACTACAGAAACGCCTTTTCCGATGAAGGAAGTGGCGCGGACGACGGGGCTCGAACCCGCGACCTCCGGCGTGACAGGCCGGCACTCTAACCGACTGAGCTACGTCCGCCCGGCGTCTCGCAGTGCTGCGATGGCGGCGGTGTATGGGGAGGCCCCTACCCTGTCAAGCCGCCGGGTCAAGAAAGTCGGAAGGGGTCTGGCCGGGGCGGGAGGGCGGTCCGGCCGGCGGCCCGCCAAGTCCTGCTGCCGGGTCCTCCCGCCGGGCCTTCTGCGCGGCGTCTCGCGCCCGATGTCGCGCACACGAGTCTTGCACTCGCGGCCCCGGGCCCTTAACGATGCCGGCATCCGGGCGGTTAGCTCAGTCGGTAGAGCATCTCGTTTACACCGAGAGGGTCGGCGGTTCGAGCCCGTCACCGCCCACCATATTGATGACATTGGCATTTCGCCGATTTCCGCGACCGCCAGAGGCGCCGCGAAACCTGCTTCCCCGAGATGTCCGGCAGACATCGACGCTCGGGGCGCCGCTCGACAGCGGCTCGGCCGCCTCACCGGTCCGATCGGTTTCGCCCTGAGCGCGGATTTTGGCCTGCATTATTCCGTAATCCGGAATGATGAAGTGCAAACGGCGCGAATTCTCGGCGCCCCATGAATGGATCATCGTGGTCTCACGGATCGGGACGAACACCCCCCGCCGATCGGGAAGCACGGTCATGAAGCTCTACCATCACCCCCTGTCCGGCCATGCGCACCGGCCGCGCCTGTTCCTCTCGCTGCTGGGCGTGCCCCACGAGGCCGTCGAGGTCGACCTCAATGCGGGCGCGCACAAGGCGCCCGAGTTCCTCGCCCTGAACCCGTTCGGACAGGTGCCGGTGCTCGACGACGACGGCACGATCATCGCCGATTCGAACGCCATCCTGGTCTACGTCGCCAGGAAACTCGGACGGACCGACTGGCTGCCGGAGGATCCGCAGGGCGCGGCGGCGGTCCAGCGCTGGCTGTCGGTCGCGGCCGGCGAGCTGGCCTACGGCCCGGCCGCCGCGCGGCTCGTCACGGTGTTCGGCGCCTCCTTCAACCCCGAGGAGGTGATAGGCCGGGCGCACACGCTGCTGCGGCGCCTCGAGTCGCATCTCGCCGGCCGGGACTGGCTGGTGGGCGAGCGCCCGACCATCGCGGATGTCGCGCTCTACAGCTACCTGGCGCGCGCGCCCGAAGGCAATGTCGACCTGTCGGGCTACCCGCAGGTCGGCGCCTTCCTCCGCCGGATCGAGGACTTGCCGGGCTTCCTCCCTTTCGCCCAGACGCCGGCCGGCCTCACCGCCGCCTGACCGCGCCCGGGCGCGCCCTCCGGCGCGCCCGATACCCATCCGCAGGAGGAGAGCGCCATGAGTGATGGTCCGGCCCTACCGGGGCTGCCGATGTCGCAAGCCTCGCCTTGGCATCCGGGCGAGCGGGCGATCCAGGAGCGGGTCGGCGTCGCCGCCCGCATGGAGGAGGTCGGCCGACGCGTGGTGCGGGAGGTCATGCCCGAGCAGCACCGCGCCTTCTTCGCCCAGCTCCCCTTCGTCGTGGCCGGCAGCGTCGACGGCGGGGGCGACGCCTGGGCGACGCTCCTCGCAGGCCTGCCGGGCTTCATCGCCTCGCCCTCGCCGACGAGCCTCACCCTCGCGGCGCGGCCCGATCCCGCCGATCCGACGAGCGCGGGCCTGCGCGACGGCGAGGCTGTCGGGCTGCTCGGCATCGAGCTGCATACCCGGCGCCGCAACCGCGCCAACGGCCTCGTCGTGGGCTCGGACAGTGCCGGCCTGCGCATCGCGGTCTATCAGAGCTTCGGCAATTGCCCGCAATACATCCAGCTGCGCGACGCCACCTACACCCGCGACCCGCGCACGCCCGCCGCGGGCGAGGTCGAGGAGAGCGACAGGCTCGACGCGGCGGCCCGCGCGATGGTGGAGGCCGCCGATACCTTCTTCGTCGCCTCCTACGCCGAGTTCGACGAGAACGGTCAGGTTCGTCGTCAGGTCGATGTCTCGCATCGCGGCGGCAAGGCCGGGTTCGTCCGGATCGCCGCCGATGGAACGCTGACGATCCCCGACTTCGCCGGCAATCTCTTCTTCGCGACGCTCGGCAACATCCTGCTGAACGGCAAAGCCGGCCTGGTCTTCGCCGATTTCGCGACCGGCGACCTGCTGCAGATGACCGGCGACGCCGAGGTCGTCCTGTCCTCGCCGGAGATCGCCGCCTTCCAGGGCGCCGAGCGGCTGTGGACGTTCAGGCCGCGCCGGGTCGTGCTGCGGCGGGGCGCGCTGCCCCTGCGCTGGAGCTTCCGGGCGGAGGGCTGGTCGCCCCATTCCCTGATGACCGGCGACTGGCGCGAGGCCGCCGACCGGCTCCGCGCCGCCGACCTCGCGACGCGGTGGCGCCCGTTCACGGTCACGAAGATCGTCGACGAGAGCCGCGCGATCCGCTCCTTCCACCTCCTGCCGGCGGACGGAGCCGGGCTCGTCCCGCACCGGGCCGGGCAGCACGTGGCCGTTCGCCTGACGCTCCCCGGCGCGGACAAGCCCGTCATCCGCACCTACACCCTGTCGGTCGCGCCCTCGGACGCGATCTACCGGATCAGCGTCAAGCGCGACGGCGCGGTGTCAGGCCACCTGCACGACCACCTGCGGGTCGGCGACACGATCGAGGTACGGGCGCCGGAAGGCGGCTTCACCATCGACGCGCAGGCGACGCGCCCGGCGGTGCTGCTCGCCGGCGGCATCGGCATCACGCCGCTCCTCGCGATGCTGCGCCACCTCGTCTACGAGGGCCTGCGCACGAGGGGCGTCCGGCCCATCACCCTGATCCAGGCCGCCCGCACCCGGGACGACCGTCCCTTCGGGCAGGAGCTGGATGCTCTCGCCGCCGCGGCGGGTGGCGCGGTCCGGATCGTGCGGGTCCTGAGCGAGCCGGGGGACGCGGTGGCGGGAGTCGACTACGACGTCGCGGGCCGGATCGATATGGCGCTTCTCTCCCGGATCCTGCCCTTCGGCGATGACGACTTCTATCTCTGCGGGCCGTCCGCCTTCACCCAGGCGCTCTATGACGGCCTGCGCGGCCTGACCGTCGCCGACGACCGCATCCACGCCGAGGCGTTCGGGCCCTCGTCGCTGGTGAGGAGCGTCCCGGCCGGTACCGTGGCGCCGGAGCGGCCGCCCGCCTCCGCCGAGCCGGTCGCGGTCGCCTTCCTGGCCTCGTCCAAGGAAGCGCGCTGGACGCCGGAATCCGGCACGCTCCTGGACCTCGCCGAGTCCCGCGGCCTCAACCCGGATTACAGCTGCCGGGCCGGCACCTGCGGGACCTGCCGGACCAAGCTCCTCGCCGGTGCGGTCGCCTACCGGGGCGAGCCCACCGCCCCCGTCGCGGCCGACGAGGTCCTGATCTGCTGCGCGGTTCCCGCCGCGGGAAGCGGGCCCGTCCAGCTGGCGCTGTAGAGACGTGCCCTTGGGACCTCATCCCGCTCCCGAACGCGAAAAGCCCCGCCCGGAGCGATCCGGGCGGGGCGCGTCACGTCCTGAGACCGTGTGCAGCCTCGACCTTACTCGGCCGCGACCTTGTGGGCCTGCGAGCCGTCCGTGTAGGTCTCGGGCTTCAGGCGCTGGCCCGGGGCGGCGCGGCCCGGCAGCGGCGGCAGGGCCTTGGCCTTCTCGAGGTCGATGCCGGCGCCCTCGGCGACGCGGCGGCCGTATTCCTCGTCGGCGTGCCAGAAGTGCCAGACCATCCGGAGCTGGATCGCCTCGGGGCACTCCTTCATGTCGGCCACGAGGTTGGCGATCAGGTCCTCACGCTCCCACGCCTCGAACGAGCGGTAGCGCTCGCCGGCCTGGGCGTAATCGTCCTCGGTGCGGCTGGTCTGGTACCGGCCGAGCTTGCCCTCGACCGGCTGGTGGTACTCCTTCGCGGGCTTGGGCGCCTCGCGCAGGCCTTGGGCCAAGGTGCTCGGCTCGTAGTTGATGTGCTTGTTCTCGCCGACGCCGTCGACGTAGAACGTCATCTGGCCGTCGCGCTGGTTGGTGTGGGCCTTCACGCCCGGAGCCGGCGCGTTGATCGGCAGCTGCAGGTAGTTCGGGCCGACGCGGTAGCGCTGGGTGTCCGAGTAGGACAGGGTGCGCCCCTGGAGCATCTTGTCGTCCGAGAAGTCGATCCCGTCGACCAGCACGCCGGTGCCGAAGGCCGATTGCTCGACATCGGCGAAGAAGTTGTCCGGCACCCGGTCGAGCACCATGCGGCCGCACTTCAGGAGCGGGAACTGGTCCTCGGGCCAGCGCTTGGTGTCGTCGAGCGGATCGAACGACAGGTGGTCGTTCGGGCCGTCCGGCATGATCTGCACCGCGAACTCCCATTCGGGGAAGTTGCCGGCCGCGATGTTGTCGTACAGGTCCTTGGTCGCGTGGCCGACATCCTTGCCCTGGATCTCCGCCGCCTGGGCCGAGGTCAGGTTGCGGACGCCCTGTTTCGGGATCCAGTGGAACTTGCAGAGATGCGCCACGCCCTGGTCGTTGACCAGCTTGTAGGTGTTGACGCCCGAGCCTTCCATCTCACGATAATTGGCCGGGATGCCCCACGGCGACTTCAGCCAGGTCACCATGTGGATCGACTCGGGGTGCGCCGCCACGAAGTCGAAGAAGCGCCAGGCCTCCTGGCGGTTGGTCACCGGGTCCGGCTTGAAGGCGTGGATCATGTCCGGGAACTTGATGGCGTCCCGGATGAAGAAGATCTTCAGGTTGTTGCCGACGAGGTCCCAGTTGCCGTCGACGGTCTTGAACTTCACCGCGAAGCCGCGTGGGTCGCGGGCGGTCTCCGGGCTCTCCTTGGCGCCGGCCACGGTCGAGAACCGCACGAACATCGGCGTCTTCACGCCGGTCTCGGTGAGGACGCGGGCGCGGGTATACGTGGAGGCCGGCTCGTCGCCGATCTTGCCGTAGGCCTCGAAATAGCCGTGGGCGCCGGCGCCGCGGGCATGCACCACGCGCTCGGGGATCCGCTCACGGTCGAAATGGGTGATCTTCTCGATGAACTGGTAGTTCTCGAGGGTCGCCGGGCCACGCTCGCCGACCGTGCGCAGGCTCTGATTGTCGCGGACCGGATGGCCCTGGCGGGTCGTCAGGATCGGGCGTTGGTCGCTCATGGAATCTCCTCTGGCGTGCAGGCGAAGGGTGCCGGAACCGGGACCCCGCGCGAGGAACCGCTCACATGGGGTGTCGGCTGGCCGCCCAACACCCTGGAACTGCTCTCGCTCCAACCTATGACCCCCGCGTGACCCGAAAACAAATGCATCGTTGCGAAGTTTCTGATAGGCACAGCCTATGAACGTATCCGGCCTGTCCCTGCGGGATCTCGAATACGTCGTGGCGGTCGCGGAAGAGGGCCATTTCGGCCGTGCCGCCGAGCGCTGCGCCGTGAGCCAGCCGACCTTGAGCGTGCAGGTGCGCAAGCTGGAGGAGGCGTTAGACCTTGCCCTCTTCGAGAGGTCGAACCGCCGGGTGCTGATGACCCCGAGCGGGCAGGCGGTGGTGCGCCAGGCCCGCGCGGTGCTGGCGGAGGCGCGGGCGCTGCTGCTGCTCGCCCGCGAGGGGGCCGGGAGCGGCCTGCGGGGCCGCCTCGTCCTGGCGGCGATCCAGACGCTGGGGCCCTACCTGTTTCCCCAGGTGCTGCGCGGCCTGCGCCAGGCCTTCCCGCACCTCGCCTTGAGCTTGAGCGAGGGACGCACGGCGGAGATCCTCGACGCCTTGCGCGAGGGCCGGGCCGATGCGGCCCTGATCTCCCTCCCGATCCCCGAGGCGGGGCTGACGGTCGCCCCCCTCTTCGACGAGCCGTTCCTGCTCGCCTGCCCGGCCGAGCACGCCTTCGCGGGCGGAAAGCCGCCGCTCCCCGGCGACCTCGCCGGCCCGGACCTGCTGCTCCTGGACGAGGGCAATTGCCTGCGCGACCAGGCGGTGGCGGCCTGCGGCGCCGGGCCGGCGAGCGGGCGCCACGCCACCAGCCTCGAGACCCTGCGCTCGATGGTGGCGGCGGGGGCCGGCTACACCCTGCTGCCGGCGCTCGCCGCCCCGCCCGGGCCCGACCCGACCGGGCTCACGATCTGCCGCCGCTTCGGGCCGGACGGCCCGCGCCGCACCATCGCGCTCGCCTGGCGTGCCAGCGACCCGCGGGCCGAGGGCTTGGCCGAACTCGCCGGATTCTTCCGTCAGCATGCGCCGCACGCAACGCTGCCCCTCGGGCATCCGGCCGAGCCCGGCTCCGGTCGCCACGCTGGCACGATTCCCGTATAGCGTCACGGCCGACGCTCCATTCTTCCCTGGACCCTGTTCTTTCCCCGACCATGGACGCCATGCACCCCGCCTCGACGGATTGCCGTCGCTCGCTTCCCCGCGCGGCGGCCCTGTGGGCGGGCCTCGTCCTAGCCTCGGCCGCCCTCGCGGGCCTCTTCCATCTCGCCGGCTTCCCGGCCGCCCTGCTCCTCGGCCCGATGCTCGCAGCCATCGTGTTCGGGGTCCGCGGCGCGCCGATCCGGGTACCGCGGCTCGGCTTCCAGGGCGCGCAGGCGCTGATCGGCTGTCTCGTCGCCCACGCGGTCAACGCCTCGATCGCCGCGACGCTGATGCAGGACGGGCTGCTGATCCTGGCCGTCGTCGGCGTCACGGTGGTGGCCGCCGCGATCACCGGCTGGGTGCTGACCCGCATCCGCCTGCTCCCCGGCACCACCGCGGCCTGGGGCTCGTCGCCGGGCGGCGCCTCCGCCATGGTGGCGATGGCGGAAGATTTCGGCGCCGATCCGCGCCTCGTCGCCTTCATGCAGTACGTCCGGGTCGCCTGCGTGGCGCTGACCGCCTCGTTGGTCGCGCGCTTCCTCGCCGGGGGCGCCGCCGCCGCGCCCGGCGCCGACATGGATCCGGCGCCGCTCGCGGTCCTCGGCACGCTGGCGGTGGCGGGCATCGGCGCCTGGCTGGGCCTACGCCTGCGCATTCCGGCGGGCGCCCTGATCGGCCCGCTCGCCATCGGGGCGACGCTGCACGCCACCGGGCTCGCCGGCATGGCCCTGCCCTCCTGGCTGCTGGCGCTCGCCTATGCGGGCATCGGCTGGACGGTGGGCCTGCGATTCACCCCCGCCACCGTGCGGGCGACGCTGTTCGCCCTGCCGGGCGTGCTGGTGGCGACCTTCGGGCTGATCGGCCTGTGCGGGTTCTGGGCCTGGGGCCTGACCTTCCTTCTGCCGATCGATCTCCTCACCGCCTTCCTGGCGACGAGCCCGGGCGGGCTCGATTCGGTGGCGATCATCGCGGTCGGCACCCATTCGGACGTGTCCTTCGTCCTCGCCGTTCAGACCCTGCGGCTCCTCGTGGTGATCATCACCGGCCCGCTGGTGGCGAAGTGGATCTCTCGCAGCGCCGGCGAGGCGCGCTGAGGCTAAACCGCACCAGTCAAGCTCGCATCCCGCAGCGAAACCCGTTATTTCGGCGCTTCCGGCGAGGCGCCCCTCGCCCTCGAATCATGAACGAAGCCGTGCACGACTACATCAAGAAGATCCTCGGCGCCCGCGTCTACGACGTCGCCATCGAGAGCCCCCTCGACCCGATGCCGCGCCTGTCGCAGCGCCTCGGCGCCACGGTGCTGCTCAAGCGCGAGGACCTGCAGCCGGTCTTCTCGTTCAAGCTGCGCGGCGCCTACAACAAGATGGCCGGCTTGGCCGCGGACGCGCTCGCCCGCGGTGTGATCTGCGCCTCGGCCGGCAACCACGCCCAGGGCGTGGCGCTCGCGGCCAAGCGCCTCGGCGTCACCGCGGTGATCGTGATGCCGCGTACCACCCCGGCGATCAAGGTCGAGGGCGTGAAGTCCCGCGGCGGTCAGGTCGTGCTGCACGGCGACGCCTTCGACGAGGCCTATGCCCATGCCAAGATCCTGGAGGCCGAGCAGGGCCTGACCTTCATCCATCCCTACGACGATCCGGACGTGATCGCCGGCCAGGGCACGATCGGCCTCGAGATCCTGCGCCAGCACGGCGACCCGATCGAGGCGGTGTTCGTGCCGGTCGGCGGCGGCGGCCTCGCGGCGGGCGTGGCCACCTTCATCAAGTTCATGCGCCCCGAGACCAAGGTGATCGGCGTCGAGCCGGCGGATGCCGCCAGCATGAAGGCGGCGATCGAGGCGGACGAGCGGGTGGTGCTCGACACGGTCGGCCTCTTCGCCGACGGCGTCGCGGTGCGCCAGGCCGGGGCCGAGACCTTCCGGCTCTGCCGCCAGCATCTCGACGAGGTCATCACGGTCGATACCGACGCGATCTGCGCCGCGGTCAAGGACGTGTTCGACGACACCCGCGCGATGTCCGAGCCCTCGGGCGCCCTCGCGCTCGCCGGCCTCAAGGAATACGCCGCGCGGGGCAGCGTCGCCGGATCGGGCGCGCTGGTGGCGATCAACAGCGGCGCCAACCTCAACTTCGACCGCCTGCGCCACATCGCCGAGCGGGCCGAGATCGGCGAGCGCCGCGAGGCTCTGTTCGCCGTCACCATCCCGGAGCGGGCCGGCAGCTACCGCGCCTTCATCCGGGCGCTCGGGCGGCGCGCCATCACCGAGTTCAACTACCGCTACGCGCCGGGCGCCGAGGCGCATATCTTCGTCGGCGTGCAGCTCGCCGGCGGCCGGCCGGAGAAGGAGGCCCTGATCGCGGAGCTGCGCGGCCTCGGCTATCCGCTCGTCGACCTCACCGACAACGAGATGGCGAAGCTCCATGTCCGCTACATGGTCGGCGGCCGGGTGCCAGGCCTGTCCGACGAGCGGCTCCTGCGTTTCGAGTTCCCGGAGCGCCCCGGCGCGCTGCTGAAGTTCCTCGACAGCCTCGGCGTCGCCTGGAACATCTCGCTGTTCCACTACCGCAACCACGGCGCCGATCACGGCCGCGTGCTCGCCGGGATCCAGGTGCCGGAGGCCGAGCGCGACCGCTTCGCCGCGGCGCTCGCCGAGCTCGGCTACGAGCACCACGACGAGACCGACAACGCCGCCTACCGGCTGTTCCTCGACGGCCAGCCCCGCGAGGTGCCGATGAATGTGGCGCCGGCGGCGTGAGGTCCTGCTCGATTTGGCTGGCCGACTTCCAACCCTCCTCGTCATCCCGGGTCCTCGCCTTTCGGCGAGCCCCAGGATGACCCGGTGAGTCGTCCGGCCGCGAAAGCGCGTCCGGTGACGAAACGGAGACCGTTTCGTCATGAAAAAAGCGTCGAGATCCGCGATGGGAATCGATGCCCGGCCGTGATGCGGCCGGCCGCCGTCCGAATGCCTTGACGCCGCCCCGCCACAGGTTCACCTCTCGCGCCCGATGCCTCCGCTCCTCGCCCTGCCCTTCCCCGCCATCGACCCCGTCGCGGTCGCGATCGGGCCGTTGCAGATCAAGTGGTACGCCCTCGCCTACATCGTGGGCCTCGTGGGCGGCTGGTTCTACGCCAAGCGCCTGGTCTCGTCCCCCTCGCTCTGGGGCGCGGTGCGCCGGCCCACCCCCCTCGACATCGACGACCTGATCGTCTGGGTCGCGCTCGGCGTCGTGCTCGGCGGGCGCATCGGCTACGTGCTGTTCTACAACCTGGCCGCCTACCTGTCGCACCCGGCCGAGATCCTGGCGATCTGGCGCGGTGGCATGTCGTTCCATGGCGGCTTCCTCGGCGCGGTGCTGGCCCTGGTCCTGTTCGCCCGCCGCCGCGGCCTCAACGCCTACGCGATGCTCGACCTCGCCGCCGTGGTGGTGCCGATCGGGCTGTTCTTCGGCCGCATCGCCAATTTCGTGAACGGCGAGCTGTGGGGCCGGCCGGCGCCGGATTTTCCTTACGCCATCGTCTTCCCGAATGGCGGGCCGCTGCCGCGCCATCCGAGCCAGCTCTACGAGGCCGTCGCCGAGGGTCTGGTGCTGTTCGTCCTGATGGCGCTCGCGGTCCGGCGCGTCGGCTTCCGCCGCCCCGGCCTCCTCGGCGGCCTGTTCGTCGTCGGCTACGCCATCGCCCGCACCACCTGCGAGTTCTTCCGCGAGCCCGACCCGCAGCTCGGCTTCCTGTTCGGCACCCATGTCGGGGCGCTCGGCGGCGGCATCACCATGGGGATGCTGCTCTGCGTGCCGATGCTGCTGATCGGCGCAGTGTTCATCCTGCGGGCCTGGCGCGGCGACACCCGGCCGCGGGCCCGGCTCGAAGCGGAGGCGGGGCCCGAGGCCGAGTCGCCGGAAGTGAAGTCCGCGTGAGCGATACGCCGCTCCTCGGCGAGCTGCGCCGCCTGATCGCCGTCGAGGGGCCGATCACCATCGAGCGCTACATGGCGCTCTGCCTCGGCCACCCGGTCCACGGCTATTACCGCACCCGCGATCCGCTGGGCGCGGCCGGCGACTTCACCACGGCGCCGGAGATCAGCCAGATCTTCGGCGAGTTGCTGGGCCTGTGGACGGCGGAGGTCTGGTACGGTCTCGGGCGCCCGGCTCCCTTCCGCCTGGTCGAGCTCGGCCCCGGCCGCGGTACGCTGATGGCGGACGCGCTGCGGGCGCTGCGCGCTGCGGCGCCTGACTGCTTGGCTGCCGCCGACCTCCACCTCGTCGAGACCAGCCCCACCTTGCGGGCCGCGCAGGAGCGGGCGCTCGCGAACGCCGCCCCGACCTGGCACGACGCGATCGACACCCTACCGGGCGGCCCGGCGATCCTCATCGCCAACGAGTTCTTCGACGCCCTGCCGGTGCGCCAGTACCAGCGCACGGAGCGCGGCTGGTGCGAGCGCCGAGTGGGCCTGAACGGCGACGCCCTCGCCTTCGGATTGAGCCCCGATCCGACGCCGGAGATCACCGCGCCAGAGATCGCCCCGCACGCCGCGCCGGGCGCGATCCTGACCCTGCCGGCCGTCGCCCTCGACCTCATCCGCCAGATCGCCGGCCGCCTCGCCCGCGAGGGCGGCGCGCTCGCGGCCATCGATTACGGCGACCTCTATGGCGGCACCGCCGACACGCTCCAGGCGGTGGCGCGCCACCGCTTCGCCGATCCGCTCGCGGCCCCGGGCGAGACCGACCTGACCGCGCAGGTGGATTTTGCGGCGCTCGCCCGCGCCGCCGCGGGGGAAGGCGCCGTGGTGCACGGCCCGGTGACGCAGGCCGATTTCCTCCTCGCGCTCGGCCTCGCCCAGCGGGCCGAGCGCCTCGCCGCCCGGGCGAACCCGGTCCAGGCCGCCGCCGTCAAGGCCGGGGCCGACCGCCTGATCGACCGCACCCCCCGCGACATGGGCCACCTGTTCAAGGTCATGGGCCTCGCGGGCCCGGGCCAGCCGGGCCTGCCGGGATTTTAGTGCACCTCACGAAACTCCCGTTGCGCCGACGCGGCCACGATGAGCGATGTCGTCGACCGGGAGTTTCGTGAGGGACACCGAGCTTCCCGCTTTCGACACGATTTTCCGGCGATCCTGCGGGACGCCTTGCCGCCAGGACGATCCCGCGATGTTCATCGAAGCGCCCGAGCTCAGCTCCCATTCCGAGATCCGCCATGCCTTCTTCACCCGGAAGGGCGGCGTGTCGGAAGGGCTCTACGCCTCCCTCAATGGCGGCCTCGGCTCCGGCGACGACCCTGCCCGGGTGCGGGAGAACCGCCGCCGCATGACGGCGCAGCTCGCGTTGCCGCCGGAGAACCTGGTGAGCCTCTACCAGATTCATTCGGCGGAAGCCCTGGTGGTCGAGGCGCCCTTCGCCGAGCGCCCCCGCGCCGACGCGATGGCGACCCGGGTGCCGGGTCTGGCGCTCGGCATCCTCACCGCCGATTGCGGACCGATCCTGTTCGCCGACCCGGTCAACCGCGTCGTGGGCGCCGCCCATGCCGGCTGGAAGGGCGCGCTCACCGGCGTGATCGAGGCGACGCTCTCCGCCATGGAGGGCCTGGGCGCCGAGCGCACCGGCATCGTGGCGGTGCTCGGGCCGACGATCGGGCCTCAGGCCTACGAGGTCGGCCCGGAATTCCGTGAGCGCTTCGAGGCGGCGGATCCGGAGAATACCCGCTACTTCGCAGCCAGCCCGGAGCGCGAGTCCCACAGCCTGTTCGACCTGCCGGCCTACATCGTCGCCCGCCTCGGGCGGGCGGGAATCGGCGAGGTGGCGAATTTAGGCCTGTGCACCTACGCCGATCCGGACCGATTCTTCAGCTATCGCCGCACCACCCACCGGAGCGAGGCCGATTACGGCCGGCTCGTCTCGGCCATCGCGGTGACCCCGTGAGGAGGGCCGCGCAGGGGCGGCTCAGGGGCTCGATTCGCACCTCGTAGGGCGCCGTTCGGCTTTCTTTAGGATTGATCCGGCAAGCGTAGCAAAAAAATGTGTGCGCCGGTGAACCTTGGCCATTGGTGCGCGTTGAGGGGGTAAGGAGCCAAGGGAATGCTCGCGATGAACAGCCGTTAAGGCCGCGGTGAAACTCACCAGCGTTGTCGCGAGGACACAGCTTTCCCGGAGCTACCGGGGTATGTCGGGGACACTGCTTCGGTTGACCGCCGACCCGCAAACGGGCGCCGTCGCCGCGGCATAGTAGGAAGGACCAGTTCCATGAAGTCGCTTCTCAAGAGCGCTACCGCCCTCGCTGGCATCGTCGTCGCCGGTTCGGCTCTCGCTGCCGACCTGCCGCGTCGCGTTGCTCCGCCGCCGGTCTTCACGCCGGTTCCGGTTTTCACCTGGACGGGCTTCTACGCCGGTTTCAACGCTGGCTACGGCTTCAACACCGCTGACACCCGCGCCCCGACCGTCGTCGGCGTGCCGGCCGGCACCACCCTCGGCAACACCGTGTTCGTGACCGCCGCCGGCGTGCCCACGAACGGCGTGCTCGCCTTCGACAACCGCAACAGCAACGACGGCTTCGTCGGCGGTGGCCAGATCGGCTACAACTACCAGTTCACCCCGGGCTCGGGCGTGGTCGTCGGCATCGAGGCCGACGCCCAGTACGTCGACTTCGGCCGCAGCCGCAACCGCTACGCCTTCGCCACCGCTCCGGGCGGCGGCATCGTGCCCGGCACCCTGGTGTTCAACCCGAACGGCATCTCGGGCCTGGACTTCTTCGGCACCGTGCGCGGCCGTCTCGGCTACGCCTGGGACCGCACCCTCGTCTACGCCACCGGCGGCTTCGCCTACGGCTCGGGCGGCGGTCGCGACTTCGGCCTGCCGAACAGCTCCTCCGACAACTTCCAGACCGGCTGGGTCGTCGGCGGCGGCGTCGAGTACGCTCTGCCCACCGACTCGTTCCTGAACTTCTTCCGTTCGTCGGCCGTGACCCTGAAGGTCGAAGGCCTGTACGTGAACCTGGATCAGGGCAACCGCAACAACGGCGTGTTCGCGCAGACCACCAACGGCACCCAGTACTCGGTGTTCTCGCCGGGCGTGGTGTCGGTCGGCCCGGCCAACCTGTACCGTCGCGAGACCGAGTTCGCGGTCGTCCGCGCCGGCCTGAACTACAAGTTCAACGGCTTCTAGTCGTCTCACTCCGTCACTCGGACGGAGCGGAGCCCGGCCTCACGGCCGGGCTCTTTTTTTGCGAATCGATCATGCGCCCGTCGGCACCTTCACGCTGAACTTCACCTCGCGCAGGGCGAAGTTCGAGTGGATCTGCTGCACCGCCGGGCAGGAGAACACCGCCTCCTGCAGGAAGCGCTCGTAGTGCTGGGCATCCCGCACCACGACCCGCAGCAGGTAATCGGCCTGTCCGGTCGTCGAGAAGCATTCCAGCACCTCGTCCCGGCGCCCGATGACGCGCTCGAAGTCCGCCACGCCTTCCCGGTCGTGCTTGGCCAGGGTCACGTGGGCGAAGACGCATTGGCCGTGGCCGAGCGCCGCCGCATCGACCAGCGCGACGTAGCCGCGGATGATGCCCCGCTCCTCCAGCGCCTTCAGCCGTCGCCAGGTCGGCGAGGTCGACAGCCCGATCCGCTGCGCGAGGTCCTGCACCGAGAGCCGGGCATCGTCCTGCAGCGCGTCCAGGATCGCCCGCTCGAAGCGGTCCGGCGCGTCTCCCCGTTCAGGCATGGGCATGTCTCGTTTTGGCGTTTTCGGCATCAATCATACCTCCATGGCCCCTGTGGCGGAAGTGAAAGAGGCAGGTTTTGCTCCAGGGCCCGGCATAGCCTGACGGCGAGGAGACCCCGCCGATGCCCGAGCTCGACCGCGCCTATCGCCTCGACGACCGTTTCGACCGCTCGGCCGGGCGGGCCTACATGACCGGCACGCAGGCCCTGGTGCGCCTCCTCCTGTCGCAAGCCGCGATCGACCGCCGCGACGGGCTCAAGACCGCCGGCCTCGTCTCCGGCTATCGCGGCTCGCCGCTCGGCGCCGTCGACCAGGAATTGTGGCGGGCGAAAGATCGCCTCGCGCAGGCCGGCATCCGCTTCCAGCCCGGCATCAACGAGGATCTGGCGGCGGCAGCGCTCCTCGGCAGCCAGCGGGTCGCCCTCGATCCGGCCGCCACCGTCGAAGGGGTGTTCGGCCTCTGGTACGGCAAGGGCCCGGGGGTCGACCGCTCCGGCGACGCCCTCAAGCACGGCAACGCCTATGGCAGCAGCCCGAAGGGCGGCGTGCTGGTCGTCGCCGGCGACGACCACGGCTGCGTCTCCTCCTCGATGTCGCACCAGAGCGACCTCGCGCTCGCGGCCTGGCACATGCCGGTGATCCACCCGGGCAGCCTCGCCGAGTACGAGGCCTACGGCCTGTGGGGCTTCGCCGCCTCGCGCTTCTCCGGCGCCTGGGTCGGCTTCAAGGCGATCTCCGAGGTGGTGGAGGGCGCCGCCTCGGTCGGGCTGTCCCCGCTGCCGTCCTTCGCGACCCCCGATTTCACCCCGCCGCCGGGCGGCCTGCACATCCGCTGGCCCGATCTGCCGAGCCTCGCCATCGAGGCGCGCGCGCTGCAAAAGCTCGAGGCGATCCGTGCCTTTGCCCGGGCCAACCCCCTCGACCGGCTGGTGGTGGCGCCGGAGCGCCCCCGCCTCCTCGTCGTCACGGTCGGCAAGGCGCATGGCGACGCGATGGAAGCGTTCCGGCTCCTCGGCCACGACCCGGACTCGCTGCGCGCGGCCGGTGTCGCGGTGCTGAAGGTCGGCCTCGTCCATCCCCTCGACGTCGCCGGACTCTCAGGCGCAGCGGCGGGCGTCGAGACCGTGCTGGTGATCGAGGAGAAGGCGCCGCTCGTCGAGCGCCAGCTGCGCGACGGCCTCTACGATCTGCCGAGCGAGCACCGCCCGCGGATCCTCGGCAAGCGCGATGCGGCCGGCAAACCCCTGGTGTCCGAGGTCGAGGAGCTGCGCCCCTCGCGCCTCGCCGGGATCCTGGCCGAGGCCCTGCGCCCTCTCGGCCTCGCCGTCGCGACGCCGGAGATCCCGTCCATCGCCGCAGCCTCCGGGCCGCTTCCGGTGCGGACGCCGTATTTCTGCTCCGGCTGCCCGCACAACACCTCGACCCGGGTGCCGGAGGGCTCGCAGGGCCGGGCCGGCATCGGCTGCCACTTCATGGCGAACTGGATGGAGCGCGACACCACCGGCATCGTGCCGATGGGGGCCGAGGGGGTCGACTGGACCGGCCAGGCGCCCTTCACCCGCCAGGCCCACGTCTTCCAGAATCTCGGCGACGGGACCTACTTCCATTCCGGCCACGCGGCGATCCGGCAGGCGGTCGCGAGCGGGGCCAACATCACCTACAAGATCCTCTACAACGACGCGGTGGCGATGACCGGCGGCCAGCCGGTCGACGGCGTGCTCACCGTGCCGCAGATCACCCGCCTGGTCTCGGCCGAGGGCGCGCGCCGGGTCGTCGTGGTGTCGGACGATCCCACCCGGGTGGCGAGGAGCGCCGCCCGCGATCCCCTCGGCCCCGGCGTCACCCTGCATCACCGCGACGACCTCGACGCCGTGCAGCGGGAATTGCGCGAGACGAAGGGCGTCACCGTGCTGGTCTACGACCAGACCTGCGCCACCGAGGCGCGCCGGCGGCGCAAGCGCGGCACGAGCCCGCAACCGGCGCGACGCGCGGTCATCAATCCCCTCGTCTGCGAGGGCTGCGGCGACTGCCAGCAGAAATCGAACTGCCTCTCGGTCGTACCGGTCGAGACCGAGTTCGGCCGGAAGCGCGCCATCGACCAGACCGGCTGCAACAGCGACCTCTCCTGCCTCAAGGGCTTCTGCCCGTCCTTCGTGACGCTCGAGGGCGCGACGCCCCGGCGCCGGCCCGGCGTCGCGGTCGCGCCGGAGACCGTCGCTTCCCGCGCCGCCGCGCTCCCGGAGCCCGACACGGCCCTCGGCGCGGCGCCTTATGAGATCCTGGTCGCCGGCGTCGGCGGCACCGGCGTGGTGACGGTGGGCGCCCTCATCACCATGGCGGCCCATCTCGAAGGGCGCGGCGCCAGCGTGCTCGACTTCATGGGCTTCGCCCAGAAGGGCGGGCAGGTGCTCTCCTTCGTGCGGCTGGCCGACGATCCGGGCGCGCTCCATCAGGTGCGGATCGACCGCGGCCGGGCCGACGCGGTCCTGGCCTGCGACCTCGTGGTGGCGGCGAGCTCCGATGCGGCGTCGGTGATCGATCCCGCCCGCACCCGGATCATCGCCAACACCCACGAGATCCCGACCGGCGCCTCCTTACGCGACCCGAAGGCCCGCATCGACACGCGGATGCTCGAGAACCTGCTCGCCCGCCGGGTCCGGGCCGGGGCGCTGCGCAGCCTCGACGCGCAGGCGATGGCCGCGCGGCTGACCGGCGACGCGCAAGCCGCCAACGTGCTGCTCTTAGGCTTCGCCTGGCAATGCGGGCTGGTCCCGGTCTCCCGCGACGCCCTCGACCAGGCGGTGGCGCTGAACGGCGTCGCGGTGGCGGGCAACCGTCTGGCGCTGGCCTGGGGCCGGCTGCTCGCCGCCGATCCGGCCTTCGTCGAGGCTCATCTCGCCCCGGAACCCGCGCCCGCGCAGGACCTGGATGCGCTGGTGGCGCGCCGGGCCGAGTACCTCACCGCCTACCAGGACGGGCTTTACGCCGCGCGCTACCGCGACCGGGTCGCAAGGGTGCGGGCACGGGGCGGCGACGTGCTGGCGGAGGCGGTCGCCCGCTCGCTGTTCACGCTGATGGCGATCAAGGACGAGTACGAGGTGGCCCGCCTCCAGTCCGATCCGGCCTTCCTGGCCCGCCTCGCCGAGGAGTTCGAGGGCAAAGGACCGGGGGCCA
This sequence comes from Methylobacterium currus, assembly GCF_003058325.1. Taxonomy (NCBI): domain Bacteria; kingdom Pseudomonadati; phylum Pseudomonadota; class Alphaproteobacteria; order Hyphomicrobiales; family Methylobacteriaceae; genus Methylobacterium; species Methylobacterium currus. Next base: position 1,894,636 of record NZ_CP028843.1, read on the forward strand.
AGGTGCGGCCGACCTTCCATCTCGCGCCCCCGATCCTCGCCCGGACGCCGCCCGGCGAGTCTGAGCCGCGCAAGATCGCCTTCGGTCCGTGGCTGCTGCCGGTCTTGCGCGGGCTCGCGTCCCTCAAAGGTTTGCGCGGCCGGCGCCTCGACCCCCTGTGGCTGATCGCCGAGCGGCGGGAGGAACGGGCGGTGCTGGCGGAGTACGAGGCGCAGATCGACGCCGCCCTCGCCCTCGTCGGCCGGGCCGATCCGGCGGCGCTCCGCGACCTCCTCGCCGCGCCCCAGGAGATCCGCGGCTTCGGCCCGGTGAAGGCGCGGGCGATCGCCGCCTGGCGCGCGCGCAGCGACGCGCTGCTGGCGGCGGCCCGCGCCGGGAACGATTCCGGGGCGCCGCTGTCGCGGGCCGGATAGTTCGCGGCCTGCGTCGGCGGACCGGATTGCGGCGGGGCGGGGCCTCGCGTAGGCGAAGTCTCACGCTTCGTCACCGTTTCAGGTTGCCCCATCATGCGCCGCCGCACCCGCTCCTTCGTCGGGGCGATCGTGATGATCGCCTTCGTACTGATCTACGCGCCCGTCGCCATGGCGCTCGCCGACAGCCGCATCGCCCAGACGCCGCCGCTGGTGCAGTCGGTGCTCTACGCAATCCTCGGGATCGCCTGGATCTTCCCGCTGATGCCGCTGATCCGCTGGATGGAGCGGCCCGATCGCGACCCGGCCTGACGCCGGTCCGCTGACTGATCCGATGGACTGACTGGTGCACAGGCCGGGTTTTCGCCAAAAAGGGCTGCCAGACCCCGAGATCGCAGCCTTTCGGCCCGCGCTCTCCCGCTTCGGCATTCCCATCGACACCCGCAAGGCAGCCCCAGGCCCATGCGCCACGCGCTCGCGCTCTTTCTCCTCCTCGGTCCCCTCGCCGGTGCCGCCCTGGCGCAGGGCGCGCCCCGCTCCGTCGGCGATTGCGAGCGCATCAAGGGCGACCTCGCCTACAACCAGTGCCTGTCGCTGTTCGGGCCCGCCGCGAAGGGGGTCGCCGCCGCGGCCGCGGCGGTGTCCGCGGCGATCCCGCGCCTGCCCCTCCCTCCCGCCCTCGCCGAGGCGGTGGAGCCCGCCCCCCGCGGCCGCCGCGGCTGGACCCGGCGCCTGCGCGGCGGCCGCCAGAGCGCGAGCTTCGCGGTGATCAGCGGCGGTGAGAGCCGCCATTACCGGCGGCGGCGCCATCGCTGATCCTCACCCGACGTTGAGCCGCCGGCCCCGGTTCCAGGCCAGGAACGGCACGCCGGAGAGCAAGGCGCGCAGGGCCGCGTCGGTCTGGAAGCAGCCATTGACCGAGACCCGCGGCAGGGCGTGCAGGTGTGCGGCATGGCCCGCGAAGAGGTGGCCGGGCCGGGTCGTCACGGCGGTGCGGTAGCCGGCCTCGCGGGCGAGCGCGAATTCCCGCATTCCCGCCGATCCCGGATCGCCGACCGGATAGGACAGGTGCTCCGGCACCCGGCCGAGCAGCTCGCCGAGGCGCGCCTTCCCGTCCACGATCTCCCGGCGGACGGCGTCGTCGTCGTGCTTGGCGAGCATCGGGTGGGACAGGGTGTGGGCGGCGAGCGTCACCGCCTCGTCCCGGGCCAGCTCGCGCAGCTCGCCCGCCGACAGGCACAGCTCGCCGGCGATGCGACCCGCATCGATCCCCGCTTCCCCGCACAGGCGCAGGGTCGCGGCGCGCAAGATCTCCTCCGGCCCGGCCCGCAGGGCGCGGTAGGCCTCCGCGAAGGCGGCGGATTTCTGCGCGTCGTTGCCCGCCGGGAGATCGAGCCCGACCTCCGGCAGCCGCACACGGTCGAGGATCCGGATCGCCCGTTCCAGCTCGATCCACCACAGCCGGCCGGTCCCGGTGGCGTAGTCGTGGGTGACGTAGAGCGTCCAGGGCGCGCCGTGGCGGCGCAGGGTCGGGGCGGCGTGTTCCAGGTTGTCGCGATAGCCGTCGTCGAAGGTCAGCACCGCGAAGGGGTCCCCCGTCTCGGCCAGCCGGCGCGGCAGGTCGGACAGGGGGATGATCGCGAAGCCCCGCGCCCGCAGAGCCGTCAGCGTGCGGTCGAGGAAGGAAGGGGTGATCGCCAGCAGCCGGTTCGGCGCGAAGGCGCCCGGCGGCGCCTCGTCCGGCCGGACGTGGTGGAAGGTCAGGATCACGCCGCGGCCGCGGGCGGCGGGGGCGAGCCAGCGGTCGGCCCCCGTGGCCGCGATGGTGGCGAAGCCGGCATGGAACAGGCGGTGTCGGGCTTGCGCGGAGAGCATGAGCGCAGGATGGCGGCGATCGGCCAAAGCTTCGTTACGGCGTTTGCGGATTCTGCACGCTTCCCCGGTAGTCCTTCGTGGGACGGGTGAGGGGGAGCGATGGGCGGCACGATGCAACTCGCGGCGGAGGGCGTCGCCGTCGGTCCCGCCCCGGCCCTCGCCCTGGTGCCCGAGGTCTTTTCCGGCCTCGCGGCGGCGGAAGCGCCCTGGCGCGCCCTCGAGGCGGCGCCCGGCGTGGTGATGACGCCCTATCAGCGCTTCGACTGGGTGGCGGCCTGCGCCCGCACCCTGCCGGCGGGTGCTCGACCCTGCCCGGTGCTGCTGCGCGATGCCGCCGGGCGGCCCCTGGCGCTGCTCCCGCTCTTCGTGCACCGCGAGGCCCGCATCCGCGTCGCCCGGGTGATCGGCGGCCGGCACGCGAATTTCCACATGCCGCTCTTCGCCGGGCCGGAGGCGGCGGCCCTGCCGGCCGAGGCCTATGCCGGCGCCCTCCTGCAGGCCGGCGCCCGGGCCGGGATCGACGTGATCCACCTTCCGGACCAGCCCAGGCTGTGGAACGGCGTGCCGAACCCGCTGGCGCGGGGCTCCGCCTCGCCGAGCGACGCCTACGGGTTGGCGCTGGAGGCCGATCCCGAGGCCGTGCTGAAGCGGTGCTTGAGCGGCGATGCGCGGCGCAAGCTGCGCCAGAAGGAGAAGTGGCTGGTCGCGGCCCACGGTCCGGTGACGCACCGGGTCGCGGCGGACGACGCGGAGGGCGAGGCGATCCTGTCGGCCTATCTCGCCCAGAAGGCGGTGCGCTTCGCGACGAGCGGAATCCGCGATCCCTTCGCCGATCCGGCGGCGCGCGACTTCCTGAAAGCCGCGCATCGGACCGGTGCCCTGGAGCTGCACGCCCTGCGGACGGAGGGCGGGCGCATCCTCGCCACCTTCGTGGGCGCCGTCGACCCGGCGCGCTTCAGCGGCATGTTGACCTCGTTCGACCCTGACCCCTCGCTCGCCCGCTTCAGCCCCGGCGACCTGCTGCTCCAGGCCCTGATCCGCGACCAGGCGTCGCGCGGCCGCAAGGCCCTCGATCTCGGCGTCGGCGAGGCGCGCTACAAGGCGAGCGTCTGCGACGAGACGATTCACCTCGTCGATGCGGTGATCCCGGTGAGCCTGCGCGGCCGGGCCTATGCGGCCGCGGCCGCGGCCGGCGCGCGCCTCAAGCGGCGGATCAAGCGCGATCCGCGGCTCTGGGCGCTGGTCGGTCGGGTGCGCAGGGCGATGGCGCGGCCGGCCTGAGCTCAGGCGACCGGCCCCGACACCCCCGCCTGCGCGAAGGTCGCCATCTCGCGGTGGCAGGCCAAAGCCGCCTTGACGATCCCGAGCGCGAGCGCCGCGCCGCTGCCCTCGCCGAGGCGCAGGCCCAGGTCGAGGAGCGGACGAAGCCCCAAGCGCTCCAGCACCGCGGCGTGGTCGCCCTCGGCCGAGACGTGGCCGGCGAGGCAATGGTCGAGGGCGCGGGGATCGACGGCGTGGAGGAGCGCGGCGGCGGCGGTGGAGACGTAGCCGTCGATCACCACCGGCACCCGCTGCAGCCGCGCCGCCAGGATCGCGCCGGCCATGGCGGCGATCTCGCGGCCCCCTAAGCGTGCCATCACCGCGAGCGGATCCTCGAGATGGCCCTGGTGGCAGTTCAGCGCCGCCTCGACCGCCGCGACCTTGCGGGCAAAGCCCGCCTCGTCGACACCGGTGCCGCGGCCGACCCATCGGGCCGGCTCGCCGCCGTAGAGAGCGGCGTAGATCGCCGCCGCCACCGTGGTGTTGCCGATCCCCATCTCGCCGACGGCGAGCCCGTCGGTGCCCGCCGCCACCGCCTCCATGCCGAACGCCATGGTGGCGACGCAGGCCTTCTCGGTCATCGCCGGCCCGGTCGTGATGTCGCCGGTCGGCATGTCGATGGCGAGGTCGAACACCTTGAAGCCGAGGCCGTAGGCGGCGCAGATCTGGTTGATCGCCGCGCCCCCGGCGGCGAAGTTGTCGAGCATCTGGCGGTTGACCGCGGACGGATAGGCCGAGACTCCTTTCGCCGCGACGCCGTGGCTGCCCGCGAAGACGCAGACCAGCGGCCGGTCGAGGCTCGGCGGCGCCTTGCCCTGCCAGGCCGCCATCCAGGCGGCGAGGAATTCGAGCCGGCCGAGGCTGCCGGCCGGCTTGGTCAGGAGCGAGTCGCGGGCCGAGACCTCGGCGGCGGCGGCCTCGTCCGGCCCCGGCATGGTGGCGATCAGGCGGCGGATGTCGTCGAACGGGGCGGCGTCGGTCGGGGTGTCGGCCATGGGGATCGGTGTCCTGCGGGCGAGCCCCTCGCGGGGGTGAAACCCGGCTGCGGGGCTATCGTGAGGCGTGCAGATACAGCAAAATGCCGGAGGGGCGAATCCGGGGTTCAGGGGCGCCTTCGCGTCGGGGTGCGGTGTGGGATGGCGACGGGACTGAACGCGGGGCCGGGCCCCTCCGACGATTCCGCCGACGACGCGTTCGAGCCGCCGCCGCCCGCCGCCGGCCCGTGGCCGCCGCTCGCCGACCTCGCCGCCTGCCTGCGCTTCTACAGCCGCCTGCCGGTCCCGGCCCTGCCGGGCGAGACCGACCTGCATGCCGCGCCCGATTTCCGTACCGTGCCGCGGATGCTGCCGCTTGCCGGGCTGGTGATCGGGGGAGCGGGCGCCATCGCGCTCGCGGCCTCCCTGCCGCTCGGCCTCGGGCCGTTCCTCGCCGCGACCCTGGCCCTCGCCGTCACGACGCTCGTCACCGGCGCCCTGCACGAGGACGGCCTCGCCGACGTGGCGGACGGGTTCGGCGGCGGCATCACGGCGGCCCGGCGCCTCGAGATCATGCGCGACAGCCGCATCGGCGCCTACGGGGCCGCCGCCCTGGTCCTGTCCTACGCGCTGCGCATCGGGGCGCTGGCGACCCTCGCCGACCGGATCGGCTGGCGCGTCGCCGTGGCCTTCCTGATGGCCGCCGCGCTCTCGCGCACCGCCGCCCTGTGGCCGCTCTGCCACCTCCCTCCCGCCCGGCCGGACGGCGCCGCCCACGCGGTCGGCCGGCCGACGGGCGCGACCCATGCCACCGCCTGGGCGCTCTGCCTCGCCGTGCTGGTGGCTGCCTTCTTCCTCGGCCTGCCCTGGCTGGGCCTGTGCCTCGCCGGCCTCCTCGCTGTCCTGGCCGCCTGGACCCTGACCCGGATGGCCGCGCGCCTCGTCGGCGGCCAGACCGGCGACGTCATCGGGGCGAGCCAGCAGCTTGCCGAGATCGCCGCCCTCCTCGCCCTCGTGATCGCGATTCCCAATTGATGCCCGTATCCTCTCCCTGCATCCGCCTCTGCGTCCTCGATCCCGTCACCGGCCTGTGCGAGGGCTGCGGCCGCAACCGCGACGAGATCGCCGCCTGGGGCGGCCTGTCCGAGCCGGAGCGGCGGCGCATCATGGCGGAGCTGCCGGCGCGGCTGGCAGAGGCCTACCCCGAGCCGCCGGAGCCCGCGCCGGCCCCGGCCCTGGCCTGAAGCCCATGCCGGGCGCCCTCGGTATCGGGCTCCTGCTCCTCGCCTGCGCCTACGCGCTGAATGTCTTCGGCGGGCGCGAGGTGGCGGGACTGCGCGCCGACGAGGCGGCCGGGCTCGCCGCGGCCGGCGGGGCCGCCCTGATGGTGCTGAACGGCGTCGGCCACCGGTTCCGGTCGGGATTCGGCGAGGGGCTCGTCGCGCTCCTGCTCTGGATCGCCATCGGCGCCGGGGTCGCCGGCCTCTACGTCTATCGTGACGCGGCGCGGGACATGGCGTTCCGCGCGCTCGGTGAGATGAGCCCGGGCGAGCCGGTGCCGGGGCGCGGCGACGAGGTGGTGATCGCCCGGCGGGTCGATGGCGGCTTCACGGTGCAGGCCAAGGTCAACGGGCGGATGCAGGCCTTCGCCTTCGATACCGGTGCGAGCGCAGTGGTGCTCACCGCCGAGAGTGCGGCCCATCTCGGTCTCCATCCGGGCCCGGGCGCCTACCGGGTCCAGGTCCAGACCGCCAACGGCCGCACCGCCGCCGCCCCGGTGGTGCTCGACACGGTGGCGGTCGGGCCGATCACCGAGACCCGGGTGGCCGCCCTGGTGACCCGGCCCGGCGCCTTGAGCGTCAACCTGCTCGGGATGAGCTTCCTGGAGCGGCTGAACTCCTACGAGGTGCGGGGCAGCCGGCTGATCCTGCGCGGGGCGCGGGGGTGAGCGGGCCCCGCTTCCTCGCGGCTCACGCCGGCGAGGCCAGCGGCTTGCCCTTCTCGACGATGTAGGTGCTGACGATCCGCACCGGCTTGGCTCCGCTCTTCGAGCCGGCATGGGGCACGCCCGGCGGGACCTGGAAGCCGTCGCCCGCCTTGAGCACGCGGGTCGGCTGGCCCTCGATCGGCAGCTCGATCTCGCCCTCCAGCACGTAGCCCGATTCGATGCCCGGATGGGTGTGGCGGCCGACCAGCACGCCGGGCTCGATCTCCACCTCGGCGGTGATGGTGACGTAGCCGGGGGCCGGTCCCTCGGTCTGGCCCAGGACCTTGCGCTTCACCCCCGGCGTCGCCGCGGGCGGCGTCTGCGCCCCGGCATCGGTGGCGAGAAAGCCGGTCAGGCTGCAGAGCGCGCACGAGGCGAACCCCGCGAAACCGCGGCGCGTCAGCATGGTGTTCCTCCCGTCAGCCGCGCTCTCCTTCGATCGGCGCGGTTCAGGGAGTGTGCGCGCCTGCGGATGACAGTCAAGGGAGGGTGATAGACTGACATCCGCATGCCCAGCGAAGCAACGCACCCGCGCGAATCTACTGTCACATTATCACACCAGACCATCCGGGGCCGCCCCGGTGCCGCAGAGCGGAGCCGGGACGGCCTGACCCGTGCCGACGGATCCCGTCGTCAGCGCTTGCCGAGCTTCTCCATCGGCGTCCGGTAGGTCTCCCGCGCCGTCCAGATCGAGACGGCGGCGATCCCCGCCGTGGCGGTGACGAAGACAGCCACCGGGACCCAGCCGGTCGGGCCGGTGCCGAGGAGCGCGGCGCTGATCACCGGGGCGAAGCCGCCGAGGGCAAAGCCGATCTGGGTGCCGATCGCCATGCCCGACAGGCGGACCTTGGTGTCGAACATCTCACCGTAGAGCGACGGCCACACCCCGTTGGCGGCGCTGTAGACCACGCCCGAGAGCAGGATGCCGAAGCCGAAGATGAGCGGCAGGTTGCCCTGGCTGATCGCCCACATGTAGGGCCAGATCAACGCCGCGGAGCCGAGCGCGCCGAAGATGAAGACCGGGCGGCGGCCGATCCGGTCGGAGAGCGCCGCGAAGGCCGGGATCGCGCCGAGCGCCACGACGTTGGCCAGGATCAGCACGGTCAGCATCGTCGAGCGGTCGATCTGCATCGTGTTGACGGCGTAGGACAGGGTGAAGACGCTGAAAATCGTGCTCACCACCGAGACGAGCGCCGCGAAGATCACCCGCAGCACGTCGGCCCACTGGGTGCGGAACAGCACAGCGACCGGCAGGGCCGCCTTCTCGTGGGTCTGCTCCTGCTCCTTCTCGAAGACCGGGGTCTCCGGCAGGGTGCGGCGGACCCAGAAGCCGACCGCGACCACGAGGGCGCTGAGGAAGAACGGGATGCGCCAGCCCCAGGACAGCATCTGGGCCTCGGGCATCTGGGTGATCGGCAGGAAGACCAGCGTCGCCAGGATCAGCCCGGCCTGCGTGCCGCTCAAGGTAAAGCTGGTGAAGAAGGCGCGCCTGTTCGCCGGCGCGTGTTCGAGGGTCATCGAGTTGGCGCCGGCCTGCTCGCCCGCGGCCGAGATGCCCTGGAGCAGGCGGGCGATGACGAGCAGGATCGGCGACAGGATGCCGATCTGGTCGTAGGTCGGCAGGCAGCCGATCATGAAGGTCGAGAGACCCATCAGCAGCAGCGTGAAGGTGAGCACCTTCTTGCGGCCGAAGCGGTCGCCGATATGGCCGAGCGCCACCGCGCCGAGCGGCCGGGTGATGTAGGCGACGCCGAAGGTCGCGAACGAGGCGATCGCCGCCGCCTGCGGGTTGTTCGGCGCGAAGAACAGTTTCGGGAAGATCAGCGCCGCGGCGGTGCCGTAGATGAAGAAGTCGTAATATTCGACCGCGCTGCCGATCCAGCTGGCGAGCGCGGCCTTTTTGGGAGCTTTCACGGTCTCGGGTTCGGCGTACGACGCGGCGCTCGCCGGAAGGGCGGAAGAGGTCATCGGGCGTTTCCTGTGAGGGGGGACGGACGGGCCCGTTGGATCGGGCCGCATTCTTGGGAGTGTTGGGCCGCGGCGCGCGCCGCCGGCCGGGGCGGGCTCAGGCTTCCTGGCCGAGCTCGGCGAAGTGGCGGAGCATCCGCTCCGGGTCCGGGGTCCGGCCGGTGATGAGCCGGAACGCCTCGACCGCCTGGAACACCGCCATGCCGCCGCCGTCGAGGGTGCGGCAGCCGATCCGCCGCGCCTCGCGGAGCAGCGCGGTCTCGAGCGGGAAATAGACGATCTCGGCGACGAACAGCCCCGGGTGCAGGTATTCGGCCGGCAGCGGCAGGCCCGGATACTTGTCCATGCCGGTCGGCGTGCAATGGACGAGGCCATCCGCTGCGGCGACTTCCGCCTTGAGGTCGATGCAGGCCCGCGCCCGGCCGGCGCCGAAGCGCTCGCACAGGGAGGCCGCCACCGAGGCGGCCCGGGCCGGATCGATGTCGTTGAGGACGAGATCCTTGACCCCGAGGGTGAGGAGCGCGTGGGCCACCGCCGCGCCGGCGCCGCCGGCGCCGAGCTGCACGACGTGATTCAGCGCCACGTCCGGCAGGCCGCGGCGGAACGCCTCGGCGAAGCCCCACCAATCGGTGTTGTGGCCGACCCGCTTGCCGTCGCGCAACACCACGGTGTTGACGGCGCCGAGCGCCGCGGCGTCGGGCGACAGCGCGTCGAGATGGGCGAGCACCGCCTGCTTGCACGGATGGGTGATGTTGAGGCCGGAAAATCCCATCCGCTCGGCGGCGGTGAGGAGTTCCGGCAGCGCGTCGGCGCTCAACCCCAAGCGCTCGAGATCGATCTTCTGGTAGAGGAGGCGCAGGCCCTGCGCGTCGCCCTCGTGTTCGTGCATCGCCGGGGTGCGGGAGGCCTGGATGCCGTTGCCGATCAGGCCGGCCAGGATGGAGGTGGGGGCAGCGCCCATCACGGGCTCCTCTCTCGATGCGTTCCTCGGATGGCACGATTGCGACGCGCTTGAATCCAAATGTACTAACCGGTACGTTCATGTCAAGCGCGAAAGACGGCCGGCGGCTCGGCCGCCGCTTCGGGCTCGACGGAGCCGGCCCCGTTTGCGATGGAGAGCCGGCGGAAACGCAGAGGGAGAGCGCGATGAGGAAAGCGATCGCCACGGTGAGCCTGAGCGGCACGCTGATCGAGAAGCTGGAGGCGATCGCGGCGGCGCGCTTCGACGGGGTCGAGATCTTCGAGAACGATCTCCTGTTCCATACCGGCGCCGCCCGCGACGTACGCCGCTACGCCTCCGATCTCGGCCTCTCCATCGACCTGTTCCAGCCGTTCCGCGATTTCGAGGGCGTCTCGGACGAGCAGCTGAAGCGCAACCTCGACCGGGCCGAGCGCAAGTTCGACCTGATGGAGGAGCTCGGCGCGCCCTTGATCCTGGTCTGCTCCAATGTCGGCACCGAAGTCTCGGACGATGACGCCAGGATGGCCGACCAGCTCTACCAGCTCGCCGAGCGCGCGGCGAAACGGGGCCTGAAGATCGGCTTCGAGGCGCTGTCCTGGGGCACCAGGGTGCGCACCTTCGACCGGGCCTGGGGCATCGTTGAGCGGGCGAACCACCCGCATCTCGGCCTGATCCTCGACAGCTTCCACACCCTGGCGCTTCCCGACGACTGGTCGGGCATCGCCCACCTGCCGGGCCAGCGGGTGTTCTTCGTCCAGCTGGCGGATGCGCCGCGCATCGGCATGAACCCGCTGACCTTGAGCCGCCATTTCCGCTGCCTGCCGGGCCAGGGCGACCTCGACGTGCCGGGCTTCCTCCAGGCGGTCCTGGCCTGCGGCTATACCGGCACGATCTCACTCGAGATCTTCAACGACGAGATGCGGGCCGCGCCGCCGCGCCAGACCGCCGCCGACGGCCACCGCTCGCTCCTCTTCCTGGAGGAGCGGGTGCGGCGCACCGAGGAGGCGGCCGCGCAAGCCCCCTCCCCGGCCAGGCGCTCCCGCCGCCGGGTCGAGCTGTTCGACCCGCCGCTGCCGCCCGCCATCGCCGGCCACCGCTTCATCGAGGTGGCGGTCGACGAGCGCTGCGAGGGCGCGCTGGCGCGGCTTCTCGGCCAGCTCGGCTTCACCCGGCTCGGCCGGCACCGCAGCAAGGCGGTGACCCTCTACGGCCAGGGCGAGATCCGCATCGTCCTCAACCGCGAGCCGGATTCCTTCGCCGCCTCCTACTTCCTGATGCACGGCCCCTCGGTCTGCGCCCAGGCGATCACCACCGACGACGCGCTGGCGGCTTTGGGCCGGGCCGAATCCTACGGCGCCGCCCGGTTCGGCGGCCGGATCGGGCCGGACGAAAACACCTTCCCGTCGATCCGCGCGCCGGATGGCAGCCTGATCATCCTCACCGATCCGCAGACCGGCGGCGATTTCGAGCGCGACTTCGTGATGGAGGAGGGCACGGAGCCGTCGGGCCTGCTGACCCGGATCGACCACGTGGCGCAGGCCCTTCCGGAAGGCCAGCTCGATTCCTGGGTGCTGTTCTACCGCGCGGTGCTCGGCCTCGAACCCGAGGACGTGGTGGTGCTGCCCGACCCCTACGGGCTCGTGCGCAGCAAGGCGATGTCGAATGCCGAGCGCACGATGCGCCTGCCGCTCAACATCTCGGAGAGCCGCAACACCGCCACGGCCCGCCTGGTGACGAGCTTCGCGGGTGCGGGCGTGCACCACATCGCGCTCGCCACCGACGACATCTTCGCGGCGGCGGAGGCCCTGAAGGCGGCCGGCGTGACGCTGCTGCCGATCCCGGCCAATTACTACGACGACGTCGCGGCCCGCTTCGGCCTCGACGACGCCCTGATCGCCCGGATGCAGTCGTTGAGCATCCTCTATGACCGGGTCGGCGAGGGCGAGTTCCTGCAGCTCTACACGACGCCGTTCGAGGAGCGGTTCTACTTCGAGATCGTGCAGCGGAAGGGCGGCTACGACCTGTACGGGGCGCCGAACGCCCCGGTGCGGATGGCGGCCTTGGCGGCGTTGCGCGGGCCGAACCTGTCGCAGGTGCTGCGGTAGGGGATTCGGGAGCGGGCGCGGCCTGCCCGCTCCTCTCCAGACCGGGGGCGGGCAGGATGCTGGCTCGATGAGATCGACACCCACCGCGTCGTTCCGGGCTCCGCTTCCGCGGCCCCGGAACGACATCGAGAGTGGGAGGTCGGTCGCGTGAGCGGTGCAACCGGGATTTCATAAAAAAGCCCCCGGAGCGGCACTCCGGGGGCTTTTCTCAATCTGGAAGAAACTCTCAGTTCTTCTTCTCGTCCGCCTTCGGCGCCGCCGCAGGGGCCGCCGCGGTCTTCTCGATCTTGGCGCTCTCGCGCAGCTTGGTGATGATGTCCTGCTGCGTCTTGCGGGTGAGATAGGCCTCGACCTGCTCCTTCATCTCGTCGAAGCTCGGCACCGGCTTGGTGCGCTTCTCCTCGACCTTGATGACGTGCCAGCCGAACTGGGTCTTGACCGGGTCGGAGATCTTGCCGGCCTCGAGCTTGAACGCCGCGTCGGCGAAGGGCGCGACCATCCGCTCCTTGGTGAACCAGCCGAGATCGCCGCCCTCGGCCTTCGAGCCGGGATCCTTCGACGTCTCGCCCGCGACCTTGGCGAAGTCCTCGCCGCCCTTCAGGCGCGCGGCGATCTTCTTGGCCTCGGCCTCATTGTCGACGAGGATGTGGCGGGCATGGACCTCCTCCTCGGGCTTCATCGCCTTGACGGTCTCGTCGTAGAGCGCCCGCTCGGCCTGCGGCGTCACCGCCTTCTTGGCCTCGCGCTCCAGGTACTCGTCGAGGAGGAGCTTGTCGCGAAAATAGGCGAGCTTGCGGGCGAAGTCCGGATTCTCGCCGATCTTGGCCTTCTCGGCCGCCTGGGCGCCGATCTTCAGGTCGACCATGTAATCGACGAGAAGGCCCTTCTTCTGCGCCTCGTCGACGCCGGGGAGCGACAGGGCCGGATCGTCGGCCGCCACCACGAGGTCGCCGGCGGTGATGGGCGCGCCGTTGACCTTGGCCACGACCGTGTCGGGCGATTGCGCAGCGGGGGCCGCGACGGGAGCCGCAGGCGGCGCGGCGGCGGGCGCCGGCGCTTGAGCGAGGGCCGCTCCCGGAAGAAGGAGCCCGAGGGCGAGCGCGCCGTTGCGCCAGAGGGGGGAGAGGGTCGGCATGGCGTGATCCTTGGGGCCCGTGCGCGATATCGGTTCTGAGACCGGCGGACAGGTGGCAAAGATCGGCCGACAAGACAAGCGGTGTGCGCGCCGCAGCGGCAGGGACGGGCCGCGCCCCGCGGATCCTGTGATCCGCGGGGATGCAGGACGGCTCAGTAGCCGGTCGAGGCGACCTCGACGCGGTTGCCGCGGCGGGCGAAGGCGACCGAGGCGGCGGCACCGTCCTGGGTACCGGGCACCGAGAAGCTGACCACCTGATCGGAGGCGAGGGTGGTGATGACCCGCAGCGGGGTGGCCGCAGCGGCATCCGTCGGCGCCAGGGTGGCGACGACGCGCAGGCCGTCCGTCTCGACGGTGTAGTAGGCCGAACCGCGCACCGGGCCGAGATCGAGGCTGTGGGCCTGACGCGGGTTCAACTCGGCGGCGCCGGCCACGGTGGCGAGAACGAGGCCGAGGGCGGTGAGGGAGAGAAGGCGCATCGGTGGTCCTGGGAGTTCTGTCCGCCGCGAGAAGCGCGTCCGGAAAGCCGGGATTCGCCGGGAGCCCACAACTAAGCATTCATCATGATGCAGCGCAATAGAATTATGTTGCAATGCACAATGCGCCGTCTGCACTTCCGGTCATCCCGTCTCGCCCACAGTGAAGGGCGCGACCATCGCCGAGCCTGGCCGCATCGGTCCGGCGTGACCTTCGGCTCGCCCTGCCCTACCTGCCAGCGTGGTGGATCCCGCCGCCCCGGCCGCCGATGCGACGCCCACTCATGAGACCCGCATGAGCACCTACCGCTTCGACAAGCTCCTCGCCCCGCGCTCCGTGGCGCTGGTGGGCGCGAGCGCGCGGCCGAACGCGTTCGGCGCCGCGATCCTGCGCAACCTGCGTGAGGCGGGCTTTCCCGGCCCGATCTGGCCGGTGAACCCGCGCCACGACAGCGTCGACGGGGTGCAGGCCTTCGCCGACCTCGCCGACCTGCCCGAGCCCGCCGACCTCGTGGTGATCGTCACGCCGCCGGAGACGGTGCCGGAGGTGGTGGCGGCGGCGGGCCGCCGGGGCTGCGGCGCGGCGGTGATCATCACCACCGGCCTCGGCAGCGGACCGGATTCCCTTGCCGAGGCCGCGCGGGCGGCGGCGCGGCGATCCTCGCTGCGCCTCGTCGGCCCCGACAGCATGGGGCTCGCCGTGCCGGGGGGCGCCCTCAATGCCAGCCTGCTCGCCCGGGCGCCGCTCGCGGGCGATCTGGCGCTGATCTCGCAGTCGCGCACGGTGGCGGCCGGGATCGTCGCCTGGGCGCAGGCACGCGGCACCGGCTTCTCGGGGATCGTGTCGCTCGGCAACGCGATCGACGTCGACATCGCCGATTGCCTCGACCATTTCGCCACTGACATCCGCACCCGGGCGATCCTGCTCTCGATCGACAGCGTGACCGACGCGCCGAAATTCATGTCGGCGGCGCGGGCCGCCGCGCGGGCGAAGCCCGTGGTGGTCCTGCGCTCCGGCCGGCACGACGCCGCCCGGGCGGGCGACGGCCGGCAAGCCACCCATACGGGAATCCTCGCCCGCACCGACGCGGTCTACGACGCCGCCTTCCGCCGCGCGGGTCTCCTGCGGGTGCAGGACCTCGACGAGATGTTCTCGGCGGTCGAGACGCTGGGGCGCCAGCGGCCCTTCCCGGGCCGGCGACTCGCGATCCTGGCCAATGGCCGCGGCGTCGGTGCCATCGCGGTCGACCGGCTCCTCGATCTCGGCGGCACCCTGGCGGACCTGTCGGACGAGACGCGGGAACGGCTCGCGGCGGCGGTGCCGGGCACGGATCCGGCAGCCTCGAGCCCGGAGACTTGGCGCAACCCGGTCGATATCGGGGCCGATGCCGACGGGGCGCGCTACGCCGCGGCTTTGGAGGCGCTGATCGCCGATCGCGACAACGATGCCGTCCTGGTCATCAACGTGCCGACCGCCCTCTCGGGCGGCAGCGAAGTGGCGACCGCGATCGTCGAAGCCGTGAAGCGCGGGCGCAAGGGCGCGTTCCGGGCCCGGCCGGTCTTCGCCGTCACCGTCGGCGACGAGGCGGCGGGCGAGATCCTGAGCCAGGCCGGCATCCCGCGCTTCGCCACCGATGCCGATGCGGTCGAGGGGTTCACGCATCTCGTGCGCTACCGCGAGGCGCAGGACGACCTCACCACTACCCCGGCGGTCCTGCCCGACGACCTGGTGCCGGATGCGGGCGCCGCCCGGACGATCGTCGATCGTGTGCTGGCCGAGGGGCGCACCTGGCTCGACCCGCGCGAGATGGCGGACCTCCTCGCCGCCTACGGCATCCCGGCCCAGCCTGTGGCCCTCGCCCCCGACGCCGATGCGGCGGCCGAGGCCGCCTGGCCGATCATCGCGGCGGGCGGCACGGTGGCGCTCAAGCTCGCCTCGCCGGACGTGGTGCACAAGTCCGATGTCGGCGGCGTGCGGCTCGGCCTCACCAGCGAGGCGGCGGTGCGGGATGCCGCCCGCGAGATGCTGGCCCGGGTCGCCGCCGAGCGGCCCGAGGCCCGTGTCACTGGCTTCGTCGTCCAGGCGATGCTGCGCCGGACGGAAGGACGCGAACTGATCGCCGGCCTCGTCGACGATCCGGTCTTCGGCCCCGTCGTGGTGTTCGGCCGCGGCGGCACCGCCGTCGAGGTGATCGACGACCGGGCGCTGGCGCTCCCGCCCCTCGACCGGCGGCTCGCCGCCGACCTGATCGGACGCACCCGGGTGGCACGCCGGCTCAAGGCCTATCGCGACGTGGCGGCGGCGGACGAGGCGGCGGTCGCCCTGGTGCTGGTCAAGCTCGGCCAGCTCGCCGCCGACCTGCCGGAGCTGCGCGAGCTCGACATCAACCCGCTCCTGGCCGACCGCGACGGCGTCGTCGCGCTCGATGCCCGCGCCGCCGTGGCGCCGCTGCCGCCGGAGCGCCGGCGCGATGCCGGCACCGGCCCGAGCCACGCCCGCTTCGCCGTGCGGCCCTATCCGCGCGCCTGGGAGCGCCGCATCGTGCTGGAGGACCAGGGAATCCTGGTGCGGCCGGTCCGGGCGGAGGACGAGGGGCTGTTCGAGGCCTTCTTCCGCCAGGTCAGCGCCGAGGACCTGCGCCTGCGCTTCTTCGCGCCGGTGCGCGACTTCAGCCACGCCTTCCTGGCCCGCCTGACCCAGCTCGACTACGCCCGCGCCATCGCCTTCGTGGCGATCGAGGAGGCGAACGGCACGATGATGGGCGCGGTGCGCCTCCACGCCGACGCCAACCACGAAACCGGGGAATACGCGATCCTGGTCCGCTCCGACCTCAAGGGCCTCGGCCTCGGCTGGGCCTTGATGGGGCTGATGCTCGACTGGGCGCGGGCGGAAGGGTTGCGGGTCGTCGAGGGGCAGGTCCTCCGTGAGAATACCACCATGCTGGCGATGTGCCGCAAGCTCGGCTTTGCAGTAAGGACGGATCCCTCCGATCCCGACCTGATGCTGGTGCGGCGTGCTCTCGCGGAGGAGGGTGCCGCGCCCGAATCGTGAAGACCCTGCTCTCGCCATGCGCGACACCCCTCCCCTCGACATCGCCGGCGGCCTGCTGCTCACCGCCGCCGCGGGCTACGTCGATGCCGTCGGCTTCCTGCGGCTCGACGGGCTCTACACCTCGTTCATGAGCGGCAACTCGACCCAGTTCGCGGTCTCCCTGGCGCAGGCCGGCCACCCGGTCGCCTGGGAGATCGCCCTGCTCTTCGCGTGCTTCCTGACCGGAGGCTTCTGCGGCAGCCTGGTCTCGCTGCGCGTGCCCGGGCGCTGGGGCCCGGCGGCGGTCCTGAGCGTCGAGACCGCGCTCCTGGTGCTCGCCCTCTCGCTGGCCGTCAGCCCGGCGCAAGGGCCGGTCGCGCCGCTGCTCGCCGCCGCCATGGGGGTGCAGAACGCGGCGCTCCGCCGGAGCGCGGGCTTTCGCCCCGGCGTGACCTTCGTGACCGGTACGCTGTTCAGCCTCAGCCATACCCTGGCCCAGGCGGCGACGCGGATCGGCCCGGCCTTCGGCTGGGTGCCGGATGCCTGCACCTGGCTCGCCCTGGTCAGCGGGGCTGTAGCGGGAGGGCTGGCCTACCGGGGCTACGGCCTGGAGGCGCTGGTGGTGCCGGTCACGGGCGTCGCGCTGGTTCTGGCGCTGGCGGTCGCGCGGGCTTTCCGGATGCGCGCGACCGCGTGAGGGCCCGCGACCGGCACCGACCGCGGGACTGATCCGGGAGGAAGGTGCCGGCTCCCCTCACCCACACGCGGGCGGGGAGCCGGCACGCGAGATCCGAAGGATCTTTTTTGACGGCCCCCCTGTGGCCGGCCGCCGTCCCCGACTCGAGGCCGGTTCCGACCGGCGATGGCGGATCCCCTGCCTCGCCAGGCGCACGGGTCGCCCGCTTCGCGCCCAAGATACGTCAGATCAAGATACGTCAGATATCGAACAGATCAGTGCCGCCGCGGCGTCGGTCATCGTGCCGTCCTGTTCGCCTTGCGCGGCATGGTGCAGAGCATTGGCCTCCGGAGCGAACACCGCACGAAATCGAGCCCGCCGCCGCATCACCTGCACGCATGTGCGTGCAGTCAGTGTCACATCTTGCCGCTGGCCTTCAACCGCGTCAGCCGCGTCACGGCCAGCTCCGCCGAATCATCCCGCTGCATCTCCTGCTGCCATTCCTCGATCATCGTCGGCCGGGATCGCAGGTTTTGTCGCAACATGTCTACCTGGTCTCGCAGGATGGTGCTCCGCGGAGCCGTTTCGTGCTTCGGGATCGGGGGTGATTTGCGGGAACTCGACATGGCGGGCATGCTCTGCGGGCATCGTTAACAGATGGTGAATGTCCGTCGGATCCACCCTCCGCACCGTCCTCGCTCACCCGATGGTGATCGGCGGCCTTGAAGCGGGCCCCGGCTGGCCGATAACTCCGGGCGACGTAACCACCCGGGAGGCGGCCCGCATGGCGATCCAGGCCCTGATCTTCGACGTCTTCGGCACCCTGCTCGACTGGCACGGCGGCGTCGCCCGGGAGGCGGCGCGGATCCTGGCGCCGTTCCGGCCCGACCTCGACGGGGGCGCCTTCGCGCGGGCCTGGCGCGACCGCTACCAGCCCGGCATGGAGCCGATCCGCCAGGGCGCCCGCCCGTATACCGATCTCGACACCCTGCACGGCGAGAGCCTGGAGGGCGTGCTGGCGGGCTTCGGCCTCGCCGAGGCGGTGCCGGCCGAGGCGCGCCGCGATCTGGTCCTCGCCTGGCACCGGCTCGATGCCTGGCCGGAGGTGCCCGACGCCCTGACGCGGTTGCGCGAAAAATACCTGCTGGCGCCCTGTTCCAACGCGCATGTGCGGCTCGCCATCGCGCATGCCCGCCGCAACCGCCTGCCCTGGGACGCGGTGCTCGGGGCCGAGTTCGCCCAGGACTACAAGCCGAAGCCCGCCGTCTACCTTCGCGCCGTCGAGGCGTTGCGGCTCCGGCCGGACGAGGTGATGATGGTGGCGGCCCATTCCTCCGACCTCGCGGCGGCGACCGCCTGCGGGCTGGCCACCGCCCATATCGCCCGGCCCGACGAGAGCGGCCCGGGCACCGGCGAGCCGGCGCCGCTGGTGCCTGTCGACTATGCGGCGTCCGATCTCGCCGACCTGGCGAGGCAGCTCGGCTGCTGAGACGAGAAAAGGCCCGCCTCCGGCGAGGAGGCGGGCCCTGAGGAGACCCTTCGTTCGGACGCCCTTAGTTCAGCAGGGCCTTCGCCGGCCGACGCTCGTCGGGCGCAACCGCCTGGTCGCCGATGAACAGGCCGGCGGGGCCGAGACGCACCGGCACCGTCTCGCCGTCATGGACGCGGCCGGCCAGGATCTGCTCGGCGAGCGGGTCCTGCACCGCCTTCTGGATCACGCGCTTGAGCGGGCGGGCGCCATAGGCCGAGTCGTAGCCCTTCTCGGCGAGCCAGGCGCGGGCGTCGGGCTCGATCTCGAGGGTGATCTTGCGCTCCTCGAGGAGCTTGGCGAGGCGCCCGAGCTGGATGTCGACGATCGCCCCCATCTCCTGCCGCTGGAGGCGGTGGAACAGGATGATCTCGTCGACCCGGTTCAGGAATTCCGGCCGGAAGTGCGACCGCACCACCCCCATCACGTCGTCCCGCACCACGTCGGTGTCCTGGCCCTCCGGCTGGTTCACCAGGTATTCCGAGCCGAGGTTCGACGTCATGACGATGAGCGTGTTGCGGAAGTCGACCGTCCGCCCCTGCCCGTCTGTGAGCCGTCCGTCGTCGAGCACCTGAAGCAGGACGTTGAACACGTCCGGATGCGCCTTCTCGATCTCGTCGAACAGCACGACCTGGTAGGGCCGGCGCCGCACGGCTTCGGTCAGCGCCCCGCCCTCCTCGTAGCCGACATAGCCCGGAGGCGCGCCGATCAGGCGGGCCACCGCGTGCTTCTCCATGTACTCGGACATGTCGATGCGCACGAGGGCCGTGTCGTCGTCGAACAGGAAGCCGGCCAGCGCCTTGGTCAGCTCGGTCTTGCCGACGCCGGTGGGGCCGAGGAACATGAACGAGCCGATCGGCCGGTGCGGATCCTGGAGACCGGCGCGGGCGCGCCGGACGGCCGTCGCCACCGCCACCACCGCCTCGGTCTGGCCGACGACGCGCTTGGCCAAGGCCGCCTCCATCCCGAGCAGCTTCTCGCGCTCGCCCTCCAGCATCTTGTCGACCGGCACGCCCGTCCAGCGCGACACCACCCCGGCGATGTGGCTCGGCGTCACCGCCTCCTCCATCATCCCCGAGCCGTTGCCGCGCGAACCGTCGGCGCCGCGGGCCTCGATCTCGGCGAGCTCGCGCTCGAGCCCCGGGATGATGCCGTAGGCAAGCTCGCCCGCCTTCTGGTACTGGCCCTGGCGCTGCGCCGCCGCGAGGTCGTTCCTCGCCTCGTCGAGCTTCTTCTTCAGGTCCGCCGCACGGCCGAGCTTGTCCTTCTCGGCCTTCCAGCGCGCGGTGATCGAGGCCGACTGCTCCTCGAGGTCGCCGAGCTCCTTCTCCAGCCGCACCAGACGGTCGCGGGAGGCCGAATCGGTCTCCTTCTTCAGCGCCTCGGCCTCGATCTTCAGCCGCACGATCTCACGGTCGATGCTGTCGAGTTCCTCCGGCTTCGAATCGACCTGCATGCGCAGGCGCGAGCCCGCCTCGTCGACGAGGTCGATCGCCTTGTCGGGCAGGAAGCGGTCGGTGATGTAGCGGTTGGACAGGGTCGCGGCCGCGACGAGGGCCGAGTCCTGGATCCGCACGCCGTGATGCTGCTCGTACTTCTCCTTGATGCCGCGCAGGATCGAGACCGTGTCCTCGACGGTCGGCTCGGAGACGAAGACCGGCTGGAAGCGCCGGGCGAGCGCCGCGTCCTTCTCGACATGCTTGCGGTACTCGTCGAGCGTGGTCGCGCCGACGCAGTGCAGCTCGCCGCGCGCCAGCGCAGGCTTCAGGAGGTTCGAGGCGTCCATCGCCCCGTCCGCCTTGCCGGCCCCGACCAGCGTGTGCATCTCGTCGATGAACAGGATGATCTGGCCTTCCGCGGCCGTGACCTCGGACAGCACGCCCTTCAGGCGCTCCTCGAACTCGCCGCGGTACTTCGCGCCGGCGATCAGCGCGCCCATGTCGAGGGCGAGGAGCTGCTTGTCGCGAAGCGATTCCGGCACGTCGCCGTTGACGATGCGCAGGGCCAGGCCCTCGACGATGGCGGTCTTGCCGACGCCGGGCTCGCCGATGAGGACCGGGTTGTTCTTGGTGCGCCGCGACAGCACCTGGATGGTGCGGCGGATCTCCTCGTCGCGGCCGATCACCGGGTCTAGCTTGCCCTCGCGGGCCGCCTCGGTGAGGTCGCGGGCGTATTTCTTCAGGGCGTCGTAGGCGTTCTCGGCCGTGGCGTTGTCGGCGGTGCGGCCCTTGCGCAGGGCATTGATGGCGCCGTTGAGCGAGGCCGCGGTGACGCCCGCCGCCGCCAGGATCTTGCCGGCCTCGGTGTCCTTCTCGACGGCCAGCGCCAGCAGCAGGCGCTCCACCGTGACATAGGAATCGCCCGCCTTCTCGGCCGCCTTCTCGGCGGTGTCGAACAGGCGCATCAGCTCGCGGGTCGCCTGCGGCTGCGAGGCGCCGCCCGACACCTTCGGCTGCTTGGCGAGCCAAGCCTCGGTCTGCGCCAGCGCGACGCGCGACTGGCCGCCGGCCCGGTCGATCAGGCCCGCGCACAGGCCCTCGGGATCGTCCAGCAGCACCTTCAGCACGTGGGCCGGCGCCAGCTGCGGATGCCCCTCGCGCAGGGCCAGAGCCTGCGCCGATTGCACGAAGCCCCGCGCCCGCTCGGTGTATTTCTCGAAATTCATGCGTTCGCTCCTCCTTGGCCGGTCCTCCCGCCCTCGTGGCGAGGCGATGGGGGACCGAAGGGTTGCCCTCGCGCGTCGGCCGCGCGCCGGGCGCCGGCCCTTTCAGGAAGCAACCGGCCTTCTGCATGTGGTGTGACATATCGGTAACACAAGGGGGCGGCGCCACGAATTGCGGGGCGGAGGCATGCGGCCGGGGGATGCCTCGATCGAAAGCGTGGCCGAGCCTGCTCCGCCCGATGTTCAGGGGCCCGGAATTCCGCTACCCACGGGTCATGACGCAGGCCGCTCTCACCGTCACCGCCCTTCACCGCTACCCCGTGAAGGGTCTCTCGCCCGAGCCCCTGGCCTCGGCGGCGCTCGAGCCCGGCGGCTATTTCCCGGGCGACCGTCTGTTCGCGGTCGAGAACGGCCCGAGCGGCTTCGATCCCGCTTCTCCGGTGCATCAGCCCAAGATCAAGTACCTGATGCTGATGCGCAACGAGGCCCTGGCGCGCTTGCGGACGGTCTATGACGACGCCACCGGCATCCTCGTCATCCGCGACGGCGGGCGCGAGGTGGCGCGCGGCGACCTCGCTACGCCCGAGGGGCGGCTCGCCATCGAAGCGTTCTTCCGCCGCTTCGTCCCGAAGGAGCTGCGCGGTCCCCCGAAGGTTCTGACCGCGCCGGAGGGCTACCGCTTCACCGATTCGCGCAGCGGCTTCGTCTCGCTGATCAACCTGGCGAGCGTGGCGGCGGTCGAGGACATGGTCGGGGCGCCGGTGGACCCGCTGCGCTTTCGCGGCAACCTCCACGTCACCGGGCTGCCGGCCTTCGCCGAGCTCGACCTCGTCGGGGCCGAACTCGCCACGGAGGCGGGCCTGCGCCTGACAGTGACGAAGCGCATCGTGCGCTGCGCCGCCACCAACGTCGACCCCGCCACCGGCGAGCGCGATCGCGCGATCCCGGAGGCTCTGCAGAAGGCTCTCGGCCACGCCGATTGCGGCATCTATGCCGAGGTGGTGGCGGGGGGCGAAGTGCGGGAAGGGGATGTGCTGCGGGTGGTGCGCTGACCGGGGCCGACGGCCGGCTCAGCGCCGCGACGGCAGCCAGTCCGGCTCCGGCTCCTGGCGCGGCAGCACCGCCGCCACGGCGTCGAGGTCGACCGTGTAGCTGTCGGTGAGCAGGCGCCAGAGGTCCTGGCGGCTGGCCGCGCGATGGCTCAGCGAGGTGACCGTCGCGACGAGCAGGGACGGGTTGGTGAGGGCGGGACGCGGCAGGAGCGAATCGGCGAGGCGCATCGTTGGGAGATCCGGTGGACCCTCCACAGAATGCTCGCATCGTGGTTAACCTTGGGTAAAGCTGGATCGGCGTGGGCCGGCGCCGCCTCCGTCATCGAACCGTCGCGGGCCGGGGCCAGAACCCGGCGGCTGACGGGCGCGCGGCCGCCGCACCGGACGGTCCATCCATGCGATTTCGGTGTGACACGCCGCACGATGATGCGTAGAACCCCGCGCCGTCCCTAGCCGCGCGCCGCGGCCCAACATTGCCCCGGCCACGCGCCGCGGCCCCAACCTTGCCCCGGCCGCGCGCCGTGGGCCGAGCTTGCGAGAGGAAACCCGCCACGATGAGCGATTCCGGAGCGGACAAGGCGCCCGACGTGCAGCTGCCCAACGTTCATGTGCGGGCCGAGGTGCTGGTCCAGGCGCTGCCGCACATGCAGCGCTACGACGAGGAGGTCGTGGTCATCAAGTATGGCGGCCACGCCATGGGCGACCGCGCCGCGGCGGAGGACTTCGCCGAGGACATCGTGCTCCTCGAGCAGTCGGGCCTCAAGCCGGTGGTGGTCCATGGCGGCGGGCCGCAGATCGGCCGCATGCTCGACCGGCTCGGCATCAAGTCCGAGTTCCGCGAGGGCCTGCGCGTCACCGACGAGGCCACCGTCGAGGTGGTCGAGATGGTCCTGGCCGGCTCGATCAACAAGCAGATCGTCGGCTGGATCTCGGCCGAGGGCGGCAAGGCGATCGGCCTGTGCGGCAAGGACGGCAACATGGTGCGGGCGCGCCGCGCCGCCCGCACGGTGACCGATCCCGATTCGCATATCGAGCGTCACGTCGATCTCGGCCTCGTCGGCGAGCCCGAGCATGTCGACCGCACGGTGCTCGACGCGGTGCTGAAGGCCGAGCTGATCCCCGTCCTTGCCCCCGTGGCGGTGGGCGGCGACGGCCAGACCTACAACGTCAACGCCGACACCTTCGCGGGCGCCATCGCCGGGGCGATGCGGGCCAAGCGCCTGCTGCTGCTGACCGACGTGCCGGGCGTGCTCGACAAGAACAAGAAGCTGATCCCGGAACTCTCAATCGAAGATTGCCGCCGGCTCATCGCCGACGGGACCATCACGGCCGGCATGATCCCGAAGATCGAGACCTGCATCTACGCGCTCGAGCAGGGCGTCGAGGCGGTGGTCATCCTGGACGGCAAGGTGCCGCACGCGGTGCTGCTCGAGCTGTTCACCGATTACGGCGCCGGCACGCTGATCCGCCGGTCGTAACGACGGTCCCACCGGGCGGCCGGACGAGGCCGCCCGATTCACACGCCCGTTCTTTGATCTTCCCTTCCGCCCCGCCTCGCTTATCTTGGTTGCCCGGGGCCGTGGGGCCCCCGTCCGCCGGATCGTCCCTTGCTCCTGCCAGGCGAGAGCCACCTCACCGCTCCCGAGGCTCGCGGCTTCTCCGGGATCGACACCTGGGTGTTCGACCTCGACAACACGCTCTATCCCCACGACGCCCGCGTCTGGCCGCAGGTCGACGAGCGCATCACCCTCTACGTCATGAACCTGTTCGGGCTCGACGGGATCTCGGCGCGGGCGCTGCAGAAATACTTCTATCACCGCTACGGCACGACGCTCCGCGCGCTGATGGCCGAGTGGAAGATCGACCCCTACGAGTTCCTCGACTTCGCCCACAACATCGACCACTCGGGCATCGCGCTCGACCCGGGCCTCGGCGTGGCGATCGAGGGCCTGCCCGGCCGCAAGCTGATCCTCACCAACGGCTCGCGCCGGCACGCCGAGAACGTGGCGAAGAAGCTCGGTATCCTCGACCATTTCGAGGACGTGTTCGACATCGCGGCGGCGGACTTCGTGCCCAAGCCCGAGCGCACGGCCTATGAAAAATTCCTCGACCGCCACGGCGTCGACCCGACCCGCTCGGCGCTGTTCGAGGATATCGCCAAGAACCTCGTCGTCCCGCACGATCTCGGCATGGCGACGGTGCTGGTGGTGCCGCGCACCATCGATCCGTTCCGCGAGAGCTTCGAGCAGGAGGCGGTGCGCGCCCCCCATATCGACCACATCACCAACGACCTCGCGGGCTTCCTGACCGACCGGGTCGCCCCGGCGCTGGCGGCGTGAGCACGGACGAGCCGGACGGGCAAGACCCGGACGGGCAAGACCCGGCCGCGAACGACCCGGCCGAGAAAGACCCGGCCGAGATCTGGGGCCGGCGCATCGGCCGCGGCCTCGGGGCCGTGGCGCTCGTGGTCCTGGCCTGGCTGCTCGGCCGGCAGCTGCACCTGTGGTGAGTCACGAACCAGGGATCCGCATGTCCGAAACCGACTGGAGCACTCTCCGGGCCCCCGACCTCGCCGCCATCGAGGCCCTGGCGGAGGCCGCCTTCGCGCGCCTGCCGGAGGCATTCCGCGCCCTGTGCGAGGGCGTGGTGATCCGGGTCGAGGAGTTTCCCGACGAGGAGACTCTCGCGGAGATGGGATGCGAGAGCGAGTTCGACCTCCTCGGCCTGTTTCGCGGCACCGGCCTGGCACAGGGGGGCGGCGCCCTGAACCTCGCCACCGGGCAGTTTCCCAACATGGTCTGGCTCTACCGCCGTCCCCTGCTCGATTACTGGGCCGAGCACGACGAGACCCTCGGCCACCTCGTCGCCCACGTGCTGGTGCACGAGATCGGCCATCATGTCGGGCTCTCCGACGACGACATGGCGGCGATCGAGGCGGCGGCCGAGGCGTGAGGCGGCCGCCGACGGGCCTTCCCGCCGCATGGGGCCTTAGGCCGAGGAGCTAAGCCTGCCGGCGTGCGATCCGAACCGGCCTAGCCAGGACGCCCTAGAACAACCCCCGGTCGTACGACTATCCCGTTCCCATCTAAATATTTGACAATATTGAAATCTTCAAAGAAATGCGGCGCCCTGCGCGTCACGGAATGCTTCGGGGCAGTATAACCGTGAGGCGATTGCCGGGACCGGGTCTGCTTCGTATCGGCGGTGGACCGACGACCCGGCTGGCTCCCGATCCCGACATGTCCGCACAGATCACTTTCGATCCCGTCCGCGTGGAGACCGGCAGCACCGATTGCGAGGGCCGCCTGGCCTATCGCGACGGCTGCCTGATCGGGGTCCTGACCCTGCTCGACCCGGACTTGCACGATGAGCTGGGCATCGGCCGCCGCTGGTACCTGGAAGCCGGGTTCGGGCACGTCGCCGGCGTGCCGCACGCGCCCACCTTCCCGAGCCTCGACGAGGCCCGTGCCTGGCTTCGCGACCGGACGGACGGCCTCGTGCTGCGCGGCCTGGCGGCTTTGCCGCAGGTCACGCCGCACTGCGCGGCGGCAGGGCACTCGCCTTCGGCCTGCTGGTCCGAAACTGGCCCCGCTCCGCTGCGATGAACACCAGCACCACTACCGTGACGCTGGTGAACCACCAGCTCGCGGTGGTGCCGATGCCGAGGCAGGTGGAGGCGAAGGCGGTGGCGGCGGTGGCCATCGCGCCCGGGGTCAGCACCGGATGCTCGCGTCCGGAATGGCGGATGCCGTTCCACAGCACGAAGGCCGCTGCGAAGGCGCCGACGATCCCGAGCTCGTACCAGATCTCGAACAGCAGCGAGGCCGGGGCGTTGACCGGCAGCATGCCGATCGCCTTGCCGCGGAGGGCCGTCTCCAGGCCGTGGCCGGTGATCAGCCGCAGGGGCTCGGTCGTCACCACCCGCTGCCAAGCCTTCAGGGACAGGATCATGGGGTGAAGCGGCCCGAGCAGCGGCGTCAGCAGGGGCCGCAGCAGGAAGGGCAGCAGGGGCGCCAGGGCGACGAGGCCCGCGGCGAGACCGGCCGTGACCCGCACGCCGAGGCCCTGGCGCCAGGCCGTGAGCGCGAAGGCCGCCGCGCCGCAACCGAGGGCGAGGAGCGGCACCGGCCCCGGAGCCAGCACCAGCGCGAGCGCCACCACCACGGCGAGGCCGAGCGCCTCCATGTCGCGGCGGCGTGAGCGCAGCCAGGCGGCGCTGGGCCAGAGCAGCAGGGCGAGCAGCATCGCGCCGCGCTCCAGCGCGCTGTCATCCTCGAAGCCGCCCCGCAGGACGGCGCCGCTGAACAGCCCGAGCAGCACCGCCCCGATCGCCGCGATGCCGACGCCGAGGGGCAGGAGGTAGAGGTTGGCCGAGCGCATCCGGTCCGGCAGCGCGAGGTAGCCCGCTATCGTCAGCCCCACCGTGGCGGCGAGGTTGAGCAGGCGCTCGCTCGCCGGGCCCGGGAACGGCGTCCAGACCAGCGACAGGGCGCACCAGCCGAGCAGCAGGCCTCCGGCCAGGATCGCCCGCGCGCCGCCGAGGCGCGACAGCCCCGCCCCGAGGGGGCGTTGCGCGCCGTCGAGGACGGCGGCGATGATCAGCAGCACGATGCCGATCGGCGCCAGGATCACCACGCTGCGCCGCGACACCAGGGCGGTGATCGGGATCACCACCGTCAGGCCGAAGAAGGCGAGGCGGCGCAGGAGCGCCGCCGCATCGACGGCGGGATCGGAGGTGTGCGACGTCGCGCGCGGCATGGCAGCCAATCCGGATGACGGCGCCGAAACGGGGCCGTTCTCCCTCCTAGTCGAGACGGCGCCCCGTGGGCTGTAGATGGGGCGCAACACTGAGGGCGGGCGCGGGCCAGGAGCGCCGCAGGGCGTCGTGAATCAGCGCTTTAGCGCGCCCGCCACGTCCTCCTCCGTCACCGCCTCCAGGGGCTTGCCCACCTTGCAGGCGCGCGAGCGCTCACCCGGAATCATGACGAGGATCACCGTCTCGGTGCCCGGGCAGGCCGGGTCGGCGCAGACGATCTCGTTGACGGTGAGCGTCACCTCGGGGCCGAAGCCGCCGAGCCGGCGGGCGATCTCGGCCACCCGGGCCCGGGCGGCGGCATCCGGCGACGGACGCTTCCGGAAGGCGCCAAGGAGGCCCATCGGCCTAGCGCGGCAGGCTGAGGAGGCCGGCCTGGCCGTCGGCGCAGCCGAAGGCGAGGTGCTCGCCGCCGGAATGCCAGCTCATCGCCGTCACGGCGCTGCCCCGTACCGCCGGGCGCACCAGCAGCTCGGAGGCGTCGGTGAAGCGGATCAGCAGCACGCAGCCATCCTCGTAGCCTGCCGCCAGGACCGGGGCCTTGGGGTGGAACGCCACCCGCGAGACCCGGGCCGGACGCACGCCGCATTCCCGCGGCGCCTTGCCGGTCGGCCCTTCCTTCGAGTCGAACGGCCAGACGATCACGGCTTCCGCGCCGCTCGTCGCCAGCCAGTCCCCGTCCGAGGACCAGGCATACGAGCGCACCTTGGCCGGGTAGCCGGTCATCCGCATGTGGCCGCGGTCGGGTTGCAGGCGCCAGCCGTGCAGGGCGTTCTCCTGCATGGTGGTGATGACGAAGCGCCCGTCCGTCGACCAGGTCACGTCGATGTGCGAGCCCTTCCAGGTCAGGGCCTCGGGGGCTGTGTCGAGGTTCGGGTACCACAGGGTGGCGCCGCCGTAATGCGCCACTGCCAGCCGGTAGCCCTTGGGCGCGAAGGCGAGGCCGCGGGCGGTCGAGGGCGCCTCGAAGGTCTTTTCGCGGCCCTTGGCGTCGCGGGCGACGACGCGCTTGCCCGCCGCATAAGCGATGCCGCCGTCGGGATGCAGCGCCAGCGCGTCGATCCAGGCGCCGCCCTTGGCCGTCGCGATCTCCTCGGCGGTCCCATCGGCCTTGGTCGCGACGACCCTGCCGTCGTCGCCGCCGGTGACGAGGCGCTTGCCGTCGCCCGCGGCCACCAGGATGCCGGCCTCCGGATGGGCCGCGACCCGGGTGGTCCCACCGTCCTCGGCCACGAGCAGCACCGCCCCGTCGCCGAGCGCCAGGGCGAGCTGCCGGCCGAGCCAGTGCGCCGCGATGACATGGGCGCCGGCCGCGATCTCGGTGACCTGCTGGGTGAGGGAGGGGGCGGCGGTGGCGCTCATCGCTCTTCCTGTGAACCTCGTGATGCGGGCCCGGGCCTCTCACACGGGGCCTGCCGGCGCAAGGCCGGGCGCAGTTCCGGCCTGGATTAACCGGTCCTCCCGCAGGGTTAAGGCTTCGCTCACCAAACTCCGTCAATTCGATGGATCCGGCTCGAACACGGCCGAGGTTCCGGTGGTTCTTCCCTCGAACCGTCGCCGGAGCGCCCGAAGGCGGACCGGCGGTCCCCTCACCGTCCTGGAGCGAGTTGCGTCATGATCCAGTCTGCCTTTGCGGCGATGGTGCCGCCCGCTGCCCTCCCTTGCGAGACGGTGCTGGTGGTCGAGGACGAGGCGATGGTCTGCGAGATCGCCGCCGAGGCCCTGGCGGACGAGGGATACCGCGTGCTCACCGCGTCCGACGCCGTCGAGGCCGGCCGCATCCTGCAGGCCGAGCGGGTCGACATGCTGTTCACCGACATCGACCTCGCCCGCAACACCAACGGGATGGCGCTCGCCCGCGACGCGCGGCGCCACTGCCCGCGCCTGCCGGTCGTCTACACCTCGGGCGGCCGCCACACGCTGGGCGACGGCGAGGCGGTGACCGGCTCGGTCTTCGTGCCCAAGCCCTACCGCCCGAGCCAGATCGTGGCGCTCGCCAACCGCATCCTCGGACACTGACACCCCTTCTGCCGGAGCCCCACGCCCATGCGACCGCCCTTCGTCCTGTCCGGTCTTCTGGCCCTCATCCTCGCCGGCCACGCCCTCACGGCGGGCGCCAAGGATGCGCCCGCACCTGCGGCTCCGGCGACGGCGCCCGCCCCGAGCCCGACCTGCGACATCGTCGCCCTGCGTCTCGAGGACGTGATCGCCAAATCGGCCGAGCTGCAGCGCTCCGCCAATGCGCAGACGGTGCGCGACCTGCGCACCCTGCGCGACGCCGCCGTGGTCCTGGACGCTTACAAGCACCCGGAGGTCTGCGCCCAGGTTCTGGCCGTCCTGCGCGGGTTGGCCGCCAACCCCGAACGGGCGATCGACCAGAGCGGCGACACCGACGAGGAGAAGGCCGAGGCGGTCGAGAAGGCCCGCACGCCCAAAGCTCCCGAGAAGTCTCCCGAGAAGGCACCTGAGATCAAGGCGAAGTAGAGCCCAGGACAGGAGACGGGATAATATGGCAAGCGGGCCTGCCGGCTTCGCCGGGCAGCCCGGTAACAGATTGGAATTCCTCTGAGTTTCGCGGGCGGCCTTGATCCCGTCCGGTCCTCTCGCTAGTTCGTTCCTGCTGGCGGCCCGGGATCGTCCCGGGGCATGCCGGCTTTGTCCGACGAACAGGAGCGAGAGCCGGGAAGGCGTCGCGCCGACGCCCGCAGGGGCGGACGGTCCGCGCGCGAATGGCTGTTTGGCGCTCGCCGTCCCAGAGGAGTCGCACGACGTGCTCACGCAAGGCTTGCCCAGGTCTCAGGCCAGCTTCTCCCGGGCCCGCATCGGCCGCCTCGCGGCCCTGTTGTGCCTCGCCCTGTCGCCGCTCGCCGCGACGGCCCAGGCGGCGGAGGGCCAAGCCACCGTGACGCCCGCCGCCGTCAGCCAGCCCGCCGCCCCGCCGCTGCGGGTGGAGCTGAACAAGCTCGAGACCGCCGGCGAGGCCTGCAAGGCGATGCTGATCGTCGAGAACGGCAAGGGCGGCGCGATCCGCTCGCTGCGCCTCGACCTCTATGCCTTCGATCCGGACGGCATCGTGCAGAAGCGCAGCATGGTCGAGCTCGGCCCCGTGCCGGCGCGCAAGACGGCTCTCCGCCAGTTCGAGATCTCCCCCACCCCCTGCGCCCAGGTCGGCCGGGTGCTGCTCAACGACGTGGCTTCCTGCGAGGGCAAGGACATCTCGGGCCAGGACCTGAGCCG
This sequence comes from Methylobacterium currus, assembly GCF_003058325.1. NCBI lineage: Bacteria > Pseudomonadati > Pseudomonadota > Alphaproteobacteria > Hyphomicrobiales > Methylobacteriaceae > Methylobacterium > Methylobacterium currus. The sequence goes on from NZ_CP028843.1 coordinate 1,924,846, forward strand.
CGAAGCCTGCCTGGAGCGCATCGAGCCCTCCTCCGCCAAGGGCGCCGCGCCGTTCGTGCGCTGACCGCCTCTCTTCTTTCCTTTCTTCCGGAGACCGCCGAGATGGATCCGACCACCGCGCCCGCCGCGGCCGCAGGCCACGACTTCTCCTTCCTCGGCCTCTTCCTGCAGGCCGACCCGATCGTGAAGGGGGTGATGATCCTCCTGATCCTGGCCTCGCTGGTCTCCTGGACGATCATCATCGAGAAGCTGGTGCGCCTCGCCGGCGCCCGGCGCCAGGCCCGGGCCTTCGGGCGCCTCGTCGCCACCGGCGGCATGCCGGAGGCGCGCTCGGGGATCAGCGCCCGGGTGGTGGCCGCCGCCCAGGAGGCCTGGCGCGATCAGGACCCGACCGAGACCCGCGCCGAGCGCCGCGAGCGCATCGAGCGCGCCATGCGGGCCGCCCTCACCCTCGACATCAAGCGGCTGCAGATCGGCCTGCCCTTCCTGGCGAGCGCCGGCTCGGCGGCGCCGTTCATCGGCCTGTTCGGCACGGTCTGGGGCATCATGAACTCGTTCTCGTCGATCGCGAAGAGCCAGGACACCAGCCTCGCGGTGGTGGCGCCGGGCATCGCGGAGGCGCTGTTCGCCACCGCGATCGGCCTCGTGGTCGCGATCCCCGCGGTGCTGGCCTACAACAAGTTCTCCAGCGACCTCGCCAAGGTGCAGGCGGCCTTCGTCGCCGGCATCGGCACCCTCGGCAACCGGCTGGCGCGCGACCGCAGCCACCATGCCCGCAGCGCCGCTGCCGAGTAAGCGACGTCCAGGATACGTTTCTTCCCGTTCAACGCGTAGAGAGCCCCTGCCCCGCTAGGGCAGGCGGCCGGAGGCCCGCCAGATGGGTATGGGACCGGTGCAGGCCGGCGCCGGCGACGAGGATGGCTTCGACGCCGCGCCGATGTCCGAGATCAACGTCACCCCGATGGTGGACGTGATGCTGGTGCTGCTGATCATCTTCATGGTCGCGGCCCCGCTGATGACCGTCGGCGTGCCGGTGCAGCTGCCGAAGACCGCCGCCGCCAAGACCTCCGAATCGAAGAAGCCGGTGGTGGTCTCGGTCGACAAGGACGGCCAGGCCTTCCTCGCCAAGGAGCCACTGCCGGCCGACAGCGCGCTTGCCCGCCTGAAGGCGGCGGCCGCCGAGGATCCGGGCCAGACCGTGCTGGTGCGCGGCGACAAGGACGTGCCCTACGGGCGTGTCATGGAGGTGATGGGCCTCGTCGGCCAGGCCGGCTTCGCCAAGGTCTCGCTGATCGCCAACGCGCCCTCGGGCGGGGCGGCGCCCGCCCCGGCGGCCCCCCGGTAAGCCGATGAGCCACACCCTGACGACCGACGGGCCGGAGCCGCGCGAGCCGGGGACGGGCCTCGGCCTCGCCTTCCTGGTGGCGCTCGCCCTGCATGCCGGCGGCCTCTTCGCCCTGACCTACTGGCGCAGCCCTCCGGCCCCGCCCGGCGAGAACGAGATCGCCATCGATCTCGCGCCGGACATGGCGGCGATCGACGTGCCGAACCAGGCGAACGACGTCGAGGCCGCGCCGACGCCCACCGACACGACCGAGCCGACGACCGTGCCGACGGCCGAGCCCCCGTCCGACACCGTGCCGGTCGAGACTCCGCCGCCGCCGGACACGAAGATGGAGGAGGCGCCGCAGGAGACCCCGGTCGAACAGGCCCCGGCCGAGGCGGTGCCGATGGAGAAGCCGCCCGAAGCGGTGGAGGCGGTGCAGGAGCCCGAGGAGCAGGTCGTCACCTCGACCAACCCGGAGGCGCCGGCCGCCGTGGTGGCGAAGCCCGTGCAGGAGCCGAAGCCGGTTCCGAAGCCCGTGCCGAAGCCGGTGGCCAAGCCGAAGCCGGTCGAGAAGCCCAAGCCCGTCGAGAAGCCGGTCGAGGCGAAGAAGCCGGCGCCGAAACCCGTGCGCGACGTCAAGCGCGACGCTCCGAGAGCCGCAGAGCGCAACATGGAGGCCGCCCGCCAGCGCCGCGCCGCGGCCTCCGCCTCGCAGATGAACCAGGGCGGGGCCTCCGCCGCCGCGAGCGCCAACGCCGCCCGGGCGTGGGGCGCGATGGTGCGCGGGGTGATCCAGAGCCGGGCCCGCAGCGCCGGCGGGGCGAGCGGCACCGCGACGGTCCGTTTCACCGTGTCCCGGTCCGGCCGGGTGCTGGGCGCCTCGCTCGCCAGCAGCAGCGGCAACGGCGCCCTCGACGCCGCGGCCGTGGCGGCCGCCTCCGGCAGCCTGCCGCCGGCGCCGGCCGAGTTCGCGGGCGCACAGCAGAGCTTCACCCTGCCGGTGCGGTTCAACTGAGGGTTTGCCTGACCCTCTGGATGCGATGACCATCCTTCCTCGTGATTCCGGGGCTCGCCGAAAGGCGAGAGCCCGGAATCCATGAAGATTGACGACGCGGAACGAGGCGGTATGCATTCCGCTCCATCCTCTATCGTCAGCGTTCATGGATCCCGGGTTCCACTGTGCTGCCCCGGGACGACGCAGAGGACATGACATCTTCCGGAGATCAACAGGCAGGCCCACCCACGTCGTCTTGTTCCAGCGTCACATCTCCGGATCCGCCGCCGCTTCCAGCCGGCCGGACTTGATCGCGTCCAGGAACAGCCGGTGGTCCTCCGCGTTGCGGTCGCCATAGGCGTGGGCCCAGTCGGCCAGGGCCTCGCGGAAGGCGGCGTGGCGGTCGCGACCGCAATAGCCTGCGATGGCGGCGGCGTCGCCGGTGCGGGCATGGGCCCGGGCCAGCAGCGCGCCGTAGGCCCAGGAAAAGTAGACGAGCGGCTGCCCGCGCATGCAGGCGACCGGAATCTCGCCCTTCATGTTCTTCATCTGGCGGACGTAGAACGGACGGCCGTCAATGGTGGTCCAGCCGAGGAGCGGGTCGCCAACCGCCTGGAGCAGGCGCTGCCCATAGATTACCCGCTCGCCCTCGTGCGAGGCGTAGGGCTCGGGCATGCCGGCGACGTAAGGCGCGTGGGCGGGGCGCACCGCCTCCTTGACCTGGAGGAAGAGCACGTCCTGGTCCGAGTTGCCGCAGAGCAGCGCGACATACGCCCTCGTGCCGACGCTGCCGACGCCGACGACCCGGTGGGCGACGTCGACGACGTGGTAGCGGCTCAGCATGAACCGGCGCTCCCGCGGCAGGGTCTCGGCATAGCGCTCGAGCCCCGCGGTCACCGCCTCGCGGGTGTCGGCATCGACCCAGGTCAGGATCGGCGGGTCGTTCCGGAAGCGCCAGCCGCCATCGACCCGGCGCTCGCCGACCCGGGCGAGCAGGCTCTTGTTGTGGCGCTTGCGCGCCTTCTCGACTGCCCGCTCCACCACGGCGCGGGATTCGTCGTCGATCGCGATGCCGCTGAAATCCAGCTCCTCGGCCCGCGCCGCCCGGTGCCAGACGTCGAGCGGGCCCTGGGGCGCCAGCTCGGTCATGGTGTGCTGGTACCCGTAGACCGCAGCGATCACCGCCTCGCGGCGCTCCGCCTCCGGCACGTCGAGGTCGCGGGCGGCGACCGCGATGCTGGCGCAGAGCCGCTTCAGGTCCCATTCCCAGGGGCCGATCGTGACCTCGTCGAAGTCGTTGAGGTCGAGCACGATGTCGCGCTGGGGCGTGCCGAACAGGCCGAAATTCGAGATGTGGGCGTCGCCGTTCATCACCACGTCGATGCCGCTCGTCGGCGTGCGGGCGAGGTCCCAGGCCATCACGGTGGCGGCGCCGCGCAGGAAGGCGAAGGGCGAGCTCGCCATCCGGGCGACGCGCAGCGGGATCAGCCGCGCCTGGCGCCCTCCTTGAGCCGCCTCGATCAGCTGCACCGGATCGGGCCGGTCCTTCGGGGCGGGCACCGGGCCGTGGCTGTCATGCGGGACCTTGATGCGCAGGGCCTTGCCGGCGGCGCGGCGCTTCTCCCAAGGCTCGCCGGGCGTGCGCAGGTGGATATGGGGGAAGTCGGCCAGGGGCTCCAGCACGACGTCCTCGGCCTCGGCCGCGACCGCCTCGGCCGCGGACTCCTCGGGCTGTCTGTCGGGATTGGCTCTGTCCATGGGGCGCAGCTCGTCGGCGGCCTCGATCCGGGATTCCCCTGGCCGGGATGACCCTCGCCGGGGTCACCCTTGCAGGGATGTCCCTGACCGCGATCGGGATCAACCTTGGCCGTGGACGATCGTTCCGGGCACCGGATGAAAAGCCGGCGCCGGACGTGTCGCCCCGTCAGCCCTGCTGGTCGCGGGCCTCCTGGATCCGATGCAGGAACTCGGCCGCCTCCTCGCCGCGCCGGTCCGGATCGTCGCAAGGACGGCGCAGGATCAGCCGGCCGTCGCGGGCGGTCACCTCGTCGGACAGTGGCATCGCGGCCGGCGCGCAGCCGGGGCGGAAATCGACCGCGAGGCCCTGCGGCCCGCCGGTGAGGCGGGCGATGCCGAGAGAGAGGCAGGCGACCCGCAGGTGAGCGAGGGCGAACAGCGCCCGCACGCCCTTGGGCAGCGGCCCGAACCGGTCCTCGACCTCGCCGCGCAGCGCCTCGACCTCCTCCGCACTGCCCAGGCGCAGGAGGCGTGTGTAGAGGCTCAGGCGCAGCTCGGGCTCCGGCACGTAATCCTGCGGCACGTCGCCGGCGAGGCCGAGATGGATCTCCGGCGCCCAATCCTCCGCCGGTTCGCCCTTGGCGGCGCGCAGGGCCAGTTGCAGCAGGTGCTGGTAGAGGCCGAGCCCGATCAGCTTGACGTGTCCGGCCTGGTTCTCGCCGACGAGGTCACCGGCCCCGCGCAGATCCAGGTCGCGGGCGCTGATGGCGAAGCCCGCGCCGAGGCGGTCGAGGGCCTCCAGCGTGCGCAGGCGCTTCTCGGCCGCCGGAGGCAGGGTGCGGTCGGGCCGGGTCAGCAGGTAGGTGACGCCCCGGCGCTGGCCGCGGCCGACCCGGCCGCGCAGCTGGTGCAGCTGGGCGAGGCCGAAGCGCTCGGCATCGTGGACCAGCATGGTGTTCGCCCGCGGCACGTCGAGCCCGCTCTCGATGATCGAGGTGGCGAGGAGCACGTCGCCCTCGCCGTCGGCGAAGCGCACCATGATCTCGTCGAGTTCCGCCGGCTTCATCTCGCCATGGGCGACGACCGTCTCCAGCTCCGGCACCAGCCGCTTCAGCCGCTCGGCCATCGGGCCGATCTCCTCGATGCGCGGGCAGACCACGAAGCTCTGGCCGCCCCGGCCCTTCTCGCGCATCAGCGCCGCCCGCACCGTGTCGTCGTGGAGCGGCGTCAGCATCGTGCGGATCGGCTGGCGCACCGCCGGCGGCGTCGCGATGACGCTGAGCGACTTGAGGCCGACCAGGGCCGATTGCAGGGTGCGGGGAATCGGCGTCGCGGTCAGGGTCAGCACGTGGGCGTCGCCCGCCATGCTCCGCAGGCGCTCCTTCAGGGCGGCGCCGAAGCGCTGCTCCTCGTCGATCACCACGAGGCCGAGATCGGCGAAGGCGACGCCCTTCCCGGCGAGCGCGTGGGTGCCGATCACGAGGCGGATCGAGCCGTCGGCGAGGCCCTGGCGCACGCGCCTGGCCTCCGCCGGCGCGGCGAGGCGCGAGAGCTGCGCCACCCCGATGCCGAAGCGGGAGAAGCGCCGCTCGAAGGTGCGCAGGTGCTGGCGCACCAGCACGGTCGTCGGCGCCACCACGGCGACCTGCTTGCCGGCGAGCAGAGCCGCGGCGGCGGCCCGCAGGGCCACCTCGGTCTTGCCGAAGCCGACATCGCCGCAGACCAGCCGGTCCATCGGCCGCTCGCCGGCGAGATCGGCGAGCGCCCCGTCGACGGCCTTCGCCTGGTCGGGGGTAAGCGGGAAGCCGAAGCCGGCGCCGAACCGCTCCATCTCGCGCTCCGGCGGCACCAGGGCCGGGGCGCTGGCCTCGCGGCGCTGCTCCGCCGCCTCCAGCATGGCGCGGGCGGCCCGTGCCAGGCCCGCCTCGGTGGTGAGTCGCCGCTTCGCCCAGGTCCCGCCCTCGAGCGTGTCGAGGGTGACCGCCTCCTCCTCCGAGCCGTAGCGCCAGATCCGGTCGGCCTGGGCCACCGGCACCATCAGGATCGCCTCGTGGGCGAAGCGCAGGCGCAGGGCCTCGGTGCTGCCGCCGTCGCCGGTGGCGATGCGCTCCAGCCCCTCGAACACGCACAGCCCGTGGTCGCCGTCGACCGCGACGTCGCCGACGCGCAGGTCCACCTCGCCCATCGGCAGGATCACCGGCTGCCCGGCGCTCGCGCGGACGGAGCTGCCGCCATAGACGTCCGGGGCGGCGACCACGGTCGTGGCGAGGTCCGGCACCCGGAAGCCGGCATCGAGGGGTGCCGCCAGGGCCACGATCTCGCCGGCCCTGGCGGCGACGGCCTCTTCCCAGTCGGCGACCGGGCGGACGCTGCGTTCCGCCGCCCGGGCGGCCTGGCGGGACAGGCGCTTGAGCCCGGTCGGGTCGCCGGCCAGCACCACGCGCTCGCCGGCCTTGAGGCGATCGCGCAGGTAGACCGAGAAGGCCGCGCCCGGCCGGCGCTCGCGCAGGAAGGACGGCACGGCGATGGACTCGGCGTCCGCGTCGCTCGCGACCGCCAGCTGGCGGGCCTCGCGGGTCTCCCGCCACTCGGCGGGGGTCAGGTAGAGCGGCACCGCCTGGCCGCGGGTCGCGGCCTCCGCCGCACGTCCCTCGGCGATCTGCTCGAAGAACGCCTCGGCGCGGCCCTCCGCCCCGGCCTCGACCACCAGGCGGGCGTCCGGCACGTAGTCGAGCACCGTGACGAGCCGGCCGTAGAGGGTGGGCAAAAGATGCTCCTGGCCGGTGAAGGGCCGCAGGCGCACGGGCGAGTCCGGCGCCAGGACGATCTCCGTCGCCGGGTCGACCACCAGGGTCCCGATCTCGTCGAGGGAGCGCTGCGAGACCGGATCATAGGTGCGGATCGCCGTGACCGTGCCGCCGTCATGCTCGATCCGGCAGGGCCGGGGCGCGGCGGCCGGGAACACGTCGATGGTCCGGCCACGCACCGCGACCTCGCCGGGCTCGTCGACCCGGTCGTCGAGGATGTAGCCGAGGCGCTGCAGCTCCGCCGCCAGCCGGGCGGGATCGAGGGCGTCGCCGGCCTTGATCTCGACCCGGGCCCCGGCCCAGGTCGCGGGCGGCGGCACCCGCTGGATCAGGGCCGGGGCGGTGGTGAGAAGGATGTCCGGCAGGTTCCCGGCATCGGTGAGCCAGCGCAGCACGCCGGCCCGCGCCCCCATCGTGCCGCGGGAAGGGGAGGCACGGTCGAAGGGCAGGCAGTCCCATTCCGGGTAGACCGCGACGCCGAGGCCGGGCGCCAGCCCGCGCAGCAGGGCGGCGACCTCCTCCAGCCGGCGGGCCTCGCGGGCGACGTGGATCAGGGGGCGGCCCCGGTCGCGCAGGCCGAGCAGCGCCACCGCGAGGGCCCCGGGCGGCACCAGCGGCGCCACGCCCTCCTCGGATTCCCCCTTCGCGCGCCGGCTCACCTTGCGCTTCGCCATCGGCCCCCACTCCTGTTCTCGCGGCCAGCCAACGCCCGGCGGCTGCGACGGGTCCGGTCAAGGCTGTCGCATGCACAGGAATGATGTGGGGGAGTACCGGGAAAGCCGCCGTCTCCGGCCTGGAACGGGGTGGAGGACGGGGCGATCGTCCCCGGGACCGAACGCGTCCTATCCGAGGGCCGGGATCAGCCTCCCGACATCCGGTGCGCGCATCGCCGCCCCCATCACCGCCACGGCCGCGGCTCCGGCCTCGCGGCAGGCCGGCGCGGTCCCGGAATCGATGCCCCCGAGCGCCACCACCGGCACCACCCGGGCCGCCTCCCGCACCACCTCCAGCCCGAGCGCGGGCCCATAGCCGGGCTTGCTGGCGGTGAGGAAGATCGGGCTCAACGTCACGTAATCCGCCCCCGCCTCCCGCGCGGCCCTCACCTCCGCGAGGGAATGCGCGGAGACGCCGAGCAACGCCCCCTGCCCCAGCCGCGCCCGGGCCGGCGCCACGGCGGCGGCCCCGCCGAGCTGGACGCCCGCCGCCGCCACGAGCGCCGCCAGCTCCACGTCGCGCCCGATGGTCAGCGCCCCGCCGACCCGCGCCACGTGTCCGGCCAGGATCTCGGCCAGGCCCGAACGCTCCGGAGCCGGCAGGTCGCGGTCGCGCAGCCAGATCCAGCGGGCGCCGGCACCCAGGCAGGCGGCGACGCGGTCGGGCAGCGGCTCTGGGCAGCCGTGCCGGTCGGTGACGATCAGCAGACGGGCGGGCAGGCTCACGAGCCGACGAGGCCGAGCTGCGGGCTCGACGGCTCGGCCCGGGCGCGGCGCGGGATGCGGCCGGCGAGCGACGCCAGGCGGCCGGCCTCGACGGCGCGGCGCATGGCGCGGGCCATCCGCACCGGATCGTCGGCCTTGGCGACGGCGGTGTTGAGGAGGATCGCGGCGGCGCCGAGCTCCATCGCGATCACCGCATCGGAGGCGGTGCCGATGCCGGCATCGACGATCACCGGCACCGGCGAGCGCCGGCAGATCAGCTCGAGATTGGCCGGGTTGGCGACGCCCATCCCGGAGCCGATCAGCGAGCCCATCGGCATCACGGCGGCCGCGCCGAGATCGGCCAGGCGGCTGCACACGACCGGATCGTCGTTGCAATAGGGCAGCACGGTGAAGCCGGACTCGACCAGCTGGCGGGTGGCCTCGATCGTCTCGGCGACGTCGGGATAGAGCGTCTCGCGGTCGCCGATCACCTCGACCTTGATCCAGGTGGTGCCGAGCGCCTCGCGGGCCAGCTCGGCCGTCATCACGGCGTCGCGGGCGGTCTCGCAGCCGGCGGTGTTGGGCAGGAAGCGGGCGCCCTTCAGGCGCGCCACCGTGTCCGAGCCGTGGCCGTGGAGCGAGATGCGGCGGATCGAGACCGTCACCACCTCGGCGCCGCTCTCCCGCACCGCCTCGCTCATGATGGCCTGCGTCGGGTAGCCGGCGGTGCCGATGAAGAGGCGCGAGGACAGGGTCGTGCCGGCGATGACGAGCGGATCGTCGTGCAGGTCATCTTGGCTGTCGGTCATGAGATTCCTCCGGATGGCGTCGTTCGCGTGCTCGACCGGACCTGGCAACTCGTTCCGCCCGCGGCCTCAGGCCGAGTCCGGGCGATGCAGGGCTCCGGAGGCAGGATAGACCGGGCCTGCCCCGTCGCGGCCTGCATCCCGCTCAAGATGGGGATGCGCTGGGGTGCCGGCATCGGCCTGCATGACAAAAGGGCCGCGCCCCCTTTCGGAAACGCGGCCCTCGAAGACGTCCCGACGATCGTTTGAGATCAGGCCCGGCCGGTCCGGCGGCGGAGGCGGACGATCACCTCGACGCCGGCGATCTCCATGCCCTCGGGAGCCTGGGGCAGCGAGTCGACGGTGATGCCGCAATCCGGCATGTCGAGCACCTGGCCCTCCTCCTCCAGGAAGAAGTGGTGGTGCTCGCTCGGGTTGGTGTCGAAATAGGCCTTCGACCCGTCCAGCGCGAGCTGGCGCAGCAGGCCGGCCTCGGTGAACTGGTGCAGGGTGTTGTAGACCGTGGCGAGGGAGACCGGGACCTTGGCCCGCATCGCCTCGTCGTACAGCATCTCGGCGGTGAGGTGACGGTCACCCTTGCCGAAGAGCAGCCAGCCGAGGGAGAGGCGCTGCCGGGTCGGTCGCAGGCCGGCGCGGCGCAGACGATCCCGCAGCTCCGAGAGCGGGCAGCCGCGCCGCTGGCCGGCGGCGCCGGACTCGAGGGCCGGGACGCGGGCGCCGAGGACGGCGCGCAGGGGCGACAGATCGTTCATCAGCGGAACTAACGACTCGTTGGGCAGCGACAATGATACCGCTTGTTATAGGCCGCCCGTCCCCCCGCCGCAACCCGACCGCGGCCGTTCCGGCGCAGATCAGAAGCGTTACAGACTATGGCCTTCGGCCGGCTTTGAACAGTCCCGGGCGCTGTGTTAACGAGGCGCCACCCGCCGCGCCCCGGCCGTCCGCCGGGGGTCCGCGGCCCCCTGACGAGGAATCCGCCCCGCACATGTCCGCCGACCAGACCTCCGCCCCCGACGCCCCGAGCCGGCCCTCGCACTTCTCCTACGAGGACCTGCTGGCCTGCGGCCGCGGCGAGATGTTCGGCGCCGGCAACGCCCAGCTGCCGCTGCCGCCGATGCTGATGTTCGACCGCATCACCTCGATCGGCCGCGACGGCGGCGCCCACGGCAAGGGCCACGTCCTGGCCGAGCTCGACGTGCGGCCCGACCTCTGGTTCTTCCCGTGCCACTTCCAGGGCGATCCCGTGATGCCGGGCTGCCTCGGCCTCGACGCCCTGTGGCAGATGGTAGGCTTCCATCTCGGCTGGCTCGGCGCGCCGGGCCGCGGCCGGGCGCTCGGCGTCGGCGAGGTGAAGCTCTCCGGTCAGGTGCTGCCGACCATGACGAAGGTCGTCTACGGCGTCGACATCAAGCGGGTGCGCCAGGGCCGCCTGGTGCTCGGCATCGCCGATGGCTGGCTCGAGGCCGACGGCGAGCGCGTCTACGAGGTGCAGGACCTGCGCGTCGGCCTGTTCCAGGCCGCGACCCCCGCCGCCGGCGGCTGAGCTGTCCCGAGCCCGTCTCCGCGCGGGGCGACCCCGTGGACGGCGGGCCCCGTGGCCCAGCGAAAAGCGGGCTGTTTCGGCCCGCCGGGACCCTTTCCCCCGATGGGCGGTTGAGATTACGGCATCGGGCGCCTAGGTGACATCCGCGTGGCGAGACCGCCCGCGGGCGCGTGTGGCGCCGCTCCGGAGGGTTCCGACGATCATGAGGCGCGTGGCAATCACCGGGATGGGCATCGTCTCGTCCATCGGCAATTCCACCCAGGAGGTTCTGGCGTCCCTCCGCGAGGCGCGCTCGGGCATCTCCCGCGCTGAGGACTTCGCGGCCCACGGCTTCCGCAGCCAGGTCCAGGGCGCACCCACCCTCGACGCCGAGACGGTGGTCGACCGCCGTGCCATGCGCTTCCACGGCGGCGGCACCGCCTGGAACCACGTCGCGATGGAGCAGGCGATCCGCGACGCCGGCCTGGAGCAGGCCGAGGTCTCGCACGAGCGCACCGGCATCATCATGGGCTCGGGCGGTCCCTCGACCCGCGCGCTCGTCGAGGCGGCCGACATCGCCCGCGCCAAGGGGCCGAAGCGCGTCGGGCCCTTCGCGGTGCCCAAGGCGATGTCCTCGACCGCGTCGGCGACGCTCGCCACCTGGTTCAAGATCCGGGGCGTGAACTACTCGATCTCGTCCGCCTGCGCGACCTCGAACCACTGCATCGGCAACGCCTCCGAGATCATCCAGGCCGGGCGCCAGGACATCATCTTCGCCGGCGGCTGCGAGGAGCTGGACTGGACCCTCTCGGTCCTGTTCGACGCCATGGGGGCGATGTCCTCGAAGTACAACGAGACCCCGTCGCGGGCCTCGCGCGCCTATGACCGGGCGCGGGACGGCTTCGTCATCGCGGGCGGCGCCGGCGTGCTGGTGCTGGAGGAGCTGGAGCATGCCCGCGCCCGCGGCGCGCGCATCTACGGCGAGGTCGCCGGCTACGGCGCCACTTCGGACGGCCACGACATGGTGGCCCCGTCCGGCGAGGGGGCGGTGCGCTGCATGCGCCAGGCGATCGAGGGGCTCAAGGGCGTCAAGATCGACTACATCAACCCCCACGCCACCTCGACCCCCGTCGGCGACGACAAGGAGATCGAGGCGATCCGCGAGGTGTTCGGCACCGGCGAATCCTGCCCGCCGATCGCCGCCACCAAGTCGCTGACCGGCCACTCGCTCGGCGCCACCGGCGTGCAGGAGGCGATCTACTCGCTCCTGATGATGAACAACGGCTTCATCTGCGAGAGCGCCCATATCGACGAGCTCGATCCGGCCTTCGCCGACATGCCGATCCTGCGCGCCCGCAAGGACGACGCGCAGCTCGGCCATGTGCTCAGCAACTCCTTCGGCTTCGGCGGCACCAACGCCACCCTGGTCCTGAAGCACGTCGACGCCTGACGTCTGTCCGGTGTCTTGACCCTCCTCGCGGCGTGGACAGGAGGCTGCCCGCCGCGTAAAGGCCCGATCCACCGACAACAGCGGAGGATCGGGCGTGACAGGTTTGATGGCAGGCAAGCGCGGGCTCGTGATGGGCGTCGCGAACGACCACTCCATCGCCTGGGGCATCGCCCGGGCCCTGGCGGCTCAGGGCGCCGAACTGGCCTTCACCTACCAGGGCGAAGCCCTCGGCCGCCGGGTCGGGCCGCTCGCCGGCACCCTCGGCTCGTCCCTGGTCTTCCCCTGCGACGTCGAGGACCTGGACAGCGTCGACGCCACCTTCGCCTCCCTCGATGCGGCCTGGCCCGAGGGCTTCGACTTCGTCGTCCACGCCATCGGCTTCTCCGACAAGTCGCAGCTCAAGGGCCGCTACGTCGACGTCACCACCCGGGAGAACTTTTCCCGCACGATGGTGATCTCGTGCTTCTCGTTCACGGAGATCGCCCAGCGCGCAGCCACGCGGATGCGCCCCGGCGGCTCCCTCCTGACGCTCACCTATGGTGGCTCGACCCGGGTGATGCCGAACTACAACGTGATGGGCCTCGCCAAGGCGGCGCTCGAGGCTTCGGTGCGCTACCTCGCGGCCGATCTCGGGCCGCAGGGCATCCGGGTCAACGCCCTCTCGGCCGGCCCGGTGCGGACGCTCGCCGGCGCCGGCATCGCCGATGCCCGCCTGATGTTCAACCACCAGGCCGCCCATGCGCCCCTGCGGCGCACCGCGACGCTGGAGGATATCGGCGGATCGGGCCTCTACCTGCTCTCAGCCCTGTCGGGCAGCGTCACCGGCGAGATCCACTATGTCGATTCGGGCTACAACATCGTCTCGATGCCGCGGCCGGAGGTGCTGAAGGCGCAGGATGCGGCGGGCGTGACGGACGCGTGACCGCGTCACGAGCCCCGGTCGCGCAGGAAGCAGCCCCCGGCAAGCCCGGGGGTTTTGTCTGACGCGGGCTTGAGGGGGCAAGCGAGTCATCGCGGCCTCCCTCGGCGGGACCTTCAGCGGCCCGATCATCACCTGCTGTCATGCGATCGCCTGCTCCAAGGAGCACTCTCGAGCGTGAGGATTTTCCTCTAGGGAAGTCATTTAGAGCGCCGCTCCCGGCATGACGATCGAGTACGGGCGAGAACGACGCAGGCGATCGAACGACGAATCGGACATCGCGGCACTGCACTGGTCGCGACCGAGACCGGAGGCAGCCGGGAGACCGTCGCGCGCGAGCGTCACGGGTCGTGTCGCGGCGACGGGGATGCCGAGGACACAATGAGTGTTTGATCGAAAGTCAGTATTTATTTATATTTATATGCTATGCGCAATTAGTCGAATCGTAGATGATCTGCTCCCCTGAAGATATTGATCCCGGGCAAGTCAAAGACGAAGGCTGCCAGCTCGCGCGAGACTGCGCCATGCTTAGCCGATATGTTGTCCAGGATCGAAGACCAGATTCAACGGCTGCACGTGCTTCCGCGTTTGGAGCCTGAGTGGGAGCAGCGCTTCCTCGTGGTGTCTGCCGAAAAGCGGACGAGATTGATTCGTATCTATACGATCCTAGCGGCAGCCATCTACGTGATCTGTCTCGGTATCGATCTCGCCAATCTGTCGAATCCGGTCGCGGCGGTCAGGGTTCGGCTTCTCGGGGCCGCATTCTGCCTGGCGTCGGCTGGATGCCTGCGCTGGACGGCAGTCCAGAACCATGGCGGGCTGGTCATCGTCGCGGTCGCGACCGCCGTGATGCTGACCAGCGGGTATCTCGGACAGTTCGGATCCGTCGAGATCAATCTCCTGTACAACACCGGAAGTCTGCTCGGGGTCGTTCTGGCGATCATCGGCATCCCGCTGGGCCTGCGGACGACCATCACGGCAGCCCTCCTCTGCCTGATCGCCTACGCCGCGTTCACGCTGGGGATTTCCGGAGCTGCTCTCGTCGCCCGGCTGAGCGCCGTCGGATACTTCTCGTTGATGGTGGCGGCCGGCCTCGTCCTGAACGTCGTGATGGAGACGAACGAACGGCACCGGTTCCTGCTCCAGGTCCGGAATGACTTGCAGAGCGACCAGCTGATCGAGGCGGGGAACGCCCTGTCGGTCGCGAACGCGAAGCTGGCTCAGGTGGCCTTGACCGACGGTCTGACCGGAATCCCCAATCGTCGCCGTTTCGACGAGCGCTTCGCCGAGATGTGGCACAGCGCGATGAAAGACGGCGATGGGATCGGCCTCGTGCTGATCGATGTCGATCACTTCAAACGGTACAACGATCATTATGGTCACCCCGCAGGCGATACCTGTTTGCGTGTCGCGGCCGAGACGTTGTCCGCCGAAATTCGCAAGAGCCACGGCCTCGTAGCACGGTACGGTGGCGAGGAATTCGCCGTTCTGCTGCGCGGGCAGGATGCCTGCATGGTCGCTCAGCGGCTGGTCGCCGCGATCGAGCGTCTCGGCCTGCCGCACGCCCATCGGGCAGACGGCTTGCAGGTCGTGACGATCAGTGCGGGATGTGCATTGGCGGGCCGCCAAGACAGGAGATCGGCGGCCGATCTCCTGTCGTTGGCAGATATGGCCCTCTACGATGCCAAACAGGCCGGCCGAAATCGTGCCGTCGTCTACGGTTGAGCAGATTTCGCAAAACCGGCTGCGGGGTTTGCCGGAAGACCTCGCGGCGAAGCGAGGACCTAAGCGGACACAGCGTTGGCTTGGCCACGCAAGTCTGCTTAGAGCCGCGCGACGCTTCGCGCGGTCGCGCGTTGTCGAGGCGATGCGACACGCGAGGAGAGCCCAGGATGCGGCGCGGCCACCCCGAACCCGATCCGGTGAGCCCCGGCCAGGAGAGCGTGTGGGACTATCCCCGCCCACCGCGCCTGGAGCCGGTTCGGGAGCGCCTGCGCGTTGTCTTCGACGGGGTCACCATCGCCGACACGGTGCGGGGCTGGCGGGTGCTGGAGACGTCCCATCCGCCGAGCTACTACCTGCCGCCGGGCGACATCATGCCGGGGGCGCTCGCTCCGGCGGGCGGCGGCTCCTTGTGCGAATGGAAGGGGCAAGCCGTCTACTTCGACGTGGTCGGGACCAAGCGGCGCGCCGGCCGGGCGGCCTGGGCCTACCCGCACCCGACGGAGGCCTTCGCGGCACTCGCCGGTCACGTCGCCTTCTATGCCGGGACAATGGACGCGTGCTTCGTCGGCGAGGAGCGGGTCGTCCCGCAGCCGGGCGGCTTCTACGGCGGCTGGATCACCCCGACCATCGTCGGCCCGTTCAAGGGCGAGCCCGGCACGATGGGGTGGTGAGCGCCACCACCCCCTCCCCTCACGCCGCCCGGTCCGCCGGCCTTTCCTCCACCAGGGCCACCACGTCCTCCCACCGCGACAGGAAGGCGGCGACGCAATCGGGGTCGAAATGCGCGCCGGCCTGCTCCTCGAGGAAGCGGCGCGCCCGCTCCAGCGGCCAGCCCGGCTTGTAGACCCGGGCCGAGATCAGGGCGTCGAACACGTCGGCGACGGCGGTGATGCGGCCGGGCAGCGGGATCTCGGTGCCCTTGAGGCCCTGCGGATAGCCGGCGCCGTCCCAGCGCTCGTGGTGGGTGAGCGCGATCTCGGCGGCCAGCCGCAGGAGGCGGGACGGGCTGTCATGCAGCATGCGGTAGCCGCGCAGCGCGTGCTGCATCATTTCGAACCGCTCGGGCTCGGTGAGGGGCCCGGGCTTGCGCAGGATGCTGTCGGCGACGCCGATCTTGCCGATGTCGTGCATGGTGGAGGCGAGCGCGATGTCGTTGCCCTCCTCCTCCGACAGGCCGAGCCCGTCGGCGATGGCGAGCACGCAACCGGCGACGCGGGTCAGGTGATCGCCGGCCTGATCGTCGCGGAACTCCGCGGCGAGCATCAGGCGGCGGATGATCTCGCGCTCGCGCTCTTGGCTCTCGGCCGCCGCCCGCTCGACCTCGCGGGTCAGCGCCCGGGCCTGGTTCTCCACCGCGTCCTGCGCCCGGGCGAGGGAGATCAGGTTGCGGCCGCGCAGGGCCAGGTCCGAGGCGTCGAGGGGCGGCAGCACCACGTCGGTGGCGCCGGCCTCCAGTCCTCGGCGGCGGGTCTCGGCCGGGTCGCCCTCGGCGATGAGCAGGATCGAGGTGTGGGCGAGATGCGGCTTCAGGCGGAGGGCGCGGATCACGCCCAGGGCGTCGAGGCCGGGCGAGGCCTCGATCAGCACCAGATCGGCGGATTTCGTCGCGAGGGCGGCGAGCGCCGCGCCTGGCTCGGGGACCACGAGGGTCGGAACGCCCGACGGAAACAACCGCGTCAGCCCACCGGGATCGGGCCGGGCCGTGACGACCACGACGGCGGGATCGGCTGCGTTGGTCATGGTCCCCGGGATTCCTTTCCGCGCCCGATGATGGCTCAAACTACGGCGACTTGATAAAGCATTCTTTAAGCTTCCGCATCGCCCAGGGACGCGGAAGGCTCAAGCGCGAACTGACGCAAGACCTTGATCTCGCATCGTTTCCTTGCCGGAACTGGGCCCTTGGAAAAAACTGCTTAGATGGTGAAATCCGCGCCGGCCCGCGGTCCGGCGACCTGCGCGGCCTCGGCCCGGCCGCAGAGGTCCTCCACGGTCACCGAATCGAGCACCGCGAGGTAAGCCCCGGCTGCCTCCGCGACCAGGGGGGCGACGACCAGGCCGGCGACGTCGTTGCCGGCGCGATCCGGTTCGGCCGCGTCCGGGCCGAGCACCGCCCGGGCGATGTCGCCGGCGGTGATCCGGCGGCGCTCGCGAGCGAGTTCGTAGCCGCCATGCGGCCCGCGCAATCCCTTGAGCAGGCCGTGATGCACCAGGGCCTGCAGCACCGCCTCCAGGTGCCGGGGCGGCAGGGCGTGGCGCGCCGCCAGCGCCTTGGCGCTCACCGGCTGGGGCCGGGCATGGAGGGCGATGTCGACCATCGCGGCGAGCGCGAGGCCGAGGCGCGGCGGCGCCAGAGCCGCGCCCGTCGCGGGCCGGGGGGAATGCACCACCGCGTCCAAGCGCGTCGTCAGCCGCGGCCGGTGGAGCCGAAGCCGCCGGCGCCGCGGGCACCGGCCTCGACCTCCGGAAAAGCCTCGACCACCCGCAGCGACGGCCGCACCACCCGGGTGAAGACGAGCTGGGCGACCCGCTCGCCCGGCCGCACCGTGAGGGTCGCGGTTCCCGGCGGGTTGCGGTTCCAGGCCGAGATCATCAGCGGGCCCTCGTAATCCGCGTCGATCACCCCGACGCTGTTGCCGAGCACCAGCCCCTCGCGGTGGCCGAGGCCGGAGCGCGGATAGACCATCGCGCACCAGCCGGGATCGCGGATCGCCAGGGCGAAGCCGGCCGGGATCAGGGCCGGGGGGCCCTGCGGCTCGAGCGTGATGGGGGCATCGAGGCAGGCATGGAGGTCGAGCCCGGCGGCGAGCGCCGAGCCCCAGCGCGGAAAACCCCACGCGGTCAGGCGCGGATCGAGGATCCGGATCGCGACGTCGAGGCCGCTGGCCTCCTCCGTCCCGCGGATCGAACCGCCCGTCCCTTGTGGCTCGCGGACCGAGCCGCTCATGCCCTGTGGCTCGCGGACCGAGCCGCTCATGCCCTGCCTCTCGCGGTCGAGGCCGCTCATGTCCTGCCACCCGGGCGGGACGCCACGGCGTCGGCGAGGGCGACGAGCCGGCGCGCCTCGTCCGCCTCGCGCCGCAGAACCGTGCGGCCGAGATGGGCGATGCCCGCCTGACCTCTCCCCTCCGGCGCGTCGAAGGCGGCGACGAGGGCCCGGGCGGCGGCGAGCGCCTCCGGGTCGGGCGCGAAGGCCGATTCGGCCCGGCGGGCGCCGGCGGGCGCCGTCACCACCGCCCCGTCGAAGCCGAGGCCGCGGGCGCGGCCGATCTCGAGGCGGTCGGCGGGGTCGAGCAGCACGTCGAGGTCGTGGGCGCGAGCGGCGGCGAGCGCCGTGGCGAGCCAGGCGAGGAGCGGCCCGGCCTCCGGCGCGCCGTGCGGCAGCCGGCCTTCGCGGGCCAGCGCGCCGGCATCGACGACGAGGCAGGCGAGCCGCGCATCGACGTCGCGCACCGCGCTCGCCACCGCTTCCGCCGCGAGGATCCCGAGCGGCGTGTCGAGGCTGGCCCAGAGCCGGACCCGCTCGGGCGCGTGCAGCCGGCGCAGGCGGCTGCCGATGCCGGCGAGATCCTCCGGCTCCTCGACCCGCGGCACCAGCACCGCGTCGGGCCCGGCTCCCGCCACCGCCGCGAGATCGGCCTCGCCCCAGGGCGTGTCGAGGCCGTTCACCCGCACCACCAGCTCGGCGGCGGCGAACCCGCCCTCGGCGAGGGAAGCCGCGAGGCGGATCCGTCCGGCCTCCTTGTCGGCGGGGGGCAGCGAATCGGCGAGGTCGAGGATCAGCGCGTCGGCGGGCTCGGATCGGGCCGCCGCGAGGGCGGTCGCGGTGGCCGGCACCAGGAGGGCGCTGCGGCGGGAGCGGATGTCGGTCATCGGTCGCGTGACTCCCCGAATGGCGGCGCATCTATGCCCCGGCTCAGGCCGTCCGTCACCCCAGCTGCGAGGCGAGGGTGCGGGCGAAGGAATCGATGTGGGCGCTCATCGCCGCCGCAGCAGCATCCGGGTCGCGCCGGCGCAAGGATCCGAGGATCACCGCGTGCTCCTCGGCCACCTCCGCGAGGTGGTGACCGGTGGCCAGCGACAGGGCCCAGAACCGCACCGAGCGACCGTGCAGCCCGGCGAGCACCTCGGCGAGCACCCTGTTGCCGGAGGCGTCGGCGATGATCGCGTGGAAGCGCCGGTCCGACTCCAGGATCGCGTCGAGATCGCCGGGTTGCGCCGCCAGGATGGCGTCGAGCTCGGCCAGAGCCGCCTCGCCGATCCGCCCGGCCGCGAGCGCCGCGCAGGGCGGCTCGGTGAGGCGGCGCACCTCGATCAGGTGAGCGAACTCGTCCATCGAGAGCGGCTGCACCAGCACGCCCTTGCGGGGCAGGATGCGCACCAGCCCCTCGTGCATCAGCCGGTGCAGGGCCTGGTTCACCGGCGTGCGGCCGAGGCCCAGCTCCGCACAGAGGCCCGCCTCGTTCAGCGCGTCGCCGGGCTTCAGCCGCAACGCCACGATGTCGTCCTTCAGCCGCCGGTAGGCGCGCTCGTTCTGCGACATGGTTGGGCACGAACCTGCACGCGTTTCCGCCACCGCCAAAGCTCCGCTCATTCGCCGCTCCCTTACCACGGGGGATGCCCCGCTTGGACCGGCTTGTGAAATATCACAGGCATGGTACTTGCAGAACCACACGCCGGGCGGCCGGTTCGCGGACCGCGGGAGAAGAGCGATGACGAGGGTGGATACGGTGAGCACGCATGAATTGGACGAGGGCTATCGCCGGGCGACGCTCAGGCTGATCCCGTTCCTGGTCTTCCTGTTCATCCTGGCCTGGATCGACCGGGTGAATGTCGGCTTC
The DNA here is from genome assembly GCF_003058325.1 of Methylobacterium currus. Lineage (NCBI taxonomy): Bacteria > Pseudomonadati > Pseudomonadota > Alphaproteobacteria > Hyphomicrobiales > Methylobacteriaceae > Methylobacterium > Methylobacterium currus. The sequence goes on from NZ_CP028843.1 coordinate 1,944,389, forward strand.
GCCAAGCTGCAGATGCTGTCGGACCTGAAATTCAGCGAGGCGGTCTACGGCTTCGGCGCCGGCATCTTCTTCATCGGCTACTTCCTGTTCGAGGTGCCGAGCAACCTGCTCCTGGAACGTATCGGCGCCCGCAAGACGCTGGCGCGGATCACCATCCTGTGGGGCCTCGCCTCGATGAGCCTCGCCTTCGTTCAGTCGGAGTGGGCGTTCTACGGCATCCGCTTCCTGCTCGGCGTGTTCGAGGCCGGGTTCTTCCCGGGCGTGGTGCTCTACCTGACCTATTGGTTCCCGAGCGCGAAGCGCTCGCGCATCAACGGCCTGTTCATGACCTCCTTCGCCATCGCGGGCGTGGTCGGCGGCCCGCTCGCCGGGCTGATCATGGGCACCATGGGCGGCGTCTCGGGACTGGCGAACTGGCAGTGGCTGTTCATCCTCGAGGGCATCCCGTCGCTGATCGCGGGCGCCGCGGTGCTGGCCTTCCTGCCCGACCGGCCGAAGGATGCGGCTTGGCTTGAACCCAGGGTCGCCGCCGCGATGACGGCGGTCGTCGAGGCCGAGGGCCGGGCCGCCGGCAAGGAGGCGAGCTTTAAGGTCGCGCTCCGCGACGGCCGGGTCTGGCTCTGCGCCTTGATCTATTTCTGCATCGTCAGCGGCAACGCCACGATCGCGTTCTGGACGCCGTCGATCATCAAGGAGATCGGCGTGAAGGATGCCATCGCGATCGGCTTCCTCGCCGCGGTGCCGTTCATCGCCGGCACCATCGCGATGGTGTGGACCGGGGCCCATTCCGACCGCACCGGCGAGCGCCGGCTGCACTGCGCCGTCGCGAGCCTGATCGCCGCCGCGGGCCTCGCCGCCACGGGCGCCCTGATCGGCCACGCGGTCCTGGCGCTCGTCGCCCTCACGGTCGCGGCGATCGGCATCCTGGCGGCCTTCCCGGTCTTCTGGTCGCTGCCGCAGACCTTCCTGGCCGGCACCGCCGCGGCCGGCGCGATCGCGGCGATCAACTCGATCGGCAACCTCGCGGGCTTCGTCGCCCCCTACGTGGTCGGCCTGTCGAACACGCTGACCGGCACGTCGAGCAACGGGCTGTACTTCGTCGCCGGGCTGGAACTGCTGGCGGGCCTGCTGGTGCTCGGCTTTGCCCGCTGGCGCGAGGGCGCCGCGACCGACCTGGCGCCGGCCGAGTGAATCAGGGAGAAAGACAGATGCTGACCTTCCATCGCGAGGCCGCAGGCCGCCGGGACACGATCGCGCTGGCGCCCGAGGCGCTGGTGATCGCCGGCTGGGCCGGGCGGGACGAGGCGGCGATCCGCCACCACATCGACGAATTGGCGGCGATCGGCGTGCCGCCGCCCTCCTCGGTCCCGGTCTATTATCGGGCCGCCGCCGCGACGCTGACGCAAGGCCCCCGCCTCGAGGTGCTGGGGCCGGATTCCTCCGGCGAGGCGGAGCCGGTGATCGTGTCGCTGGCCGACGGGCTCTGGCTCGGGCTCGGCTCCGACCACACCGACCGCAAGGCCGAGACGGTCGGAATCGCGCTCTCCAAGCAGATGTGCGGCAAGCCGGTCGGCACGGGCCTGTGGCGCCTCGACGAGGTCGAGCCGCATTGGGACGAGCTGGTGCTGCGGGCACATGCCACCATCGACGGCGAGCGGGTGCTCTATCAGGAGGGCCGGCTGACGGCCCTGCGCACCCCGCGCGACCTGTTGGCGCGCCGCCCCGGCGGGCCCGACCTCGCTCCCGGCACGGTGATGTTCGGCGGCACCCTCGGGGCGATCGGCGGCATCCGTCCGGCCGCCCGCTTCGAGATGGCGCTGGAGGACCCGGTGCTCGGCCGCACCCTGACCCACGCCTACGACATCGCCGTCCTGCCCGTGGTGGCCTGAACCCGCCATGGGGTCATGGGCTGCCCTGGTGGGGATCGCGGACGCCGCCTTCTGGGCGGCGCTCCTCGCCAAGATGCTGGCGAGCGCCGCGATCGTGGTGCTCGCTTCGCTGGCGGTCGAGCGGACCGGACCCCTCGTCGGCGCGATGATCGCCACCCTGCCGGTTTCGGCCGGGCCGGCCTACGTCTTCCTGGCGCTCGACCACGATGCGGGGTTTCTCCGCGACAGCGCGGTGGCGAGCCTGCCGGCCATCGCCGCCACCGCCCTGTTCATCGCGGCCTATGCGGGCATGGCCCGCCGGCACGGCGTTCTCCTCTCGCTCGCCACCGCGCTCGTCGTGTGGATCGCCGCGGCCCTGGGGCTCGCCCGCCTCGGCGGCGGGCTTTCGGGCGCGGGCGCGGCCACGATCCTGGTGATCCTCGCCTGCGCCGCGGCCTGCCGCGGCTTGCGCAAGAGCGGTCCGCTGCCGGCGCGGCCGGGACGGCGGCGCGACATCCTGGTCCGGGCCGCCATCGTCATGGGGCTCGTCGTCGCCGTGGTGCTGGCCGGACGGCTCGCGGGCCCGGCGGCGGCGGGAATTCTCGCCTTCGCCCCGGTGGTGATGGTGAGCCTGGCGGTGATCCTGCATCCGCGCATCGGCGGGACGGCCGTCGCGACGGTGCTGGTGCTAAGCCTGCCGGGGCTCCTCGGCTTCGTGGCGGCGCTCGCCGTCCTCGCCCTCACGGCCGAGCGGCTGGGGCCGGTCCTTGCCTTGTCGCTCGCCCTCCTGACCAATCTGGGCTGGAATGGCGGGATCCTGCTGACGAGCCGCCGAAACCACAAGCCCTCCCTCGCCCCTTCCCTGGAGACCGATTGAGATGACATCCGTCCGCGACGATCTCGAACGCCGCCTCGCCCTGATCGAGGCGCCGGCGAGCCGGCACGTCTTCACCAAGCTCTACCCGGAGGCCGCGCGCGCCGCCGCCGACGCAACGGACGCGCGGCGCAAGGCCGGCCTGTCGCTCGGCGCCCTCGACGGCACCATCGTGTCGATCAAGGACCTGTTCGACGTGCAGGGCGAGGCGACCACCGCCGGCTCGTCGCTCCGGCGCAAGGCCGAGGCCGCGCTCCAGGACGCGCCCGTGGTCGCGCGCCTGCGCCGGGCCGGCGCGGTGATCCTGGGCAAGACCAACATGTCCGAGTTCGCCTTCTCGGGCCTCGGCCTCAACCCGCATTGGGGCACGCCGGGCAACGCCGCCGATCCGAGCCTGGTGCCGGGCGGCTCGTCCGCCGGCGCCGGCGTCTCGGCGGCGCTCGGCACCTCCGACATCGCCATCGGCACCGATACCGGCGGCTCGGTGCGCATTCCGGCGGCGCTCAACGGCGTCGTCGGCTTCAAGCCGACGGCCCGCCGGGTGCCGCTTGCCGGCGCCTTCCCGCTCTCGCCCTCGCTCGATTCGATCGGGCCGCTCGCCCGCTCGGTCGAGGCCTGCGCGGCGGCCGACGCCGTGATGGCGGGCGAGGAATACCGGCCGCTCCGGGCGGCACCCTTGCGCGACCTGCGGATCGGGGTTCCCCGCGGCCTCCTGTTCACCGAGACCGACCCTCTGGTGGCGCAGGCCTTCGAAGCCGCCCTCTCCGCCTTGAGCGGGGCCGGCGCCCGCATCCACGACACCGAGTTCGACGATCTCCTCGCCCGCATGGCCGAGGCGACGGCGGCTGGCCCGATCGCCGCGGTCGAAGCGGCGGAGATCCATGCCGATTGGCTCGACGCCGAGGCGGCGGCCTTCGATCCGCGGGTCCATGCCCGCATCACCCGCGGCCGCACCGTGACGGCCGCGGCCTATATCCGGATGATGCGCGAGCGCGCCGTGCTGATCGAGGCCGGCGACGAGCGGCTGACGCCCCTCGACGTGCTGGCCCTGCCGGCGACCGCCATCCCGGCGCCGCGCATCGCCGCCGTGGCGGAGGACGACGCGGAATTCGCCCGCCTCAACCTGCTGATGCTGCGCAACACGATGGTGGGGAACCTGTTCGACCTCACCGGCATCTCGCTGCCGCTGGCGGGCCACGCGAAGCCGGTCGGCCTGATGCTGCTGGCGCGCCACGGCCAGGACCGGCGGCTCCTGGAGATCGCGGCCGGGGTCGAGGCGGCGTTGCGGCGCTGACGCTCTACGATCGCGGCCGACTGGCTTTTTCGTCTTCCCCCTCGTGCCGGGCTCCGCAGCGCGGTCCCGGAACGATCCGGACAATGTCCCGACGGGCGCGGATCGGCCCCCGGACCGACGCTCCGGACCGTCGTCGAGGTCGTAGACCCGGTAACATCCGCGGGGCCGCCATAGAAAGTGCCGCGGGTCGATGACGGCCCGCGGCACTCACTCTTCACGCAGTCTTCGAAACACTACGCCGCCTGACGGCCGAGATGCGCCGCCACGGTCGACACCCGCGAACCGACCATCTTGACGGCATCGCGCAGTTCTTCACCGCTCACGCCGAATTGGCCGGCCCAATAGGCGCGATCGTCCGGGCAATGGATGTCGATGTGCTGCGTGAAGCGCGGCTTGAGGGCGTCCTGAGAAGCGGACATGATCGTTTCCTGAACTGTTGAGTGTACCAGTCACCGCTGGCACGGGACGCGTCGCGTCATGTATCGGGAGAACGCTCGATTCTGGGAAAAGTTGCCGGGTCAGCACCTGCGCTGCTGCGGCAATCGCGCCCCGGAACGCTGGCGGGAGGCGACGGAGGCTGGTACCCGCAGGGCCTCGATTCCTCATCGGAAGGACCCGACCATGCGCCGCCTTCGCCCCGCCCTCGCAGCCCTGATGCTCGCGACCGTGCCGCTCGCCGGCTCCGCGCTCGCCCGCGAGATGCCGACGACGGCGACGACGGCGCCGGCCTCCGCCCGCAAGGCCAACGTGGTGATCCTCGCCACCGGCGGCACCATCGCGGGCGCCGGCGCCGATGCCAGCAACAGCGCCACCTACCAGGCCGCCAAGGTGCCGGTGGACAAGCTGATCGCCGCCGTGCCCAGCTTGAGCGAGCTGGCGAATGTCCGCGGCGAGCAGGTGTTCCAGATCGCCTCCGAGAGCTTCACCAACGCGCAGCTGGTGCAGCTCGGGAAGCGCGTCTCGGCCCTGCTGAAGCAGGACGACGTCGACGGCGTGGTGATCACCCACGGCACCGACACCCTGGAGGAGACCGCACTCTTCCTCAACCTCGTCGTGAAGAGCGACAAGCCGATCGTGGTCGTCGGCTCGATGCGGCCCTCCACCGCCCTCTCGGCCGACGGCGCCCTCAACCTCGCCGACGCGGTCGCCACCGCGGCGAGCCCCGCCTCCAAGGGCAAGGGCGTGCTGGTGACGATGAACGACGAGATCCAGTCCGGGCGCGACGTGACGAAGCGCGTCAACATCAAGCCGAGCGCCTTCTCAAGCCAGTGGGGCCCGCTCGGCATGGTGGTCGAGGGCAAGACCTACTGGTTCCGCGCGCCGGTGAAGCGGCACGGGACGTCGTCGGAGTTCGACATCGACACGATCGACACCCTGCCGGAGGTCGCGATCGTCTACGGCTCGGGCAACATGAACCCGGGCCCCTACACCGCTGCCGTGCAAGGAGGCGCCAAGGCGATCGTGCATGCCGGCACCGGCAACGGCTCGGTGGCGGGCTACCTCGTCGAGACGCTGAAGGACCTGCGCGCCAAGGGCACGCTCGTCATCCGCTCCTCTCGCGTCGGCGACGGCTTCGTGCTGCGCAACGCCGAGCAGCCCGACGACCAGTACGACTGGGTCGTGGCCCACGACCTGAACCCGCAGAAGGCCAAGATCCTCGCCGCCGTCGCCCTGACCAAGACCAGCGACACCAAGGAGCTGCAACGGATCTTCTGGGAGTACTGAGCGGCTGCCGAACCCGACAGATCAGCAAGCTTGCTGATTCGGCTCCATCGAACGGCGTCGTCCCGGGTTGCGCTTTCGCGGCCCCGGGACGACGCCGCGGATGTCGAGACGGCCGAGCGGGCCGGACCCGCGGAGGGACGATTCCGGCGCCGACGTGCTCCCCGACCGCCGATCATGACACGCGGTCCGCCCCCGTCGAGACACGCCGCAGCGCACCCCCGATGCGCCGCGCAAGCTGGACAAGCCCCGCCCGACCCTGCCACTCTCCCGCGAAACAACATTTCGCAGGGTGGAAACGTCGATGATCAGCGCGAATTTGAATGGGCGCCGGGTGCTCGTCACCGGCGGCGCCTCGGGGATCGGGCTTGCGGCCGTCACGCTCTTCGCCCGCTGCGGTGCCGAGGTGATGCTCAACCACCTCGCCGAGGATGCCCGCGGGCCCGACGCCGCCGCGCGGCTCTCCGCCGAGGGGCTGAAGGTCCGGGCGCTCCCCGGCACCGTCTCGGTGCCCGGCGAGGCCGAGGCCATGGTGGCGCGCGGGATCGAGGCGCTCGGCGGCCTCGACGTGCTCATCAACAATGCCGGCACCCCGGCCTCGACCACGCCGATCGACTTCGCCGATCTCGACGCGATGACCGAGGAATTCTGGCAGACGATCCTGTCGACCAACCTGATCGGCCCCTATCGCTGCGCCCGTGCGGCGGCGCCCGCCCTGCGCCAGGCCAAGGGCGCCATCGTCAACACCGCCTCGGTGGCCGGGCTCGGCCAGCGCGGCTCCAGCGTCGCCTATTCGGCGAGCAAGGCGGGGCTGGTGAACCTCACCCGCAGCCTCGCCCGGGCCCTCGCGCCGGACGTGCGGGTCAACGCCGTGGCGCCGGGCCTGGTCGAGACGCCGTGGACGGAGAACTGGCCGGCGGCGCGCAAGGCCGAATCCGTGTCGCGCACCTTGCTCGGGCGAATGGCCAGGCCTGAGGACATCGCCGAAGCCATGCTGTTCCTCGCCGCCGGCGGGGCCTACGTCACCGGCCAGACCCTGGTGGTCGACGGCGGCATGCTCTGAGGGAGGCTTCCATGTCGCGCAAGACCGTCATCACCTGCGCCCTCACCGGCTCGTTCGACACCGCCTCGAAGAACCCGGCGGTGCCGGTGAGCCCGCAGGCCATAGCCCAATCGGCCCTGGAGGCCGCGGGCGCGGGCGCGGCGATCGTCCACATCCACGTCCGCGATCCTCAGACGGGCAAGCCCAGCATGGAGCTGTCCCTCTACCGCGAGGTGGTTGAGCGGATCCGCGAGAAGAATGCCGACGTCGTCCTCAACCTGACCACCGGGGCCGGCGGGCGCTACGTCGCCGGCGATCCGGACCCGGCGGTGGCGGGCCCCGGCACCACCCTCGCCTCGCCGGAGGCGCGCACCCGCCACGTCACGGCGCTGCGCCCTGAGATCTGCACCCTCGACGTCGCGACGATGAATTTCGGCGAGCACGCCTTCATGAACACGCCCGCCCATCTGCGGGCGATGGCGGCGCTGATCCGCGAGGCGGGGGCGAAGCCCGAGATCGAGGTGTTCGATCTCGGCCAGATCGAGCTCGCCCGTCACCTCCTGGCGGAAGGCCACCTCGACTCGCCGCCGATGTTCCAGATCTGCCTCGGCATCCCGTGGGGCGCGCCGGCGACGCCCGAGACCCTGCTGCAGATGCGCGACCGCCTGCCCCGGGACGCGGTGTGGTCGGCCTTCGGCATCTCACGGGCCGAGTTCCCGATGGTGGCGCTCGCCGCCACCGCCGGCGGCCACGTCCGGGTCGGGCTCGAGGACAACCTCTACCTGTCGCGCGGGCAGCTCGCCCCGAGCAACGCGGCCCTGGTCGAGAAGGCCGTGAGCCTGCTCGCCCATCTCGACTGCGCCCCCGCCAGCCCGGCCGAGGCGCGGGCGATCTTCGGGCTCTCCGCCTGATCAGCGCGCTTGGCCGGAAGGCCATGCGCGCTGACCCGGGGGCGTGGCCGAAACGCCACGCTCACGGACCGTTTTCCTGCCGCGCCCAACCCCCGCCCTACATGGCACCCGACAATCCGGCCGGGTTCGCAGGCGGCACGCCTGCGGGCAGACTGCCGGAATCGGGGCAGGTTGCAGTTCCGCCGTAAAGATTCCGCAGACGGCGGGGATGTAGCATCGCCCCACGGGCGGGCATGGATTGCCGGAAAGGGGAGCCGCGGCGGGCCCGATATCCCGAGGCCCGCGGCCCCCGAGGGAGTATTTGGGATGATCGGAAGCGGTTACGGGAGGGCCCTGATCGCCGCGGGCCTCGCGGTGCTGGCCGGCGGTGCGCAGGCCGCGCAATGCGGCAACTCGGCCGCCGGGTTCGAGACCTGGAAGCGGGAATTCGCCGACGAGGCCCGCGGGCGCGCCAGCCCCGCCGCCATCTCGGCCCTGATGGGCACCTCGTACTCGTCGGCCACCATCGCGGCGGACCGGGGCCAGAAGAGCTTCAAGCTCTCCCTCGAGCAGTTCATGGCCAAGCGCGGCGGGCCGGCGATCATCGCCCGTGGTCGGGCGATGAAGCGCTCGCAAGCCGCCATGTTCGACTCGATCGAGCAGCGCTACGGCGTTCCCGCGGGCCCGCTGCTCGCGATCTGGGGCATGGAGACGGCGTTCGGTGCCGTGAAGGGCAACGTCAACACCCTGTCGGCGGTGGCGACCCTGGCTTATGATTGCCGCCGCTCGGCCTACTTCACCGACCAGCTCTACGCCGCCCTGGCCCTGGTCGACCGCGGCGTCCTCACCGCGAATACCCGCGGCGCCGCGCATGGCGAGATCGGCCACACCCAGTTCCTGCCGAAGAACGTGCTGAACTACGGCACCGGCGGCAGCCTCGACAACGCCTCGGTCGCCCTGAACTCGACCGCGAACTTCCTCAAGGCCCATGGCTGGCGCGCCGGCGCCGGCTACCAGCCCGGCGAGCCGAACTTCGCGGCGATCCAGGGCTGGAACGCCGCCTCCGTGTATCAGCGCGCCATCGCGATCATCGGCGCCAAGATCGACGGCGAGTGATCGCGAGGTGAGACAGCGGCCCCGGGAGACGCGTCTCCCGGGGCCGCTGTCCCATGCGTCAGCCTCGCGAGGCGCGGTCGGACGGACCGCCCCGCCCGATCCGCGGCAGGTCGCTCGCGCCGCTGCCCGGCACCACGACGAGGCGGCGGACCTCGCCGCGCAGGAAGGCCTGCAGGAATCGGTCGTAGTTGCGGAACGAGACGCAGCCGTTCGAGGCGCCGCTCGGTCCGAGCATGTAGGTGTGGGCCAGCAGCCCGACCCGGTTGTGGATCGTGCCGCTGCCGCCGACCGGGTTGAGCCGGATCGCCCGCACGCCGTGGAACAGCGCCTCGCGCTCGGTAAGGTCGTAGGTGCCCGGCGGCGTGGCGCCGCGCATCTTCAGGTGGACGTTGCGCGGATCGTCCATGTGCGGCCCGAGGCCGGAATGCGCCTCCAGCGATTCGCCGCTCGGCAGGGTCACGGTGCGGGCGCTGATGTCGTAGATTGCGACGCCGGGGCTGGCGCTCAGGCGTGGACGCGGGCTCGGATCGAGGCCGCCGGGCGCCGCATAGGCGAGGGTCTGCGACGGGGCGCTCGATCCCCCGCCCCCGAAGATCCGGTCGAACAGCGACGGCTCCTCCGGCAGCGCGGCCTTGAACACGCTCTGGGTCGACGCCATCGCCTGGACCGGGCGCCGCGGCGCGCGGGCCGCCAGCACGGTCGGCATCGGGCGCTGATCGGACGGGCGCAATTCGGGCGGGCGCGGCACCGGGAGGGGTACGGCGACGAGCGGCGTGGTGGCCGGCTGGACCGCCGCGGATGGCTCGGCCGGAGGTGGCATGATGGAAGGCGGCGCAGCCTCGGCGACGCGCTGCGGCTCGGGGGCCGGCGATGGCGCGGGGTCCGTGGCCGCGACAAGCGGGCCAGCCTCGGCCGAACCATCGCGGGTGAAGCCTGCCGCGTCGCGCCCCAGGGTCGGCAGCGGCGCGAGCATCCAGCCGAGCTCGGCCGGGGAGAGGCGGGCCTCGCGCAACGGCGCGACCGGCTCCGCCGCGACACCCGCCACCGGGACACGGGCCTCGTCGCGCGGCACCAGGCCGGCGGCGGCGCCGATGCCACCCAGCACGGCGGCGATGCCGAGGAGGCGCCGGTTGCGGCGGCGGCGACGGAGGGAGCCCGGGGCGAGGCGACCGGACGAATACGCAACGAGGTCCATGCGGCCTGTACTCGATGGCTTGTCCCGCACGGGCCCGCCCGGCCGGCCGCCGGCGCGCGAGCGCCCGACGGGCCGGTGAGATCGGCCGTTTAGGAAAGGATCAACCTTAAGCTCTCGTATTGAGCGGCCTCTTGGTTAATCCCGGCTAAATGAGATCGCCTGAATCCGAAGAATTCGTGGCGCCCTGATGGCAGGCGGACCAGGCCGGTGCCGTGGGCCGCCGCACCCGGGTGATCCAGCCCATGGCGTCTCGTCCACACCGCCCGGCGCGAGGGGCCGTGGCGTGCGCCTCGAGGGGGTGGGGTCGGGAGCGCGGGCGAACTGGACCGGCACGAAGGCGGGAAACTGGCTGTAGGGAATGGGCCGGATCGCCGTTACGCCTCCGCTTGTCCGATGCATCGGTGCCGGTCGGCACCCTCGTCCCGACCGAGATGGTTTCGTCCGAGACATCCATGCCCGATCCGACCTCCCTCGCCCTCTTCACCGCGGCGGCCTTGGTGCTCGCCGTCACGCCCGGTCCGGGTCTCTTCTACGTTGCCGCGCGAAGCCTCGCCGGAGGACGCGCCGACGGCGTCGCCTCCAGCCTCGGCACGGGTCTCGGCGGCATGGTCCACGTCCTGGCGGGTGGTCTCGGCGTTTCCGCCCTCGTGCTCGCCAGCGCGGAGCTGTTCGCGGTCCTGAAGCTCGCGGGAGCGGCCTATCTGGTCTGGATCGGCATCCGCACGCTGCGCGCCGCCCGCCGGAACGCGCAGGAGCCGGTGCCGGCCGGCGCGCCGCCGGCGGGACCCGGGGGCGCCTTTCGCGAGGGCGTGCTGGTCGAGGCCCTGAACCCCAAGACGGCGGCGTTCTTCCTGGCCTTCCTGCCGCAATTCGTCGATCCGGCCGCCGGGTCCGTCGCGCTGCAATTCGTGGTTCTGGGCTCGGTGTCGGTCGCCCTCAATACCCTGGCCGATCTCGCGGTCGCCGTCGCGGCCGGCCGCCTGCGCGCAGGGGCCGCGTCCCGCCCGGGGCTGGTCCGCCGCCTGCGCGAGACCTCCGGCGCCGCGATGATCGCGCTCGGTCTCGGCCTCGCCCTCGTGCGGCGGCCCGCCGCCTGACCCCGACCGGAAGGATCGATCCCATGCGTTTCACCGGCCTGTCCGCCTTTCCGATCACGCCCGCCGATCCCGAGGGCCGCGTGGACGTCGCGGCCCTGCGCCGCCTCGTGGCTCGCCTCTGCGCGGCGGGGGTCGATTCGATCGGTCTCCTCGGCAGCACCGGCTCGTATCCCTACCTCACCCGCGAGGAGCGCCGCCGGGCGCTCGACGCCGCGCTCGACGAGGCGGGGGGACGGGTGCCGGTGATGGTCGGGATCGGTGCGCTTCGGACCGACGAGGCTGTGCGGCTGGCCCAGGACGCCCTTGCGGCCGGCGCCGCGGCCGGGCTGCTCGCGGCGGTCTCCTACACGCCGCTCACCGACGAGGAGGTGTTCGAGCATGTCGCCACGGTGGCGCGGGAGAGCGGCCTGCCGCTCTGCCTCTACGACAATCCCTCGACCACCCATTTCCGGTTCGGCCCGGAGCTGATCGGGGCTCTGAGCCGGCTGCCCGGCATCGTCGCGGTGAAGAGCCCGGGCCAGGAGCCGCAGGCGGTCGCCGGGCACCTGGCGGCCCTGCGCGCCGCCGTGCCGCAGACCGTCTCCCTCGGCTATAGCGGCGACTGGACCACCACCGAGGCGCTCATCGCCGGCGCGGATGCCTGGTACAGCGTCGTCGCCGGGCTGTTTCCGCAGGTCGCCCTCGACATCGTCCGCGCCGTCCAACGCGGCGATGCGGCGGAGGCGCGGCGGCTCGATGCTCGGCTCGGGCCGCTCTGGGCCCTGTTTCGGGACTATTCGAGCCTGCGGGTGATGTTTGCCTGCGCCAACCTGCTCGACCTCTGCCACGCCGCGCCGCCGCGGCCGATCCTGCCGCTCGGCGAGGTGGCGCGGCAGCGGGTGGCCGAGGTGATCCGCGCGCTCGATCTCCGGTAGGCTAGGCACCTGAGGAGAGAGGACCGCAGGGTTCTGGCCCGGCCGTTGCATTCCCGGCCCGTCCGTGGCTGATACCGGCGGCATCGGCCCCTCGAAGGAACACGCGTGCGCCATGGCATGGACAGGCTCGTCACGCGCGATCGGCGCATCTGAACGGTGAACAGCCGCCCCCAGCCCCCGCTCGATCCGCGCGTCGGCGCGCTCCTCGCCGAGATCGCGGCCCAGGACGGCGCGGCCCTGCACCGGGACGGCCGGCCCCTCGACCTGCGCGCGGCGGATCTGAGCCGCGCCCGCCTCGCGCCGCTCGCCGGTGACGCGGCATGGTGGGACGCCGACCGCCAGGGCCTGAACCTCGCCGGGGCCGAGATCGCCGGCAGCGACCTGGAGCAGGCCGACCTCACCGGCGCCACCCTGAAGCGCGCCCGGCTGACCGGGGCGATGGCCCGGTCGGCGGATTTCTCCGCGGCGCTGATCGAGGAGGCCGATTTCGGCAAGGCCGATCTCAGCGGCGCCCGCTTCACCGGCGTGGCCGGCGGCCAGGCCGACTTCACCGAGGCGATGCTGGAGGATGCGAGCTTCCGGGACGCCGCCCTACGCTTCGCCCGCCTGCCCCGCAGCCTGCTCGACGGCGCGGATTTTTCCGGCGCCGACCTGTGGGGCGCCGATTTCACCGGGGCCGACGCCGACTACACCCGGTTTCGCGGCGCCCGCCTCGACGAGGTGAACCTCTCCGACACCAACCTGACCCACGCCGATTTCGAGGGCGCGAGCCTGACCAAGGCGCGGCTCGCGGGCTCGCGCCTGCGCAGCGCCAAGCTGAGCGGCGCCAAGCTCGACGGGGCCGATCTCTCCGGCGCCGACCTGTCGGCCGCGACGCTCGTGCGGCTCGACCTCTCCTCCTGCTCCTTGCGCCACGCGCGCTTCGCCGGCGCCTGGCTCAACGGCACGCGCTTCCGCGCGGCGCAGATCGGCGAGGCGGTGGGCGAGGAGGTTGACGGCGATTACGAGGCGGCCAAGGCGAGCTACCTCGCCCTGGAGCAGAATTTCGAGAGCATCGGCAGCCGCGACGAGGCCGGCTGGGCCTATCGCCGGCGGCGTCGGATGGGCCGCCTGCATGCCGGGGTGCAGTTCCGCAACGCCTGGCGCGACCGCGACCGCGGCGGCGTGCTGCGCCACGGCTATCGCTGGCTCGCCGACCGCTTCGTCGAGTGGCTGTGCGATTACGGCGAGAGCCTGTCGCGGCTGTTTCGCGCCTTCGCGGTGCTGATCGTGGTGTTCGCCGGGCTGTTCGGCCTCGCCGGCGGCCTGATTCCGGAGGGAAGCGGTGCGCCGACCTACAACGCCCTCGATCTCCTGAGCTACAGCGCCCTCAACATGATGACGGCGAACCCGCCGGAAATCGGCATCAAGCCGGTCGGCCGGTTCACCAACCTGCTCGTCGGGGTGCAGGGCGGGACCGGGATCGTGCTGATGGGGCTGTTCGGCTTCGTGCTGGGGAACCGGCTGCGGCGGTGAGGCGGCAGGGCCGCCCGCCTCTGCCCCTCTCAACCCGCCTCCACCACCATCGGCAGGTCCGCGGGCGGCGCGTAGGCGGCGAGATCGAGCACCCACCGCCCCTCGCCGTCCGGCCCGGGGGCGTCGGCCGTGAAGCCGAGGCGCGGATAGAGATCCGCCACCATCCCGTTGCGCCCGCTCGGGCGGAAGATGCCGACGAGGCGCCGGGCGCCCCGGCGCGCGGCCTCCGCTGCCAGGACCGCGAGGGTGCCCTCCTCGACCCGCCGCCCGATCACGCGGCAGCTCATCAGCCAGGTCTCGATCACGAGGTCGTCGCCGGCGAGCCGCCCGATCGCGACCGCGATGACGCCGTTGTCGCCGAGCCGGTCGGTGAGGCGCAATTGCAGCGTGAGGGCGGCCGGATCCTCGATCAGCGCCGCGGCCTCGGCCTCGCGCAGGCGCCGGGTGGTGAGGTTGAACTGGTTGGTCTTGTTGACGAGCTGGACGATGCGTGGGAGCCCGAGCGCGTCGAACGGGCGCCCGACGAGCCGCATGCCGAGCCCCGCCAGGGTGGCGGCGAGGTCCGTGCTGCCGAGGATCCGGCGCGCGCCGTCCCGCGCGTAGGCGCGGGCGCGCCCGCGATCCTCGTCGGTCAGGGTCACGGCCTCGAAATAGCCCGCATCCGACAGGCAGCGGGCGACGAGCGCCGGCTCGTCGGGCACTTCCGGCACCGCCACCATCGGCAGGTGCTCGCGCACCAGGGCGCGCTCGAACGGGTTGTCGTCGACGAAGACCAGGGCGTCGAGGCCGAGCCGGAGTTCGCCTGCGATGCGCCGGAGGTTCGTCGCCTTGTCGTCCCAGTTCGCCACGACGACGGCGAAGTCGGAGAGCTGCAGGAGCATGTCGGGATGCTCGGCGAAGGGCCGCCGGGCCAGATCGGGATCGTTCTTCGAGCAGATGGCGAGCACGATGCCCCGGTGCGCCAGGTCGCGGGCGTAGGATTGGAGCGCCAGGAACGATTCGCCCGCCGCGCTGCCCTGCCCGACGACGAGGCCGGCGAGCCCGTCCTCGCCGATCGTCCCGCCCCAGAGCGTGTCGTCGAGGTCGAGCACCAGGGCCTTCGCCGAGCGGCCGAGGCGGGCGCCGACGAGCCGGGCGACGAGGTCGCCGTAGAGCGGGCCGGCGGCCGGCGTCACCGCCTGGCGGGCCCGCAGCCACAGGGCCGGATCGTGCCAGGTGTCGAGGCCCCAGCGCGCGACGGCGTCGTCGAGGGCGAGGAGGTCGACGCCGTCCTCGGCCGCGGCATTCCGGAGGGCGGCGTTGAGACGCGCGGTGCGGGCGGCGAGCGAGCCCGGCATCCGGTGCTCGTTGCTCCCCATCAGGGGAAGAGCGGTCGGCAGCAGCGCCTGCTGGATCACCGTGCAGCCATGCGCCGCCCGCGCCCGCGCCCAGAGGGATCTCAGCCGGTCGAGCGCGTCGGCGATGCTCGCGGCCTCCGGGCCGGCGGCGGGGTCGCCCGGGCCGAGGAGATCGGCGGAATCGACGGCAAGGAGCACGACATCGGGCCGGAGCGCGCGTAGATGCGCGCCGTCGATCTCCTGGCGGTACTGGCCGTAGGCACCCTCGGACACGATGAGCCGGAGATCGCGGCGCAACGCCCCGACCCGGATCCCGGCGGCGAGATGCGCGAGCGTCGAGGAGCCGAGGAGCGCGAGCCGCACGGCCGGGCCGGACGGAGACCCCGCCGGGAAGCGCCGCTCCACGATCCGGTCGAGCCGGTTGGTCCGCGCCGGGTCGAGGCGGGTGCGGGACAGCGCCACCAGGGCGTCCCAGGCCTGCGCGTCGGGCAGGGCCTCCGCCGCGGCGAGGCGCGCGGCGAAGTCCAGCGGCGGCTCGGGAAGCCAGGAGAGATCGGCCGTCAAAGCGCGTCCTTGGGCGCCTTGCGGGCGATCAGGGCGGCAAGATCGCCGACGCGCGCCAGCCCGTCGGCCTCGCCTGTGGTGAGCTTGATGCGAAACCGCGCCTCGACCGCGATGATCAGCTCGATCATCCGGGTCGAGTCCCAGCCCTCGATGTCCTCGGCGGTCAGGTCCGGCGTGAGCCGGACCGGCTCGCCGAACACCTCCTCGAACAGCGGACCCAGCGCCGCCAGCGCAACGTCCTCGGTCATGGTGCGGGTCCTTCGATCGATGCAGGGCTGTCCAGGGAAGCCTCCTTCGAAGGTCGGGCGGGGACCCCCTCTCCCACACCTTGCAGCGATCCCGGGCAAGCCCAGGACCGCCTGGAAAGAAGGATCCAGCGTCTCGTCCTGCCCCGAACAGCCCTATGGTCGCCTGGCCTGGATCTAGCGCGAATGACCGCCCGCGCGCGAGCCGTGCCCTGCGCGCCGGGGTGGCCTGCCCGCTGGCGTCTTGCACGGCTTGGCCAAGTTGCTAGCTCACGCTCATAAGAATCCCGGAGAGCCCCGGCATGAACGCCCGTCCCGACGCCCGCGACTTCGCCACTCCGCAGAAATTCGGCATCGGCCAGCCGGTGCCGCGGGCCGAGGACCCGGTTCTGGTGCGGGGCGAGGGCCGCTACACCGACGACCTCGCCCTCGACGGCCAGGCCTACGGCGTCTTCGTGCGAAGCCCGATCGCCCACGGCCACCTGCGCGGTATCGACGCGGAGGCCGCGCTGGCGATGCCCGGCGTGCTCGCGGTGATCACCGCCGCCGACCTCGACGGGTACGGCACGATCGGCAACGCCCTGCCGTTCAAGAACCAGGACGGCACGCCGATGCGCAAGCCGGCCCATCCCTCCCTCAGCCTCGACCGGGTGCGCTATGTCGGCGAGCCGGTCGCCCTGGTGGTGGCCGAGACCCTGGCCGAGGCGCGGGACGCCGCGGAGGCGGTGGTGCTCGACATCGAAGACCTGCCCGTCGTGACGACGCCCGACGAGGCCGCCGCCGAGGGCGCCCCCCTCCTCCACGACGACGCGCCCGGCAACCTCGCCCTCGACTTCCGCACCGGCGACCAGGCAGCGACGGAGGCGGCCTTCGCCAGGGCGGCCCACGTCGCTTCCCTCGACCTCCTCAACAACCGCCTCGTCATCAACCCGATGGAGCCGCGCTCCGCGATCGGCGTCTACGAGCCGCAGGCTGGGCGTTTCACGCTTCATGTCGGCTCGCAGGGGGTGTTCGGCCTGCGCAACAACCTCGCCGACGGCGTGCTGAAGCAGCCGCGCGACAAGGTGCGGGTGCTCACCGGCAATGTCGGCGGCTCGTTCGGCATGAAGGCGCCGGTCTACCCGGAATACCTGCCGCTCCTGGAGGCCGCCAAGCGCCTCGGCCGGCCGGTGAAGTGGACCGACCTGCGCTCCGAGAGCTTCCTGTCCGACCATCACGGCCGCGACGTCGCGGTGACGGCGGATCTCGCCCTCGATGCCGAGGGCCATCTCCTCGCCTTCCGGGTCAAGGGCCGCGCCAATATGGGCGGCTACCTCAACCCGCTGGCGCCCTTGTTCCAGACCGTGAACATCGCCCGCAACATGGTCGGCGTGTACCGCACCCCCGTCTTCGACGTGGAGGTCGCCTGCCTGTTCACCAACACCACGCCGATCGGCGCCTACCGGGGCGCCGGGCGGCCCGAGGGCAACTACTTCATCGAGCGCCTCATCGACACCGCCGCCGCCGAGATGAACCTCGACCGGGTGGAGCTGCGCCGCCGCAACCACATCCGCCCGGCCGACATGCCCTACAAGGCCCCGTCCGGCCTCACCTATGACAGCGGCGACTTCCCGGCGGTGCTCGACCGGGCCCTGGCAGCCGCCGACTGGGACGGGTTCGCAGGCCGGCGCGCCGAGAGCGAGGCGAAGGGCAAGCTCCGGGGCATCGGCATCGGCGACTACCTCGAGATCACGGCTCCGCCGCAGAACGAGATGGGCGGCATCCGCTTCGAGGCCGACGGCACGGTGACGATCGTCACCGGCACCCTCGATTACGGCCAGGGCCACCTGACGCCCTTCGCCCAGGTGCTGCACGACCGGCTCGGCATCCCGCTCGACCGCATCCGCCTGCTCCAGGGCGACAGCGACCAGCTCATCGCCGGCGGCGGTACCGGCGGCTCGAAGTCGCTGATGGCGAGCGGCACGGCCCTGGTGGAAGCGGGCGACCTCGTGATCGCCAAGGGCCGCGAGGCTGCGGCCTCGGTGCTCGAGGCCGGTCCCGCCGACATCGAGTTCCGCGAGGGCCGCTTCACCATCGCGGGCACCGACAGGGGCATCGGCCTCCTGGAGCTCGCCGCCAAGGTGCGGGCGGGCCTCCCCGACCCGGCGGCGCCCAAAAGCCTCGACGTCGCCCACACCCACAAGGAATCGCCCTCGGCCTTCCCGAACGGCTGCCACGTCGCCGAGGTCGAGGTCGATCCGGAGACCGGCGTCGCGACGGTCGTGCGCTACACCACCGTCAACGATTTCGGCACGCTGGTGAACCCGATGCTGGTCGAGGGCCAGCTCCATGGCGGCGTGGTCCAGGGCATCGGCCAGGCGCTGATGGAGCGCACGGCCTATGACGAGCAGGGCCAGCTCGTGACCGGCTCGTTCATGGATTACTGCCTGCCCCGGGCCTCCGACGCGCCGTTCATGGGCTTCGAGAGCCACGCGGTGCCCGCCACCACCAACCCGCTCGGGGTGAAGGGCTGCGGCGAGGCGGGCTGCGCCGGCTCGCTGCCGTCGGTGATGAACGCCCTCGTCGATGCCCTGCGTCCCCGCGGCATCCGCCACATCAACATGCCGGCGACGCCGCAGGCGATCTGGTCGGCGCTGCAAGAGACGGGGGATGCCGCGTGAGCGGGCCCGTGACCCTGGCGGCGCAGGCCCGTGTCGATACGGCGAATGGGAGCCGCTACCTGACCCAGCTGTGCAAGCACTGGAGCCACAAGTTCCCCGACACGACGGTCTCGCCGGAGCGCGGGGTGGTGCCGTTCGGGGAGGGCCGTCTTTTCACCGCCGAGGCCGACCCGGAGGGCCTGACCCTGCGGGTCGAGGCGCCGGACCTCGAGGCACTGACCCGGATGCAGGGCGTGGTGGCCGAGCACCTCGCCCGCTTCGCCTTCCGGGAGGATCTGGGCGGCATCGCCTGGACGCGGGTGGGGTGAGACCCCACACTTGGGGCGTCCAGCACAGGCTTCGTCCGCAGGAGACGACATTCGCATGAGCACGCACGACGCCCGCCTCGACCGGCTCGCCGAGGTCGCCGTGAGGGTCGGGCTCGGGCTCCGGCCCGGGCAGGAATTGGTGATGACGGCGCCCCTCGAGGCGCTGCCGCTCGCCCGCCGCATCACCGTCCAGGCCTACAAGGCCGGCGCCTCGGTGGTGACGACCTTGCTCGCCGACGACCAGGCGACGCTGGCGCGCTTCGAGCACGGCCACGACGACGCCTTCGACCGCGCCGCCGGCTGGCTCTACGAGGGCATGGCGAGCGCCTATCGCGGCGGTGCCGCACGGCTCGCCATCTCGGGCGACGACCCGTCGCTGCTCGCCGGCCAGGACCCGGACAAGGTGGCCCGCGCCAACCGCGCCCGGTCGAAAGCCTACATGCCGGCCCTGGAGCAGATCGCCAACTTCGCCACCAACTGGACCATCGTCTCGGCGGCGACGCCGGCCTGGGCCCGCACGGTGTTCCCGGAGCTGCCCGAGGACGAGGCGGTCGCCCGGCTGTGGGACGCGATCTTTTCCGCCTCGCGGGTCGACGGGCCGGATCCGGTCGGTGCTTGGGAGGCCCACAACCGGGCGCTCAGCGACCGCACCCGCTCTCTCAATGAGCGCCGCTACGCCGCCCTGCACTTCCGCGGCCCCGGCACCGACCTGACCGTCGGGCTGGCCGACGATCACGAATGGTGCGGCGGCGCCACCACGGCGAAGAACGGGATCACCTGCAACGCCAACATCCCGACCGAGGAGGTCTTCACCACCCCGCACAAGATGCGGGTGCAGGGCTATGTCAGCGCGACGAAGCCCCTCTCCTACCAGGGCACGCTGATCGACGGGATCGCGGTGCGCTTCGAGGAGGGCCGCATCGTCGAATCGCGGGCCCGCACCGGAGCCGACGTGCTGGCGAAGGTGATCGACACCGACGAGGGCGCGCGCCGCCTCGGCGAGGTCGCGCTGGTGCCGGCCTCCTCGCCGATCTCGGCCTCGGGGCTCCTGTTCTGCAACACCCTCTACGACGAGAACGCGGCGAGCCACATCGCGCTCGGCCAGGCCTACAGCAAGTGTTTTCGCAATGGCGGCGCCGGCCTGAGCGAGCAGGACCTGACTGCGCGCGGCGCCAACCGCAGCCTGATCCATATCGACTGGATGATCGGCTCGGCCGAGGTCGACGTCGACGGGGTGACGCCGGAGGGTCGGTCCGAGCCGCTGATGCGCCGGGGCGAGTGGGTCGACTGACGACCCGTCAGCCGACGAAGATGAGGCGTTTGCCGCGATTCTCGCCGCGGTAGAGCGAGGCGATCGCGCCGGGGGCGGTCTCGATGCCCTCGGAGATGTCCTCGTCGAGGGTGATGCGGCCTTGGCCGTACCACTCCGCCAGCTCCGCCACCGCCTCCTCGAACCGGGCCTTGTGGTCGAGGACCACGAAACCGCTCCAGACGAGGCGCCGGGTCAGGATCTCGCGCTCGACGCGGGGCCCGGTCGGCGTCTCGGTCCAGCTCGCGACCGAGGCGGTGCCGCACTGGACGATCCGACCGCCGACCGCCATCCGGCGGATCGCCGCGTCGAGAATCGGGCCGCCGACATTGTCGAAATAGACGTCGACGCCGTCCGGTGCCTCCCGGGCAAGCGCGGCGGCCCAGTCCTCCGTGCGGTAGTTGTAGGCGGCCGCATACCCGAACGCCTCGCGGCAGCGGGCGACCTTGGCCTCATTGCCGGTGAGCCCGATCGGGCGGCAGCCGAGGTTGCGGGCGATCTGGCCGACGAGGCTGCCGACGGCGCCGGCGGCGGTCGAGACCATCACCGTCTCTCCGGATCGCGGCCGGCCGAGCACGATCAGCCCCAGATAGGCGGTGAGCCCGTTGAGGCCGAGCAGGCCCGCATGAGCCGAGAGCGGCACCGCCTCGGCACAGCGCCGGAAGATCGCCGAGACCGGCACGGCGGCGTAATCCTGCCAGCCGAACCAGCCGTACAGGATCTCGCCTTCGGCGACGCCGGGGCTGTTCGAGCGCACCACGATCCCGACCGCCAGCGCCCGCATCGGCCCGCCGAGGGGCACGGGCTGCGAATAGTTGGCCTCCGCGCTGGCCCAGCCGCGCTGAGCCGGATCGACCGAGAGATAGAGGTTGCGCACCAGGATCTCGCCCGGACCCGGCTCGGGCACCGGGACGGCGTCGAGGCTGAAATCGTCGGGTTGCGGGATGCCGGTCGGTCGGCGGGCGAGCAGGACCCGCCGGTTGCGCGCGGGCAGGGTGTAGGCGGGAATGTCGGTCGGTCCGGTCAAGCGCGTCTCCTCCTGGCGGCGCATTCTTCCGGCGCCGCTCCATCCCATTCGCGACCTCACCCTGAGGCGGTGAACGGGATCGACTCTGTCATCGAGGTCGAACAGACTCTCACAAGCCCGGTCCCTTGGCAGCCCCGAGGATCCGCCCCGGCCCGTTATTCTCGGCCTGGAGCACCACGACGTAGGAATCGGCATCGGCGACCGCCAGCGCGGCACGGGGCACCTCGTAATGGGCCGACGCGCCGCGCCAGGAGCCGACATGGTGCATGCCCCGCACCACGTTGCGGTAGGTGACGGTGCGGCCGCGATTCTCGCCGCGCCCGATCGCGACCTCGCGGGTGCGGGCGACCGGCAGCAGCCAGACTTCGGCGGTGCGGCCGGCCTCGCGGCCTGCGCCGACCTCGATCACGATCCGGTCCTGGGCGGCCTCGCTATGGATCGGCACCGGCAGGCTCGCCGCGGTGCCGGGATCGCGGATGCTGCGCTCCAGAGCCGCCCGGTCGGAGCCGACCACCGTCGCGGCGCCGTTCACCACCGCCTGCGGGGTGAAGACCTGCCGGTCTCCGCGCATGCCCGCATAGGCGCGCTGGCGCGCGGTGAACGAGGTGCTGGCCAGCGTGTCCTTCCAGCCGAGATAGTCCCAGTAGGTCACCGGCAGGGTCAGGGCGATCACGCCCGGATCGCGCGCCAGCTCGTTCACCAGGCGGTCCGCCGGCGGGCAGGCGGAGCAGCCCTGGCTCGTGAACAGCTCGACCACCGCCCGCGGCGAAGCCTCCTCGGCACGCGCCGCCGGGCCGAGAAGGCCGAGGCAGGCCGGGACCAGGCCGGCGAGCAGGCGGTGGGAGGGGGCACGCATCATGCGTCATCAACACCCGGGCGGCGGGCGGAGAGAAGTCACGTTAGCTTGAGGCCTGGGACTGCGGGAGGGGGGTGGCGGGTGCCGGGGCGGCCGCACGGGGCAGCATCGCCGGGCGCCAGCGCCGGTGCATCCACAGCCACTGCTCGGGCTGCTCGCGCACCCACCCGGCGATCACGTCGCTCATCGCCTGCATGGCACCCCGCACGTCGACCGCCCCGCTCGCGTCCCGCGGCAGGTCGAGGGCGGGGGTCAGCTCCAGGCGGAACCGGTCGCCCGGCAGCCGGATCACCCGGACCCCGTGGACCGGGCAATCGTAGTGCCGGGCGAGCTTGGCCAGCAGCGGGTTGACGAGGGCCGGATGCCCGAGGAAATCCACCACCACGCCGCGGGTGAAGTGCTGGTCGACCAGCATGCCGAGATGGCCGCCGCGCTCCACCACCCCCTGCATCGCGAAGGCGGCGCCCGGCCCGGCCGCGGTCAGGCCGCCCATCGTGGCGCGGCGCACCTCCTGCACCAGCTGGGCCGCGGCCGGGCTGTTCGGCGGGCGGAAGACCGCGCTCGCCTCCAGGCCGAAGCGGGCGGCGCAGATCGCCGGCAGCTCCCAATTGCCGAGATGGGCCGAGAAGATCAGCCCCGGCTTGCCGTCGTCGCGCAAACCGAAGAAATGCTCGATGCCCTCGACCTCGATCCGTCCCGGCGTCGTGGCGGAGGGATCGTAGTCGAAGATCTCGGCGAGATGGGCGTACTCGGCCCCGGTGCGGCCGAGATTGTCCCAGGACCCGAGCGCGATGGCGGCGATCTCGGTCTCGCTCTTCTCCGGGAACGATTGGCGCAGGTTCTTGAGCGCCGTGCGGTGCGAGGGCAGCCGGGGCCCGATCGCCCGGGCGATCGCCGCCCCCGCCGCCGCGGCACGGGCCGGGCCGAGCCGGCGGGCCAGCCCGAACAGGGCGCGCACCAGGAAGACCATCGGCAGGCCGGCGAGGCGGGACAGGGCGCGGTAGAGCCTCAGCTTCAGGCGCAGCACGACGATCTCACGAAGCATTCCGGGGCAGGAGGACGACGGCAAACAGGCGGAATCGCGCAGGATCGTCGCGCCCTGCACGTCGCCTCTTCTCCTGCCCGACCGGTTTGCGCAAGAGCGCGCGGGTCACGCCCGCGCACTTCTTGCAAGATCGTGCCGTTCAGGGCGTCACAGCGTGACGAGGATCTTGCCGAACACCTTGCGCGACTCGAGCCGCTCCAAGCCTTGCGCGAAATCGGCCAGCGGCAGCACGGTGTCGATCACCGGGTTCATCCCATCCGCCATCTTGGCGAGCGCGTCGCGGATGTTGGCGATGCGGCAGCCGAACGAGCCGGTGATGCGGTATTGCTGCTGAAAAAGCTGCATCAGGTTCATGGTGGTGGAGACGCCGGAGGTCGACCCGCAGGTGACGAGGCGCCCGCCGCGCTTCAGGCAGAGCAGCGAGCCGTTCCAGGTCTCGGGCCCGACATGCTCGAAGACGACGTCGACGCCCTTGCGCTTCGTCGCCTTGCGCACCTCGCCCTCGAAGCGCTCCGTGCGGTAGTTGATGACGTGGTCGGCCCCGAGGGCCTTCGCCTTCTCGCCCTTGGCGTCGTCGCCCACGGTGGTGAACACCGTGCAGCCGATCGCCTTCGCCATCTTGATCGCGGTCGTGCCGATGCCCGAGCCGCCGGCATGGACCAGGATGGTCTCGCCGGGCTCGAGCTTCGCGTTGTCGAACAGCATGTGCTGCACCGTGCCGAAGGCGACCGGCGCGCAGGCCGCATCGGTGAAGCTCACGGCGTCGGGCACCCGCACGACGAGGCGCGCCGGCAGGTTGACGCAATCGCGGGCGAAGCCGTCGACGTGGAAGCCGAGCACCC
Source organism: Methylobacterium currus (assembly GCF_003058325.1). Lineage (NCBI taxonomy): Bacteria > Pseudomonadati > Pseudomonadota > Alphaproteobacteria > Hyphomicrobiales > Methylobacteriaceae > Methylobacterium > Methylobacterium currus. The sequence continues at coordinate 1,968,109 of NZ_CP028843.1, forward strand.
CGCCGACCTCCTCGCAGAGGTTGTCGCGGCCCTCGCGGCAGGCGCGGCACCGGCCGCAGGTGAGCGCGCCGTAGGGCGCCACCTTGTCGCCGACGCTCAAGCCCTCGACGCCCTCGCCGAGCGCGGCGATCTCGCCGGCGGCCTCGGCCCCGACGGTGAGCGGCAGCTTGCGCTTGGCGAAGGCCATGCCGCGAAAGCCCCACACGTCGATGAAGTTGAGGCCCACGGCGCGCACCCGGATCTGCACCTCGCCGGGGCCGGGGGGATCGAGGTCCGGGACCTCGATCAGGCGCAGGTCGCGGTCGCCGAAAAGCTGGAGGGCTTTCATCAGGGTCCTATCGTGTCTCGCGGGACGGTCTCGCGCACTCGACCCGCGGCGCAGGCGCGATGGTCCAAGGCTGTCGCGGTCCCCCCTCTCCCGTGTGGGAGAGGGGTCAGGGGTGAAGGCGGCTCGGGTTCAGAACACACACCAAGCGTCGAGCTGCGCAGCTCGACGGTCCAGGGTCATTGCGGAAGCCGAGCCACCCTCACCCCTACCCCTCTCCCGCACGGGAGAGGCGATCCCGCGCCAATGTCTCGAACGGGACTTAGACCGACGGAACCAAGACGACAACGCCGCCTCATTCCGGCGTCAGGTACCGCCGCCGCGCCCAGCCGACGATCGGGCCGAGCTTCACCCGGCACCAGGTCAGCCCGCTCGGGGTGTCGTTGGTGCAGCCGAAGCCGCGCAAGCGGCCCCGGGACGGGGCCTGGCCGAGGGCCGGCGAATCGGCGTCCGGCGCCTCGCGGATGCTGAGCGTGTCGCCCGGGGGCAGCCCCTCGACCCGGAAGAACTCGAGTCTCCCGAAATCCTGCGCCTGGACCGACGCCGGAACGAGGAGGAAGGCCGCCGCCGCGGCGGCGCGCGCGAGAGGGTGCCGCATGGTCCGTTTCGTCAGCTGCGGTGGATGCCCATCATCGCGGTGAGCCCGCCATCCACCGGCAGCACCGCGCCGGTGATGTAGCCCGCCCCGGGGCTCAGCAGGAATGCGACCAGATCGGCCACCTCCGCCGGTGCGGCGAAGCGCCCGGCCGGGATCTGCTTCTCCATCCCGGCGCGATGGGCGGCGTAGGGCGCCATCATGTCGGTGTCGATGAAGCCGGGCGCCACCACGTTGACGGTCACGCCGCGCCGCGCCGATTCGATCGCCAGCGTCCGGCAATAGGCGATGAGCGCGCCCTTGGTGGCGGCGTAGGCCGCGTTGCCCGGATTGGCCCGGAGTGCCGCCACCGAGCCGATCGCCACGATGCGCCCGGCCTTGGCCCGGGTCATCGGCCGCACCAGGGCCTTGGCGAGGCGGGTGAGCGACCAGAAATTGACCTGCATCGCCGCCTCGGCGCGGTCCTGGTCGAGCACCGCCGCGAGGCTGTCGCAGGGCTGGCCGGCATTGTGGACGAGGCCGAAGAGCGCCTCGCCCTCCATCACGGCGCAGAAATCGTCGAGCGCCGCCTTGTCGGCGAGGTCGAGCGGGTGGGGCCGCATCCGCTGCGCGGGATGGAGGGCGGTCAGCTCCAGCGCCAGCGCCTCGGCCGCCTCCCGCGAGCCCCGATAGGTGAAGTCGACGTCGTGGCCCGAGGCCGCGAGCGCCCGGACGATCTCGGCGCCGAGGCCCCGCCCGCCCCCGGTGACAAGGACGCGCCGGTTGTGCGACGTCGTGCCCATGCCTTGCGTGCTCATACCGGCTCCGCCCCGAACACCAGGCAGGTATTCTGGCCGCCGAAGCCGAAGGAGTTCGACAGGACCGTCGTCACCGGCACGTCCCGGGCGGTCGTGACCACGTCGAGGGGGATGGCCGGATCGGGCACGGCGTAGTTCAGGGTCGGGGGGACCCGGCCATGCGCGATGGTCAGGAGCGAGAACGCCGCCTCGACCGCGCCGGCGGCGGTGAGCGTATGGCCGATCATCGACTTGTTGGACGAGATCGGCACGCCGCGCATGCGCTCTCCGAACACCGCGAGGCAGCCCATCGCCTCCATCTTGTCGTTCTCCGGCGTGCCGGTGCCGTGGGCGTTCACCGTGTCGATCCGGTCGGGATGCAGGCCGGCATCGTCGAGGGCCGCCCGGATCGCCGCGACGACCGGCGCGCCGTCGGGGCTCGAACGGGTGCGGTGGAAGCCGTCGCCCTTCTCGCCGCAGCCGAGCACGTAGCCGAGGATGCGGGCGCCCCGGGCCCGGGCGCGTGCGGCATCCTCGAGCACCAGGGCGGCGGCGCCCTCGCCCATCACGAAGCCGTCGCGGTTCTTGGCGAAGGGCTTGGAGGCGGCCTCCGGCGGGTCGTTCTGGGTCGAGAGGGCGGAGAGCAGCGAGAACCGGATCAGCGATTCCGGGTTCACCGAGCCGTCGGTGCCGATGCAGAGCGCCGCCTCGACTTCTCCGCGCCGGATCGCCTCGACACCGAGCTGGATCGCGGTCGCGCCCGACGAGCAGGCGGTCGAGAGCGAGATCGGCGAGCCCTTGGTGCCGAAGCGGTCGGCGATGCGGTCGGCCACCGTGCCGAAGATGAACAGGTCGTGCCAGTCGTCGAAACGCCGGCTGCCTGCGGCCCGCAGCAGGTCGGCATAGGTGACGTCGCCGGTCGTCCCGGCGGCCTCGGCCAGCGCCTGGCGCTGCGGCCACTCGATCTCGACCGGCGGCACCGCCATGAACAGCGCGCCGGGAAAATCGCCCGAGAGGCCAGCCTGCGCCACCGCCTCATCCGCGGCGGCCTCGGCGAAACGCTGGGAGAGGAGCGGCGCCACCATCGGGTCGGCGGCGATGAAGTCGACCGTGCCGGCGATGCGGGTGCGCAGGCCCTCGGTCGGGAAGCGGGTGATGGCGTGGATGCCCGAGCGCCCCGCGGTCAGGGCGGCCCAGTTGTCGGCGACGCCCTGGCCCAGGGAGGTCACCACGCCGATGCCGGTGACCGCCACCAGCGGCCGGCCCATCGCGTCGCGGTCGCGGCTCATCGGCCTTCCCCTGTGGTGGTGACGCGCAGCACGCCCTCGCCCCGGCGATGGCCGACCGCCGTGACGGCGACCTCGCGGGCTTCGCCCCCCGCCACCAGGGCGGCGGCGATGGCGGCGCCGAAGGGCGCGGCGGCCTCCAACGTGTGGCCGGTGAGGTCGCCGAGAGCCCGGACCGGCGCCTGCGGCGCGAGGGTCGTCAGGGCGTCCCGCTCCTCGCCCGTGATGCCGGCGCAGCCGGTGGCGGCCGAGATCACGGCGTCGGGCTCGGCCAGCCCGGCCTTCCGCCAGAGATGCGCCAGGCTGTCCGTGACGCTGCCGTCGCGGCGCCGGGTGCGGTCGCTCGCCACTGCGTCGAGCCGCGCCAGCGCCCGGGCGCCGCGGCTCTCCGCGTGCTCCTCGGCCTCCAGCACCAGGAAGGCGGCGCCGGAGCCGAGGATGAAGCCGGGGGCGTCGCCGCGCGCGAAGACCGGGCGGTAATCGGGTTTGCGGAGAAAGCCGCCCATCTCGTGGATCAGCAGCACGTCGGCCCGCTCGGCGTTGTACGAGCCGCCGACGAGGACGATGTCGAGCTGGCCGGCGGCGATGCGGGCCTGCGCGATGCGCAGCGCATCCACGCCGCTCGATTCCTCGCCCATGAAGGTGCGCGAGGCGCCGGTGACCCCGTGCACGATGGCGATGTTGCCGGCGAGCAGGTTCGAGAGCTGGGCGAGGAAGAGCGTCGGCCGCAGGTCGTTCTGCAGGCGCTCGTTGAGGTAGGGGCCGGGATCGGCCGCGTTGCGCAGGCCGGTCAGGATCTGGCCGTCGACCGCGTAGTCGCGCTCGCCGCCGCCCGCCGCCACCACGAGGTGCATGGCCGCCTTGAGGGCCCCATCCGCCTTGGCGCCGGCCGCGTCGAGGGCGAGGCCGGCGGCGTAGACGCCGAGGCGCTGCCACGGCTCCATCTGCCGCTGATCGGATTTTTTCGGGATCTGCCCGTCGAGGACCAGAGGGGCGACCGGGTGCACCGGATACGGCGCGAAGGTCTCCGCGTCGGTGCGGGGCGCCTTGCCGGCCCGATAGGCCGCGAGATGCGCCTCGACGCCCTCGCCGGCGCAGGAAACGAGCCCCAGGCCCGTGACCACGACGGGACGGGTTTGGACCGTTCGTGTCACGATTCCGCTCCGTCGAGGAGGCCGATGCGGGCGGCGCGCTCGCGCATCGGCGCGTCGAGCCCATCCGGGAACGGCATGGTCTTGAACCGCAATTCGGCGTTGCAGAGCGGCTTGCCCTCGGCCCGGATCGCCGCCTTGGTCACGGCATAGCCCGAGCCGTCATGCTCCAGGCTCGCCTCGACCTCCAGCACGGCGCCGGGGCCGACGAAGGAGCGGAAGCGCGCCTTGTCGACGCCCATCAGGAACGGCATGTGGCTGAACGACGCACGGGCCAGCAGCAGGTAGCCCGAGGCCTGCGCCATCGTCTCGGTGAGGAGCACGCCCGGCACCAGCGGGTGGCCGGGGAAATGCCCCTCGAAGACCGGGCTCGCCATCGGCACGGTGGCGAGCGCCGCGAGGCGCCCGCCTTCGCGGTCGAGGCTCACGACCCGGTCGATCATGTCGAAATATTCGAGGCGCATCCCCGCGACCGCCTTTAAGTCCGAGTTAGACCTTGGCGGCCTTCTCGGCCACCAGGCCGTCGATGCGCTCGCAGAGGTTCTTCAGCACGAAGTACTGTTCGGCCGGAACCTTGCCTTCGTTGACCTCCTGGGTCCACTGCTCGAGGGGCAGCTTGATCCCGAAGGTCTTGTCGATCTCGAACGCGATATCGAGGAAGGCCAGGCTGTCGATGCCCAGATCGTCGATGGCGTGGCTCTCCGGCGTGATCGTCTCGCGCGGGATGTCGGCGACGTCGGCGATGATGGTGGCGACGCGGTCGAAAGTGTCGGACATGGACGTGCAGCCGTCTTCCTGCTGAGGTCTGGCTCGAACGGCGCGACCTCCGGGCACCGCCCGCGCCCCGGCCACGAAACCGCCTACCCGAAAAAGGGTCCACCGGGCCTTGGCCCGGTCGAGGGGCCCGCATACACGAGGGGGGGCGGGCCGGCAACCGCGCGGCGTTTCCGCGAGGGCGCCGCTGCCCTAGGTCAGGTCGGATGACGCATCCGTGTCGCGGATGCGAGGATGAGTCCGGCATGGAACACGTGAAGCCTCCGACCGGCCCCGCCCCGGTCGCTCCGCCGCCTGAAGCGGCCGGTACCGCGGCCTTCGCCCGCGCCGCCCTCGTCGTGGCGCTCGGCGCCCTCGGCATCTGGATCCTGCATCCCTTCCTGCCAGCTCTGGTCTGGGCGGTGATCCTGGTCATCGCCCTGTGGCCCCTGCGCGAGCGGCTGGTGCGGATCAAGCGGCCGGGCAAGCACAACATCCTGTGGCCGGCCCTCCTCACCCTGGCGGTGGCCCTGGTGATCCTGGTGCCGCTGATCGTCGTCGCCATCCAGGCGGCACGGGAAGCGCACGACGCGGTCGCGTTCTGGCGCCAGATCGAGGAGCAGGGCTGGCCGGTGCCGGATTTCGTCGCCCGCCTGCCCTACGGCGCCGCCCAGGTCTCGGCCTGGTGGCAGGAGAACCTCAGCCATCCGCAGGGCTCGTCCGAGGTGCTCAAGCGCGTCGACCAGTCGATCAGCCACTCGTCGCTGGTCGGCTTCGGGCGTACCTTCGGCAGCCAGATCGTCCACCGGGCGGTGCTGTTCGGCTTCACGCTCTTGACCCTGTTCTTCCTGTTCCGCGACGGGCCGGCGCTCGCCGCGCAAGGTCTCTCGGCGGCGCGCCGGCTCTTCGGCCCGCGGGGCGAGCGGGTGGCGCGCCAGATGGCGGCCTCGGTCCACGGCACCGTGGACGGGCTGGTGCTGGTCGGCCTCGGCGAGGGCTTTCTGCTCGGCCTGGTCTATTACTTCGCCGGCGTGCCGCATCCGGTCCTGCTCGGCGCCTTCACGGCGCTTGCCGCGATGATCCCGTTCGGCGCTCCCGTGGCCTTCGGCCTCGCCGCCCTGCTCGCCGCCGCGCAAGGGGGCGTCACGGCGGCGATCGTCGTGGCGGCGGCCGGCCTCGTCGTCACCTTCGTGGCCGACCACTTCGTCCGCCCGGTCCTGATCGGCGGCGCCACCCGCCTGCCCTTCCTCTGGGTGCTGCTCGGCATCCTCGGCGGCGTCGAGAGCTTCGGGCTGCTCGGCCTCTTCCTGGGGCCCGCCGTGATGGCGGCCTTGGTGCTGCTGTGGCGCGAGTATACGGCGGGAGACGATCAGCCCGTCGCCTGATTCGCCCCTCCTGAGGACGGTCCTTCCCGATGAGATTCCTGCTCGCCGCGGCCCTGCTCGCCGGCCTGTCCGCCTGTCCCGCCGCGGCGCAGTGGGACGACGACCGCTCACATGTCCGGCGGAGCGACGACGGGTACGGCCGGCGCGATGCGGACGCCCCGCGCTTCCGCAGCGACGACGATGACGGCCTCCCGGATCGCGACCGGCGCGACCGACGGGCTTACGAGAGCCGCGACCCGGGCGAGATCATGCCCCGGCGCCGCGACCGGGATCGCGATGTCGATCGCGGCCGCGACCGGGACGGTCGCGACCGCCGCGCGGCGGAAAGCTGGCGGGACGATCGGTTCCGGACGGAACGCGACGACCGCTACGGCTCCCCATCCTACGGTCCGGTCATCGTGCCCTCAGCCCCGCCCTCGCCCGGTGGCGTCTTCGTCGTCCCGCCGCCGATCCCCGGCGCGCGCGGTTACTGATTCGATTTCCGCCTGCTCTACCCCGACACGCACAGAGCGCGGGCTCCCCCGTCCCGTGTGGGAAAGGGGAGATGTACCCCATTCTCACTCGAACGGATCAGGCGGAAACCGATGACCCGCACCCATCCTGCGAGGCGCCCATGACCCAAGCCCCCACCCTGCGCGGCGAGCCCGCCCGCCGGCTCGCCGCCCTCGGCCTCGCGCTGCCGCGCGTGCCCGAGCCCCGCGGCGCCTTCCTGCCGTTCTCGCGCATCGGCGCGACCCTGTGGCTCGCCGGGCAGATCTGCGAGTGGGAGGGCGAGGTGCGCTTCACCGGGCCGGTGACCGACGTCGCCACCGGCCGGGAGGCGGCGCGGCTCTGCGCGCTGAACCTGCTGGCATCCTTGAGCCTCGCCCTCGACGGCGATCTCGACCGGGTGGTGCGCTGTCACCGCCTCGGCGGCTTCGTGCAGGTGAACCAGGGCTGGCCCGACGTGCCGAAGGCGGTCAACGGCGCCTCCGACCTGATGGCGGAGCTGTTCGGCGCGGCCGGGCGCCACGCCCGCACGGCCATCGGCGTCGCCAGCCTGCCGGCCAATGCGAGCGTCGAGGTCGACGGGATCTTCGAGGTAAGATGACGGTTAGTGCGCGTCGCCGCCGGTGTGGTAGCCGGCGGCCTGCTCGACCAGGGTCAGGATGTCGAGGGCGCGCCAGGGCTTCGGGATGAAGGTGGCCGACATGCGCAGGTCGCTCGGCTGGTCGCCGGCATCGCCGGAAGTGAGCAGCACGTGGACCCGCGGCCAGGTGACGCCGATGATCCGCGCCAGCTCGAAGCCGCCGATCTGGCCCGGTGTCCGCACGTCCGAGAAGACGACGTTCACCTCGTCGCCGCGCTCGCGCAGGATCGCGAGGGCCTTCTCGGCGGTCTCGGCCTCGATGACGCGAAAGCCGGTTTCCTCCAGCAGCGTGGCCGCGAGGAAACGCTCCTCCGGTTCGTCCTCGACGACCAGGATCACGGGCTGTGTCTTCGCGGCGGCGCTGGACTCGGTCATGTGCAGGGAACGAGCTTGCGGCCCACTGGTTGCATAGCTCCCGGGACCCTGTGTTCATCCTTCCCGAGGTGTTGCGGCAATGCAAGGCTCGCCGCAACGCCTCGGAGAAATCAGGCGACGCCGTGATCGCGGAACCACGCCAGCATCCGCCCCCAGCCCTCCTCCGCCGGCCCCTTGCGGTAGCTCGGGCGGTAATCGGCATGGAAGCCGTGCGGCGCGTCCGGGAAGATCACGATGTCGACGGTCTTGCCCGCTTCCTTCGCGGCGACGCGCGCCTTCTCGACGTCGGCGACCGGGATGCCGGTATCGGCGGCGCCGTAGAGGCCGAGGATCGGCGCGCGGATGTCCGGGATCACGTCGGCGGCGGTCTTCGGCTGGATGGCGGTGCGGTTGCCGCCGAAATTGCCGTACCAGGCGACGCCGGCCTTCAGGCTGGCGCTGTGGGCGGCGTAGAGCCACACGGTGCGCCCGCCTCGGCACCAGCCGGTGATGCCGAGCTTGCCCGCATCGCCCTTGGCCTCGGCGGCCGCCCAGGCGGCGGTGGCGTCGAGGTCGCCCATCACCTGCGCGTCCGGCGTCTTCGACACCACCTCGCGGACGATCTCCTGCACGTCGGTCATCTTGGAGACGTCGCCCTGGCGGGCGAACAGCTCCGGTGCCACCGCGGTGTAACCGGCCTTGGCGAGCCGCCGGCAGATGTCCTTGATGTAGTCGTGGACCCCGAAGATCTCCTCGACCACCAGGACGATCGGGAACGGCCCGGGGCCCTGCGGCATCGCCCGGTAGGCCGGCATCGGCCCGTCGCCGACCGGGATCCGCACCTCGCCCGCGACGATGCCGGTCTCGTCGGTGTGGATGGCCTGCGCCTCGACCCGTGTGGTGGCGAGCGTGAGGCCGGTCATCAGGCTCGTCATCACGAAGCCGCGCCGGGAGAAGGGCGGGATCACCAGGCCGTCGAGCTGCTCGAGATCGTTCGATCCACTCGCCCGCGCGTCGTCGCTCGTTGCCATCGCGTCTCCTCCCGTCCCGGCCGCCGTTCGCGCCGGCGCGCGATCATGCGTGCGGGGCTCGCGAGGGCAAGCGCGAACACCTGCCGTCCACGGTCACGATCCGGTCAGGTGCGAGTGATCCGGCCAGACGATGAGGGCCGCCCGCGCGAACGGACGGCCCTCAGGGAGCGGCACCGCGCCGGCGATCACGCCACCGCCGCCTTGCGGGACTTGGCGTTGCTGCGGGCCGGCCAGCCGAGGGCGACGAGCCGGGCCTTGGCGTGCTCGCGCACCTCGTCCCGGACCCCCGGCGGCATCGCGGCCAGCGCCGCTTGCGTCTCGGGGGCGAGCATCAGGTCGGTCACCGCATTGATCGACTGGGCCTCATCGATGCGGGCGGTCAGCTCCGCTTCCGACGAGGCGGCCTCGGCCCGGCCGGGCTCCTCCCCGGCGCGCGACGCGTCGGAATCGTTCGCGGCCTCGGTGTCCCGCTCGGCCTCCTCGGTCTCGCGCGGCTCGCGCATCGGCTCGGGCTTGCGCGACTGGTTCGCCGCCGAGTTCGCCGCCACCAGATCGGGCCGGCTCGCCTTGAACTCGTCGGCCTCGTCCTCGGAATAGAGCAGGCCGTGCAGGCCGGCGAGCTTGAGGATCACCCGGTCCTTGGCCCGCTTCTCCGCCATGGCGAAGACGTAGGCCGCTTGGCGGCCGGAGACGCGGTAGTTCACGCCGATCAGCGCCTCGCCGATCGACCACTCGGTGCGGTCGCCGTTCGGGCCCGGCATGTGGCCGGTCACCAGGATCACCGCCTCGTCCCGCTCCGCCCGCACGATCACCGGGGCGTCGAAGCGGATGCGGGCCTGCACGGCGATCCGCTCCAGGGCCTTGTGATAGATCACGGCCGTGCCCTGCACGCGCCAGACGTTGCCGGCCAGGGGCTCGCCGTAGGTGGCGAGGATGTCCGCGATCTGCTTGTCCGTGGTTGCACTCATCTCGATCGATCTCACCTGCTGACAGCGGCTCCGGACGGGCGGGGGAATCGGCCGGTTCCACATTTGTTCTCTATCACGGCATATGGTGATGCGCGAGCGTTTTCGCGATGCCGATGCCAGAAGAATCGCTGTCGGCGAATGATGTTGTGTCGCGCTCTCGCGCGGCCTCGTCGCCGGCGCAGACGATCCCCCGCCCGGAACGGCTTCGCTGTCACGGCGACGATTGCGGCGGCGTTGCCGGGGACGGGTATGTTCGCTAAATGTTCCTAAAGAGTCACGGCTATAGAACTTTGGCATGACGGCGGACCGACGCCGCTCACCGCCCCGGAGCCCCGCATGAGCACCCCCGCCCTCCTCGATCCGTCGACGCTGCTCGACCGCCCGGGCCAGCGCCGCAGCGCCGTGCGAGGCGGTCCGCCCCGGCGCGGCGCCACCCTCGCGCCGGCGGTGCCGCGCCCGGCCCTGGTGGCGGATTTCCTCGCCATCGCCGCCCTCGACCCGGCGGTGGAGCGCCTGCGCGCCGCCCCGGCCCCGGTTCGCCTGACGCTCGGCGACGCGATCGTCGAGCACGCCGCCGATTTCGAGCAGGTGCGCACCGACGAGCCGGGCCTGCTCGTCGACGTGGTGGCCGAGGGCGATCTCGGGCGTCACCCCTTCCGCACGGCCTACGTGGCGGGCGAGCCGATGGTGGCGGAGGACGGCCGCCGCTTCGTCATCGAGAGCGCCGCGACCCTGCGGGCCGAGCCGCGCATCTCGACCGTGCGCCTGATCATGGCCTGCCGCCGCACCTACGTTTCCGCCGGCGACCGGGTGCGGATCCTGCACCATCTCGACGAATGCGGCACCGGCCGCCTCGTCGAGTGCGCCGCCATGGCGATCAACGCCCAGGACGGCGTTGCCGCGGTGCTGGCCCTCGCCGTCGAGGGGCTGGTGGCGGTGGATATCAGCCGGCCGATCCTGCCGGAGACGCCGGTGCGGCGGCGGGCACTGCCGCACCCGGATCCGTTCGGCTTTTGAGAGCCTATTCGACCGGTCGCGTTGGTTGATCCGGCACGATTACCGGCAACTCTCAAAGTCATCCCGGGTTCTCGACTTCGTCGAGCCTCGGGATGAGGCGAAGAATGCCAAAGGGGCCGGTGGGCACTTTCGCCAAAAACCGAATCGCCTCAAAGCCCTCTCTTCGTCACCGCCGCCTCGACCAGCGAGCGGATCGCCGCCCGCACCGGTTCCGGGGTCTGATCGCGAGAAAACTTCGCCTCGATCTCCTCGCGGATCAGGGCGCCGTCGTCGCTGCGCGCGAGGTCGGTGGTGGTCTCGGCCTGGAGGAGGGAGACGAAGGCGCTCTCGACCCGGCCGATCGCCTCCGGCGAGGCATCGGCGGCGACCTGACGGCCGGTGAGGTCGAACACGTCCGCGGCGTGGGGCAGCCGCTCCTCGCTGAGCGAGAGGTCGCCCGACAGCACGAAGGCGGCCGGGACGTGGGCGATCAGGTCGATCGAGCCGCGGGTGATGTTGCCGGGATTGAACCACAGCGTGTCGCCGATCCGCACGGCGGCGTGACGCTTGTGGACGTGGCCGTTGAGGGCCAGGGCACAGCCACGGATCGCTTCCGGCGGCACCGCGCCCGGATAGCCCGCCCCGAAGGCGAGGTCGTGATGGGTGAGCCAGACGACGTGATCGGCCCCCGGGAAGAGCCCGCGCGCCTCCGACGGGATCGCCTGCCCGAAAGGCGTGGCGCCGAGTCCGATCAGCCGTCCGTCCACCCGGTAATGCGCCGCCGGGCCGGATTCCGGCACCGCGTCGAGGACGTCGCTCACCGCCAGCATCGCCAGGCTGTCGCCGTCGGACAGGCGGGTGTGGCGGATGTCGTGGTTGCCGACATTGGCGAGCGGGCGATGGCGAAAGCCCTTGAGGATCCGGATCAGGCGCGACTTCAGGCTCTCGTCCGGCTCGACCGGCCGCTCGAACAGGTCGCCCAGCAGCAGGGGCGCGAGGTCGCGGTCGTTGGCGAGCGCCACGCAATGCTCGAGCTTGGCCAGGACCGGTGCCGGCCAGTCCGGGTCCTTGCGCCGGCCGGGCCGGCGCGACGAGACGTGCGGATCGCCGATGACGAGGAGGCCGGCGCATTCGACCGGCGCGGCGTCGAGCCGCTCGCGTCCGAGGATCATGCCGCTTCCCCGGTCCGGGCGTGGCGGTGGCCGGCGAGGAGGGAGGCGGGCGCAGCGGGCGTGCCGCAGGCCGGGCAGCGCCCGCCGGTCGAGGCCAGGACCTCCGCCATCTCGGCCTCCGCCGCCGCGAGGCCGTCGCGGGCCGACATCTCCCGGGCCTCGGCCTCCGCGAGGCGGCGGCCGATCTCGGCGAGGCGCCGGGCGGTCGCCGCCGCGTCGGGCCGCAGCACCGGCGCGGGCGGCGCCGGCAGGTCGCGCAGGGCCCGGGCCCGGCCTTCCGCCGCAGCGAGGTCGCGCGCCAGGCGGCGCAACCGGGCGGCGTGGGCGGCGGCGTGGCGCATGTCGCGCGGCGGCGGCGCCTCCGGCGGCAGGTCCGCCAAGGCCACCACCCGCCCCTGCGCGGCGGCGAGACCGGCGGCGGCGACGAGGACCCGGCGGCCGAGGGCTTCGCGGTTGCGGGCCTCGGCGAGAGACCGTCCCAGCTCGGCCCCGACCTCCGGCCCCGGCAAATCCGCGAGCGCCCGCGCCCGGGCGGCGGCGCCGGTCGCGAGGCGGGCGGCGCGGGACAGCCGATCCGCCAGGGCCGCTCGCTCGCGCAGGCGCGCGGCCTCCTCCGCGAGAGCGCCGGCCTGGTCGTGCAGGCCGTGCAGCGCCTCCGCCAGGGCGTCGAGACCCTCGAGGGCGGCGAGCGCCTCGCGCAGGCGGGTGATCTCGCGCTCGCCCTCGCGGATCGTGCGCTGGTCCTCGGTGACGCGCTCGCGCTGCAGCGCCTGCATGTCGCGGATCAGCCCGGCTTCGCGGCCGATCGACAGCACCGCCGAGCGCCGGGCCGGTTTCTCGCCGAGCAGGAAGACCGGGAACTTCTGGTGCGCGACGTGGACGTCCAGTTCCTCGACCCGGGTGATGCCGAACAGGTGCTCGACCCAGGGAGGCACGTCGCGGCCGCCAGTCTCGAGGGTCGTGCCGTTCTCCTGCACCAGCGTCCCGTCCGCCTCATGCAGCGACCACAGGTTGACCGGGGTGCGCTTCGGCTGCCGGACGTAGCGCAGGGTCCGGCCATGGGCGACGCCGATCTCGACCCGTGCCGAACCGGCGCCGGCCCGCACAAGACTGTCCCGCACCTCGCCATAGAAGACCGCGCGCAGGGCCCGGATCACCGTCGACTTGCCGTGGTTGTTGGGGCCGACGAGGGCGTTGACGCCGGGCGAGAGCGGCAGGGTCGCATCACGAAAACCCTGGACGTCGATCAGGCGGATGAAGCGGAAGCCCGGCATCCCGGGCGTCCACTGCGCCGCGCAAGTGCCGGCCGGCCCCTCGATCGCGACCCCGGTCTCGGGCCGCCCGGCGATGCGGCTCACCGTCAGGCCCGCATCGAACCCCGCCACGTCGTGATGCGAGATCGCCAGGCACTGCACCCCGAGCCGGGCGGCGCCGTCGTCGAGCACCCGGTAGAAGGCCGGCACCCGCTCCGGCGCGATCCAGCAATCGGCCTCGTCGAGGGCGAGGAAGCGGCCGACGCCGGCCTTGACCACAGCGATCAGGCGGAGCGCCATGCCGACCACGTTGGTCATCGCGCCGCCATTGTCCTCCAGCACGTCCTCGCGCCCGCCATCCGGGCGCTCGACCCCGATATCGAGGGCCGGCAGGCCGCGCTCGGTGGTGAGGTCCAGGCGTACCGGCTTCTCGCCGGGCAGCACCTCCTGGACCAGGGCGGTGAGCAGGGTCTCGAAGGTCGCGACGCTGCGCCGGTTGGCGTCCTGCTGCAACTCGCGCAGGTAGGTGTCGACGGCGTCGCGCTGGGCGAGACGTCCCTTGGCGGCGGCGACGAGCCTCGTGCGCTCCGCGAGCGCCTTCCGGTCGCCGTCGCGGGCCGCCTCCAGGCGGGCGAGCAGGCGGCCGGCGCGGGTCAGCGCGTCCTGGATGTCGGCAGGGGTCACGGGCGTCTCGTCACGGGCGTCTCGTCACAGGCGTCTCATGCGGCGGGCGTCTCAGCGGCCCGGATCGAGGGCATCGAGGCGGTCCTGGACCGCCCGCAGGGCCTGCGCGAAGGCCTCGACCCGGCGGGCATTCTCAGCCCGCGCCGCCTCGATCATCCGGCGGATCTCGGCCTCGTCGTCGGTACCCAGCTCCTCGCGGGCCTGGGCCCGGGCGGCGGCCAGCTCGGCGGTCAGGCGCTCGACGTCGCTCTCGGCCCGGATCCGGTCGGCGCGCAGGCGCTCGTAGGCCGGCTGCAGCGCCTCGAGGCGGCGCAACGCCTCGATGTCGGGGCTCGGCTCCCGCGAACCCGGCTCCTGGCCCTTGCGGCTGCGCTCCATCTGGTTCCTCGTGTTCATCTCCGCGGGATCGCCCTCGCCGGGCAGGCAGACAGCGCGCCCGGACGGGCGCCGGCGCAACCTCCCGGTCGAGGCTCCGCGCCGGCTTCCGATCCGGGTGACGTGGCATTCCGCCCGCGCTTTGGCAACGCCGCGCGGGTTCGAGAAATGTTCGTCGATGCCTGTTGACGACCTGTGCAAATCAGCCCAGTGTTCCGGAAATGTTCCACACGGCGAGCCGATCCGGGAGGCGGCGCGGCGTCGCGGCGGAACCTTGGGAGACCCGCATGGAGACCACCCGCCTGGACGACGACGTGGCCGAGGCTGCCCCGCTGTTCGAGAACCGGGACTGGCGCCTCCACGCGGACGGCCTGGAGCACCGGGAGACCGGCTACTTCATCGAGCGCGACGCGCTGAATGCCCGGCGGCCGGACGGCCATTGGGAATGGCCGCTCCACCTCTCGGAGAAGAGCTGGTGCGGCGTGCGCAGCTTCCGCGAGGCCTTCACCGCCGCGCTCGACGCCTTCGGCATCGCGCCCGACCGCAAGCTCACCCTCTCCTTCGCGCTGGGCTTCGGCACCCGGGTCGGCGGTGCCGCGCCGGACGCCTTCGTGCCGCTCGCCGACCTCGTGCGGTTCCGGGCGCCGGCGCCGCGCGCGAGCGTCGGGGTCCGCCCCCTGGTGGCGGCGAGCGCCTGAGCGCTCTCCCCTCCCGCGGGGAAATGCTCTAGAGCCCGCCCCGACGACATCGTGCGGGGAGTGGGCGGCCGTGAGCGGACACCGCAGCGTGGAGATCATCGTCCGGGGCCGGGTCCAGGGCGTCGGCTACCGGGCCTGGACCAAGGGCGTGGCGGAAGCCCGCGGCCTCTCCGGCACCGTGCGCAACCGGCATGACGGCAGCGTCGAGGCGCATCTCGCCGGCCCGGCGGAGGCCATCGTCGCGGTGATCGAGGCCTGCCGCCAGGGCCCGCCCGGGGCGCGGGTCCTGGATCTTGCAGTCAAAG
Source organism: Methylobacterium currus (assembly GCF_003058325.1). Lineage (NCBI taxonomy): Bacteria > Pseudomonadati > Pseudomonadota > Alphaproteobacteria > Hyphomicrobiales > Methylobacteriaceae > Methylobacterium > Methylobacterium currus. The sequence continues at coordinate 1,983,345 of NZ_CP028843.1, forward strand.
ATCTCGCGGTCCGGGATCTCGACCCCGAGCCGCCGCAGGCCGCCCGCCCGCGCGGCGTGCAGATCCTGCCGACCGCGTGACGGGGCCCGGCATGAACCCGGATCTCGGCTTCGGCAGCTTCTCGCTCTTCGACCTCACGGCCCTCGTCTGCTTCCTGGCGGCCTGGTGGGGCTATTCCTACGCGGTGGAGCACCTGTCGGGCGGCAAGCGCAGCCTCAACGGCATGATGAACCGCTACCGCCATGCCTGGGCCGACCAGCAGATCGTGCGCGAGAACCGGGTGGTCGACACCACCATCAACGCATCGCTGCAGAACGGCACCGCCTTCTTCGCCTCGACGGCGCTGATCGCCCTGGGGAGCGCGCTCACCCTGTCGCGTTCCGCCGACGACGCCCTGACCCTGTTCTCCACCCTGCCCCTCGGGGCGCCGATGACCCGGGCGGTGTGGGAGATCAAGGTGGCGGGCCTCGCCCTGATCTTCGTCTACGCCTTCTTCAAGTTCGCCTGGGCCTACCGGCTGTTCAACTACGGCGCCATCCTGATCGGCGCGGTGCCGCCGCGCGACGGCGACCCGGCCAAGATCGAGCGGGCGGCACGCCGGGCCGCCGCCATGAACGTGGTGGCGGGCGGCCATTTCAATCGCGGGCAGCGTGCGTTCTTCTTCGCGCTGGCCTATCTCGGGTGGTTCGTCAGTGCCTATGTGCTGTTCGTCACCACCGCGATGGTGCTCACCGTGATGTGGCAGCGCCAGTTCGCCTCCGACGCCCGCCGGGCCCTGCAGGATTACGATGATTCCTGACGATTACGAGATCGAACTCACCCTGGTGCGCCTCGTCGCCGAGCGCGGGGCCGACAAGACCGTCTGCCCCTCCGAGGTCGCGCGCGCCCTCGGCGGCCCCCACCCGGACGGCTGGGGCCCGCTGATGCAGCCGGTCCGCCGCCAGGCGGTGCGGCTGATGAAGGAGGGCCGGATCGCCATCCTGCGCAAGGGCAAGGTGGTGGCGGATCCGGACGACTTTCGCGGGGTCTACCGGCTGTCGCTGCCGCGGTAACGGATCACGGCCCCGGAAACACCGCCTCCGTGTAGCCGGACGCCCGGTACGCCACGAGGCCGAGCCATTCGCGGACCGCGATGTCGAGTTCGAACAGGCCGTCCCCCGCGGTGGCGTGGAGCGCGACGGCGCCGGAGCCGGTGCGGTAATCGACCGGGTAGGCCGTCACCGTGAAGCCGGCGCGGCGGAAGCAGCCCATCGCCCGCGGCATGTGCCAGGCCGAGGTGACGAGGAGCCAGCGCTCGCCGGGCTTCGGCTTCGCCAGCGCGGCGCTGAAGGCGGCGTTCTCCCGGGTGTTGCGGGATTTGTCGTCGTAGGCGATCCGATCGGGCGCGACGCCGAGGGAGGCGGCGTGGCGGCGCACGATCGTCGATTCGGACACCGCACCGTCGCCGGTGAGCCGGCCGGACCCGCCGGCGAAGACCATTCTCGCCTCGGGATACCGCCGCGCGAGGTCGCCGAGCGCGATCATGCGCTCGCCGGCATCGTTGAGCACCATCTGGTCGCGGACCGCCGACAGCCCGGTCTCGACCGCGCCACCCAGCACCACGATGCCGGCGACCGGCGCGCCGTCGTCGCGGAAGGCCGGGAACCGGTCTTCGAGCGGCCCGAACACCAGGGAGGCCAGCGGCGAGAGGCCGCCGACGAGGAGGGTCAGGCCGGCGGCGGCCGAGAGGCCGAGGCCGAGGCGCGGCCAGCGCAAAGCCAGCCCTGCCCCGAGCAGGACCAGGAGCAGCAGCAGGTTCGACGGTGCCGTGAGGAACCACAGCACCTTCGAGAGCACGAAGAACACCGGGAGGGCCCCCGGCCCAGCGGCAGATCAGGCCTCGCCGGTCTCCGCCTCGTAGCGGGCGCGGGTCTCGGCGTTCGGCGGGTAGAGGCCCGGCAGGGGCAGGCCCTTGTCGACCTCGCGCATGATCCAGAGCTCGAGGCGCTCCTGCTCGACGGCGGCGAGCGCCACCTCCTCGGCCAAGGCCGCCGGGATCAGCACCGCGCCGTCGCCATCCGCCACCACGATGTCGTCGGGATAGACCGCGACGCCGCCGCAGCCGACGGGCTCGCCCCAGCCGACGAAGGTCAGGCCCGCCACCGAGGCCGGGGCCGCGACGCCGGAGCACCAGACCGGCAGGCCGGTGCCGTCGACGCCCTCGCCGTCGCGCACGACGCCGTCGGTGACGAGCGCCGCGACGCCGCGCTTCTTCATCCGGGCGCACAGGATGTCGCCGAAGATGCCGGCATCCTGCACCCCCATCGCGTCGACCACCGCGATGCAGCCCTCCGGCATCGCCTCGATCGCCGCGCGGGTCGAGGTCGGGCTCGACCAGGATTCGGGAGTTGCCAGGTCCTCGCGGGCCGGCACGAAGCGGAGCGTGAAGGCCGGACCGACCACCCGCTGCCCGGCGGCGAAGCGCGGCATCGGCCCGCGCATCCAGCAGCGGCGGATGCCCTTCTTCAGGAGCACGGTGGTGAGGGTGGCGGTGGTGACGGCCTGCAGGGCGTCGAGGAGCGTCTTGTCGAGCGGCATCGGGCCTTCGGGGGCGTGGGGTATCGGACGGATCGAGACCTAGCCGATCCGGGGCCAGGCGGCCACGCCGTCAGTGCATGGCCAGAGTAGGGGCTAAGCTTCCAGGTTCAGCTCAGGGGCGGCAGCGCCACCGCCGCGGCGGGCCGCGTGCGGATGCGGTCGTACCAGGCGCGCAGGGCCGGCCGCTCGATGCGCGGCACGTCGAGATGGAGCCAGCGATGGGCGGCGGCGGCGAGCGCGATGTCGGCCGCGGTGAAATGGTCGCCGACCGCGTAAGGACGGCCCATCAGGTGCGCGTCGAGGATCGCCGCGCATTCTTCCGAGGCTGCCACCGAGCGGTCGATGACCGATTGGTCGCGCTGCTCCGGCGGGGTGCGTACGGTCTGCCAGAAGGCATCCCGGGTCGCGGGCGTGAAGCGCGTCGCCTGCCAGTCGAGCCACTGGTCGACCAGGGCCGCCGCCTGGGGATGGTCCGGCCACAGGCCGCCGAGATCGTGACTGCGGGCGAGGTAGCGCAGGATCGCGTTCGATTCCCACAGGACGAAGCCGTCCTCCTCCAGCACCGGCACGAGGCTGTTGGGGTTGAGCGCCCGGTAATCCGGGTCCCGCACCCGCCCGAAGGCGCCGCCGGCCTCGACCCGCTCGTAAGGAAGGCCCAGTTCCTCCAGGCCCCACACCGCCTTCTGCACGTTGACGGAGCTCAGCCGTCCCCAGAGCCTGCGCATGGCGTCTCCTCGTCGTTCCTCGGTGGGTAGGCGTGGGTGCCGCCCGTCGGGTCGGTCACGGTCCATCCCGCGGGGCTCCCCGTCAGGTAGCCCGGCCCCACCGGCACCTTGCCGTATCCGCCCGGGATGTCGAGGACGTAGGTCGGCTGCGCCAGCCCCGACACCCGGCCCCGCAAGCCGCGCATCAGGTCCTGGCCGCGATCGAGGGTGGTGCGCAGGTGGCCGGTGCCCGGGGCGAGGTCGCCGTGATGCAGGTAATAGGGCTTGATCCGGTTCTCGACGAAGGCCCGCATCAGGGCCGCCAGCGACTCGGCATCGTCGTTGACTCCGGCCAGCAGCACCGACTGGCTCACCATCGGGATCCCGGCATCGACGAGCCGCGCGATGGCGGCCCGGGCAGGTCCGGAAAATTCCCGCGGGTGGTTGGCGTGGAGCGCCACGAACACCGCGCCCTCGAAGCCTTTCAGCGCCCCGATCAGCGCGGCATCGATCCGGACGGGATCGACCACCGGCACGCGGGTATGCAGGCGCAGCACCCGCACATGCGGAACGTCCTTCAGCGCGGCGGCGATGCGGCCGAGGCGCCGGGGCGAGAGCACCAGGGGATCGCCGCCGGTGACCACCACCTCCCAGATCTCCGGATGACCGGCGATATAGGCCAAAGCCGCGTCCAGTTCCGCCTCGGTGAGGCTGCCCTGCCCCTCCGGCCCCACCACCTCGCGGCGGAAGCAGAAGCGGCAATAGACCGGACAGACATGGAGGGGCTTCAGGAGCACCCGGTCGGGATAGCGATGGACGATGCCGGGGATGGGTGCGTGAGCCTCGTCGCCGATCGGGTCGGCCCGCTCCTCGGGGGCGGTGACCAGCTCCTCGGCCCGCGGCACGAATTGCCGGCCGATCCCGTCATCCGCATCCGCGATCAGCTCGGCCACCTCCGGGGTGATCGAGACAGCGTAGCGCGCCGCCACCCGTTCGAGCGCCGGCAACCGCTCCGCCGGCACCAAGCCGCGGCCGACAAGCTCACCCGCTTTGCGGATCGGCCCGCTCACCGGGACGTCTCAGTGCGGGGATATTCGGCGACCGGGGTCCAGATCACGTCCTCGATCCGGCGGGCGCCGGTCGCCAGCATGACGAGCCGGTCGAAGCCCAGCGCGATGCCGCTCGCCTCCGGCATCTGCGCGAGGGCGCTCAAAAAGTCCTCGTCGAGGGGGTAGCGCTCGCCGTAGACGCGCTCCTTCTCGTCCATCTCGGCGGAGAAGCGCCGGCGCTGCTCCTCGGCGTCGGTCAGCTCCCCGAAGGCGTTGGCGAGCTCGACGCCGCAGCAATAGAGCTCGAAGCGCTCCGCCACCCGCGGATCGGCGGGGCTCGGCCGGGCGAGGGCCGCCTCGGGGATCGGGTACTCGCACAGGATCGTCGCCCGGCCGCGGCCAAGCGCCGGCTCGACCCGCTCGACCATCACCCGGCTGAACAGGTCGGCCCAGGTGTCGTCGGGCGCGGTGCGGATGCCGGCCTGGACCAAAGCGGCGGCGAGCCCCGCCCGGTCGGTGCTCGCGTCCGGCGCCACCGTCGCCAGGAGGTCGATGCCGGCATGGCGCTCGAAGGCCTCCGCCACGGTCACGCGTTCCGGCTCGGCGAACGGGTCGGCCTCGGTCCCGCGCCAGACGAAGCGCTTGGCGCCCGCATTCTCGGCGGCGAGGCGGAGGAAGGCGGCGCAGTCCCCCATCAGGCCGTCATAGGTCTCCCCCGCCCGGTACCACTCGAGCATGGTGAATTCCGGGTGGTGCAACGCCCCGCGCTCGCGGTTGCGGTAGACGGGGCCGAGGCTGAACAGCCGGGTCTCGCCCGCCGCCAGCAGCTTCTTGCAGGCGAATTCCGGCGAGGTGTGGAGGTAGAGCGGGTGAGCCGCCCCGTCCGGCCCGATCGCCGTGGTGGCGAAGGCCGAGAGATGCGCCTCGTTGCCGGGCGAGACCTGGAGGATCGCGGCCTCGACCTCGACGAAGTCGCGGGCCGCGAACCACGCGCGTAAGGAAGCGGCGATGCGGTTGCGGGCGAGGAGCCGCGGCCGGCGGTCGGCATGGGCGTGGGGGGCCCACCAGGGCGAGGCGGAGGTCATCGGGAGAACATCATGGGGCGGACATCATCGGGTGGCGGGCGACTGGCGGTCGCGCCTGAGATGCGATAGGGCGGGCCGAAGGCATCCTCTGCCGGCGCGGCGCGCGAAGCCCGCGGCTTGGCGGACGCCGCCGCTTTCTGTCAACGCTTCCAGTCCAGGATTCGCCCCGTGCCGAAGGTCATCGCCAGCTCTCTCCGCAAAGGCAACGTCGTCGACAAGGACGGCCGGCTCTATGTGATTCTCTCCGCCGAGAACATCCATCCCGGCAAGGGCACCCCGGTGACCCAGCTCGACATGCGCCGGATCACCGACGGCGTGAAGGTCTCGGAGCGCTACCGCACCACCGAGCAGGTCGAGCGCGCCTATGTCGAGGACCGGGAGCACACCTTCCTGTACAGCGACGGCGAGGGGTTCCACTTCATGAACCCGGAATCCTACGAGCAGCTCGCGGTGCCGGAGGACGTGATCGGCGACCAGGCCGCCTACCTGCAGGAGGGCATGGCGGTGATGCTCTCGACCCATAACGGCGTGCCGCTGGCGATCGAGCTGCCGCAGCGCGTCACCCTCGAGGTGACGGATACCGAGCCGGTCACCAAGGGCCAGACCGCCTCCTCGTCCTACAAGCCGGCCACGCTCTCGAACGGCGTGCGCACCCTGGTGCCGCCGCATATCGGCACCGGCACCCGCATCGTCGTCATGACGGCGGACGGCGCCTACGTCGAGCGCGCCAAGGATTGATACCGCAGCGCCTTCGAACGGACTCGTTCGAAGGCGCTGGCCAAGCCCGAACGGGCGCCGGCGCCGATGCGCCGGATGCTTTCGCATCGACGTGTCGAAGCGAAAGCGCGATGGTATGATTCGTGGCCGGGCGGGGCTCGGCAGAGTTGCACGGGGCAACTCTGCTTGGCTTCTTGTCTTTGCATCATTCTCGGCCCCGGCCGTCCGCGGCCGGCAAAACGATGCTTAGCCCCCGCCCGCCTGCGTGAAGCAGGCCCGCGACACCGCGATCGCCCGGGCCTGCTCCTGCCCCGTATAGTCCCCGCCGGCTCGCCACAGCCCCTCGTCGCGCAGGCGCACCAGCACGCAGCGTGCCGCCACCCGGCAGGCCGCCTCGGTCCCACCGGCCTCGGCGCAATTCGCCCGGTACTCGCGCAGGAACGGCGCCTCCCCGGCCCGCGGATGCGGCCCGGTCACCGCCGCGACCCCGTAGAGCAGCCCGAGCAGCAGGGGCTGGTGCACGAGATAGACCGCGAGGCTGTGCCGCCCGGCCGCCGCCGCGACCCGCCCGATCCGGCCCCGGGGCGCCCAGTCTCCGGCTCGCGAGGCCGCCAGGTGCGGCAGGCCGAGCCGGCCGAGCCCCACCCCCGCCAGCACGAAGCCGAACCACGGAAACAGCGGCACGTAGTCGTTCGTCGTCGGCACGGTGGTGCCGAGTCCGAGGAAGTAGAGCCCCGGCGCATCGAGGAGGGCCGGCGATCCCGCGAGCGCCGCCAGCGTCGGCCCGGCGAGGACGAGGGCGGCGGCGAGCGCGACCAGCGGCAGCGGCGCGCCGAGCGCTGGCAGCGCCAGCACGCTCGACAGGGCGATGCAGTGCAGGATGCCGAAGAAGATCCACGAACCGGGGAACAGGAAGAAGGTGGCGAGCGAGATCGCGGCCGCCGCCAGGGCGATGCGCCCGAGCCGCGCCAGGTAGGGGCGCCACCACCCGGACCGCCGGCGCCGCGCCAGGACGAGGCTCACCCCGACGAGCATCAGGAAACTCGCCGCGATGCCATGCGCCGCTGCCCGCCCGACCGGCGACAGGGCGGCGTTCTCGGGCGTCAGCCGCAGGAAGCCGAGGTCCCAGGTCAGGTGATAGAGCGCCATCGCCAGGAGCGCGACGCCGCGGGCGAGGTCGATGAGGGCGAGACGCCGGGCAGGGGGATGGTGAGTCTGAATCGGGGTGATCTCCGGGATGACGGACGGATCTCGTCATAGCCGAGCCCGGCGCCCCTGCCCTCCCCTGCGGCTAAAACGCACAGGATCGGGAGAGGAGGCGCAGTTCGCGCCGCAATCACTGCGCGCTCTTTCAGATGTCTGCCTCCCCGGATTGCAGAATGGGCACGATCGCGGCGAATCCGGAGACGAGATAACCCGGGTGTCCGTTTCAACTCGGGCGATTTGGGCTTCCCCGGAGTCATGACTTTGTTAATCTGCCGGTGAAGCGCGCGACGCGATTCGAGTGGGTTGCTTACGATGTCGGACGAGTACGGTTCAGGCCCCGCCTGGGAACGGCCGGTGGGCGCGTTCGGAGAAGGCGCGCGCGACACCCGGCCCGGGCTCGAGGCGGCGGCGGAGCGCCCGACCGAACTCGTCGAGGTCAGCGGTCGCATCAAGTGGTTCGACGTCGCGAAGGGCTTCGGCTTCATCGTGCCGGATAGCGGCGCGCCCGACGTGCTGCTCCACGTCACCTGCCTGCGCCGCGACGGCCACCAGAGCGCCAGCGAGGGCGCCCGGATCGTGGTCGAGGCGGTGCAGCGCCCCCGTGGCTGGCAGGCCTTCCGGGTGATCTCCCTCGACCAGTCGACCGCGACCCACCCGGCCGAGCTGCCGATGCCGCGCACCCACGTCACCGTGGTGCCGACGAGCGGGCTCGAGACCGCGGTCGTGAAGTGGTTCAACCGCCTGCGCGGCTTCGGTTTCCTGAGCCGCGGCGACGGCACGCCGGACATCTTCGTCCACATGGAGACCCTGCGGCGCTACGGCATCGCCGAGCTGAAGCCGGGCGAGCACGTCATGGTCCGCTACGGCGACGGCTCGAAGGGCCTGATGGCCGCCGAGGTGCGCCTCCTGACCGAGACCGGGGTGGGGGCCGGACCGCCCTCCTCCCACTAGAGAAGCGCGCACCCCGCTGTTTTTTCGATTCGCCCGTGTTTCGGGCGGCGAAGACCCATCCCCTTTGCCGAAGACTGCGCTAGCTCCGCCCTATGTCGCTCCGCTTCGCACGGCCCCGGGCCGCCGCTACCCCACGCCGGCTCCTCGCTGCGCTCGTCCTCCTGCTCCTGCCGTCCGTCGTTCGCGCGGACGGCCCGTTCGAGCCGCTGACCATCGCCTCGCGCTCCGGCCGCCACACCTTCCAGGTCGAGGTGATGCGCGACGATGCCGGGCGGGCTCAGGGCCTGATGTTCCGCCGCACCATGGCGCCGGATCGCGGCATGCTGTTCGATTTCGAGCGCGTCGAGCCGGTGGCGATGTGGATGAAGAACACGTACCTGCCGCTCGACATGCTGTTCATCCGCGCCGACGGCACGGTGGCGCGCATCGCCACTGAGACCGAGCCGCTCTCGACCCGCACCATCCCGTCCGGCGAGCCGGTCCTCGGCGTGCTCGAGCTCAATGCCGGCACCGCCGCGCGCCTCGGCCTGCATCCGGGCGACAGGGTCGAGCACCCGCTGTTCCGCGGGCGCTGACAGGGGGTCCGGCGGCGGCGGCGCCGGCAATCGGCTCAGAAGCCGCGGTTCGAGATGCTCGGGATCGACGGCTGGGTGAAGACGCGGTTCACGTCGGGCCGGCGCTGGGTCCCGTTGGTGTCGTTCGAGCGCACGTAGTTCTTGGTGTCGAAGCTCTCGGCAAGGCCGGTGCCGCGCGAGTCGTTGGTGCTGGTGCAGGCGGCGGCGAGGCAAGCGAGGGTGAGCGCCGCGGCGACACGAAGGAGACGCATGAGGGGTCCTGACTTTCGGGCCGCTCGAATCGGGGGATTCTCGGCTCTGATGGTCCGCCGGGGTGCCCGGCCCCCGCCCGCCCGTCAAGGCGCCGGCGGCCCGCCCGGCGGGAAACCCCTTCCCCTGTGCTTCCCAGGCCGCGCCGCGCGGAATGTGTGGAGGGCTGCGATTCTCCGGCTGGCGGAGTCCCGAGCTTTGCGCGAGAGTCCGGGCCGATGAGCAACGTCGTTCCCCTGCTGCGCCCGCGTCCGGCGCCCGATGCCGCCGCCCGCGCCACCGCGTCGGTCGTCTCCGACCTGGTGACGATCGCCGAGCAGCTGCACGACATCGGCGCCCGCGCCGCCGCCCTGGGCCGTCCGCGCACCGAGGCCGAGCGCACGGTGCAGATGGTGCTGGACGCCGTGACGTCGATCGAGCGAGCGCTCGACACGATCACGGATGGCGGGGATTATACGCCGTTCTGAAAGTCCGGTGATCCATAGCGGGACGCTCTGCATTCGTCCGGGGTCGCGACGCGGAGCCCGGAATTCAGCAACTCGAGGGGCTGGACGTACAGCGGCATCCGTCTCGATTGTTTGACGCGATGTCCGAGCCTGTTTGCTCGGCCGCATCGATCGATCGGGCGAATGCGCCATAATTTCTCTGCGTCATCCCGGGGCGAGCCGTGGCGAGAAGCCGGGACGACGTGGACGGGCGGTAGTTGCGTGCGCGAGGCGGCGGTGGCTCACGCCCCGACATCGAGCACGCTGCGGAACACCGCACCGTAATGGCAGGCTGCCGCCGCCAGCACGAAGCCGTGCCAGATGGCGTTCTGGAACGGCAATTGCCGCCAGACGTGGAAGATGACCCCCAGCGAGTAGAGCAGGCCGCCGGCCGCGAGCAGCCACAAGGCGCCGGGCGACAGGGCGGCGATGACCGATTCGTAGGCCATCAGCCCGCTCCAGCCCAGCGCCAGGTAGAGGGCGATCGCCAGGCGGTCGAAGCGGCCCGGCAGGGTCAGCTTCACGGCGGCCCCCGCCACCGCCACGAGCCAGATCGCGGCGAGCAGCCCGAAGGCGAAGCCGTCGGTGCCGACGAGGGTCACGAGCGGCGTGTAGGTGCCGGCGATCATCAGGAAGATGGTGGCATGGTCGGCCCGGCGCAGGCGCCATTTCAGCCGCCCGACCGGACACATGTTATAGGCGGCCGAGGTGCCGAGCATCGCCACGAGGCCGGCGGCGTAGACCGCGACCGCGACCGTCTCGGAGGGGCTGAGCCGAGAGAGGACGGCGCTGATCGTCAGCGCCAGGGCGCCGATCACGCCGAGGCTCACCCCGACCACATGGACGACGCCGTCCGCCAGCAATTCGCGCGGCGTGTAGGTCCAGGCGAGGCTCAGGGGACGGCCGTCCGGGGCGAAGCGCGGGACGGGGCTCGAGGAAACGTCGGGGTAAGAGTCCTGCACAGACATCGGGCCTCCGCTCCGCGTGCCCGGGAGACGGCCTCCCGGTTGATCGAGGTTAAGGCGCAAGCATGAACGTGGGACGAACGTTCCTGCGCCCTCACGCCGCCCGCGCAGCCGCCGGCGCCCGGGACAGCCGGGCTTCGCGGGGCGCCCGGCAGAGCCGGGCATGGGCGCTCGCCATGCCGAGCACCAGCATGGCGGCGACCTGGTGGGTGAGGGCCGCCCAGAGCGGCACCACCAGGAGCAGCGTGACGATGCCGAGCGTCGCCTGCGCGGCGACGAGGCCGGCGAGCGCGGTCGCCCGCCGCGCCGCGCCGGTGCCGGGGGCCTGACGCCGCGCATCGACGGCGTGCAGCACGGCGAGGATCAGGAGCGCGTAGGCGGTCAGCCGGTGGTTGAACTGCACCAGGGCGACGTTATCCACGAAGTTCTCGATCCAGGGCGTGCCGGAAAAGAGGCCGCCGGGAACGAGGCCGCCATCCATCAGCGGCCAGGTGTTGTAGGTCAGACCGGCCTTCGCGCCGGCGACGAGGCCGCCGAGGGCGATCTGCACCAGCACCAGCGCCATCAGGGCGAGCGCGGTCCGGGAGAGCCGCGCCGGCACCACCTCGTCGCGGCGCCGGTCGAGGCCAGAGGCGATCCAGACGAGGCCGGCATAGATCGCGCTCGCGAGCGTCAGGTGCAGGGCGAGCTTGATCGGTGCCACCGCGATCATGCCGGGCTGGAGGCCCGACGCGACCATGATCCAGCCCACCGCCCCCTGAAGCCCGCCGAACGCGCCGAGGCCGACGAGGCTCAAGCCCAAGCGCCGGTCGATCTGCCCGCGCCACCAGAAGACCAGGAGCGGCAGGAAGAAGGCGAGGCCGATCAGCCGGCCGAGCAGCCGGTGGCCCCATTCCCAGCCATAGATGAACTGGAACTCGGACAGGCTCATGCCCTCGTTGAGCAGCCTGTACTGAGGCGTCGCCTGGTACTTGGCGAATTCCTGGGCCCAGGCCTCGGCCGAGAGCGGCGGGATCGCGCCGGTCACCGGCTTCCACTCGGTGATCGACAGGCCGGACCCGGTCAGCCGGGTCGCGCCCCCGACCGCCACCATCGCCACCACCAGGGCGGCCATGACGAAGAGCCAGGTCCGCACGGCACGGCGGGACCGGGGCGCCGCGGCGACGGGCGCCGCAGGCGGGGCGAGGCTGATCGAGGACGTGCTGCTCATGGGCGTCCGCTTAGCGGGGGCGGGCGCCCCCGCGCAACGCCCTGCGGTGCCGCACCGGAGCACGGACTCTTCCACCACCCGGCACGACGCGGCCTCCGCGCGCGCCCGATCCCCGAAAATTCCCATGCGGGCATCTCACCTGTCCCAATTGACAGACAGCAACCTGTCTTCATAATCGGACAGGTAGGCACTGACAGACCCTCCGGGACGCGCTGTCGGCACGCCACCAAGCAAGCCACGAGCCAGGGATGGCCCCGTGACCTCCGCGATCGAACCGCACAAGGCGCGCCGGCTGTACCTGCTGCTGCGCGACCAGATCACCAGCGGCCGGCTCCCTCCCGGCGCGCGGCTGCCGGGCGAACCGGCGCTCGCCGCCGAGCACGGGCTGGCGCGGGTGACCGTCCGGCGCGCCCTCGATCTCCTGGCCGGCGAGGGGTTGGTGCGGCGCCGGGCCGGATCCGGGACCTTCGTGCAGGGGCCGGCGGATCCCCGGCCGGTGGTCGGCGACCTGCCCAACCTGCTCTCGGGGCTGATCGCCATGGGGCGGGCCACCGGGGTGCGGCTCCTGTCCTTCGATTACGTCGCGGCGCCCGCGGGCATCGCCGAGGCGCTGCTTCTGGAACCCGGCGAGCGGGTGCAGCGCTCGGTGCGCGTCCGGCTGATCGACGGGCAGCCCTTTTCCTACCTCACCACCCATGTCCCCGAGCGCGTCGGCCTGTCCTATTCGGAGGCCGACCTCGCGGCGACGCCGCTCCTCGAGCTGATGGAGCGGTCCGGCGTCACCGCCGACCGGGCGACGCAGGCGATCGGCGCGACGCTCGCCGGGCCCGAGGTGGCGCAGGCCCTCGATCTCGAGGTCGGCTCGGCGCTCATCGACCTGACCCGGGTGGTGTTCGATCCGTCCGGCCGCGGCGTCGAGCACCTGCACGCGCTCTACCGGCCGGACCGCTACGCCTTCCAGATGGACCTCCTGCGCACCGGCGATGCCGGAGAGCGGCGCTGGACGCCCGCTGCTGCCAAACCCGAGACCCGCTCCCGCCCCGCCCACAGGAGGCCCGCCCCGTGACCTCGATCCTCGTTCCGTCCCGTCGCTCCGTCCTGCGCACCGGCCTCGCGGCGACCTCGCTCATGGCGATGCCGGCGATCCTGCGGGCGCAAGGCGCGGCCGTGAAGCTCGGCATCATCCAGCCGGTGACCGGCGCGCTCGCCAATGACGGCGACCTCGGCAAGCTCGGCGCCGAACTCGCGGTGCAGGACATCAACGCCGCCGGCGGCCTCAAAGGCCTCGGCGGCGCCAAGCTCGAGATCGTCTTCGCCGACAGCCGCTCGAACCCCGAGACGGCCGCGCAGGAGACCGAGCGCCTGAACGGCGAGGGCGTGGCGGCGATCGTCGGCGGCTTCGGCAGCGGGCTCTGCGCCACCGCGAGCCAGGCGGCCTCGCGCTACGATCTGCCCTACCTGATCGATGTCGGCGTCGCCGACCAGCTGACCCAGCGCGGGCTCAAGAACACCTTCCGGTTCTCGCCGAGCTTCGGCATGGTGACGAAGAGCGCGCTGGAGCGCCTCGTCGCGCTCAACGACGCCGCCGGCAAGCCGGCCCGCACGGTGGTGATCGTCCACGAGGATGGGTTGTTCGGCTCCGGCCTCGCCAAGCTGCTCCAGGCCGAGTTGCCGAAGCTCGGCTTCGAGATTCTGGAGACCGTGTCGCATCCGAGCCCGGCCCGCGACATGGCGAACGTGGTCCTGCGCATCCGCTCGCTCCAGCCCGACCTCGTCATCCCGTCGAACTATTACGGCGAGTTCGTGCTGCTGGCCCGCACGATGCAGCAGCAGCGGGTCCGGCCGAAGGGCATCTACGCGATCCTCGGCGGCGGCGCCTCGTCCCTGCGCTTCGTCAAGGAATTCCCGCAGGCGGCCGAGGGCGTGATGGATTGCAACCACTGGCCCGATCCGAAGAACCCGCTGACGGCGGAGCTGCGCAAGCGCACCGAGGCCGCCGGCCGCGCCTTCGCCTACAACGTGCCGATGAACTACTCCGCCGTGCGGCTGATGGCCGAGGCGATCGAGAAGGCCGGCGCGCCGGACCGCCTCAAGATCATCGAGGCCCTGTCGACCCAGAGCTTTTCGAGCGGCGTGATGCCCTACGGCCAGTCGAAATTCGCGACCGGCCAGAACACCAGCGCGATGCCGCTCAACACCCAGGTCCAGGGCGGCGACGTGAAGGTGATCGCGCCGGAGAGCTTCGCCGAGGCGAAGGCCAACTTCCCGTTCAAGGCGTGACGATGTACGCGCCCCAGATCCTGATCGAGGCAGCGCTCAACGGCCTGATGACGGGGGCGGTCTACGCCCTCATCGCCCTCGGGCTGACCCTGGTCTACGGGGTGCTGCACATCATCAACTTCGCGCATGGTGCGCTCCTCACCGTCGCGATGTTCGCGGTCTGGGGCGCCTTCGCGCTGTTCCACCTCGATCCCTACTGGGCGATGCTCGGGATCGTGCCGCTGATGTTCGGCCTCGGCTACGGCCTGCAGCGCTTCGTCATCGGCCCGGCGAGCCACGGCAGCGACAACAACGTGCTGCTCGTGACCCTCGGCCTGTCGATCGTGCTGGAGAACGCGCTCCTGGCGCTGTTCCGCTCCGACACCCGCGCCCTCGATTCCGACGCCGCGCTCCAGGTGGTCGAGCTCGGGCCCCTCCTCCTCTCGACGCCGCGGCTCATCGGCTTCGCCGCCTCGCTCGCCGTCACGGGCCTTCTGTGGCTCGTCCTCAACCGCACCGATACGGGCCGGGCGATCCGGGCGGTGGCGCGGGAGAAGCTGGGGGCCCGCCTCGTCGGCATCGAGGTCGACCACGTCTACGCCGTCACCTTCGGGCTCGGCTGCGCCTGCCTCGCCGTCGCCGCCTGCCTCCTGATGCCGACCTACTACGTCAACCCGCGCTCGGGCGCCGCCTTCGTCCTCGTCGCCTTCACCATCGTGGTGCTCGGCGGCATGGGATCGATCGCCGGCGCCCTCGTCGGCGGCCTCATCATCGGGGTGGTCGAGAGCTTTTCCGGGCTCCTGCTCGGCGACAGCCTCGGGCAGATCGGCATCTTCCTGATCTTCATCCTGGTTCTGCTGGTGCGCCCGACCGGCCTGTTCGGAGCCCGCGCATGAGCGCCCGCGACCTCCTGCCCCTGATCCTCGCCCTCGCGGTCCTCGCCGCCCTGCCCTTCCTCGGCCTGTCGGGCAGCGTGCTCAACTTCCTCGTCACCACGCTCATCATCGCGCTCGCGGGGGTGGGCTGGAACGTGCTCGGCGGCTTCGGCGGCCAGTACTCCTTCGGCCATGCCGCCTTCTTCGGCACCGGCGCCTACGCCACCGCGATCCTCCAGATGAAGCTCGGCTGGAACGCCTGGGGCGCGCTCGGCGCCGGGATCGGGATCGGGGCCCTCGCAGGCCTCGCCATCGGCTACTTGAGCTTCCGGGCGGGCCTGCGCGGCTCCTACTTCGCCCTGGTGACGCTCGCCTTCGCCGAGGTCTTCCGCATCCTGGCGAATTCCGCCGACTTCACCGGCGGCGCGGCCGGCCTGCTCCTGCCCCTGCGGCCGGGCCTCGCGACCCTGCAATTCGCCGACCGCCGCGCCTTCTACCTCCTGGTCCTCGCCTTCGTGGGCGTGGCGCTGCTGGCGTCCCGCTGGCTCGAGCGCTCGCGCTTCGGCGCCCATCTGATCGCCGTGCGCGAGAACGAGGAGGCGGCCCGCGCGCTCGGGGTCGATGCCCTCTCGGTGAAGCTGCGCGCCATCGCCCTCTCGGCGGCGATCACGGCGGCGGCCGGCGGTCTCTACGTGCAGTACTTCCTCTACCTCGATGCGGGCGTCGCCTACGGCACCTGGATCTCCGTCGAGGCGCTGCTCGCCCCGATCGTCGGCGGCATCGGCACCGCCTTCGGGCCGCTCGTCGGGGCGCTGGCGCTCCAGGGCCTCGGCGAGGTCACCAAGCACCTTGCCGGCGGCGTCCCGGGGGTCGACCTCGTGGTGTTCGGCGCCTGCCTGATCGCCGTCATCGCCTTCGCGCCCCAGGGGCTGCTCGGCCTGCGCCGCCGGCGCAAGGCCCGCGCCGAGCGCGCCGTTCCGGTGGGGGCCTGATCCGATGCTCGCCGTCGATTCCCTCACCAAGCGCTTCCAGGGCCTCGTCGCGGTCGACCACGCCTCTCTCAAGGTGCCGGCCGGCTCGATCACCGGGCTCATCGGCCCGAACGGGGCGGGCAAGACCACCCTGTTCGGCATGATCTCGGGCTTCCTCGCCCCCAGCGAGGGCCGGGTGCTGTTCGATGGCGCGGACGTGACCGCGGAGGCGCCGCACCTGCGGGCTCGCCGCGGCATCGCCCGCACCTTCCAGATCGTCCAGCCCTTCGCGGGCCTGACGGTGGCCGAGAACATCGCCGTCGGCGCCTATCTGCGCCACCCGCGCCGCGCCGACGCCGTGGCCAAGGCCCGCGAGGTCGGGACCCGGGTGGGCTTGCGCGACCAGCTCGACAAGCCGGCCGCCGACCTCACCGTGGCCGGGCGCAAGCGCCTGGAGGTGGCCCGCGCGCTCGCCACCGAGCCGCGTCTCCTCCTCCTCGACGAGGTGCTGGCGGGCCTCAACCCCTCCGAGATCCGCGACATCCTGCCGGTGGTGCGATCGATCCGCGACGGCGGCGTCACCATCCTGATGATCGAGCACATCATGCAGGCGGTGATGACCCTGTGCGAGGAGGTCTTCGTCCTGGCGCAAGGGAAGATGATCGCGTCCGGCCCGCCGCGGCAGGTCTGCGCCGACCCGCAGGTGATCGAGGCCTATCTCGGCAAGGGCGCGGCCGCGCGCATGAAGGCTGAGGAGGCCGTCCATGCTTGAGGTGACGGGCCTGCGCGCCGGCTACGGCGCCACCGAGGTGCTGCGCGGCCTCGACCTGACGGTGCAGCCGGGCGAGATCGTCGCGGTGCTCGGCGCCAACGGCGTCGGCAAGACGACGCTCAACAAGGTCCTGTCCGGGGTCGTCTCGGCGCGGGCCGGCGAGATCCGCTTCGACGGCAAGCCGATGACGAAGGCCTCGGCCTCCTCCATCGTCGAGGCCGGTCTGATCCACGTGCCGGAAGGCCGCAAGATCTTCCCGAACCTCAGCGTGCGCGAGAACCTGGTGCTCGGCAGCTACCGCCGCGGCCGGGCGCGGAGAGCGGAGAACATCGAGCGGGTGTTCGCCACCTTCCCGCGCCTGCGCGAGCGGGCGGGGCAGGCCGCCGGCACGCTCTCGGGGGGCGAGCAGCAGATGCTCGCCATCGGCCGCGGCCTGATGGCCGAGCCGCGCCTGCTCATCCTCGACGAGCCCTCGCTCGGGCTCTCGCCGCTCCTCGTCGAGGAGATGTTCGCGCTCGTACGCAATCTCAACAGGGAAGGACTGCCGATCATGCTGGTGGAGCAGAACGTGGTGCAGTCGCTCGATCTCGCGACCCGCGCCTACATCCTGGAGAACGGCACCGTCACCCTGTCCGGCGACGCCGCGACGCTGGCCGCCGACCCGGCCCTGCGCCGGGCCTATCTGGGGCTGTAGGCCATGGGCATCGTCACCCCCGGCATCGTCCCGGCCACCACCCTGCTGGCCGAACCCGCCCCCGCCTGGCTCGGCCGCTGGACCGCCTTCGCGGCGGACCTGTCCTTCGCCGACCTGCCCGAGGCGGCCGTCGACCGCGCCCGCCTCGTCCTGCTCGATTCCCTCGGCGTCATCGCCGCCGGGATGCGCGAGCCGGAATGCCGGGCGCTCGCGGAGCGCCTCGCCGCCCGCCGCAGGGGCGACGCGCCGGCGATCGGCAGCGGCCTGTCGCTCGATCCCCGCGACGCCGCCCTCGTCAACGGCGCCGCCGGCACGACGCTGGAGCTCGACGAGGGCAACCAATACGCCCGCGGCCACCCCGCGATCCACGTCGTCCCCGCCGTCCTGGCTGCCGCGCAGGAGACAGGCGCCTCCGGCGCCGACCTGATCGCGGCCCTCGTCCTCGGCTACGAGATCGGCGCGCGCATCGGCATCGCCTCGAAACTGCGGGTGACGATGCACCCGCACGGCACCTGGGGCACGGTGGGGGCGGCGCTCGCCGTCGCCAGGCTCCATGGCGCCGACGCCGCCATGATCGGCCGGGCGATCGGTCTCGCCTCGTCCTTCGGCCTGAGCACCAGCCGGCGCACGATGCTGGAGGGGGCGACGGTCCGCAACACCTATGCGGGCTTCTCCAACCAGCTCGGGCTGACCGCCTGGGACCTCGCCGCAAGCGGCTTCCTGCCGGAGCGCGACGGGATCGGCGTGGTCTATGGCGGCATCCTGGCCGACGATTTCTCGGCCGAAGCGATGGTCGAGAGCTTGGGCACCCGCTGGGAGATCGCCCGCAACTACTTCAAGCGCCACGCCGCCTGCCGCTACACCCACGGCGCCCTCGACGCCCTGGCGCAGATCCGCCGGGATGCCGGGCCCCTCGATCCGGATTCGGTGCGCTCGGTCGAGGTCGCCACCTATGTCTGGGCGGCGCAGCTCGACCATCCGGCCCCCGAGACGATGCTGGCGGCGAAGTTCTCCCTGCCCTTCGCCCTCGCGGCGGCGCTCGTGCGCGGCGAGGCGAACACCGACGCCTTCCGCGACGAGGCCAGGGCCGACCGCCGCATCCTGTCCCTCGCCCGTCGGGTGATGGTGCAGGAGGATCCCACCATGACCGCGCAGCTGCCGGGTTTGCGGCCGGCCAAGGTCACGCTGACGCTGGCCGACGGTCGCAAGCTCTCGGCCCAGGCGCTGACCAACCGCGGCGACACCGAGGATCCGTACTCCGCCGACGACGTGCGGGAGAAGTTTCGCGCGCTCGCCGGGCCGGTCTGGGGGGCGGAGCGGAGCGAACAGATCGTCGCGGCGGTGGCGGGGATCGACCGGGCGGAGGGGATTGGGGAGCTGCTGGGGTTGGTTGGATAGCTCCCGGCACCCCCTCCCGGTGGTCGCGACCGACGACACGCACTCAGGATCATTCCGGGGCCGCGCAGCGGAACCCGGAATCCAGAAGCTGAGGTGGTTTTCAATCTAGCGAAACGCACTCTGCCTCGCTCTGCAAGCTCAGCGGTTCTGGATCCCGGGCTCTCGCCTGCGGCTAGCCCCGGGATGACGCGGAGATCCTTCATCGGCCAGGTATCTCGTCGAACAGAGAAAGCCTGACAGACAGCAATCGCACCAGGAAGACTGATCGTCATGTCCCTGAAGTCCCGTCTCGCCGAGGACCGTGTCCTCGTCGCTCCGGGCGTCTACGACGCCCTCACGGCCTCGATCGCCACGGATGCGGGCTTCGAGGCCCTGTACCTCTCCGGCGCGGCCATCGCCTATACGCGCCTCGGCCGGCCCGATATCGGCCTCGTCTCGATGAGCGAGGTCGCCGAGACCGTGACCCTGGTGCGTGACCGGGTGGCGACGCCCCTCGTGGTCGATGCCGACAACGGCTACGGCAACGCGCTCAACGTCGAGCGCACCGTGCGGCTGTTCGAGCGGGCCGGCGCCAGCGCGATCCAGCTCGAGGACCAGAGCTACCCGAAGCGCTGCGGCCACCTCCAGGACAAGACGCTGATCGGCCAGGCCGAGATGGTCGGCAAGATCCGCGCCGCGCTCGATGCGCGCGTGAGCGCCGAGACCCTGATCGTCGCCCGCACCGACGCGGTGGCGGTCGAGGGCTTCGAGCGGGCGATCGAGCGGGCGCAGGCCTATGCGGAGGCCGGCGCCGACGTCCTGTTCGTCGAGGCGCCGCGCTCGGCCAACCAGCTCGCCGCGGTGACGAAGGCCCTCGGGACGCAGCGCCCGCTGGTCGCCAACATGGTCGAGGGCGGCGACACCCCGCTCGCCTCGGCGGCCGATCTCGGCGCTGTGGGCTTCCGCCTGGTGATCTTCCCCGGCGGCATCGTGCGGGCGCTCGCCCGCACCGCCCAGGCCTATTACGGCTCGCTGGCCAAGGCCGGCACCAACGCGCCCTTCTCCGACCGGATGTTCGATTTCGGCGAGCTGAACGCCCTGATCGGCACCCCCGAGACGCTGGCCCGCGGCCGTGCTTACGAGGGGAGCGCTCAATGACCGCGATCGACCCCGTCACCCTGGCGGTGCTGAAGGGCCGCCTGGAGCAGATCGCCGACGAGATGGACGCGACGCTCTACCGCTCGGCCTTCAACCCGATCATCGCCGAGGCCCGCGACGCCTGCCACGGCCTCTACCACGCCAAAACCGGCGACACCCTGGTCCAGGGCACCAAGGGCCTGCCGATCTTCGTCGGCGCCATGGCCTTCGCGGTCAAGGCGGTGATCGCCAAGGTCGAGCGCGAGGGGGGACTGGAGCCCGGCGACACCTTCCTGTTCAACGATCCCTATAGCGGCGGCACCCACCTCAACGATTTCCGGCTGGTCCGTCCGGTCTTCCGGAACGGCAAGCTCTTTTGCTGGCTCGCCTCGGTCGGCCATTGGCTCGACATCGGCGGCAACGTGCCGGGGGGCTACAACCCGAAGGCCACCGAGAGCTTCCAGGAGGGCGTGCGCTTCCCGCCGGTGAAGCTCTTCTCCGCCGGGCGCCTGAACCAGGACATCGTCGACATCCTGGCCGCCAATACCCGCGTCCCGACCTCGAACTGGGGCGACCTCAACGGCCAGCTCAACGCCCTCGACCTCGGCGAGCGCCGCTTCACCGCGCTCCTCGACGAGTACGGCGACGCCACGGTGGATGCCGCCTTCGCGGCCTTCTCGGACCGGGCCGAGGCGCTGATGCGCGCCGCGATCCGCGCCCTGCCGGATGGCCGCTACAGCTTCGCGGACGTGCTCGACAATGACGGCATCGTCGACGAGCCGCTGACCATCGCCCTCGACCTCACCATCGCGGGCGACCAGATGTCGCTCGACTTCTCGCGCTCCTCGGCCCCCGCACAGGGGCCGATCAACATCTCGCACGCCACGACCGTGGCCGCCTGCTACGTCGCCCTGAAGCACGTCTTCACCGAGGTCCCGGCCAATGCCGGCTGCCTGCGGCCGATCACCTTCACGGTGCCGGAGACGACCCTGCTCGGCGCCGGCGCGCCCAAGCCCATGGCCGGCTACACCGAGACGATCCTGCGGCTGATCGGCGTCGTGCTCGGCGCCCTGGCCTCGGCGGATCCGGAGCGGGCGACCGCCGCGCCCTTCGGCACCATCAACGCGCTCTCGCTCGCCGGCCACCGGCCGGACGGCTCGCGCTGGGTGATGTTCTCGTTCTTCGGCGGGGGCCTCGGGGGCAACCCGGAGACCGACGGCCTGAGCCACGCCAACAACCCGATCTCGACCGCGACGATCCCGCCGGTGGAGATCCTGGAGGCCGCCTATCCGGTCGTCTTCACGCAATGGGCCTTGCGGCCCGACAGCGCCGGGGCCGGCGCGCATCGCGGCGGCTTGGGCGCCGTCTACGAGATCGAGACCCTGACCGACGCCGACGTGTTCCTTCTCGGCGAGCGCGGCAAGGTGGCGCCGTTCGGCGTCAAGGGCGGCCGGCCGGCGGCGCTCAACCGCTTCGCCTGGCAGACACCGGAGGGCTGGGCGAGCCCCCCGATGGTGTCGAAGGTCACCGACGTGCGGATCAGGGCCGGCGAGCGGGTCCGGCTCGAGACCCCCGGCGGCGGCGGCTTCGGCCTCCCGGCCGAGCGGAGCCTTGACGCCCTGAACCGCGACCTGCGCCTCGGCTACGTGACGCCGGAGGCCGCCGCCCGCGACTACGATCTGACGACCGGAGAGACCCGATGACCCCCCGCGCCATCGTCGGCGTCGATGTCGGCGGCACCTTCACCGACCTCTTCTACTACGACGAGGCCGCCGGCCGCTTCCAGACCGGCAAGGTCCCGTCGAACCGCGGCGACGAGGCGGTGGGCTTCCTCGCCGGCCTCAAAGGCTTCGGCCCGGTCGCGAACCTCGCCTCGATCGTCCACGGCACCACCGTCGGCACCAACGCGCTCCTGGAGCGCAAGGGCGCCCGCATCGGCCTCATCACCACCCGCGGTTTCCGCGACGTCCTGGAGATGCGCCGGCGCGACCGGCGCCACACCTGGGGCCTGTGGGGCGACTTCGTCCCGGTGGTCGACCGCGACCTGCGCCTGGAGGTGGACGAGCGGACGCTCGCCGACGGCACGATCCGCCAAGGCGTCGATCCGGAGCAGGTGGCGGAGGCGGCCCGCGCGCTCCTCGCCAACGGCGCCGAGGCCCTGGCGATCTGCTTCGTCAACGCCTACGCCAACCCGGAGAACGAGCGGGTGGCGCTGGAAGCGGCAAGCGCCGTGTGGCCGAACGCCAATGTCGAGCGCTCGTCGGGCATCCTGCCGGAGATCCGCGAGTTCGAGCGCACCTCGACCACGGTGCTCAACGCGTATCTCCAGCCGGTCGTCGGCAGCTATCTCGGCAAGCTCGACCGGGCGCTCGAATCGGAAGGCTTTTCCGGGCGCTTCCACATCGTGCAGTCGAATGGCGGCGTGATGTCGACGGCGACCGCCCGGCGGCTTCCCGTCCGCACCGCCCTCTCGGGGCCGGCCGCCGGCGTGATCGCGGCGGCGGCCATCGCCAAGGAGGCCGGCTTCCCGAACGTGATCACGGGCGACCTCGGCGGCACCTCCTTCGACGTGTCGCTGGTGGTCGAGGGCGAGACGGCGCTCGCGGCCCAGACGACGATCGATTTCGGCCTCGTCATCCGCACGCCGATGATCGAGATCAGCACGATCGGGGCCGGCGGTGGGTCGATCGCCCATGTCGATGCCGGCGGCCTGCTCCAGGTCGGGCCGGAGAGCGCAGGGTCGCGGCCGGGCCCGGTCTGCTACGGCCAAGGCAATACCCGCCCGACGCTCACCGACGCCAACGTCGTGCTCGGGCGCATCAACGCCGAGCGGCCGATCGGCGGGGCGCTCAAGCGCCTCGACGTCGAGGCCGCGAAGGCGGCGATCCAGGAGCACGTCGCCGCGCCGCTCGGCCTCGACGTGATGACGGCGGCGGAAGCGATCGTCCGCGTCGCCGACGGCAAGATGGCGGGAGCGATCCGCCTCGTCTCGATCGAGCGCGGCCACGACCCGCAGAAATTCGCCGCGGTGCCGTTCGGCGGCGGCGGGGCGCTGCATGTCGGGGCGCTGATCAAGGATGTGGGCCTGCGCGGCGCCCTGGTGCCGCGCTATCCGGGCGTCACCTCGGCGCTCGGCTGCGTCATCGCCGACATCCGGCACGACCAGGTCCAGACCCTGAACCTGTCGCTGGCGGGTCTCGACGCCGCCGCCCTCGACCGGCGGATGGTGGCGGAAGCCGAGAGCGCCCGCGCGGTCGTCGAGGCCGCCGGCCTCACGGTCTCGCGGATCGACACGGTGTTCGAGCTCGACATGCACTATGTCGGCCAGACCCATACCGTGGCGGTGGCGCTCCCCGTGACGGTCGAGAACGGCACCACCGGCGTCACCGTCGGCGTGATCCAGGCGGCGTTCGAGGCGGCCTACCGCACCTCGTTCAGCCGGCTGCTGCCGGGCCTCGGCACCCGGATCGTCAACCTGCGCACCGCGGCGATCGGCCGTCGGCCGCATTTCGACCTCGCCGCCCTGGCGCCGGGGCCGGATGCTTCGCTGGAGGCCGCCCGCCTCGGCAGCCGCCCGGTCTGGTTCAATGGCGCCTGGCACGAAGCCGCGGTCTATGCCCGCCTCGCGTTGCCGGTCGGGGCCGAGATCCCCGGTCCGGCGATCCTGGAGCAGCCGGACGCCACCACGGTGGTCGATCCCGACCTGACGGCCCGGGTCGACCGGCTCGGCAACGTCGTGGTCACCCGCACGGGAGAGCCCGCATGAGCCATGCCCCGATCCCGATCGAGCGCACCGCGCTCCTGATCTGCGACCTGCAGAACGACTTCCTGCACCCGGACGGCGCCTATGGCCGCGCCGGCCAGTCCGCCCCCGAGATCGCCGCGGTGCCGGCGCGGGTGCGGCCGCTCGCCGAGCTGATCCGGGCGAAGGGCGGGTTCATCGTCTCGACCCACTTCACGCTGGTGCCGGGCAAGGGCGGCGAGCCGCTGATCTCGCCCCACCTGCGCGAATTGCGGCCGTTCCTGAGGAAGGGCGACTTCCTGCCCGGCGCCTGGGGCCACGCCTTGGTGGACGAACTCCAGCCCGCCGACCTCTCGGTCGAGAAGGTCGCCTACTCGGCCTTCTACATGACCCGGCTCGAATGGGTCCTGCGCAAGGCGGGGATCGAGCGGCTGATCGTGTCGGGCATCGTCACCAATGGCGGCGTCGCCTCGACGGTGCGCGACGCCCATGTGCGCGACTTCTCGGTCACCGTCCTGTCGGATGGCTGCGCGGCTTTCTCGCCGGCGGTTCACCAGACTGCGATCGACGCGCTGAAGCCGGTCTGCCGGGTGGCGGATGTCGGGGAGATGCTGCGGGAGCTGTCGGCATGAGGGTCGAGCCCGCCGCCTCCGTTTCCTTCGACATCGACGTGCCAGTCGCGGTGATCGGCGCCGGGGCCGCCGGGCTGGTGGCGGCGCTCGCCGCCCACGAGGCCGGGGCCGAGGTGCTGGTGGTCGAGCGCGACCCCGTCCCGCGGGGCTCGACCGCCCTCTCGGCCGGGCTGGTCCCGGCCCCCGGCACCCGCTGGCAGCGCGAGGCCGGGCTCGACGACAGCCCCGCGCTGTTCTCCGCCGACATCATGGCGAAGGCGAAGAACGAGCCCGACCCGGCCCTCGTCGCGCGTCTCGCCGGTTCGGTGGGACCCGCCCTCGAATGGCTCGCCGACCGCCACGGCCTCCCCTTCTCGGTCATCACCGATTTCCGCTATCCGGGCCATTCGGCGAACCGCATGCACGGCCTGCCGAGCCGGTCGGGGGAGGAGCTGGTCGACCGCCTCGCCCGCGCCGTCGAGGAGGCCGGCATCCCGGTCCTCTGCGAGGCGGTCGTCGACACGCTCTACACCGAGGACGGCGCGATCCGGGGGATCGGCCTTCACCGTCCCGACGGCTCGCGCGAGCGCGTCGCCTGCCGGGCCCTGGTGCTGGCCTGCAACGGCTACGGCGGCAACAAGGCCCTGGTGGCGCAGCACGTGCCGGAGCTGTCGGGCGCGCTCTATTTCGGCCACGAGGGCAACCAGGGCGACGCGCTGCTGTGGGGCGAGACGCTGGGTGCGGCCGCCCGCCACCTCTCGGGCCACCAGGGCCACGGCTCGGTGGCGCACCCGCACGGGATCCTGATCACCTGGGCCACGGTCACCGAGGGCGGCTTCCAGGTGAACGCGGAGGGGCGGCGCTTCTCCGACGAGAGCAAGGGCTATTCCGAGCAGGCGGCCGAGGTGTTGCGCCAGCCCGGCGGCACCGCCGTGACGGTGTTCGATGAGCGCATCGCCGCGATCGCCCGTCAGTTCGAGGATTTCCGCCGCGCGGAGAGCGCCGGGGCGATCATCGCGGCCGAGACGCCGGCGGAGCTGGCGGCGCGGCTGCACCTGCCAGCGGAGGCCCTGACCGCGACTCTCGCCGAGGTTGAGGCGCTGAAGCGGGCAGGCGGACGTGACGGCTTCGGGCGCTCCTTCGCGGGCGTGCCGGCCCTCGCCGCGCCCTACCGGGCGGTGCGGGTGACCGGCGCCCTGTTCCATACCCAGGGCGGGCTCGTGGTCGACGACGACGCACGGGTGCTGACGGCGGCGGGCGCGCCGATCCCGAACCTGTTCGCGGCGGGGGGCGCCGCCTGCGGCGTGTCGGGGACGGGGCCGGGCGGATACCTGTCGGGCAACGGGCTGCTGGCGGCGGTGGCGCTCGGGCGCATCGCCGGCCAGGCGGCGGGGGCGATGACTCGCTGAAGATCATCTACCTTCGACACGCATGGCGCGGGATCCCCTCTCCCATGTGGGACAGGGGTAGGGGCGATCGAAGATCGTGCAGGGTGGGGACGGCTCAGAATAAAACCCGAACGTTGATCTGCCAGCACGACGGTCGGCGTTTACTCGAAACCGTGCCACCCTCACGCGGGATCTTCGATCTCCCGATCCCTCTTCCACACGGGAGAGGGGGACGCGCTTCACCGAAGATTTGTGCATCTCGCCGAAACATTCGACCATTCTTCTGCGGCCTCGCGAGAGCGGCGAACCCGAACCACATCCACTCACGCCCCTCTCCCCACCCCCCAACAACAAGACGGAGGACGCCTCGTGACCTCGCAACCCCGCACCCTCCTCGACAAGGTCTGGGACTCCCACGTCATGGCGACCCGGCCCGACGGCCAGGCGCTCCTCGCCATCGACCGGCACCTCCTGCACGAGGGCTCGTTCCACGCCTTCGGCATGCTCGACCATGCCGGCCGACAGATCCGCCGCCCGGAGCTGACCTTCGCGGTCGCCGACCACTACGTGCCCTCCCGCGACCGCGGCGGACCGATCCCCGATCCCGAGATCGCCAACATGGTCTCGACGCTTGCCGACAATGCCGGCCGGCACGGCATCCGGCATTTCGGCCTGGACGATCGCGCCCAGGGCATCGTCCACGTGCTGGCGCCGGAGCAGGGCCTGACGCTGCCGGGCCTCACGGTCGTCTGCGGCGATTCCCACACCTCGACCCACGGTGCCTTCGGGGCTCTCGGCTTCGGCATCGGCGCGACGGAAGTCGCGCACGTCCTGGCGACGCAGGCCCTGTGGCAGCGCCGGCCCAAGACCCTGCGGGTCGGGATCGACGGGCAGCTCGGCCCGCACGTCACCGCCAAGGACGTGATCCTGGCGATCATCGCGGTGATCGGCGCGGGCGGCGCGGTCGGGCACGTGCTCGAATATGCCGGCAGCGCGATCCGCGGCCTGTCGATGGAGGGGCGGCTCACCATCTGCAACATGTCGATCGAGGCCGGCGCCCGGGCCGGGATGATCGCCCCCGACGACACCACCTTCGCGTTCCTGGAGGATCGGCCCTACGCTCCGAAGGGCGCGCTGTTCGAGCGGGCCGTCGCCGCCTGGCGGCAATTGCCGAGCGACGAGGGCGCCCGCTTCGACCGCGAGGTCTCGCTCGATGCCGCCGCCATCGCCCCGACCGTGACCTGGGGCACCAGCCCGGAGACCGCGCTCCCCGTCACCGCGACGGTGCCGGATCCGGGTGCGGAGGCGGATGCCACCAAGGCGGGGCAGATGCGGGCGATGCTCGACTATATGGGCCTCACCCCCGGCACCCCGCTCGAATCGGTCGCGATCGACCGGGTCTTCATCGGCTCCTGCACCAACTCGCGGATCGAGGACCTTCGCGCCGCCGCGACCGTGCTGCGCGGCCAGAAGGCGGCGGTCCCGGGCCTCGTCGTGCCGGGCTCGGGCCCGGTGCGGCGCCAGGCCGAGGCCGAGGGGCTCGACCAGGTGTTTCGCGAGGCCGGCCTCGAATGGGGCGAGCCGGGCTGCTCGATGTGCGTCGGCATCAACGGCGACCTGGTGCCGGCGGGCGAGCGCTGCGCCTCGACCACCAACCGCAACTTCCCGGGCCGCCAGGGCCCGAACGCCCGCACCCACCTGATGAGCCCGGCCATGGCTGCGGCCGCCGCCGTCACCGGCCGCCTCACCGATATCCGCCGGCTCGGGAGCCGCTGACATGCAGCCCTTCACCACCCTCGAAGCCGTCGCGGTCCCCCTCGACGTCGCCAATATCGACACCGACCAGATCCTGCCGGCCCGCTTCCTCAAGAAGCCGCGCAGCGCCGGCTACGGCAACTTCCTGTTCCACGACGAGCGCCGCCGCAGCGAGGCGGTGCCGCTCGACGCCGCGCCCTACGCCGGCGCCGGCATCCTGGTGGCCGACCGCAATTTCGGCTGCGGCTCGTCGCGCGAGGGCGCGGTCTACGCCCTCGTCGACGGCGGCATCCGCTGCGTCGTCGCCCCGAGCTTCGGCGACATCTTCGCGTCGAACGCAGCCAAGAACGGGCTCCTGACGGTGACGCTGCCGGAGGAGGTCGTGGCGGGCCTGCGGACCCGCCTCAAGGCCGAGCCGGGCGCCCGCGTCACGGTCGACTTGCCGGCCCAGACCGTGACCGATCCCGACGGGGCCGCGATCCCGTTCGAGATCGACCCGTTCAAGAAGCGCTGCCTCGTCGAGGGCCTGGACGACGTGGCGCTGACGCTGGAGCACGCCGACGCCATCGCGGCCTACGAGGCGCGGGTGGCGGCGGAGGCGCCGTGGCGGGTGCCGGTGATGGGTGGATGATCGAGGTCGGCGCCGTCCCGCCGGCGAGGTCCGACGTGACGGCATGGGCGAGCGGGATGCGGATGCCGGCCTCGATCGCACAGGGTCAGCCCGGGGTCGCGCAGCGAAGCCCGGGACCCAGAACCGCAGGTTGTGCCAGCCGGGGCGGAACATGGTCCACGGTGTCATGAGATGATCACGGCGCGGATTCCCGGCCCCGTGCCGCGACACGGTCATGAAGCAGTGGATTGATGGTCAATTAGAAGTATTGCGGACGTCATTCATCGGCGAAGTTCGGTCGTGAAAGCGCGAGATCTTGCCCCATCCCTGCCTCGGCTGCCCAAACGGCACGCCGTGGAGGGAGCAACCCGCAGGCCGGCGATACCCCCCGCCCCATAGCCATGCACCCACGCGATGGCTCGCCGGTTCATCCCCTGCCCCCGCCGCCGGCCGGCGATCAGCATCTTGTGATCGACCCGCCGCCCGCTACACTCCCGGCCCGAGCCGCGACGCCATCAATCAAACAGCGGCCGGAAGAGGGAACGTCATGCTGGAATGCGCATCCGTCGCCAGGCGACGGCTCGTCCGCGCGTTGCTTGGTTCGACCATCCTGTTGGCGGCCAATGCCTCGCTCTCGACGGTTCAGGCCGCGGACCCGATCCGCATCGCGGTGATCGCGGAAGCGCAGGCGATCGCCGGGGCCGCGATCCCGCAGGCGGCCCAGCTCGCCGCCGACGAGATCAACGCCAAGGGCGGCATGGACGGCCGCAAGATCGAGATCATCACCTACGACAACAAGAGCTCGGCCGCCGATTCGGTCCGCGCCTTCCAGCGCGCGGCGAGCGAGGACAAGGCCCATGCGGTCATCGCCAGCTACATCAGCGAGGTGGTGCTGGCGCTCCAGCCCTGGTCGGCGCGGCTGAAGCTGCCCTTCATCACGCCCGGCGCGGCCTCGAACGAGATCCCGCTCAACGTCCACAAGGACTACGCCCGCAACAAGTACTCCTTCCACGGCTACCTGACCTCGAAGGCGCAGTCGCAAGCCGTCTGCGACGCCGCCAAGGCGATCCTCGTCGAGGGCCGCCAGATGAAGACCGCCGTCATCATGAGCGAGGACGCGGCGTGGACGAAGCCGCTCGACGAGGGCTACAAGGAGTGCCTGCCGAAGGTCGGCCTCAAGGTGCTCGACCACATCCGGTTCTCGCCGAGCACCACCGACTTCAACCCGATCTTCAGCCGCATCGAGGGCGCGAAGCCCGACGTGATCGTCACCGGCATCTCGCATGTCGGCGTTCAGCCGACGGTGCAGTGGCGCAGCCAGCAGGTGCCGATCCCGATGATCGGCATTGCCTCGCAGGCGACGAACGCCACCTTCTGGAAGGAGACGAACGGCGCGACGGAAGGCGTGCTGTTCGAGATGTTCGCCGCCCCCGGCACCAACGTGACGCCCAAGACCGCGCCCTTCGCCGAGGCCTTCAAGGCGAAGTACGGCAGCTACCCGGGCTACGCCGGCTACACGGCTTACGACGAGGTCTACTACATCGCCGACGCGGTGAAGCGGGCGGGCTCGACCGATCCCGACAAGCTCGTCGACGCGCTGGAGAAGACCGACTGGGAGGGCACCCTCGGGCGCATCCAGTTCTACGGCAAGGACGACGAGTTCACCCACTCGATCAAGTACGGCCCGGGCCTCGTCTCCGGCATGATGATGCAGTGGCAGGACGGCAAGCAGCTGGCGATCTGGCCGCAGACCGTGGCCAACGGGAAGATGACCTTCCCGAGCTTCATCAAGGCCGGGACGGCGGCGAACTGACACGAGACGAACCGACCCCGATCCAGCAGGCGCGGGATCCCCTCTCCCGGGTGGGAGAGGGGTAGGGGCGATCGTAGATCGCTTGAGGGTGGCGCGGCTTCCGCAATAACCTAGAATTGTCGAGCTGCGCAGCTCGACATCTGGCGGTTTATCCTGAACCCGAGTCACCCTCGCGCGATCTACGATCGCCCCAACCCCTCTCCCACTCGGGAGAGGGAAGTTCTCGTGCGCGCCTCGCCATTCCCCAAAGCGAGCTCCATGACCGCGATCCAGATCCTCATCGACGGCTTCGCCATCTCGGCGCTCTACGCGCTCGGCGCCACCGGCTTCACCCTCATCTTCGGCGTCTCGGGCGTGCTCAACCTCTCCCACGGGGCCCTCATGGTCACCGCCGCGGTGGTGGCCTGGGCGGCGTCGAGCGAGCTCGGCCTCGGCTCCTATGCGGGCGCCGTCGCGGGCATCGTCGTCTGCACGGTGCTGACGCTCGCCACCTACGGCGTCGTGGTGCGCCCCATCGACCGCTCCCGGGCGATCCCGCCGGAGGAGAAGGAGATCTTCATCCTCACCGGCACGCTCCTGTGGGGCATCATGATCCAGGAGTTCATCGCCTACCTGTTCACCAGCAACGCCAAGACGGTGATGCCGATCGTCGAGGGCGTCGTCACCATCGCGGGCGTGCGCACGCCGTGGAACCAGGTCTTCACGGCGGTCGTGTGCTGGGCGGTGATCGGGCTGCTGTGGCTGCTGGTCAACCGGACCCGCACCGGCAAGGTGCTGCTCGCGGCGTCCATGAATCCTCGCGGAGTGACGCTCCTCGGCTTCGAATTGTCGAAGATCTACGTCGCGATCTGGCTGATCTACGGCGTGCTCGCGGGCATCGCCGGCGTCCTGCTCGGCCAGTTCCTCGGCGTGTCGAGCTACAGCGTCGGCCCGCTCACCGCCAGCGCCTTCTCGATCGTGGTGCTGGGCGGCTTGGGGAGCGTCTCGGGCTCGCTGATCGCGGCCTACGTCGTCGGCTATCTCGAGACGCTCACCGCCTACCTCGTCTCCCCGGCCTACCGGACCATCCCCGCGCTGCTGCTGCTGGTGGCGGTGATGTATGTCCGCCCGCAGGGCCTGCTCGGGCGCCGCTGACGCCCGGCCTCACCTGAATCCTGAAGAGGCCTGAATGCTCGCCAAGACGTTTCGCAATCCGCTGTTCTGGCTCTGCCTGATCGGCCTCGCGCTCGCCAGCGTGCTGCCGCTCTGGGTCTCGGGCTATATCCTCGGGCTCCTCACGGTCGCGTATTATTTCGGCGTGTTCTCGATGGCCTGGGACCTGCTGTTCGGCTTCGCCGGCGAGGTCAATTTCGGCCCGACCTTCCTGATCGGTCTCGGCGCCTACACCGCCGGGATCCTCAACGGCCACGGAGTCGGCATCCCGCTCTGCCTGCTGGCCGGTACCGTCGCGGCGGTGATCGGCGGCCTCGTCCTGGCGCTGCCGGCGCTCCGGGTGCGCGGCCCGTATTTCGGCCTCACCACGGTCGTGGCGGTGCTGATCCTCCAGAACCTGATCGTCGTCTTCGCCGACACCACCGGCGGCGAGATCGGGCTGACCGTGCCCGACGTCATCAGCATCGACGCGGCGACGAACTACTGGATCGCCCTCGGCTTCATGGGGGTGAGCGGGCTCGTCCTCTACGCCATCGCGGTCTCGCCGGTCGGGCTGATCCTGCAGGCGAGCGGGCAGGACCCGGTCGAGGCCGGGGCGCTCGGCTTCAACGTCGCCAAGCACAAGCTCGCGGCGTTCTGCGTCAGCGCGGTCTTCTCCGGCCTCGCGGGGGCGTTGTTCGTCTTCTACATGGGCACCGCCTCGGTCGGCACGCTCATCGACGTCTCGGTCGGCGTCCAGGTCATCATCGGGGCGGTGCTCGGCGGCCGGCGCACCATCGTGGGCGGCGTGCTGGGCGCGGTGTTCCTGATCGCCGCCGGCGAGTTGCTGCGCCCGCTCGGCTCCCTCTCGACCTTCGTGGTCTCGGCGGCGGCGCTCGCCGTCATCCTGTTCGTGCCGGCGGGCCTCCTCGGGATCCTCACCCGTCAGGGGCGGCACGCCTGATGGTCCGCCCTCTCCTCCCGTTCCGACAAGGGTTGCGTTCATGAGTGCGGCCGGCCTCGTCCCATCTCCTTCGCCCTCCCCCGCCCCCCTGCCCTCCGGTGCGCGCCCCGCGGCGGAGGCCGGGCCGCCGCTGCTCGCGGTCGAGGGGCTGACCAAGCGCTATGGCGGCCTCGTCGCGGCCAAATCCATCGGCTTCACGGTGCGGGCCGGGGAGATCGTCGGGCTGATCGGGCCGAACGGCTCGGGCAAGTCCACGGTGATGAAGCTCATCATGGGGCTGGAGCGCCCCAATGCCGGCAGCGTGAAGCTCGACGGCACCGAGATCGCCGGCTGGCCCTCGCACCGGGTGGCGCGGGCCGGGATCGGCCTCGTCTTCCAGCATTCGCGGCCGCTGCACCGCCAGACGGTGCTGGAGAACATCAAGCTCGCGCTCCTGCCCGACAGCCTGATCCGGCTTCTCGCCGATCCGGGCGTGGAGAAGCGGGCGCGGGCCATCGCCGAGCGGGTGGGTCTCGGGGCCGTGCTGGACCGGCGCCCCGGCACCCTCCCCTTCGCCGACCTGCGCCGGATGGAGCTCGCCAAGGCGATCGCCCGCGACCCGAAGGTGGTGCTGGTCGACGAGCCCTTCGCGGGCCTCACCTCGGCGGAAGTGGCGGATTTCTCCGCCCTGATCCGCGGCTTCCGCGACGAGGGCAAGGCGGTGCTCCTCGTCGACCACAACGTGAAGAGCGTCGCCGCCCTCGTCGACCGGGTCTTCGCGATGTATCTCGGCGAGCGCGTCGCCGAGGGCTCGGCCGCCGAGGTGATGCGCAACGAGACCGTGCGGCGGGTCTATCTCGGCGGCAGCATCGAGACCGCGGCACGGCCGGAGGCGAATTTCTCCGGCGAGCCCCTGCTCAAGGTCGAGGGGCTGGACGTGCTCTACGGCAAGGCCCAGGCCCTGCGCCAGGTCGGGATCCACGTCCATGAGGGCGAGTTCGTCTCGGTGGTCGGCCTCAACGGCGCCGGCAAGACGACCCTGTTCAACGCCATCTCGGGTCTGGTGCCGCATTCCGGCCGGATCACCTTCGCGGGCGAGCCGCTGGCGAAGCGGACGCCCGCGAGCATCGCCAAGGGCGGGATCGTCCAGGTGCCGGAGACCCGCGAGCTGTTCGGCGAGATGAGCGTGCGCGAGAACCTCGATCTCGGCGGCCAGCACCTGCCCAAGGCCGAGAGCGCGCGCCAGCTCGACTGGCTGTTCGAACTCTTCCCGATCCTGAAGAGCCGCGGCGGCCAGATGGCCCGCACCCTCTCAGGGGGAGAGCAGCAGATGCTCACCATCGCCCGCGCCCTGATGATGAAGCCACGGCTCCTGATCCTCGACGAGCCGACGCTGGGCCTCGCCCCGGTGATCCTCGAGCAGCTCTCGAAGGCGCTGGAGCGACTGCGCCAGACGACGCCGATCACGGTGCTGCTGGGCGAGCAGAACGTGACCTTCGCGCTGCCCCATGCCGACCGGGTCTACGTGCTGGAGCATGCTCGCATCGTCTGGGAGGGCCCGCCCGACCGCTTCGCCGCGGAAGCCGGCACGGGATACCTATAGGTATCGAAGAAGCGGTCCGGCGAGAAGCTCGGCCGGAGAGGCGAATCGAAAGCGCTTGACTCGGGTTAAGGCAGCTGGAGACGAACGGTCGTAACCGTGCAGGACAGCCACCCCAGGAGAGAGCGGAATGTCCTGCTATTACTTTCATTTCGAGGTCGGCAGCCGTCTCATCCGGGACACCCGCGGCGTCGAGCTCGAGGAGCCGCACGAGATCATCACCTGCTCGGCCCATATCGCGGTGCTGCTGAAACGGCGCGCCTGCCGCGAGCCCGAGTGGAAGGAGGCGATCATCCATGTCGAGGACAAGGAGCGCCGCTTCAGCCTCTTCCTGCCGATCGCGCGGTTCGCGGATGCGATTCCCAGGTTGCAGGCGAACGAGACGACAGGGGGACTTGCCGAGAGCTCGACGAGTCTCGCCGGCATCCCGCTCACGGCGTCCTCCCCCGGGGCCACGCAGCGGAGCCCGGGACCCGTCACCGCTGACGCGTCAGGACGAAGCGAACCGCGATTCCCCTTGGTCGGCACGGCCAGCGGTGATGGACGCCGGAGTCTCGTCCGCGGCGAATCACGCGATGACGCGGAGGGATGACGCGGAGGATCGTAAACCAGCGCAGCGCGAGGATCACCTGACCGATCGCGCCGCCCGCCAGAGCCACCAGATCCGGCGCCAGTTCGGCACCTCGATCACGCTGGCGAGCGGGTCGTAGCCCGGCCGCTCCATCTGCGAGAGATAACCCTCGACGAGGGCGACCGGCAGGAAGGCCGGGGCGGCCACGGTCGCGATGGTCGCCCGCTCGGCCGCGTAGGCCGCGAGATGGCGGCGCACCAGCGCACGCAGGTCGGCGCAGGCGCCGAGCAGCCCCGGGCCGCCGCGCCCGGCGACGATGTCCTCGCGGGTGACGCCGTGAGCCTTGAGCATGTCGGCCGGCAGGTAGACCTGGCCGCGCCGCGCGTGCCAGGGCAGCGCCCGCAGCAGGCCCGTCACCGCGTAGGCGACGCCGGCATGGCCCGCGGCCGCGGCGCCGCCGGGCTCGGAGCCCTTCGCCAGGATCAGGCTGCCGAGGCGGATCAGGCAGGAGGCGGTCTCGCCGCAATAGCCTTCGAGGTCGCGGGTCGAGGGCATCGGGTCGTCGTAGAGGTCGAACACCCGCGCGTCGATCA
The DNA here is from genome assembly GCF_003058325.1 of Methylobacterium currus. NCBI lineage: Bacteria > Pseudomonadati > Pseudomonadota > Alphaproteobacteria > Hyphomicrobiales > Methylobacteriaceae > Methylobacterium > Methylobacterium currus. The sequence goes on from NZ_CP028843.1 coordinate 2,017,960, forward strand.
GGTCGACGAGGGGCTGGCGCGGCAGGCGCGCCTTGACCAGGGTGTCGTCGAGGGCGGCGGCGACCGGGTGCGCCCGCACGTCGCCCCGCGCCTCGCCCTGGAGCGCGTCGCGCCACCATTGCAGGCGCAATTCGCCGGGCATCGGGCTCGACACGGCGTCGCGCACCCGCGCCACCTCCAGGCTGAAGGCGGCGAGCGCGAGGAGATGCGGGCGTGTCTCCGCCGGAGCGTAGAGGCTGGCATACCAGCGGTCCGGGTCGCCCTCGCGCACCAGGGCCTCGCAATGGGCGTAGGCCCAGGCCGGATCCCGCGTCTCGGGCTGGCTCATCGGATCCGGCTCACGACACCGCGATCAGGGCGGCCGCGACCTTGCGGTTCTCGGCCATCAGGATGTTGTAGGTCCGGGCCGCGGCGCCGGTCTGCATCACGTCGAGGCCGATGCCGGAGTCCTTCAGGAACCGGCGCAAGGAATCGGGCACGAACACGATCTCAAGCCCCGTGCCGAGGAGGAGAAGGTCGATCTCTCCGGCCTCGGCCACAAGGGATCCCAGGCTCTCGGGCGTGATCCCGGCCGGCTCGGTCACGTCCCAGGCGTGCACGCCGGAGGGCAGCGCCAGGATCGAGCCGCGATGCGACATCTCGGCGAAGCGAAACCCCCCGCCGCCATAGGCGTCGATCGGGTGACGGCCCGGGACGAAGCCGTCGTGCTGGCGTTCGGGAGGCGCCACTACTCGGCCGCCTGCGGCAGGGTGGAGGTGTCGCGGGCCTGCGAACGGGTCCCGCCGGCCTGCAGCCCGATATAGATCAGGAACGGGGTCGAGACGAAGATCGCCGAATAGGTGCAGATCACCACGCCGGCCAGCATCACCACCGAGAAGCCCTTGATCGCCTCGCCGCCGAACAGCACCAGGGCCAGCAGCGACAGGGCGGTTGACATCGCGGTCATCACCGTGCGCGACATGGTCGAGTTGATCGACAGGTTGAGCAATTGCTCGGTCGGCATGGTCTTGTAGCGCCGCATCAGCTCGCGGGTGCGGTCGAACACCACCACCGTCTCGTTCAGCGAGTAGCCCACGATGGTGAGGATCGCGGCGATCGAGGTCATGTTGAACTCGATCCGGGTGATCACGAACAATCCGACCGTGATGACGATGTCGTGCAGGGTGCCGACGATGGCGCCCAGCGCCAGTTCGCGCTCGAACCGGAACCACAGGTAGAGCAGCACCGCCACGACCGACAAAACGACGCCGATCGTGCCCGACTGGACCAGCTCGCCCGAGACGCGGGGGCCGACGGTCTCGACGCGGTCGAAGGCGTAATCCTTGTCGAAGGCGGCGTGAGCCTTCTGCATCACCAGGGTCTGGCCGGTCTCGCCGCCGGCCTGAAGCGGGAAGCGCACCGAGATCGAGCCCTGGCCGAGCTCCTGCACCTCGGTCTCGCCGAAGCCGAACTCGTTGGCGGTGTGGCGCACCGAGCCGACATCCGACGTCACGCCCGGCTTCGGCCGCAGCTCGACCAGGGTGCCGCCCTTGAAATCGATGCCGAAATTGAGCCCGATCTGCAGGAACAGCACCACCGTGGCGACCGAGATGAACGCCGAGAGCGGGAAGCTGAGGCGCCGCAGGCGCATGAAGTCGAAATGGGATTCGTCGGGCCAGAGGCGGAGGAGGCGCATCGTCGGTCTCGAAAAGGTGTGTCGGCGCACCCGATCGGGCGCAGCGCGGATGCGGACGGCCTCAGGGCCGGCCGCGGAAAGCCGGTCAGATCGGCAGGGTCTTGGGCCGCAGGCGCTGGTACCACAGGGCGATCATCATCCGGGTCAGGGTCACGGCGGTGATGACCGTAGTCATGATGCCGAGGATGAACACCACCGCGAAGCCGCGGACCGGCCCCGAGCCAAGGAAGAACAGGATCACCGCGGCGATGGCCATGGTGGAATTGGAATCCACGATGGTCGCGAAGGCGCGGTCGAAGCCGGCCTGGAGAGCCGAGGGGATCGAGCGGCCGGCCCGCACCTCCTCGCGCACGCGCTCGTAGATCAGCACGTTGGAATCGACCGCGGTGCCGATGGTGAGCACGATGCCGGCGATGCCCGGGAGCGTCATGGTGGCTTCCAGGACCGACATCAGGCCGAGGATCAGGCCGACATGGACGAGGAGCGCGATGTTGGCGAAGAGGCCGAACACCCCATAAGCCGCGAACATCAGCACCACGACGAGGATCGTGGCCACGATGGTGGCGGTCTTGCCGGCCTCGATCGAGTCGCGGCCGAGGCCCGGGCCGACGGTGCGGCGCTCGATCACGGTCAGCTTGGCCGGCAGGGCGCCGGCGCGCAGCAGCACCGAGAGGTCGTTGGCCTGCTGCACCGTGAACCGGCCCGAGATCTGGCCCTGGCCGCCGGTGATCGGCTGCAGGATGCGGGGCGCCGACACGACCTCGTTGTCGAGGACGATCGCCATGGCGCGGCCGACATTCTCGCTCGTCGCCTGGCCGAACTTCTGGGCGCCGCGCAGGTTGAACTTGAAGTTGACGATCGGCTCGTTCGACTTCTGATCGAATCCCGGCTGAGCATCGGTGAGGTCGGCGCCGTCGGCCATCACCCGGCGCTCCACCGGCACGCGCTGGCCGTTGGCATCCTTGGAGGGCAGCATGTCGACGTCGCCCGCGGCACTGTCGGCGAGCATGCGGAATTCGAGCTTGGCGGTCTTGCCGAGCTGCTCCTCCAGGCGGGCCGGGTCCTGCAAGCCCGGCACCTGGACCAGGATGCGGTCGGCGCCCTGCTGCTGGATCGACGGCTCGGTGGTGCCGCCGAGGTCGACACGCTTGCGCACCACCTCGATCGCCTGGGCGACCGCGCGGCGCACCCGGGCATTGAAGCCCGCATCCGTGAAGGTGAGCTGGATCAGGCCGTTCGGCTCCTCGCGCACGTCCAGGGTGCGGGCGCCGGTCTGGCCGAGGGTCGCATCGGTGACGGGCTGCGACAATCCTTGCAGCTTCGGCATCGCCTTGGCGCGGTTGGCGGCGTCACTGACGCGCAGCTGCACGCCGCGCGGCTGCAGCTGGATGCCGCCATCGGCCTGCACGCCGGCCTCGCGCAGGGCCTGACGCACGTCGTCGCGCAACCCTTGCGCCATGGTGCGGCCGAGGTCGTTGCGGTCGACCTCAAGCACGATCTGCGAGCCGCCCTGAAGGTCGAGGCCGAGCACGATGGCGCGGGTCGGCACGATCCAGGTCGGGAACCAGGACGGCAGCGAGGCGATGAAGCCCTTGCGCTGCTCGGCCGAGAAGAAGCTCGGCACGGCGAGCATCAGGCCGATCAGGATCACGGCGAGCGTCGCGACGGCCTTCGTGGTGGAGATACGGAGCATCCGCGGCGTTCCAACCGGTCCTTGAGGTGTGCGTCAGATAGGGCGGCCCCGGCGGTTTTGCTCAGGGCCGGCCCTCGCGTCGGGGATCCGCTCAGGCGGCCTTGACCGGCTCGCCCTTGGCCCGGACCTCGGCGATCATGGTGCGGACCACCTTGACCTGCACGTTCGGGGCGATCTCGACCTCGATCTCCGGGGCCTCGGTCACCTTGGCGACACGGCCGACGATACCGCCGGTGGTCACCACCGTGTCGCCGCGGCGCACGTTCTTGACCATGTCCTGGTGCTCCTTGGCGCGGCGCTGCTGCGGGCGCAGGATCAGGAAGTACATGATCACGAAGATCAGGATGAAGGGGACGACCTGCACGAGGATGTCCGTGCCGCCGGTCGCCCCGGCTCCCTGCGCGAAGGCGGGCGTGATCACTCTCGAGGTCTCCCGAAACAAGACGAAATCGGGCCGCGCGGGTCCCCGCCGGCCTTGCAAAAGCGCGCGGACTATAGCCACCGACGACCCGAAAGCAACGGCGGGGTGTGGGGCATCCCCGGCCGATCCGGGCGGGTTTTCGTTCGCGCTGCCTTGGGATTAAGAGGTGCCGGCCGCACGTCCGCCCCTGCGCAAGGAGCCCGTTCACCCGCGATGACCGACCCGACCAGCCCTCCCCGTCCTGCGTCCGACCTGCCCGAGTCCGACCTGCTCCCGGTGCTGCTGCGCATCGCCGCGGCCCTGGAGCGCGCCGCCCCGCCGGCCCGTCCCGCCCCCGACTTCGCGGCGGCCGACGCCTTCGTGTGGCAGCCGGAAGGCCGGCTCCAGCCGGTGCCGCGGGTCAACCGGGTCGAGATGGGGCTGTTGCGCGGCATCGACCGGATGCGCGACATCCTGTTCGACAACACCGAGCGCTTCGCCCGCGGCCTGCCGGCGAACAACGCCCTGCTATGGGGCGCCCGCGGCATGGGCAAGTCGTCGCTCGTCAAGGCCGTGCACGCCGAGATCAACGCCAAGACCGACGGTCGGGGCGGGCCTAAGCGTCCGCTGAAGCTCGTCGAGATCCACCGCGAGGACATCGAGGGCCTGCCCGCCCTGATGGGATGGCTGCGGCCCGACCCGCACCGTTTCGTGGTGTTCTGCGACGACCTGTCGTTCGACGCCGAGGACACCTCGTACAAGTCGCTGAAGGCGGCGCTCGACGGCGGCATCGAGGGCCGGCCCGACAACGTCATCTTCTACGCGACCTCGAACCGGCGCCACCTCCTGCCCCGCGACATGATGGAGAACGAGCGCTCGACGGCGATCAATCCCGGCGAGGCGATCGAGGAGAAGGTCTCGCTCTCGGACCGGTTCGGCCTCTGGCTCGGCTTCCACAAGTGCAGCCAGGACGAGTACCTGGCGATGGTCGACGCCTACGTGGCGCGCTACGATCTGAAGGTCGAGCCGGAGCGGCTGCGGGCCGAGGCGCTGGAATGGTCGACCACCCGCGGGGCGCGGTCGGGCCGTACGGCGTTCCAGTATATCCAGGATCTCGCGGGGCGGCTGGGGCAGCGGCTGGATTAGCGCTGTCCGATTTTCCCCGATCGATTCTGATACCCGCCCCGTCATGCACCCGCCCCGTCATGCCGGGCTCGACGCAGCCGAGAACCCGTGATGACACGGCGGGTTGCACCACCGTCGGGGTGGAAGACGGCCTTCCCGACCGACGCGACGAAGGCGGGACGCTCGCGCGCCCCGCCTCCCCTCACGAACTCATCGCACTCAATTGCTCGCCAGGTGCGGCACCGGATCGACCGGGGTGGCGCCCTTGCGGATCTCGAAGTGGAGCTGCGGCGAGGTGACGTTGCCCGATGCGCCGGACTTCGCGATGGTCTGGCCGCGCTTCACCTTCTCGCCGGGCCGCACGTCGATCTCGCCGTTATGGGCGTAGGCCGAGACGTAGCCGTTGGCGTGGCGCACCAGGACGAGCTTGCCGTAGCCCTTCACGTCGCTGCCGGCATAGGCGACCGTGCCCTCCTCGGCGGCCTTCACCGGGGTGCCCTCGGGCACCGCGATGTTGATGCCCTCGTTGCCGCTCGAGCCGTAGCCCGAGATCACCCGGCCGCGGGCGGGCCAGCGGAAGCTGGATTGCGGATCGGGCGCGGGCGCCGCCGGGGCGACGGCCGGAGCCGGGGCCGGCTCGGGCGCCTTCTCGGGCAGGGACGCGACCTTCACCGGCTTGACCGGCTCGGGCTTCGGCGCGGGCGCCGGCTTCACCTCGGCGACCTTCTTGACCTCGGGCTTCGGTGCCTCGGCCTGCTTCGGCTCCGGCTTCTTCACCTCGACCTTGGCCTCGGCCTTCTTCGGCTCGACCTTCTTCACCTCTACGGCCTTGGGCTCGGGCCTGGGGGCCTCGGCGACCTTCTTCGGCTCGGGCTTCTTCTCGGGCGCCTTGGCGACGGCCTTCGGCTCGGGACGCTGCGGCTTGGCCGCGACCGTCTCCTCCTCGTCGTCGTCCTGGCGGCGCGCGGCGACCTTGGCGACGGCCTTCTCCGGCTTGGCGGCGACCTTCGGATCCGGCCGCTGCGGCTTCGCGGCGACCTTCCCCTCGTCCTCCTCGCGGGGTTCGGGCTTGCGGTGGTTCAGCTTGGCGGCGCGCTCCGCGGCGGCGGGCGCCACCGGCTTGGCCTCGGCCTGGCCGGGGCGGGCATGGACCTTGCGGACCGCCTCCGGCTCCGGTTCCGGCTCGCGGCGCGCGGGCTCGCGGCGGACCGGCTCGGGACGGGGCGCCGCCTCGGCGACCCGGCGCACCGGCTCGGCAGGGCGGGTTTCCGCCACCGGCACCCGCGGCGCCGGCGCGGCCGGCACCGCCCGGGCGCTCATCGCGGGAGCGCCGCCGGCATGGTAGACCGGGATCACGATCTGGCGGCCGGCGGTGACCTGCGCGGCGCTCGACAGGCCGTTGGCCTGGAGGATCGCCGCGGACGGCACGCCGAAGCGGGTCGACATCTGGCTGAGGCTGTCATTGGGGCCCACCGTGATGGTGGTGCCGCCTGCGGCCGACCAGCCGGCCGGGCCGCCGGTCACCGGGGCCGCGGCGGCGACGCGCGGCGTCTGCACCGGGGCGGAAGCCTGACGGTTCGACAGCGGCGCGGCACCTAGCGGGGCCGAGAGGGGCCGCGACTGGATCGGGGTCGAGCGCACCGCCGGCGCCACCGCCCCGCCCTCCGGCAGGCTGCCGGTGGCGCCCGGATCCCCACTCGCACTTGATGAGAACGGGTTCGAGAACGGGTCGAGCCGCACCGCATCGGTGCTGCAGGCCGCCGAAGCGCCCCCGATCAGCCCGATGAGGGCGAAGCGCGACAGCGCCCGCATCCCCTTGCCTGTCCCGCGATCCGGCATCGACGCACCCGTACATCCACGCAACCGTATGATGCGGATTCAAAGCGGATTCAGGTTAAGCTTCCGTTGCAAGGCGGGCGGGAGCCTTCACTCTGAGGACCGGATTCCGGCATAGGCGGGTTGGAGAGGCGGGTGGCCGGAGGGCAGAACCGGCTACAGGATTCCCGCGAGGCCGGGCGTCAGCGGGCCGATGCGCAGGGGCGTCTCCCGCACCTGCCGCCATGGGCCGTCGGCTTCCTGGGCGATGGCGACGAGGCGGGGCCCGGCTTGGGTGCCGAGCGCCCCGACGAGGCGGCCGCCCGGGTTCAGGCGGTCGACGAGGGCCGGAGGCAGGTCGCGCAAGCGGCCGTTGACCAGGATGCGGTCGAAGGTGCCCACCTCCTCCGGCGGGGCGCAGCCGTCGGCGAGGCCGACCATCGCGCCGCCGAAGCCCAGCGCGTCGAGGCGCGAGCGGGCATTGCGGGCAAGCGTCGCGTAGCGCTCCAGGCTGACCACCTCGGCGGCCCCCAAGCGCAGCAGCAGGGCCGTGGCATACCCTGAGCCGGTGCCGACCTCGAGGACGCGCGCGCCTTGCGGGTTGAGCGCCGCCAGCATCGTGGCGATGACGCTCGGCGCCGTCATGGTCTGGCCGCAGGGCAGCGGCAGGGCGAGGTCGCGGCGGGCGAGATCGCGGAAGGCGAGCGGCGCGAAGGCCTCCCGCGGCACCCGCTCCATCGCGCCCAGCACCGCGGCGTCGCGCACGCCGCGGGCGCGCAGGCCCAGCACGAAGGCCGCGGTCTCGACCGCGCCGGACGCCGCCTCGGCGGGGTCCTGTCCGGACTCGTCCGGCGCGCCGTCCTCACTCACGCGAGGGCCTGGGCGAAGCGCGTCAGCGTCGGCTCGTCGGTGAGGTCGAGGCGCAGGGGCGTGACCGAGATATGGCCGTCGGCGATCGCCTTCAGGTCGGTGCCGTGGCCCGGCTCGAACCGCGCCTTGGCGAAAGCGAGCCAGAAATACGGGTTGCCGCGGCCGTCGACCCGCTCGTCGATGGAGAGCAGCGCCTGGTTGCGCACGCCCTGCGCCGCCACCGCGATGCCGCGCACGTCGTCGGGCTCCCGATCCGGAAAATTGACGTTGACCAGGATGCCAGGCTCGATCCCGGCCTCCAGGATGCGCCGGACCACCGAGGCGCCGTGCCGGGCCGCCGTGTGCCACTTCACGTTGGTCCGCCCGCCGGCGCCGTAGGCCTGGCTCAGCGCGATCGCCTTCACGCCGAGGATCGTCGCCTCCATGGCGCCCGCGATGGTGCCCGAATAGGTCACGTCCTCGGCGACGTTCTGGCCGCGGTTGACGCCCGAGAGCACGAGATCGGGCCCGTGCTCCTTCAGGATGTGGCGGATGCCCATGATGATGCAGTCGGAGGGCGTGCCCTTGACCGCATAGCGCTTCTCGCCGGCCTGGCGCAGGCGCAGGGGATCGTTGAGCGACAGCGAATGCGACACGCCGCTCTGGTCGGTCTCGGGCGCCACGATCCAGACGTCGTCCGAGAGTTGCCCAGCGATCTCCTCCAGGCAGCGCAGGCCCGGCGCGTGGATGCCGTCGTCGTTGGTGACGAGAATGCGCATCAGCGCTGTCCTTCGGTTCGGGGGGAGCCGCCCGTTTCTTGGTTTCGGGTGTTCCCACCCACGCCTTCGATGCGGGTGAGCCCGCCCATATAGGGCGCGAGGGCCGACGGGACCGTGACGCTGCCGTCGGGGTTCTGGTAGTTCTCCATCACGGCGATCAGCGCGCGGCCGACCGCGACGCCCGAGCCGTTGAGCGTGTGGACGTAAGTCACGCCCTTGCCCTCCTTCGGGCGGTAGCGCGCCTCCATCCGGCGGGCCTGGAAGTCGCCGCAGACCGAGCAGGACGAGATCTCGCGATAGGTCTTCTGGCCCGGCAGCCAGGCCTCGATGTCGTAGGTCTTGGCCGAGGCGAAGCCCATGTCGCCGGTGCAGAGCGTGACGACCCGGAACGGGATGTCGAGGCGCCTGAGCACGGCCTCGGCGCAAGCCAGCATCCGCTCGTGCTCCTCGGTCGAGCGCTCGGGCGCGGTGATCGAGACGAGTTCCACCTTGCTGAACTGGTGCTGGCGCAGCATGCCGCGGGTGTCGCGCCCCGCCGCCCCGGCCTCGGCCCGGAAGCAGGGGGTGAGCGCGGTGAAGCGCAGGGGCAGCTCGTCCTCGGCGAGGATCGATTCGCGCACGAGGTTGGTGAGCGGGACCTCGGCGGTCGGGATCAGCCAGCGGTTCGCAGCGCCGCTCTCCTGCGCCATCTCGGGCGAGCCCTGGACCGCCGCGAACTGGTCGTCACGGAACTTCGGCAGCTGGGCGGTGCCGAACATCGCCTCGTCGCGCACCAGCAGCGGGGGCACCACCTCGGTGTAGCCGTGCTCGCCCGTGTGCAGGTCGAGCATGAACTGGCCGAGCGCCCGCTCCAGCCGGGCGATCTGACCTTTGAGCACCACGAAGCGCGAGCCCGAAAGCTTGGCCGCGGTCTCGAAATCCATCAGGCCCATGGCCTCGCCGAGCTCGAAATGCTGGCGGCCTTCTTGGCTCAGCCCCCGCCCCTCGAAGCGGCTCTTCTCGACGTTGTCGTGCTCGTCGCGGCCCTCCGGCACGTCCGGGTTCGGGACGTTGGGGATCGCCGCCAGGCGCTCGGCCAGCGCCTTGCCGGCGGCATCGGCGGCGGCATCGAGCGAGGGCGCCTCCTCCTTGAGCCGGGCGACCTCCGCCATCAGCGCCTGCGCCCGCACCTCGTCCTTCGCCTTCTTGGCCGCGCCGATCTCCTTCGAGAGGGCGTTGCGCTTCTCCTGGGCTCCTTGGGCCGCCGAGATCGCCGCCTTGCGGGCATCGTCGAGGCCGATCAGCTCGGAGGAGAGCGGCTCCAGCCCGCGGCTCGTCAGGCCCTTGTCGAAGGCGGCCGGGTTGTCGCGGATGGCCCGGATGTCGTGCATGGCGCGGTCCGAATCGTTTTTCTCAAAAGCGCCGGAGAGTCCGGCGACGACGCCAGGACGCTTTGCAGCATCGGCCCGGCGGCGACAAGGGAGGAGCCGTCGTGCCGTCCGAACCGCCCCGCTTGCAGCCGCCCGCCCCGGCGTGAGAAGAGCCCGGCGCGCCGGGCGCGGCTTCACCCATGCCCGGCCCGAACTTTGCAGAACTGGTCAACGCATGAACATCTTCGCCGCCTTCGAGGCCCGCATCGGCGAGGCGCTCGAGACGCTCACCCGCGCCGGCACCCTTCCGGAGGGGCTGGACCGCGCCCGCGTCGTGGTCGAGCCGCCGCGCGATTCGAGCCATGGCGACCTCGCCACCAACGCCGCCCTGGTGCTGGCGAAGGAGGCGCGCTCGAACCCGAAGGCGCTCGCCGAGGCCCTGGCCGCCGAGCTGCGCCGGGATCCCCGCGTGACGGAGGCCAGCGTCGCCGGGCCGGGCTTCATCAACCTGCGGCTCGATCCGGCGATCTACGCCGAGGTGGTGCGGGCGGTCCTGCGCGAGGGCGAGGCCTATGGGCGCGGCGCCAAGGTGCCGGGCGGCGTCAATGTCGAGTACGTCTCGGCCAACCCGACCGGGCCGATGCATGTCGGCCACGGCCGCGGCGCGGTGTTCGGCGACGCGCTGGCGAACCTCCTGGTCGCCGCCGGCCGGGACGTGACCCGCGAGTACTACATCAACGATGCCGGCGCGCAGGTCGACGTGCTCGCCCGCTCGGCCTTCCTGCGCTACCGCGAGGCCCTGGGCGAGACCGTCACGATCCCGGAAGGGCTCTATCCGGGCGACTACCTGAAGCCCGTCGGGGAGGCGCTGAAAGCGCAATACGGCGACGCGCTCCGCGACAAGCCCGAGGCCGAGTGGCTGCCGCCGGTGCGCGACTTCGCGATCGACCGGATGATGGACCGCATCCGCGAGGACCTGGCGGCCATCGGCATCCACCACGACGTGTTCTTCTCCGAGCGCACCCTCCAGGGCGGCGGCAACGGCGGGGCGGTCGCGGCGCTGATCGCCGACCTGCGCGAAAAGGGCCTCGTCTACGAGGGCCGGCTGCCGCCGCCGAAGGGCCAGCTGCCGGAGGACTGGGAGGACCGCGAGCAGACGCTGTTTCGCGCCACCGCCTTCGGCGACGACATCGACCGGCCGCTGCTGAAATCGGACGGCAGCTTCACCTACTTCGCCTCCGACATCGCCTATCACCGGTCGAAGGTCGAGCGCGGCGCCGTCGAGCTGATCGACGTGCTCGGCGCCGACCATGGCGGCTACGTCAAGCGCATGCAGGCGGCGGTGAAGGCGGTCTCGGACGGGAAGGCCGCCCTCGACGTCAAGCTGTGCCAGCTCGTGCGGCTCCTGCGCGGCGGCGAGCCGGTGAAGATGTCGAAGCGGGCGGGCGAGTTCGTCACCCTGCGCGAGGTGATCGACGAGGTCGGGCGCGACCCCGTGCGGTTCATGATGCTCTACCGCAAGAACGACGCGACGCTCGATTTCGACCTCGCCAAGGTGGTGGAGCAGTCGAAGGACAATCCGGTCTTCTACGTCCAGTACGCCCATGCGCGGGCCGCGTCGGTGTTCCGCCAGGCCCGCGAGGCGTTTCCCGATCTCGACCTGTCGCCGGCGGCGCTCGCCGCCGCCGACCTGTCGGGCCTGACCGATCCGGGCGAGCTCGAGATGATGCGCCTGATCGCCCAGGTGCCGCGCGTGATCGAGGCGGCGGCGGCCGCCCACGAGCCGCATCGGCTGGCCTTCCACCTCTACGAGCTGGCCAGCGCGTTCCATAGTTTCTGGAACAAGGGCAAAGACTTGCCGCAATTACGGTTTGTTAATCAAACCGACAGAAAGTCCACCGAGGCGAGGCTGGCCCTCGTCGCTGCCCTCAAGGGGGTGGTCGCGTCCAATCTCGGGATCCTCGGCGTCGGTGCGCCCGACGAGATGCGCTGAGGCGTCGCCCCGGGACCGGAGCGCGACCGGACGTCGCGGCATGCCCGCAAGGGCCGCCGCGGCGGGACGCGAGCGATGGGATCTGACGGCTGCCCTTCCCATATCGGAAGCGGCGGCCGGTGCCGCCGAGCCGGGCCCGATGCGCGGTGAGGTGACGCGAGGGCGAACAGGATGGTGCTGCCATGACGACCAATGCTTCCCGGGTTCCCGTCGATTACGACGGCTACGAGCAGGATCGGCAGCCGGCTCCCACCCGCCCGGATCAAGCCCGGAATGGCGCCCGGCCCGATCCCCTCGCCGAGCTTGCCCGCATCGTCGGCCAGGACGACCCGTTCCGCGCCCTGCTCGAGGCCAAGGAGGCCAAGGAGGCGAGCCGCAACGAGCCGCGCGGCCGCGTCGAGCCGGTGATGCCGAGCTACGGCGAGGCGCCCGCACCGGAGACCGGCCTGTCCGCCGCCCGCAGCGAGCCGACGCTCGGAGCGCCGCCGGCGCACATGCCGGCCGCCGCCTTCAACCAGTATCTCGCGGCGGTCGAGCGCGAGACCGATTCCGAGCCGGAGGCCGCCCCCCTCGAGCCGGAGGCGACGCCCGAGCCGCGGCCGCGGGGCCGCCGGCGCATCGCCCTCGTCGGCACGGCGCTCGGCATCGTCGCGGCTTCGGTCGGCGGCGCGCTGACCTGGAAGGCCTTCCATCACAGCCGCTCCGGCGCGCCGATCCTGGTGATGGCCGATCAGGCGCCGCTCAAGGTGGCGCCGCAGAATGCCGGCGGCGTCGAGATCCCGGACCAGAACAAGCAGATCTACGAGCGCACCGCCACGGCTCCGGCCAAGGACGGCGGGCAGATCCGCATCGTCAACCGCGAGGAGCAGCCCCTCGACGTCAAGCAGGCAGCGCGCTCGCTCGCCGCCGAGACCGGCGCGGCGGCTTCGCCCGCCACCCCGGGCAACGCCCTGACCGAATCCCTCGGCGAGCCGCGCCGGGTGCGCACCGTCTCGGTCCGGCCCGAGCCCTCGCCGGCGGAAGTCCAGCGCGCGGCGCAGGCCGCCGCGCAAGCGCAGGCCGCGCAAGCGGCGCCGGTCTCGCCGATTCCGACCATGACCCTGCCGACCGAGGCCACGGGCTCCACCCCGGCGCCGGTGACGCCGCGCAGCCCGCGGGCGGTCTCGGCTGCCCCCGCCCGGACGCCGGTCGCCGAGGCGCCCGCCGCCGAGACACCGGCGCCGGCCCCCGAGTCGCTGCGGCAAAAGCCGGTCCAGCGCGTCGCCTCCGCCGAGGCGCCGACCACCACCCAGGCGGTGCCCGCCCCGCAGGCGCCGGTCGGCGGCTTCTCGGTGCAGCTGTCGGTGCGCGCCACCGAGAAGGAGGCCGAGGTCGCCTTCAAGCAGGCCCAGGAGCGCTACGGCGCCGTGCTCGGCGGGCAGTCGCCGCTCATCCGGCAAGCCGAGGTCAACGGCAAGTCGATCTACCGCGTCCGCGTCGGGCCGATGTCGAAGGACAGCGCCGACGGACTGTGCGGCAAGCTCAAGGCCGCGGGCGCCGCCTGCTTCGTCGCCAAGAACTAGGCCTTCGCACGCCGGCCTCGGGGAGGCCTGAGGCCCGGGCCCCCGGCCGCGAGCCGGGCGCCCGAAATCCTCCCGGCTGTGGCGCCCCGCCGACAGAATCGGGCCGGCGAATCGCCTAAATTCTCCGCTCTTTCCGCTTGCGATTCCCGATCATCGGCGCCCGCATGGGCGTCGGATGGGAGCGCGCGAACGTTTCCCCTCTCCAACCGACGAGAGCCGCCGTCGATGACCCTTGCCCTGATCCTCGGCTGCGCCGGCCCGGTCTTGAGCCCCGAGGAGGCCGCCTTCTTCCGCGAGGTGCAGCCCTGGGGCTTCATCCTGTTCAAGCGCAACATCGAGACTCCCGGGCAGGTCCGCGCCCTGACGGCGGCGCTCCGCGAGACTGTCGGCCGGGCCGACGCCCCGATCCTGATCGACCAGGAGGGCGGCCGGGTGCAGCGCATGACGCGGCCGCACTGGCAGGCCTACCCGTCCGGCCGGGCCTATCTGCGGGCCGGCGGCCCGGAGGGCGGGCCGGTCCTCGCCGGCCTCGGGGCCCGCCTGATGGCGCACGACCTCGCGGAGGTCGGCATCAACGTGGATTGCGCGCCGGTCCTCGACGTGCCGGTGCCGGGTGCCCACGACGTCATCGGCGATCGCGCCTACGGCACGGACCCGGCGGTGGTCGCGGCCTTCGGACGGGCGGTGGCCGAGGGGCTGATGGCCGGCGGGGTGCTGCCGGTGATGAAGCACATGCCCGGCCACGGCCGCGCAGGAGCCGACAGCCACCACGCCTTGCCGGTGGTGGAGGCGAGCCTGGACGAGCTCGACGCCCACGACTTCCGGCCGTTCCGGGCGCTCGCCGACCTGCCGATGGCGATGTCGGCCCACGTGGTGTTCCGCGCCCTCGATCCGGAGAACCCGGCCACGACCTCCGCCACAATCATCCGCGAGGTCGTGCGCGGCCGGATCGGCTTTGCCGGCCTCCTGATGACCGACGACCTGTCGATGAACGCCCTGTCGGGGACGCATCGCGAACGCGCCGCCGCCGCCTTCCGGGCCGGCTGCGACATCGGCCTGCATTGCAACGGCGTCCGGGCCGAGATGGAGGACGTGGTGGCCTCCGCCCCCGTCCTCGCCGGCGAGGCCCTGCGCCGGGCGGAAGGCGCCCTCGCCCGGCTGACCCCGGCGGCCCCGGCCTTCGACCCGGCCGAGGCCCGCGCCCGCCTCGATGCCGGGCTCGCCACCGCGGCCTGAGATGGCGGACGAGTTCGGGGAGGCAACCGGCACCGCCGACGGCGCGGCCTTCGTGGTCGATGTCGACGGCTTCGAGGGCCCCCTCGACCTGCTCCTGGAGCTGGCCCGGCGCCAGAAGGTCGACCTCGCCCGGATCTCGATCCTGGCGCTGGTCGAGCAGTACCTTGCCTTCATCGACGAGGCGCGCCGCCTGCGCCTGGAGCTGGCGGCGGATTACCTGGTGATGGCGGCCTGGCTCGCCTACCTGAAGTCGCGCCTGCTGCTGCCGGCGCCGCCCCGCGGCCCCGAGCCCGCCGCCGGCGACCTCGCCGAGGCCCTCGCCCTGCGCCTGCGCCGCCTCGAGGCGATCCGCGCCGCCGCCGTGATGCTGTCCGAGCGGGTCCAGCTCGGGCGCGACGTCTTCGCCCGCGGCGCGCCGCCGCCGGCGCCCGCGGCCCCCGTCCCCGGGTCCTTCGCCGTGACCCTGCACGACCTGATCGCGGCCTATGCCCGCCAGCGCCAGGAGCGGGTCCGGGTGCCGGTGACGCTGCCGCCGCGCAGCGTATGGTCCCTGGTCGATGCCCGCGCCGCCCTGGAGCGGCTGATCGGCCCGCGGGACGAGTGGACCGACCTCGATTCCTACCTTGCCCAATACCTGGCCGATCCGAAGCGCCGGGCCACGGTGCGCGCCTCCTCGCTCTCGGCGGTGCTGGAACTCGCCCGCGAGGGCCAGATCCTGCTGCGCCAGGACGGGCCCTTCGCGCCGATCCAGATTCGCGCCGCCGGACCATGAGCCGCGTGGCGAAGGCTCACCCCCCGCTTCCCCCCTCCGAGGCGGCCCGCCTCGCCGAGGCGCTGATCTTCTGCGCGCCTGCGCCCCTCTCCGAGGCCGACCTCGCCGCCCGGCTCCCTGCCGGCACCGACGTGCCGGCCGTGCTCGGCGAGATCGCCCGCGCCTACGCGCCCCGGGGCATCACGCTGGCGCGGGTGGCGGGCGGCTACGCCTTCCGCACCGCGCCCGACCTCGCCCCCGCCCTGCGCGGCGGCGTCCCCGAGGCGCGCAAGCTGTCACGGGCCGCCCTCGAGACGCTCGCCATCGTCGCCTACCACCAGCCGGTGACCCGGGCCGAGATCGAGGAGATCCGCGGCGTCACCACCTCGAAGGGGTCCCTCGACCTGCTGCTCGAGACCGGCTGGGTGCGCCTGCGCGGCCGGCGCCGCACCCCGGGGCGACCGGTGACCTACGGCACCACCCCGGCCTTCCTCGACCATTTCGGCCTCGATGCCGTCTCGGACCTGCCCGGCCTCGACGAGCTGAAGGGCCTCGGCCTGATCGAGGGCCGGCTGCCCGCCGGTTTCCGGGTGCCGCAGCCGAGCGACGATGCGGGAGCCGACGAGGATCCGTTGGGCCCCGGGGACGCCGCGGCGGACTGAATTCCCGGGTGGGGCATTCGGCCAACCCCCGAGGAAACGCTTGTTTTCGCTCACCGCCGTCCTTAGGTTCCGGCCGGACCGCCAGCGCTCCGGCCGCCATCCGGCGACGATGAGCCTGCGGGATCAGAGGTTTGGGGCGTCGCACGGCGCCCCGCGAGAGTGCCGCGGCGACGCAGACGCTGCGCAGGAGAGAACCATGGGCGGCGCGAGTATCTGGCACTGGATCGTCGTCGGCGTGATCGTCATGCTGCTGTTCGGGCGCGGCAAGGTGTCCGAGCTGATGGGCGACGTCGCCAAGGGCATCAAGGCCTTCAAGAAGGGCATGGCCGACGAGGAGCAGGCCCCGACCACGACGGCGCAGGTGCCCCACGCGCAGGTCCCGCCCGTCCAGGTGGCGCCGCCGGTGGTGCAGCCGGCCCCTGCGCAGCCTGTCCACGTCCCGCCGACGAACGTGCAGCCGACCCCCGTTCAGCCGACGCACGTGCCGACCGCGCAGATGCCGCCGGTCGGCACTGCCGAGCCGAACGTCGACCGCAAGGTCGGCTGAGCGGGCCGTCTCCGAGCCTGTTCCCCCGCACAGGAGCGCGCGACCTCCGGTCCGCCTCCTTCAAGTGCCTTACGCGTTCGATGCAGGTTTCCGGCCGCGGCCCGCTCGCGGGCGGCCCGCGCTCAACCGGAACCTGCTCGGCGGTGACTGGCGCCGGCGCACCGGCGTGCTAGACAGCCCGCGCGAGGCGCCCGCTTCACGAGTCGCGCCGCGCGAGTAGCAGGGCCGTCACGCCATGTTCGATATGAGTTGGGGCGAGGTGATGCTGATCGGCGGCGTCGCGCTCGTCGTCATCGGCCCCAAGGACCTGCCCAAGGCCCTGCGCACCGTCGGCCAGGTCACCGCCCGCCTCAAGCGCATGGCCGGCGAGTTCCAGAGCCAGTTCAGCGAGGCGATGCGCGAGGCGGAGCTCGACGAGGTCCGCCGCGAGGTCGAGGGCATCAACCGCAGCGTCTCCTCGGCGACGGCCGCCGGCTTCAACCCGGTGCAGACCATCCGCAACGAGATCAAGGGCGCCGTCGACGGCGCGCCGAAGCCCGCCACGATGGCCTTGCCGGGGGCGGATCCCCTCGCCGCGGAGCCGTCCGCCACGGCGCTGCCGGAGCCGCCTGCCCCGATCGACCCCGCCGCCCCGCCGGCCTATCAGCCCCCCGAGCCCGCGGCCGAGAAGCCGTCGGTCTCGGCGCTGGCCGCCGCGACCGCGCAGCTCAAGGCCGACGCGGCCCGCGCCGCTCCCGACGCCTCCCCCTCCCACGACACCGCCAGCACGGGCCGGACCGCATGATCACCGAGGCCGATGAAGCCGAGATCGAGGCCTCGCGCGCACCCCTGATCGAGCACCTGATCGAGCTGCGCTCGCGGCTGATCAAGTCGCTGCTCGCCTTCGGGGTGATGTTCTTCGTCTGCTTCTTCTTCGCGCAGCACATCTACAACATCCTCGTCCACCCCTATGTGAGCGTGGTGGGGGCGGAAAAGGCGCGGCTGATCGCGACCCACTTCCTCGAGCAGGTCTTCACCAACATCAAGCTCAGCGTGTTCGGCGCCGGCTTCCTGTCCTTCCCGGTCGTCGCGACCCAGCTCTACGCCTTCGTGGCCCCGGGCCTCTACCGCAACGAGCGCCGGGCCTTCCTGCCCTACCTCGTCGCCACGCCGATCTTCTTCCTGCTCGGCGCCCTCGTCGTCTACTTCCTGGCGATGCCGCTGCTGATCCGCTTCTCGGTCAGCCTGCAGCAGATCGGCCAGCCCGGCGAGGCCACGATCGAGCTCCTGCCGAAGGTGGACGAGTACCTCTCGCTCATCATGACGCTGATCTTCGCCTTCGGGATCGCATTCCAGCTGCCTGTGATCCTGACCCTGCTGGGCCAGATCGGTCTGATCGATTCGAAGTTCCTGAAGGACCGCCGGCGCTACGCGATCGTCCTGGTCTTCGTCGCCGCCGCGGTGCTGACCCCGCCGGACGTGATCAGCCAGCTCTCGCTCGCGATCCCGATGCTGCTCCTCTACGAGGCGTCGGTGTTCTCGGTGCGGGCGATGGAGAAGCGGCGCGAGCGCGCCCGGGCAGCGGAGGAAGCGGCAGGAGACTAAGGTTCGGGCCCGACCCTCTCCGAGGTTGTTGCCAGCCTCCAAGTCATTCCGGGCTCCACTTTTGCGGCCACGGAATGACAGGTTTGTGTCAAGGCCTGAGGTCAGGCGTCAAACCTCGGCGCTAGCCAGTTCAACCTCTCCCAACTCCTCATCCATCTGCGCCGCCAGCTCGAAGAACCGCCGCCGCACCTCACCCGCGTAGGGGTTCTCGCGCTCGATGGCGTGGTAGACCTCCGGCGCATCGTGACGGACCATTCCGACGGCCTGCATCACCAGGTCGAAGCTGCGGGTGGTCATCCGGGTCGGGAGCGGCTCCATCGCCACCAGCACCTTGGCGATCAGGTGCGTCAGCCCCTGCACCGCCGCCGCCTCGCGGTCATGCGCCTCCGGCGTGGTCAGGATCACGGTGAGCCCGAGCGCCCGCCGCAGGAAGGCGCCGACCTTGGGTCCGCGGTCGCCCCGCACCGGGCAGACCGCGATCTTGAGGCCGCGCAAGCCGTCCCGCGCGCTCTGCGGCCCGAACAGCGGATGGGTCGCGACGATGTCGACCCCAGGCGGCAGACCGGCCCGCATGATCTGCGCCGGCCGCACCTTCACCGAGCCGACATCGAGGACGAGGGCGCCCGGAGTCAGGTGAGGGGCGATGTCCCGGACCAATGCGGCGAGGGTCGAGACGGGGGTTGCCAGGATCACCACCGGGCAGGCGGCGGCCTCCGCCAGGCTGACCGGCGCGAGCCCGGCCGCCGTGAACTCGGATTCGGGCGCGAACGGGTCGTGGACGCGGAGCGTGAAGAGCGGCGCCAGATGCGCGGCGACCAGGCGACCGAAGGCGCCGAAGCCGATCAGGCCGAGAGAAGGGAGCGGGATGGGAGAGGACGGCACGGAAGACCTCGGATCTGGGGCGAGGTCGGCGGGCCTGGATTTCCTGGGAAGCCTCAACCGCCGACACGTCGCAGCGGTTGAGAGATGACAAGCACTCCGCCGCTAGGTGCGCGGCGCGTAATAGAGTCCGGTCGGGAGGGCGCTGGTCATGGCCGAGCCTGTAGCCCCCTCCTTCCCTCACCGTCAATCAGAACTCGATGCCCTCCTGCGCTTTCACCCCCGCGGCGAAGTGGTGCTTCACCTGCCCCATCTCGGTGACGAGGTCGGCGACGGCGATCAGCTCCGGCTTGGCGTTGCGCCCCGTCACCACGACGTGCAGGTCCGGCCGGCGCCGGCTCAACGCCTCCACCACCTCGGGCAGCGGCAGGTAGTCGTAGCGCAGTGCGATGTTGAGCTCGTCGAGGATCAGGAGCCGGATGCCGGGATCGGCCATCAGCGCCTCGGTCCTGGCCCACGCCGCCTGGGCGGCCGCCACGTCGCGGGCCCGGTCCTGGGTCTCCCAGGTGAAGCCCTCCCCCATCGTGTGCCAGTCGACCTGATCGCCGAAGCGTTCGAGGGCGAAGCGCTCGCCGGTCTCCCAGGCGCCCTTGATGTACTGCACCACCCCGACCCGCCAGCCGCGGCCCAAAGCGCGCAGCATCAGCCCGAAGGCGGCAGTCGACTTGCCCTTGCCGGGGCCGGTATGGACGATGAGCAGGCCTTTCTCGATCGTCTTGGCCGCGACCTCGGCATCCTGCACCGCCTTGCGCTTCTCCATCTTGGCGCGGTGGCGCGCCGCCTCGTCGTCGCTCATCGGGCTTCTCCCTTCAGAATCATCGGCAGGCCCGCCACCACCAGCACCACCCTGTCGGCCATAGCCGCCAGACGCTGGTGCAGACGCCCGGCCTCGTCGCGGAACCGGCGGGCGAGCGCGTTCTCCGGCACGATGCTCAAACCCACCTCGTTCGAGACCAGCACCATCGGCCCGGCCGCCGTCCGGCAGGATTCCACCAGCGCGTCGCGCTCCGCCGCGAGGTCGGCATCCTCGTCCAGCATCGCGTTGGTCAGCCACAGGGTCAGGCAATCGACCAGAACGGGCCGGCCGGCCGGCGCCCGCCGGATCACCGAGGCCAAGTCGCGCGGCGCATCGACCGTCTCCCAGGGAGCGGGGCGGCGGGCGCGGTGCTCGGCGATGCGCGCGCGCATCTCGTCGTCCCAGGCTTGCGCCGTCGCGACGTAGAGCCAAGGGCCCGGGAGCGCCTCGATCAGCCCTTCCGCGTAGCGGCTCTTGCCTGAGCGGGCGCCGCCCAGCACCAGGGTCAGGCGCGGGGCGGCGCGGTCCGGATCCGGCACGGGCATCTGCTCCTCCTGGACATCGCGGAAATTTGGACATCGCGGAAATCTCGGGGCCGGATGTGTCGCGGCAGGCTGCGCCGATTGCAAGCCCGCCAGCAACCCGATAGGGTCGCCCCGACGGTGCCTCGGCGACGAGGTGAAAAGGGAACGTGGGATCCGGGATCTCTTCCGGTGTGCCGCGGCTGCCCCCGCAACTGTGAGCGGTCGCACACGGTCCGCCATCGGCCACTGGAGCGATCCGGGAAGGCGGTGGACCGGCTCAAGAGGCCGCGAGCCAGGAGACCTGCCGTCACCCCTTTCTCTCGACGCCGCCGGTGGGGCGGCAGGAGTTCGTCATGGTCGCGATCACCCGGTCCCTCTCTCCCGCCCTCGTCGGCGAACGCCTGAGCGCCGTCCTCCTCGCCGCAACCCTCGGCATCGGGCTGCTGTTCGTCTCCGGCTTCGCGCCCGTGGTCGCCCTGCACAACGCCGCGCACGACTGGCGCCACGCCCACAACTTCCCCTGCCACTGACCAGGGCCTAACCCTTCGAGGCCGCGCGGCCTGCGTCCCGACCGGGCGCGGGCCCGCGGCCCTTTGGTCGTGCAGGTGATCCACCAATGACGAAACGTCTGCTCGCCGCGGCCCTGGTCGCCGGCTTCCTCGCCGCATGCGTCACCTCGCTGCTGCAATTCGCCCTCACCTCGCCGCTGATCCTGGCGGCGGAGAAGTACGAGACGGCGGAGACCGTCGCGCCCACCCGCGTCTCGGCCAACCCGCTGATCGTGCTCGCCCATTCTGGCCACAGTTCGGCCGGTCACGACCATGGCGGCGAGCCGCAATGGCAGCCGGCCCCCGGCCTGCCGCGCCTCGCCTTCACGGCGCTGGCGACCCTGGTGAGCGGCGTCGGCTACGCGCTGCTCCTCGGCGCCGTGCTGGTTGCGACCGGCCGTGAGGTGACGCCCTCCGAGGCGCTGAAATTCGGCATCGGCGGCTTCCTTGCGGCCAGCCTCGCGCCGGCGGTCGGGCTGCCGCCGGAATTGCCCGGCACCGCGGCCGCCGCCCTTGAATCGCGCCAGCTCTGGTGGGTCGCGACGGCGCTCGCCACGGCCCTCGGCCTCTACCTGGTGGCGATCCGCCGCGGCCCGGCCGCGATCGGCCTCGGCCTCGCCCTCGTCGTCGCGCCGCATGCCTGGGGCGCCCCGCACGGGCCCGAGGAGATCTCGGCGATGCCACCGGTCTACGCGGCGCAGTTCGCCGCCCGCTCGCTGGCGGTCGCCTTCGCGTTCTGGGCGGTGCTCGGCCTCGCCTTCGGCTGGGCCTGGGGCACGGTTGCGGGGACGAAGGGCGCCGCGCGTCGGAGCGAGGTGACCGCGTGAGCGATCCCGTCACCCTCTACGTCTGCACCACCTGCCGCGATGCCGCCGATCCGGCGGACGGCCCCCGCGCCGGCGCCCGCCTGCACGATGCACTCGCCCAGGCGCTCGCGGCCCGGCCCGGCACGCCCGTGCGGATCGAGCCGGTGGAATGCCTCTCGGTCTGCAAGCGGCCCTGCACCGTGGCGGTCGTGAGCCCCGGCCGCTGGACCTATGTCTACGGCGACCTCGACCCGGCGATCTCCGCCGAGGTCATCCTCGACGGCATCGGCCTCTATGCCGGAACGGCCGACGGCGTCGTGCCCTGGCGCGAACGTCCACAAGAGTTCCGCAAGGGCGTCGTCGCCCGCATCCCTCCCGCGCCGGTGACTCCATGACCATCCTCAACAAGATCCCCTGCACCATCGTCACGGGCTTCCTCGGCGCCGGAAAGACGACGCTCGTGCGCCACGCCATCGAGCACAACGACGGCCGGCGCCTCGCGATCATCGTCAACGAGTTCGGCGATGTCGGCTTCGACGGGTCCCTGCTTGCCGAATGCGGCATCCCGGGCTGCGACGCCGACGCGGTGGTCGAGTTGCCGAACGGCTGCATCTGCTGCACCGTCGCCGACGACTTCGTGCCGGCGCTCAACAAGCTCCTCGACCGGCCGGAGCCGCCGGAGCACATCCTGATCGAGACCTCCGGCCTCGCCCTGCCGAAGCCCCTGGTCCAGGCCTTCAACTGGCCGGCGATCCGCTCGCGGGTGACCGTCGACGGCGTGGTGGCGGTGGTGGACGGGCCGGCGGTGGCGTCGGGCGCCTTCGCGGACGACCCGAAGGCGCTGGCGGCGCAGCGCGCGGCCGATGCCAGCGTCGATCACGAGAACCCGCTGGAAGAGGTGTTCGAGGATCAGCTCCTCTGCGCCGACCTCGTGGTGATGAACAAGTCCGACCTCCTCGACGAGGGCGAGCGGGCGCGGGTCCGCGCCGAGGTCGAGGCGCAGCTGCCGCGGGCCGTCAAGCTCGTCGAGACCGCCCACGGCGCCCTCGATCCGCGCGTGCTGCTCGGCCTCAATGCCGCCGCGGAGGACGACCTCGCCGCGCGGCCCTCGCATCACGAGACGGAGGAGGACCATGACCACGACGATTTCGAGAGCGTGGCGCTTCCCGTGAAGGCCGCCGGCTCACCCGAGGACCTGGCCGCCCGGGTCGCCAAGGCCGCCGAGGTGGCGGGTGTGCTGCGGATCAAGGGCTTCTGCGCCGTCGCCGACAAGCCGATGCGCCTCGTCGTCCAGGGCGTCGGCCGCCGCGTCGCCCACCATTACGACCGCCCCTGGCGCTCGGCCGAGCACCGGGACGGGACGCTGGTGGTGATTGGGCTGGCGGGGTTCGACAAGGAGGCGGTGGCGGCGGCGTTGCAGGGGTAAGCGCGGCTTCGCACGACGGATTGTGCGCCTTTTCCTCTCCCCGCGGGCGGCGAGGCGGCAGCCGACGGTGAGGGGGTGTTGCCGGAGGAGTCTCACTCGTCGAGCCCCCCTCACCCTCGCTCCGGCTTTGCCTGAGCCTGCCGTGTCTCCTGAACGTCGACACGGCCCTCTTCCCGCCTGCAGGGAGAGGAGTGACCCGCGTTCTACTTTGAAGCCGAGAACATCAGAGGCCATATCCTCGGCATTGCGTTGACCTCGCACCACAGCAACACCAGCCCGGGAGGGCATCGCATGTCGGAGCCTGCGCCGCGGCGCTGGAGCGTGCAGGAGTTCTTCGCCTGGCAGGAGCGCCAGGACGAACGCTACGGGCTGGTCGGCGGGGTGCCGGTGCGGATGATGGCCGGTGCGCGCGATGTCCATGACGATATCGTGGTCAACCTCGTGGCGGAGTTCCGCATCCGGCTACGCGGGACGCCGTGCCGCCGTTTCACCGGTGACGGCAGCGTCGAGACCCTGCCGGGCCAGATCCGCCGTCCCGATCTCGGCGTCGATTGCGGTGCCCGCGACCCGAACGGGCTGACGGCGGCGGAGCCGCGGCTGGTCGTCGAGCTCCTGTCGCCCTCGACCCGCGACTTCGATGCCTTCGACAAGCTCGAGGAATGCAAGCCGGTCGCGAGCCTCGCGGTGATCCTGCTGGTCGAGCCGAACGCCCCCGGGATCGCCCTCTGGCGCCGCGACGCGGACGGAGCCTGGCAGCGCCGCCTCGCGGCCGGGCTCGACCAGATGATCGAGCTGCCAGAGTTCGGCATGACCCCGGCGTTGGCGGACGTGCATGACGGCGTCGCGTTCCCACCGCGGCCTCGCCTGGTTTCGGGGACCTGAGGGCCGATGCACCTCCTGCGCATCGATACGGTCTCCCTCGACGAGGGTGAGGCGGCGGTCGATCTCGGCCAGGCGCCCGGCGACATCGTCGCCCTGTCCTTCACCGATTCCGACCTCGCCGGCCTCGGCCATGCCTATGCGGGGCTGCGCGGGGACTGGCCGAGCCTGCGGCTCGCCAAGCTCGCGCAGCTGCGCCATCCACTCTCGGTTGACCTCTACGCCGACGCGGTGATCGCCCGGGCCCGCTTCGTGCTGGTGCGCTGCCTCGGCGGGCTCGATTACTGGCGCTACGGCATCGAGCGGCTGGCCGAGACCTGCCGGACGCACGGCATTCCGCTCGCGGTGCTGCCGGGGGACGACCGGCCGGATCCGCGCCTCGACGCGGTCTCGACGGTGACGCCCGACCTTCGGACGACCCTCGACGCCTATTTCCGCGCCGGCGGGACCGACAACCTGCGTCGGCTCCTCATGCGGATCGCCGCCGAACTCGGCCGGCCGGTCGTGGCGGAACCGCCCCGTACCCTGCCGCGGGGCTTTGCCTGGTGCCCGGGCTGCGGCGTCCGCGAGCGGGCGGAGCCCGCCTCGGCCCTGCCCCGGGCCCTCGTGCTCGTCTACCGGTCGGCGATCCTCGGCGGCGACACCGCGCCGGCCACCGCCCTCGCGGCGGCCCTGTGGGAGCGCGGCCTCGCCCCCGTCATCGTCGCGGTGGCGAGCCTCAAGGAGCCGGAGGCGGTAGCGGCCGTGCGGGAGGCCATCGCGACCCAGCGCCCCGCCGTGATCGTCGCCGCCACCGCCTTCTCGGCCCGGGACGAGGCCGGCTTCGTGCTCGACGAGGCGGATTGCCCGGTGATCCAGGCCTTCACGGTCGGCGCCGGCCGGGAGGCCTGGGCAGCCTCGGCGAGAGGGCTCGGAGCCGCCGACCTCGCCATGCAGGTGGCGCTGCCGGAATTCGACGGCCGGCTCTCCGGCTTCCCGATCTCGCACAAGGAGGAGGCGCCGGAGGTCGACGGATTCCGCGAGCGCCGGGCGGTGCCGGATTTTTCGGGTCTCGCCGCCACCGCCGGCCGCGCCGCCGCCTGGGCCCGCCTCGCCGCCACGCCCCGGTCGGAGCGCCGCCTCGCGCTCGTCCTGTCCGATTATCCGGCCCGCGGCGGCCGGGCCGGCTTCGCGGTCGGGCTCGACACCCCGGCGAGCGCGCGGGGGATCCTCGACCTCCTCAGCCACGAGGGTTACGCGGTCGCCGACATTCCGGAGCCCGACGTCCTGATGCGCCGCCTCACCGAGGAGGCCCCGAGCCTCGCGGTGCCGCTCTCCGCCTACGAGGCCTGGCGGGCCCGGCTGCCGGCCACGGCCCGCGCGGCCCTCGCGGCGGAATGGGGCGAGCCCGCCGACGATCCGGCCTGCCGGGACGGCGCCTTCCGGTTCCGGGCGTTGCCGGCGGGCCGCGTGCTGGTGGCGCTCCAGCCGGACCGCGGCCACAAGGGCGACCGCAAGGCGGGCTATCACGACCCCGACGCGGTGCCCTGCCACGCCTATCTCGCCTTCCACCTGGCGCTCCGCGAGGGGTGCGACGCGCTGATCCATCTCGGCACCCACGGCACCACCGAGTGGCTGCCCGGCAAGGCGGTGGCGCTCTCCCCCGCCTGCTGGCCCGCCCTCGCAACCGGGACGCTGCCGGTGGTCTATCCGTTCATCGTCGACGATCCCGGCGAGGCGGCCCCGGCCAAGCGCCGGATCGGCGCGGTCACGATCGGGCACCTGCCGCCGGAGACCGCGGCGGCCGGCCTCGATCCGGAGGCCGCGACCTTGCGCGAGCTGGTGGAGGAATATTCCGCCGCCACGGTGCTCGATCCGCGCCGGGCGTCCCTGATTGCCCGGGGCATCCTGGAGCGGGCCGAGGATGCGGGCCTGCTCGCGGCCGCCGGCATCGACCGCGCCACCTCGATGCCGGACGCTCTCGCCGCCCTCGACGCGCATCTGTGCGACCTCGCCGAGGTGACGATGCGCGACGGGCTGCACGTCTTCGGCGAGGGGCCCGATGCCCATCCCGAATGCGGTCCGGCCGAGCGGGCGGGGCTGCTCGCCGCCCTCGACGGCCGCTTCGTGAAGCCGGGCCCCGCCGGCTCGCCGGCCCGCGGCCGGGCCGACGTGCTGCCGACGGGGCGCAACCTCGCCACCCTCGATCCCCGTGCCCTGCCGACCCGCGCCGCCGCGATGCTCGGCGAGAACGCTGCCGCCGAGGTGGTGCGCCGCTACCTTCAGGACGAGGGCGAGTATCCCGCCCGCCTCGTCATGGATCTGTGGGCCTCGCCCACCTTGCGCACCGGCGGCGAGGACGTGGCGCAGGCGCTGGCCCTGATGGGCGTGCGCCCGGTCTGGGACCACGCCTCGACCCGGGTGACCGGCTTCGAGGTGCTGCCGCTCGCCCTCCTCGACCGGCCGCGGATCGACGTGACGGTCCGGGTCTCCGGCGCCTTCCGCGATACCTTCCCGGAGACGCTGGCGCTCCTCGACCGTGCCGCACGGGCGGTCGCGTCGCGGGAGGAGGACGATGCCGACAACCCGCTCGCCGCCGCCCGCCGCCGGGGCGAGGCGCCGGCGCGGGTGTTCGGGGCGGCGCCCGGCCGCTACGGCGCCGGCACCGCGGCCCTCGCCCTCGACGGCCGGTGGAGCGAGCGCGGCGACCTCGCCCGGGCCTATCTCGACGCCACCGCGGAGGCGACCGGCTCGTCGGAGGAACCGGGCGGTCCGGACGCCGATTTCGCCGCCCGGGTCGCGGCGGCGGATGCCTATCTCCACGCTTTCGACGTGGCCGAGCGCGACCTCCTCGACGGCGACGCCGCCGCCGACGCGATGGGCGGCTTCTCCGCCGCCGCGGCGTCCCTCGGTGCCGCGCCCGTCCTCTACAGCCTCGACACCAGCCGCCCCGAGGCGCCCCGCGCCCGCACCGCCCGCGAGGACGTGGCGCGGCTGGTGCGCGGCCGTCTCGCCCATCCGCGCTGGATCGCCGCGCAGCTCCGCCACGGCTGGCGCGGGGCGCAGGAGCTGGCGCAAGGGTTGGACGCGGTGTTCGTCATGGCGGCTGCCACCGACGCGGTCGCGGATGCCGACATCGACCGGCTCTACGACGCCTATCTGGGCGATCCGGACGTGCTCGCGGCGATCGAATCCGCCAATCCGGGCGTCGCGCAGGCCTTGCGCGGCCGGTTCGCCGACCTGCGCGACCGTGGCTTGTGGCGCAGCCGGCGCAACTCGCTGGCCGCCCTCGACGAGACCCGCGAGGCCGCCGAATGAGCCCCGCCCCCGTCAATCCGGCGCCTCGTCGCGGCTGGTGCCCGGGCCTCGCCCGGCCGATGCCGACCGGCGACGGCCTCCTCGTGCGCCTCCACCCGGTCGCCGGCCGGCTCGGCGCCGTTCAGGCCCGCGCCGCGGCCCGCGCCGCGCAGGAGGGCGGCAACGGCCTCCTCGACGTGACCGCCCGGGGCAACCTTCAGATCCGCGGGGTGACGGCGGGCCGTCATGCGCAGGTCGTCGCGATCCTGGGCGAGGCCGGCTTGGGCGACGTGCGCCATGACGGCGGGCCGCAGCGGCTGACGCTCAATGCGCCGCTCGCCGGGGCGGATGGCCTCGGCATCGTCGCGGCGGTGGAGGCGATCGGCCGGGAGGTCGCGGGGCTGCCGGCGAAGACGCTGGTGGCGGTGGAGGATGCGGCGGGCGGCCTCGGGCCGGTCGAGGCGGATTTTTGGGTGCGGGTCGCTCCAGGTCTCTCCCCTGCCCCTCTCCCACACGGGAGAGGGGATCCCGCGCCTCTATCTGTGCCCGACGATGCGCCGGGCAGCCCTGTCGATATGGGACGGAATGCGCTGCCCCCGCTCCAACTCGCCGTCGCCACAGAGTCTGGCCCGCTCTGGCTCACACCAACCTCTGCTCCCACCGCCCTCGCCTTCCTGCGCACCCTTCTCCACGGCCTCGCCGCCTCCGGCGCCCGCCGCATGCGCGCGCTCCCGCGGCCGCAGTGGGACGCCCTCCTCGACGGGCTGATGCCAGGCGGCCCTCCTCCGGCGAGCACCGCCCTCCCCGCCGGACTGCACGGCCGCGCCCTCCTTGCCGAGTTCCCTTTCGGCCGCTGCGACGCCGCGCTCCTCGACCGTCTCGCCGGCTGGAGCGAGGCGCACGGCGACGGCCACCTCGCCCTCACGCCGGGCCGCGGCATCGCCCTGACCGCCCGCGACGAGGCCGCCGCCGCGACCTTGCGCGCCCAGGCCGAAGCGGCCGGCCTGACCGTCGATCCCGCCGATCCGCGCCGGGCGGTCGCCGCCTGTCCCGGGGCGCCGGCCTGCGCCTCCGGCGGAACGCCGGCGCAAGATCATGCGCCCCGCCTCGCCGCCGCCTTCGCGCATCTCGCGAAGGCAGGCGCCACGGCCCATGTCTCCGGCTGCCCGAAGGGCTGTGCCCAGCTCAAGGCCGCCACCCTGACGCTGGTCGGCCGCGCGGATGGCCGCTACGGGGTGGTGCTGGAGGGCAACGCCGGGACGGAGACCGACCTCGCCCTCACTTTCGGTGCCGTGCTGGAGCGGTTAGAGAGCACACGAGTCCGACCTACTCTTGATGACCCCTCGGGCCTGAGAGACGCATTCCGGGAGCCCGCATGAACCCGCGCCTCGACTATATCCGCGACGGCGCCGCCATCTACGCGCGCTCCTTCGCGATGATCCGCGCCGAATCCGACCTCGCGCGCTTCCACGGCGCCGCCGAGCGGGTGGCGGTGCGGATGATCCACGCCTGCGGCATGACCGACCTGCCCGCCGACATCGACCTGTCGCCGGATTTCGCCGAGGCCGCGGAAAGCGCACTGCGCCGCGGCGCTCCGATCCTGTGCGACGCCCGCATGGTCGCCGACGGTGTCACCCGGGCGCGGCTGCCCGCCGGCAACGAGGTGATCTGCACCCTGTCCGACCCCCGGGTACCGGAGCTGGCCAAGACCCTCGACACCACCCGGACCGCCGCCGCGATGGAATTGTGGCGCGACCGGCTCGCCGGCTCGATCGTGGCCGTCGGCAACGCGCCGACCGCCCTGTTTCGCCTGCTCGAGATGCTGGACGAGGGCGTGGCGCCGCCCGCCGCCGTGATCGGCGTGCCGGTCGGCTTCGTCGGCGCGGCCGAATCGAAGGATGCGCTGGCCGAGGACGGCCGGGTCCCGTTCCTGGTGGTGCGCGGCCGGCGCGGCGGCAGCGCCATGGCGGCGGCGGCCGTGAACGCGCTCGCCAGCGAGGCCGAGTGATGGACGGCCCTTCCGATTTCCTGCCCCCCGATCCGGCCGAGATCCCGTCCGCCCCGCGCGAGACCGAAACCGGCACCCTCTACGGCGTCGGCATGGGGCCGGGCGATCCGGACTACCTCACCGTGCGGGCGGTGCGGGTGCTGGAGCGTGCCCACCACCTCGTGCATTTCTGCAAGGCCGGCAAGCGCGGCAATGCCCGCACCATCGCGGATGCGGTGGTGCAGGATCCGGCCCGCGAATGGCCGCTGCCCTATCCCTACACCACCGAATTGCACCCCGAGGACCCGGCCTACGTGGCGGCCCTCGCCGCCTTCTACGACGAGGCGGCCTCGCGCCTCGCCGAGGTGCTGGGCGCCGGCCGCGACGTGGCGATCCTGTCGGAGGGCGATCCGTTCTTCTACGGCTCGTTCATGCATCTGTGGCGCCGCCTGAAGGACCGCTTCCCGGTCGAGGTGGTGCCGGGCGTCACCGGCATGTCGGGCTGCTGGACCCGGGCCAACACCCCGATCACCTGGGGCGACGACGTGCTGACCGTGCTGCCCGCGACCCTGCCCCACGCCACCCTGGTGGCGCGCCTCAAGACGACCGACGCCGCCGTGGTGATGAAGCTCGGCCGCCACCTGCCGAAGGTGCGCGCCGCGCTGATCGAGGCCGGGCTGATCGGCCGTGCGGTCTATGTCGAGCGCGGCACCATGGCGGGCGAGAGCGTGACGCCGCTCGCCGAGAAGCCGGACGACCGCGCGCCCTATTTCTCGATGGTGCTGGTGCCGGGCGAGGGCCGCCGGCCGTGAGCGGATCGGTCACGGTGATCGGCCTCGGGCCCGGCGACCCGCGCTACCTCACGCCGGCCGCCTCAGCCGCCCTCGATGCGGCGCAGGACCTGATCGGCTACTTCCCCTACGTCGCCCGGGTGCCGGAGCGGCCGGGCCTGGTGCGCCACGCCAGCGACAACCGGGTCGAGGTCGACCGCGCCCGCCACGCCCTGGAACTCGCCGCCGCGGGCAGGCGGGTCGCAGTGGTGTCGGGGGGCGATCCCGGCGTCTTCGCCATGGCGGCGGCGCTCTTCGAGGCGCTGGAGGCGGGCGATCCGGCCTGGAAGTCGCTTCCCATCACGGTCGAGCCCGGCATCACCGCGATGCTGGCGGCGGCAGCCCGGGTCGGTGCGCCGCTCGGCGGCGATTTCTGCGCGATCTCGCTGTCGGACAACCTGAAGCCGTGGGAGGTCATCACCGCAAGGCTGAGCGCCGTGCTGGCGGCCGATCTCGTGGTGGCCCTCTACAACCCGATCTCCCGGGCCCGCCCCTGGCAGCTCGGCGCGGCCCTCGCGCTCGCGGCCGAACATCGCGGACCCGAGACCCCGGTGATCCTCGCCCGCGCCGTCGGCCGGCCCGACGAGGCGATCCGGATCCTCGCCCTCGCCGAGGCGCGCGTAGCCGAAGCCGACATGGCGACCCTGGTGATGATCGGGGCGAGCGCCACCCGGCTGATCCCGCGCGAGGGCCAGGCGCCCTTCGTCTACACGCCGCGGTCCGTCGCCCGATGAGAATCGAGCCAGGCCAGGGCGTCACGGGCCTCCCCCACCTGCGCCACATCCGGCAGGCGGGGCTGGCGCACGATCACGACCGGAATCCCCAGAGCGCGCGCCGCCGCGATCTTGCCGTAAGTCGCCGCGCCGCCGGAATTCTTGGTCACCAGCACCTCGACGCCGTGGCGGCGCATCAGATCCTCTTCCTCCGCAGCCCCGAAAGGGCCTCGGGCCTCGATCGCCGTGACGTCGAGTCCCGGCAGCGCGTCGCCGACCGGCTCGATGGTGCGCACGAGGTAGCGGTGCCGCGGCGCCGCCGCGAAGGCGGCGAGTTCGAGCCGGCCGACCGTCAGGAACACGCGGCGCGGGGTCCCGCCGAGAGCCGGCACGGCCTCCGCCACGCTGTCGACCTCGCGCCAGTCGTCGCCGGGCTCCCGCGCCCAGGCCGGGCGCCGGACCGCGAGGAGCGGCACGCCCGCTTCCCGGCTCGCGACGGCCGCATTGCGGGAGATGATTCGGGCGAAGGGATGCGTGGCGTCGATCAGCGCCGCGACCGCGTTCTCGCGCAGATAGGCCGCGAGACCTTCCGCCCCGCCGAAGCCGCCGATGCGGGTGCGTGCCGGCAGGGCGAGGGGCGCCGCCGTGCGCCCGGCGAGCGACAGGGTGACGTCGGAATCCGGCCGGCCGGCGAGCAGCCGGACCAGCGCTGCGGCCTCGGTGGTGCCGCCCAGGATGAGGATGCGCATGGCCGCCTTCTCGCCTGAGGCTCCCTCCATGTCGAGCGCGGCACCCTGGCTGTTCATCGTCGGCATCGGCGAGGACGGGCGGGCCGGGCTGTCCCCGGCCGCGAGCGCCGCCCTCGACGGCGCCGGGCTGGTGATCGGCGGGCGCCGCCACCTCGATCTCGCCGGGCCGCTCGCCGCCGCGACCCTGGCCTGGCCGAGCCCGCTCTCCGACGCCTATCCGGCGATCCTCGCCCGGCGCGGGCAGCCGACCTGCGTCCTCGCCACCGGCGACCCGTTCCATTACGGCGTCGGCGCCGAGCTGGCGCGGCTGGTGCCGGCGGGCGAGATCGCCGCCTTCCCGCAGGCCTCCGCCTTCAGCCTCGCGGCCTCCCGCCTCGGCTGGCCGCTCGCCGAGGTCGCCTGCCTGACCCTGCACGGGCGGGCGCTGGAGCGCGTGATCCCGCACCTTCAGCCCGGCGCCCGGCTCCTCGTCCTGTCCTGGGACGGGACGACCCCGGAGAAGCTCGCGGCGCTCCTGACCGGGCGCGGCTTCCCGCGCTCGCGCCTGACCGTGCTCGAGGCGATGGGTGGTCCCCGCGAGCGCCGCCGCACCGGTCGGGCCGTGGATTTCTCGCAGACCGGGATCGACCCGCTCAACACCATCGCGGTCGAGGTGGTGGCCGAGCCCGAGGCGCGGGTGATCCCGCTCAGCCCCGGCCTCGACGATGCGTGGTTCGAGCATGACGGCCAGCTCACCAAGGCCGAGATCCGCGCCGTCACCCTCGCTTCCTTGCGCCCCCGCGCCGGCCAGCTGCTGTGGGATGTCGGCGCCGGCTCGGGCTCGATCGGCATCGAGTGGTGCCTGCGCCATCCGGCCAACCGCGCGGTCGCGGTCGAGGCCCGGGAGGAGCGCGCCGCCCGCATCCGCCGCAACGCGGCCAATCTCGGCGTGCCCGACCTCCGGGTCGTGGTCGGCCGCGCGCCTGCGAGCCTCGCCGGGCTGCCGGCTCCGGACGCGGCCTTCCTCGGCGGCGGCGTCTCCGATCCGGCCCTGGTCGCGACGGTGCTCGACGCCCTGCCGACGGGCGGGCGCCTCGTCGCCAACGCGGTGACGCTGGAAAGCGAGGCCCTGCTGCTGCGCCTTCATGCCGAATACGGCGGCAGCTTGCGGCGCCTCTCGGTCGCCCGGGCCGAGCCGGTCGGCCACCTCACCGGCTGGCGCCCGGCGATGCCGGTGACGCAATGGGCGCTGACGAAACCGTGATGCGCGCGATCATCCAGGCGCGGGTTCCAGGAAGCGCTCCGCCACCCGTGCTCCAGCACGGCTTCGCCCGCGCGCCCGGCGTCGAGACGCCCCGCGCCCTCGTCGCCGGCATCGGCTTTCGCCACGCCACCTCGGCCGACGAAATCCTGGCCCTGGTGGCGGAGGGGCTGCGCCAGGCCGACCGGCCGGGGGCGCAGCTCGCGGCCCTCGCCACCGCGGAGGATCGGGCCGGCGACCGGGCGATCCGAGACGCGGCCGGGTCCCTGGGCGTGCCGCTCGTCGCCATCGGGGTCGAGGCCCTCCGCGAGGCCGGCCGCCGGGTCGTCACCCGCTCGGTCCGGATCGAGGCCCTGCGCGGCGTCGGGTCGCTGGCCGAAGCCGCCGCCCTGGCGGCGGCCGGGCCCGATGGCCGCCTCGTCCTGCCGCGCATCGCCTCGGCAGGCGCCACCTGCGCGCTGGCCGCCAGCGGAGAGGCTTATCCGTCATGATCCACTTCGTCGGCGCCGGCCCGGGCGCGGCCGACCTCATCACAGTGCGCGGCCGCGACCTCATCGCCCGCTGCCCGGTCTGCCTCCATGCCGGGTCCCTCGTGGCGCCCGAGATCCTGTCCTGGTGCCCTCCCGGCGCCCGGATCGTCGACACCGCGCCGCTCTCCCTCGACGCGATCGTCGCCGAGATGGCGGCGGCCCACGCGGCCGGCCAGGAGGTGGCGCGGCTGCATTCCGGCGACCTCTCGATCTGGAGCGCGGTGGCCGAGCAGACCCGCCGCCTCGACCGACTCGGCATCCCCTACGACCTCACCCCCGGCGTCCCGTCCTTCGCGGCGGCGGCTGCCGTGCTGGGGCGCGAACTGACGGTGCCGGAGGTGGCGCAATCCGTGGTGCTCACCCGCACCAGCGGCCGCGCCTCGTCCATGCCGGAGACGGAGCGCCTCGCCGCCTTCGCGGCGACCCGGGCGACGCTCGCCGTGCACCTGTCGATCCACGTCATCGACGCGGTCGTGGCCGAGCTGATCCCGCATTACGGCCCGGACTGCCCGGCCGCGGTGGTCTTCCGCGCCACCTGGCCGGACGAGCGGGTCCTGCGCGGGACCCTCGCCGACATCGGGGGTCAGGTCGCCGCGGCCGGATTGGAGCGCACAGCGCTGATCCTGGTCGGCCCGGCGCTCGGGGCGACGGAGTTCCGCGAGAGCGCGTTGTACGCGGTGGATTACGACCGGCGGTTCCGGCCGGGGAGCGGGCAAGCTTAAAGCACACGTCCGTTCAAGAGATGCCGCCGACTTGACATCCACTGAGTCGTCCCTGGTTCTCGCCGTTCGGCGAGCCCTGGGATCACTCGGAGGGCATGAGGCCGGCTGCGTCAATCAAGCTTGTGATTGAAGATCCGCCATCGACGCTTCGACACTGTCGAACGGCGACAGTCGCCCGTCGCAGACTTCCCGCGTCGCCGCCATGGTCGTCTCGTTCGGAACGAAGGGATCGAACGGCAGGGCGTGCTCCCGCGCAGTCCGGATAAGCATCAGGCGACCTGCCTCGGACACCGTCAGCCCGATATCCGCGAGAACCGCCGCTGCGTCCCGCTCCATCGCGGCATCGATCCGGACCATTCCCTGCATCTCAGCCGCCATCGCGATGCCCCTCCCGCCGATCGACCCTCATCCCACCGGATGAAACGGCGCCCGCCCGACCAGCCCGCCGTCCCGGTCGAACACCACCACCTCCAGCGAGCTGCCCGAGCCCGACAGCGCCTTCGCCGCCGTCGCCCAGGCGTAGCGGGCGACGAGGTCGGCGAGCGGCAGGTCGCTCCCCTGGGCGAGTTGCAGCACCTCCAGCGCCGTGTTCGCGCCCGCCGCCCGCCGGGCGAGGTCGGGCGCGCCGCCGGCCTCCACCACGCGCTCCGCCAGCCAGGCGAGGTCGACCGGCCCGGAGCGGGAATGCAGGTCGAGGAGGCCGTGGCCGAGCTTCGCCATCTTGGCGATGCCGCCCGCCACCGTGACCCGCGGCACCGGGTGGCGGCGCAGATATTTCAGCATGCCGCCGGCGAAATCGCCCATGTCGATCAGCGCCTGGGGCGGCAGGCCGTAGAGGCGGGCCACCGCCTCCTCCGAGGTCGAGCCGGTGGCGCCCGCGACGTGGTCGAGGGCGCCGGCGCGGGCGACATCGATGCCGCGATGGATGCTGTCGATCCAGGCGGCGCAGGAATACGGCACCACCACCCCGGTCGTGCCGAGCACCGACAGGCCGCCGAGGATGCCGAGCCGGGGATTCAGGGTTTTTTGCGCCAGCGCCTCGCCGCCGGGAATCGCGATCTCCACCACCACGTCCGTCGGACCGCCGAGGCCGCTGGCCGCCTCAGCGATCGCCGCCGCGATCATCCGCCGGGGCATCGGGTTGATCGCCGGCTCGCCGACGGGCAGGGGCAGCCCGGCCCGGGTCACGGTGCCGACGCCGGGACCGGCCCGGAACGCGATGCCGGAGCCCGGCGCCCCCCGCCGCACGGTGGCCAGGACCAGGACCCCGTGGGTCACGTCCGGATCGTCGCCGGCATCCTTGACCACCCCGGCCAGCGCCCCGTCCTCCACCAGCCCGGTCCGCGCCAGGGCGAAGGCCGGGCGGGCGCCGCTCGGCAGCGGGATCTCGACCGGGTCCGGGAAGGCGCCGGTGACGAGGCCCGCATAGGCGGCCTTGGCGGCGGCGGCCGCGCAGGCGCCGGTGGTCCAGCCGCGGCGCAGGGTCTCCCGTGGTCGTGTCGCATCCATGCGGCGTGGTATCACCGCAGGCCGGCGCGGTGAATGCGCGCCATTCGTCATCAGATGGAAGCCTTCGTGACCGCACGCCCCGCCCGCGGCCTCCTCGTCGCCGCCGCCCGTTCCGGCTCCGGCAAGACCACCGTGACCCTCGCCCTGCTGCGGGCCCTGCGCCGCCGCGGGCTGGCGGTCGCCGGGGCGAAATGCGGGCCGGACTACATCGACCCCGCCTTCCACGCCGCCGCCACCGGCCGGCCGAGCTACAACCTCGACAGCTTCGCCATGGACGGCACCCTGCTCGACGCGGTGGCGGGCCGGGCCGGCGCGGAAGCCGACCTGCTGCTCGCCGAGGGCTCGATGGGCCTGTTCGACGGCGTCGTGGCGGAGGAGGGCCGCACCGGCGCCAATGCCGACATCGCCGCCCGCTACGGCTGGCCGGTCGTGCTGGTGCTCGACGTCTCGGGCGCGGCGCAATCCGCCGCCGCCACCGCCCTCGGGGTCCGGGCCTACGATCCGCGCCTGACGCTCGCCGGCGTGATCCTCAACAAGGTGGCGAGCCCGCGCCACCGCCGCCTGGTCGAGGTCGGCCTCGCCCGGGTCGGGATCCCGGTGCTCGGCGCGGTGCCGCGGGAGGCCGCGCTCGTGCTGCCGGAGCGCCATCTCGGGCTGATCCAGGCCGGCGAGACCGCGGACCTGGAATCCCGGCTCGACCGCCTCGCCGATCTGGCGGAAGCCTCGATCGACCTCGACGCGGTGGTGGAAGCCGCCGGCGGGCGGATCCCCACCCCAGCGATCGGCCATCTGCCGCCGCCGCCCGGCCAGCGCCTCGCGGTCGCCCGCGACGCCGCGTTCTCGTTCGTCTACCCGCATCTCGAGGCCGGCTGGCGCGCCGCCGGGGCCGAGATCGTGCCGTTCTCACCGCTCGCCGACGAGGCGCCGCCCGCCGAGTGCGACGCCTGCTGGCTGCCCGGCGGCTATCCGGAGCTCCATGCCGGCCGGATCGCCGCCGCGTCGCGCTTCCTCGGCGGCTTGCGCGCCTTCGCGGAGACGAAGGCCGTCCACGGCGAGTGCGGCGGCTACATGGTGCTGGGCGAGAGCCTGGAGGATGCCGACGGCACGACCCACCGCATGGCCGGCCTCTTGCCGGTCGCGACGTCCTATGCCAGGCGCCGCCTGCATCTCGGCTACCGGATCGCGACGCTCGTCGGCCCCGGGGCGCTCGGGGCGGCCGGGCAGGGGCTGGTCGGGCACGAGTTCCACTATGCCAGCGAGGTCACCCCGCCTCCGGGGCCGGACGAGGCCCTGGCCGAGGTGACCGACGCGGAAGGGCGCAGCCCGGGCCTCGCCGGGCACCGGCGCGGCCGGGTCAGCGGCAGCTTCTTCCACCTCGTCGGGCTGCGCTGAGGCAGCCGGCGCCTACTCGGCGGCGGCGCTGTCCCCGCCGTTCGCCGTGGTGGCGTGGCGGCCGAGGCGGGCGGCGGAGCGGACGATCGCCAGCACTTCGCGGCGCAGCTGCTCGTCCTCGATCTGCACGTAGGCCCGCAGCAGCTCGATCGCGCCCTGCGCGCTCAGGAAGCCGAACACGTTGTCGTCGCCGGTCTCGCCGCCGGTCTGGTCCTCGAAGAAGGCCGAGACCGGCACTTCGAGCAGCCGCGCGATCTCGCGCAGGCGGCCGGCGCCGACGCGGTTCTGGCCCTTCTCGTATTTCTGCACCTGCTGGAAGGTGACGCCGACGGCGTTGCCGAGAGCGGTCTGGCTCAGCCCCTTGGCCTTGCGCAGGGCCGTGATGCGAACTCCGACGAGACGGTCGACCTCAGTGGTTTGCTTGGGCATCGGTCCTCAACATCTCACGTGCTGGCCTGCCGGAAGCCCCCTCCCCAATTCCAGAGGGCCGCCGTCCCGCGTCGTTCATGCCCGCAACGGGCCGGCGCTCCCCGCTCCGGCGACCTCGCGGATGTTCGTCCTCGGGCCGGCGGCGAAGACGCCTCGCATCCGGTCCGCTCAACCCTCGTTCGCCCGGTCCGCCTCCGGTCCGTCCACCCCGCATCGGAGCATTCGAACTGGACCGGACCATGCGAAACCAGTCGTCCGCGACCGCTCAAGGCCGTCCTGCTGCCAGGATGACGACACGGATGCGGGTCTGCCATGCAACCCAACTCACGTCTACACGCTCCAAGCGAATTCCCCAAGGGAACGAAGGTGAAAAAAATACTGAGTGTCACCGCTCGCGCAGGTCGCCGCGCGGTGGGGTTCGTCCGGGCCGAGCGGGTCACCTTGCCGATGGCGGAGCGGTTCCCATCTCATCGGCCAAGCCCGGCCGCCCGAGCGCCCGAACGCCCGCGAGAGCCTTCGATACCGAAGAGAACGCCGAGAGGGATGCCCACCATGTTCATCGCCATGAACCGGTTCAAGGTCTACAAGGATGCCACCCAGGACTTCGAGCAGGTCTGGCTCGGGCGCGACAGCCATCTGGGGGAGATGCCGGGCTTCGTCGAGTTTCACCTGCTGCGCGGGCCCGAATACGAGGATCACGTCCTCTACGCCTCGCACACGATCTGGTCCTCGAAAGCCGATTTCGAGGCCTGGACCCGCTCCGAGCAGTTCCGCAAGGCCCATAGCCGCGCCCCGGGGACCAAGCCGCTCTATCTCGGCCACCCGCAATTCGAGGGCTTCGAGACGATCCAGACCGTCGCCCGGGCCGGGTGACGGCAGGATGCCGTGGGCGGCCCGGGCGAGGGCCGCCCCCGCGTGTTTCGCTGCCGTGGCGGCCCTCGCCCGGGCCGCCTCCGGGTCAGGTGGTCTCAGGGTCAGCCCGTCTCAGGGTCAGGCGGCCTTGGGGGCGTGGAGCCGCGGCAGGAACGCGGCGAGAAGGCCCACCGCCGGCAGGAAGGCGCAGATTCCGTACACGAACTCGATGCTGGTGTGATCGGCGATCTCGCCCAGGACCGCGGCGCCCAAGCCCCCCATCCCGAAGGCGAAGCCGAAGAACAGGCCGCCCACCAGCCCGACCCGACCGGGCAGGAGCTCCTGGGCGTAGACCAGGATCGCCGGCATCGCCGAGGCCAGGATCAGGCCGATCGGCACGGTCAGCGCCACGGTCCAGAACAGGTTGGCGTGGGGCAGCGCCAGGGTGAAGGGCAGGACGCCGAGGATCGAGCCCCAGATCACCACCTTGCGGCCGAACCGGTCGCCGATCGGCCCGCCCGCCACCGTGCCGGCCGCGACCGCGCCGAGGAACACGAACAGGTAGAGCTGCGATTCCTGCACCGACACGCCGAAGCGGTGGATCAGGTAGAAGGTGAAGTACGAGCTGAGGCTCGCCATGTAAAAATACTTGGAGAAGATCAGCACCAGCAGCACCGCGATGGTGCCGACCACCTTGGCCCGCGGCAGGGCCCGGACGCTTGAGCCCCCCTTTTTCCCCCGCGCGGCCCCCGCCCGGAGGCGGTCGCGGTACCAACGCCCGACGAGGCTCAGCACCACGAACCCGGCGAGCGCCGCGACCGCGAACAGCGCGACGCTGGGCTGGCCGAGCGGCACCACGATGAAGGCGGCGAGCAGCGGCCCGAGCGCCGAGCCGGCATTGCCGCCGACCTGGAACACCGACTGGGCCAGGCCGTAGCGCCCGCCCGAGGCGAGGCGGGCGACCCGCGAGGCCTCCGGGTGAAAGATCGCCGAGCCGAGGCCGACGAGGCAGGCCGCCATGACCAGCAGACCGTACGAGCCGGCATGGGACAGGAGCAGCAGGCCGCAGAGCGAGAGCAGCATGCCGGTGGCGAGCGAGAACGGCATCGGCCGCTTGTCGGTGACCAGGCCGACCACCGGCTGGAGCAGCGAGGCGGTGAGCTGGAAGGCCAGGGTCAGGAAGCCGATCTGGCCGAAATCGAGGCTGTAGGCCTGCTTCAGCAGAGGGTAGATCGCCGGGAGCAGCGACTGGATCATGTCGTTGAGGAGGTGCGACAGGCTCAGGCCCCCGAGCACCACGGCTGCCGGTCCGGCCGCTGCCGCCGCAGGCGGCATCGCCCTGCTCACCGTCTCCGCCTGCGGCGGCCTGGTCACCGACGCCTCCACGGCCACGCCGCCCTCGCTCGCTCGCGCATCCATTGCCGGTTCGCTCCCCCTGGCGGCCTCAGGCGGGCCGCTCTCGGCCCTCACGCGGACCGCTCTCGCCGCGCCGCCCGTCGACGATCCGGGGGTCTGCGGCGTGCCTCCCATACACCCGCCGCCTCCGCCCGTCCCGGCCATCCGCCGCAGGGCAGGGATGCCGCCGGTCCCGGGCTTGCTGCGGAACCGGCAACCAGCCGTCGGCGGCCCGGGATCTGTGCGGAAGCGGCACGGTCCCGCCCGGCCCGTCCCAATCCGGCACAGACACGGGTCACGGGTCATCTCGCCATGCGACACGAACGGTTCCCGGGGGATGCCGACGGCCACCTCGCCACCTCGGAGGCACGGGCGGTCTGGAACGCGCTCCTGCCCCGCCGCGGCCGGGCGGCCCTGCGGGTCGCGATCGCCGGCGGCGCGGCTCTGGCCGAGCTCGCGGCGGTGGCCCTCACCGGGCTCGCCTGCGAGATGACCTATCACCTGATCTCCTACGAGCGGCAGCCCGAGCTCGGCCCGTCGCTGGCGGTCGGCCTGTTCCTCGGCCTGTTCGTGGTGCTGCCGAACGCCGCGCGGGGCGAGTACAGCATCGAGAACTACCTGGCCCGCGCGCCCCATTTCCGCCGGACGCTCAGCCTCTGGCTCGCCGCCTGGGCGGTGGTGCTGGTCCTCGGCTTCCTCAGCAAGACGACCGGCGACCATTCCCGCGGGGCGGCTCTGGCGACCTTCCTCATCGGTCTGCCGGTCCTCGTCGCCACCCGCTTCGCCACCGTGACCCTGGTGCGCCGGCTCATCACCCCCCGCTCCGATTCCGCCCGCCGCATCCACCTGATCGGCTACGAGGAGGACGTCGCGAGCTTCTACGCCACCCACGACACGGCGGCCCTGGGCCTCCGGGTGATCGGCGTCAGCACCCTGCGGAGCGCCCCCCCGGGGACCGACCCGCAGGCACGCCGGACCCAGCTCGCCGAGGACCTCGACCTGAGCGTCTCGGTGGTGCGCTTCCTGCGCCCCGACGACGTGTTCGTGCTGGTGCCCTGGGCCGAGGTCGAGGACCTGGAGGCCTGCGTCGACGCCTTCCTGCGGGTGCCGGTCGCCCTGCACCTGCGCCCCGGCCGGGTGATGGACCGCTTCAGCGACGTGCGCCTCGGCCGGGTCGGCCTGCTCACCGGCATCAATGTCGGCCGCGCCCCCCTTTCCGCCGTGGAGATCGCCGCCAAGCGCACCTTCGACCTCGTGGTGGCGTCGCTGGCGCTCGTGGCGCTGTCGCCGCTGCTCGTCCTGATCGCGATCCTGATCCGCCTCGACAGCCGGGGACCGAGCCTGTTTCGCCAGAAGCGCTACGGCTTCAACCAGGAGGCGTTCTGGGTGTTCAAGTTCCGCAGCATGCGCTCCGACGCCGACGCGTCCTTCCGCCAGGCGACACGGGACGACGACCGCATCACCCGGATCGGCCGGATCCTGCGCCGCACCAACCTCGACGAGTTGCCCCAGCTCCTCAACGTGATCCGGGGCGACATGTCGCTGGTCGGCCCCCGCCCCCACGCCGTCGCCCATGACCGCAGCTTCGAGCGTCGCATCGCGCTCTATGCCCGGCGCCACAACGTGCGGCCGGGGATCACCGGCTGGGCGCAGGTGAACGGCCTGCGGGGCGAGACCCTCACCGACGCCGACATGCAGCGGAGGGTCGAGCACGACCTGTTCTACATCGACAATTGGTCGCTGTGGTTCGACCTCAGGATCCTGGTGATGACGGTGGTGGCCAGGAGTGCGTTCCGGAATGCGTACTAGAGCGCTGTGCGATCGTCCTGCAACGGCCAAGTTGTTTTGGGCGTTGGTTGGGTGGAGGAGCCAGCGATGACCTCACCCTTGTCCGTCGATCTGCGTGAGCGT
Source organism: Methylobacterium currus (assembly GCF_003058325.1). Classification (NCBI taxonomy): domain Bacteria; kingdom Pseudomonadati; phylum Pseudomonadota; class Alphaproteobacteria; order Hyphomicrobiales; family Methylobacteriaceae; genus Methylobacterium; species Methylobacterium currus. The sequence continues at coordinate 2,059,373 of NZ_CP028843.1, forward strand.
GTGGTGTCCGCTGTCCTGGCGGGTGCGTCCTGCCGCCAGGCTGGCGAGCGGTTCGGTGTCAGCGCCGCCAGCGTCAGCCGCTGGCACGCCCGCCATCTCCGGGACGGCCACGTCCGGCCCAAGCCGATGGGCGGAGACCAGCGCTCGCAGATCATCGAGGCCCACGCCCCGCGGATCCTGAGGCTGTGCGAGGAGCGCGGCAACATCGTGCTGTCGGAACTGCGCGACGCCTTGGCCGAGCAGGGCGTCGCCACCAGCACCAGCAGCCTGTCGCGCTTCCTGGCCCGCCATCGCATCACCCGTAAAAAGGGGCTCTTCACGCCGCCGAGCAGGACCGACCGGACGTAGCGGAGGCGCGCCAGGCGTGGTTCGAGGGCCAGCTCGACCTCGATCCGGACCGTCTGGTGTTCATCGACGAGACCGCCGCTTCGACCCGGATGGCGCGTCGCTATGGCTGGGCTCCACGCGGCCAGCGCTGTCGCCTGCCAGTGCCGTGCGGGCACTCCAAGACCACCACCGTCACGGCGGCACTGCGTACAAGCGGCCTGACGGCGACAGCCATCTTCGATGGAGCCACCAACGGCCGGCGCTTCCTGGACTACGTCACCGACACGCTGGTCCCGGTGCTCCGGCCAGGCGACACGGTGATCCTCGACAACCTTCAGGCCCACAAGGTGACGGGCGTGCGCGAGGCCATCGCGGCGGCTGGCGCGCGGGTGGTGTACCTCCCGCCCTACAGCCCGGAGTTCAACCCGATCGAGCAGGCCTTCGCCAAACTCAAAACCTTGCTGCGCACCGCAGCCGCGCGCACGGTCGAAGACCTGCATGCTGCGATCCGCCAAGCCTTTGCTGCCTTCACCCCAAAGGAGTGTCGCAACTACCTCAATGCAGCTGGATACCAGACAGACCGCTACGTTTCAGCCTGATCGGGCAATGATATAGCTTTGGGCGGAAAGGGCGCCCGTGGGGCGCCCTGCTTCCTGATCGTCATCGAAAAACGATCACAGACCGAAAGGCAGCGCCCAGAATCCCGGCACCGTGAGACTGTCATGGCGACATGAGAAGTTCACCAGCGGCGTCTTCTCTCTACTCCTGTGATTGTCGCTTCTATTCCCCCTGCCGCCCCTGGCACGCCCCACATTCCCCCTCGATCTCGACGATCCGGCTTGCCGGCTTGAACCCCGCCTGGGCCAGGGTCCGGTCCAGGCTGCGCTCGATCTCGGCCGAGATGGTCTCGTCGACGCTGCCGCAGCTGCGGCAGATGAGAAACACCGCGCTCTCGCCGGCGCCGTGGCCATGCTCGCAGGGCACGAAGGCGTTGCGGCTGGCGATGCGGTGGACGAGGCCGTGCTCGGTGAGGAAATCGAGGGCGCGGTAGACCGAGACCGCGGCGACGCGCTTGCCCGGAGCGCTCAGGCGCTCGGCGATGTCGTAGGCGCCGAGCGGACGCCCCTCGTCGGCCACCACCTCCAGGGTGCGGCGGCGCAACGCCGTGAATTGCAGGCCGAGATCCTGCGCCAGCCGCTCGGCCCGCGCCACCAGATCGGCGGTCCGGGCGGGACCATGCCCTTCTTGGCCATGCCCTTCCTGGGCATGCCCGCCTTGACCCTGCGCGTGACCGTGGTGCCCGCAGGTTCCGTGATCGTCCATCCGCAACCCTCCCGGCGCCGTCCTACCCCAACCCGGCGGCGGTTGACAGGCCCTGCCTGTTACAGTGTAACGATCCGCTTTGGGGCGGCCGCCGGCCGTCCTCCATATGGGGTTCGTGCGCCCGCCCGAAGAGGGCGCGGGACCCGAGCGACCGATTCGCCGATGCCGCATCTCCATGCCCCCGCCGTGCGGGCCGACGCCGCCCCGCGCTCCCAGGCCGCGCCACGCCCTCAAGCCGCGCCACGCTCTCAAGCCGCGCCGTTCTCCCTGCTGCGGGTCGGCGTCGGGCCGCGCATCGCCGTGGCCGCGCTGCTGGCGGCGGCGCTCTGGGCCCTGATCGGCTGGGCGATGGCGTGACGGCACCTCTTCACCCGTCCGCGCCGGGGGGCGCCCTGGTCCTCCGCGGACTCACCCTCGGTTATGCCCGCCACCCGGCCGTCCACCACCTCGACGGGACGATTCCGCCCGGATCGCTCACCGCGGTGGTCGGGCCGAACGGCGCCGGCAAGTCGACCCTGCTCAAGGGCATCATGGGCGAGATCGCTCCCCTGGAGGGCGAGGTCGCCCGCGCAGGCCTGGCCCGGCAGGACATCGCCTACCTGCCCCAGGCAGCCGAGATCGACCGGGCCTTCCCGATCGGCGTGTTCGACCTCGTGGCGATGGGGCTGTGGCGCCGGGTCGGGCCCTGGCGCTCGCTGATGCCGCACCGGGCCGCCGTTGCGGCGGCGCTGGCGGCGGTGGGCCTGACCGGCTTCGAGCGCCGGCCGATCGGCACGCTGTCGGGCGGCCAGCTGCGGCGGGCCCTGTTCGCCCGCGTCCTGCTCCAGGACGCACGGGTGATCCTGCTCGACGAGCCCTTCGCGGCGATCGATGCGCGCACCACCGACGAGCTCCTGGCGCTGGTCCATGGCTGGCATGCGGAAGGCCGCACCGTCGTGGCGGTGCTGCACGACCTCGACCAGGTCGCCCGGCACTTCCCCTCGACCCTGCTGCTCGCCCGCGAGGCCGTGGCCTGGGGCGCGACGCGGGAGGTGCTCACCACCGACAACCTGCGCCGCGCCCGCCGGCTCTGCGAGGCCTGGGACGAGGATGCCCCTGTCTGCCGCGCCGCGGCCCATGCGTCCCGACACGACCCCGCACCGCACGACCACGGCCAGGGGTCGCACGACCACGGCCAGGGGTCGCACGACCACGGCCAGGGGTCGCACGACCACGGCCAGGGGTCGCACGACCACGGCCAGGGGTCGCACGACCACGGCCAGGGGTCGCACGACCACGGTCGGGGGTCGCACGACCACACCCACGGGCACGCCGCGTGATCGATCTCCTGACGGCGCCCTTCGTCGAGTTCTCGTTCATGCGCCGGGCGCTCGCCGGCTGCGTCGCCCTGTCGGTCGGCGCCGCCCCGGTCGGCGTGTTCCTGACGCTGCGCCGCATGAGCCTGATGAGCGAGGCGATGAGCCACGCCATCCTGCCCGGCGCCGCGGTCGGCTTCCTGTGGGCCGGGCTGTCGCTGCCGGCGATGACGCTGGGCGGCCTCGTCGCCGGCCTGGCGGTGGCGCTGCTCTCCGGCTTCGTCGCCCGCTCGACGGTGTTGCGCGAGGATGCGAGCCTGGCGGCGTTCTACCTCATCTCGCTCGCCGGCGGCGTGCTGCTGATCTCGGCCCGGGGCTCGTCGATCGACCTCCTGCACATCCTGTTCGGCACGGTGCTGGCCCTCGACGACGACGCCCTGATGCTGCTCGGCGGCATCGCCACCGTGACGCTCGCGGGCCTCGCCGTCGCCTACCGGCCGCTGGTGATGGAATGCGTCGATCCGCTCTTCCTGCGCTCGGTCGGCCGGGCGAGCGGGCCGGTGCATTACGGCTTCCTGGCCCTGGTGGTGCTCAACCTCGTCGGCGGCTTCGCGGCGCTCGGCACCCTGCTCGCCGTCGGGCTGATGCTGCTGCCGGCGATCACGGCCCGGTTCTGGGCCCTCGACCTCACCGGCCTGATGCCGGCGGCGGTGATCCTGGCGCTGATCGCGAGCGTGGCGGGCCTTCTCGTCTCCTACTACGCCAGCCTGCCCACCGGACCGGCGATCGTGCTCGCCGCCGGCGCGCTCTACCTCGCCTCGATGCTGCTCGGGCCCCGGGGCGGCCTGGTCTGGCGGCTGTTTCCCGCCCGTCATCTCGAGGCGTGAGCTACCCGGACGCGCCGGATCCGGGCGGCCGCGCCGGCTCGCCCCGATGCGCCGCCCGCCGGCAGGCGTCCGAGCAGTAGCGCACCTCGTCCCAGACCCGCTCCCACTTCTTGCGCCAGGCGAAGGGCCGGCCGCACTGGGCGCATATCTTCTGCGGCAGGTCGCCCTTGCGGCGCATCTTCGGCATCGCGGCGTCAGCGCCCCATCTTGTCCGCGTCGGCGAGCGGGACGCTGCTCCAGCGGGTAATCTGCACGTAGCCGTCCCGGGCCGCCACCAGGAGGTGACGGCGATAGGCATGCACCACAGCGCCGGGGGCGTGGCGGTGCGGCTCGGTCCAGCCGTGGGCCTCCAGCACGAAGATCCGGTTGTCGTTGACCCGCGCCAGGGTCTCGATGGTGCCGAAGGCCCGGATCCGGCGCAGGATCGCCGCGACCGGCTGGCGGAAATCGAGGCTGCGATCGAGGTCGGTGACCCGCGGCCAGTAGGCGCCATCGCCCTGCGGCTCGGCCTTGCGCCACAGGGCGGGCAGGTCGCGGGCGATCGGTCCGCGGGCGAGCCGCATCGCCGCCATCTGGCAGCGGGCGAGCAGGGTCTCGTGCGTCTCCGCGCCGGAGAGCGAAAAGATGTCCTGGGCCAGGATGTCGCCGGTGTCGAACCCCTCCTCGGCCAGAACGTGGGCGGTCACGCCCCAGCTCTCGTAGGAATCCAGGACGGCGCGGAACAAGGGGTAGGGCCCGCGCCCGTCCGGCAGCGGCGAGGGATGGATGTTGAGGGCGTAGCGCACCCGGCCCGGCCAGCCGGTGATCAGCCACGGATAGCCCGCCACCACCAGCGCCCAGTCGCGCCCATGCTCGGCCGACAGCGCCTCGATATCGGCGACGCGGATGCGCGAGAGCTGGATCGGCACCCGGTGCCGCCGGGCGAGCGCCACGACCGCCTCGTTCTGGTCGTAGATCCCGTCGCAGGGGCGGGAGAACAGCTTGATCGGCTGCCAGCCCGCCGCGACCAGGGCCTCGAACACACCGCCCAGGAAGTCGATTCCCGCGAAGGCGAATTTCACGTCACGACTCCTTGCCCAACGATCCCGGCCCAACGATCCCCGCCTGCCGATCCCCGGCCCGCGGATCTGCCGCCCCTGCGTCGGTTCAGCCCGCCGCCGACGACCCCGATCGCCCTAGCTAGCGTGATGGGACGCCGGAGGGGAGCCGCAATGGCGCGCAGATCGATCAATCCTTCGTACCGTCGCGGGGGAGGCTGACCGCACATGCGCACGCTCCGCCTCGTCCTCGGCGACCAGCTCCATCCCCGGCTCGCCACCCTCACCGACCTCGATCCCGGCGCCGACACGGTGTTGATGGTCGAAGTCGCCGAGGAGGCGACCTATGTGCGTCACCACAAGCAGAAGCTGGTGCTGGTCTTCTCAGGCATGCGCCACTTCGCGGCCGAGTTGCGCGGGCGCGGCATCGCGGTCGACTACGTCGCCCTCGAGGATCCGGGCAACGCCGGCTCGTTCACCGGCGAGCTCGCCCGGGCCATCGCCCGCCACCGGCCCGACCGGATCGTCGTGACGGAACCGGGCGAGTGGCGGGTCGAGGCGATGATGCGAACGTGGGAGGAGCGGTTCGGCTTAGCCGTCGAGATCCGGGACGACACCCGCTTCCTGTGCCCGCGCCCGGTCTTCGCCCGCTGGGCGGAGGGGCGCGAGACTCTCCGGATGGAGACCTTCTACCGTGCCATGCGCCGGCGCACCGGCCTGCTGATGGAGGGGCGCGAGCCGGTGGGCGGGCGCTGGAACTTCGACCACGACAACCGCCGCCGCCTGCCCCCCGGCCATACCGTACCGGAGCGCCGCCGCTTCGCGCCCGACGCGGTGACGAAGGAGGTGATGGACCTCGTCGCCCGCCGCTTCCCCGACCATTTCGGCGATCTCGACGGCTTCGCCTGGCCGGTGACCCGCGCCGAGGCCCTCGAGGCCCTGCGCCACTTCCTGGACGAGTGCCTGCCCGCGTTCGGCGACTACCAGGACGCGATGCGGGCCGGCACGCCGTTCCTCTATCACGGCCTGATCGCGCCGGCCCTCAATCTCGGCCTCCTCGATGCCGAGGAGGTCTGCCGCGCGGCGGACGACCGCTGGCGCGACGGCGCCGCGCCCCTCAACGCCGTCGAGGGCTTCATCCGCCAGATCCTCGGCTGGCGCGAATACGTGCGCGGGCTCTACTGGACGCGGATGCCGGACTATCCCGAGACCAACGCGCTCGAGGCCACCCGCGACCTGCCGTGGTTCTACTGGTCGGGCGAGACCGCCATGGCGTGCCTCGCCGAATGCATCCGCGACACCAAGGCCCATGCCCATGCCCACCACATCCAGCGCCTGATGGTGCTGGGCAACTTCGCGCTGCTGGCCGGCCTCGCGCCGCGCCAGGTCGAGGAGTGGTTCCTGGTGGTCTATGCCGATGCCTACGAGTGGGTGGAATTGCCCAACGTCCACGGCATGGCGCTCTGGGCCGATGGCGGGCTTCTGGGCTCGAAGCCCTACGCGTCGTCCGGCGCCTACATCGACCGGATGTCGGATTACTGCCGCGGTTGCGCCTACGACGTGAAGGCGAAGACCGGGGCGACCGCCTGCCCGTTCAACTACCTCTACTGGAACTTCCTGATCGCCCACGAGGATCGCCTGCGCGGCAACCCGCGCCTCGCCATGCCGTACCGCACCCTGGAGACGATGGCGCCGGGACGCCGCGACGCGATCGTGGCGGATGCCGCCCGCTTCCTCGACGCCCTGGACGCCTCAGAGGGGCAGCCAGGCGGTGAGCGTGCCGTAGACGCCCGGGCGCCGGACCTGTTCCTCGTAGAGCCAGCCGGCTGAGACGCGGACGCTCACCCGCGCCACCGCGAAATCGGTCGCGTGGAGGCCGAGGCTCCATTTCCGGTAGCCGGTCCGGTCGGCATAGAGCGCCGCTTCGGGCCCCAGATAGGCTGCGCTCGAGGCCGGCAGCCTGACGCCCCAGGAGATCCGGCTCCAGGCGCTCCCGCGAGCCGTGCCGCCGATCAGCGTCGCGGTGAGGAGCGTCGCCTCGGTCGGCCGGGCCCACAGCTCGCCCTGCACCCGGACCCCGATTCGCGGCGCCGGCAGCCGCCGGGTGCCGGGGCTGTCGAGCACCTCGAAGGCGAGCTCGGGCCCGGCGAACAGGGCGGCGACGCCCCAGTCGCGCACCCATTGCCACCCGGCGAGCGCCCCGGCCTGCACGGTGTGGCGCAGGGTGCGGGGCGGGGCGATGCCGGCCTGCGCCCGCTTGTCGCCCCACCAGTCCCGCTCCGGCCGCACTCCGTAGCCGAGGGTGCCGAGGGCCACCACACCGTCCCGGGAGACCCTGCCGGGCGCCACCTTGGCGCCGGCGCTGACGAAGGTCGAGCGGCCCGCATCCAGGCTGCCGAACAGCACGGTGCGCACGTCGTCCCGCTCGTCGGCGAGCGCGCCGCCGGGGCAGGCGAGGCTGGCCACCGCATAGAGCAGGACCGGATGAACCGAGGGAGGAGGCACGCCGGCCCGGTCTGTCGTTGCGTCAATGAAAATATCTTTTCCATAAAACGCTGCGTCAAGTCGGCGCCATGACGACGCACAGGCGAACGGCGACGTGGTCCGGCAACCTTGCGGGAACCGGACCGGGCACGAGCGGCCCTGCCTCCGGGGCATCACGGTCAGCCACCGGCGGAACGATCAGCCCGTGACTGTCAGCACTCGCGTGCAGAGGCTGCTATTGCCTGAAAAATCAACGAATTAGCCACCGTTTTCGCTTGAGCTTAAGCATCGATTAACCGCATCATCGGACGCTTGGTCGGCAAAGCGCTACGCACCCGAGAAGGATCGTCAACCGTTCAGGAGGTGTCATGGTCTCCAAGGAGTTTCGCCAGCAGATCGAGGGATACGGGCTGACCACGGCCCACATCCTCTACCGTATCCCCGATCATCCCGGCGTGCTGCAGACCTATGTCTGGCAGGATTACGACCTCGCCCCGCGCTTCCCGGTGCTCACCGGCTTCTTGGATTTCTGGAAGCGTGAGCTGGAGGGGCCGCTGCATTCGGTCCGGGTGGCCCATTCGCAACTGATCAAGCCGGCGGAGTTCCGGGCCGTGAACGGGGTGCTGACGCTGCACTGAAATCAGGGCGCCCGGCATCTTTCTCACAGGTCTGCCCTACGATTGCCCGGTTGGCCGTGTGTGAGGCCCGTCACGGCCGCGCTCTCGAGGAGCGCGGCGCTCACGTCGGTGAATCATGCACAGGCGCATTCTCTCCGCGGCCGGGCCGCTTCGACGGCGGCTCGGACCCCTTCTCGCCGCAGGTCCCGTCCGCGCCGATCTCGGCGCGGGGACGACCCATGCGCGCGGGTTGGCCCGGGCGGCGGAGTGGGCTAGAGGGGGCCGGGCGACCCCGGCCCGGGGCGCCGCGACCCCGCCGGCGCGTGCCGCGACCCCGCCCGGGGGCGCCACGAGCCCGCCAGGGGGCGCCTCCCCGGCACCGGACGGCCAGAGCCCCGTGACGCAATTCGCCCGTACCTCCGAGGTCCTGACCGTCCTCGCCGCCCAGGAGACCGAGCGGCTGACCGTCGGCGACATCGTGGCGGTCCTGCGCGACCGGGCCTTCGCGCTCCTCGTCGTGCTGCTCGGCCTGCCCAACTGCCTGCCGATGCCGCCGCCGATCCCGCTGATCTGCGGCCTGCTCCTCGCCCTGGTGGCGGCGCAGATCGCCGCCGGCATGTCGGCCCCCTGGCTGCCCCGCGCGCTGCTCGGCCGCTCGATCGCCCGGTCCGACCTGCAGCGGGCGGTCTCCCGCGCGGTGCCGCTGCTGCGCCGGCTCGAGCGCTGGTCGCGGCCGCGGCTGCGGGTGTTCGAGAACGACATCGGCATGCGCACCATGGGGCTGCTGCTCCTCGCGCTCGCCCTGGTGCTGATCGTCGCTGCGCCGCTCGTCGGCCAGATCCCGCTCGGCCTCGCGGTCACGCTGGTCGGCCTCGGCCTCGTCGAGCGCGACGGCATCGTAGTGGCGGCGGGCCTCGGCGTCGGGGTGCTGGGCGTGCTGCTCAACCTCGGCTTCGTCTACGCGGTGTTCACCGGCGTGATGGGGCTCCTGAATCTCGGAGCGGCCGCGGCGGGGGCGTGAGGCTCACGTTCGGGTGACGGCTGACGCCCGGATGCGCATCCGAGCGTTGGTCGCGGTCGGGATCCCGCGCGCGGGGCCGGCCCGACCTGACGGAGCCCCCCCGCATCCAGGCGGAAAGACGCGATGTCCCTCTCGGTCAACCTTCCGCTGATCCTCTCGGCGGCCTTCGTCGCCAGCCCCGGGCCCGCCACCCTGGCGATCGCCGACACCGCGATGCAGGCCGGGCGCCGCACCGGCCTGGCCCTCGCCCTCGGCGTCGTGACCGGATCGCTGATCTGGTCGGTCGCCGCGGCCCTCGGGCTCGCGGCGGTCATGGCGTCGAGCGGGTGGATGCTGGAGGTGCTACGCTATCTCGGCGGGGCCTACCTGCTGGTCCTGGCCTTCAAGTCGGCGCGCAGCGCGATCCGGGGGCCGGCCGCGATGGAGCGGAACGCCGCCGAGGTCTCGGCCTCGCGGGCCTACGCCAAGGGCCTCGCCCTGCACCTGACCAACCCGAAGGCGATCCTGTTCTTCGGCTCGCTCTACACGCTCGGCCTGTCGCCGCAGGCCTCTCCGGCCGAACTGGTCCTGGTCATCGCCGCCGTCGGGCTTCAGAGCGCCGCGATCTTCACCGGCTACGCTTTGCTGTTCTCGAACGGACGGCTGGCGCGGGGATACCTGCGCCTGCGGCGCTGGTTCGAGGGCGCCTTCGCGGTGCTCTTCGCCGGAGCGGGCCTGAAGGTTCTGGCCTCGCGGCTGTAATCCTTACGACAGGCCCGCCAGGGCCGCCGGCGTATCCACGTCGATCAGCACGCCGGCCTCGTCCACCGGCAAGTCCAGCACGTCGTCGCGCCGCGCCAGCAGCGGGCCGGCGCCGCGGTCGCCGGTCAGCGCCGCGAGGCCAGGGCCGAGGAGCCGGCGGTTGAGCAGCACCGGGTTGCCGCGCTGCCCGTCCCGCACCGGCACGACCGCGGAGGGGGCGACGGGCGCGGCGCGGAACGCCTCGGCGAGCTGCGCCAGCAGGAGAGGCCCGACCCGCGGCATGTCGCCGAGGAGCACGAACGCCGCCCCGACGTCGTCCGGCAGGGCGCCGAGCCCGGTGCGGAGCGAGGTCGAGAGGCCAGCCGCATAATCGGGGTTGTCGACCAGGGTCAGCGGCAGCCCGGCGAGCGCCGCGCGGACCTCCGCGCCCGCATGGCCGAGCACCGCCACGACCGGCCCGAGATCCGCCGCCACCGCCGCCTGCGCCGCATGGCGCACCAGCGGCTTGCCGTCGAGAAGGCTCAACAGCTTCGGGCTCGCGCCGAAGCGGGTGCCGCGGCCGGCGGCGAGCAGCACCGTGCCGACCGGCTCAGGCCTCATCCGCGCTCTCCCCGCCGTCCCGCGGCTGGGGCCGAGACACGATCTCCATCAGCAGCCCGCCGACCCCGAAGCCGACGATGTCGTCGCGGGTGACGGGGAGGCCGGCGAGGAGGCGCTGCAACACCCAGTCGAAGCCGTTCTCCTTCGGCGAGCGGGCACAGCCGGGGGCGCCGATCACCGGTGCGTCCCCCAGGCGCCCGAGCAGCAGCAGGTTGCCGGGATCGACCGGCATGCCGAGATGATCGACCACGCCGCCGGCGGCCTCGATCCCGGCCGGGATGACGTCGCGCCGGTCGGCGATGGCCGAAGCGCCGAACACCACCGCGAGGTCCGCACCGTCGCGCTCGATCGCCTCGCGCAAGGCCCGCGCCACGGCGCCGGCCTCGTGCGGAACGCGGGTCTCGGCCACGATCCGGGCCCCGGCGGGGCTCAGGCGGGCCTCCAGGGTGCGCAGGGTCTTGTCGACGACGCTCGGCTTCAGGCCGGGCAGCAGGGTCGAGATCGCCGCCACCCGGGTCAGGCAATAGGGCGCGATCCGGATCGCCGGGGCCGCCGCGTCGAGCGCCCGCTCCAGCACCGCGCCCGGCACGGCGTAGGGAATGATCTTGACCGTCGCCACCATCTCGCCGGGCACCACCGGCTTGAACGGCACCAGGGTCGCCAGGGTCACCGACTCGTCGATGCGGTTGATTGCCGTGATTGCGGCCTCGTCGAGGACGAGCAGGCCCGCCTGCGACGCGTGCAGGTTCGACCGGCCGGTGAAGGGCGGCTCGACGGTGACGCCCGGCCCCGCCACGGCGGCAGCAAGCGTCTTGGCCGCCTCGTCCTCGCCGACATCGCCCGGTTCGAGCGCCACTGCCACAACCTCGGCGATGCCCGCGGCCTCAAGCCGCGCCGCATCCTCGGCGCCGATCGGCCGGCCCTTCTTCACCACCGCGTCGCCGGCGCGGACCGAGTGGGCGGCGATCAGCCCGGTGGCCTGGGTAATCGGAACCGGGCCGAACCTCATGCGGGCGACCGGCGCCGGTCCTGGCGCAACGCCGCGATCACCTGGGCCAGCACCGAGACGGCGATCTCGGCCGGGCTGACGGCGCCGATGTCGAGACCGATCGGCGCGGCGATGCGGCCGATCTGCTCGTCGCTCAAGCCGGCGGCCGTCAGGCGCTCGACGCGCCGCCCATGCGTCTTCCGGGAGCCCAGCGCCCCGACATAGAAGCATTCGGCCTTGAGCGCCGCGACGAGGGCCGGATCGTCGATCTTCGGATCGTGGGTCAGGGCCGCGAGCGCGGTGTAGCGGTCGAGCGGCGGCAGCTGTGCCAGGGCGTCGTCCGGCCAGAGCGGCAGCAGCGTCACATCGGGAAAGCGCTCCGGCGTCGCGAAGGCGGTGCGCGGATCGATGATCGCGACGTCGAGCTCCGTCGCCTGCGCCATCGGGGCGAGGGCCTGGCTGATATGGACCGCGCCGATGACGACGAGGCGCGGCGGCGGCACCTGTACGGTGAGGAACAGCGCCTGCCCCTCCGCCTCGACGATCCCGCTCTTGCCCGATCGGAACCGCGCCGACAGCTCGGACGCCAATGGATCGGCGTGGACCTCGGCCTCCCGCACCAGGCGCTGGGCGCCGTCGGCGGTGTTGGTGACCAGGATGACGGCGCGGCGGGCGGCGCGCTCCCGGTTCATCTCCCGCAGGATGTCGAGCCTCACGCGACCGGCTCGACCAGCACGCGGATGCGCCCGCCGCAGGACAGGCCGACCCGCCAGGCGGTCTCGTCGGCGACGCCGAATTCGAGCACCCGGGGCTTGCCGTCCTCGATCACGTCGGCGGCCTCGGCGATGACCGCGCCCTCGACGCAGCCACCCGAGACCGAGCCGAGGAAGTTGCCCTCCTGGTCGATGATCAGGTGCGAGCCGACCGGGCGCGGGGCCGAGCCCCAGGTCTCGATCACGGTGGCCAGAGCCACGCCGCGGCCGGCCTCGCGCCAGGCCTCGGCAGTAGCGAGGATGTCGGTGTCTGTCGACAGCATGGGAAAAGTCTCCGGGACTGGCGAGCCCCGTTGCAAGAGTTAGGTGTCAGCCGGCCTCGCGCAACCACGCCTTCGGCGCGCGGCCGCGCGGCTGGTGTGCGCCGAGCGCGCGGCAGAGGTCGGCCATCGCCGACAGGCTGTGGATCGGCCGGAAATCGTCGACATGGGGCAGCATCGCCCGGATGCCGCTCGCCCGCGCCGAGAATCCTTCGAAGCGCAGCAGCGGGTTGAGCCAGACCAGGCGCCGGCATGAGCGGCGCAGGCGATCCATCTCGTGGGTCAGCTCCGGCGTCACCTCGCGCTCGAGCCCGTCGGTGAACAGCAGCACCACGGCGCCGCCGCCGAGCACCCGGCGCGACCAGTGCCGGTTGAACAGGTGCAGGGCCTCGGCGATGCGGGTGCCGCCCTCCCAGTCCTGGGCCCGGGCGCTGGCGCGGGCGAGCGCCTCGTCGGGGTCGCGGCGGGTCAGCTCGCGGGTGATGTTGGTGAGCCGCGTCGCGAAGACGAAGCTGTGCACCCGGCGCTGCTCGGAGAGCGCGTGCAGGAAATGCAGGAACAGGCGGGAATACTCGGCCATCGAGCCGGAGATGTCGCAGAGCGCGACGATCGGCGGCGGGCGCTCCCGCGGTGCCCGGAAGGCGAGGTCGATGGCGCCGCCCGCCCGCACCGTGCGCTGGAAGCTGCGGCGCGGGTCGATGCGTCCGCGCGGGCGCGCCTCGAACCGCCGCGTGCGGGTCGCGTCGTCGGGCAGCCGGAGCGCGCCGATGAGCCGGCGCGCCTGCGCCACCTCCTCCGCGCTCATCTGGGCGAAGTCCTTGGCCTTCAGCACCTCGGCCTGCGACACCGACAGGGTGACGGTGGTGAGGTCTTCTTCCGTGATCCTGGGCTTGGGCCGCTCCGTCTTCGGCGACAGCGCCTCCTGCACCCTGAGCGCCCCGGCATTCGGGGGTTTGGGCTGCGCCATGTCGGGGGCGACCGGCGACATCTGGGCGATCATCTTCTCGATGAGGTCGCGCCGGCGCCAGAACAGCCGGAAGGCCTCGGCGAACAGGGCCGAGTGCTCGTGGCGGCGCACCAGCACGGCGTGCAGCGTCCAGTAGAAATCCTCGCGGCTGCCGATGGCGGCGGCCTCGACCGCCTCGACGGCGTCGATCACGTCGCCGGGCCCGACCGGCACGCCGGCGGCGCGCAGGGCCCGGGCGAAGTAGGCGATGTTGTCGGGAAGCCGGCCTTTGCCCGGGTGACCTTCGCTCATCCGGCGGACGATCTCACCTCGTCGAGGAGCGCCTTGGCGCGCCCGCCCTGCATCGCCTGGATGTCGTCCTGGTACTTCAGCAGCACGCCGAGCGTGTCGATGACCAGCGTCGGGTCGAGGGCGACGGCGTCGAGCTCGACGAGAGCGGTCGCCCAGTCCAGGGTCTCGGCGACGCCCGGCGCCTTGAACAGGTCCTCCTTGCGGATCGCCTGCACGAAGGCGACGACCTGGCGCGACAGGGCCTCGGGCGCACCCGGCAGACGGGTGCGCAGGATCTGCAATTCGCGTTCCGCATCCGGGTAATCGACCCAGTGGTAGAGGCAGCGGCGCTTGAGCGCGTCGTGGATCTCGCGGGTGCGGTTCGAGGTCAGGATCACCAGCGGCGGCTCGGGCGCGCGGATCGTGCCGAGTTCCGGGATCGTCACCTGGAAGTCGGACAGGACCTCCAGCAGGAAGGCCTCGAAGGCCTCGTCGGTACGGTCCAGTTCGTCGATCAGCAGCACCGGCGCCCCGCCCGCCCCCGCCTCCAGGGCCTGGAGCAGCGGCCGGCGGATCAGGTAACGCTCGGAAAACAGTTCGGATTCGAGCCGCTCGCGGTCGACGGCGCCGCCGGCCTCGGCGAGGCGGATCGCCATCATCTGGCCGGCATAGTTCCACTCGTAGACGGCGGCCGCGACGTCGAGCCCCTCGTAGCATTGCAGCCGGATCAGCGGCCGCCCGAGGGACTTTGCCAGCACCTTGGCGATCTCGGTCTTGCCGACCCCAGCCTCGCCTTCGAGAAAGAGCGGCCGCTTCAGCTTGAGCGACAGGAACACCACGGTGGAGAGCGCCCGGTCGGCGACGTAGCCGGCGGAGGAGAGCAGCGCCTGGGTGGCGTCGATGGAGGTGGGGAGGTTCATTCGGCGGACGGGGCTTCTCGCGGGGCGGTGGGCTTCCGCCGGGATGTCTTACGTCGACGATGGATATTGGAGCAGAACCGCGCCGATCCAGTCCCTCCGCCCTCTGCGGGGGAGGGTGGCCCCCCCGCGTCAGCGGGGGCCGGGGCGGGACGAAGTCCCGCAAGAGGGGACGCCGCTTCCGGAGAGGTCGCGACCATTCTGGCGGGCGCGATCTGGATCAGCGTCGCGCTCCCCTCTCCCGTCCCACTCCGTGGGGCACCCTCCCCCGCAGAGGGGGGAGGGTTCGGCCAGCGTCTTACCGGTCCGCCGCCTTCTGCACCGCGCGGCGGGCCATCACGCCGATCAGGTGGGCGCGATACGCCGCATCCGCATGGATGTCGCTGTTGAGGCCGCTCGCCGACGGCGACATCCCCTCCAGCGACTTCGCGGCGAAGCGCTTGCCCAAGGCCTCCTCGGCCTCGGTCCAGCGGAAAACCCCGTTCGAGCCGGCGCCGGTCACCGTGACGCGGATGTCGCTCGGGCGCTTGGCGACGAACACGCCGACGAGGGCGTAGCGCGAGGCCGGGTTGCGGAACTTCTCGTAGGCCGCCTTGTGCGGGATCGGGAACGAGACGCCGGTGACGATCTCGCCCTCCTCGAGCGCCGTCTCGAACAGGCCGGTGAAGTACTCCTCGGCGGCGAGCTTGCGCTTGTTGGTGCTGATCGTCGCGCCGAGCGCCAGGCAGGCCGCCGGGTAATCCGCCGCCGGGTCGTTGTTGGCGACCGAGCCGCCGATCGTGCCGCGATGGCGCACCGCCGGGTCGCCGATGAGCGCCGCGAGTTCGGCGAGCGCCGGGATCGCCTCCTTGACGTCGGCCGATTCGGCGACCGCGCCGTGGGTGGTCATCGCCCCGATGGTGATCGAGCGCGGGCTGCGCTCGATGCCGACGAGATCCGGCACCTTGCCGAGATCGATCAGCGTGCCGGGCGCGGCCAGGCGCTGCTTCATCGTCGGGATCAGGGTGTGGCCGCCGGCGACGAGCTTGGCGTCCTCGCCGGCGAGCAGGCTCACGGCCTCCTTGAGGCTGGTCGGCTGGTGATAGGCGAAAGCGTACATGATGCTCTCCAGACTGATCTTATTCCGCGGCTTCCGGGCGCAGGTGGGGGCTCGCCTGCGCGGCCCGCCACACCGCGAGCGGCGTGGCCGGCATCGCGATGTTCTCGTGGCCGAGCGCGTCGGTCAGCGCATTCATGACCGCTGCCGGGGCCGCGATGGCGCCGGCCTCGCCGCAGCCCTTGATGCCGAGCGGGTTCGACGGGCACGGCGTCACCGTCATGCCGACCTCGAACGAGGGCAGGTCCTCGGCCCGCGGCATGCGGTAATCCATGAAGCTCGCGGTGACGAGCTGGCCGTCCGAATCGTAGAGCGCGCCCTCGAACAGGGCCTGGCCGACGCCCTGCGCGATGCCGCCATGGACCTGGCCCTCGACGATCATCGGGTTGATGACGTTGCCGAAATCGTCGACCGCGGTGAAGCGCTCGATCGTGACCACGCCGGTCTCCGGATCGACCTCGAGTTCGCAGATGTGCATGCCCGCCGGGAAGGTGAAGTTGGTGGGATCGTAGAACGCCCCCTCCTTCAGGCCGGGCTCGAGCTGGGCGCCGCTGAACTTGTGGGCGACATAGGCTTGCAACGCGACCTCGCCGAAGGCGAGCGACTTGTCGGTGCCGGCGACCGAGAAGCGGCCGTCCTTGAACTCGATGTCGTCCTCGCCGGCCTCCAACGCGTAGGCCGCCACCTTGCGGCCCTTGGCCACTACCTTGTCGATCGCCTTGGCGATGGCCGACATGCCGACCGCGCCGGAGCGCGAGCCGTAGGTGCCCATGCCGAACTGCACCTTGTCGGTGTCGCCGTGCACGATGGTGACGCTCTCGATCGGCACGCCGAGCCGGTCGGAGACGAGCTGGGCGAAGGTGGTCTCGTGGCCCTGCCCGTGGCTGTGCGAGCCGGTCAGCACCTCGATCGAGCCGGTCGGGTTCACCCGCACCTCGGCCGATTCCCACAGGCCCACGCCGGCGCCGAGGGAGCCCACCGCCTGCGAGGGCGCGATGCCGCAGGCCTCGATATAGGACGAGAAGCCGATGCCGCGCAGCTTGCCGTTGCGGGCGCTCTCGCGCCGGCGCCGCGCGAAGCCCTTGTGGTCGGCGATCTCCAGCGCCTTGTCGAGCGAGGCGGAATAGTCGCCGCCGTCGTACATCATGATGACGGGCGTCTGGTGCGGGAAGCTCTTGACGTAGTTCCTGCGCCGGAACTTCGCCGGGTCCTGGTTCAGCTCGCGCGCCGCGACCTCGACCAGCCGCTCGATGACGAAGGTCGCCTCCGGCCGCCCGGCACCGCGATAGGCATCGACCGGCGCGGTGTTGGTGTAGACCCCGTCGACCTCACAGTAGATCGCGGGGATGTTGTACTGGCCCGACAGGAGCGGCGCGTAGAGGTAGGTCGGGACCGACGACGAGAAGGTCGACAGGTAGGCGCCGAGATTGGCGACGGTGTGGACCTTGAGGGCAAGGATCTTGCCGCCCTCGTCCATCGCGAGTTCCGCGTGGGTGACGTGGTCGCGGCCATGCGCGTCGCAGAGGAAGGCCTCGGTGCGGTCGCTGGTCCACTTCACCGGCCGGCCGACCTTCTTCGCCGCCCAGACGCAGACCGTCTCCTCGGCGTAGATGAAGATCTTCGACCCGAACCCGCCGCCGACGTCGGGCGCCACCACCCGCAGCTTGTTCTCGGGCGCGATGCCGATGAAGGCCGAGAGCACGAGCCGCGCGACGTGCGGGTTCTGGCTCGTCGTGTAAAGGGTGAAGGCCTCCTCGGCCTCGTCGTACTCGCCGACGGCGGCGCGGGGCTCGATCGGGTTCGGCACCAGCCGGTTGTTGACGATGTCGAGCTTCGTCACATGCGCCGCGCGGGCGAAGGCGGCCTCGACATCGGCCTGGTTGCCGAGATGCCAGTTGAAGACGGTGTTGTCGGGCGCGACGTCGTGCACCACCGTGCCGGCGCCCGCGGCCTTGGCGGTCTCCACCACGGCGGGAAGCACGGTGTAATCGACGCTGATCGCCTCGGCGGCGTCCTTGGCCTGGGCCAGGGTCTCGGCGATGACGACCGCGACATGGTCGCCGACGTAGCGCACCTTGCCCTGGGCGAGCGCCGGGTGCGCTCCGGCCTTCATCGGCGTGCCGTCCTTGGAATGGATCATCCAGCCGCAGATCAGGCCGCCGACCTTGTCGGCCGCGAGGTCCTCGCCGGTCAGGATTCCGACCACGCCCGGCATCGCGGCGGCCGCCGCCGTGTCGATGCCGCGGATCTCCGCATGGGCGTGCGGCGAGCGCAGGAAATAGGCGTAGGCCTGGCCCGGGCGGTTGTAGTCGTCGACGTAGCGGCCCTTGCCGGTGATGAAGCGCTGGTCTTCCTTGCGGCGCACCGAGGCGCCGATGCCCGTGGCGGTCATGTGCGTGTCTCTCCCGGTTCTGGCCTCGCGGGCCGGCCTCGTTATTTCGTGGCGTTGCTTGTTCTTGGTCCGGATGGCGCGGACGTTTTTTGCAGATGGCGCAAGTCATGAACCCTCCCCCCTGCGGGGAGGGTGGCGAGCGGAGCGAGCCGGGCGAGGGGCGGCGCGACGCCGATCCAGTGGGCGCCCTTCCTGACGCGCGCGGCCTCTCCGGAAGCGTGGTTCCCCTCTGCCGCCCCGCTCCGCGGGGCACCCTCCCCCGCAGAGGGGGGAGGGTTATCGGCAGCGTCGTGCTACTCCGCCGCGACCTTGTGCGGCTCGGACGCCATGGTCTCGGCGCCCGCCGCGATGGCCTTCACGATGTTGTGGTAGCCGGTGCAGCGGCAGATGTTGCCCTCCAGCTCGTGCCGGATGGTGTGCTCGTCCAGCGCGTTGCCCTTGCGGCGGACCAGATCCACGGCGGTCATGATCATGCCGGGGGTGCAGTAGCCGCATTGCAGGCCGTGATGCTCGCGGAAGGCCGCCTGCATCGGGTGCAGCTCGCCGCCGGAGGCCAGGCCCTCGATGGTGGTGACGGAGCGGCCGTCGCACTGCACCGCCAGCACGGTGCAGGCCTTGATCGCCTCGCCGTCGAGATGGACGACGCAGGCGCCGCACTGGCTGGTGTCGCAGCCGACATGGGTTCCGGTGAGACGAAGGTTCTCGCGCAGGTACTGAACCAGCAGCGTGCGTGGATCGATGTCGGCGGTCACGGCCTTGCCGTTCACCGTCAGGCTGACAGCGCTCATGGGTGACGTCCTCCTCCTGGCCCAGGACACCTTGGCCGAAGACCCGCGGGTCCTGTCTGTCGGACCCTGTCGCTCGTGGTGGCCGGGCCGGCCGTGCCTCTCTGGAATCGCTCGAATTCGAGTGTCAACCGGCCGGAAGCGCCGGTCAAGGCGCGGCGCCTCGGCTTTTTGGCGCGCAAACCGGCCGTTTTCCGCCGGTTCGCGGCATCCTGCCCATTCGCCTCGCAACAAGTTGATCGCGGGCAATCGAAAACCGGCTCAGACCGCCGAGGTCTCGCCGGCGACGCCGTTCCCCTAGACCTCCTTGGCGAAGGTGTCGAAGAAATTGTCCGCGTATTTCTTGGCGACGCCGTTGATGAGACGGCCGCCGAGCTGGGCGAGCTTGCCGCCGACGCTGGCCTCGACGTCGTAGGTCATCTTGGTCTGGCCGTCCCCGGCCGGCTCCAGGCGCACTACCGCCCCGCCCTTGGCGAAGCCGGCGACGCCGCCCTGACCCTCGCCGGTGATGCGGTAGCCGTTCGGCGGGTCGATGTCGGTCAGCGTCACCTTGCCCTTGAACGTCGCCTTCACGGGGCCGACCGCGATCTTCGCCGAGGCCTGCAGCTCGTTGTCCCCAACCTTCTCGAGGGTGTCGCAGCCCGGGATGCAGCGCTTGAGCACCTCCGGGTCGTTCAGCTTCTCCCACACGGTCTGCTGGTCGGCCGGCAGCACGACCTCGCCGGTCATCGTCATCGCCATGGTGGCGCTCCCCCCTTGTTGTGGTGAAACGGGCTTCGCCGAAAGGCTAGCGGAGCCGTAGCGTCAGGACCAGCCTGCCTTTCGCACACCCGCCCGGCACCCCCGGATTGTCGAGTGGTGCGGTGCTTGCTAAGCCTCACGCCAAGGGACGGCCGTGACACCCGCATGAACGGGGCGCGGCCAGGGAGGCCCGGGCCGGACGCCCGCGAACGGAGAACGTGACCGCATGGAGGTCTTCGCGCAGCAGCTCATCAACGGGCTGACGCTTGGGTCGATCTACGGCCTCATCGCCATCGGATACACGATGGTTTTCGGTATCATCGGCATGATCAACTTCGCGCATGGCGACGTGTTCATGCTCTCGGCCTTCATTGCGCTGATCACCTTCTTGATCGTCACGACCTGGCTCGGCATCTCGTCGATCGCGCTGGCGCTGCTCATCGTGCTGATCTGCGCGATGGTGCTGACTGCCCTGTGGGGCTGGGCGATCGAGCGCATCGCCTATCGGCCGTTGCGCGGCTCGTTTCGCCTCGCGCCGCTGATCTCGGCGATCGGCGTCTCGATCTTCCTGTCGAACTTCGTCCAGGTGGTGCAGGGCGCCCGCAACAAGCCGACGCCGCCGATGATGCGCGACGTGATCACGCTGTGGACCGGAGATAACGGTTACGCCGTAGCGCTCTCCTACAAGCAGATCATCATCATGCTGACCACGGTCGTCCTTCTCGCCGGGTTCTGGTACCTGGTGCAGAAGACGCCGCTCGGCCGGGCGCAGCGCGCCTGCGAGCAGGACCGCAAGATGGCCGCCTTGCTGGGCATCGACGTCGACCGCACGATCTCGCTCACCTTCGTGCTGGGCGCAGCCCTGGCCGCGGTCGCCGGCACGATGTACCTGCTCTATTACGGCGTGGTCTCGTTCTCCGACGGCTTCACGCCCGGCGTGAAGGCCTTCACCGCGGCGGTTCTCGGCGGCATCGGCAGCCTGCCCGGCGCGGTGCTCGGCGGCCTCCTCATCGGTCTCGTCGAGACCTTCTGGTCGGCGTATTTCTCCATCGAGTACAAGGACGTGGCGGCGTTCTCGATCCTCGCGATCGTGCTCATCTTCATGCCGTCCGGCATCCTCGGCCGGCCCGAGGTCGAGAAGGTCTGATGGCGAACCCGGCCAACACCGTGGCGGCGACCTCCGCCGCCGACCGCGGCGCCGCCGACATGGCGGCGATCGTCAAGGACGCGGCTCTGTTCGCGCTCGTGACCTTCGGGCTCTGCGTCCCGATCGTCGCCTTCCGCACCGACCTCAGCCAGACCTCCGCCCTGGACCTCGTGCCCCGCTGGGGCCTCGTCGCGATCCTGTGCGGCCTCGTCTTCGTGGTGCGGCTAAGCCAAAGGCTGATCCTCGCCAACCGCGACGCGCGGCGGGCGCTCACGCCCTCGCCGGCCCAGGCGACGGAGGCGGTCGACGCCACGCCGAACGCCTCGCAGAAGGTCTCGGCTTACGCCCTGCCGGCCTTCCTCGGGGTGACGCTGGCCTTCCCGCTGCTGGCGGTTCTGGGCACCGGGGGCCTGGGCGAATCGCGCTACTGGATCGACCTCGGCATCCTGATCCTGACCTACGTGATGCTGGGCTGGGGCCTCAACATCGTGGTCGGCCTCGCCGGGCTCCTCGATCTCGGCTACGTCGCCTTCTACGCCGTCGGCGCCTATTCCTATGCCCTGCTGTCGACGGTGTTCGGCCTGTCGTTCTGGATCTGCCTGCCGCTCGCCGGCCTGTTCGCGGGCCTGTGGGGCATGGTGCTGGGCTTCCCGGTCCTGCGGTTGCGCGGCGACTACCTCGCCATCGTGACGCTGGCCTTCGGCGAGATCATCCGGCTCGTCCTGATCAACTGGGTCGACTTCTCGGGCGGCGCGGCGGGCATCTCGTCGATCCCCCGCGCCACCTTCTTCGGGATCCCGTTCACGGCGGACGAGGACGGCTTCGCGGCAAAGTTCGGGCTCGACTTCAACCCGATGCACCGGGTGGTCTTCCTCTATTACCTGATCCTGGCGCTCGCGCTGATCACCAACGGCGTGACGCTTCGCCTGCGGCGCCTGCCGATCGGCCGGGCCTGGGAGGCGCTGCGCGAGGACGAGATCGCCTGCCGCTCGCTCGGGATCAACACCACCAACACCAAGCTCACGGCCTTCGCGCTGGGCGCGATGTTCGGGGGCTTCGCCGGGTCGTTCTTCGCGGTGCGCCAGGGCTTCGTCAGCCCGGAAAGCTTCAACTTCCTCGAGAGCGCGATCATCCTGGCGATCGTGGTCCTCGGCGGGATGGGCTCGCAGATCGGCGTCGCGGTCGCGGCGGTCGCGATGGTCGGCGGGCCGGAGCTCCTGCGCAACCTCGGCTTCCTCAAGGCGGTGTTCGGCGAAGGCTTCGATCCGAGCGAGTACCGCCTGCTCCTGTTCGGCCTCGCCATGGTGGTGATGATGATCTGGCGCCCCCGCGGCCTGATCTCCGAACGCTCGCCCTCGATCGTGCTCAAGGAGCGCAAGCGCATCTCAGGCTCCCTCGTGAAGGAGGGCCACGGCTGATGGCCGATACCCTCGCCTCCCCCCGCATGGCCGACCCGGTCCTGACGGTCGACCACGTCACCATGCGCTTCGGCGGCCTCGTCGCCGTCAACGACCTGTCGTTCCGCGCCGGCCGCGGCGACATCACCGCGCTGATCGGCCCGAACGGCGCCGGCAAGACCACGGTCTTCAACTGCATCACCGGCTTCTACAAGCCGACCGAGGGCATGATGACCCTGCGCCACCGCGACGGCGCGGAGTTCCTGCTCGAGCAGCTGCCCGGCTACGCGGTGAACCGGCGGGCGCACGTCGCCCGCACGTTCCAGAACATCCGCCTGTTCACCGGCATGACCGTGCTGGAGAACCTGCTGGTGGCCCAGCACAATCCCCTGATGCTGGCCTCCGGCTACACGATCGCCGGGCTCCTCGGCCTGCCGACCTACCGGCGGGCCGAGAAGGCGGCGATCGAGAAGGCGAAGGCGTGGCTCGAGCGCATTCACCTGATCCATCGCGCCGACGATCCGGCGGGCGACCTGCCCTATGGCGACCAGCGCCGGCTCGAGATCGCCCGCGCCATGTGCACCGATCCGGTCCTGCTCTGCCTCGACGAGCCGGCCGCCGGCCTCAATCCGCGGGAATCCCTGCTGCTCAACGACCTGCTGCGGGCGATCCGCGACGACCACGACACCTCAGTGCTCCTGATCGAGCACGACATGTCGGTGGTGATGGAGATCTCCGACCACGTCGTGGTGCTCGATTACGGCACCAAGATCGCCGACGGCACGCCCTCGGAGATCCAGAGCGACCAGAGCGTCATCGCCGCCTATCTGGGCGTCGAGGACGAGGAGGTGGAGCAGGTCGAGGCGGAGGTGGGAGTATGAGCGTGGCCGGCATCAACGTCCTGGTGGACGAGACCCGCGCCCGGGCCGCCGGCACCCGGGCCCCGCTCCTCACCGTGCGCGGGGTCAAGACCTATTACGGCAACATCATCGCGCTCAAGGGCGTCGATCTCGACGTCAACGAGGGCGAGATCGTCACCCTGATCGGGGCGAACGGGGCCGGCAAGTCGACCCTGATGATGACGATCTTCGGCAGCCCCCGGGCGCGGGAGGGCACGATCACCTATGCGGGCCGGGACATCACCCGGATGCCGACCCACGAGATCGCCCGCCTCAACCTGGCGCAGTCGCCGGAGGGACGCCGCATCTTCCCGCGGATGACCGTCTACGAGAACCTGCAGATGGGAGCGGCCGTCAATGGCGGCGCCCATTTCGAGCAGGATCTGGAGCGGGTCTGCGCGATGTTCCCGCGCCTGAAGGAGCGGCTCCACCAGCGCGGCGGCACGATGTCCGGTGGCGAGCAGCAGATGCTGGCGATCGCCCGCGCGCTGATGAGCCGGCCGCGGCTCCTGATGCTCGACGAGCCGTCGCTCGGGCTGGCGCCGCTCATCGTCAAGCAGATCTTCTCCGCCATCAAGGAGCTCAACGAGCGCGACGGCATGACGGTCTTCCTCGTCGAGCAGAACGCCTACCACGCCCTCAAGCTGGCGCATCGCGGCTACGTCATGGTGACGGGCACGATCACCATGTCGGGCACCGGCAAGCAGCTCCTCGACGACCCGTCCGTGAAGGCCGCCTATCTCGAGGGGGGACGGCACTGATGCAGGGGATCCTCTACGAGGAGAGCACGATCTGGCTCTTCCTCCTCGTCACGGTGGTGATGGGCGGCTGGATGGCCTGGATGATCGGGCGCGGCATCGCGCTCGGCTGGCGGCCTTACTGGCAGGCGATCCTGTCGCTTCTCCTGCTCGGCGTCGCCGTGCGCTTCATCCACCACGCCCTGTTCGAGGGAACCTTCCTGTCGCCGCACTACTACGTGGTCGACACGATCGTGCTGCTGATCATCGGCTCGGCCGGCTACCGCACCACCCGCGCGCGGCAGATGACGACGCAATACCGCTGGCTCTACGAGCGCAGCGGTCCGCTCTCCTGGCGGGCGAAGGCCTAGCGCCTGAGCGCCCTCCCCCGTGCCCTGCGGCGCGGGAACCTGGCGAATGATCCCGGGGCAATCCGCCCCGGCACACCGATCCGGGGTCCCCACGCCCCGGTCTCCCGGCCGAAAGGGCCCGCGAGCCCGACGTTTCCCGTCGATCCAGAGGAGTACTGAGATGAAGCGCACGCTACTGGCCGGCTTCGCCCTCGCGGCCGGCCTCGCCTGGGCCGGATCGGCGCAGGCCCAGATCAAGATCGGCGTCGCCGGCCCGATCACCGGCAACAACGCCGCCTTCGGCGCCCAGCTCAAGAACGGCGCCGAGCAGGCCGTCACCGACATCAACAAGGCCGGCGGCATCAACGGCCAGAAGATCGTCCTGGTCATCGGCGACGACGCCTCCGACCCGAAGCAGGGCGTGTCGGTCGCCAACAAGTTCGCCGCCGAGGGCGTGAAGGCCGTGGTCGGCCACTTCAATTCCGGCGTCTCGATCCCGGCCTCGGACGTCTACGCCGAATCCGGCATCGTCGAGATCACCCCGGCCTCGACCAACCCGAAATACACCGACCGCAAGCTGTGGAATACCTTCCGCACCTGCGGCCGCGACGACCAGCAGGGCGCGGTCGCCGGCACCTGGCTCGCCGAGAAGTTCAAGGGCAAGAACATCGCCTTCGTGCACGACAAGACGCCCTACGGCCGCGGCCTCGCCGACGAGACCCTGAAGACCCTGAAGTCCAAGGGCGGCAAGGACGTGCTGTTCGAGGGCATCAACCCGGGCGAGAAGGATTATTCCGCCCTGGTCTCGAAGCTGAAGCAGGCCAAGGCCGACGTGGTCTATTACGGCGGCCTGCACACCGAGGCCGGCCTGATCGTGCGCCAGATGCGCGACCAGGGCCTCAACGCCCCGCTGATGAGCGGCGACGGCATCACCGACAAGGAATTCGCCCAGATCGCCGGCCCGGGCGCCGACGGCACGCTGATGACCTTCTCGCCGGATGCCCGCAAGAACCCGAACGCCAAGGACGTCGTGGCGGCCTTCAAGGCCCGCAACATCGATCCCGAGGCCTACACCCTGTACTCCTACGCCGCCGTCCAGATCCTGAAGGCCGCCATGGAGGCCACCAAGTCGACCGACGGCAAGAAGGTTGCGGGCTACATGCTCGAGGGCAAGCCGTTCAAGACCGTGATCGGCGACATCTCCTACGACAAGAAGGGTGACATCACCCGTCCCGACTACGTGATGTACATGTGGAAGAAGGGCGGCGATGGCCGGATCGATTACACCGGCAACGAGATGACCCAGTAACGCACCCGATCCGTCGGGCCGGCCCGGCGCCCCGCGCGCCGGGCCTTTTCGCGTTGACGAAGCCGTGTGTTCGTCACGAGCCCGGCTTGCGCGTCCCATCGCCTCACCTTACATGCACGGTGAGCGTTACAAGGCCATCAGCGCGCCCGGCACCTCGGCCGAGCACCCGTACGGCCGGCCGCGTCGCGATCGAATTCTGACAATGTGCTCCCGGTGGCGCCGACCGCGACGGCGACCCGGGCGGAGAGTGTGAATGGCGAAAGAAGAGTTGATGCAGTTCGACGGTCTCGTGCTCGAGATCCTGCCGGACGCGCGTTACCGCGTGCAGCTCGACCAGGGCCACGAGATCGTGGCCTACACGGCCGGCAAGATGAAGAAGAACCGCATCAAGACTCTGGCCGGCGATCGGGTCACCGTCGAGATGTCGCCCTACGACCTCGAAAAGGGCCGTCTGGTGTTCCGCCACAAGGACGAGCGCTCCTCGGGGCCCCGCCCGCCGTTCCGCGGCGGCAGCCAGTTCCGCCGGCGCTGAGTTCTCGTCCGTAACCGTGACTCGCAGGGGGCCGGGGTGATGAACCCTGGCCTTTCGCACATCTGAGGAAGACCCCCATGACGCGTCCCCTGGTGATCGCCCCCTCGATCCTGTCGGCCGACTTCGCCCGGCTCGGCGAGGAGGTCCGCGACGTCGTCGCGGCCGGGGCCGACTGGGTCCATATCGACGTGATGGACGGCCATTTCGTGCCGAACCTCACCTTCGGCCCGGTGGTGGTGAAGGCGCTGCGCCCGCACACGAATGCGGTGTTCGACGTCCACCTGATGATCGCCCCGGCCGACCCCTACCTTGCAGCCTTCGCGGAAGCGGGCGCCGACATCATCACGGTCCATGCCGAGGCCGGGCCGCACCTGCACCGCTCGCTCCAGACCATCCGGGCGCTCGGCAAGAAGGCGGGCGTGGCGATCAACCCGGGCTCGCCGGCGAGCCTGGTCGAGCCGGTGCTCGACATGGTCGACCTCGTGCTGTGCATGACCGTCAATCCGGGCTTCGGCGGCCAGAGCTTCATCGGCTCGGTCTGCGAGACGGTGTCGCGGGTGCGCGCCATGACCGCCGGCCGCGACATCGACATCGAAGTCGATGGCGGCGTGACGCCGGAGACGGCGCCGGCGGTCGTGAAGGCGGGGGCGAACGCCCTCGTCGCGGGCTCGGCCACCTTCAAGGGCGGGCGCGAGGCCTATGCCGGCAACATCGCGGCGATCCGCCGGGCGGCGGAGGGGGCGATGGGGCAGTGGGTGTGATCCAGCCGCGGATCCGATGATCTCGCGGTAGAGAACGCCACGCCGCGTTCCGAAGGCGTGGCGCCGCGCTCGGCTCGCCTGGACGAGAGCGAGCCGCGACAGATCAGCAGGCAGAGCAGAGTTCGGGCGGTCGAGCGATCGGCAGGACAGCGCCGGTCGAGGCCATGATTCCTGCCGCCGCATGCTGCGCCTTCACATGCGCCCGACCGACTCGATGAACCTCGTCGCTTGGCCAGACAGGGCGTCGGAGCGGGACGACATCTCCGCAGCGAGGCTCGAGACCCGGAAGGCCGCCGTGTCCACGCGGAGCCGGCCCCCCGCAGCATTTGGTGACGCCGGCTTCCGCGTCGCGTCAGCGATCTGACCAGACCTGTCCCGGCGGCGCGGGACTTTCGTACGGATCGACGCGAAACCTGATGCGACCATCCTGCACGGCTGCGTCAGCGCCCGGCGACCCGCCGAATCGCCCTTGGATGCGCCCGCGGGCCTCTCGGCGGTATGGCCTCCGCCGCGATCCGCGCCTTCCGCCGGTCGAGCCGGGCGGCGGATCGGCGCACCGCAACCACGCCGAGCACCGCGGCACCGCCGACGAGACATGGCACCAGAATCAGGGCGTAGGTCGTCAGGCTCATCATCGCAGGGTCGTCAACGTCAGCCTCGCACCGAAGTGTAGACCAACGCCGAGCACGAACCAAACGGCCATCAGCGCGAGGGTGAGCGCAGTGACGCGGCCCGTCGTTGCCATGGCGGCGGTGAGCGGGGCGACGATGCCCGTGATGGCGAAGCCGGCGGCCCCGATATTCATCAGGTTGGCGGTCAGCTTCACCTGCTCGTTGTGGACGAGGATGTCGCGGGCAAGCTGCGCCCGCTCGCGCTCCTCGTCGCCGTCCTCCTCACCCTCCTCGTCGGGTTGCAGCCCGCTCGCCATCCGCGATCCGGGCCCCGGTCACGGCCGGCCGGATTTGGGATAGCCCCGCGGCGCCATCGCCCCCGCGCCGCCGCGGTGCCCGACCCACTTCGCCAGTTCCTCGCCGGCTTCCGAGCGGGTGCGTCCGGCGCTGTCGGGCCAGGTCAGGCCGTCGGCGAGGCGGAAGATCACGACGGAGTCGAGCGTGCCGTCGCGGTACTTCTGCAGCCTTACGCCCTTGCCGCGGACCATCTCGGGAATCTCGGAGAGCGGGAACACCGTCATCAGCCGGTTGGTGCCGCAGACCGCGACATGATCGCCCTCCCCCACCTCGACGACGAGGCTCGCCGTCGCCGGCTCGTCGAGGCCGATCACCTGCTTGCCCTTGCGGGTATTGGCGACGAGCCCGTCGGCCGGCGTGACGAAGCCGCGCCCGTCGGTGGTGGCGAGCAAGAGCTTCACGCCGGGCTTGTGCGCCCAGACGGTGACGATCTCCGAGCCCTCGTCCATGTCGACCATCAGGCGGATCGGATCGCCGAAGCCGCGCCCGCCCGGGAGCTTGGCCGCCTCCAGGGTGAAGACCTTGCCGTTCGAGGCCAGCACCAGGATCTTGGCGGTGGTCTCGGTCGGGAAGCTGACCTTGAGGGTGTCGTCGCCCTTGAACTGCACGGCCGAGAGGTCGGCGACGTGGCCCTTGAGCGCCCGGATCCAGCCCTTCTGCGACACGATCACGGTGATCGGCTCGCGCTCGACCATCGCCTCGGAGAAGTCGATGCCGGAGGTGTCGGGCGGGTTCTCGAGGGTGGTGCGGCGGCGGCCGAGCGGCGTCTCGGGGCCGTAGGTCTTGCGCACCGCCCGGATCTGGGTCGCGATCGACTTCCACTGCTTGTCGTCGGAGCCGAGCAGGCCGTCGAGATCGGCCTTCTCCCTGGTCAGCGCGTCGTGCTCGCGCTTCAGCTCCATCTCCTCCAGCTTGCGCAAGCTGCGCAGGCGCGTGTCGAGGATGGCGTTGGCCTGCAATTCGGTCAGCTCGAAGACCCGCATCAGCTCGGCCTTCGGCTCGTCCTCCTCGCGGATGATCTGGATCACCCGGTCGAGGTCGAGATAGACGATGAGCAGGCCGCCGAGGATCTCGAGCCGGCGCTCGATCTGCGCGAGGCGGTGGCGGGAGCGGCGCTGCAGCACGACCCGGCGATGGTCGAGCCATTCGCGCAGCGCCTCGGCGAGGCCGATCACCCGCGGCACCGTACCGCCGACCAGCACGTTCATGTTGAGGGAGATTCGGCTCTCCAGCTCGGTCAGCCGGAACAGCGATTCCATCAGCATCACGGGATCGACGGTCCGCGAGCGCGGCTCCAGCACCACCCGCACGTCCTCGGCCGATTCGTCGCGCACGTCGGCGAGGAGCGGCAGCTTCTTCTCGTGCAGAAGCTCGGCCATCTTCTCGATCAGCCGGGCCTTCGGCACGCCGTAGGGAATCTCGGTGACGACCACCGCCCAGGTGCCGCGGCCGAGGTCTTCCTTCTGCCAGCGCGCCCGCACCCGGAATCCGCCGCGCCCGGTGCGGTAGGCCTCGGCGATCGAGGCCGCCGAATCGATCACGATGCCGCCGGTCGGGAAGTCGGGTCCCTTGACGAAGGTGGTCAGCTGCTCGGACGTCGCGGCCGGATGGGTGATGAGGTAGAGCGCGGCCTCGCACAGCTCCGCCACGTT
Source organism: Methylobacterium currus (assembly GCF_003058325.1). NCBI lineage: Bacteria > Pseudomonadati > Pseudomonadota > Alphaproteobacteria > Hyphomicrobiales > Methylobacteriaceae > Methylobacterium > Methylobacterium currus. The sequence goes on from NZ_CP028843.1 coordinate 2,088,646, forward strand.
GTGCGGCGGGATCGAGGTCGCCATGCCGACGGCGATGCCCTGCGAGCCGTTGGCGAGCAGGTTCGGGAAGGCCGCCGGCAGGACCACCGGCTCCTCTTCCTGCCCGTCGTAGTTGGGGCGGAAATCGACCGCGTCCTCGTCCATCCCCTCGAGGAGGAGGCGGGCGACCTCGGTCATCCGGCACTCGGTGTAGCGCTGGGCCGCCGGGTTGTCGCCGTCGATATTGCCGAAATTGCCCTGGCCGTCGACCAGGGGGTAGCGCTGGGCGAAGTCCTGCGCGAGGCGCACCAGGGCGTCGTAGACCGCGACGTCGCCGTGCGGGTGATACTTGCCGATCACGTCGCCGACGACGCGGGCGCACTTCTTGTAGGCGCTGCCCGGATCGAGGCGCAGCAGCCGCATCGCGTGCAGGATGCGGCGGTGCACGGGCTTCAGGCCGTCGCGGGCATCAGGCAGCGCCCGGTGCATGATGGTCGAGAGGGCGTAGGCGAGGTAGCGCTCCTCCAGCGCCGCCTTCAGGTCGACGTTCTCGATCCCGTCGCGGTCGGAGGGTGGCTCGAAGGGCTTTCCCATGGGCGGACGTCAACTCACGATTTCGGCGGTCTCAAGACCAGAACATAACACGAACATTTGCCGATTGCCAGGAACGGATAGCAACCCGTCCGTGCATTCGAACGAGGTTCAACCCGCCCCGGCGGTGCCGAGGGCGACGAAGCGCATCCGCTCCTCCGGCTCGGCAAGATCGCGCGGGCCCCAGATGTGCTGGTCGAGGAAATAACCCGTTAAGGTAAACCCTTGCTTGATGTCCCGCCCGGTCGGCACGTTGAGGCCGCTTCGGTCGGGCCGGTCGACCAGGAAGTCGGGCAGCGCCAGCAGCCGGTCGCGCCAGGGCTCGCCGGCGGCGGCGCTCACCGCCCGCCCGCTCTTCGGCGAGACGTAGGCGAGGTATTCGTTGGTGCCGGTGGCGGCGCAGGCCGAGAGGTCGAGCCCGAAGCCGAGTTCGGCCAGCATCGCGAGCTCGAAGCGCACCATCAGGGCGGGGGCGATCTCGGGCTCGTGCAGGTGGGCGATCAGCACCTTGGCGGCGGCGAAGAGCGTCGGGTGGGGATCGCGCTCGGGCAGGAGCCGCAGCAGCCCGGCGGCGTAGCCGATGCCGTAGAGGGCGAGGCGCGAGCCGATCAGCCGGGCGCTGGCGCTCTCGATCGGCTCGACCGCGTAGGCGCCCAAGCCCTCGTCGAGCCGCGCCCGCCACACCGCCCGCACCAGGTTGCCGGGCTGGAGCACCGGCTGCATCCGGCGCGAGCGCCCGCCATGGACTAGCCCGAGATGCCGGCCGTGCTCGGCCGTCATCAGTTCGAGGACGACGCCGGTCTCTCCGTGCCGCCGCGCCCCGAGAACCAGCCCGTCATCCGTCCATTGCATGGAAGGGTCAATAGTCGCTCGGGGGCCGGAATTGAACCGGTTTCCGGGATCAGGACCCGATCCGCTCGGTTCTGCGCGGGAGCCCATGCCGATCCTTCCCGGACATTCGACAGTCCCGAGGCGGTGGCTCTCCTGTTCCAACCGGCAGGCCGGTTCCGGCGAACGCGTGGTACAACGGCTCCCCGTCAGCGGCGATGCTCAAGGAGGCTCGATATGGACGGTCGAGACGTGCGAGCGGCACTGGATCGGCACTGGGCCGCGTCCGACGCAAGCGACTTCGAGGACGAGCACGACATCTACCGAGAGGATGCCGTCCTGGACTATCCGCAATCAGGCGAGCGCATCCGCGGGCGAGAGAAAATTCAGGCATCTCGCGCCGCCCAACCAAACCGGAAGCACTTCACGGTGCGCCGAATCACCGGCAACGGCGATCTCTGGATCACCGAATATGTTCTGACCTATGACGGGCGTCCGTCTTACACGGTCAGCATCATGGAGTTTTGCGACGGCAAGGTCGCTCGCGAGACCCAATATTTCGGCGATCCGTTCGAGCCGGGTCCGTCTCGCGCGCAATGGGTCGAGCCGATACCTTGAAGGTCGGTCATCGAAGCGGATGGCCATGAGACGAGAGCCGGCCGCATCTGCCGGGTCTTCGTGCTGCGGATAGATGATTTGCCCCGATGACCGCTGCTTGAACCCTCGGCGGCCCTTCGAACCGTCACGCCGAGGGGGTTCGGACCCTCAAGCTGGCCCCGGCCTTTTCTAGGCCGCCGGAAGGGACACGGCGAACCAGATCCGGGTGCCGCGGCCGGGCTCGCTCGCGACGCCGATCTGCCCGCCCATCAGCTCGACGAGGTGGCGGCAGATCACCAGGCCGAGGCCGCTGCCGCCGAAGCGGCGCCGGATCGATTCGTCGCCCTGGCCGAAGGGCACGAACAGCCGCTCCTGCTGCGCCGCCGACATGCCGATGCCGGTGTCGCTCACCGTGAAGAGCAGCCGGCCCTCGCCGCCGCGGCCGGTATCCGGGCTCACCGCCAGGACCACCCGGCCCGCCGGCGTGAACTTCACCGCGTTGGTGAGGAGGTTCAGCAGCACCTGCCGCAGGCGGCCGACATCGCCCATCACCAGGGTCGGGGTAGCGGGGTCACGCAGGACCTCGACCGCCACGCCCTTGCGGGAGGCGGCCCCCCGGGCCACCGCCGCCGTGCCCTCCAGCAGGTCGGCGAGGAGGAAGGATTCCGGATCGAGGGCGACCTGGCCCGCCTCGATCTGCGCCACGTCGAGCACGTCGTCGACGACCCGCATCAGGATCTCGCCGGCCTCCTGGACGGCGGCGAGGTGGCGCAGGGTCTCGGGCTCGCGCGAGCGGCTGAGCATGTGCTCGGTATAGCCGAGGACCGCATTGAGGGGGTTGCGGATCTCGTGGCTCATCATCGCCAGAAAATCCGACTTGGCGCGGTTGGCCTGCTCGGCCCCCTCCTTGGCATGGGCGAGCGCCTGCTCGGCGCGCTTGCGGGCGGTGATGTCCAGGGTGAGGCCGACGATGCGCCCGCTCAGGCCGTGGGCGTCGTCGAGGACGCGGCCGAGGCTCTGGATCCAGCGGGTGCCGCCATGCTCGGCCGTCACCCGCACGTCGACCGAGAACGGGGTGCGGGTGGTGACTGCCTTGGTGACCGCGTCCCACAGCATGGCGCGGTCGTCGGCATGGACCAGGCCGGTCCAGGCCGAGGAGGTGATGATGCAGGCCTGCGCCGAGAGGCCGTGCAGGCGCGCGCCCTCCGCCGAGAGCGAGAGCGCGCCGGTGCGCATGTTCCAGTCCCACAGGCCGACGCCGGCCGCCTTGTGGGTGAGGAGCAGCAGGTTGGTGGTGGCTTCCAGCGCCTGGTTGTCGGCCACGACGTCGTCGACATCGGCTGCGGTCATCATCCAGCCGGTGATGCCGGCACCCTCGCGGATTGGCACCACGTCGGTCTGGTGCCAGTGCCAGCGCCCGCTGGTGTCGCGCAGGCGGATCGTGAGGTCGTAGGGCTGGCCCGAGCAGATCGCCGAGGCGCGGGCGGAGGCCGCACGGTTGCGGTCCTTCGGGTGGATGGCGCTGTCCCAGCTGTCCGGCTCGCCGAGGCTCGAGCCGATCTCCCGCGCCGCCCGGTTGGCGAAGCGGACCGCCCCCTCGTGATCGAGCATCCAGATCTTCTGCGGCAACGCGTCGAGGATCAGGCGCGACGGCAGCCCGCTCATTCCCGGCTCGCTCTCCGGAAGCGCACGGCCGAGGGCATCGTCCGGTCCTTCCACCGGGATGCCCGCGATCGGGTGCGCGGTCCGCGCCGTCATCACCTCTCCTACGCAGTCGCCCCGGGCGTGGGGTGGCCGGCGCCCGGGCGACGCACCGGCGCGAACTTCGTCACGCCTCCGCCGCCGCCCGCATCCGACCGAATCGGATAAAAACCGAATCCTATCTCTGCTAACCTAAGGACGGGTTTTGTCCAAGAGCCCAATGCCGGCTTACAAAGCTTTCCCGCGCAAAATCGCCGTCGGACCATGATCTGCCAGAGCACCTTCAACATCATCTCGGCACTTGCCACCACGAGAGGCCGAATAGGGTGGCGCGGGGAGTGGAGGTGCGCCTACACAGTCCTAGGTGGCAGGCCGGCGCAAGAGGGCACCTTAAGAGCAAGTAAATTGGGCTCTCGTCATTTGCATGATGCCGTGCGGGGCCCCTTGGGAGCCGCGCTTCAGCGCGAACGGGCGTCCGGACAGGCCACCGCCTCGAGGCGCGCGGCGACGCGGTCCCGCGCCGCGGAATCGAGGCCGAGATGGACACCGTCGGGCGACCGGGCCAGGGAGGCGGGGTCGCGCAGGTCCGCGAAGGCATCGACGAAGCGGCAGCCGGCCCGGGCGCATTCCTCCGACAGGATCGCCGAATAGGCGGGCGCGGCGGCGACGTCGTAGAATGTCGTCACGCCGGGACGCCCGGCATCGAAGGGCGGCACCGCGGTGGCGACGACGCGCCGGGCCCGCGGCGCCAGCTCGGCGAACAGGGCGCGGGCCTCGTCCCGGAACCCCTCGGCCGCGTCGGGATGGCCGGAGCGCTGGCGCTGGGTGAGGTCGTTGGTGCCGATGGTCACCACGACCGTCTCCGGCGGCCGGGGCAGTTCGAGCCAGCCGGCCACCGCCCGCAGGCCCGAGATCCGCGTGCCCGCGATGGCGCCGTTGATGGCGGGTTGGCCGCACAGGGTCGGCAGGTGGAGGCGCTCCATCTGCGAATCGCCGAGGAGCAGGCCGTACGGCCCGTCGATCTGCTTGAGCTCGCTCGACACCGCGAAGGCCCGGGCCTCGCGAAAGGCCACCACACCCTGCCCGCTGCCGCCGGCGCGGTGCCGGATCACCAGGATCGCGGCGCTCCCGGCCGACAGGACGGCCAAGGTCAGGGCGATCCCAATCTTCGTTCTCGTGTGCACCCGTCCTCGCGTCCGAACTCGACGCCCCCGATCGTACAAGCGCCGCCCTCCGCCACGAGTCAATCGTGGACCTCGCGCAGACCTCGCCGGCATCTCGTGGGACATCTGGCGGTTATCCACAGGCCGGCAGTTTTCCTCTGACATCTTCACGCCTGATTCGGCGGTTCTGATCATGGTTGAGGGCAGGTAATCCGGAGAGCCCGCGCCATGATGCCAGTGGAGATCGACCCGTCCGAGGTGCGCCGGCCGCCGACGGACCCGCGCGAGAGCCTGCGCGCACGCCTCGGCCGTCCGGCGATGCTGGCGGGCCTGGCCGCGATCGGGATCGGCGGCTGCGCCGGCCTCGCGGCGGCGGCTTACCCGACGATCAGCGACCTGCTGCGGCCGCGGCCCGCGCAGGTGCATTTCGGCCGCGTCGCCGACATGCCGGAGATCAAGGACGGGATCCCAGCGCTGCGGACAAACCCGGTGCGGCAAGTGCCGATCACTCAGGCGTCCATCAACCAAGCGCCTGTGAGCCAGGCGGCCACGAGTCCCGACTCAACGGGTCAAGTCCCCACGGGCCAGGCGCCGATGGCGTCCGCGGTGCCGCCCACGACGCCGCCGGTCGCCCCCGCCGCCCTGCTCGATCCGAAGCCGGTCGGCGCGTCGGGCGCGTTGACGCAAACCTCCCCGGTGCCGGGAGCCCCGGCACAAGGATTCCAGTCGCAGGGGTCTTGGTCGCCCTCCTCCGACGGGGCCGCGACCGGCACCGCCGCCGCGTTCCAGCCCGTGCCGACCGCCGTTCCGAAGGCTCCGGAGACGCCGCGGCCGGTTGCCGCGCCCCGCGAGGCAGCGACGCCCCGCGAGGCAGCGACGCCCCGCGAGGCCACAATGGCCCACGAGCCGGCGCCACTGCCGCCGGCCCGGGCGGTGCAGGCCAAGGTCGAGCCGAAGCCCGACACCAAGCCTGCGGCCTCCCCGCGCGAAACGAAGGCCGAGCCGAAGGCGACGCCGAGGCCCGCACCGGCCCGGGAGGCCAAGGCCGAACCGGCGAAGCCCGCCCCGGCCCGGCAGGCGGCCGAGGCGGCCGTCGCCGAGAAGCGCCCGACCGACAAGCGCCAAACCGAGAAGCACGCGGCGGAGAAGCCGGTCGCCCGGCGCGACAAGCCCGAGGCGCATCCGCGCAGCGCCGCCGCCCAGCCTGCCGCGGCGCCTGCGCCCGAGGAGCCGACCCGCTTCCTCGGCGTACCGATGCCCGATCTCGCCCCGGCCGGCCGCGCCATCAAGGAGACGGTCGACGCGGTGATCTCCTTCCCGAGCCGGTTGTAATCAGCCGGCGGGGATCAGCGGCTCGCCGGCGCGGGGCCGGCTGCTACCCGGCCCGGCCCGCCCCGTCCAGCAGCTCGAGGACCAGTGCGTCGCGGTGCGGACGGCCGTACTCGTCGGTCGCCTCGACCGTGAGGCGGTGGGTGCCGGCCTTCAGGTCCCGCGGCAGGCGCGCGACCCAGAGATGCGAGCACGGCTCGGCCTTCACCCAGGGTTTCCTGGTGGCGGTATTGCGGGCGTAGAGCGCGGCGACGAACGGGTCCGGCCGGCGCGTCCGGGTCATCGGCACGAGCGGCCCGTCGCCGATCCGGAACGACACCCGGCTGCGCGGCCCGCCATCGAACAGGTTGACCACCACGTTGGTGCTGCCGGCGCTCTCGGCCGGGATTGTGGCGCCGAGCAGCTCGTAGAGCCGCGTGTCGGGCAGCCGGGCGAGGTCGTCGGCGTGGAACTGGCTCTCCAGCACGATCCGCATCTGGCGGCCCGCATCGTCGCTCGCCGGGACGTAGCGGGTGGTGGTGCGTCGCCCGCCGGTGATGCTGAGCACGTGGAAGCCGTGCGGCGTGCCGTCACGGCTGTCGGCGGTGGCGATGCCGCGCCGGTCCGGCGGCCCGCCCCACCACGAGCCCGACACGGCGGTGAGCACGTGGTGATGGTGCGCATCGTCCCCCGTCGCACCTTGCTGGAGTCCTGAATGGATTCCTGGCTGGATGCCTGGCTGGATTCCTGGCTGGATTCCTGGCCGGCCGTCGGGCCCGAGATAATGATGCTCGGTGGTATGGGTGTGGCCGGAGACGCTGAAGGATGGGCGCCCGGCGAGGAGCCGCAAGAGCTGCGCCCGGTCGGCGGTGCTGATGCCGGGATCGTCCGGCCCGAGATCGCTGGCCAGCGGGATGTGCATCGCCACCACCACGAGCCGGTCGGTGGGCGTCTGCCTCAGCAGGTTCTCCACGAAGGCGAGCTGGCGCTCGCCGATCCGGCCCTCGTAGCGCCCGCCCCGCCCCGCCGTGGCGGTGTGGGCCCCGAGGTAATTGACGTTGTCGAGCATCAGGAACAGCACGCCGCCATGCTCGAGCGCGTAATACGGCGCCCCGAAGCTGCGCTTGAAGGTCTCGCGGGCGTAGCGGGCGTCCGGCGCCTCGAAGTTGAGATCGTGGTTGCCGCCGATGTGGAACCACGGCAGGCCCATCTGGGCGACGAGCCGGTTCTGGCGCGGATAGAGCGAGAGGTCGTCGAACAGCACGTCGCCGGTGGTCATGCCGAAAGCGATCTTGCCGAAGGCGATCTTGCCGGATGCGCCCTGGCCGGAGCCGTCCTTCATGCCGAGCACCCGGGCGATGGCGGTCTCGCGCACGAAGGTCAGCTCGGCGTGGCTCTCCGGCTGCGGATCGGTGAACAGCACCACGTCGAAGTCGCCGCTCTCCGGGCTGCGCACCAGCCCGAAATCGACGGATGCCGGCAGCGGTCCGGTCGGCGCGATGCCGGGATAGCGCAAGGCGAGGTCCGGCGGGGTTCCGGCCGGCTGGTGCAGGTACGAGAAGCGCGGCAGGCCGTCCGACCCGAGGGGCAGGGCGAACCCGGTCGGCTTGATCACGAAGATCACCGCCTCGTCGCCGACCGGCAGGGTGTAGCGCCCGTCAGGACCGGTGCGGACGACCTCGCGGCCGTTCGAGACCAGCACGTCCGGCAGGCCCGGATCGTCGGGCCCGCGCCGCCCCTCGCCGCCCCTGTCCTCGTAGACGAGGCCGGTGACCTGCCCGGCGCCCGACGCTGCGGCGGCTGGCGCGCCCTGCGCCCGCGCCGCGAAGGGGGCGAGCGCCAGGGCCGTCGCGCCGGCCAGGGTCGTGCGCCGGGTCAGGGTGTTGTGGTCCGTCATCGCGGCTTCGTCCTCCCGGCAGCCGCGCCGCCGGGGCGCATCGAGGCTGCACGTTGATCCGCCCTCAAGGCAATCACGGCTCCTTGACGGTCCCGTGACGACGGTTCCCCCGGGGACGGATCACCCGCCCATGGCGCTGCACAGCTCCACCGGCACACCGTCCGCGTCCCGCACAGAGGCGATGATCTGGTCCCAGGGTTTGGTCACCGGCTCGGCCGCCGGGACCGCGCCCGCCGCCACGGCCCGGGCAAAGGCGGCCGCGGCGTCCTCGGCGACCGAACCCACCTCGAAGCCCGCCGGCGTCTCGGCGCGGCGGTTCAGGCGGAAGCCCGGGCAGGTCTGCGCGACGAGCCCTTCCTCCGCGAAGGCCAGGGCCGTCCCGCCGGTCTCGAGTTCCGCATATTGGCCGCTCTCGTGGACGAAGCGCGGCGCCAGCCCGGAGGCGCGCTCATGGAACGCGATGCTCGCCGCCACGTCCGGAACGTACAGGATCACGTAGCCGAGCCGAACGTCGGATCGTCCCCCCGCAGGCTTGCGCCGTCACGTCCCATTGCCCGCCGGGAAGGTCCGCGTGAACACCCGTCCCTCGGTGTCCTTGGCCGCCACCGTCACCGGCTCGGCGTTGCCGGCGAAGGAGAAGCGGAAGGTCGGATCCTCGCTGATCGAGATGCCGCCGGTCATCGAGAAGAGCGGCGTCTCGCCCTGGCGCACGCTCAGGGATTCGACGAACCAAGCCGGGGTGTAGAGGCGGGTCACCTGGTCCATCTGCAGGCCGGAATAATTGGGGTGGCGGACCTGCACCTGGGCCTCGCCGCGCTCCGCGAAGGCGCGGAACCGCATCTCGCCGAGATGGGCCTTGGCCTCGGCCGGATCCTTGACCGCCGGCGCCGAGCAGCCGCCCGCCGCCTTGACGTAGGCCTTGGTCATGTAGAGCCCGCCATCCTCGGTCTCGGCGATGGCCCGGACGTAGGAATAGGAATTCACCCGGATGCGGGTGGAGAGGTCGAAGCGGCGCTGGCCATCGGCGAACCGGATCGTGCCGACCACCGGCGAGGGGTTCTCGTCCACCACCAGGGTCAGGCTCTTCACCCGGCGGGCATCGCCGTCGGGCAGCGCGATCCGCAAGGTCACCGGCACGATGGCGGCGTCCTCGGCGCGCTTGGGTGCCTCGAGGCTCACGAGCCCGGCCCCGTCCCGGATCGGGCGCTCGCCCAGGATCGCGGGGCGCAGCTCGGTCCAGGTGGTCTCGGGCCGCTCGTCCTGCGCCGCGGCGGGCCCGGCCAGAGCCGCCACGATGGCCAGGGCCGACAACACCTTTGCCGACGACATTCTCATGGCACACCCCTCATGGCGTTCTCCCGGACACGAGCCTCTGCGGGCCTCTCGCGCTTCGACCAATGTAGTGGACGGGATCGCCCGGCACCAGGATAAGTCCCTGACGCGGCGCGGTTTCGGGCGCCATCTCGCCGGATGGTGATCGGCGGGGCGCCGTTGCGCGCAGGCGCCCGCCGGCCTATCCCGGGGCGGTCGCCCTGAGGATCGCACCCCTGAGGAATGCCGTGTCTGCACTCGCCGCCCTGCTGCCGGATCTCGGCCGCCGCACCCTGGTGATGGGCATCCTGAACGTCACCCCGGATTCGTTCTCGGATGGCGGCCGCTTCCAGGACCTCGACGCGGCGCAGGATCAGGCCGCCCGCCTGGTGGAGGAAGGCGCGGCCCTCCTCGATATCGGCGGCGAATCGACCCGTCCCGGCCACGTGCCGGTGCCGGCCGAGGAGGAGCAGGCCCGGGTGCTGCCGGCGATCCGCCTGCTCAGCCCCGCCCTCCCCGTCCCGATCTCGATCGACACCTACAAGGCCTCGACCGCCGAGATGGCCTTGCGGGCCGGGGCGCGCATCGTCAACGACGTCTGGGGGCTGCAGCGGGAGCCGGAGATCGCCCGGGTCGCGGCCCATCACGGCGCGCCGGTGGTGGTGATGCACAACCGCGAGACCATCGATCCCAGCCTCGACATCATGGACGAGATGCGGGCCTTCTTCGAGCGCTCGCTGACCATCGCCCTCCAGGCCGGCATCCCGGACCGCGACATCGTGCTCGATCCCGGGATCGGCTTCGGCAAGAGCTGGGAGCAGCACCTGGAGGCGCTGCGGCGCCTGCCCGAACTGAAGGCGCTCGGCTTTCCGCTCCTCGTCGGCGTGTCGCGCAAGTCGGTGCTCGGGCGCATCCACAACGCCGCGACCGCGCCGGCCGACCGGCTGTTCGGCTCGATCGCGGCTCACGTCACCGCGGCGTCGCTCGGGGCCGACATCGTGCGGGTCCACGACGTGCGCCCCCATGTCGAGGCCTGCCAGGTGGTCGACGCGATCACGCGGCCCGCCTCCCGCGCCGGAGCCTGACCGGGTGGACCGCATCCTGATCCACCGCCTCGCGGTGTTCGCCCGCCACGGCGTGCTGCCGGAGGAGGAGGTGCTGGGCCAGCGCTTCTATCTCTCGCTCGAGGCGCGCCTCGACCTGCGGGAGGCCGGACGCCGCGACGACATCGCCGCGACGGTGAGCTACGCCGACCTCGCCAGCCTCGCCCACCGCATCGCCACCGAGCGCCGCTTCCGGCTGATCGAGGCCCTGGCCGAGACGATCGCGCAGGAGGCCCTGGCGGCCTTCCCGGCGCTGGCCGGCCTCACCGTGCGGATCGACAAGCCGGGCGCGCCGGTGCCGCTGGTGCTCGACGGCGTCGCGGTCGAGATCACGAGGACGCGCGGTGACTGAGGCCTATCTCGGGCTCGGCAGCAATCTCGGCGACAAGGCCGCGATGCTCGACGCCGCGGTCGCGGCACTCGCGGCCACGCCCGGCCTCGCGGTGACGGCCCGCTCGCGCCACTACCGCACCCCGCCCTGGGGCGACACCGACCAGGACTGGTTCCTGAACGCCGCGATCGGCATCGAGACGACGCTCTCGCCGCACGCGCTCCTGGAGGCGTGCCTCTCCGCCGAGACCCGCCTCGGCCGGGTGCGCGAGCGCCGGTGGGGCCCGCGGGTGATCGACATCGACGTGCTGCACTATGCCGGCGCCACGGTCTCCGACGAGCGCCTGGTGCTGCCCCACCGGTTCCTGCGCGAGCGCGCCTTCGTGCTGGTGCCGCTGGCCGAGATCGCGCCGGACCTGGTGATCGGCGGGGAGACGGTGGCGGCGGCGCTGGCGCGGCTCGACCGGAGCGGGATCGAGCCGGTGGAGACGGGTGACTGAGGGCGTCCGCCCATGGTCCCGATCGAGCCCGGCGGTCCTCACACCCTCCGCATCATTCCGGGGCTCGCCGGAGGCGGGAAGTCGGGGCGGCCGACGTTTCGCATCATCCTGGACCGTGAGCGGTGATGGGTCCCGGGTTCCGCTGCGGGCCCCCGGGATGACGGAGGAGGGTTGCAGAACCGTCAGCTCGACATGGCGCTCGCCGTCTGCCTCTCATCCTACACCGACCGCGTGATCCCCCCATCCACCCGCAGGTTCTGCCCGGTGATGTAGCCCGCCCCCACCGAGGCCAGGAAGGAAACCACCGCGGCGATCTCGTCCTCGCGGCCGTAGCGGCCCATGGGAATCCGGTCGCGGATGCCCGGCTTCTCCGGCAGGCTGTCGACGAAGCCCGGCAGGATGTTGTTCATCCGGATGTTGTCGGGGGCGTAGCGGTCCGAGAAGAGCTTGGTGAAGGCGGCGAGCCCCGAGCGGAAGACCCCGGAGGTCGGGAAGGCCTGATCGGGCTCGAAGGCCGCGAAGGTCGAGATGTTGATGATCGTGCCGCCGCCCTGGCGCTGCATGATCGGCGTGACGAGGCGGGTCGGCCGCACCACGTTGAGGAAGTAGACCTCCATCCCGCGGGTCCAGTCCTCGTCGGTGAGGTCGAGGAGCGGACCCTTCGGGCCGTGGCCGGCGCTGTTGACGAGGACGTCGACCCGCCCCCACCGCGCCATCGTGCCCTCGACGAGGCGGGCAAGATCCTCGGTCGAGCGGTTCGAGCCCGTCACCCCGAGCCCGCCGAGGGACGCGGCCAGGGCCTCGCCCTTGCCCGAGGAGGACAGGATCGCGACCTGGAAGCCGTCCGCCGCCAGCTTGCGGGCGGCCGCGGCCCCCATGCCGCTGCCGCCCGCGGTGACGATGGCGACGCGCTCATCGCTGATCCCTTGGCTCATGATGTGTCTCCCGGTTCGGATGCCGTCTGCATGCCACGCCCTCGCTGGAGCGTCACGGCGCCGCGGGGCTCGCCCGCTCGAGGGGAAGACCGGCCTCGCCCCAGCCGTCGGTCCCGTCCGGATACCAGTGGACGCTCCGGTAGCCGAGGGCGAGGGCGCGCTTGGCGGCATTCCACGACATCCAGCAGTTCCGCTGGCAGAACAGCACCACGGGCTTGCCGGGGTTGCCCTCCGTCGCCGCCGCGAGGCCGCTCCGGAAATAATCTTCCGTCTGCGGCGCCAGCGCCCCGAAGCCGGTATTGGGCAGCCATTGGGCATGCGGGATGCTGTCGTGGGGCGCATCGCGCCAGATCGTACCGGGCGGCAGGGTGGTGGGCCGGGGTGGGCGCGGCAGCACGTCGATGAAGGCGGCGCCCCCCCGCCACAGCCGCTCGGCCTCCGGCGTGGTGACCGTCACGGCACCCCGCAGGGTGGCGGGCGTGGGGCTGCGATACTCCTCCTGGCGGTAGCCGTCGGGCTCGGGCGGCGCGCCCAGGGCGGCGGTCGCGGCCACAACCAGGATCGCGACCGCGAGCCCCCGCCTCACGGCTTCGGGTCCGTCGGCAGGAGCCGGTTCTCCTCCTCGTCGAGGAGCGGTACCGCGTAGTCGCGCAACACCGCCTCGATCTCGGCCCGGCGCTTGCGCAGGGCCGTGTTGAGGACCCGCTTCCACTCGTTCTCGCCGTGCCGCACCCCCATGGCGATGCGGTAGGCGAGCGGAGGCCGGTCGGGCTCGCGCAGGAGCGGCACCACGTCGAGGCCGCCGGCCTGATTGCCCGCCTCCTTTCCCGCCTGATTGCCCGCCTGCTTGCCGGACTCCTTGCCGGACTCCTTGGCGAGCCAGCCGGCGGCGGGCCCCCACAGCACGGCCGCGTCGAGCTTGCCCGAGGCCACGTCGGCGACGATCTCGGCCGAGACGGTCTGGTGCTTGCGCGCGGGATCGAACTGGTAGGGCGGATAGGGCTTCATCGTCGGCACGAGACCGACGGCGCCCATGCGCTCGACCGGGGGCGTGCCGACGATCACCCCGATCGCCTTGCCCTTGAGGCGCGGATCGTCGAGGCCCGACAGGCCGTCGAAGGTGCCGCGTCGCGACACCAGGACGTAGGCCGAGCGGTAATAGGGGTTGGTGTGCTGCACCAGCTCGCTGCCGAAGGCCGAGCCGATGATGACGTCGCACAGGCCGGTGCCCAGGGTGTTGCGCACGAAGCCGGGCCCCTGCGTGAGCCAGTAATACCGCAGGGGCACCTTCAGCTCGTCGGCGAGGATCGCCGCGATGCGGTTCTCGAACCCGTCGCCCTGGCGCTCGGAGGCGGGCATGTTGCCGGGATCGGCGCAGACCCGCAGCACGTCGGGCGTGACGAGGTCCGGCAGGTTCTGCGCCCGCGCCGGACCCGCGAGGGCCAGCGCGAGGCCGGCCGCCGGGAGGTAAGCCCGGAGAAGACGGATCCGAGCCATCAGCCGCCGAGGCACTCCTTCTCCTGCTTGCGCGCTGCCTCCGGCTTGTCCTCCTTGTCGCCCGGCCGCACCCGGCCCATGGCGCCTGCGGCCCGCGCCTTCAGGTAGACGTAGAGGTCGTCCATGTAGCAGGTGACGTTCTTGTTCTCGCCGAAGGCCGGCATGACCTTCTGGGTCGAAGCGTTCACGTCCTGCTTGCCGCCGACGACGATGCCGACGAATTCCTCGTAGGAGAGATACTTCAGCGAGTCCTTGAGCGCCGGGGCGTAGGTCGAGCCCATGCCGTCCGGGCCGTGGCAGACGTGGCACTCGGCGTGATAGCGGCGGTAACCGGAATAGCTGTACCAATCGACCTTCTTGCCGTTCTCGGTGATGTGGAAGGTCGGGGCGCCGGCGGCGTCGAAGTACTTGCCGTCCTCCACCTTCACGGCGGCGTCCTTGGCGAGCAGCTTCTCGTCGGGCTCGGCGGTCTTGTCGTTGGAGTTGAGCTGATTGGCGAGGGCCGGATCGGCTTTCTTGGCATCCTCAGCATGTACGGCAACCATCCCGATGGCTGCTAGGGCGAGGCCGGCCACGAACGGCCGCAGGACAGCTTTGCTGAGGTCACGCAACGGACGTTTCTCCCTGACAACTTTGGGTGGCTGCCGCAGGTACCGCGGCGCCACCGTCGTCAACGTCATCTAATCATGAGAGAGCCGGCGCGGAAACCCGCGCCGGCCCGGACTTAGGTCTGAGATGCTTTGGTCTCAGCCCGCTTCCCCACCGGCCGTCGGCCGGTCAGTTCGGCAGGGTGAAGACGGTCAGCTGGCCGCCGAGGTTGGTGTAGCTCGACAGGGCGGCGTAGCCGCCGACCGCGCCGAGGCCGGCATTCGGGTCGGTGAGACCGGCCGCGAGGCCGATGCCCGCCCAGCCGCCGACGCCCGACAGGACGGCGACCTGCTGCTTGCCCTTGTGCTGGAAGGTCATCACGTTGCCGATGATGCCCGACGGGGTCTTGAACTTGTACAGTTCCTTGCCCGACTTGGCGTCGACGGCCTTCAGGTAGCCCTCCAGCGTGCCGTAGAACACCACGTCGCCGGCGGTGGCGAGAGCGCCCGACCACACCGAGAACTGCTCCGGCACCGACCACTTGATCTTGCCGGCCACGTTGTCCCAGGCGATGAAGTTGCCCATGCCGCCGTGGCTGTTGGGCGCCGGGTACATCGACAGGGTCGCACCGACATAGGGCTGGCCCGGGGTGTAGCTCACCCGGAACGGCTCATAGTCCATGCAGACGTGGTTGGTCGGCACGTAGAACAGGTTGGTCTTGGGCGAGTAGGCCGCCGGCTGCTGGTCCTTGGAGCCGAGCGCCGCCGGGCAGATGCCCTTCGAGTTGGTGTCCTCGCCGTTCTGGTCGGTCGAGTACTTGGCGACGACGAGCGGACGGCCGTAGGTCTTCGAGGACTTGTCCTGGTCGACCTTGGTGGCCCAGTTCACCGCCGGATCGTACTTCTCGGCGACGAGCAGCTCGCCGGTGGCGCGGTCGAGGGTGTAGCCGAAGCCGTTGCGGTCGAAGTGGGTCAGGAGCGGACGCTCCTTGTCGCCGACCTTCTGATCCGTGAGGATCATCTCGTTGATACCGTCATAGTCCCACTCGTCGTGGGGGGTCATCTGGTAGACCCACTTCGCCATGCCGGTATCGGCATCACGGGCGAAGATCGTCATCGACCACTTGTTGTCGCCCGGGCGCTGCTTCGGGTTCCAGGTCGAGGGGTTGCCGGTGCCGTAATAGACCAGGTTCAGCTTCGGATCGTAGGAGTACCAGCCCCAGGTCGAGGCGCCGCCGGTCTTCCACTGGTCGCCTTCCCAGGTCTTGATCGACGAATCCTTGCCGACCGGCTTGCCGAGCTCGGTGGTCTTCTCGGGATCGATCTTCATCTCGGCGTCAGGGCCGACATTGTAGGCGCGCCAGGCCTGCTTGCCGGTCTTGAGGTCGTAGGCGGTGATGTGGCCGCGGATGCCGTACTCGGCGCCCGAGATGCCGACGATCAGCTTGTCCTTCACCGGCATCACGGTGGCGGTGTTGGTCTCGCCGATCTTCGGATCGCCGTTCTGGACCGACCAGTTCACCTTGCCGGTCTTCGCATCGAGCGAGACGATGGTGGTGTCGGCCTGGTGCAGGAAGACCGCGCCGTCGGCATAGGCCAGGCCACGGTTCACCGTGTCGCAGCACATCACCGGGATGACGTTGGGATCCTGCTTCGGCTCGTACTTCCAGAGGATCTTGCCCTCCTGGTTGAGGTCGAGCGCGTAGACGATGTTCGGGAACGGCGTGTGGACGTACATCACGTCGCCGACGACCAGCGGCGAGCCCTCGTGGCCGCGCAGCACGCCGGTCGAGAACGTCCAGGCTACCTGCAGCTTGTTGACGTTGCCGGTGTTGATCTGGTCGAGCTTGGAATAGCGCGTGTTGGCGTAGTCGAGCGTCTGCAGGACCTGCTCGGCCGGGTTGGCCGTGCGCTTCAGCACGTCTTCGTTGGCCAGCGCCGGGACGGCACCGAGGATGCCCGCGCTCACCGCAAGGAGATGGACCGCTCTCATGGATTCCTCCGACAGGTGCATTCCGCTGCGCGCCCCAAGACGGGACGCATCAAGCCGTTCCTGTTGTTTGCGTTTTGGGGATGTCGTTGGCCTCGGCAGCGTGTCACAACCGGCCGCCAGCAGGGCTGGCGCGCGTGGGGCCCGGGCAGGCCTTGCCGTGTCTGCGAACCGAACACCGCCTTCCCCTGGCGGCACCGTTGAAACCGAAGCTTGAAGGAACTCTAAGAGAAATTGGGACGCCGTCAACATACCTGCCTGCGGCAGGGCGCCCCTGGCCCGCCCCCAAATCCATAACTAAGGTATACACCGCCTTGAATGCTGCTCTGCAGCATCGGTATTGTGCCCTGCAATATCAATCGGTTGTGATCGATCTTGTTGGTCGACGAACGAGATAGCCTTGCCGGGCGACCTAACCGTAAGTCGTCGACTATTCCCATTCCAATTCCTGGTAGGCGGTGGTGGCGTTGCGGGCGTTGAAGTCGTCGAACAGGGCCCACTCCCCCGCCTCGCCCTGCGCGGCCCGGCCCGCCTCGCCGATCGGCGTGCCGTCCCGCACCATCGCCCGCACCTGCGCCTCGAGGCCCGCGAGATAGCGGTCGATCGGTCCCGCTGCGGCCGGCCAGGGGACGGCGGCGGGGCCGTGGCCCGGCACCACCCGGGCGGCGGGCCGCGCCCGCAGGGCGCGCAGGGTCGCGATCCAGCCGGCGAGCCGCCCGTCGAGGGCCGGCACGTGGCCGACGAAGAGCAGGTCGCCGAGGAACCAGGTGTCGGTGGCCGCGTCCCGCACGGTCAGGTCGCTGTTGGTGTGGGCGGTCGGCCAGGCTTCGAGGTGCAGAACCCGGCCGCCGAGGTCGAGGTCGAGCCGCGTCGAGACCAGCAGGGTCGGCGGCACGATCCGGGTGCCGGCAAAGCCGGGGCCGACGAGGTCGGCATTGGCCCGCAGGTAGCCTTCCGCCCGCGCGGCCAGAGCCTCCGGCAGGGCGTGGTGGCCGACGAAGGTCGTGCCCGCCTCCGCGAAGGCGGCGTTGCCGAGCACGTGGTCAGGATGGACGTGGGTGTTGATCACGTAGCGCACCGGCAGGGCGGTGCGCTGCCGGAGCGCCGCGCGCAGGCGCTGCCCCGCCCTCAGGCTGCCGCCGGTATCGATCACCGCCACCGCCTCGCGCCCGATCACGAAGCCGACATTGGCGATGGCGCCGTCATTGTCCCGTCCGGCCAGCGCGTAGGGCGCAGCGTAGACGAAGATTCCGGGCGCGACCTCCTGCACGGGCAAGGGCGGGGCAGCCCGATCGTCCTCGGCCCGGGCCGGCGTCCCGAGGAGCGCGAGGACGAGGAGGAGAGCGGCGGCGGCTCTCACGTTCCGCCGGTCTCCGCATCCCCGGCCTGCGGCGGTGCCAGGGGCGTGAACAGGGTGCGGTCGGGCTTGATGTCGAGGAGCGGCGTGCCGTCGAGGCAATCGAGGCCCCGCACGTGCACGACGCCATCCTCGACCCCGATCAGATGGACGATGCTGGTGCCGATCGGGTTCGGCCGCACCGGCGAGCGCAGCGAGAACGTGCCTCGCGTGGTGCCGTCATTGGCCGGGCTCTGGCGCACCAGGTCGCGGCGCGAGCGGTCGAGCCAGTAGAGCACCTCCAGGCGCGCGTAGAGCGCGACGCCGTCGAGGGCCTCGCGCCAGGGAGGAAACACCTCGATCCGGCAGGCCGGCCCGTCGGGCCGGCCCTGGCGCGGGCAGAAGAGGCGGTCGGTCCAGGGGGGGCGGATGCGGCCGATGAAGACGAGGCCGGCATCGTCGGGCGCGGGCGGCGCCACCGCGACCTCGCCGGGCCGGATCTCGTTCAGGCGCACCATCGGGCGTCGTCTCCCCGGGGAGCGGGCTCTCCCTCGTGCAGGTCGGGCGCTGACGGAGATGTTCAGACTGCGCCGGCCCGACCTGCCGCCGGCCCGACCCGCGGGGGCAGTCGTCGGGCCTAGCGGCAAGACCCTAGAGCAGCGCCCGCGCGCCTGGCAATCTCCCGGCCGATCAAGCCGTTGGATCGGCGCGCCAGTGCCTCAATAGGTCGCGAAGATCTCCCGCAGGGCCGCCGGGTCGCGGGTCACCGTGAGGGCCAGCGCCAGCAGGATGCGGGCCTTCTGCGGGGTCAGGTTGTCGGCGCTGAGGATGCCGAGATCGGCGAGCCGCTTCGTCTCCGGCACCACGCCGCTGCCGGCCCGGGTCGATTGCACCACGGCGATGCCGGAGGCCACGGCGGCGCCGAGGGCCTCGGCCTCCGCCGGCGGGGTCATGCCGGGGGCGAGCCCGGCCGAGACGATGCCCTGCGCGCCCGCCGCCGCGAAGGCCCGCACCGCCGTGCCGTCGGCATCGGCGTAGGAATAGGAGATGTCGACCCGCGGCAGGGCGTCGAGACCGCGGATGTCGAACGGCGTGCCGGGGGCGTGGCGCCGCTCGCTCCGGCGGTAATAGCGCAGATGCGGCCCGTCGACCTGGCCGAGCACGCCGAAATCCGGCGTCCGGAAGGTCTGGAGCCGGGCCACCGAGGTCTTGGTCACCTCGCGGGCGGCCTGGATCTCGTCGTTGAGCACCACCAGCACGCCGCGTCCCCGCGAGGCCGGCGCCGCCGCCGTCCGCAGGGCGGCGACGAGGTTGAGGTCGGCATCGCTCGACAGGGCGCTGATCGGCCGCTGCGAGCCCACCAGCACCACCGGCACGTCGACGGTGAGCGTGAGGCCGAGCGCGTAGGCGGTCTCCTCCAGGGTGGCGGTGCCGTGCCCGATCACGATGCCGGCGAGGTCCGGATGCTCCGCCGCCAGGCGCTCGCAGAGCAGGACCAGGGCCTTCCAGTCGGAGAAGCCGATGCCCGGGCTCGTCACCGCCCGGTAGCGCACTGGCACCACCTCGGCGACGGTGGCGGCCTCCGGCACCCGCGCCAGGATCTCCTCCGCCTCCAGGCGCTCGCCGGTGGCGGTGTAGTCGAGGATGTCGAGACGGTCGCGGCCCACCGACGAGAGGGTGCCGCCGGTGCCGATGAAGGCGACCTTGGGGAGTGCGGTCATGCTGCTGGATTACCTCGTGCTCGCGCCCTTGCTCGCAGAAACCGGGCCAGCGTCGCCGCAGCCCGGCGCGTCGAACAGGGCGGCGAGGCCGCAGGCCGAACCGAGCATCCGGCCGCCATCGTGGCCGACGCCCGGCACCACGTGCAGGGGCTGGCGAAGGTCGGGATGCCGGGCCTTCAGGGCCGCCCAGTAGGCCTCGCCGCGGGCGAGGCGGAAGGGCCCCTGCGCCTCGGCCATGCAGGTCTTGTCCAGGGCGCGGTGATCCGGGTCGGTGTCCCGGGCGCCGAGCAGGTAAGTGACCGGCCGCGCGACGTAGGCCGCCTCCAGGGCCGCCGGCGCGGCGCTTGCCGCGTAGCGCGGCAGGTCGCGCATCCCGTATTTCCAGCGATCATAGCCGGGGCAACCGGCGGTCGGGCCGGGCCGCTCGGGCGTGAGATAGGCGTAGCTGCTCGGATTGGCGACGACATAGCTCACGGTCACGCCCCGCTTCGCCAGGGCGTCGCCGGCGCGGGACAGGACGGCGTAGCGCTGCGCCACCTGCCCGCCGCCGGAATGCCCGGCGACGACGACCCGCGACAGGTTCGGGAAGCGCGCCCGGTCGCCGAGCCGGGCCAGGATCGCGTCGAGCGCGTCGAAGGAGCTCAAGGGCTGGGGCCCGAGCGCGTCGTCCCCGCCCTGCCAGCCCTCGAGCGTCCAGTGCAGCACGTCGGCCGGCAGGGCGTGGCCGGCCCAATCAACCTCGGCGAGGAACTGCGGCACCACCAGGAGCGCCCCGGCCCCCGCCGCACCCGCCGCCTCGCGGGCGGCAAGCGCCGAAGCGTAGTAGACGTCGGCGTCGCGCAGGCGGCCGTGCAGCACGATCACCGCCCGGGTCACCTCCGGGTGGGACGCGTCCAGGTCGGCGGAGGCGAGGAGCCGAAGGTTCGCGCCGGGCGCCACCGTCAGGCTCCGGTCGGCCACGACGGCCACCGGCCGGCGATGCGGGCCGGCCTCGTCGGCGGCCTCGGCCCGGCCGGCGAGCAGGGCGAGGACGAGCGGAAGGGCGGAGCGGGGCAGGGATGCCATCGGACCTCGGCGAAGGCCGGTCCGTCCGGGGGCCGGTCCGGGATGACTGGTGCCGGCGGAGGGGATCGAACCCCCGACCTTCGGTTTACAAAACCAATGGATCACAAAACCGGCTCTTATCTATTCCTCAGTCGTAGCAATACCTTAGACTTCGGTCAAGCCTGGAAACCGATGCACCTGTGCCGTATTTCGTGCGGGGGCACCCTTGGCCCTCGCCTTCTCGTCGGCGGTCAAAAACGAGAGGTAAAGCTCGGTCACCTTGATGCTGGTGTGCCCCATCTCCTGCTGGAGATCGTAGAGCCCGCCCCGCCCGGACCGGAGGTAGTCGACCGCGAACCGATGGCGCAGGTCGTGGAAGCGGAAGCGCCGGAACGTCGGCTCCAGCTTCTTCCCGCGCCTAGCCGCTTTGGCGATCTCCTCCGCCTCGGCGGCGGCGACGCTGCGCGTATATAAAGAGAAGCGGGTGGCCGGGTTGATGAAGGGGCCCGGCTCGGGCTCTTCGCGCGCTCTCTCGCCAGACCGCCCCTTCGCGCCGTCGTGCCAGAACACGGCCCGGGTTTTCAGGTTGGCGGGGATCGACGCGAACAAGGCAACGGCCTCGTCCGTCAGGCTCACCTCCCGGTCCTTGTTGCCCTTGCCTCGAACCCTGATGGCCTTGCGGGTAAGGTCGACGCGCCGTCGCTCAAGAGTGACGAGTTCGTCTTGCCGGCAGCCGGTCAGAAGCGCGGCCCGGATCAGGAGCTTGAAATTGCCGGGGGCCCGGTCAATCACCCGCTCAATGTCGCTGTCCTCCGGCAGGACGATCGGGTCCCGGCGCTCCTTCATCCGGCGGCTGCGCATGGCCTCCAACGCGGGGTTGCCTCTCCGCCACTTCTCATCAACCGCGTAGCCAAGCACGCTTGAGAGCGCGGTCAGGTCGCGCCGGATCGTGGCCGTGGATACGCCCGCCGCCCGCCGGGCGCGGATGATCTCCGCAACCGTTTCGTCGGACACCTCATCGACGTGGAGCCCGGTCAGATAATCGTCTATGATGTCGAGAGAGTTGGTATACCGATCGAACGTCCGGGCGCCGACCTCCTTGACCATGACCTGCCCCCAAGCGGTCACGGCGTCGGCCCATAGCTTGCGGTTCTCCCCGAAGCTATGGGCCGCCACTATCTTGGCGTGTTCTGCTGCCGCGCGATTTCGCGCAACTGTCGTATCGCCTGTCTTGAGGCTGAAACGGTATTCCTTGCCTCCGACGGTGAAGCGGGCCCATAAGACCTCGCCCCGCCAGTAGCAGCCATCTGGGGCTTCCTTCTTTCGATCCGCTGGCATGGTTTCACCTCCTGATCAACGAGCCAGGACCGGAGCGCCTGGATGTCGAACGTCCAGACACGACCAACTTTGACGGCGCTCGGCAACTGCCCGGCCATGGCGAGCCGCTGAATGGTCCGCGCGGACACGCCAAGGATCTGACAGGCGCCAGGGATTTGCGTCCGCTCCACGCGATCTCTCCTCTCTCGGCTTGACCGTTGCCAGATGGCAACTGTGGGGTGGGGTTAGGCGCTGGCGCGGACAGCAGCTTCGATGGCCGCTCGCATCCGAGAGCGGTGCTCGTCAGCCATCGCTGGTGCGTTCGCGGCAATGCGGGGCCAGTCTGCCCAGAACGCTGCGCAGGCGGCTTCGATGGTGCTCGGCAGTGGATCATAGAGGACGACGCCTCCGATCGTATCGCCATAGCCCGGCGGGTTCTCGTACTTAGCGATGTGGTCAAAGTTGTCGTCGATGTCATCAGCCATACTCACGCCTCCTCTCCTGCTGTGGAGACCGGGGCGGTGGGGCGGGGACGATCGGACAGTCTGGGCCGCCGCGCCTCGGCCTCGTCCGCCATCCGCGGGCTGTAGAACTCGACAGCACTGTCCGGTGTGACGCCAAGCGGCCGGCGGATCGCGTCGTGGAGGGCGATGCGGAGGCGGGCGTTCTCAGCCTCAAGCTCGGCGACGCGGGCGGCGCTCAGCGCGGCGCGTGCCAGCTTGAGGAAGGCGCGGATCTGGGCCCGCCCGTTGTAGCTGTCATCAGGCCATGCATGGCTGTCCGCCTCGCATACCGCTTTGGCAACGCGAAGCTCTTGCTCGGTTGCGTTGACGGGAGGCTGTAGCGCCGCCGCCACAGCGCTTGCCAGTTTCGCAGCTACCAGCGGGGTGCGTTGGTTCTCACCCGACATCATCGCCTCCCACCGTGTGGACCGGGATACCGGCGGCGCTGTCGAGCGGAGCCCAAAGGTCCCTCAAGTAAGCAAGCCTCGGCTTCAGAAAGGTGATTACCGATGGCTCGTCAGCGCGGCAGACTGAGATTTCATGACATGCAAATATGCCCTTGCGCTGCATGATAAAAAACATCAGCAGCCGCCCATTTCGGTAATAGTCATCGCCATTATATTCGCCAGCTCCCCAATCGTCGCCTTCGTACCAGTCCCACCTAAATACTAAGTTATAATCTAAATCACTGTTACCAAATTCTTCAACAAAACTGGACCACATATCCCATTTCGTATGCGGATCTCGGCTGTAAAAGTTGCTCTCAGAGCAGTAATAAGAGTGATTAGCTTCCCAGAGACGCATGGATCAGTTCTCCGATATTTCGTTGACAGGGATACCGGCGGCGCGGGCGCTGGAGGGTTGCCCCTCCCCTGTCTGCTGGGTCGGGGCGGGGGAATGGGAAGCCTCCGCCGCGAATAGGGCTGCGCGGTTCGGCCGATCAGGGCCGGGCGGGATCCAGCCGTCACGCCGAGCCTTGCCGAACCGAACGGCCTGCCGGATCAATTCGTCACGGCAGGCGCTGGTGGAGATCAGCCCGCACACCTCCCGCATGTGCGGCCAAGCACGGCGGATGTCGGCCGCCGTGACGGTGTTCAGGAACACCATTCGCCGGCCGCCCTCGCGGCGGGTGAAGGCGATGCCTCGCCGGCTTGTGGGATCGTCGAGGCTGGCATCGGCCGTGCTCGGGTTGTGGAGCATCCACCCGATGATCGGCTCGCCATTGAGGAAGCCCATGTCTCGGTCGAGCCGGTAGCGGTAGAGACCGCAGGTGGAGATGATCGCGGTCATGACTGGACCTCGCTCATCCCCTCATGGGAGGGACGGGGAGAAGCGGAAAGTCCCTCAGCGATAAGAGCATCATGCGAGGGGCCGACAAGCGCGTCGGGGTCGCCGCCGAACCGGCGGATTGCCTGTCGCCACGTGTCATCCAGAGCGCGCCGGTGGACATTCCGGACGGGCCTGTTGGCGACCTCGGCATTCCAGCGAGAAACGGCCCATTCGAGGTGGGCGGCATCCCTGCCGGTCGCCTCGCCATTGCTGTTCGTATCATGGACCTGCTGCGGGTCGCGCCCTACTGTACCCCCCTGAGGAGAGGGGGTGGACTGGAGGTGATCGAAGTACGCCTCCATGGCCGTCATGAGTTGCGGCGCAGTGCAGGCGACATCCGGGTTGATCACGCCAAGGCGCACACTGGCGCCGTGCAGGAATTCAAACAGGCAGTTCCGCTGATGCTCGGCTACGTCCCGCGCCTTGATCAGCCCCTCTATCTCAGAGGAGGGGTCAGCTTGGGGCACGTCTTGGGGCGCCCCGACTTCGTCGGCGGGCTGTCGGACTTCGTCCCGAGCCGCTGACGCGTCTCGGCCTTCGGCTTCCATCCCTGGCGCGTTGCACGTGCACGACCCGGAGGGCGATGCCGGCCCAGCATGAACAGCGCAATCCGAGGCGTGAGCAACGTCAGATGTGCACGCTCCACATTGGCATTGATCATCACGAGGCGCGTCATGATTTCTGGCACGGTCAGCAATGTTCTTGATTGCCGCCAGCGCCTCCTCTGCGGTCATGTCGCCCCGGTTCGTGACGTACTGGCTGCTGATCGTCTCTAAGGCCGCCTGCATGGTCGCGATGCGAAGCGCCTGATTGGCGATGGTGACCACGTCCTCGGGGTCCCTGCCTTCAAGGCGAAGCCGCGCGTCCAGCTCGTCCCCCGGCATGGCGAGGATGCGTTCGATTTCGGCCTCTTCCGAGTGTGCTGCCACGATCTGCGGCCACGCATTCAGGACGCCGGCCAGAAAATCGAACACGGCATCGTCGCAGCCCGCCCGCTGGCCCGGGATGCTTCGACAGAGCCGGAACGGCCAGTGATGTTTGTTTGTCGGGTCGGTATCGATCTGCCGGATTTCGTGCCCGTCCGTGTCCCGGCGCGCGTCCCACGGGCCGGACGGGATCCGCTCGAACAGGGCGTTGAGGCTGTCGAAGTCCACCTCCCCGCGCGAGGGATCGCAGTCCCGCAGGGATGAAGACGCGCCAGCGGCTTCACCTTCGGCAAGAGCCCGGTCTTCGGCAGAAGACGCGCCATGATTGTTCTTGATCTCGCCCATGGCTCAGGCCTCCCGGGTCGGCAGGGTGGAGAGGATGGCGCGAACGTTGGTCTTTGCTGCGTCCTTGACCCAGCCTTCATCAATCGAACTGCCGCAAGTCAGCAGGTTTAGGGCTGACACAGATAGCCTGAAGCCGTTCATGAATGCTTCGGAAAGAGCATTCTCAACACGGATTGAAGGCGCCGCCGGGGCTGCTACAGCCCCCTCCTTCAGCATGTTGCGGCGGGCCTGGGGGGCGCACTGGACATCCTCGTGGTAGTCCGCTCTACCGTCCGCGACCTTTTGCGCAAAATTGGGACATTGGATCGCGTTGAGCTTGCGCACATCCTCCCGCGCCGCCTTCAGAAGCTCCTCTTCCGTCCACTCCCGCGGCACCACCACATGCCCGCGCTCAAGGGCGAGGCGGAGGGTTCGGACGCAGTTGATGATAGGCCCGGCTTCGTCCTCGCCGCCGGCGCGAGTCGACGCCGCCAGCGACAGAGACCCGCGATCTTCGTAGTGTAGAGCGACAGCCTCCCGCGCTACCTCGACCATCCAGGCGGGAGGGGCTGGGGGCTTCTGCTGTTCATCGATCATTTTACGAGCGCCATCCCAAGCCAATGCCTCAGTGGTGGCGCCTCCTTGCATTCGGCTGAACTTGTTCCCGTCCTGCCAAGCGACCCACGCCCAGCTTTCGCCTTGCGGAAACACAGCCGCATTCCAGCACGCGGGCAGCGTTGCGCCCTGATTGTTCTCGCTCATGATTGGGCCTCATGGTGTCGGGCAGGGGAAGAAAGCAGCTCATGCACGGCGACCAGCGCGTCGTAATCGCCCTCAGCCACCTCGTAGGTGTTCCAGGCGTACCCGCAGTCCGTGCAGCGACGGCGGCGCTTGACCGTCTCGTCGGTCGATCGGCTATCGATGACCCGTGTCTCAGGCCATTTGCAATGACGGCAGATGACCATCACGCAGCCCTCACCGGCTGCAGCTCTCCCCCGACAGTCAGCCGTCCCTCAGGAGTGTAGGTGTAGGGCTTGCCGAGGATGCTCGGCAGCGTGACGGCCTTGACGTATCGGCTGTGCGGCTGTCCTGCGCCCGGGACCTCTTCGATCAGCGTGGCAATCGTCTTCGGGTCGCCGATAACGGTGATGCGGGCCTTCGCCTCCCGCCCGCGCTTCGCTACCTGGATCGCTACGCCAGTTCCCTCAAGCGCTTGGCGGATTTCCGTGACCGTGCCGTGCAGGCTGCGCTCTGGTCGGCCGAGCAGAGCGGCAAGGCTCGGGTAGTTGTGCGGCTCCTTGGCCTGCACGAGGATCCTGAGCACGTTCTGCAGTGCAGGCGTGAGGGCGGCCATCAGGCGTTCTCCGATCGGAAGAGGCCCCTACGGGGCGGGAGGGCTTTTTCGAGGGGCTTGGTGGCCCTGCGTGCTGGATTGGCGCCTGGGAGGCTCTGGCCGCCCTGGATGGGCTTGCTGGCGCTCCTGATGCCCAGGTGGGCCATCTTCTGTCTCTTGGCCTTGGCAGCCTTCGCTAGGTCGCCTTCAGGTCCGTAGGTCTTGGCGTCGGCGCAAGCCTTGTGGACAGGAGCCCTATTGGCTTCCTCGTTGCCGCCGCCCAAACTCAAGGCCCGGAGGTGTTCGTCTACCCAAGGCTCTCCGGCCTCGATCTTCCGAGAACAAAGCTGGCATACGCCGGAGAACCGCTCGAACAGCTTGAGGCGCTGTGTCGGGGTGAGCGGCTTGCGGGCGGTGGTGCCGACATCGGTCATGCCAGCCCTCCCGCCTGCTGCTCCGGCAGGCTGTCGATGTTGGCGAGGATGACGCGGAAGCTGATGGCGGCGACCCAAGGGTTCACCTTCCACGAGCCGCGCCCATGCAGGCTTTCCCAGAGATCGGCGTAGACGCACTGCGGCATGTCCCAGCCGTCCTGGGCGTACCCGCGCTCACCGTCCCGGCCCTGCGGCCACTCGTTTGCCGCCATCGGCTGCTTTAGTGGAACGACCTCGCCGTTGCGCCCAAGCGTTACGTCGAGCTTTTCTAATCCCTCAGCGAAACAGTCGTCATCGCTGATGTCCTGAAGCCGCTGAACGCGGACCTCGGTCACCGTGAGGGTGAGGCGGGAGGCCCAGCGGGGCATGTGGATCGAGGGGCGATCGCGGATGCCCAGCCGCTCGTCCGTCGCGGCGTAGCGGATCCCGCACCAGCCGGGCTTGCCGGTCGGGTTGATCCGGCTCGGCGGTACGCCGTCGTAGATGTTGCCGACGGCCCAGGTCTCGCGGACCCAGAGCCGATCGCCGGCTTCGATGACCGGGTCGACGCGATAGACCGCGTCCGCCGCCATACCCCGCGCCTCGTCGGCCGGATGGACGAACGGCACGGCCAGATGCGGGCGGGGCACGCCAGTCGGCGACGTCGTGCGCACCTCGGCGCGGTCGAACTTCAGGCCGACCCACGCCGGGCTCTTGGCGGTGACGCGGTTGCCGAGCACGGTGCACGTGCCGGGCGTGATCAGCCGCCGCGTCTGCGTCTTGGTGCCGGCGAGCAGGGCGCGGACCATGGGACCGCTGAAGATGATGGGGCGGTCAGCCATCAGCGTCCGCCCCCGCTCGTCGCTTCGGTCGGCCGCTCGCCGCGCTCGGCCAGCAGTTCCAGATCCGGGATCAGCTCCGCCTTGATCTCCGCCCGGGCGTAGGACCAGCCCGGCAGGAGGTCATGCTGGTACTGGCCGTTGACCCGGCAGAAGCCCGGGACGCCGGACCACCGCTCGATCCACACGCCGCGCCGCGGGCGGCTCATGTCGATGTGCACCACGGTGCGCTCATCGAGGTCGGCGGCCGGCGCATCGACCTGCACCGCGTCGCCGACCTCCTGGAGCAGCGCCCGGACCTCGTTCAGGCGGTGGTGGCTGTCGAGCCGCCGGCGCGGCCGCGCGGGGTGCCGGAGGTGCGGCCGAGGCAGAGCCTAGCCCGGGCGCTGACGAGCGGGTTGCGGGCGGGGTTGGGGCCGGTGGCGACCATGAGGAGGGCGTGATGTTCGGATGGCTCAAGCGCCGCCGCGAGGAGCGGGCGCGCCGGAAGGCGATGGAGGACCGCCGCCGCGAGTACCAGCGGCGGGCATACGGGCCGCAGAGCGCATCGCTCCCCGGCGATTCCCTCGACACCCTCAGCCCGCTGCACTCGCTGTCGCCGCTCTACGGCGGTCACGCGGCGCCCGACACGTCGGTGAGCCACGGCCATGACGGCGGGTCCTGCTCGTCGGATAGCGGCTCGTCCTCGTCCAGCGATGGTGGGTCGTCGGGAGGTGGCTGTGATTGAGCGGCCGGCGAGCGCCCACGGCACGGGCGGGATGAGCCTCGCCCAGGCGAGGGAGTCGGGGCAGGTCGATGCGGAGGGCTCGCGCCGTGGCTGACCGCGCCCCGAAACCTCTCCCACCCCCGACCATGCAGGAGCGCGCCGCCGCGGCGAACGCCGCCCGGGCCCTGCGCGCCGTCATCGCCGACCACACCCGACTCGGAGAACCGGGGCGGTGCGCTGACGGGCGGGCCAGACCGCTCGTCAGCGAGGAATCGCCCGACATCCGCGACTAGGCGCTCGGCGGCGCTCAAGGCCTGGACGGTTGTGTCGATGTTCGCCGCCGCCCGCGATGTCTCCGGGCAGTCGCTCGGGATCGCCATCCGCTCGGCATGACGCCGGCACCGATCCTGGTGCAGCGCCGCGGTGGTGAGGTCGCGCCCGAGGGCGCCGAGGTCGTGGTCGCGCAGGGCGTGGGCGAGGGTCATCGTGCGACCCTCCCGGCAGCTGCGTCGACCATCAGCCGGTGCATGTAGGCCCGGCCCTCCGGCGGCATGGCGCGCACGGCCTGCACCATCTCAACCTCGTCGTCGGACATGTCGGTGAGCGGCAGTCGGGCGGTGAGATCGCGGACTGGCACGGCGACCGCCTTGGCGATCTGCTCAAGGCGAGGCCTCGACACGGCTTGCTCGCCGAGCTCGTATTGCGAGATGGTGATCGCGGCGACGCCGAGGACGTCTGCCAGCTCGCGGATCGTGATGCCACGCTTCTTGCGGGCCAGCCTGATCCTGGCTCCGATCATGCGGTTGCGCACGGTGCTGCTCATGGCGGCTCCTCAGATTGCGGCGATGCTGTCACGCGGTGTCGGGGCAGAGGGCCGGCGCTCGACCGCATCGCGGCGCCGGGCCCATTCACGGATCTGCGGGTAGTCGACGCCGGCCAGCGCTTCGGCGGCTGCGGCGCACCGGGTCATGTCGAACATGCCGACGTGGCAATCCTGCTCGGAGATGCCGAGGCGATCGGCCAGGAACTCGTAGACCCGCTGCCGGGCACGCTTCCGGATCTGGTGCACCACCCTCGGCGGCTTGTCCTCGTAGGCCCCGCACAGCTCCGCCTCCATCCAGAGCGGGTCGATGACATGCGCGTGGAGATGCTGACGCTCGAACCGAAGCGCGGGGCCGGCCGGCGTGCCGAGGCTGCGCGTCGAGCCGCGGTGTGTGCCGCAGTAGCCCTTGCAGGCGTCGCAGATGTAGAAATGACGGCCGTGTAGATGGGGCTGGCGCGGATAGATCTCGGCGCCGGTGGTGAGGCGGGCTGACCGGCCGCAGCAGAGAGGATCGTCTGTGCTCATGCGATCCTCGCCGGCTGAACGATTCCATCGACGACGAGGCGGCCTTCCCGGGTATAGCCGTAGGAAAGTCCGCCTATGCTGGGCAGGCTGACGATGTCCACGAGTTGGGAAGCGGCCTGAACGACGGCGGGAGGCTCGCCGAGCATCCGTCTGATCTGATCGGGCTCGCCTGCCACCGAAATGCGCAGGGCCGGCTCGCCCGGATTGCGCCGGCGGTTGATCGTGATGGCCGTCCCGACCAGCGCGAGCTGTAGCGACCGGATGGCCTTCTCGACCGACTTGGGGGACCGGTCGATCTCCGTGCCGACGGACACGTAGGTGTGAACTCCGTTGGCCCGTGCCAGGACCTGGAGAACGCGGCGCTGTGCCGGCGTCAGTGCAGGGCCTGCGGCGTCGGCGGTAGGAGATTGGATCATCAGCGCGGCTCCGGCGTGTAGAGGGCTCGGCGGGGTGGGAGAGCTTTGGTCAGGGGCGCCGTGGCGCGATGGGCCGGCGCCGCGCCTGGAAGCGGTCTCCCGCCATCCAGGGGCCTGCCGCTCGCCATCGGGCGTGATCGAGGATCGACGACGCCGTTGTGAGCGTCCGACTGCCGTTTGGCCTTCGCGAGCCGCGCCTTGTCCTTGTCAGTCTTCAGCTTGTGGCAGTCGGTGCAGAGCACCTGGGCGTTGGCGAGGATCGCCGGGCCGCCGAGGGCATCCATGAGGATGTGGTCGACCTGAAAGCGGCCCGGCTGTAGCTCACAGGGGCAGCGTTCGCCGGAGGGCAACAGGCCTTCGCACTGGCCGGCGGCGCGCTCGATCGCCTGGCGCTGCACCTTCTTTGTGAAGTTCGTGCGGGCCATCTCAGGCGGCCCTCCCCGCTTCACGGGACAGCGTGCCGCGAGCGGTGCCGATCAGCTCGTCGATGACGGCCAGCACTGCATCTTTCGAGCGCTGGAAATCCTCCTTGCCCATGGCGCGCATGGACTGGCTCTTCGCGGTCCAGCGAACCACGACCCCGTCCTTCACCCGGACCACCGAGGTGTCGTCCACCGGCCGGAGGAATGCCGCGATCCGCGCCGCCTCGGCCTTCGAGGAGGCGACGAAGGTCACTTCATCCCGGAAGCCGGCCTTGATCAGCGCCCACTTGCGGAGATGGTCGGGGGTCGGGAAGCGGTCCGCCAGGTGCTCGGGCAGGCTGGACCAGCCGTCCCGGACGCAGGCGAAGAAGTGGGCATGCGACTTGCTGCTGCGCTCCTCGTGCTCGACGAGGATGTAGCGTTCGCCGATCACGAACTGCCGGTCGCAGAGGCCGGTGAACCGGCCCGCCGGCTGCATCGTATCGCCCGTCCACGTGAACTCGACCGGCAGCAGGGCGCTCATGACCGGCCGCCCCTGCTCTTCGGGGTCCGCGCCGGCCAGCCGAGGGCCACGAGCCGGGCCTTGGCGTGCTCGCGCACCTCGTCGCGCAGTCCTGGGGCGAGGTAGGCGAGATCCGCCTGCGTCTCAGGAGCGAGCATCAGGTCGGTGACGGCGTTTATGCTGTCGGCGGCATCGATCCGCTCGCGCAGGCGGGCCTCGACAGCCTGCGGGCTATCATCGTTCGCCGGATCGTGCTCGCGGGGCTTGCCGGCCTCTGGCGCTGGCTTCCCGGCGTCCTGGCGCGTCTGCTGCCTAGTATCGGGTGTCGGCTTGAACTCGTCGGCCTCGTCCTCGGAATAGAGCAGCCCGTGCAGGCCGATCAGCTTGAGGATAACCCGGTCCTTGGCCCGCTTCTCCGCCATGGCGAAGACGTAGGCCGCCTGCTTGCCCGAGACGCGGTAGTTCACGCCGATCAGAGCCTCGCCGATCGACCACTCACGACGCACGCCGCCGTCGTTCGCCAGCTGCACTTCACCAGTGACAAGGATCACGGCCTCGTCCCGCTCGGCGCGCAGGATCTGGGGCGGCCCGAAGGCGATCTGTGCCTGAGCGGCGATCCGCTCCAAGGCTTTGTGGTAGATCACCGCGGTGCCCTGCACGCGCCAGATATTGCCGGCCAAGGGCTCGCCGTAGTTTGCCAGGATCTCGGCGATTTGCTTGTCGGACTCGGCGCTCATCAGACGGCCTTCCGTTCTTCGTGTATGGCGACGCCAGGAATGGCGCGGACACCGGCGGCGACCTGCCGGCTGGCGATGGCCGCAAGGGCCGCCGAGAGGTCGGCGCGGCAGTTCACCCAGACCCAGCGGGCGAACGCGGTCTCGTCGGTGACCTCGGCGCGGTAGGTTGTGCGGAGGGTGACCGCGCGCGTACCGCCACGAGCGCTGGCGCGGTCGGCCTCCGCCCGGCCGGCAGCCGCCGCGGCGCGGCGCGCGTCCTGCGCCAGGTCCTCGGCGTGCTCGCGCTCCTCAATGTCGGATGGCTTGCTCAGCTGCAGCGCCAGTGCTGCCTGCCGGGCCTGCTCATCAGCCTCGCGCCGCGCTGCCTCGGCCGCCGCCCGCTTCTCGGCCTCCTGCCGCTCGAGCCAAGGCGTCAGGGCTGCCTTGCAGACCTCGACGGCCAGCACCGCGCGGCCCTTCCCCGACTTGTTGTCCTGAATCAGCGCGCCGTAGCGCGCCTGGATCTCGGCCTTCGCTTCGTCATGCGGCTTGGCCTCGGCGACACGGCGCTCATCTGCCCGCTTGATGGCCTTGCGGAGCAGGTCGAGCAGCTTCGATACGCCGTCGGCATCGGCTTGACTCTTCACGCCATCGGCTTCGAGCCAGTGCCGTGCCTCAGCGCAGAGAGCGTCGATCTCGTCGCGCGAGACCTCGAACGGCGTGAGGGCGGGCCCGCCGTTGTGGCCCATGGCGGGAGCGGCGAGCACGGCGCTCATTCGGCCACCCGAGTGCGCAGGATTTCGTCGATCCGCGCCTTGCGAGCTGCGATAGCGGCGCGGTCGGCTGCCGACTCCCATCGGAACACCAGCATCCCGAACAGCAGCTCTACGAGCACCGTGGTGCTACCGACGCAGATGCCGAGTTTCCAGCGCCAGCCGGCGCCGAAACGAGCTCCACCTTGGTTCAGCGGCGCCTTGAACCCGCCCGTAGAGCGCCAGCCATAGCCCTGCCAGGGCCAGCGCTCAGCCCGGATGATGAGGTTGCCGACGCGCAGCACGTTCCTGTCGCGAGCGATCATCGCCGTCACTCCGCCGCCAGCCGCGCCGGCCCGGCGGGCGCGAAGCGCTTCAGGAAATCGAGGTCAGCGAGCTTCACGGCATCCATGTCGCCGGTGCGCAACGCGGTGAGCTGCCGGGAGAGGTGCGCAGCGAATTCGCAGGCGGCGCCGAGCCGATCGTCGAACTGAGCCATGTCGGCCCCGGCCCGACGGGCGCGCTCCAGGTCCTCGATGATTTCCTGAATGGCGCGATGGTGGGGTGAGATCGACGCGATCATCGCCCGGATGCTGGAGGGCAGACGGGCAGCCTCGTCGGCCGCACGGAACAGGGCGGACATGGAATACTCCCTAGTAGCCGGCTGCGGCGCGGTAGGTCGCGCGGACGTCGTCGTGGAAGGTCGGCTGCCCGATCGGCTCGGATGCCTCGATGGCGGCGGCGCAGTTGAGCTCCAGGCGCTTGATGATGGCGTCGGCGAGGTCGTCCTCGTCGAGGGGCGTTGGGCCGCCGGTGCGCCGCTCAGCTTCCCAGATGTCGGCGGCGCCGAGGGCGGCGAAGTGGATCTCGTCGACGGCGCGGCGGGCGGCCCACAGCTCCTGCAGCGTTTCATGGACCTGGACGAGTGTGGGCCGGTCCGCGTCGAGGCGGGTGTGGCCGGCGGCGATCCGGGCGATCATGATGGCGGCGCGGCGCTCGGCAGCCTGAGCCCGGTGGCGAGCGGCCATCTGCGCGGCAGCGACCTTGGGGGCGGCGCTGGCGCCGGGGCGGAGGATGTCGGCCATCACCACCCCCGCCCGATCAGGAAGGCGGCGACGCCGAGCGCGATGAACGTGGCGATCACCAGCCCGAGGATGAAGAACCCTCTGACGAGACTGGTTCGGTCGTCGTTCGCCGCCTGCGCGGTCAGCACCTCGTCCACCCGCAGCGGCGGGAGGCGGCCGGCCGCCGGGAGCGTGCGGACGCGGTCAGTGATGTGACGGCTGTGGCCGTTGGTCAGGAGCTCGGGGCGCATCACAGCACGCTCCCGACGTAGAGAGCGACGACCTGGACGGAGGCGGCGAGGCCGACGAAGAGAGCGGCGACACCAGCGACCCGCGACGCCGTCACGGCGAGCCGGTCGGCCCGGTCGATCAGGATGGCCTGCCGGACCGCCTCAGCGTCGATGTGAGGAATGGGGTAGCGGCGTGCGCTGCCGTCGTGCGCCTCGAGCTGCGGGAGGGGCGCGGTCACCAAGGCGGCGTGCAGCGCGCGGTAGCGGGCCTGCTCGGCGTCGAGGATGTTGAAGGCGGTGTGCATCGGCGGGGTCCATCGCGGGGTGGCGATGGCTTACGATATTCATGCGCCATGTAGATCGCAAGCGAAAAATACATGGAGCGTGAACTTGACGCTCGGCGGCGGGTTCGCGCATGCCGTGCACCGTGTCGCCGGAACAACTAGGCTTGCAAATTCGTTCTCAATTTGTTCTCATATGCTAACACCGGGCATCGGCCCGGCTCGGGCGACGAGGCGCGCGATGGGTCAGGCCAAAGACGGGGCATCCGAAGAGGTTTGGCTTAAGCGCCAAGCTCTGCAGGTCGTCATGCAGCTGCCGGATGATATGGACGAGGCCTTAGCCGTCCTGCGGTATGCTGAGACATTGGTGAAAACGTTTCTTGCCGACGCTCCTAAAACTGAGAGTCGGCCTGAGAATGTCGTGCAACTAATTCGCTAAGCGGTTTCGCGCTTGGTTTCCTGCGTCGATCGTAAGCGACGAATGCCATCTCCAACATGAACCGGCAGGAAAGCATCAATCCCGCGGTATATATAATCTAGAGGAATACCTGTCGCGTTCGCTACTTTAAGAGCCTCGTCCAGGCTTATCCGGTTTTTGCCCTTTTCATAATTGTTCCACGTGTTCGTGGCGATGCCAGCCCGGCGGCAGATTTCCGCTTGGCTGAGTTCTAACGCTTCGCGAACGAGCTTCAGCCTCGCTCCGATCGCTTCCTTGCTTGTGGGGTTCTGCGTCGTGTCGGCCATGCCCCATTTTGCCGGGGTGGCCGACCCGCGATCCATCCACATCTCGCGGCGCTTGCAATCTACACGCTGCATGAATATACAGGCTCTATGAACGAGCTTGCGACCACCAGCGAAGTGATCGATGCCCTAGGCGGCACGACGCGAGTTGCGCGCCTCACCGGGCGCAAACTCGCTGCTGTCTCGAACTGGCGCGAGAAGCAGAGCTTCCCGCCCAGCACGTTCCTCGTGATGCAGGCGGCGCTTGCGAACGCGGAAAGATCGGCGCCGGCGACGCTGTGGGGGATGCTCGTCCCGCCGACGACGTTGTCCGATGAGGCGGGGGCCGCGGCATGACCCGCCCCCATCCCGCCGCTGACCGCGGCACTTACATCGGCCTCACGCGAGGCTGTCACGAGATGGACCGCGACGCGGATCGGGCCGGTGTGAACGCGCCCGAGACGGTGGCAGCGGAAAACGCCCTGGAGGCGCCGGGCAACCGGGCAGGACGCGTGAACCATGCCGGACCGGGTGAAAGCCCCGGGGCCAAGCTCGACCGCCCGCTCGCCGCCGGCGAGCGCCTGACCGCCGACGGCGACCGTATTTCGGTCCGTCAGAATTCGCGGGAGGCGTGAGATGCCGAACGCTCCCCGCATCTCCCGTCGCCACGGCAACCGCACCGTCCTGACCTCCGAGGCGGTCGCGTTCGTCGCGCTCGTGCTCGGCATCCTCGGCCTGTGGGCGGTCGCCATGGCCGGCTGCCTGTCGAAGCGCGCCTCGCAGCCCAACCCGCTCAACGGGTCGGTGCGTGTGCTGTCGGAGGTGGCGCGATGAGCCGGCCCGCCCGCCTCAAGCCTAACCAGCCCGACCCGCTCAGCGACGCCTTCGCGGCGAGCTACGAGGAAGGCCTGACCCTGGACGCGGTCGCGCAGCGCCATCACGTCTGCCGCGAGCGCGTCAGGCGCGCTTTTTCGAAGCGCCGCGGCTTCTCTCTGCGGATGCGCCGAGACGACAACGCGCGGTGTATGGCGCGCGCGGCCGACCAAGCCCATGCGATGCTCGACGAGGTGCGTGCACGTCGCGTCGATCCATCCCCGCGGTTCGCGATCGGCACCTCGACAGCCATTCACATTCTGCGCGCGCGCTGCCGCATCGTCGGCCCGCTCTGCGTGGACAGCCCAACCATCGCCGCCGCGCACGCCGCCGGCCTGACCCTCGACGACATTCACGAGGTGTTCGCCGTGCCGCCGGTTGAGGCGGTGCGCGCTATCGCCGCCCACGCGGGGCGCTGAGCCATGCTTGCGTCCCTTCACGATCACGTCGGGGCCCCCGATGTGCGCGCCTACGTCCTTCCGGTCGCCCCCACCCAGGGCGTAGGCGCACCCTTTTTCCTCTCGCCGCGGCGTCTCGCAGGAGCGCGGCTTGAGGCGCCCGGCCGGTGTCATCGCAAGACCTCCCGGCCGGGCCGCTCCCTTTCGCGTGATCGTCTGTGCTTGGCGGCCGCCGATCACGCCTGCGTTCGTGCGTCTATCCACCTCAACCTGGCGAGGCGCTGACATGTCGTTCGCCTCCACCATCTCTTCCGGCTCCCTTTCCGAACAATCCCCGATGTCCACAGCATCGGGGAGCGCGATGAGAAAGTCCGGTTCGGATCTGCGAAAGTTTTCGCAGATCGACGCCCGAACGTTAGCGGAACGGGCATGTCATTTCTTGCGTGAGCGCTATCCGGCCAAGACGGCGATGTACGTTGCGGCCGACATCGGTGTTGCGGTCGGCACCGCACGCAAGTGGCTCGACCAGGGCCATTGCCCCTCGGGCCCGGCCTATGACGCGATGATCGCGACCTACGGCGCGGCGTTTTTGTGCGCGATCCGGCCCGACGAGGCTGGGTGGTGGCATCGGGTCGCTCGCGCCGAGCGCCAAGCCGCGCTCGAGGCCCGGGCCGAGGCGATCGAACAGCAGCTCGCGAGCCTGCGAGGTGCCCGATGAGCCCGAACGTCTACGGCATCGCTGCCTCGGTCCTGCGTGGCATTGCGGAAGGGCTGATGCTCCCCGTCCATCCGCTCCTGCGCTGGTCGCGCTGGTGCGAGGATCGGGCATGGCGCGCCGCCGCCAAGGCGCCGCCGGAGTGGCTGCGTCGGTTCTGGGCGCGCGACCGCCCCGGACATCGTCAAGAGGGCCGCGACCGTGGCTGACGCCCTGTTCGAGGTCCGCCACGGCGGCGCCGGCCTGACCCTCGTCACTGATGCCGGCATCTCGACCGCCACCGTCGCGGTCGGGCTCGGGCGCGTGATGCTCGCCGTCGCTCAGCCTGGTGGCGCGGCCGACCTGCTGCTCGACCCGGTCGACGCGCGCCACCTCGCCGAGCGGATCCTGCTCGCGGCGGGCGAGGTCGAGACCGCGGCCGAGGCCGGGGCGGAGGACGCCGCATGACACAGCGCATCGGCCTCACGCTGAAGCAGCGCGAGCTGCTGACTTTCATCGAGCGGTACATCGCCGCCAGCGACGGCGTGCCGCCGAGCTACGACGAGATGCGCACGGGGGTCGGGCTGCAAAGCAAGTCCGGCATCGGCCGACTGCTGAATGCCCTGGTCGAGCGCGGTCATCTTCACCGTCTCTCGCGTCGGTCCCGCGCGATCGTGCTGGCCGCGACGCCGGCGGCGCTCGAGCTGCCTGCCTCGATCCAGGCGCGCATCCGCAACCTGGCCGACCGCGCCGGCACCACTCCCCACGCCTTCCTGAGCGCCGTGCTCGATGCCCATGGAGATCGCCCGTGACCGCGCTCGCCGTCGCTGAAGCCCGGCGCGACGCCGGCATGCAGGTCGCCGCGGATGCGGAGGCCGCCGAGCAACCAGGCTTCAGCGCCCTAGCCTACGCGACGATCCTGCGCCTTGCCCGGGAGCAAGCTACGGTCCACATCGACGACGTCCTCGCCGCTTGCCCGGCCCGCCCGCGCCACCACAATGCTTGGGGCTCCGTGTGGATGCAGGCGATCCGCGAGGGCGTCATCGAGCGCACCGGCGACACCCGGCACTCGGCCGACCCGCGGAAGAACAAGCACCTCTACCCGGTCTATCGCAGCCTCGTGCAGGGGCAGCCGGCGCCTGCCGAGACCGTGAGCGCGCCCGCGCCGGCCGCGTTCTCCGCTCCGGCAGTGGCGCGCATCGTTCGCGCCGCGTCGCTGAGCGACATCACCTCCTACCGCGATCTCATCTCTCGCAAGCGCGTCGCCGCCGAGCCGCAGGGCTTCGCCGACGTCGGCAGCCGGGACATCCTGCCGGGCTTGTTCCCCCATCAGGAGCACTGCCTGGAGTTCGCGCTGCGCGCCGGCCGCGCCGCCGAGTTCCTGGATACCGGGCTCGGCAAGACGGCGCTGGCACTCGCTTGGGGTGATGCTGTCGCGCGCCGGACGAATCGCCCGGTGCTGATGCTGGCACCCCTCGCCGTCGCGGCGCAGCACCACGCCGAGGCCCAGCGCATCGGCGTCGAGGCCCGGCTATCGCGCTTCGGGGCCGCGCCGGAGCAGGCCTGCATCGCCATCACCAACTACGAGCGGCTGGAGCGCTTCAACCCGGACGACTTCGCGGGGGTGATCCTCGACGAGAGCTCGATCTTGAAGAGCTTCACCGGCTCCACCAAGCGCAAGCTGGTCGAGACCTTCGCCCGCACGCCGTACCGGCTCTGCTGCACGGCGACGCCGGCGCCGAACGATCACACCGAGCTGGGTCAGCACAGCGAGTTCCTGGGCGTGATGCGCCCGCCGGAGATGCTGTCGCGGTGGTTCATCGCCGACCAGGCGAACGCCGGCCGGTACCGCCTGAAGAAGCCGGCCGTGCGCTCGTTCTGGGACTGGGTCGCCTCCTGGGCCCGGTGCGTGTCGCGGCCGTCGGATCTCGGCTTCAGCGACGACGGCTTCGTGATGCCCGAACTCGTCGTGCGCCGGCACATCGTTCAGGCCGACCGCTCGGTTGATGCGGGCGAGGAGAAGGGCGGCCAGGGCAGGCTGTTCCGGATCCCGAGCGCGTCGGCGACCTCGATCCACCAGGAGAAGCGACTCACCAAGGACGAGCGCGCCGCCCGGGTCGCCGAGCTGGTTCGCGCCGAGCCGGATGAGGCGTGGATCTGCTGGGTCGAGACCGACTACGACGCCGACGCCCTCAAGGCCCTGTTGCCCGAGGCGACCGAAGTGCGGGGGTCGATGTCGATCGACCAGAAGGAGGAGCGGCTGGCCGCCTTTTCTTCCGGCGCGGTCCGCATCCTCATTACCAAGCCCAGCATCGCCGGCTTCGGCCTCAACTGGCAGCACTGCGCCCGCATGGCGTTCATGGGCCTCTCGTTCTCCTACGAGGCCTTCTACCAGGCCGTCCGCCGGTGCTGGCGCTTCCGCCAGCTGCGCGAGGTCATCGCCCACGTCGTCTGCGCCGACACCGAGGCGTCGATCTGGGACGTCGTGAACCGCAAGGCCGGCGACCACTCGGCGATGAAGCTCGCGATGTCGGCCGCCATGGCGCGCGCCGCCCAGTCTCACCGTGTCCTCGAGACCTATGACCCGCAACAGGGAGCGCGGTTGCCCGCGTGGATGGTGCCATGAACGTCTTCGACTCGAAAATCAGCCAGCGCTTCGCTGTTTACAATGCGGACACGGTAGAATTCACGGCTGAGATGCCCGACGACAGCATCGACTTTTCGGTCTACTCGCCTCCATTTTCCTCGCTATATATTTATTCAGAGAGCGAGCGCGACATGGGCAATGTCGGCTCAGACGAGGAATTCCAGGCCCACTACCGGCACCTCGTGCGCGAGCTGTTCCGGGTCACCAAGCCCGGCCGGCTGACGGCGATCCACGTCAAGGATCTCGTCTTCTACTCGAACGCCTCCGAGAAGGGTGACCGCGGCATCCGCGACTTTGTCGGCGACTGCATCCGGACCCACACCGCCGAGGGCTGGACCTATCACCGCCGCATCACGATCGACCGCTGCCCGGTCCGCGAGATGCAGAAGACGAAGAGCGACCGGCTCCTCTACAAGAACTTCCGCACCGACGCGGCGCGCACGGGCGGGGGCTTGCCCGAGTACATCGTCGTGTTCCGGAAGTGGGCTGACGGCATGGATGCCGTGCCGCCGGTCCTGCACGACCCGGAGACGCACCCGCTGGAGTCCTGGCAGGACCTCGCCCAGCCGGTCTGGATGTCCTCGGGCATCTGGTACGACACCGATGAGACGGACGTGCTCAACGTTCGCGTCGCCCGGGACGCCGAGGCCGAGAAGCACCTGTGCCCGATGCCGCTTGATCTCACCGAGCGCCTGGTGCGCCAGTATACGAACCCCGACGAGACGGTCTACTCGCCGTTCATGGGCATCGGCTCGGAGGGCTACCAGGCTCTACTCCAGGGCCGCCGCTTCCTCGGCACCGAGCTGAAGGCCAGCTACTACGCCCAGGCCGTGAAGTATCTCGGCGAAGCTGAGCGCCAGGGTGCGCGGGCCGATCTCTTCGCCACAGCGGCGGAGTAGCCGTCATGGCGCGCCCGAAACTCACGGCCTTGCGGGCGCCTTCCGCCGACCTGTTTCAGGACGGGCCGCCGGCCCGCGAGGTGGCGCCCGGTCCCGATCCGTCCTTCTGCAGCTTCTGCGGTGTCGCGACCTGGTCGCCCTACAGCCGTCGCCAGGCCGGATTCCGGCAATGGCTCAAGCCTGTCTGGACGGCGTGTGATGACCCCGATTGCCGCGTGCGGGTCGACGCAGCGGTGGAACAACCATCCGGGGCGGCTGCATGAGCATCACGCCCGAGATGATCGACGCGATGGTGGCGGCCGGGCTGACCCGCGAGCAGATGGCGACCCTGATGAAGGCTGCCATCGCGCAGGAAGAGGCGGAGAAAGTCGCTCGTCGAGCCAAGGCGGCCGCGAAGAAGCGTCGGCAGCGGGCAACCGGTAAGGGCAACATGTCCCCCGATGTCCCGGGGACAGACGGGGACATGCCGGGACAGAAGGGGACAAGCGGGGACGGTGGGGGACATGGTTCGCCCACCCCCCTCGATGTCCCCCGCCCCTCCCCGACACCCCACCCCACCCCCCTTAAACCCCCCGCCCACTCCGGTTCCGACCCTGACGGGTCGGCGCCGCCGAGCGGCGCGAGCGGGCAGGCCGGGGGTGGCGAAGGCGGCGATGGCGACCTGCCGGCAGAGGCCGGCGCCTACGATCCTCGTCTCGATCTGTTCAATCGGGGCAAGGACACGCTGCAGCGGATGACCGGTCGGCCGGATCCGGTCGTTCGCGCTCTGCTCGGCAAGTGGCTGCGGTTCTGCGATGACGACGCTTTGACTATCGTCCTCGCTATCGATGCGGCCGTTCAGCATAAACCGGCCGACGCCGTGTCTTTCATCGTCGGCAAGCTGCGGTCTGATGTTGCCGCTTGGGATACCAAACTAGAGAAGCCGCCAGATCGCGGTTCGCCTGACCGCCCACTGAATGCCTCTTCACGTCGTGCACTTCTTCTCCGCCAAATT
The DNA here is from genome assembly GCF_003058325.1 of Methylobacterium currus. NCBI lineage: Bacteria > Pseudomonadati > Pseudomonadota > Alphaproteobacteria > Hyphomicrobiales > Methylobacteriaceae > Methylobacterium > Methylobacterium currus. The sequence continues at coordinate 2,129,710 of NZ_CP028843.1, forward strand.
AAGCGAGACCACGATGCTCCCGACGACAACCCGACCCCGCGGTACGACGATGGCAGCCCCGTCATCGACCACGAGGAAGATGGACGATCTGATCCGGACCTACTCGGGGGCGCTGGAGGAGATCCCCGGCGAGTTCCGCCGAATGGCCATCTCCGCGTCGCGAGTTCCCGGCATCGCTGAACGGGCGGCACTGGAGGAGAGGCGCGACGAGCTTGCCCGCGCCCTACGCCAAGGTGGCAAGGCACATCAGCCGGCAGTCGCGCGGTTGCTCGGCGCGTTCCCAGCCTTCGGCGCCGATGACATCTCGACGGCCGATGCGATCGATGATTGGGTGAAGATCCTCTCGCCACTCCCGGTCTGGGCCGTCGCTGAGGCAGTGCAGCGGTTCCGCGAGAGCCGTGCGACCACCCCTTACGATCGCGGGCGCTGCCCGACTGAGCCCCAGGTAATCGCCGAAGCGCGCGTGCTGACAGCGCCCATCGACGAGGAGCTTCGCCGGATCGCGGCCATTCTCGATGCCGAGGTGATCCCAGAGCCCTCGCCGGAGGACCGCGAGAAGGTCGCACAGCTCGTGCGAGATCTCGCCGCCTCGCTGCGCAGCCCAGTTCCGCAGCTGGCCGAAGCCGAGCTCGCCCGGGTCACCGAAGGCGGCATGGGCGGGCTCAAGCTGGACCGTCGCATCCTCGCCAAGGCCGGTGTGCCCAGCGAGGCCGCCTGACCTTCCCCGAATCCCGCCACCGCGGGCCACCCTCCCCCACCACGGGGGATCCACCCACCAGGAGCACCCTATGTCCGATCACGACCACGTCACCCGCACCGCCGCCCTCGTCTCGGCCTACGTCGCCCACAACTCGGTCCCGGTGAGCGACCTGCCCGGGCTGATCGTCTCGACCCACGCGGCCCTGGCGAAGCTCGGCGCCCCGGCCGCGCCGGAGCCGGTCAAGCTCGAGCCGCCGGTACCGATCCGCAAGACGGTGACGCCGGACCACATCGTCAGCCTCGAGGACGGCCGGCCCTACAAGACCCTGAAGCGGCACCTGGCCGGGCGCGGGCTGACCCCGGAGCAGTACCGGGCGAAGTGGGGCTTGCCGGTCGACTACCCCATGGTGGCGGCGAACTACGCGGCGCAGCGGAGCGAGCTCGCGAAGTCGAGTGGGCTGGGGCAGAGCCGGAAGCGGCATCTGGCGGCGGTGGCGTGATGGCCGAGCGGTCCGACTATGCCCTGATCGATGATCGCGGGGTCTACGCCATCACCATGGCGGAGCCGGACCAGCCCATGACCGCGAAGCAGCGACGGGCGTGGGATCGCGACCTTGCCCGGTTCTGTGCTGACGGAATCCGGCGTGGGCACCGCATTGAGCGGATGTCGACTGACGAGGCCGTTCGCCGCCTGTGTGAGCGGCTGGGCGTAACGAGACCCTGAGACCCGGGCCGGCGCTTCGGCGCCGGCCTCATCCTGCAGCGTGGAGGCGTACCGTGACGAAGAAGCAGCGCAACCGCCGCAAGGCCCGCCGCCAGCAATCGGTGAAGCACGCCCAGACCGCGGCTCGCCACGATCGCGAGAAGGCCATCAAGCGCCGCCTGCGGGCCCGTGAGCGGGTGATCCTCCCCGCCGGCCGGGAATGGCTCGCCGTCGAGGCCTACCCGCTCAGCGGTAATCGCTGCGCCAAAGCGCTCACCGCCGCAGGCCTCCCGGTATTCGAGGCTCGGGAGAAGGTTCGCGAGCAACGCGACGGCGGACCACCGCGGGTCGCCATGGTGCCGGTGATGCGTCGGGTAATCTTCGTCGGCCTGCGGGGTTGGTCCGACATGCGGCTGATCGAGGAATGCCGGCACGTCTGGCAGGTGTTCGGCGTCATCGGCGACGGCCTCGGCTGGATCCATCGTGAGCAGTTCCGGCAAGCGCTTCTTGATGCCGACATCTGCGGCGACCGGGCGGTGCCCTTCATCGCCGCCGGCCCGATGCAGCATTTTGCGGACCACGTGTGCAAATACATGCGCTACGATCCCGACACCGACACCTCGCACGTCGTCAGCGGCGATGAGTTGCTGGAGCTGCTCTACGGCGTGGGCGATCGCGTGCGGGTCACTTCAGGCCCGTTCGCGTCGTTCCCCGGTGTCGTTGAATCGCATGACCGCAAGACCGATCTCTACACGGTCGGCGTCAGCATCTTCGGGCGTGTCACGCAAGTAGCCTGTGAAGAGCGGCACCTCGAGGCAGCGTAATGCTTGCCGGATTGCCCACCGCGCTATAGGTTGCGCTTCAGGCAATCCAGCTCCAGCGCAAGGGGCCTTCCCTTCGCGAAAGACGCGCCCCGGTTGGGGCCCGCCGGATCACCGATCCGCAGCTTGGACCCGGCCCACGCGGGTGCAGCACCTGGCGAGGCGGCCGGTTTACCTATGCCCTTGCACTGCCGATCCCACCCATGCCAACCACCCGCAAGGCCACCAAGGCGCCCCCCATCCTCGTCGTCGGCTGGGCCTCCTCAGGCCGCATCATCACGATGCATGATCCCTCGCCCGAGGTGCTGAAGGCCCTGGAGGGGATGCGGAAGTAGGCCAGCGCTCTCACGATCCGCTCAATGCCGATCCTTTCCAACTCAAAGCATGAGCTGTTCGCTCAGGAAGTCGCTCAGGGCCGCTCAGCGAGTGAGGCGTTCGTCCGCGCCGGCTACTCGGCGCATGATGGCAACGCTGCGCGTCTGAGAGGCAATGAGAAGGTTCGAGCCCGGATTGATGAGATCCTGGCCGAGGGCGCCGAGCGTGCGGGCGTGACCGTCGAGCGCGTTGTCCGCGAGCTCGCCAAGATCGCCTTCAGCGACATCCGCAAGGCGATGAAGTGGGGTGAGACGGTCATGGTGCCGTGCTCGCCCGAGGTCGCGGACCACTTCATCCGGGCTGACGGAAAAGGGATCGAGGAGGACTTCGAGGCCGAGGTCGAGGAGGAGTTGGAGCCTCAGCCTCGTGGCGGAGCGCTGAAGCGACGGCGGGTTGGCGCGGAGGGCGTCATTGCTGTCCGCGCCCACACGCCGATGGCCTTGATCCCGTCGGATCAGATCGACGACGACACGGCGGGCGCTGTCGCCGAGGTCAAGCAGACCCGAGAGGGCATGGCCTTCAAGATGCACGACAAGCTCGCCGCCCTGGATAAGCTCGGTCGGCACCTCGGGATGTTCAAGGACAAGGTCGAGCACTCCGGCCCCGGCGGCGGCCCGATCCAGACCATCACGAAAACCATGTCGCCCAAGGAAGCGGCCGACGCTTATGCCGGCACCATCAACGGCGACGACTGAGACCTGGCCGCCGGACTACGTCGAGGCGTTCGCCTGGCGGCAGAAGCAGGCCTTGAAGCTCAAGGCCAATCCGGCGACGCTCTACGGAGCCAAGGAGTTCTACCGCAGCCGCCCGGTCGAGTTCATCAACCACTGGGCAATCACCTACGATCCGCGGCTTGCCAGCGGCGAGCTGCCGGCGAAGCTGCCCTTCATCCTGTTCCGTCGGCAGGCCGACCTTGTCACCTTCCTGCTGGCCTGCCTGCACGGCGAGGAAAACGGCCTCGTCGAGAAGTGCCGCGATGCCGGCGCCACGTGGGTCTGCTGCGCCTTCTCGGTCTGGCTGTGGCTGTTCTGGCCGGGCGCAGCGGTTGGATGGGGCTCCCGGAAGGAACAGTTGGTCGACCGCATCGGCGACGCCGACAGCATCTTCGAGAAGATGAGGATCATTGTTAGAGGCCTCCCGCGGCAGTTCTGGCCGGCCGGGTTCAGCCCTGTCGACCACATGACTTACATGCGGCTCATCAACCCCGAGAACGATGCTTCGATCACGGGCGAGGCAGGCGACAACATCGGTCGCGGCGGCCGCAAGCTGATCTACTTCAAAGACGAGAGCGCCCACTACGAGCGCCCGGAGAAGATCGAAGCGGCGCTCGCGGACAACACCCGGGTCCAGATCGACATCAGCTCGGTCAACGGTCTCGGCAACGTGTTCCATCGGCGCCGTGAGGCGGGCTCTGACTGGCAGGGCGGCCCGGTCACGAAGGGCAAGACGAACGTTTTCGTGTTCGACTGGCGCGACCACCCGGGCAAGGATCAGGCCTGGTACGATGCCCGGCGCGGCAAGGCGCAGGCCGATGGCCTGATGCACGTATTCGCCCAGGAGGTGGATCGGAACTACGCCGCAGCGGTCGACAACGTCATCATCCCGGCCGAGTGGGTGAAGGCGGCGATCGACGCCCATGTGAAGCTGGGCTTCGACGACACCGGCATGTGGATGGCGGCGCTCGATGTTGCCGACGAGGGCGGTGACCGCAACGCTCTCTCGAAGCGCAAGGGCGTGATCTTGAAGAGCCTCGAGGAGTGGGGCGAGCGCGATACGGGCGAGACGACGCGTCGCGCAGTCGACGGGTGCGCCGGGCTTGGTGAGATCGACCTGCAGTACGACAGCGTCGGGGTAGGTGCCGGTGTGAAGGCGGAAGCGAACCGGCTCGCCGACGAGAACCTGCTGCCGCCCGGCCTCTTCCTGACCCCGTGGAGCGCCGGTGCAGCCGTGCTCTGGCCCGATCAGCACGTCGAGCCGAACGACCGGCAGACCCCGCTCAACAAGGATTTCTACGCCAACCTGAAAGCTCAGGCTTGGTGGCAGCTGCGGCGCCGGTTCGAGCGGACGTGGCGCGCGATCAACGATCCCGGCTTCACGTGGGCGCCCGAGGACCTGATCTCGCTGCCCTCCACGCTGCCCCTGCTCCGGCAGCTGGAAAAGGAACTCAGCCAGCCCACCACGCGGCGCGATGGACGGATGAGGCTCGTGATCGACAAAGCCCCGCCTGGAACCCGCTCGCCCAACCTCGCCGACTCGGTCGTCATGGTCTACTGGCCCGTCGAGACGCTGCGCCCGCTGCGCATCAGCCCAGCGGCGCTGGCCGCAGCCCGCTCGCGCACCCCTCTCCGCTTCGGGAGAGGCCGGTGAGGCGTTCCGCCCGCCGCCAGCGTGCCCGCGATCGCCGCCAGGCCGCGCCACAGGTCTCGGTGTCCGAGGCCATGCTGAAGGTCGGCTACGAGATCGTCGCCCGGGAGCGTGCCAAGCGCCAGCAGGTGGCCCCGGTCAACCCGTTCAAGCCGGCCGAGCACCCGGCCGCGTTCATGCCCGATGGCGGGCTGGCGATGGACGACGCCCTGACCGATGTCGGGTCGTGGGCCACGCAGGTCTCGAGCGACTTCGCCGGCAGCGACTGCCAGCACTTCCTCGGCTTCGGCCCGCTCTCGCTCCTGGCGCAGCGGCCGGAGTACCGGCGGATCACGGAGGTGATCGCGACGGAGGCGACACGGAAGGGGATCCGGATCACGGCCAGCGGCCCGGACAAGGCCAAGCGCGTGAAGGCGATCGAGGCCGAGTTCCGGCGGTTCCGGGTCATGGACCTGATGCGCAAGGCGGCCGAGCAGGACGGGTTCTTCGGCCGCGGCCACGTCTACGTCGATCTCGGCGAGGTGAGCCGCGAGGAGCTTGCCACGCCGATCGGGTCCGGAACCGATGATGCGAGCCGCGCCAAGGTGGTGCGGGGCAGCCTGCGGGGCCTCCGCACCATCGAGCCGCTGTGGGTCGTGCCAACCGGCTATAACGCCAGCGACCCCCTCGCCCCGAACTGGTACCGGCCGACGGCCTGGTTCGTGCAGGGCCGCAACATCCACGTCAGCCGCCTGCTCACGTTCATCGGGCGGGAGGTGCCGGACCTGCTGAAGCCGGCCTACAGCTTCGGCGGCCTCTCGCTCACCCAGATGGCCCGGCCCTACGTCGACAACTGGCTGCGGACCCGGCAGAGCGTCAGCGACCTCGTCAGCGCCTTCTCGGTTATGGTGCTGGCGACCCGGATGGGGAACGCGCAGGGCGCCGTAGGCGAGGATTTCTTCAACCGGGTCGAGCTGTTCAACCTGACGCGGGACAACCGTGGCGTCTGGGTGGTCGACAAAGACACTGAGGACATGAAGAACGTCAGCGCGCAGCTGAGCACGCTGGACGTTCTGCAGGCCCAGAGCCAAGAGCACATGGCCTCGGTGAGCGGCATCCCGCTCATCAAGCTCCTCGGGATCCAGCCGGCCGGCCTGAACGCCTCGAGCGAGGGCGAGATCCGCGTCTTCTACGACTGGATCCACGCCTACCAGGAGGCGCTGTTCCGGCCGAACCTGACCACCATCCTCGGGCTCGTGCAGCTCAACCTCGATGGTGTGGTCGATCCCGAGATCGGATTCGAGTTCGAGCCGCTGTGGTCGCTTTCGGACAAGGAGCGGGCGGAGGTCGAGAAGACCGAGGCCGAGACAGACCAGCTACGGATCGACAGCGGCGTGATCGCCCCGACCGAATCCCGCAAGCGCCTCGCCGACGACGCGGACAGCCCCTATCACGGCCTCGACCCGGACGACCTGCCGGAAGGCGAGGAAGACGACGAAGACAACCCGGGCGAAGGCGACGACGGTACCGCGCCGGCTGTGGCCCGCCTGTTCGATGCCGCCCGGGCGCGGGTGGCCGCGGAGTAGCTGCCCATGCGGCGCATCTACGGATACGGGCTCGGCGCCTTCGCGCTGGCGGCGGCCTCCGCTGCGGCCGCCCAGACCTACCAGACCTGGGTCGGCCAAGCGGGCGAGCAGCTGCCGGGTTTCGTCATCACCTGCCCGACCGGTTCGGCGCGCCAGGCGGCGCCCTGTGGTACCCCCGGCAACCCGTTGCAGGTGGCGAGCGCTCCGAGCGCCAGCCCCGACAACGGGCTCGCCGTCTCCCGGATCATGACCACCGCCAGCGCTGCGGCGATGACGATCAAGCCGGCGCCGGGTCGGCTCTACGCCTTCAACCTGTGCAACAACGCCAGCACCAGCCGCTACGTGCGGTTCTACAACGCCGCCGCGGCCACCACCGGCACCACCCCGGTCTACGCCGGACCGATCACGCTGGCCGCAGGCGGATGCCAGCAGTTCACCACCGCGGTCGGGCTCGGCTTCTCGGCCGGCATCGCCCTGTCGGTGACAGCGGCCAACGGCGACGGTGACGCGACACCCGGCATCGCTGGGGACGTCTCGGGCTTCCTGGGGTTCCTGTGATGCGTGCCCTGCTCGCCTTGCTGGCGCTCTGCGGTTCTGCCGCAGCGGCCGACATGACGCCGTTCTACCGGATGCAGTCGGATCCGTACCTGCTGCCCTCCACGACGGCGCCAGCGCAGTACCCGATTCCGCAGCCGGTCGGCGCCACCTCGTACCGGATCGTCAACCCCTGTCAGGTCGACATCCGGTTGAAGACGGTCGCCACCACCTCGTCGCAGGTCACCGCGAGCACCGGCACTCGCATCCTTGCCCGCACCGTCGAAGTGCTGGCATCGAGCCCGTCTCTCAGCAACCCGCGCATCGTGTCGATCATGACGATGGCGGATCCGGGCGCCGCGGGCTGCACGGTCGAGTTCACCTACGGGTCGGGGCAGTGAGGGCGCACGTCGCGCTCGCCTTGGCGCTCGCGGCGGTACCGCTTGCCGCGCAGGCTCGCGGGATCGGTGCGCCGGGCGTCGGGTCCCCGGGGCCGCAGGGTGATCCGGGACCGCCAGGAGCCCAGGGCGGCGTAGGACCGAAGGGGGATCAGGGTGCAGCAGGTCCGGCCGGATCCCAAGGACCACCCGGTCCTCAGGGAGTTCGTGGAAGCGATGGTCCGACAGGTCCAACAGGAGCGACGGGCCCGGCCGGCGTATCGGGGTCTGCTGGACCTGCCGGAGCCCAAGGCGCTACCGGGCCTGGGGGCGCCACTGGTGCCGCAGGACCTGCCGGGGTCGCTGGTCCGCGTGGCGATACCGGGCCCGCAGGTGCAGCGGGCACTGCCGGTCCGCAGGGAGTAGCGGGGGCGAAGGGTGACCAAGGATCTCCAGGCCCGACCGGCGCTCAAGGTCCGAAGGGCGATGCAGGCCCTGCTGGTGCAACTGGCCCGGCTGGACCCACCGGCTCCGCAGGCCCACAGGGCAGCCCTGGACCTGCAGGCGCTGCTGGACCCGCAGGAGCCCAGGGCGCCCAAGGCATCCCGGGCGCCAAAGGCGACACCGGCGCCGCGGGTGCGACCGGCGCGCAAGGCCTGACCGGTCCAGCCGGGGCCGCCGGGCCGCAGGGCGCCACAGGTCCGGCCGGACCCACGGGCGCGACCGGGCCGAAGGCCTCCACCTTCGTCTGCACCACCACCGTCGCCGAGACGATGCTGGCGGCGGTCTCGTCGGGCATCCGCGAGCGGGCCGGTGTCACCTGCGCCGGCGTGCTCGCAACCGACATCCTCGAGATCTACCCGACGACCCTCCCGAGCGGCTACGCGGTCCACCACGCGATCCCGACCGCTGCGAACACGTTCCGGGCGACGATCTCGCAGCCCGGCATCGCGATCGGCGCGTCCTACTCCATCCCGGTCGCGGTCTATGCCGTGAACCGGTGACGACCCGCCTGGATCTGGCACACTGGCGCCCCGACTCGCGAGGCGCCCATGATCGACCTGCCCTGGAACGAGCTATTCGGTGGCGAGCCTGTCCCGGACCCGACCGCGCCCAGCCGAGACGATCCTGCGGCCGGTCCACCCGAACGCGGGCCTCGAGGCGGAGTACCGCCGGAAGCTGACGGCCCTGATCGACGAGATGGGCCGCTCGCTGACCTACTGGCTGAGCGCGGCCTACCGCGGCAACAGCCCGGAGATCGCCGAGGATGAGCTGCCGGCCGAGACCATGCGCCGGGCCATGCGGCGCCTCGCCCGGCGCTGGCAGGCCAATTTCAACGACCTCGCCGACGACCTGGCGAGATACTTCACGCAGTCGGCCGGCGAGCGCAGCGACGCGAGCCTGAAGGCGGCCCTGAAGAAGGGCGGCTTCACCGTCGAGTTCAAGATGACCCGGGCGCAGCGCGACGTGCTCAACGCCGCGGTGCACGAGAACGTCAGCCTCATCCGATCCATCCCGCAGCAGCACCTCGCCCAGGTCGAGGGCATGGTGATGCGCTCGGTGCAGACCGGGCGAGATCTCGGGCAGCTGGCGGATGATCTCCAGCAGCAGCTGGGGGTGACGAAGAAGCGGGCGGCGCTGATCGCCCGCGACCAGAACAACAAGGTCACGGCGGCGCTCGCCCGGGCCCGCCAGGTCGAGATGGGCCTGACCGAGGCGGTCTGGCGCCACAGCGGCGGCGGGAAGCACCCGCGCCCGAAGCACGTCAAGGCGAACGGCCAGCGCTACGACATCCGCGTCGGCCTGCCCGTTGGCGACAAGGGCGAGAACGTCCTGCCGGGCGAAGCGATCAACTGTCGGTGCATCGGTCGGGCTGTGGTCCCGGGATTTGCGTAGCGCGTGAGACAGCAGATGCACAGCGATAAGCAGGTCGTGATCGACGGGCAGGTACTTACGCCTGAGCAGGCCTGGGTCGTCCATCAGGCCCTTCGTTCGCTGAATGCTCAAGTGGGCAACGTTCTGCGGTTGGGAGCCGAAAATAAGCCGGTAGCGACGAAAATCGAAGATCTGTGCGGTGAAGTTTTATGGCTCTTTGATAAACAGCCCGAAGCCAATAAGTAGAACTACCAGCATGTCCCTCCAGACTATGCGCCAGGATCTGCTGGCGCTCGACCGCGCCACCCTGCGCACGTTCGACCAGGATGGGCACCTGCGGGTCGAGCGGACGCCGATCAGCAAGGCCAACGTCTGCGACTACCTCGGCAGCGAGATCCCGCAGTGGCGCCGCCTCGGCCTCGAGCCGAACCGTCGCTACGCGATGCTCCGGTGCCCGGAGGAGCTGGCGAAGGCGGCGGCCACCTTCCACGGCAAACCACTCCTCTTCGATCACAACCCGATCCACGCCGATGCGCACGATCATGCGCGCACCGTGGGCAGCGTCTGGAACGCCGAGTTCCAAGACCCCTTCATGTATTCCGCACTGTCGTGCTGGTCGGGACCCGCAATCCGGGCGATCGAAGACGACAGCCAGAAGCAGATTTCGGCCTCGTACCACTACGATGCCGATATGACGCCGGGTGTGTTCCGCGGCGTTGCTTACGATGGTGTCATGCGGAACATCCGCTGCAACCACGTAAGTCTTGTTCCGAAGGGCCGCGCAGGGCCCGACGTGGTTGTCTGCGACTCCTACAGAGGATTTGTCATGCCCAAGCGCATTCTGTCGCCGGTGGCCGCTCTGGTGCAGGGCGCGCTCATGGCACACTACGGCAGCAAGCTCGCCATGGATGGCGGCGTCGATCTCGGCCCAGCGGTGTCGGGCGTCACGCCGAAGAACTTCAAGGCGACGATGCCGGCCGTCATCCTCGGCTCCATGAAGGCGCTGCGCGGCAAGCTCGCCCAGGACGCCGAGCTCGAGGACGTCGCCGAGGTCATCGAGGCGCTGGCGCCGATCATCGAGGCGCTGGAGGAGCCGGTCGCGGCGGCCGACCCGGTCGACGATCCGGAGGCCAAGGATGCGGGCGACGCCGAGCTGCGCGCCATGCTGAAGGCCAAGGGCCTGTCCGACGAGGAGATCGACCGGATCTGCGGCATGAGCGGCGCGCCGGTGATCGACGAGAAGGACGACGACAAGGACAAGAAGGCGATGGACGCCGCGATCCGCACCGCGGTCGCCGCCGCGCTGAAGGGCACCGTATCCAAGCCCGCCATGGACGCGGCGATCGCCGAGGCGACCGAGCGGGTGCGCACCGAGACCGCCACCCGCCTCGCTGCGATCGACGACGCCCGCCGCTTCGTCCGTCCGTGGGTCGGCGAGCTCCCGATGGCCTTCGACAGCGCCGAGGCGGTCGAGCGCCAGGCCCTGACCGTGCTGGGCAAGGCCCACGCCGGCAAGCACCCCGACTCGCTGCGCGACATCATCGAGGCCTGCCCGAAGCCGGGCGACGCCCCGCGCACCAAGCCCCGCCCCGCCATGGACGCCGCCGGCGCCCAGTCCTTCGCCGAGCGCTTCGGCATCGCCCGCATCGGCCGCGCCGCCTGATCGGCTGACCGCACAGGAGACGAGACGATGTTCCCCACCACCGTCAGCTACGCACCGGCGCGCGGCGTCGAGGGCGATTTCTGCGACAGCAATCCCCGGTCGACCGTCAACGCGGGTCCGGGCGGCCTCGTGGTCGGCCCGGCCGGCGCCGTCATCGGCCGCTTCTGCTGGGCCACCGCGCCGAACGACGGCGACGGCGCCCCGGCGACCGTGACCAACTCGGGCACCGGCGCCCCGACCGGGTTCCTGCACCGTGAGCAGCAGGGCCTGATCACGACGTTCCTGGCCGAGTCCGGGATGACCATGCTCCCGGGCATGCCGGTCACCCTCTTCAAGACGGGCGGGTTCTGGGCCCGGAACGCCGGCTCTTCGGCGTCGGCCTACGGCAACAAGGTGTTCGCCAGCAATACGGACGGCTCGGTGTCGTTCGCAGCGGCCGGCGCCACGGTGGCCGGCTCCACCGAGACCAAGTGGTTCGCCATGTCCGTCGGGGCAGCGGGCGAGCTTGTGAAGATCTCCGCCACGCCGAACGGCTGATGCGGATCGGCAGCGGAGAAACGAAGATGCACACGATCGAACAGATCCGGGCGATGCCGCCCGCCGAGGCGCGCAACCTGTTCCAGTCCGAGAGGGCGGATCTGGCCGAGTTCGGCATGCACCTCGACCACGTCGAGGCCTATGCCACCACCGGGATCCGCCGCGACTACACGATCGCGATGGACGCCCTGCCGGCGCTCCAGACCGCGCCGACCAGCGCCATCCCGGCGATGCTCACCACCACCATCGACCCGAACGTGATCCGGGTCCGGTTCACCCCGACCAAGGCCGCCCAGATCTTCGGCGAGCAGAAGCAGGGCGACTGGCTCCAGGACACCGCGATGTTCCCGGTGGTCGAGCACACCGGCGAGACGTCGGCCTATGGCGATTACGCCAACAACGGCACGGTCGGCGTCAACATGAACTGGCCGCAGCGGCAGCAGTTCTTGTACCAGACGATCTCCGAGTACGGCGAGCGCGAGATGGGTCGGGCCGGCCTTGCCGGTATCAACCTCGTCGCCGAGAAGGACGAGGCTGCCGCCACCGTGATGGGGCGGTTCGAGAACACCATCTACTTCGTGGGTGTCGCTGGCCTTCAGAACTACGGCATCCTGAACGACCCGGCGCTGCCGCCGGCGACCACCCCGGCCACGAAGGCGGCGGGCGGTACCACCTGGCAGACCCCGGGCGGCTCGCCGAACGCGACGGCCAACGAGGTCTACAACGACGCCATGGCGCTGTTCGCCCTGCTCGTCGCGCAGACCGGCGGCATGGTCAACGCCGAGGACCAGCTGGTCCTCACGATGTCGCCCGGGTCCAAGGTCTCGCTCGGCTACATCAACCAGTTCAACCTCAAGGTCCGGGACGCGCTCGCCGCCGAATTCCCGAACCTCGAGGTGATCGACGCGGTCCAGTACGGCCGCCAGACGGCCACGAACCCGCAGGGCATCGCCGCCGGCAACATGATGCAGCTGATCGCCAAGACGGTCGACGGGCAGCCGACCGGCTACTGCGCCTACTCGGAGAAGATGCGGTCGCACAACCTCGTCACCGAGATGTCGTCCTACAAGAAGAAGTGGTCCGGCGGCGCCTGGGGCGCGGTGATCCGCCTTCCCTACGCCGTCGCCACCATGGTCGGGATCTGATCATGGGCGCGGCGCGTCTCAAGAGCCAGCGCGCGGCCACGGGTAATACCGTGACCGCCGCCCGCGACGTCGTCACCGTCGGCTGCAAGCTGCCGGGCGGCCTCATCATGCGCGAGTTCGTGGAAGCGCAGGAAACCGAGGTCGTGCAGGGCGGCCCGCCGCGCCAGGTGGCCGTGCACCAGCCGACCGGCCAGCAGATCACGATCCTTGGCACCGGCGCCCGCATCGGCCTGCCGCCGCCGATCCTGGTCCGCGGGTACCGCCTCACCCCCAACGTGCCCAAGGCGCTTTGGGATGGGTGGCTCGCCGCCAACCGCAACAGCGACATGGTGCGCAACGGCCTCATCTACGCCTCGCCGCAGCAGCGCGACGTCGAGGCCTTCGCCCGCGAGCACGAGACCGCCCGCACCGGACTCGAGGGCATCGATCCCGACAATCCGGGCGCCCGCGTCCGGGGCATCCAGCGCGGCGACAAGCCCAAGTAGGAGGCTGAGATGGACGACACGAACCTGATCACCATCGGCTGCCGACACCCCTCGGGCCTGCGCCTGCGGGTGTCCGAGTGGTTCAAGACCCCGGGCCTCGACGAGCCGCAGCTGCGCGAGATTGCGGTCTACGACCTCGCCGGCAGCGGCCAGCATCAGGGCGTGCCGGGAAACGGCACGCTGCCCGGCTACACCAAGATCCCGGCGGAGCACTGGGAGAAGTGGAAGGCCCTGAACGGGCATTCCGACCTCTACGCCTCCGGCACCCTGTTCGAGGCCCAGGAGGGCGACGACGCGCCCGAGGCGCCGCAGCTCACCGCCGAGGAGGAGCGCGAGCGGGAGAACGCCGAGGCCCGGCGGCTCGCCAAGGAGCAGGCGCAGCTGGCGGCCGACGCCAAGGCCCGAGAGGCTGAGGAGGCGAAGGCGGAGGCCGATCGCGCGGCGAGGGCCGCAGCCGATCACGCGGACCAGGGCGGCCTTCCGGGCGGGGGTGACGGATCCGAGGAGGAGCCGGCCCCTGACGCCGAGCTCGACAAGCTCACCGACGACGAACTGCGCGCCTACGTCCGTGACCGCGGCGTGATCGTCGATGGTCGCTGGGGCCGCAAAAAGCTCCTCGTCGAGGCTGAGAAGCTGAAGGCCAAGGGCTGACCATGGGCGCCGCCGCCACCTTCGACTATGACGCGTGGTGCCGGCGCTACCCGGAGCTCTCGACCGTCTCGCAGCCGCAGGCCGAGGACTACTTCACCGAGGCCACCTTGTACCTGCGCAACGACGGTGCCGGACCGGTGCGCGATCCGGCGCAGCAGCTGATGCTGCTCAACATGCTGGCCGCGCACATCGCCTCTCTGAACGGCGCGAACGCCGACGGCTCGGCGTCCGGCGGCATCGTCGGGCGGATCGCGTCGGCCACTGAGGGATCGGTGAGCGTCACCGCGGCCGAGATGCCGAACGAGGGCAGCCTGGCGGCATGGTTCCAGATGACGCCCTACGGTTTGGCGTACTGGGCCGCGACCGCGCCGCTGCGCATGGCCCGCTACATCCCGGGCCCGCGGCGCGGCTGCACGCATTACGGCCGGGGCTGGTAGCCATGGTCACCGTCAAGGGTGGCATGGCGCTCGAGCGGCGCCTGGGCGAGCTCGCCGCGAAGCTCGGCGACGGCCCGACCCTCTCCGTCGGCTTCCTGGAGGGATCGACCTATCCGGATGGCACATCGGTGCCGATGGTCGCGGCCACGCAGGAATTCGGCGCCCCGGCGCGCAACATCCCCCCGCGCCCGTTTTTTCGCTTGATGGTCGCCGACAAATCGCCGGGCTGGTCCACCTCGCTCGCCGCGACCCTCAAGGCCACGAACTACGATCCCAAGGCGGCGCTCGGCCTGATGGGCGAGGGCATCAAGGGTCAGCTCCAGCAGAGCATCCTGGACCTGAACTCGCCGCCGCTGAGCCCGAAGACGATCGCGCGGAAGGGCTTCGACAAGCCGTTGGTGGACACGTCCGTGATGCTGAACAGCGTCGATTACGTGGTCGAGTGACGATGAACCTCCGCGCCATCGCGAACCAAGCCACGCAGCGGGTCAACCCGAACGTCTCGGCGGTGATCAAGCGTTCTCTGGCCCCGACGACTTCAGCCAGCGGGAAGCGCACCCCGACCTATGAGGATCTGCCCATTCGGGTCCAGGTCCAGCCCGCCTCGACCGGCGACATTCAGAAGCTCGAAGCCCTGAACATCCAGGGCGTCCACCGGGTCATCTACATCTCGGCCGAGGTCGAGGCGATGATCCGGGTCGACAAGAAGGGCGGCGACCAGATCGTGTTCGAGGCCGGCGTGATGCCCGAGGACGACCAGGGCACGCGCTGGATCATCTCGGCGGTGCTGGAGGTCTGGGGCCACGAATGGCGCAAGTGCGCCATCACCCTGCAGAACTCGTACACGCCATGATCCCCGTCGCCGTCACCCCGTCGCAGGACGACATCTTCACGGCGCTCCGGGCGGTGCTGCTCACGCTCACCCCCGACGGCGCCGAGGTGGTGCAGGGTCAGGACAACAACGTCACCGCGCCCCAGGCCGCGGACTACGTCGTGATGACGATCCTACGGCGCGAGCGCATCGCCACCAACGTGGTCGCCTGGCAGGATTGCACCCTCGTCGGCTCGGCCGCCGGCACGGTCCTCACCGTCGAGCGCGTCACGCTCGGCACCCTGGAGGCGGGCCGGCCGCTCTACGGCACCGGGATCAGCCCGGACCCCATCATCGTCGCCATCAACGGCGACGGCACGGCCACCCTCTCGTCCCCCGCCGTCTTCGCCTCCCGCCCCCTCGCCGCCGGCGTCCGGGCCATGCGCCAGGCCACCCGGGTCGTGATGCAACTCGACGTCCACAGCGACGACCTCTCCCGAGCCTCGGACACCGCGCAGGCCATCGCGACGGTGCTGCGTGACCTCTCCGGGGTCGAGATGCTGCGCGCGAGCGGACACCCGATCACGCCGCTTCACGCCGACGACCCGAAGCAAGTGCCCTTCGTCAACGCCGAGGGCCAGTACGAGTCCCGCTACGTGGTCGAGGCTCACCTGCAAGCCGACCAGACCCTGCTCCTGCCGCAGCAATACGCCGATCGCCTCAAGGTGGATCGGATCCCCGCCGACATTGTCTACGCCGCCTGAGGACGAACGATGAGCTCCATTCCCGCATCTCAGGTCGCCCGCGTCCTGCCGCAGGTCCTCAACGCCGGCGGCAATCCTCTCGCGTTCAACGGCCTGTTCCTGACCCTGAACCCGCGCGTGCCGGTCGGGACCGTGCTCGACTTCCCGAACGACGGAAGTTCGGTCGACGCCTATTTCGGGCCGGCCTCGCAGGAATCGACCTGGGCGGACGTCTACTTCCTCGGCCACGACACGTCGACCATCAAGCCCGACAGCCTGCTCATCGCGCGCTACACGGCAGCAGCGGCGGCGGCCTACCTGATCGGCGGCCCGATCAACACCCTGACCCTCGCCCAGATCCAGGCAATGCAGGGCGACCTGACGGTGGTGGTCGACGGCTACCCGCACACCGCCTCGGGCCTGAACCTGTCGGCCGCCACCAGCTACTCGGCCGCGGCCGCGCTGATCGCGCAGGGCCTGAACGCCTCGCAGCCCGTCGCTGCCTCCGTCACCGGCGCCATCGCGCCCGCCACCGCCTCCGTGTCCGCGTCGATCGCCGGCAACGTGATGACGGTCAACGCGGTCGTCTCCGGCACCCTGGTGCCCGGCGCGGTCGTCTCGGGCTCGGGCGTCACCGCCGGCACTACGGTCACCTCGCAGCTCTCCGGCTTGCCGGGCGGTACCGGCACCTACGCCGTCAGCGCCGCCCAGGTCGTGCCCAACGGCACCCTGTCGGCGGCCTACGGCGTCCTCACCGTCTCGGCGGTCTCGTCGGGCACCCTGGCGGTCGGCCAGACCCTCACCGGGGGCGGCGTCTCGGCCGGCACCCGCATCACCGGGCTCGGCACCGGCACCGGCCTCGCCGGCACCTACTTCGTCTCGCCGTCGCAGACGGTTTCGAGCGGCACGCTGACCGCCGCGGCCACGCCGATCACGGTGACCTACGACGCGATCTCGGGCGGGCTCCAGATCGCGTCCGGCATCACCGGCGCGGCCTCGTCGATCGGCTACGCCACCGGCTCGCTTGCCGTGCCCCTGATGCTGACCCAGGGCGCCGGCGCGGTGGTGTCGCTCGGCGCCGACGCGACCACGCCCGGCGCCTTCATGGAGGGGATCGTCGACCTCACCCAGAACTGGGTGAGCTTCACCACCCTGTTCGACCCCGACGGCGGCTCCGGCGCGACCACGCAGCGGATGCTGTTCGCGACCTGGACCAACTCGAAGAACAACCGCTACGCCTACGTCTGCTGGGACCGCGACGCGAGCCCGACCGTGACGCAGCCGGCGACGACCAGCCTCGGCTACCTGCTGCAGCAGTCCGGCCTGTCAGGCACGATCCCGATCTACGAGCCCAGCGACCTCGGGCATGCTGCGTTCGTGTGCGGCGCGATCGCCAGCATCGACTTCGGAGCCCGCAACGGCCGCACCACCCTGGCGTTCCGGCAGCAGTCCGGCCTCGTCGCCGGGGTGAGCAACGCCCGCATCGCCTCGAACCTCGCCGGTGACCCGCAGGTGGCCGGCTCCTACGGCAACGGCTACAATTTCTACGGCGCTTACGCGACGGCGAACCAAGGTTTCGTGTTCTTCAACCGGGGCACGATCTCCGGCAAGTTCCAGTGGATCGACAGCTACATCAACCAGATCCGGCTGAACAACCAGCTGCAGCTGGCGATGGTGAATCTGCTGATCCAGACGAACTCGATCCCCTATAACGTTGAGGGCCACGCGCTGGTTGAGGCCGCATGGCTCGACCCGATCCAAGAGGCGATCAACTTCGGATCGATCCGCGCCGGCATCCCGCTGTCGAACCTCCAGAAGGCAGAACTGAAGAGCCAGGCCGGCCTCGACATCGCCGATACGCTCTACCAGCGTGGCTGGTACGCCCAGATCATCGACGCCGCGCCGCAGGTCCGCCAGGGCCGCGCCAGCCCGCCGTGCCGGCTTTTCTACGCCGATGGGCAGAGCATCCAAGCGCTGACCCTCGCCAGCATCAACATCCAGTGATCGCCAGATCGTAAGGAGCACGGCACATGTCGATCACGTCCGCCAACGCCGTTCTGATGCTCGGCGTCACCAACCTGTTTCCGACGCCGCAGCTGATCCAGGGGTTCGCGGCCGACGACATCTACGACACCGAGTCCAACGAGATCGGTGAGACGATGATGGGCGTGGACGGCTTCCTGTCCGGCGGCTTCGTCTTCAACCCGGTCGCGCAGGGCATCTCGCTCATGGCCGATTCGCCGTCCGCTGCGTTCTTCGACGCCTGGGCGAACGCCGAGCGCGTGATCCGGGACAAGTACACCGCCTTCGGGACGATCTATCTCCAGGGCACCGGCAAGAAGTACGCCATGACGAAAGGCTTCCTGATCTCGGCGCCGGTCCTGCCCGACGCCAAGAAGGTGCTTCAGCCACGCAAGTTCAATCTCCGCTGGGAGCGCGTGCTCCCGGCCCCGGTCTGAGGGTGCGACGATGGCGCGGCGTGAGAAGCGGGTTACCATCCCCTCCGATGACCCGGAGAACCGGGATGGTGGCAAGACCTATTTCCTGAAGGAGATGCCGGCGACGCAGGCCGAGGACTGGGCGATGCGCGCCCTGTTGGCGCTGACCGCGGCCGGCGCCGAGATCCCCGACGACCTCGAGGGTGCCGGCATGGCTGGGCTCGCCGTTATGGGCGTGCAGGCCCTAACCGGACTCAAGCACGCCGACGTGAAGCCGCTGATGGACGAAATGTTCACCTGCGTGCAGGCCTGCCCGGACCGCGGGAACCCGAACGTCGTCCGGCCGCTGGTCGAGGACGATATCGAGGAGGTCCAGACACGCCTTCTCCTGCGCAAGGAGATCCTGCAGCTGCACGTGGGTTTTTCGCTGCCCGGCGCCCCGTCGAAGTCGACATCGGGGATGCCGGGGGCGGCGGGCGGCGTTTCAAGAATTACCCGAACCTCCCCCGCACGATAGCGGTCATCGTGTCGTCTGGTCGGGCGACGCTGCACGAGTTGCAGACCGTCTACGGCATCAAGGACGCCTTCGACTTGCTCGAAGTGATTCAGATCGACGCGCACAACGAGCGCGCGGCACAGAAGGAGCAATGACCCGTGGCGCTTGTGCTTGACCGTTTCGCGATGGAACTGGGGATCGACGCATCCCAATTCGTGAAAGGGCAACGCGACGCGGTCAACTCGTTCCGCAAGACCCGCGAGGCCGTGGTCAAGGATGGCCAGGGCATCGAGACGGCGGCTGAGAAGGCAGCGGCCAGCGTCGACCGGCTGGTCCGCAACTTCGCCAAGCTGTTCGCGATCATCACGACCGGCCGCAGCCTGTCGGCCTTCGTCTCGGACGTCACGAGCGCCGACGCGGCGCTGGGGCGGCTCGCCACCAGCATCGGCCGGGCCCCCGAGCTCATCTCCGCCATGTCGAAGGCGGTGGAGCGCTCGGGCGGTGACGCGCAAGCGGCGGCCCGTTCGTTCCAGTCCTGGTCCGAGCAGGTCGAGCAGATCCGCACGACCGGCGACTCGTCGATCCTGCCGTTCCTGGCCCGCCTTCGACAAGCGGGCGGCCAGGTCATCGACATGAACAACAAGAGCATCGACGGCCTTGTTGCACTTGCCGACAACCTGAAAGCCGTCGCAGATCAGCAAGGTATCGCGAGCGCGACATGGTTCGGCAAGCAGATCGGGTTCGACGAGGGCACGATCGCCCTTCTGGTTAAGGGCGGTGCCGCACTGCGCCGGGCGGTGGCCGAGTCCGAAAAGCTCGGCATCGCGACGGGCAGGGACACCGCGGCCGCGCAGGAGCTCCAGACCGCCTATCGCACGCTCACCCAGGAGGTCGAGAGCTTCGGCCGCACGATCCTGACCGCGGTGTCGCCGGTCCTGGTGCAGCTGCTCAAGGACATCCAGGCGATCGTTCGGGCGGTCAAGGAGTGGGTGCAGTCGAACGTCGTGCCCTTCCTGAAAGAGTTCGCCGACTCGATGGGGATCGCCGGGTCGGAGACGAAGACCCTGGTCAGGATCACCGAGGCGCTGTTCGCGCTGTGGCTGGGGTCGAAGGCCATCGCGTTCCTGCGGGTGCTCGGCACGATGCGGCTGCTGCTGACGGGCGGGCGGGTGGCGGGCGCGGCAACGGCGGCGGCGAGCGGCGGGCTGCTCGGCGGCATCATGGGCGGGCTCGGGCTCGGCGCCGCAGCGGCTGCGGCCAACTCGCAGGGCATCCTGGCGCCGCCGGAGCGCAGCCAGTCCTGGCACGAGAGCGTGGTGCGCGCGCTGGATCCTGGATTGGCGAACCGGATCTACGGCTCGACTGGCGGGGGCGGGGGCGGGGGCGGCCCGACGCTGATGGGGCGGGTCACGGGCGGCATCCGGCGGATGCTCGGGCTCGGGGGTGGTGAGGCAGCTGGCGGTGGCGCGCCTGGGATCGGCGCCCAGTCCGGCCTGCTCGACTCAAAAGGGGCGAGCCCAGAAGTGGTCGCCTACATCCGACAGCGTGCCGCCGCGCTCGGGATCGACCCCGACACTGCCGTGGCGGTGGCGAACACCGAGGGGCTGCGCGGCTACAAGCTGGATGGCAAGAAGGACGGCGGTGGCGACAATGGGATGTCGTTCGGCCCCTACCAGATGTTCTATGGCGGCGGGCTCGGGAACGAGTTCACAAAGCGCACCGGCCTGCACGCAAGCGACAAGAGCACCTACAAGCAGCAGATCGACTTTGCGCTCGAGCACGCGGCAAAGAATGGCTGGGGCGCGTTCCACGGCGCCGGGAACAACGGCATCGGGAACTGGGCCGGCATCGGTGGCCGGTCGGGAAGCGCCCCCGGGCGCGGATCGGCGAACCACATGCAGGGGCAGTACGGCGCGGCTGGCACCAACCTGACGACCATCACCACGGCTTCCGGCAAGAAGGTCACCGTGCACGCAGCCGCCGCGGAGTCCTTCAAGAACTTCATCGATGAACTTGAAGGCACCGGGTACAAGATCGACAGTCTCGGCGGGTACAACTATCGCACCAAGCGCAACGGTACAGGGCTCAGCCAGCACGCATACGGCAACGCAATCGACATCAACCCACTAAAAAACCCCATGACGAATGGGAAGCTCATCACCGATCTTCCCCCCAACATCTCGGACCTGGCTGCCAAGCACGGCCTCTCATGGGGCGGCGACTGGAAGCGCACCAAGGATGCGATGCACTTCGAGTGGACTGGGCGCAATCCGAAAGACGCGGCTCCGCAGTCCACACCTAAGGCTGCCCCGCAAGCTTGGTGGCGCGGGGCGCCGGGAGCAATGGCCTCTGTCTCACAGGCTCGCGAGGCGCAGGCAGCACAGATCGGGCGCCAGATGAACGACAACCGGTCGAACTCGACTACGACGAACAGCACCCACATCGGCAGCGTCACAGTTCAGACTGCAGCGACCGACGCAAGCGGCATTGCACGAGACATGGAAGAGTCGTTGAAGCGGCGATCGTTCGTGGCCGCCGCTACGACGGGGCAGGCATAGGCACCTTGCCAAGCGAGTAGAGTGTGCCATTTTGCGCCCATGCGCAGCCTCCTACTTGCCCTCCTAATCGTCTCTTCCTCAGCCGCCGCCGCTGACGAAATTCCCTATGAGTTCACGGGGCTTTGGGCCGAAACCAAGTCGGAGTGCAACCGCGGGCCCGGAGACACTTACAATACATTCCTTGGCAAGAATGTCATTGAGCAATATGAAACGTCTTGCAAATTGATAGACATCAAAGTTGATGCGATTGGCAGATCTGCCAATATGAAGTGCGATTTTGGAGGCGTAAAATATATAGGTAGTGTGCAAATATCTCCAACACCAACCGGCAACCTAGTTGTTGACATGCGTTCTAAGTATTTTGACAAAGGGAGGCTTACACTTTCGCTAGTTTTTTGTAATAGAAATGCAAAATGAGGCTTATTTGCATAATATTTGTATTTATATTTGTCCACGGGGCAAAGGCGCAGCCGCGCAGCGGCCAGGAAGTCGCGCGACAGAGAAGTGTCGTGCTGCCGTTCATTAGGTCTGCCACTGATTGCATTGCTCGTGAAGCACTAAAAGAAAATGACATTGAAGCGGCCATTCAGCAAAAGCGGCTCAGGTCGAAATTGGAAATTCCAATGCGACGCTGCGCCAATGAGCTTGATGCAATGGTCGCAATACACGACAGAGTTTACTACCCCGGCGCTGGAGAGGATTTTTTCCAAGGGCAATACGTTGACGACCTTCCGCGGGCGGTAGGACAGCGGATAGCCTCCGACTTGGCGAAACGGGCCGCGAATGCCTCAGCCGCCCATGAGCCTCAGGCGGCGCAGGACAAATTCGCCCTGATTGAGCGCGAGTCTGGAAGCAAAGCCAGTGGTGGCGCCGACGCAAACAGTCAGCGGCCCATAGGGGGTCGAGAGCCGGCACCCAACCGCCCTCTGCCCCTGCCCGGCCAGCCTTCGTTTAGGCCGCCCAACTATGTCATGCCGCCTGGCACGACGGGTCGCACCGACGGAGCGTCGCCCCCAGCTTCGACCGTGCCTAAGACTGCAACGTCCGATGCCCACGAATGGTTGGCGCTCCTCGCCTTCGCGGCCTTCGGCTTCTTCCTGCACCATCTATCTAAGGTCAGAGCCAGAAAGCGCCGTCGAGACGACTTGCTGACGAAGTATGGCGACGAAGCCATCGTAGATCGTATCGTGGCGGCCAAGATGTGGCAGGGAATGACTGCTGAAATGCTCCGGGATTCCTGGGGGGAGCCCGATGACATTGGATCAGATGTCTACAAGACCCGCACCACCGAAACGTGGAAATACGGGCGAACTGGAAGAAATCGATACATGAACCGCGTGATCGTCGAGGGCGGAGTCGTGGTCGGACACAAGCAGCGGTAGTGTATGCCCTTCCCCGTCAACGTTCCAGATGTCGACGGCGTCCCCCCGGTGACGTTCGCCCCTCAGTCCGGCGGCGACATCATCTTGGCGGCGGCCGACGCGGCGGGGATTGGCCCGCTCTTCGGCGTAGGCGTCGGCGGCGCCCCGCAATGGGGGCTCTATCGCCAGGGACGCCCGGCCGTGACGGCTGAGAGCGTCGTGGCGTTCGACCACAAGGCGGACTGGGCCGTCAGCGATCACCCCCTTGAGAAGGGTAGCTTCGAGTCCTTCAACAAGGTCGCGATCCCCTTCGATGTCCGCCTGATCTTCACGGCCGGCGGCACAGAGGCCAGGCGCGCGACGCTGCTCAACTCCCTACGCGCCATCGCCGGAGACCTGAACCTCTACGACGCCGTCACGCCCGAGACGGTCTACCGTGACGTCAACATCGTCCACCTCGACTACCGCCGCACCGCCCAGGCCGGAGCCGGCCTGCTGATCGTGGCGGTGTGGTGCCAGGAGATCCGCCAGACCTCGCCCAGCACCGGCGGCTCGGGATCCTCGACCGCGGCCCCGAGCGGGGCCGGGCAAGAGAATGGCGGCACCGTGCAGCCTTCGAGCGTGGACGAGACCGGCGGCGCTGGCGGCACCGTCAGCGACCAGAGCTTCAGCAATCCCGGCTTCTCGCCGGGCGGCAGCTTCGACCCCAACAACCCGGGCAGCACCACCGGGGTGCCGGCGGGCTCGTTCATCAACACGCCGATCCCGGACACGGCCATCCCGGACGGTCCGGGCGGCGGCGGCAACGTCGCCTCAGGCGAGATCGCCCTTGAGCCGATCGACGTGCCAGCAGGCCAGTAGATGCAGATCATCCCCCTGCGTCCCGTGCCGTCGCAGACAGTGATGGTGACGCTCGCCGGCCAGCTGGCGCAGATCGACATCTACCAGAAGGCCTACGGGCTGCACCTCGACCTGCGGGTGAACGACGCGCTGCTGCTCGCCGGTGCGGTCTGCCAGGACCGGAACCTGATCGTGCGCAGCGACTACATCGGCTTCGTCGGCGACTTGTGCTTCGTCGACACGCAGGGCACCGCCGATCCCACCTACGAGGGGCTGGGGACTCGGTTCGGGCTCGCCTACATCGAGGCCGGCGAACTCACGATCCGCTGACGGCGGGTCTCGCATCCTTCGCCATTGCTTGACGGATTTTAATGATTTGCCGGTAGATAGAACTGGCGTGCGCTAAAAATGCCACGCGCCGCCATCTTTCCGCAGCCCTTCAGGCAACCGAGACCCTGGGGTGTTAGGTTGCGGTTCTCGGATCCTCCGCAAGGAGGTCGGCGGCGGGGCCCAGCCCTGGAAAAGCAAGCCCCGCCGCCCGTTCGCCGCTCCGGTTACCAGCCGGGGCAACTTCCCGATCGATGAGAGAGCATCGATGAGCGACAGCACGAATACCCCGTTCCCCGTGGTGCGAGAAGGCGTCATCGGCGCCGGCCTCGTCCAGACGACCGACGCGCGCGAGTTGCACGCGTGCCTAGGCGTTGGGCGGGACTTCACCACTTGGGTCAAGAAGCGCATCGCGCAGTACGGCTTCGCGGAGCACGTCGACTACGTCGTGATCGATTCCCCCAATCGGGGGGATCGATCCGGCCGCGGCGGCGATCGCCGGTCGGTGGAGTACCACCTGACCCTCGACATGGCGAAGGAGCTCGCCATGGTCGAAAACAACGAGCGCGGACGACGCGCTCGACGGTACTTCATCGAGGTCGAGAAGCGGGCACACGAGGCCGCGGCGATCGACATGAACGCGCTCGGCGGCATGGTGAAGCGCATCGTCGCGAAGCAGCTGTCGGAGGTCGTCCCGGCCCTCGTCCGTGAGCAGGTCGCCACCGGTCACAACGCAGTCATCCAGGGCGTCAGCGCCGGACAGGTGATCGAGATGGCGGGCGTCACGGCGCGAAAAGGTCTGCGCGGGCTCCCGCGGTGGGTGTCGAGCCGGCTCTATCGGTTCCACGCCACCAAGGGCGTCGTCGTGCGGCTCGCCAGCCTCGGCAGCCGGCAGGCTTACGTGTTCGATCCGATGGTCAGCCGCGAGTGGCTGATGGAGGGCGGTAGGGCCGAGATCGAGCAGAAGGTCGCCGAGCGGCGCGGTCAGGGCGTACTGCGGCTCGTCTAACGCAGGCGCGTCGGCAATCAGAGGAGGCGGAGGCGACGACCCGCCTCCGCCTGGTCGAGCACGAGACGCGATGACCTTCAGCCGCAAGATGATCGATGTGTCGATCTCCCTGGCCTCCGGCTCCTACAGCGGAGGCGGCAACAAGGCGGACATCAAGGGGCACCGCGTCGTCGCTCTGATCCGCAAGCCCGGCGGCGCCGACATGGCGCAGCTCGAATGTGCGATCTTCGGCCTTCCGCTGAGCGTCATGAATCAGCTGACCACGCTCGGAACGCAGTTCAACCTGTTCTCGAAGAACGTCATCACCCTGAAGGCCTACGAAGAGGGCCAGCAGCCTGCGATGGTCTTTGAGGGCAACATCAACGTGGCCTTTGCGGACATGCGGGCAATGCCTGAAACCTGCTTGCGGGTTTCGGCGCTCGCCGGCCTGTTTGCTGCGGTGAAGCCGGTCGATGTCACCAGCCAGAAGGGCTCGACCGACGTCGCGCAGACGATGGAGCAGATCGCCAAAAAGGCGGAGCTGAAGTTCGAGAACAACGGCGTCGACACCAAGATCGTGAACCCCTACCTGCCCGGCTCGGCGCGCCAGCAGGCCCACGAACTCGCCAGGGCTGCGGGCATCAGCTGGATCATCGACAATGGGACGCTGGCGATCTGGCCCGCCGGCAAGACCCGGAAGGGACAGTCTGTCCTGATTTCGCCACAGACGGGCATGGTCGGATACCCTGCCTACACTCAGGCCGGGATCGACGTGACGACGCTGTTCAATCCGGCAATTCAGTACGGCCGGCAGGTTGAGGTGCAGTCGGACCTGAAACCGGCGTGCGGGTCCTGGTCGATCATCAACCTGGATTACGCCCTTGAGGCCGAAGTGCCGAAAGGTAAGTGGTTCACGACCCTGACGCTGAACCGGATCATCGGAGCCTCGTCATGAGCGGCGGTGTCGGCGACGACAAGGATGTCGCGTCCCAACTCGGGCTGACCGACGGCAACTCGCCTCTCAATCAGCACCGGTACCTCACCGACCAGGCGCAGGCGCAGCATCGCACCCACTTCGTCGGCAAGATCGTGGCGGTGCATGGTGGCGGCCGCGACAGCCCGCCCACCGTCGACATCCAACCGATCGTCAAGCAGATGAACGGGGCCGGCAAGAGCCGGTCGCACGGCACGATCTACGGCATCCCCGCCACCCGCAGCATCGGCGGCGACAGCGTCATCATCAATGATCCGAAGGTGGGCGACGTCGGGTCATTCTCCGTCCTCGACCGCGACCATTCCTCGGCCCAGGCCAACGACTGGAGCGAGGCGAACCCGGGCTCGAAGCGCCGCGGGTCGATGTCGGATGCGGTCTACCACGGCCCGCTGCCGCGCAAGGCCGACAAGCCCAAGCAGTGGATTCACTTCACGGACAAGGGCGTCGAGATCCAGGACCGCAACGGCAACACCCTGGTGGGCGGCCAGGACGGCTGGAACCTGAACGGCGTCGTCATCGACCGCGACGGCGCCATCAAGGCCCCGGGCGAGGTCACCGCGAAGGCCAAGGGCGCCTCGGTCACCGTCTCCCAGCACAAGCACCCCTCGACCGACAAGCCGATCCCGGGGACCTGATGCGCAGCCTGCTCCTCGACACGGTCGCCTGGGACCTCTGCCAGGACACCGCCGGCAACATCGCCGTCGCGAGCAACCCCTACGCCATGGCGCAGGACGCCGCGACCGCGATCCGGACCTGGCAGGGCGACGTCTACTACGACACCCGCGCCGGCATCCCCTACCGCGACCAGATCCTCGGCCAGCAGGTCCCGCTCTCCCTGGTGCGGTCCTACCTCGAAACCGAGGCCCTGACCGTCCCGGGCGTGGTCCAGGCGCGTGCCTTCTTCACGCGGTTCGAGGGCCGCCACCTCTCCGGGCAGGTCCAGATCACCGACCGCGCCGGCGCGGTCTCCGCCGCCAGCTTCTGACACGAGCATCCATGTCGAGCACCGCGATCCCGCGCCCGACCCTCGGGCCGACAGGCTATGTCGCGCCGGCCGAGAGCGCCCTGTACGCGGGCGCCATGGCCGACCTGCAACGGGCGTTCGGCGGCGGGCTCAACCCCGGCCCGAAGACCCCGCAGGGGCAGATGGCGACATCGATCGCTGCGCTGGTCGGCAACGTCAACGACATGTTCCTGCGCATCGTGTCCCAGACCGATCCGGCTTACGCGCAGGGCCGGATGCAGGACGCGATCGGGCGCATCTACTTCCTGGAGCGCCGCCCCGCGCAGCCGACCGTCGTGCAGGCGGTCTGCATCGGGCTCGAGGGCGTGACGATTCCCGCCGGCGCCCAGGCGCGCGCCGCCGACGACAACCTCTACGTCTGCCAGCAGACCGGCACGTTCGGCCCCTCCGGCACGATGACCTTGCCGTTCGCCTGCACCGCGCCCGGGCCCATCGCCTGCCCCGCCGGCGCGCTCTCGACGATCTACCAGGCGATCCCCGGGTGGGATACGATCACGAACCCGCAGGACGGCGTGCTCGGCGCGGTGGTCGAGGGCCGGGCGGATTTCGAGATCCGGCGGCGGCAGTCGGTGGCGCACAACGCCGCCGGCCACCTGCCGGCGGTGCGTGGCGCGGTGCTGAGCGTGGATGGCGTCCTCGACGCCTTCGTGGTGCAGAACGACACCAACCTGCCGAAAACGATCGGCGGCTACACGCTCTCGGCGAACAGCGTCTACGTGTCGGTCGCCGGCGGCGCGGCCGACGACATCGCTCGGGCGATCTGGACCCGGAAGGGCGTCGCGAACACCAACGGCTCGACCACCGTCACGGTGCTCGACACGGCCTCCGGCTACAGCCCGCCGTATCCCGCCTACGAGGTGCACTTCGACTACGCCCGGCCGCTGCCTGTCCTGTTCGAGGTCCAGATCAAGAACTCGGCGCTGGTGCCGGCCGACGCGACGCAGCAGATCCAGAACGCCCTGATCGCGGCCTTCGCGGGTGAGGATGGCGGCCCGCGCGCGCGGATCGGCGCTGAAATCCTGGCGAGCCGCTACTATGACCCGGTGCAGGCGCTGGGGCCGTGGGCGCGGATCGTGTCCTTGCGCATCGGCGCCTCGACCGTGCCCGACGCGACATTCATGGGAGCGATCGACGGGACGGCGTTGCAGGTCACGGCCCTGGGCTCGGGCTCGGGCGCGCTCGAGGTCGGCCAGACGATCCTCGACGACAACGGCGTGCTGCTGCCTGGCACCAGGGTCGCGTCCTACGCCACCGGCACGGGCGGCGCGGGCACCTACGCGCTGTCCACCCCCAACCCCGCCATCACGTCGCGCCGCCTCTACGCCGCGCAGCCCGACCAGTTCCGCGTGCCGGTCGGGATCGACCAGGTGCCCTCGCTCTCGGCCGCGAACATCATCGTCACGCTGGTATGACCGGGCCCGTCTACCCCCCGCAGCACAACCGGAGCACCGCGCCGGGCGGCCAGCTGCCGGAGACCGAACAGCTCGACGTCTGGACGACGATCCTCAGCCAGTTCGCGAACAGCCCGATCCTGATCGGGATCCTGGAGAGCGAGGCGGCCGCGCTCGATCAGCGGCCCAACCTCGACGACTTCTTCCGCCGCGTCCGCGACCTCGACACCGCCGAGGATTACGGGCTCGACATCTGGGGGCGCATCGTCGGCGTCAACCGGGTGCTGCAGGTCGTCACGAGCCGGTTCCTCGGCTTTGCCGAGGCTGCGGTGCAGGGCGACGGCACGATCACGGGTTTCAACGACGCCCTGCTGACCTACGGCGCCTGTCTCGGGTTCGCCGAGGCGCAGCCCGGGTCGGAGCCCTACGGCTACGGCACGTTCTTGCCGGCGAGCCCGATCCAGCAGGCCACGGATGAGACGTCGGCGCAGTACGGCCCATTCTACGACGGGTCGGTCACCACCCAGAATTTCCGGCTCGGCACGGAGGCCTATCGCCGGCTGATCTACGCCAAGGCCGCGGCGAACATCTGCGGCGGGTCGATCCCAGCCATCAACGCCATCCTGCGGCGGATCTTCCCAGGTCGCGGCAACGCCTACGTCAAGGAGCGGGTGCCGGACAGCTACTTCGGGTTCGCCGAGGCCGCGTCGGTCCGGCCGAACTACATCCGCGGACTCAACACCCTCGTCGACTACCCGGGCCCGTACCTGGGTTTCGCAGAAGCCCGGCCCGGCGACGAGGCGCTGAACACCGCGCCCCTCTATGCGGGCGGCGTCGGCACCTCGCCGGCTTCGGGCAGCGCGCAGGTCGCCCCATTCTACGCCGGCCAGCCGAACCCCTACGCGGCCATCACCTACGCGTTCGAGTTCGACCTGACCCCCGTCGAGCTCGCGATCGTCCAGCAATCCGGCGTCCTGCCGACGCCGACCGGCGTGGCGGCCTCCGTCGTCATCCTCCCGAGGTAGCGAGATGCAGCAGTCGCAAGCCCCCGCCAAGTTCCCGATCCCGTTCGCCAACGGGGCCGCCCCAAGCTACATCCGCGACATCCCCGAAGGCTCCCAGATCGGCATCGCCAACGGCGCGGCCAGCCTGCAGGACGGTTTTCCTCCGCTCAACTTCCTGCCGGTCGGCAGCGGGGGCGTTCCGCCGTTCGGCCAGGATTTGAACGGGTTGTTCAAGCTGCTCACCCTGTGGGCACGCTGGCAGGCGGCCGGCGGCCTGAACCTCTGGGACGGCACATTCGCCACCAAGATCGGCGGCTACCCGCGCGGCGCGCTGCTCTCCTCGACCACGGCCGGCCTCGTCTGGCTGAACACGATCGACAACAACACGACCAACCCCGACGGCGGCACTGCGCAGAACTGGCAGCCCGTCCTGACCGGCGCCTCGGTGCCGCAGACGTCGCTGATCCATGCCGGTACCGACACCAGCACCACGCCGGGCGCCATCACGATCCCGACGCTGGTGCCGGCCATCACCGCGCTCAGCAACTATCAGGTGTTCGAGATCGTCCCGGCGCTCGACATCGCCGGCCCGACCACCGTCAGCATCCAGAGTTTCGGAGCGATCTCCCTCAAGCGAAACGACGGCGGCGACCCGACGGCGGGTGACGGGCCGGCTGGCCGACCGTTCCTTGCCGTGTTTCTGAACGGCGTTCTGCGCCGTCTGGGCCAATCGTCGTCCGAGGTCTCCTCGACGGTCATCACCAATATTTTCGGCAGTCGCCTGGTCGTTGGTGGTCGCACTACGGTCTACAACTCCCCCGGCACTTAC
Source organism: Methylobacterium currus (assembly GCF_003058325.1). Lineage (NCBI taxonomy): Bacteria > Pseudomonadati > Pseudomonadota > Alphaproteobacteria > Hyphomicrobiales > Methylobacteriaceae > Methylobacterium > Methylobacterium currus. The sequence goes on from NZ_CP028843.1 coordinate 2,159,745, forward strand.
ACCCTGCAGCTGCCGACCGACGTCACGACGTTCGGGATCGAGGTCTGGGGCGGCGGCGGCGGCGGCGGCGGGGCGACGGGAAACGGCACGACCGCTGCGGGCGCCGGCGGTGGTGGAGGAGACTATGAGGCGGGCTCCTACGCGTGTCGCGCCGGGTCTGCACTCACGATCGTCGTGGGCGGCGGCGGCGCGTCGGGGACCCCGAGCGGCAGCAACGGCGGCAACGGCTCACTGTCCTCGGTGACCTACACGAAACCCGACGGCACGAGCGTAACGATCGCGGCCGGCGGGGGTAGCGGCGGCGGCGGATCCAGCAACGGTGGATCGTTAGGAGGTGGCGCCGGTGGCACCGGATCCGGTGGGGCAGTTTCGCGCCCCGGCTATTTTGGTGGGCTTCCGTACACCGTCAGCAACAACGTGTTTATCGGCGGATCCGGCGGGTCATCATACAACTCTTCTACTACGCCACCTAATTTTGGCTTTGCCGGCAACGGCGGTTCATTTCCCGCAGGTGGCGGCTCCGGATCTGCCGGCAACAACGTGACCGGCAACGGTTCCATCGGCGGTGCCGGCGCCTCCGGCCTCGTCATCGCCCGCTACTGATTGGAGCATTCCGTGCCCTACGCCTATGCGCTGATCGTGGACGCTCGCGTCCACGAGCTCTTCGAGATGCGCCCGAACCTGCCTGATCCGTTGCCGAAGGGCTGGACACTTCTTGACGTCGCCGCCTACCCCGACGTGGCGGAGGGTTGGCTCGTCGACGGGAGCGCAGTTCAAGCCCCGCCCGCGCCCGCGCGGACCCCGGCCGTCGTGGCCGAGGTCTCGAGCGCCCAGGCCAAGATCGCGCTCAGCCGCGCCGGCCACCTCTCGGCCGTCAAGGACGCCGTGAAGCAGGCCGGCGGCGAGGTGGAGATCTGGTACACCGACGCACGCACCTGGCAACGGTCCAACGCCTACGTCGCCCAGATCGGCACGGCCCTCGGCCTCGACGCAGCGGCCATCGACGACCTGTTCGCCGCAGCCTCGCAGATCCAGGCCTGATTCGTGCCGACGAACATCCTTTTGATCCAGCCGCGTCGGCAGGATCTTCAGACCTCGGCGAGCGCGGACTGGACCGACGCTTTCCCGCTCGTTCAGGCGGGGCCGGCCGCCGTCGTCGCCGGCATCGGCAATCGTGGTGACGGCCCGCTCGCCGTGACAGCCGTCGCGCCCTACACCGAGCTCGGCCCCCACGTGGTCACGGTGACGAGCGCCGCCGGCGGGGTGTTCCTGTTCGGCGTCACCGATCCCGGAGGCACGCTCGTCGGTCGTGGGATGGCTGGCGCCACCGTCACCGTCGCAGGCCTCACGCTCAGCCTGACGCCCGGCAGCACGCCATTCCAGGTCGGCGATGCCTGGGGTGTGCAGCCGACCCCGCAGCTGATCGACGATACCGGGATCGACTACGTCCTGCAGGTCCGACAAAGCCAGACCTCCCCGGTCGTCACGCTCGAAGCCACCTCCCGGCCGCCCGGCGGCACGCTGCAGACCCTGATTCCGGGCGCCGGCAGCGGCGTGCCGACGCTGCTGGTCCTCGCCCCCATGATGGCGCCAACGCGGTTTCCGCCCGGTCCCTACGTCTACGAGCTGCTCGCCCTCGCCGATGGCCGCCGCAAGAGCGTCTATTTCGGCAACCTCGAGCACGTGGACGGCGTGGCCTATCTGCCTTGAGGCGCGCACATGCCGTTCAAGACGACCTCGACGGTCGGTGAGCCGATCGTCATCTCGCTCGCAGGCCAGCCCGGCCTGATCGGTGACCAGGGCGAGGATGGGCGCTCCGCCTACCAGATCGCCGTCGAGACCGGCGGCTATGCTGGCAGCGAGGCCGATTTCGCCGCCATGCTCGCAAATGCCGGTTCAGCTGATGCGACCCTGACGCTCATCGCGACGACGGATTTGCCAGGCGGGGCATTCGGTGCGGCCTACGGGTCGGGGCAGGTGAGCCTGGCCACTCCGACGGACACGTCCTCCGCTACAGGGGTGGCGATCGGGTACATCGACAGCCCGGCCGCAGCCGGCGCGGCGGTGGTGTTGCGGAAGAGCGGGATGGTCCGGGTGGCCGGTGCCGTATGGGCGGCCGGCGACCCCATCTACGTCGCCGACTACGGCGGCCCGACCAATCTGCCGCGTACCTCGGGCTGGAGCCAGCAGGTCGGCGCGGCGACCGGGCCCGACACTTTCGACCTGGCGATTGGCCCGGCCGAGATCATCGCCTCTGTGGTCACGCTCGGCGCCGTCTCCGCGGTTATCGCCCAGGCCCTCACCGATGTGGTCCGGTCGTTGCCGCTGACGATGCCGCTCGCGGCGGGCTCGCTGTGGCGCTCCCAGACCTTCACATGCCTCTCGCCGAACTCGGACGGTACGCCCTACATCGCGCCCTACGGTGTCGGGCTGGGCGGCGCGCTCGACCCGGTGACCGCGACCCTTGGCGTCGCGGTGCCACGGGCGCTGCGGGCGCTGCCGACCGTAGCGCCGGGCGCGGCGGGAGCGCTCTGGCGCAACGGCGGGCGGCTCGCTCTCACGGCGAACAACGACGGTACCGCCTATCCCACGACGCCGCTGCCGACCTCGGGCTCCGCGCTCCTGATCGCCGTCCGCGCCGCCCTTCTTCCCTGGCTCGCCGACACGATGCCTGCCCTGCCTACGCTGCCGCCGGTCTCGTCGAGCGCCCTGTACCGCACCAACGACCACGCCCTGGCGCTGTCGCTCTAGAGGTCCCGATGCCCCGCATTCTCCTCGCCCTCGTCCCGATCGCCGGGACGAGGATCACCTTCGCGCGCGCCCGGGGTTCGGCCCGGGCCCCCGCCCTGTCGTCCTGGTAGGAGGGCGCCGCGATGGCCGACACCCAGATCTCCACTATCGCACCGGACGGCACCCGCTCAATTGAGGCGGCCTCGCAGCTCGTCGGCCGTCTGCTCCTCCCGGTCGGCGACGGCCAGCAGACCATCCCGCAGGCGCTGTCCGACCGGCCGACGCAGGCCGACGTCGCTGCCTACGTCGCCGCCGCCGCGCTCGCGGTCTCCTACGACATGGGCACCCTGGACCAGCCCGCCGACGGGTCCGCGCCTCTCGACTTCGGGGTCCTGTGATGACTCGACAGACGCTCCAGATCGCGCGCGGCAACACCGCTAAGGTCGCCAGCTATCCCGCTGCGCCGGGCGAGCCGTTCGTCAACACGGACACCGGCCGCCTACATGCCGGCAACGGTCTACCGGGCGGCGTCCCGGCCGCCCTGAAGAGCGAGGTCGAGGCGCTGATCGTCGCGCTTGCCAACAAGCGCGACAAGAGCCCCTACGAGTTGGTGCTCACGCAAGAACTTCTGTCCGGCGACGGCTCCGCGGCCCAGGCGGCGATCAACTTGTTCATCGGGCTGCCCGGGCGGAAGCGGATCTATACCGCGCCTGGTCCGCTCTACTTCCCGCGTGTCATTGTTCTCCAGTACGTCAACGACCTGGAATGGGTCGCACAGGGCACCGATTACATCGTGCGGGCGCCCATTCCGGCATCAGGCGTGCTCGACCAGAACTATAGCTGGAACGGCTTTCTCTTTATTGCCAACTGCGCGGGTGTGGACTTCCTCGGCTCGGCAACGATCGACTACGACAACTTGCCTTTCACGCAGGGCACGATCACGGCGGTCAACGGGACGTCGACGTTCGACGTCAAGGTCGACGACGGGTTCCGGATCGACTTCGCGACGTCCGAGGGGCACTTCGGCGTCGATGGCGATGGCATCCTCGACAGCGGCTCGAACTCCAACGTCGCGAGCATCACGCCGCTCGGCAATCGCACCCTGCGTATTGCTCAGATGAACTCGGTGAATGGCGCGCTCTACGTCGTTGGCAAGCGCGTCGCCATTCAGCACAAGAAATACAGCACCCCGCAAGCTGCCGCCGAGCCCCTGATCGTCTGCTATTCCAACCGCGATATTCGCTGGCTGGGAAGCTACCTGATCCTTGCGGCAGCCTCGACGGGCGTCTTCAACAATTACGGCGCCGGCACGCAGAATTGGTCCGGCGTTCGCATCGCGCGAAAATTCGGGCGCCTGATCTCGGCCAACGCCGACGGTCAGCAGCACGTCGGCCTGCGCGGCGCGGACCTGATCCTCGACGACCCTCTCCTGGAGGGGATGTGCGACGACGCCATGCACGTCTTCAACGCGCAGTACACGGTGACCGCGGTCAGCGGGACGACGATCACCTCGGGTGGCGGCGATCTCCCGGCCTGGTGGGACACGACCTACAGCCGCGTGCGGGTCATCGCGCCGAACGGCGCCTCGCGCGGCGAGGGCCGGATCACGAGCACGACGTCGGGCGGCGGGCAGTGGAGCGTCACGCTCGATACCCTGCCGGCCGGCACTGCGCCGGGTGACCGGATCCTCAACCTGTCGCTCCTGCCGCGCAAGACGCAGGTCTTCGACGGGGTGATTGGTCGCAACTGGGGTAACGGCCTGCGTCTCGACTGCACGAACCTGATGGTCCGGCGCGTACAATTTGACCGGACGCTGTTTGCTGGCGTCGTGGCGGCAGCGGCCAACGAATTTCAGCAGGGGGCGGCCCCCTCTGATGTCATCGTAGACGATTGCGATTTTGACAATTGTCAGCGCAATCGTGGCTTAGAGAGTGCCGACTATCTGCCGGTCTCAATCGCCGTGTACGCAACCTCTCTCGATGGATCTGGTGGTGGTTACGCGCCCGTCCAGGATATCGGCGGCGTAGAAATTATTCGCAACCGTATCCGCCATACGGACGGCGGCGGAGTGGCAATATGTGAGGCCCATAACGTTACCGCTAGCGACAACACCTTCTACGACATTTCGCGCGTTCCTCTAAACTCGGATCCCGGTAATATCCGTCGCAACGACATCACCCTGCGAAATGTTTCAAAAGCCATCATCGACGACAACAAGAACCTTGACCTCACGGGGCGTATCGCTAGTGCGGGCGGCGCAGTGGTGGCTGAGGTCGGGCGTAACCCCGGCATGAGCCTGTCCGGCATTGTCGTTGCCGGAGATCTCGCGAGCATCACCGCGGCCGGCACCGATCAGGCGTCGGCTACCAGCTTACCGGCGCGATCAAACCGGGTTGTGGCAGGCTCCGGCGGCGTTCGTCTCCCGGCCATCGCCGCGTGGGGCGCGCGTACAATTACCGTGACCAACGCCACGAATGCTCCGATCCTTATCTATTCAAACGGATCTGAATATTTTGAGGTTGGCGGGGCATCGCGTCCACTTAAGCCGGCCCAGACTGAGACGTACATTCCGTCTCTCGAAATCGGTTGGGTTGAAGTCGGCCGCGCGGCACCGATCAATTATTGATGCGCCGATACAGCTCAAATCTAACTGTAAAATTTGGAGCCCGCGAGCATGGCGCGTAAACCATTTCGTGCCGTCCGCGGCTCCAATGCGCAGGTGCGGGCCTATACCGGCTTCTCTGGCGAGCTGGTCTATAATACGGACACGGGCCGGCTACACGCGATGTCGGGAGACATCCCAGGCGGCGCCCCTCTGGCCCGCTGTGGACGCAGGGTCGTTGCTGGTCAAAATGCGTCCCTGGCTGCGGCCGATGCCTACGTCGCGGTCACCAGTCTTTCCGCCCCGGTCACGCTGACCCTCCCGCCGGCGGCCAATTTCGAGCCAGGCCAGCCCCTCTACATCGCCGATGAAACGGGACTGTGCTCGGCCGACGCCGGACGGACGATCACGATTGCCGCTGCGGGCTCGGACACCATCGCGGGGCAGCCGGCAGTCACGATGGGCTCGCCCTATCAGAAACTCACGTTCCACTCGAACGGCTCGAACCTGTGGACCTACGCATGATGCGCAGCCTCGCTCTCATCCCGCTTGCGCTGGCGGCGCTCTTCGACGCTTCGGCACCGGCCTATGCCCAACAGGCGCAGGTGCTGCCGCCCGGGCAGATCGACGGCAGTGGCAACCTGATGCTGGGCCCCGTGACGCTCGGCAAGCGGCAGGGCACCACGTTCACGATCACGCCCGACAACCTACAGATCCGCGGGGCCGGCTCGACAGGTGAAGCCTCAACGCTCGACGTGCGGGGCTTCGGGCTCTCGTCGCCGCTCAGTCTGCGCACGCTTGCCAGCGACCTGCCACTCACCCCGCGGATGATCTCGCCCACCGCGTGCTCCGGCAGCGGCGATGACACGGCGACGCTCCAGACGCTCGCGGCGCTCTACCGGACGCTCGGCCGGCGGGTCTACGTCCCGGGCGACATGCAGTGCCGGATCGCCGCGACGGTCGTGTTCCTGCCGCCCGCGGGATCAAGCCTGGTCCGGCCAGCTCCGAGCATCACCCTCGACAAGTCGGCCAAGATCACCGCGACCGCGGCGATGACCTCGATGTTCGATTTCGGGTCGGACGCGAGCGACTACAGCGGCATCATCCGAGGCGGCCTGTTCGAGGGCGGCACGTTCGATGCGGCAGGGCTGGCCGGCATCGCCGTGCGGGCGCCCTTCGTCAACCACGCCACCATCCGCAATGTCCGCACCGTCGACACGCAAGTGGCTGGCGTCAAGTTCGGCTCGTCGACCGCGCCGCAGTCGAGCTATGAGGGCTTCTTCGAGAATATCACGACTGTTCGCACCGCGCCGCGCGGCGCCGCCCCGGCCGGAAGCTCTTGCGTCCTCTACGAGAACACGGGGGATAGCCATGGCCTGAACTCGGTGCTCAACGGCTGCAAAATCGGCGTTAATGCACCAAGCACGTATGACAGCAAATTCACCAACGTCCACGTCTGGAACTTCGACAGTGCGGGGCCGTTGGATGCTGGTTTTGATCTCGCCGGTGACAACCACATTGTTGGCAGTCAGCTCGACGGTCCTTTCAGCGTCGCGTATCGCTTCCGTGGCGCGCGAAACTCCATCACCTCGTCCAGCGTCAACTACGGCTCTTACGGCGGCACCGACAACGTCGCCAACATCGTGCAGCTCGATGCGGGCGCAAGTGTCAGAGCGGTCGCGAATTCGTGGAAGGCGGACGCGACCACCCGCATTGCCAATGAAGTCACCGGCAACGTGGCCGGCTATACGGCAGTTGGCAATGTCTCGCTCAATGTCGTCAACGCCGCTCCGAGCACTCAACTCTCCGATCTGACGGTCGCCGGCCCCGTAAATACGCTAAAGATGGCCGGTGACCAAAACGGCGAGTTCCTGGTCACCAACAGCCGGCCGGGCGTTAATACGCTCGGCGTCGTCAACAACGACACCAACGGATACAGCGCCTTTTTTGGGCGTCAGAAAGACCTGGCATTTCCTTATCCTTCCGCCGCTAATAGCCAACCCTATGAGCATTTTGCGATCGGCTTCGCCCCCAACATCTGCGCGGGGGGCGTCTGCGGCCTGAATTACTGGGAGAGCAGCCGCTTCACCACGACTGCCGATGCCAACTATCCGCCGCCGATCGCCGCCATGCAGATGACGGGTGGGGTGGACCCCACCGGCGGTACGAGCCTGCTCTGCACGAAGACGAACGGCTCCGCCACGCTGACCTGCCCCGCGAACTCGATCGCCAACGGCGTGCATGTCGCCGGCCGTGGCATCCCGCCTGGCGCCACGATCACCTCCGGCGGAGGCTCGACTACGCTGACTATGTCGGCCCCCTCGACCGTCAGTGCTGCGGAGTACACTAACTTCTACACTCCGCAGTTTGGTCAATACAACGTTTGGGGTATCGGCAACGGGCAGTTTCCGTATGACTACAATCTGAATTTCTACACGTGGTCTGCCGGCAAGAACTATATCGATCTCGCGGACACCGGCGATGCGACCAGGGCGCCATTCCTGAGCCTGGATCGCGTGAATGGACGCACTTACGCCGGCAAATCTGCTTGGCGCGACCGTCTCTATGCATCGGCGCCGCTCAACGTCGTTGACCCGGGCACGGCCCTGTTCCACGCGACCCGAATTGGCGTCAACACCTACAAAATGGACTGGCTGAGCGGGCCCAATCGGGTCGCGACGCTCGACGTCAACGGCGGCCGGACGCTGCGCCTCGACTATATGGACGGGACCGGCAGAACAGACTTTGGCGGCCCCGTTTCGTTCAATGCATTTGGCGGCGCATCCTCGACCAACGCCAATGATAAGAACTACCTGACCGTTCTTGGAAATCTCGGGAACGCACAGGCGGCGTCCCTGCGGTTCGGCGACGGCACTGGCTGGGAGCTGAACTTCGCGCAAGCCACCAATAACGGCGCCGTGCCCATCATGACCATGCTGGACTATGGTCCCGTTGGTTTTGGCGTCACCAACCCCGACTTCAACACATCTGTCGATGCCGCCAAAGCGATCCGCCCCGGCACCTTTACGGTCTCGACACTGCCGACCGGAGTGGCGGGGGCGACTATCTACGTGAGCAATGGTCGCAAGGTGAGTGAGGCGGCTGGTGCGGGTACGGGTGTGCCGGCGTACTTCTCCAATGGCGCCTGGCGGCGGTACTCCGATGACACGCCCGTCGCGCAATGACGCGCCCTGACCCGGCCCCACACCACTCCTGACAATCCGGAGACACCATGGCCGCGCATCACCCCGCGGAGCGCTCCCGCGCGCCCGACGATCACGACCGCGCCGACGGCTGCCTCTGCGGCCACGACCATGCCCAGCACGAGTCGACGCTGGACCACGACCTGCCGGCGGCCGACGGCGGCGTGGAGGAGCGGCGTAAGCGTCGGCCGCGCGCCACCCGCACCAGCGCGGGAGAGGCCTGATGCCGAATGCTCTCTGGCTCGCCGACGTGCTCCGCGCCGCCGGCCTCAAGGTGGCCGAGGTCGACGGGTGGAAGACCCGCGGTCACGCCGCCCTCGGCACCGTCCGGATGGTGATGCTCCATCACACGGCCGGGCCGAAGACGGGCAACATGCCGTCGCTGGCCACAGTCACCAAGGGCCGGCCGGATCTCGCCGGCCCGCTCTGCAACGTGGCGCTCGGGCGTGATGGCACCTGCTACGTCGTGGCGGCCGGGCTCGCCTACCACGCCGGCCCGGGCACCTGGCAGGGCATCACCGCCGGCAACTCCTCGAGCATCGGTGTCGAGGCCGAGAACACCGGCGTCGGCGAGCCCTGGCCCGAGGTACAGCTGGACGCCTACGCCCGGCTCTGCGCCGCGGTACTCGCCCACATCGGTGCGCAGCCGATCATGGCGGTGGCGCACCGGGAATGGGCGCTGCCGAAAGGCCGGAAGATCGACCCGGCCGGGATCGACATGACGGCGTTCCGGGCCCGTGTCGCGGGGATCATGAACGGCGCGCCGGTGCGGCCTCTCGTACCGGCGAAGGATGCGACCGGTCGGCCGACGCTGCGGCGGGGCGCCAAGGGCGATGACGTGAAGGCGCTCCAGACCGCGATCGGCGTGGCGGCAGATGGCGCCTTCGGGGCCATGACCGAGGCAAGCCTGCGCGCCTACCAGCGAGCGCATGGGCTCGTGGCGGACGGAATCGCCGGGCCTGGCACCTGGGCGGCGATCGACGGCGTGAAGGCCGCGGCCTGACCTCCTCCCGGGATCCCCGGGCAATTCGACCCGCGCCGGCCGGGCCAGCCGAGCATCCAAGATAGCGGCCAGCGCCATCCAAGGTAGCGCCGCACCATCCAAGACAAGGAACCTCCAATGATCCGCAAGCTCCCGCTCGCGGCACTGGCGCTCGCCTGCGCGCTCTGCCTCTCCACGCCTCTGGCGCTCTCCGCCGGCCCGGCGCTCGCCCAGGCCGCGGCCACCGTCGCCCAGCCGGCGACCGACACTGCGGTGGTCACGATCCCCTACGGCTCATGGCTCACCTCGGCCGCCGCCGGCATCCAGGAGATCGTCGTCTCGGTCATCATGGCGGTGATCGCGTTCGCCTGCCGACGCCTGCCGGCCGCCATCGGCGCCGTCGTCCGCGGGCTCCTGACCCAGCAGCTCGTCGAGCGCGCCATCGCGTTCGGCATGAGCACGGTCGCTGGCGCAGCCGCCGGTAAGACGCTGTCGGTCCCGGTCGGCAACGCGGTGCTGGCGAACGCCCTCAACTATGCCGTCGAGCACGCCCCGGGCTGGTTCCTGAAGTGGGCCGGCGGTGAGCAGGCGATCCGAGATCACATTATCGCCCTGCTGCCGATGGATCAGGACGCCTCGCTCGCGCCGGCCACCTCAACCGCGGTGGCGTCGCAGCCGACGCCCGTGGCGCCGGTCTGATGTTCAGCGCCTCGGCGCTTCTGAGCGCCCTCCTCAGCCTCCTGGCGCGGACGTTCTCGAACGTCATTGTCCAGGAGATCGATAGCCTCCGGGCTGCCGAGGCGCAGCGCGAGGTGGGGGCGGCGCGACAGGCCGCCTCTTCCCGCGCCAAGGCCGAGCGCCAGGAGGCCGTAGCCCGGACCGCGGCCGACGCCGCCACCAGGGCCCCCGAGGACCCGAACGACCCCTTCCTGCGAAAGGACGGCACATGACCTTCACCTGCGCGGCAGCGGGGTTCTTCGTCTTCGCCTGCACCAGCCCCGAGATCCAGGTCGATGCGGCGCGGTTCTGCCAGACCGCGGCGCCCATCACCTACAGCGCCCGGGACACACCCGAGACCCGCCGGCAGGTCCGGGCGCACAACGCCCGCGGCATCGCCGTATGCGGCTGGGGCAAGCGGTAGCAGATGGACCTGATCGCCGTCGCGATGGCCGACACCCCGGTCCCGGGCCTGCCGCCCGGGGTCGAGGAGGCCGCCAAGCGCCTCGCCACCGACGGCGGGGTCACCGGCGCGCTCCTGGTCCTGGCGATCGCTGCAATCCTCGGCCTCTGGTGGGAGATGCGCCGGCGCGACAGCCAGGCGAGCACGCGCCTTGAGGCGGTGCAGCGGGCGGTGGACGCGGCGCCGGCGAAGGCCCTGGAGGCAGCCGGCGGCGAAGCCGGGCTCGCCGAAATCGTCTTCCGGAAGCTCAACCTCGAGGACGATGCCAACGAGCACAACACCCTGGCGCCGGTGGTGGCGCAGCTGCCGCGCGCAACCAAGTAGCCCCCGCCGCCAGCCGGCAGCACCAGGAGGACGCGCCATGCGCTTCGACCGCGGCCGCTGCTGGCTGGCCTACCTCGCCCCCTGGCACGACGGCACGATGCTCCACTACGATCCCGATCCCGTCCTCAACGAGCGCATCCGGCGTGCTGTCCGCTACGGCCAGACCCGATGGGCCGAGGTCTGGCTGAGCGCCATCATGGTCACGGTCGGTGCCGTGATCCTCTCGCCGGCGGCAACGTTCGTCGGCCCGCAGTGGCGGGTCATCGCCTCCTTCGTCACAGAGGCGCAGGCCGGCAGCATCTCCATCGTGGTCGGCTCGGCGCGGCTCGCTGCGCTCATCATCAACGGCCGGCGCGGGCGGGAGACGAGCTTCATCCGCACGATCGGGTGCGTAGGCGGGTTCGCCTTCTGGCTGGCGCTGTTCGTCGGGTTTGCTCTGGCCTACCCGCCAGCCAACATCGGCATCGCGCTCTTCAGCGTGTTTGCCATCGCAGAGCTCCACTCCTCCGGCCGGGCCGCCTCCGACATGGCGGCTGAAGACACGTTCGGGCTGCGGAAGAGGTGGCGTGCCGCGGCCGAGAAGGATGCCGAGGAGAGGAGGCGCACCCTTGGCGGATCCGGTCGCAACGCTCGATAGCTGGCCCGCCATCGCCATCGGCATCACGGCGGCCGTGGCCGGAGCCCTCGTTCCCATCAACGCCTTCGTCAAGACGATGCTGGATTACCGCCTGGAGGCTATGAAGGCGGAAGCCATGAAGCCCGAGACGGCCCGGGAGATTGCGACCACGACGGGCGGTGCCGTCTTCGACAGCATGGCGATTGGCGATCTCACGACCGCGATCAAGGGACTTACGGCAGCCATCGTCGCCGATACCGCGGCCGACCAAGCGCAGCACGCCGATCAAGTCACGGCGGTGCTGGGCCGCCTGCTGCCAGTCCTCGAGCGGCTGGACGAGCGTGATCCCCCGCCACATCGGCCGTCCCGGTCTCATCGTTGATTTGGAACTACCCCACCCCCAGACCGTTAACCGGCCGCACTTCATGGCCCCTTGAAGTCTTCACCTTCAGCCCCGCCGGCAGCCGCCGAGCGGGGTTCTTTCGTGTGATCCGCCTTCATCCATCAGATGGATGGACGTCGAATTGCTGGAAGCGCACATTCTAGCTGCGTCGAGAGGCGCAAACTGAAGCATCGATCTTACTTCAGCCCGCCAGGGTCACCCTGCTGCGGGCATTTCTGTGTCTGGCCCCACCCCTCCGGCCACGGCACGTCCTGGCCGATGACGAGGCGCAGCGGCCCGCGCAGCCAGTCGGTCATCGGATCCGGCCCCTTCTCGTCCCGCCACAGAAGCAGCGGCTGGTCGCGCTCGGCGTGCCAGCGCAGCGCCTCGTCGAGGCCCGCGCGAACGGCCTCGACCGCCTCCGCCTTGCTCGCGGCGCGCCCCGCCTTGGTCAGCCTCGTCGCCGCCGGGTAGGTCAGCGACCAGACCCACTCGCGCCGCCCAAGGCCGTCGGGATGGGTCTTGTAGATCCGGCCGAGCTGACCGCCGGCGAGGATCGCGACGAAGTCCGGGCCGCGCTCGGGCCAGGTGTGGCGCCAGATGATCGGGCCGTCACTCACTCCTCAGCACCGCCATACATCCCCACGAAGTCCCGAGCCCGCTCGTAGGCCCATCGGATCAGGCCGGCTTCAAGCGGGTCGCTCGGGTCCAGGTCCTCCCAGGCGGGGCACTGCTGGATGCGGTGACGGGTGAGTTCATGAAGCTCGCGAGCGATGATGTCGATCGGCTCGGGCTCGGCAGGCGGGTGGGTCACGGCTTGTGTCTCATGGACTGAACGCTAGGCCCGTTGTCTCGCATGAGAGGCCGGTTCGCTTAACACAAGCATCCTCTCATCCAGCCGCCGCGCCGCCCGCCTCACCCCCACCACAGCACCCAAGACGCAAGATAGGACCAGGGCGGAGGTGAGGACGAGGTAGGTGGTGGGGGCCACTGAGGCTCTTGCTGTAGAGGGTACAGCACTCGTGGATCGGGTACGGGTCTTTGCTCTTCGCCTGAACGATGAGCGTTCCGTCTTCCTCGTAACTATCCACGAACGCCAGATGCTTGAGGCGCAGCAGGTCTGTCATGCGCCATCCTCGGCAGCCTCTTTGCTCGGCTTCTGCCGCTCGCGACGCTTCAGATCGCGCTCAATGGCCTCGCGGATTACGTCGGCCCGATCTTGCTCACCGCGAACAGCCTCGATCCGCTCCCAAGTCTCCTCGGTGAGCCGGAGCAAATAGGGCTTATCGTAGCGCTTCGGGCGGGCCATCCGCCGCTTTGTCGGGGATATCTGCTCAGGAGTCAAAGGCATATCTGCCACCACGCTTAACGAATATCTGTTATTGACGCGTAACAGATATCTGCTATGGTGGATAGGGGATATCCACTAAGGAGGCTTCGCGTGAAGGACTACAACGATAACGATGTCCGGTTCATCCGTGGCATGATCCCGCACCACGAGATGGCAATTCGAATGGCGAGCACGGAGATCGTCTACGGATCGAACCCTTGGGCGAAGCAGTTGGCGCTTAGCATCAAGGCCGCCCAGAAGGCAGAGATTGATCAGATGCGCGCGTGGCTCACACAGCGCGGGCTGTCCGAGTCTGGAGGCGGACATTCGATGTAGTCGTAGTCGCAGAGGAGATTTGATCCGCGCAGCAGCGTTGCTCATCGCTGAAGTGGAGCGGGTAGGCCGTATAGAGGCGCGCGTTAAATGAAACACAACTTAGAGGGCTATAGCGCTGTTCTCGCGGTCGTTCGCTCCGCTTGGGCGCTCGTCGACAACACGGCTTATCACGATTGGCTTCCGCTCACCGTTAGCCGCGATGATTGGAATGACTTGGTGGCCGACCTCAACAGGCTGAAAGCGTTCATCCCGCCTGACGAGCTACCAGCTGAGCCGCCTCACGCGGTTACCTGTCTGTTGCCTGGGCGGCTATCAACCCCAAACGACGAAGCGGGCTTCAAGCCCGCCCCTCGTCCATCAACCTCGAATGACGAATGACCTTCCAGACCACCGCGCCGCGCTGACGGCCGAGCAGCAGAGGAGAGAGCATGTCCAGTGACGAGACCACGATGGAGCAGAAGCTCCAGGACAAGGGACTGAATGCCCCGCGTCTGACGCCAGCGCTGATCGACGCAACGATCACCGGCGAGGCCTTCCACGTCTTCCCCGGCACCACCCTGACCGTCTGCGCCCTCACCCTGCGCAACGGCTTCATCGTCACCGGCACCAGCGCGGCAGCCAGCCCGGAGAACTTCGATGAGGCGATCGGGCGTGAGATCGCCCGGCGGAACGCCCGCGAACGGATCTGGGAGCTGGAGGGCTACCTGCTGCGCGAACGCCTGCACCAGGGGAGCGCGGCTTCGACGTGAAAGCGGTTCGCTCCATCCTGCGGATCCGGAAGAAGGACCACTCCGAGCGCCAGGAGGAAGAGGCGATCCAAAAAAACCAGTTTCCAGGCATGGATCGCTCTCTGGCGCTTGCGTCGGTATCGCGCCAGCCAACGTCCACTCGGCCGGTGCCCGGCATGCTGTCGAACAGTCGGACCGCGATTTCCTCGACTGCCTCTCGTTCATCCTCACTCATTCCCCATCTCCCTCAGCACGGAGAGCAGACCGGCCGGCTTCGGTGATCTGATAGGTGGTGCCGAGGCCCACCTTTCGTCCATCCACATAGCCTTGTGCCACCAGCCAAACGAGGGGCGGGTAGGTGGCATGGACCGGGCGCCTCTGTTCCGCCAAGTCCTTGAGCAGCGCACGGCGCGGGCCGGTCAACTTCACCAGCTTTGACATGTCTCTCTCCTCCCCCGCATCAGGAGCGGGACGGTGTGGTCACGCCCCGCCGAACAGCCTGGGCAATCAGCCACTCGCCGAATGCAAGGGCTTGGCCCCATTCAAGTCGAGTGGATTGGCTGATTTCGTCCTCGCTGTTCGTCATGGTGACCAAGCACCGCCCGTCCACCGCAATCGCCAAGATATCTTCATCGCCTTGAGTGCCGTAGACCGTTACCCGATCGTCCAAATTGTCCATCCTCCCCTCCCTTACTGTCCATCAGCCTGAGAGATAGCGGCGCGGATCTGGATCCAGATCTCGCACATCTCCGTGCCTAGTTCCCGCCTAGCATCGGCATGGCTGGGATCTGTCCAGGCCAGCGTCATCGAGGCGTCTGCCGCCTTCAGAACGGAGAGCATGGTGGCGTTGTCCGCCGCGATCTCGGCGGCCAGATCCTCAACCTGTCGGCGCTTGTCCCCGTGCAGACGGTTGATCTGCCGGCCGCTCATATCGGGCAAGCGACCTGAACCGCCTCATCAAGGTCGCTGATGCCGGCGGCGAACACTCGCACCCGGTGGGCGACACGCTCAAGGTGGCAGATGTAGGTGTCCCCGACTTTGTCGAACTGCCCGAGGTGGGCGTGGCGAGCGAATGCCTCCGCGTCTCTGGCGGTACGGACGAGCGGCGGCAGGACGAGCTTGCGGTCTGGCATGGGTCGTTCTCCGTGTGCCGGACTGTGCCGACTTTTGTGCGGACGCCGTTTTGAGGCGGCGTCCGGCCGTTCGGGGCCCCCGAAGGGGCGTGAGAACGACTGCGGAACGAACTGTGCCGAGATTTGTGTCGTCGGACGATGGCGTCAAATGAGTCCAGAGTCGCTTCTGGCGCCGCCTAATCCTAAGATTTTCCAGTGGTTTAGCTGGTGCCGGCGGAGGGGATCGAACCCCCGACCTTCGGTTTACAAAACCGCTGCACTACCGCTGTGCTACACCGGCTAAGTGCCTCAAACGTTTGCCGTCACTGGCAAATCACAGGCGCCAGGGGCGACATAAACAGCGTTTGTGCACGTCCCGTCAAGGCACAAAACTCGGCGCCTCCGACCCTGGCCGCAGTCCAGTGGATACCGCCGCCGGAAGCTCGCAGATGCGTGGCGTGCCTGATTCTGTGCCTGTCGCTGCGGAGCCTGGACGAGCGAGGCGACGCCACCCGCGCCGGGGCGAAGCGGGAGCCGATCCCTTCCGCATCGAAAAACCGCGCCGAATGGTGCAGGGCATCGCTCCGGAGCATGCCACCCCGCCGTCGCTGCACTGCAACATCACGTCGCAGCCTTCGACCTTGGTCCAATCCTGGCACGCGAATCGCTCCGCCCGAGGCGGCGCGAGCGTCCGTCCGGCCTGGATCTCCGCCCGATCCGCTTCCCAAGCGGCCGATGGAGGTAGCATGGCGGATTTTCTCACCGTCGCCCTGGTCTGCGCCAGCACCCTGGCGGCGCCGGATTGCTCCCGCGAGACGGCGCTCGACGTGGCGGTCGCCCCGGCACCGACGCCGATCACCTGCCTGATGCAGGGCGAGACCCTGGCGGCGCAGAGCGGCTTCGTGCGCGGACAAGAGACCTACCTCAAGGTCGCCTGCGAGCGCCGCCGCACCGCCGCGCTCCGCCCGGAGGCGGAGGCCCGCTGACGGAGCGAGCAGGCTTCGGGGGATGGATGGACCGGCCGCGCCGGTTTATGGCCTCGCCTCCCGTTGCGCGTGCGTCGGCGTGGTCCCACCTGGGTTAGACGCGGCCCCGCCTGCGCATTGAGAGAGGAGCGTCCCCCCGCCCCATGCAGATCGAAGCCGTTCCGCCGCAGACCCATCTGCCGCCCCTCGCCAAGCTCGCCCTGGAGCTCGGCCCCCTCGGGGTGTTCTTCCTCGGCAACGCCTATGCCGACCGGTTCGGCTTTGCGGCCGACCAGCGCCTGTTCGTGGCGACCGGGCTGTTCATCGCCGCGACCCTGGTGGCGCTCGCGGTCCACTACGTCTGGGTGCGACGCCTGCCGATCATGCCGCTCGTCTCCGGCGTGGTGGTGGTGGTGTTCGGCGGCCTGACCCTGCTCCTGCGCGACGAGCTGTTCATCAAGCTCAAGCCCACCATCGTGAACAGCCTGTTCGGGGCGGTGCTGCTCGGCGGCCTCGCCTTCGGGCGGCCGCTGCTGGCCCTGGTGCTCGACAGCGTGTTCGATCTCACCCAGGAGGGCTGGCGCAAGCTGACCTTCCGCTGGGGCCTGTTCTTCTTCGTGCTGGCGGCGCTGAACGAGGTGGTATGGCGCACCCAGACCACGGATTTCTGGGTCAGCTTCAAGGTGTTCGGCATCATGCCGCTCACCCTCGCCTTCGCCCTCGCCCAGACCCCGCTGCTCCTGCGCCACGAGCGCAAGAAGGACGAGCGCAAGAAGGACGGGGGCCAATCGGGTCAGGCTTGAGCGGGACGCGGTGCCGCAGCCGGAACGGGCGCCGGGTATCGACGATTCATCCCGTCATGAGCCCCGCGCCCCCAAACCCACCCAGACAAGACCTCGCCGACAAGGCCCTGACCGAGAAGGCCCTGACCGAGAAGGCCTTGGCCATCCATCGCCGCCTGTGCGGGGTCTATGGCTGCCCGATCCCGTACTTCCACGATCTGGACCCAGTGAGCGAGCTCGTCTCCTCGCTCCTCTCCCACCGCACCCGCAACGCGGAGTCGGGCCGGGCGTTCAAGGCCCTGCGGGTGCGCTACCCGGATTGGGACGCGCTCATCGCGGCGCCCACCGCCGAGGTGCAGGAGACGATCGCCGGGGTGACCTGGCCGGAGCTGAAGGCGCCGCGGATCCAGGCGGTCTTGCGCGCGGTGCGGGAGCGTGCCGGCGGGCTCGATCTCGGTTTCCTGCGGGAGAGGCCGGTGCCGGAGGCCCGCGCCTGGCTCGAGGCGATCCCCGGCATCGGACCGAAGACCAGCGCGGCGGTGCTGTCGTTCAGCGCCTTGCGGATGCCGGCCTTGCCGGTCGACAGCCATCACCACCGCGTGGCCCAGCGTACCGGGCTCATCGGCCCGAAGGTCGATGTCGGGCCCTCCCACGCCATCTTGCGGGCGCAGCTGCCGGCGGAGTGGGACGCGCAGCACCTCTACGACAACCACGAGGTGCTGATGCTGCACGGCCAGCGCTGCTGCTTCCACCGCAACCCGGGCTGCGGACGATGCGCCGTGCTCGATCTCTGCCCCACCGGCCAGGCCCGGACGGGGGCCCGCGCCGCACGGGACACGGTGGCGCTGCACCCCTGATGCGGCGCGCTTGATTCCCCTCCCGGAACGGTCCAGAACGCCGCGCCCGCGGGATTGTGACAGCCCTCGGCCAAGGGACCGATCACGATGCCCGCGTTCAAGGAACTGGTCTTCTCCGGCGTCCAACCGACCGGAAACCTGCATCTCGGCAATTATCTGGGCGCGATCAAGCGCTTCGTCGCCATGCAGGCGCAGTTCGAGTGCCTGTACTGCGTCGTCGACCTGCACGCGATCACGGTCTGGCAGGACCCGGAAGAGCTGACGCGGCAGATCCGTGAGGTCACCGCGGCCTTCCTGGCGGCGGGCATCGATCCGGCCCGCTCGGTGGTGTTCAACCAGAGCCAGGTGCCGCAGCACGCCGAACTCGCCTGGATCTTCAACTGCGTCGCCCGCCTCGGCTGGCTCAACCGCATGACGCAGTTCAAGGAGAAGGCCGGCAAGGACCGCGAGAACGCGAGCGTCGGGCTCTACGATTACCCGGTGCTGATGGCGGCCGACATCCTGGCCTACCGCGCCACCCACGTGCCGGTGGGCGAGGACCAGAAGCAGCACCTCGAGCTGACCCGCGACATCGCCCAGAAGTTCAACAACGACTTCGCCGGCGCGATCCAGCAGCAGGGCCACGGCGAGGCGTTCTTCCCCATCACCGAGCCGCTGATCGGCGGGCCCGCCGCCCGGGTGATGAGCTTGCGCGACGGCACCAAGAAGATGTCGAAGTCGGACCCGTCCGACTATTCGCGCATCAACCTCACCGACGATTCGGACGCCATCGCCCAGAAGGTGCGCAAGGCCAAGACCGACGCCGAGCCCCTCCCCTCCGAGATCGCCGGCCTCGAGAAGCGGCCGGAGGCCGACAACCTCGTGGGCATCTTCGCGGCGCTCAACGAGGCGAGCCGCGAGGACGTGCTGCGCGAGTATGGCGGCGCCCAATTCTCCGCCTTCAAGGGCGCGCTGGTCGATCTGGCAGTGGCCAAGCTCGGGCCGATCGGCGCCGAGATGAAGCGCCTCGTCGCCGATCCGGGCCATATCGACGCGGTCCTGGCCGACGGCGCCGCACGGGCGGAGGCGATCGCCGCCCCCAACATCGCCGCGGTGAAGGACATCGTCGGCTTCGTGCGCCGGCGCTGACGGGCGGCGTGCGCCACGCCCGCCCCGTGAGACAGGCTTTCACCGCAACGCCGTCCCGCGACTTCGTCCACCTCCGTCGCGACCCGGCGAGCGGCATCGAGGCGGTGACGGCGCGGTTCCTCGGCCACGCCTACGACATGCATCACCACGACGAGTGGCTGGTCGGCGTGACGCATGAGGGCATCCAGGACTTCTACTGCCGCGGCGCCCGGCGGCAGAGTACGGCGGGCCGGGTGATCCTGATCGAGCCCGGCGAGCGCCATGACGGGCAGGCGGTCCGGGAGCCGGGCTTCCGCTACAGCATGCTGTACCTGCCGCAAGCCTGGCTGCGCGACCGGATGGGCGGCAGCGACGCGCGGATCGGCTTCCGCCGCACCCTCGCCGAGGACCGCGGGTTCGGCGGGGCGATCCATCGGGCCTGCCGCGCCGTGTTCGGCGCCGCCTCGCCGCTGGTGACCGACGCGGCCCTTGACGCGCTCGCCGGTCCTCTGCGCCGGCATCTCGGCGCCGCGGAGCCGAAGCCGCCGCCCGACGGCGATCCGGCGGTCGCCGAGCGGGCGATGGACTTCATCCGGGCGCACGCGGCGACGGCCTTCGGCCTCGACGCGCTCGCCCGGGCGGCGGGCGCCGCGGACCGGTTCCAGCTCGCCCGCGCCTTTCGCCGACGCTTCGGCACCTCGCCGCATGCCTGCCTGATCGAGATCCGCCTGGCGCAGGCCCGGGCGCTGCTGCGGGCCGGAATGCCGCCGGCAGAGGCGGCTTCGGCCGCCGGCTTCTCCGACCAGAGCCATCTCGGCCGCCGGTTCCGGCGGGCCTACGGCCTCACCCCGGCTGTCTACCGGAGCGGGCGCACGAACGTTCCAGACGCCGCCGCCGTGCTCGGCTAGCCCTGCGGACCATCACCCGCAGGGAGACCCCGATGTTCGACACCAAGGTGGCCATCCTGGTCCGCGACGACCTGGCCGTGTGGCAGAAATTGAACGTCACCGCGTTCCTGGCGACCGGCATCGCTGGCGCCGTGCCGGAGGCGATGGGCGAGCCCTATCGCGATGCCGCGGGCCGCCGCCACGCCCGGCTCCTCGGCCAGCCGATGCTGATCTTCGCCGCCACCGGCGACGTGCTGCAGCGGGCCTGGCAGCAGGCGATCCAGCGCGACCTCATCCGCAGCGCCTATGTGCGGGCGATGTTCGAGACCGGGCACGACGCGGCCAACCGCGAGGTGTTCGCCCGCGAGCCCGCCGACGCGCCGGACCTGGTCGGCCTCGCCCTCCACGGCCCGAAGAAGGACATCGACAAGGCCACCAAGGGCGCCTCGCTCCATCCCTGACGGTCGGGCCCGTCTGGGCCTGCGCTGAGACGAGAGAGGGCGCGGGCCGTCAGCCCGCTTGCGGCGGCCGATACGGGGGCCTCGATCTCTCAGGCAAGGACCGGCGGGCGTGGCGGGGGCGGCGCCCGCCCCGCCCTCTCCGGCACGCCCGACATGCGAATTTGCGTCAGCGTGCGGCCTGCGGCGCCGCACCGACGGCTCGCCGCTCCGCCGGCTCGCGCGTGTCGGCCGCCTCCTGCGCCTCGACGCGGCGCTTGAACGCGCCCCAGGCCATCAGCGTGCAGCCGCAGCGGTCGCACTGGATCATGGCGTCGTCGGTCAGGTCGGCCGGAAGCCGGACCCCCGGTGAGCCGCAGGACTCGCATCCGAAACCGCTGCGCATCTCGTGCCTCCCTCGCTCCCGACCTCATTGCGGTTGCGAGCTTAAGCATGCTGCGCTGCACGCGAGATGAACGGAATCGGAGAGTCCGGATTAACGGCCCATCTCCAGCTCGAAGGCCGAGACGACGTGGCGGGGCCAGCGGCCCGGCGCCACGAACACCGCATCGGCCCTGAGCGTCAGGCCGGCGCTCCAGGGCGCGCGGGCGATCCAGGCCCGGGCGGCCCGGGAAACCAGGCGGCGCTTGCGGGCGTCTATCGCCCCATGGGCCTCCTCCAGGGTCGGCCGGGCCTTGACCTCCACGAAGGCGACGGTGCTGCCGCGGCGCACGATCAGGTCGATCTCGCCGCCGCCGATCGCGACGCGCCAGGCCAGCGGCCGATAGCCCTTGAGGAGGAGGGCCAGGACCGCCAGCAGCTCGGCCCGGCGGCCGCGGGCCAGATGGAGCCGGCGGCGCGCCGCCTCACGCGTCGCCGGCATCGTCGGCGCGGCGGGCGAGGACCAGGGCGCGGGCATAGACCTCGCGCCGCTTCAGGCCGGTCTCGTCGGCGACGAGGCTGGCGGCGTCCTTGATCGAGTGGCGGGCGAGCGCCGCCTCGAGGCGCGCATCGAGATCGGCGTCGGCTTCCGGTCCCGGCGCGTCCTCGGGCGCGGTGCCGATCACCACCACCACCTCGCCCTTCGGCGGGCCGGAGGCGGCGTACTCGGCGGCCAGGCCCGCGAGGTCGCCCCGGCGCACGGTCTCGAACAGCTTGGTCAATTCGCGCGCCACCGCGGCGGGCCGCGTGCTCCCTAAGACCTCGGCGGCGTCGGCCAGCATCTCGGGCAGGCGGTGGGGCGCCTCGAACAGCACCAGGGTGCCGGGCACGCCGGCGAGCACCGCCAGGCGGTTGCGCCGCGCCCCGCTCTTCTGCGGCAGGAAGCCCTCGAAGAAGAACCGGTCGGTCGGCAGGCCCGCCGCGACGAGCGCCGTGATCGCCGCCGAGGGGCCGGGGATCGGGGTCACGGCGAGGCCGGCCTCGATCGCAGCCTGGACCAGCTTGAAGCCCGGATCGGAGACCAGGGGCGTGCCGGCATCCGAGACCAGCGCCAGGGCCTCGCCGTCCTTCATGCGGGCGATCATCCGCTCGCGCACCCCCTCCCCCGAATGCTCGTGGTAGGCGACGAGCGGAGTGGTGATGCCGTAATGGGCGAGCAGCGTGCGGGTGACGCGGGTATCCTCCGCCAGCACCGCATCGGCGGCGGCGAGCGTCGAGAGCGCCCGGAAGGTCACGTCCTTCAGGTTGCCGATCGGCGTCGCCACCACGTGCAAGCCGGGGGACAGGGGCTCGGCCTCCGCGGCGAGGCCGAAGGCGGTGTAGACGGCCGGCCCTCGGCCGGTCGCGGCGCGGTCCGAGGACCGCCGGCGGGAATCGTCGTTGCGCTGGGTCATCGCCGCCATAGTGCCATGCCCGGCCGGCGCCGCGCCATGGCGCGGCGGAGGGGAGCGGTCGTTTACTTTTCGGCGGCAGACTTTATTCACCGGGCACGGATGTTGCTGCGAGGTTGCCGGCGCCGATTCGCGGCGCGCGGGAGCCGGACCGGAGGGAGCGGGCGATGGGGGGCATCGGCCTCGACACTCTGAGGCGTTTCGGGCAGAGCGCCGTCGTGCTCGCGGCCCTGCTCGGGCTTGCCGCCTGCGGCGGGGTCGACAGCCCTGTCGTCGCCACCCGCTCCACGCCGGTCGAAGCGCCGGCCGGCCCGTCCGGCGGCGGGGCGACGCTCGGCACCGGCAGCGTCACGATCGCGCTGATCCTGCCGCTCTCGGGCCCGGGTGCGGCCGTCGGGGCAGCCTTGCGCAACGCGGCCGACCTGGCGCTGCAGGAATCGCAGAGCCCCGACCTGAAGATCCTGGTGAAGGACGACCGGAGCACGCCGGACGGCGCCCGGGAGGCCGCGGCCGCCGCGCTCGCCGAGGGGGCGGAGCTGGTGATCGGCCCGCTCTTCTCGGCCACGGTGCAGTCGGCCGCCGCCACGGTACGGCCGACCGGCAAGCCGGTGATCGCCTTCTCGACCGATGTCAGCGTGGCGGCCCGCGGCGTCTACCTGCTGAGCTTCCTGCCCCAGACCGAGGTCGACCGGATCATCGACGAGACCACGGCGGCAGGGCGGCGCTCCTTCGCGGCCCTGATCCCGGATTCGATCTACGGCCACGCCGTCGAGGCGCAGTTCCGCGAGGCGGTGGCTCGACGCGGCGGCCGCGTGGTGGCGATCGAGCGCTATCCGGCCGGCAACCCGGCCGCTTCGGTCGGGCGCCTCGCCCCGCTGATCGCCGGCCCGGCGCCGCAGGCCGACGCGCTGTTCGTGCCCGACACACCGGAGGGCCTGAGCGCCGCCGGCGCGGCGCTGACCCGCGCCGGCTTCAACCCGGCCCGGGTCAAGCCGGTCGGCACCGCGGTGTGGAACGACCCGCGGGTCTTCGCCCTGCCGGCCTTCCAGGGCGGCTGGTTCGCCGCCGCGGACCCGGCGGGCTTCACCGGCTTCAGCCAGCGCTACCGGGCCCGGTTCGGGACGGATCCGGTGCGGGTCGCGACCTTGTCCTACGACGCCGTGTCCCTCGCCGCGGCACTCAACCGGCAATACGGGTCGCAGCGCTTCGCCGACACGACCCTCACCAACCCCTCGGGCTTCGCCGGAATCGACGGCACCTTCCGGTTCCGCCCGGAGGGCACCAGCGACCGGACGCTCGCGGTGTTCGAGATTCGCGGGGGTGCTGCGACGATCGTCAGCCCGGCGCCCCGAGCGCTGGGGCCGTCGGGAACGTAGTCACGCCGCGAGCTCGGCCACCA
Organism: Methylobacterium currus; assembly: GCF_003058325.1. Taxonomy (NCBI): domain Bacteria; kingdom Pseudomonadati; phylum Pseudomonadota; class Alphaproteobacteria; order Hyphomicrobiales; family Methylobacteriaceae; genus Methylobacterium; species Methylobacterium currus. The sequence continues at coordinate 2,183,536 of NZ_CP028843.1, forward strand.
CGGCGTTGAGCACCGGTGCGCCCTTCGGCGTCGCGGCGAGGCGGTCATCGGACGTGCGCGCGACGAGCCCGGCCGCGATCAGGCCGGCAATGCGGTCCGGATCGAGGGGCCGGCCTGCGAGCGCCGCGTAGCGGGCGGGGTCGATGCCCTCGCGCAGGCGCAGGCCCATCATCAGGAACTCGTCGGCCTGGTCGCCCGGGCTCAGGGCTTCCGTGTCGACGATGCCATGGCCCTCGCCCTCGGCCCGGGCGAGCCAGGCCTCCGGGTTGCGCTCGGTCGCGGTGCCGGTGCGCCCCGCGGGCAGGACGAGGCGGCCATGGGCGCCGGGGCCGATGCCCGCATACTCGCCGTAGCGCCAGTAGAGCAGGTTGTGGCGCGACTCGGCGCCGGGCCGGGCGTGGTTCGAGATCTCGTAGGCCGGCAGGCCGGCGGCCGCGCAGACCTCCTGGGTCACGTCGTAGAGGGTGCGGGCGGTGTCGTCGTCCGGCACGGTCAGCTTGCCGGCGGCGGCCAGCCCGTAGAACGGCGTCCCCTCCTCGATGGTGAGCTGGTAGAGCGAGAGGTGCTCGGCCGCCCGGGCGATCGCCTCGCGCAGCTCCGCCGCCCAGGCCTCGGGCGTCTGGTCGGGGCGCGCGTAGATCAGGTCGAAGGACGTGCGCTCGAAATGGGCGGCTGCGGTCTCCACCGCCCGCATCGCCTCCGCGGTGCTGTGCAGCCGGCCGAGCTTCTTCAGCGAGGCGTCGTCGAGGGCCTGGACGCCCAGCGAGACGCGGTTGACCCCCGCCGCCCGGTAGCCGCGGAACCGGCCGGCCTCGACGCTGGTCGGGTTGGCCTCCAGCGTCACCTCGACGTCCGGCGACACGCTCCAGGCCCCCGCCACCGCGTCGAGGAGCGCCCCCACCGTCGCGGGCTCCATCAGCGAAGGCGTGCCGCCGCCGAGGAAGATGCTGGTGACGGTCCGCCCCGGCGCCAGGGTCGCCGCGTGGGCGATCTCCCGCGCGAAGGCGGCCCGCCACCGCGCCTGGTCGAGGCGACCGTGGCGGACATGGCTGTTGAAGTCGCAATAGGGGCACTTCGCGGCGCAGAAGGGCCAATGCAGGTAGACCCCGAAGCCGACGTCCCGGGTCGGATGATCGATCATCCGGCGGATGTGCCGACCTTGAGGCCGCGACGCAAGGGGCTGCGGCCCTATACCGGTAGCCCGTGATGCCGCCGGGCGATCAGGCATTCCGGGTCGCCGGGCTCGCAGGTGCGGCAGACCTCGGGACGCACGGCGTAGACCTTGCACGCCACGCGTTCCCCGACGCGGCCCTCGAGGGCGGAGCAGCGATCGCCCTCGCAGCGCATCCGCCCGGCCGGGTCGTCGACGTAGACCGCCGGGATCCGGGCGATGTCGGCATCGTCCTCAATGCTAAAGCGCGGCCACTCGGCCGAGTACGCGCAGCAGGCCCCGCATTCCTGGCAGGAGAAACTTTGGCAGGAGAAACTTTGGCAGGAGACATTCGCCGGGTCGGCGGGTTTCTCCGGGTCGGCAGGGATCTCCGAGTCGGGAGGACTTGGCGTCACGGGCTCAGGCCCGGCGCCGCCGGCGGGATCGGGCGCGGGCGGCCGTCGTCGTCGATCGCCACGAAGGTGAAGATCCCGACCGTCACCTTCTCGCGGGTCTGGGTGCGGAAGCGCCGGGCCCAGGCCTCGATCTGGATTCGCATCGAGGTGCGGCCGGTGCCGACCACCTGGGTGTAGACGCAGAGCACGTCGCCGACCCGGACCGGCCGCAGGAAGGTCATGCCGTCGACCGCCACGGTGACGACGCGGCCTTGCGCCCGCTCGACCCCGGCGATGCCGCCGGCCTGATCCATCTGCGACATCACCCAGCCGCCGAAGATGTCGCCGTTGGCGTTGGTGTCGGCCGGCATGGCGATGGTGCGCACCGTGAGATCGCCCTGCGGCCGTGCCGCTTCCCCGGTCGTCGCGTCCGTGGTCATGATGCGCCGCGCTCCCCCCTGGTCTCCCGCGCGAGCATAGGGCATCGAGGCGCCGGAGTGCGAGCGCCCCGATTCGAAAGCCCCGCGGTTTCTTCCTCCCGCGGACGGCCCTAGTGTCGGCGGCACGCCATCAGCCGGAGGACGCATCATGATCCAGGGCCATCCCACCAGCGGCGCCGAAGCCGACCGCGACTGCCCGGTTCCCCTCGCGACCCTCGGGGAGATCTACCGGGCCGAGCCGGAGGACCTGCCGGACCTTCTGAACGCCCTGCCGGTGCAGACCCGCGCCAAGCTCGCGGGCTATCTCTACGCCAAGAGCCACACCCACAAGCTCGGCCTCACCGTCGCCCGGACCTGCGACAAGGACGACCTGGTGAAGGCGCTCGGCGAGATCGGCGCCGTGGTCCACGGCCAGGCCCACCTGCCGCCGCCCAAGCCCGTCCAGGCGGCCCCGGCGGCGCCCCAGACCCGCAAGATCAGCCTCGGCGGGTCCGGCTCGAAGCGCAGCTTCGATTGACGAGGCCGCGGGCCCGCGAGGGCCCGCCCCTTCAGGCGGGTTCGGTACCGCACCACTCGGCGACGAACAACGCCATGGCGGTGGTGATGCGCTGGAGCGAGGCGAGGCTGACCCGCTCGTCGAAGCCGTGGATGTTCTCGCTCTTCGGCCCGTAGCAGAGCGCCGGCACCCGGTCGTAGAGGGCATGGACCCTCGTATCGAGGTAGCCGGCGGTCATGAAGCTCTTGAGCGCCTTGCCCGTCGCCGCCTCATGCGCCCGGCCGAGGACGGCCTCGGCCTCCGAGCCTTCGTCGAGCACGTAGCCTTCCGCGAAGAAGCCGTGGAAGGTGACGCTCGGCGGGCTGTTCGACAGGAAGGCGTCGTCGCGGGCAAAGGCCGCCACCGCCGCCTCGATCTCGCGGGCCGCCTCCGCGGCGCTGGTGCCCGGATAGATCGCGATGCGGCAGTCGATCCGGCACCAGGCCGGCACCGAGGAGGCCCAGTCGCCGCCCTCGATCCGCCCGATATTGAGGTTGATCGGGTGTGCCTCGCCCTCGAAATGCGGCCGGCCGGCCTTGTCCTCGTTCCAGCGCGCCTCGAGCTGCCGCAGCGCCCCGATCACCCGGTAGGCGGCGTCGATGGCATTGGCCCCCGTCCCCATCTCGCGCACATGGACCGGCCGGCCCCGGACCTCGACCCGGAACCACAGCACGCCGGTATTGGCGCGCACCAGCATCTCCTCCTCCGGCTCGGGGATCAGCACCGCGTCGGCGCGGTAGCCGCGCAAGTGGGTCATCAGGGCGCCGTTGCCGGTCGATTCCTCCTCGACCACCGATTGCAGCGTCACGGTGGCGGCGGGCTGGAGCCCGATCCGCCGGAGCGCGTCGAGGGCGAACAGGTTGGCGGCGTGGCCGGCCTTCATGTCGGCGCCGCCGCGGCCATAGAGCCAGTCGCCCTCGACCACCGGCTCGAAGGGCGGGTGGGTCCAGAGGTCGGCGGGTCCTGCCGGCACCACGTCGACATGGGCCTGGAGGATCAGCGAGCGCCCCCGCTCCTCCCGCGGCCGGTGGATGCCGACGACGATCGGCGCCTCGGAATGCTCCGGGCTGAACCTGGCGCCGCCCGGATGCGCCTCGATCTGCTCGCGGTCCATCGCGAAGCGGTCCATGGCGTAGCCGCGGTCGCGATACTCGCGGAACACGAAATCCTGGATCGCCTGCTCCTCGCCGCGGGTCGAGGGGAAGCGGATCAGCGCCTGCGTGTGGGCGATCTGGTCGGAAAAGCCGTCGGCGACGGCCGTGATGATGCGGTCGCGGAGGGCGGGATCCAGGGGCATCGGGGGCTCCTCTAAGGGCGCTCCCGTCATAGCCCGGAGCGCCTGCGGCACCTATGCGCTGGGCGCTGGCTCGCACGCCGCGGTGTCCGGCCTCCCCGCCCCGTCCCGCATCTCCTTCCGCCGACACTCTCTTCGTGCAGGCCCGTTCCGGGCCCGGAAAGCGGGAGAGATCATGTCCCCAGCCGCCCGATGATATGGTCCGCCACCCGCAGCGCGTTGGCGATGATCGTCAGCGTCGGGTTCACGGCGCCGATCGACGGGAAGAAGCTCGCATCCGTCACGTAGAGGTTGTCGAGCTCGTGCGCCTTGCAGTGGAGGTCGAGGACCGAGGTCGCCGGATCGGGGCCGAAGCGCAGCGTGCCGGCCTGGTGGGCGGTGCCGCCGATCGGCACGTCCTTGCCGAGATAGAGCGAGCGGTCGAACAGGTGCGGGTGGATGTCGAGCTTCGCGCAGAGGTCGCGCAGCTTCGCCTTCAGCCGGTGCAGGGCCTCCTCGTTGGTCTGCTTCAAGTCCAGCCGCACCGTGGCCCCGTCGTAGAAAATCCGGTTCTCCGGGATCGGCAGGTCCTCGGTGGTGAGCCAGAAATCCAGCGAGTGCTGGGCGAGCCAGTCGAACGGCTTTTCCGGAAACCATTGCAGGAAGCCCGGGAGGCCCTCGCCGCGGATCTGCACCCCGTCCGACTTGCCGACCATCTGGATGTGGCCGAGGGGGAACTCCCAGTCGTCGGACCCGAAGTAGAAGTCGTTGAGGCCCAGCGTCTTCTGGAACCTGGTCGGGTTCGGGGTGCGCGAGATGGCGAGCACCGTCGAGTTGTTGTGCCGCATGTAGTTGCGGCCGACCTGGCCCGAGCGGTTGGCGAGCCCCTGCGGGTGGGCGTCGCTGGCGGAGCGCAGCAGGAGGAGTGCCGAGGACAGGGCGCCGCAGGCCACCACCACGATATCGCCGGTGAAGGTCTCGGTGGCGCTGCCGCGCTTGACCTCGACGCCCGTGACGGTCCGCCCGGCCGGGTCGGTGAACAGACGGTCGACGTAGGAATGGGTCTTGAGGGTCAGGTTCGGATGCGCCGCGAGCGCCGGGTCGACGCAGGCGATCTGCGCATCGGCCTTGCCGTTGGTGATGCAGGGATAGCCGTCGAAGGCGTCGCAGCGGATGCAGGCCGAGTGCGGCAGCGGCTTGCCGTCGCGCTCCTCCAGCCGTACCCCGACCGGCAGGTGGAACGGGTGATGCCCCTCACGCTTCAGGCCGTCGAACAGCTCCTGGATCCGGGGCTCGTGGGTGATCGGCGGGTAGGCATAGGGTTTCGAGGCGGGCGGCTCGGTCGGGTCCTCGCCGCGCAGGCCGTGGACGTAGTAGAGTTCTTCCGCCGCCTGGTAGTAGGGCTCGAACACGTCGTATTTCAGCGGCCATTCCGGCGAGATGCCGTCCGGGTGACGGATCTCGAAAAAGTCCTTCTCGCGGAGGCGGAGCAGGACCGAGCCGTAGACCTTGCTGTTGCCGCCGACGCAATAATGCAGGCCGGGATGGAAGCTGGAGCCGTCGGCGCCGTACCAGGTCTCCGGTGCCTGGTAGCGGGCATCGACGAAGACCGCCTGGCTGTCCCAGTTCTCGCGCTCCCGCGGCAGATAGTCGCCGCGCTCCAGGAGCAGGATGCGCTTGCCGGTCTGGGCGAGCCGCCACGCCATGGTGCCGCCGCCCGGCCCCGAGCCGATGATGACGACGTCGTAGTGCCGGTTCTCGCTCATTGGTGGTCCCCTGGGCGATCCCTTTCCGGCGGCAGGCGCGGGATGATCCGGGCCGTTCGCTCGTGCCGGAGGCGCATATGGCGGGGCTGGCGCGAACGTCGACCCGCCCCAGTTAGCTTTTCGCAGGCGCACAACCGGCAGCGGAGATCGTCGACGGATGGCCACCTTCAGCATCGCGGTCGCCTTCGGGGTCCGGCTCCTCCTGGTGCTGCTCTTCCTGCCGTTCAGCGCGCTGGACAAGATCCTGAACTTCCGCGGTGCGGTGGGCCAAGCCAAGCAGGCCGTGCATTCCACCGGCTCCGCCACCCTGCTGATCCTCATCGGCCTCTTCGTCGAGATCGTGATGTCGCTCGGCATTCTCACGGGCATCGCCGACCGCTTCGCCGCCTTCGTGCTCGCCGGCTATTGCGGCGTCACGGCGCTCCTCTGGAAGCAGTTCTGGAAGCCGGGCGATTTCTGGTCCGGCGGCAAGGGGCGCGAGCTTTTCTGGGATTTCTGGAAGAACCTCGCGCTCGCCGGCGGGTTTCTGCTCGTCACCTTCGGCACCGGGGCGGCGACGGTGGAGACCTTCTTCTCCCATCCCTTCGCCTCGTCGAGGCCCTACAGCGTCAGCGAGACCGCCCGATGAGCAGCGACACGCCCAAGATCCCCTATTGGCACCTCTGGGCCGACGCGGACGGGATCAGCCACCAGACGCGATGCGCCTTCACCGAGTTCGAGGAGAAGTCGATGTCGCCGCCGGCCCCGCCGCAATGGCAGGGGCAGAAGACCCATGACGGCGCCACGGTGTTCGTGACCGTGCAGCCGGTCGGCTGGACCGGCGACTGGCACCCGAACCCGAAGCCGCAATGGATCATCCCGCTGTCGGGCCGCTGGTTCGTCGAATCGATGGACGGCACGCGGGTCGAGATGGGCCCGGGCGAGATCTCGTTCGGCGAGGACCAGAACGTCCGCGAGGTCGACGGCAAGAAGGGCCACCGCTCCGGCACGATCGGGGACGAGCCCGCGGTGCTGATGATCGTCCAGTACGATGCCCCCCCGACCACCGGGGCGGCCTGCCGGTTCCGGTGACGTCATGGACGGGTTCGAGATCCACGACGAGCGCTTCAAGCATTACATCCTGGGCAACGCGCCGCTCGAGGAACTGGGCTCCGGCTTCCGCTGGATCGAGGGCCCGGTCTGGATGGCCGATGCCGATTGCCTGCTGTTCCAGGACCTGCCGCGCAACCGCACGATGCGGTGGATCGAGGGCGCCGGCTTCTCGGTCTACCGCGCCCCCTCGAACTACGCCAACGGCCAGACCCGCGACCGGCAAGGGCGCCTGATCGCCTGCTCGCATCGCGGCCGCTGCCTGTATCGCACGGAGTATGACGGCACGGTCACGACCCTCGTCGAGCGCCATGCCGGCAAGCGCCTGAATGCGCCGAACGACGTGGTGGTGAAATCCGACGGCACGATCTGGTTCAGCGATCCCGTCTACGGCATCTCGAACGACTACGAGGGCGGGCGGCAAGCCTCGGAGCAGCCGCCGGCGCTCTACCGCTTCGACCCGGCGACGAACGAGATCACCGTGATGGCGGGCGACTTCGACGGGCCGAACGGCCTCGCCTTCTCGCCCGACGAAAGCCGCCTCTATGTCGCCGAGACCGGCGACCAGTCGAAGCCGGATCCGCGCCAGTACATCCGGGTCTTCGACGTCGCGCCCGACGGCGCGCTCTCGGGCGGCGACGTCTTCCACACGATCTCGCCGGGCTATTGCGACGGGATGCGGGTGGATGAGGACGGCAATGTCTGGTCGAGCGCCGCGGACGGGGTGCATTGCCTCAGCCCGGAGGGCAAGCTGATGGGCAAGATCCTGGTGCCGCATCGGGTCTCGAACCTCACCTTCGGCGGGCCGGCCAAGAACCGGCTGTTCATCGGCGGCTCGCACACGCTCTATTCCATCTTCCTCGACCGGCGCGGGGCGCAGACCCCGTGACGGGCCGTCCCCCGGCGGCCTTGCGCCTCGCCCGGATCGTCCTCGTCGCGGCCGATCCGGACTGCCTCGCGAGCTTCTACCGCGAGGCTTTGGGCTTCACCGCGGCCGAAGCGCCGCCGGCCTCCGACCTTCCGGGGGCGTGGGCGCAGGTCGTGCCCCTGCGGCTCGGCGACCAGCGCCTCGACCTCGTGGCAGCGTCGCCGCCGGGCCGGCCCTATCCGGGCGACGTCCCGGGCTTCAGCCCGCTCTTCCAGCACTGCGCCATCATCGTCTCCGACATGGCGGCGGCCCATGCCCGGCTGTCGGCGCATCCGGGCTGGCGCCCGATCTCCACCGGCGGCCCGGTGCGGCTGCCCGAGACCTCGGGCGGCGTGACCGCGTTCAAGTTCCGCGATCCCGAGGGCCATCCCCTCGAACTCCTGGCCTTCCCGCCGGACGCGACGCCCGCGGCCTGGCGGCGGACGGCGCCGGGCGGCCCGTTCCTCGGCCTCGACCACTCGGCGATCTCGGTCGCCGAGACCGCCCGCAGCGTCGCGTTCTACGAATCCCTCGGGCTTCGCGTGGCGTCGCGCTCGCTCAATACCGGGCCGGAGCAGGCTCGCCTCGACGCCGTTCCCGATCCGACGGTCGAGGTGACCGGCCTCGGCTTTCCGGACGGGCGGCCGCCCCATGTCGAGCTGCTGTGCTACCGCGGTGACCTTCCGCGGCCGGCCTCCGACCTCGCGGTGAACGACGTTGCGGCGACCCGGCTGGCGATCGCGATGCGAGATGCCGACGCCGTGGCGACGGCCTGCGCCGCCCATGCCGGTCGGCTCGTATCGGGCCGGACCGTCCCGCGATCCGGCGGCGGCGCGGAGGCACTGCTGCGCGACCCGGACGGGCACCTGGTGTGGCTGACGGTCAATCGTCCTGCGGATGATGCGCGACCGTGAATCCCTCCTCCGCCGCGGGAGGCACGAAAAAGCGCGTGAACAGGTCGAACTCGTCGTCGCTCACGGTGAATTCATGCGCGCCGGCGGCGTTCCGGCGGCGCAGGCGTGCCTTGCACAGAGCATCGTCGGCCTCAAGCTCATGGAGCTGGTGCGCCGCCTCCGCCTCTTGGACGATCGTCCGCATCCAGGCCCGGCTCTCCGGCGTATTGGCGGGGAAGTCGAGCACCACGGACAGGCCGGCTCGGAGCAGCGCGACGAGGTGCGGCCCCATCACGCCGCGCAGGCGGCGGCTGTTGCGGACGCAGTCGGCAAGCGTCGTCTGCTCGCCCGGATAGAGGCCGGCGAGCCACGGGTCCTCCCGGACCAGGATCGTGCCGGGCCGCGCGGCCAGGGCAACGGCGAGCGTCGATTTTCCAGCCGAGATCTAGCCGCACTGGGGATGCAGCACCGCGTCGGTGACGGGCATGATCGGTGACCTTCAGGGACGCCGAACGGCGCGATGTGCTTCGCGGGATGCGGACAGCCGAAACCCGGCCCGACGGATCAGACCGGACGGGTCATTCGGCGTTGCAGCGCGGCGCGACGCAGGAAGGTCATGGGTCGAGAGGGGGACCGCGGCCGGAACTTCGGTCAAGCGGCGGGAACGATGTCGGGCCGCCAAGTACCGGCGGGCAGGACCCGGCGGGCGAGAGGCGCGGAGGTATTGTGCGCGCCGAGCCGTTGCAGCGCGATCTCGGCGCCGCGGCGCGACTGCTTCAGGGCGACGAGGGCCGACCAGCGCATCGCCACCTCGTGACGCGCCACGAGGCGGCCGCCGGCATCGTAGCGGCGCCAGCCGCAGCGCTCCTGCCCGGCCTCGTCGGTCTCGTCGTAGGTCTCGTAGCGGGCGACCAGGGCGCCGGTGACGTCGAACTCGTCGTGGTACCAGCACACGCCGTCCAGTGGGGCGCCGCGGCTGCGCGAGCCCCGGATCACCAGACGATGCTCGACGGGGGTGAGGAAGATCGTCTCGAAAACGGGCGGCTGGAACAGCATGACCGTCGATAACCCCCCTTGTCTCGTCGCCACATGGCTTCCGATCGACAGGGTGCGTTGCAGCATAATCGGCGTCAAGAGCGCGGCGGTGCGGCAGACGATGCTAATCGGGCGCGGGCGGGTGCTCCTTTGGTCCAAGATGCTCTAGCGTCCGCCGCGGAGACGCGACAGGCGAGGGATTCGAGGATGCAGGGCCAGGTACGGCAGGGCGGGAAGCGGCGCAGCGTAGGGCTGATCGTGCTGGCCTGGCTCTCAGGGGCGGGAGCGGGTCTGGCCGCCGAGGGCGATTGCGTCGATTACGGCGCGCTCGGCGTCGGCTCGGGCACAAGTCTCGGTGGACCGAGCCTCGGCACGGTCAAGGCCGGCGAGCCCAGGGTGCCGTTCGTCAAAGGGGCGTCCGGGCGCAAGGGCTGCCCCGGATCCGATCCGGCCTGCCGCGAGAAGGCCTTCCTGGTGCCGGGCAACACCGTGATCCTCGGCGGCCGCGTGCCGGGCTTCGTCTGCGCCACCTATGTCGGGCAGACTGGCGCGGTCCGCTCCGGCTGGCTGCCGGAGGCGACGGTCGCCCAGGCACCCGCCCCGTCGGCGCCGGCCCCGAAGGACTGGACCGGCACCTGGACGGCGCCGGAGCAGACCCTCGTCATCCGCCCGGGCAAGGCCGCCGGCACCCTGGCGGTCCAGGGCGACGCGACCTACGGTGCCCTCGACCCGGACCGGGTCCGGCGCGGCGCCGTGAATGTCGGCCAGGTCGAGGGCGAGACGGCGCCGAACGGGCCGGACCTCGCCTTCACCATGGGGGACAAGGGCACCCTGCCCTTCGCGGCCGGCGATGCGGGCGATTGCCGCCTGCGCCTGCGCCTGCTGCCGCCCTTCCTGCTCGCCGAGGACAACAACGCCTGCGGCGGCATGAACGTGAGCTTCACGAACGTCTACCGCCGCACCAAGCCCTGATCCGGGGCCCTGATCGGGACCAGCAAGGAGCGATTGCCATGCGCCGCCACCGCCACGCCAAGATCGTCGCCACCGTCGGACCGGCCAGCAACACGCCGGAGCGTTTGAAGGCCCTCTTTCTCGCCGGGGTCGACACGTTCCGGCTCAACTTCTCCCACGGCAGCCACGACGACCACGCCAAGGTCCACGCCGCGATCCGCGCCCTGGAGCGGGAGACCGGCCGGCCGATCGGCATCCTCCAGGACCTGCAGGGCCCGAAGATCCGCATCGGCACCCTGCGGGGCGGCAAGGCCGACCTCGCCACCGGGGACCGAATCCGCTTCGTGCGCGAGGGCCGGGAGGGCAGCCCCGAGGCGATCCCCCTGCCCCATCCGGAGATCTTCGCCGCGGTGGCGCCGGGCCAGGAACTCCTGATCGACGACGGCCGGGTCCGGGTGCGGGTCGTCGGCGTCGACGACGCGGCGATCGATGCCGACGTGGTGGTGGGCGGGCCGATCTCCGACCGCAAGGGCGTCAACCTGCCCGGCACGGTGCTGGCCCTCTCGCCGCTGACCGAGAAGGACCGGCGCGACCTGGATTTCGGGCTCGAGCTCGGCGTCGACTGGGTGGCGCTCTCCTTCGTCCAGACCCCCTCCGACGTGATGGAGGCGCGGGGGCTGATCGCCGGCCGGGCCGGGCTGATCGCGAAAATCGAAAAGCCCTCGGCGCTGGAGCATATCGAGGACATCATCCGCATCGCCGACGGCGTGATGGTGGCCCGCGGCGATCTCGGCGTCGAATTGCCGCCCGAGGACGTGCCGGGCCGCCAGAAGGAGCTGGTGCGCGCCTGCCGCCGGGCAGTGAAGCCGGTGATCGTGGCGACGCAGATGCTCGAATCGATGGTCTCGGCGCCCTCCCCCACCCGGGCGGAAGCCTCCGACGTCGCGACGGCGGTCTATGACGGCGCCGACGCGGTGATGCTCTCGGCCGAATCGGCGGCGGGGCGGTACCCGATCGAGGCCGTCTCGATGATGGACCGCATCATCCGCCGCACCGAGCAGCACCGGCTCTACCGCTCCCTGGTGCAGGCGAGCGAGCCGGAGGTCGAGGACAGCCCGCCCCATGCCGTGGCGGCGGCGGCCGCGAGCCTCGCCGACGCGATCGAGGCGGCGGCGATCGTCGCCTTCACGTCGAGCGGCACCACCGCCGCCCGCATCGCCCGCAAGCGCCCGAACGTGCCGATCCTCGCCGCGACCTCGGACGCCGCGGTGTCGCGCCGCCTCAGCCTGTACTGGGGGGCGCATTCCGTGCTCGGCCCGGAGATCGACTCCTACGAGGCGATGGTCGACCGCGCCGCCGAGGTCGCGGCCCAGGAAGGCTTCGCGCAGGCCCCCGACCTGGTGGTGGCGGTGGCCGGCATCCCGTTCGGCCGGGCCGGCACCACCAACAACCTGCGGGTGGTGGAGCTGGGGCGCAAGGTGAGCGGAGTGTAGCCGCTCGTCGCTACGCGACAGAGTTCATGCACTCGACGTCATCCTGAGGATGAGTCGATCCCACCCGCAACCTCATCCTGAGATACCGGTGATCGGAGAGCGCAGTCGATCGAAGGGAGCCTCGAAGGAGACTTCAAGAAGTCTCCGCGATACCTTGAGGCTTCCGTCGAGGCCTATCGTCCTCCGATCGCCTGCCCCTCAGGATGAGGTCGTGGGCGGGAAAACCTTACGGGTGCAGCGACCGAAATCCTCCATCGCTGAACCGGGCAATGCTCCCGTCACCGCGCTCGCCGCGACTTTCCGTCATCCCCAAAAGGTTCGGACCGCTTCAAGTTGTGCGCGCGGAATCAGCCTGCTACGCTGCGGCATCCGGACGAGATTGCCGTCCCGGGAGGGCCTATGCCCATGCGCACCCTCATCGCCCTGATGACCCTGCTGGCCGCCGGCCAGGGAGCGCTCGCCGCCGGCAGCGGCGACAGGGACGCGGCCCGCGCGGTCATCCTCCGTCAGCAGGAGGCCTTCCGGCACGACGACGCGGCCTCAGCCTTCGCCGAGGCCGCCCCGGCCATCCGGTCGATCTTCGGCAGCCCCGAGACATTCATCGGCATGGTCCGGCAGGGTTACGCGGCGGTCTACCGCAACCGCCGCTTCGAGTTCGGCACCGACGAGGCGCTGCCCGACGGCAGCCTCGCCCAGGGCGTGCGCATCCAGGACCAGTGCGGCACCGACTGGGAGGCGCTCTACACCCTGGAGCGCGACGCGGACGGCGCATGGCGGATCACCGGCTGCCGCCTGCGCAAGGCGCCGGGAGAGAATGCCTGACCGAGAATGCCCGACCGAAAATGCCCGACTTGGCGCCTGAGCCGCGCACGAGGCCTTGGGCTGACGGAGCCTGCGGATTCGTGTAGGGCCAGCGGCAGCCTCAGGACAGATCACCGTGCTTCATGTTTCGACCCGCGGCAGCGCCGCGCCGCTGACCTTCACCGACGCGCTGCTGGCCGGCCTCGCCCGCGACGGCGGCCTGTACATCCCGAAAGCCTGGCCGCAGATCGCACCCGAGACCATCGCGGGCCTCGCCGGGCGGCCCTACGCCGAGGCTGCCAAGACCGTGCTGTCGCCCCTGGTCGACGGCGAGATCGCGCAGGCCGATGTCGACCGGATGATCGACGAGGCCTACGCCACCTTCCGGCACCCGGCCGTCTGCCCGCTGACCCAGCTCGGCGACAACCTCTTCCTCCTCGAACTGCATCACGGCCCGACGCTCGCCTTCAAAGACGTGGCGATGCAGCTGCTCGGCCGGCTGATGGACCACGCGCTCAAGGCCAAGGGCAGCCGGGCGACGATCGTCGGCGCCACCTCGGGCGATACCGGCAGCGCCGCCGTCGAGGCGTTCCGCGGCCTCGACAATGTCGACGTGTTCATCCTCTACCCGCATAACCGGGTGTCCGAGGTGCAGCGCCGGCAGATGACCACGGTCGACGCCGAGAACATCCACGCGCTCGCGGTCGAGGGCACCTTCGACGATTGCCAGGCGATCGTGAAGGCGCTGTTCCAGCACCCGCGCTTCGCGGACGACGTGCGGCTCTCGGGGGTCAACTCGATCAACTGGGCCCGCGTCGCGGCGCAGGCGGTCTACTACTTCACCAGCGCGGTGGTACTGGGCAGCCCGCACCGCCCGGTCTCGTTCTCGGTGCCGACCGGCAATTTCGGCGACATCCTCGCCGGCTGGGCCGCCAAGCGCATGGGCCTGCCGGTCGGCCGGCTGATGATCGCCACCAACGCCAACGACATCCTGGCCCGGACGCTCGCCACCGGCTCCTACGAGGTCCGGGGCGTGGCGCCCACCACCTCGCCGTCGATGGACATCCAGGTCTCGTCGAATTTCGAGCGCCTGCTGTTCGAGGTGCTCGACCGCGATCCCGCCGCCGTCAACCGGCTGATGGCCGGCCTGAAGCAGTCCGGCGCCTTCACTCTCGACCCCGCCACGCTCGCCCGGATCCGGGCCGAGTTCGACGCGGCGGCCGTGCCCGAGGACGAGGTCGTGGCCGAGATCCGCGACGTGTATCGGGGTACCGGCCAGATCATCGATCCGCACAGCGCCATCGGCGTGCGCGCCGCCCGCAAGCTCCTCAGCCACGACCCGGCGACGCCCGTGGTGGCCCTCGCCACCGCGCATGCGGCGAAGTTCCCGGACGCGGTCGAGGCCGCGACCGGCATCCGCCCGGCCCTGCCGCCCCACCTCGCCGACCTTCTGGAGCGGCGCGAGCGCTTCACCGTACTGCCGAACGACGAAGGAGCGGTCGAGCGGGCGATCCGCGAGCGCGCACGCATCCTGAGGAGTGTCGCATGAACCAGCACTTCGCGACGCTCGGCGCCTCGCCGGACCTCAAGATCACGCGTCTTTCCAACGGCCTCACCGTCGCCACCGAGGCGATGCCGGGGGTCGCCACCGCGACCCTCGGTGTCTGGGTCGGCGCCGGCTCGCGCAACGAGCGGCCGGAGGAGCACGGGCTCAGCCACCTCATCGAGCACATGGCGTTCAAGGGCACGGCGACGCGCTCGGCCCGCCAGATCGCCGAGGACATCGAGAATGTCGGCGGCGAGATCAACGCCGCCACCAGCGTCGAGCAGACGAGCTACACCGCGCGGGTCCTCGGCGAGGATGCCGAGGTCGCCCTCGACGTGCTCGGCGACATCCTGACCCGCTCGGCCTTCGAGGCCGGCGAGCTCGCCCGCGAGAAGGGCGTGATCCTGCAGGAATATGCCGCCGTCGAGGACACGCCCGACGACGTCGTCTACGACGCCTTCACGGAGGCCGCCTTCCCCGACCAGCCGATCGGCCGGCCGATCCTCGGGCGCCCGGAGACGATCAAGAGCTTCGATCGTGCGGCGATCGAGGCCTACCTCGCCCGGGAATACACCCCCGGCCGGATGGTGCTGGCCGCCGCCGGGGCGGTCGAGCACGAGGCGATCGTGGCCGCGGCCGAGAAGCACTTTGGGGCGATGCCGGCGGGTCCGGCGCCGGAGGAGGTGCCCGGGCAATATCGCGGCGGGGAGCGCCGGATGCCGCGCAAGCTCGAACAGGCCAACCTGGTGCTCGGCCTGCCCGGCCTGTCGTTCCGCGACGATTCCTATTACGCCACGCACCTCTTCGCCCAGGTGCTCGGCGGCGGGCTGACCTCGCGGCTCTGGCACGAGGTGCGCGAGACCCGCGGCCTCGCCTACGAGATCCACGCCTTCCACTGGCCGTTCAGCGATTGCGGCCTGTTCGGCATCGGCGCCGGCACCGCGGGCGCCGACCTGCCGGGCCTCGTCGAGGTGACGCTCGCCTGCCTGCGCGAGGCGGCCGAGACGGTGGATTCCGCCGAGCTCGCCCGGGCGAAGGCCCAGCTCAAGGTGGCTTTGCTCTCGGCGCTGGAAACCCCCGGCGGCCGCATCGAGCGCACGGCGCGCCAGCTCCTGGCCTGGGGCCGGGTGATCCCGGCCGCCGAGGTCATCGCCAAGGTCGACGCCGTCACCCCCGACGACGTGCGGGCGGCAGGCCGGGCGCTCATCGCCGGAGCGCCGACGGTCGCGGCGATCGGCCCGATCAAGAAGCTGCAGAGCCTCGAGGCGGTGGGCAAGGCGCTCAGGGCGGGGTGATCCTGCCCGCGCCGATTGAACCCTCCCCCGTCTGCGGGGGAGGGTTACGGTGGCGCCCCTGGCGGGGCATGCCGTAGCGCTGTGCTCACCGTCGACAATCGAACCGACGATTCCCCGCGCGCAGCAACACGAATCGTCTGTCGTCCATTCCGCCTGAACTAGGCCGACCGGTCGAGTGTCGGCCTCCCGCCAGTCTCCGTAGAACGACCCTGCAATCGAGCGCGCGAGCGCCCGAGGGCGGGTCCTGCGCGGCCCAAGTTCCAGGGTCGAGGAAATTGGCGGCTCGAGCCCGCCCGCCCACGGAACAACCGCGCCGGCCCCTGGGGAACAGCAGACGACGGCCGGTTTCGGCTGGCGGAACGGTCGGGCGGAAACATGGAGTTCGATGGCGTCGCGCACGCGGCGGGCGGCGCGTGGCGCGAAGCCACGCTGGGCCGGAGCGTGTCGGTGCGCGGGCCGGGGCTGCATACCGGCCGGGTCGCCCGTGTGACCCTGGCGCCGGCGCCTGCCGGGCACGGCATCCGCTTCGCAGTGCGCTGCCCGACCTCCGGAACCTGCACCGAGGTGCCGGCCGGCACGGCCGGCTGGATCGCGAGCCGGATGAGCACCGCCCTCGATCTCGGCCGGGGGCGCAAGCTGCGCACGATCGAGCACCTGATGGCGGGCCTTGCCGCCTCCGGCATCGACAATGCCGCGATCACCGTCGAGGGAACCGAGATCCCGATCCTCGACGGCTCGGCCGCGCGCTGGTGCGCCCTCATCGAGTCCGCCGGCCGGGTGCCGCAGGACCGGCCGCGCCAGGCCCTGCGCATCCGCGCGCCCTTCCAGGTCGACGGCCTGCACGGCTTCCTGCGCGCCGAGCCGGCCGAGACGTTCCAGGTCGATGTCAGCACCGACCGGCTGCCGGGCTTCGGCGTGCTGCGCTGGTCGGGCCCGATCGACGCGCGCACGTTCCGGGCCGAGATCGCCCCGAGCCGCAGCTTCGGCAACGCCTCGCTGATCTGGCGCACGCTGCTCAAGACCCGCCTCGCCCGGACGCTCCTGCCGGGCCCGGCCCGGGACCGGCTCTGGGCCCGCTCCTTCGACTCGCAGACCGTGCGTGACGGCGGCCTCGCGCCCGCACCGGCGCGGCCGGAATGCCGGCACGCGATCTGTCCGGAGACGGAAGGACGGATGCACCCGTGCGACCGCGAGCCGCTGCTGCGGGGCGCTCGTCCCGGGCGGGTCGCGATCCTGCTGGGCGGCCGGGTGCTGGGTGGGGCGCGCTTCCCCGACGAGCCGGTGCGGCACAAGATCCTCGACCTCGTCGGCGACTTGGGCCTCGCCGGCCGGCCGATCCTCGGGCGCATCGTGGCGAATTGCCCGACCCATGCGCTGACCTTCGCGTTCCTGACCGAGCTGATGCGCCATCCGGAGTGCTGGGAGGTGGTCTCGCTGGCGGACGCCGCCCCGTTCGGCCGCGGGACCGTCACGGATCGCGGAGCGATCGGCACCTGTGGCGGAGCGATCGGCACCGATCGCGGAGCGATCGGCACAACTTGATTTGGCCGCAAAGGGGAGCGATCGAAGCCTGACGACGGCCGCGCTCGCGGGCGGCAGGGGAGATCCGGGGCCTCCGCCTTGCTCGGAAGCTTGGGCGTCAGTACGGTCCGGCACCTCCCCGAGCCGCCCCGTGGCCGTCCCTGTCCGGTCGGAAGACGCCGAAGCTTGCGCACGTTCTCACTCGTCCTCGCCTGCCTCGCGGCCCTCGCCGGGCTGCTCCTCGCCGCGCCGGAGGCCCGCGCGGTCGAGGCCGTGCGCGTCACCCTCGATTCGCAGGCCATCGATCTCACCCCGGCGATCGAGCGCTACCGCTCCGACGGCGACCTGATCCAGATCTCCACAGCCCCGGGCAAGGACGGCATCGTGCGCCGCATCGCCGTGAAGGCGCGCGAGACCGGGGCGCGGCCGGACTGGATGGTGTTCGCGCTCACCAACGACACCGACGAGCAGATCGACCGCCTCCTGGTGGCCCCGCATTTCCGCCTCGTCGGCTCCGGCGTGGTCTGGCCCGATCTCGGCGGCTCGCGCATCGCCGCCATCACGGCGAGCCAGGGCATCCGGCCCGAGCGCGACGAAAGCCCGGATGCCGACCAGTTCGTCATCACCCTCGATCCCGGCACCACCGTCACCTTCGTGGCGGAACTCCGCACCCCCAACGTGCCGCAGGTCTACCTCTGGGACCAGGACGCCTACCGCAAGAAGGCCACCGGCCTCACCCTCTACAAGGGCATCATCATCGGCATCGCCGGGCTGCTGGCGCTGTTCCTGACGATCGTGTTCGTGGTCAAGGGTGCAATCATCTTCCCGGCCGCCGCCGCCCTCGCCTGGGCGGTGCTGGCCTATGCGTGCATCGATTTCGGGTTCTTCCAGCGCATCTTCCCGGTCACGGAGGCCGCCGAGCGGATCTATCGCGCCTCCGCGGAAGCCGTGCTCGGCGCGACGCTGCTGGTTTTCCTGTTCGCCTATCTCAACCTCGCCCGCTGGCACGTGCGCTACAGCCACGTCGCGCTGATCTGGCTCCTGTTCCTCGCCGGCCTCGTCGGCCTCGCCGTCATCGACCCGCCGGTGGCGGCGGGCGTGGCGCGGATCTCGGTCGCGACGGTGGCGGGCGTCGGCCTGCTGCTGGTGGTCTACCTCGCCATCCACAACGGCTACGACCGGGCGATCCTGCTGATCCCGACCTGGCTCCTGCTGCTCGCCTGGGTGGTGGCGGCGGGCTTCGCCATCACCGGCCAGCTCCACAACGACCTCGTCCAGCCGGCCCTCATCGGCGGCCTGGTGCTGATCGTGATGCTGATCGGCTTCACGGTGCTCCAGCACGCCTTCGCGGGAGGGGGCCTCGGCAACAGCCTCGTCTCCGACACCGAGCGGCGGGCGCTGGCGCTCACCGGCGCCGGCGACGTGGTGTTCGACTGGGACGTGCCGGGGGACCGGGTCTTCGCCGGGCCCGAGATCGAGGGACAGCTGGGCCTCAAGCGCGGGGCGCTCGAGGGGCCGCAGGCGAACTGGCTCTCCCTCCTCCACCCCTTCGACGTCGAGCGCTACTCGGCGGCCCTCGACACGGTGATCGAGGAGCGGCGCGGCCGCATCTCCCAGGATTTCCGCCTGCGCTCGGCGGCCGGGCCCTATTACTGGTTCCGCCTCAAGGCCCGGCCGGTGATCGGCACCGACGGCGAGGTGGTGCGCATCGTCGGCACCATCGCGGACGTGACCGAGGCGAAGATCGCCGAGGAGCGGCTGCTGCACGATGCCGTCCACGACAACCTCACCGGGTTGCCGAACCGCGAATTGTTCAGCGACCGGCTCGATGCGGCCCTCGCCCTCGCGAGCCAGGACCCGCGCCTCAAGCCGACCCTGTTCGTGATCGACATCGACCGCTTCAAGCAGGTCAACGACGCGATCGGGCTCTCGGCCGGCGATTCGATCCTGCTGACGCTGTCGCGCCGCCTCAACCGGCTCCTACGGCCGCAGGACACCCTGGCGCGGGTCGCCGGCGACGAATTCGCCATCATCCTGCTCTCCGAGCGCGACCCCGACCGGATCATCGCCTTCGCCGACAGCATCCGCCGGGCGATCACCACGCCGATCACCTATGCCGACCGCGAAATCTTCCTGACGCCCTCGATCGGCGTCGCCCTGCACGAGGCGGGGGCGGTCGTGAAGCGCGACGACGTGGTGAAGAACGCCGAGCTCGCCATGATCAACGGCAAGCGCCAGGGCGGCGACCGGATCGAGGTCTACCGCCCGACCATGCGGTCCGACCGCGGCGAGCGGATGATGCTGGAGAGCGACCTGCGCCGGGCGCTGGAGCGCAACGAGATCAAGGTGCTGTTCCAGCCGATCGTGCGCCTCGAAGACCGCACGGTGGCGGGCTTCGAGACGGTTCTGCGCTGGGACCACCCGCGCCTCGGCCGCGTCGCCCCGCAGGTCTTCCTGCCGATCGCGGAGGAATCCGGGCTCATCGTCAACCTGGGCGTCTTCGCCCTCGAGCGCACCGCCGCCG
The DNA here is from genome assembly GCF_003058325.1 of Methylobacterium currus. Taxonomy (NCBI): domain Bacteria; kingdom Pseudomonadati; phylum Pseudomonadota; class Alphaproteobacteria; order Hyphomicrobiales; family Methylobacteriaceae; genus Methylobacterium; species Methylobacterium currus. The sequence continues at coordinate 2,203,150 of NZ_CP028843.1, forward strand.
AACTCGCTGCCTGGCAGCAGGCGCTGGTGGTCGAGCCGCCGATCTTCGCCTCGGTCAACCTGTCCTCGCGCCAGCTCCTGCGGCACGACCTCCTGCACGACGTGAAGACCGTGCTCGCCCGCACCGGCGTCGTCCCGGGCTCGCTCAAACTGGAGCTGACCGAGGCCCTGGTGATGGAGAACCCGGAATACGCCGCCCAGATGCTCGCCCGCATCCACGAGCTCGGCGCGGGCCTCTGCCTCGACGATTTCGGCACCGGCTACTCGGCGCTGACCTACATGCAGCGCTTCCCCTTCGACACGATCAAGATCGACCATTCCTTCGTGCGCCAGATGGCGAACGGGCGCTCAGGCATCCTGCGCTCGATCGTCCGGATGGCGCAGGAGCTCGGGCTCGAGATCATCGCCGAGGGCGCCGAATCGGAAGCCGACGCCCTGGCGCTGGCCGAGATCGGCTGCGACTACGCGCAGGGCTTCGCCTTCGGCGAGCCGATGTCGATCCTCCAGGCGCGGCAACTGGTGGGGGCGGCGCCGGAGGCGGCGTGAGAGGGCGGGTTTTCGCGCCCAGGCCTGGTCAGGACCGGCGATCGGCCTCGCCGGGCACCAGCCGCTTCGCCATGACGATCGTGCGCTCCTCGCCGTGCAGGGTCTCCCGCACGGCCCGGTAGCCGAGCCGGTCGTAGAAACCCACGGCCGTCAACGACGATTGCAGGGTCAGCGCGGCGACGCCCGCTTCCTCGGCCGCCCGCTCGACCGCCGCCATCAACGCCCGCCCGGTGCCGCCCCGTTGCGCGTCGGGAGCGACGAAGACGGCGCGCACGACCGCGCCGTCGCGGCTCGCCGTGCCGACGGGGCGGCCACTCTCCAAGGCGACGAAGACCTGCCGCTCCGCGATGGAAGCGGCCACTCTGTCCGAGGTGAAGCTCCGGGCGACCCGCGCGATGGTCTCAGGCGCGTAATCCCGCGCATTGCTCTCGTGCAACGCAGACAGGACGACGCGGCTGATTTCCGCCGCGTCGTCCACCGTCGCCAGACGGATGTGGCACGCCATCGCTCATCCTCCCCCGACGCCGCGCCGCGGGGGAGTGCCGCGGCCGGCCTAGAGGACCGCCTGGCCCAGCAGAACCGCCGCGATCGCGATCACCACCGCGATCACCAGGAACAGCATGAACAGCAGACGCGCAATGCCGCGGGCGCCCGACGCCACGTTGGTGAAGCCCAGCGCACCGGCCACCAGCGAGATCACGAAGAAGATGATCGCCCATTTCAACATGGCGGGAGCACTCCGGTGCGTTCGGAAAAGTCGCAGCGATAACCGGCATAGCCACGCTTCGTTCCGGATCCTCCACCACTCGCTGCGCCATCCGTCTGCGCCGTTCGTCCGCATTGCTCAGGGAGGCGCCCACGCGCTACACCCACGCCGATGTCGATGGATGCCAAGGCGATAGGTCCCAAGGCGATGGGTCGTCTCACGCGGCTGGCGCAGCCCGGCCATTTCATGCGCTGGTCCGGGGTTCTGCTGCCCTGGGTGGCGGGCCTCGCCCTCGTGCTGCTGGCGGTCGGCCAGTACCTGACCTGGTTCGTGGCCCCGCCCGACTACCAGCAGGGCGAGACGGTGCGGATCATGTACATCCACGTGCCGGCGGCCTGGATGGCGGTGTTCTTCTACGGCGCCATGACGGTCTCGGCGCTCGGCACCCTGATCTGGCGTCATCCACTGGCCGACGTGGCGCAGCGCGCCGCCGCCCCCATCGGCGCCGCCTTCACCCTGATCTGCCTCGTCACCGGCTCGCTCTGGGGCAAGCCGATGTGGGGCACCTACTGGGTCTGGGACGCGCGCCTGACCTCGATGCTGGTGCTGTTCCTGATCTATTGCGGGCTGCTCGCCCTGTGGCGGACCATCGAGGATCCGAACAGGGCCGCCCGGGCGGTCGCGATCCTGACCCTCGTCGGCGCCGTCAACCTGCCGATCATCAAGTTCTCGGTGAACTGGTGGTCGACCCTGCACCAGCCGGCCTCGATCCTGCGGATGGGCGGGCCGACCATCCATCCGACCATGCTCTATCCCCTGCTGGTGATGATCGCCGCCGCCTCGGTGCTCGGCGTCGCCCTGCATCTCCAGGCGATGCGCACCGAGATCCTGCGCCGGCGCGTGCGCACCCTGACGATCCTGGAGGCCGAGCGGCTCGATGCCGCGCTCCTCGCCCCGCAGGCGGCCTGACCGGCATGGATCTCGGCCCTCACGCCCCCTTCATCCTGGGCGCCTACGGCTTCACCGGCTTGGTGATCCTCGGCCTCGTCGCCCACGCGTTCCTCGACCGGCGGGCGCAGGAGCGGGCGCTCGCCCGGCTCGCGCAGGAACCGCCTCCGCGGGGCCGCCGGTGAGCGACGTCCCCTTGCATCCGGTCGAGGAGACCGAGGAGCCGCCGCGCCGCAGCCGGCTCCTCTTCCTGCTGCCGCTCCTCGCCTTCGCAGGCCTGGCCGGCATCTTCCTCGGCAAGCTGCTCACCACCGGATACGATCCCTCCGCCATCCCCTCGGCCCTGATCGGCCGCCAGGTGCCGGACTTCACCCTGCCGCCGGTCCCCGGCCTGACGGCCGACGGCGCCGCGGTGCCGGGCCTGACGGCCGCCGATTTCAAGGGCAAGGTGACGGTGCTGAACGTCTGGGCCTCGTGGTGCGCACCCTGCCAGGTCGAGCATCCGATGCTGGTGCGGCTCTCCCGCGACGGGGTCAACCTCGTCGGCATCGACTACAAGGACCAGCCCGAGAACGGCCGCCGCTTCCTCGGCCGTCACGGCAATCCGTTCCGCGCGGTGGGGGCCGACGAGGCCGGCCGCGTCGGCATCGATCTCGGGGTCTACGGCGTGCCGGAGACCTTCGTGATCGGACCGGACGGGCGAATTCGCGAAAAACTCGTCGGCATCCTGACGCCGGAGAATTACGACGCCTTCCTGGCGCGGGTGCGGGCGATGCAGTAGGGGGCCCTCGTGCCCCTGTCGCGGATCTCCTTCGGCGAACGCGTCAGTCGTCCGGGATAGGGGCGAGGCTATCGCCTCGCTCCCTATTTCGGCAGCGCGTAGATGTTGACCTCCAGCGCGTCGTCGGACGGGCTCGCGAGCGGGGTCAGGTATTCTTCCACGAAGGCATCCTGGACGAGGATGCCCTTGGCATCGAGATAGGCCGTCACCGTCTCGTAGGTCTGGTCGATGCCCTCGTAGGCGCCCTTGTGGGTGAAGCGCAGGGCCTTGCCGCTCGGCGTCGAGCCGAAGCGCAGGTCGTCCGGGAGGCCGGCGGGACGCGGGTTCGGGGCGGCCTCGACCGGCACCATCACCTCGAACTGGAAGCCGTCATCGTCGGTGCGGGTGAAGACCGAGATCGGCTGGCCGTTGGCCTTGATGCCGGCCCCTGCAAGCGCCGCCTCGACCTTGGCGATCGCGTCCTTCAGGCTCGGCAGCGCCTGATCCCACTTCGCGGTGCCGGACAGGATCGCGGCGGGCTTGGCCGGCAGCGTCACCTCGTCGACGTCGGACGGGTCGCCCGGATTGGCGACGAGGGGCGCGCGCCCGGCGGTCGGGGGCACCGGCGTCGCGGGCGGCAGCGCCTTGTCGGGCGCGGGCGGGGCCGGCGCCTGGTTGGTCCCCTGGCCCGGGCCGGGCGCCGTGGTGGTCGGCAGCGGCGCCGATTGCGCCGGCGACGGGGTGCCGGCCGGGGGCGCGGCCGGCGACGGCGCGGGAGCCGGGGCAGGCTGCTGCGCAAGGACCGGCTGGGCAAAGACCGAGGCCCCGCAGGCCAGGGCCGCGGCGAGGCCGATCGCGATCGTCGGGAAGCGGGTCTTCATCACGGGCGGAGCGCTCCGGGCTCTGGCGCGGGCTGGCAGTGCCGGCCGGCATTGGCGTGGGCCGGCATCGCCGGCCGGATCGAACGCGTCAAGCGCAAAGCCGTTGCGGGCTCATCGCGAGAGCGTGAGGGCGGGGCCTCGTCCCGACGCCCGGTCGGCTCGCCTGCGCGCCGGTTCTGGTCCATACACCGCGCGGCCCCCATCTGCGCCTTGCCCGTCGGAGAATCCTGCCCGTGTCCCCCCTCGCCCATCGCCGCTTCCTGAAGATGAACGGGCTCGGCAACGAGATCGTGGTGCTGGACCTGCGCGGCAGCGACATCCGGGTGCAGCCGGAGGAAGCCCGCGCCATCGCGGCCGATCCGGCCTCGCGCTTCGACCAGATGATGGTGCTGCACGATCCCGTCACCCCGGGCACCGACGCCTTCGTGCGGATCTACAACACCGACGGCTCGGAGGCCGGTGCCTGCGGCAACGGCACGCGCTGCGTCGCCTGGGCGATGCTGGACGATCCGGCCATGGCGCGCCCGACACTGGGCGAGAACCTGATGCTCGAGACGAGGCCCGGGCTCCTCGAGGTCGTGCGGGTGTCGCCCGTGGATTTCACCGTCGACATGGGGGCGCCGCGGCTGCGCTGGGACGAGATCCCGCTCGCCGAGCCGTTTCCCGATACCCGCCGCATCGAGTTGCAGGTCGGGCCGATCGACGATCCGGTGCTGCACTCGCCGGGCGCGGTCAGCATGGGCAACCCGCACGCGGTGTTCTTCGTCGAGCGCGATCCAGACACATACGACCTCGGGCGGATCGGCCCGCTGCTCGAATCGCACCCGATCTTCCCGGACCGGGCCAACATCTCCCTCGCGCAGGTCATCGACCGCACGCATCTCCGCCTGCGGGTCTGGGAGCGCGGCGCCGGGCTGACGCGGGCCTGCGGCACCGCCGCCTGCGCCGCCCTCGTGGCGGCCGCGCGCCTGCGCCTGACCGGCCGCGAGGCCACCGTGACGCTGCCGGGCGGCGACCTGCGCATCGCCTGGGGCGAGGACGACCACGTCCGCATGACCGGCCCGACCGAGTTGGAACACGAGGGCACCTTCGCAGCCTCACTGTTCGAGGCGTCGTCGTGAGCGTCGAGGTCCTGAGCTTCGGCTGCCGCCTCAACGCCGCCGAATCGGAGGCGATGCGCCGTCAGGCGGAACAAGCGGGCCGCACCGACCTCGTCGTCGTCAATACCTGCGCGGTGACGGCGGAGGCCGGGCGTCAGGCCCGCAAGGCGATCCGGGCCGCCGCGCGCGCGAACCCGGCGGCGCGGGTGGTGGTGACCGGCTGCGGCGCGCAGGTCGAGACCGAGGCCTACGCCGCCATGCCGGAGGTGGCCGAGATCCTCGGCAACCGCCGCAAGCTCGATCCGACGGTCTGGACCGACGCGTCGCCAGAGCGCGTGCGGATCGACGACGTGATGGCCTCAGACGCCGATCCGCTGCCGGAGCCGGCGCCGATGCGGGCGCGCACCCGCGCCTTCCTGCCGGTGCAGAATGGCTGCGACCATCGCTGCACCTTCTGCGTCATCCCGTTCGGCCGCGGCAACTCGCGATCGGTGCCGGCGGCGAGCACCGTGGCGCAGGTCCGCGCCCTGGTGGAGCTTGGCACCCGCGAGGTGGTGCTGACCGGCGTCGACCTCACGGCCTATGGCCGCGACCTCGGCGGCCCCACGCTCGGCGGCCTGGTGCGGGCGATCCTGCGCGGGGTGCCCGACCTCGACCGCCTGCGCCTGTCCTCGATCGATTCCGTCGAGGCCGATCCGGAGCTGGTGGCGGCCTTCGCCGAGGAGGCGCGGCTGATGCCGCATCTCCACCTCTCGCTCCAGTCCGGCGACGACCTGATCCTGAAGCGCATGAAGCGCCGCCACGGCCGGGACGACGCGATCCGGTTCTGCACGGAGATCCGGCGCCTGCGCCCCGACGCGGTCTTCGGCGCCGACCTGATCGCCGGCTTCCCGACCGAGACCGAGGCGCAGTTCGCCCGCTCCCTCGACCTCGTCGAGGAATGCGGGCTGGCCCAGCTCCACGTCTTCCCCTACTCGCCCCGCCCCGGCACGCCGGCCGCCCGAATGCCGCAAGTCGCGCCGGCCGAGATCCGCGACCGGGCGGCGCGCCTGCGCGAGGCGGGTGCCGCAGCCTTCGCCCGCCGCCTCGACCGCGAGGTGGGCGAGACCCGCCGGGTCCTCGCCGAGCGCGGCGGCACCGGGCGGACGGAAGGGTTTTTGCCGGTGCGGCTGCCGGAGGGGGTGACGGCGGGGGCGCTCGTCGACCTGCGCATCGCCGGGCATGACGGGCAGATGCTGTGGGCGGCCTGACAGATTTCCCTCCGTCAGTCGTGCGGTCCTCCATCGTCATCCCGGATTCCGCTGCGCGGCCCCGGGATGACGTAGAGGGTGTGGAGGGGCGTTGGGGCCGACGAGGTGGTGCCTGTCCGGACGCACCTCGAATCCTCACCCCTCCCCCATCCCGCACGCCCGCAAACCCTCCCGCATATGCCCCGGCGCCGGCGCCTCGACCGCGATCGCCGGCTTCTTCGGGTAGAGCGGCAGGGCCAGCGCCCGGGCGTGGAGCTGCAGCCCCGGCCCGCCCTGGCGCGGGGCGCTGCCGTAGACCGTGTCGCCGAGGATCGGCCAGCCCATCGCGGCGCAATGCACCCGGAGCTGATGGGTGCGCCCGGTCACCGGGGAGAGCGCCAGCCAGGTCCGCCCGGCGGCCGCGTCGCGCCCCATGACCCGCCAGCGGGTGAGCGAGGGATCCCCGGCGGGATCGGTCTTCATCCACCAGCTGCGCGGGTCGTCGGAACGGCGCATCAGCGGCAGGTCGATCTCGCCGGCTTCCTCCGCCGGACCGCCCTCGACCAGCGCCCAATAGGTCTTCTCGGCCCGACCTTGCGCGAACAGGGCGTTCAGCCGGGCCAGCGCCTTGGCGTGGCGGCCGAGCGCCAGGCAGCCGGAGGTGTCGCGGTCGAGGCGATGGGCGGCTTCCGGCCGGCGCGGCAGGCCGAAGCGCAGGGCGTCGAGGTGCTGGGTGAGCGTCTCGCCACCCTTCGGCCCCGGATGCACCGGCAATCCCGCCGGCTTGTCGATGACGAGCACCAGGGCATCGCGGTAGAGGAGCCGCGAGAGTATGTCGTCAACGATCATGAGCCTGTCGCAGTGGCGGCGGATGCGGGCGAAGTTCGGGGCAGGCCGCCCTAGATCGTCCGCAGGGTCGGGAGCAAGTGCGGATGAGTGAGACGAAACAGCCGGGCTGGTTCGGACGACTGTTCGGCCGGAAGGCCGAGACGCCGACGGAGACCCCTGCCGAAACGCCCGCCGAGGCTCCCGCCGGATCCGCCGAGCCCGGACCCGACCCTGCCGGGACGATGCCGACGGAGCCCACCGGCACCCTGTCGGAGGGCGTGCCCGACTTCGCCACCGGCGCCGACGACGTGCTGCCGGCGCCGCCGACCGTGACCGAAGCCTCGCCCGAGACCGAGCCGGCGCACGACCTGCCGGAGGAGCTGGCCGGCGCCGACCTGGAGCCCGTCGAGGGGATGCAGCCCGAAGGCCAGGTGCCGGCGGCCCCCGAACCCGAGGCGGCCGAGGCGCCCGAGGCCGAGATCCGGGACTCCGCGGTCGAGGCGTCCGAGGTCCAGGAGCCCGAGGTTCAGGAGCCCGAGGTCCAGGAGCCCGAGGTTCAGGAATCCGAGCCCGCCTCGCTGGTGATCTACCAGCCCCCGGCGGAGCCCGAGGCCCCGGCGGAGAAGCGCAGCTGGTGGGGTCGGCTGACCGGCGGCCTCAAGCGCACCTCCTCGGCCCTGTCCGACCGGGTGACCGGGCTGTTCACCAAGCGCAAGCTCGACGCCGACACCCTGGAGGAGCTGGAGGACGCGCTGATCCAGGCCGATTTCGGTCTCGAGACCGCGACGCGGATCGCCGAGGCGGTCGGGAAGGGCCGCTACGAGAAGGGCATCGCCCCCGACGAGGTGCGGGCGATCCTGGCGACGGAGGTCGAGCGCGCCCTCGATCCGGTGGCGCAGCCGCTCGTCATCGACACGACGAAGAAGCCGTTCGTGATCCTGATGATCGGCGTCAACGGCGCCGGCAAGACCACGACGATCGGCAAGCTCACCCAAAAATTCCGGGCACAGGGGCACAGCGTGATGCTGGCCGCCGGCGACACCTTCCGGGCCGCGGCGATCGAGCAGCTGCGGGTCTGGGGCGAGCGCACCGGCGCGCCGGTGGTGGCCCGCCCGCAGGGCTCGGACGCCGCCGGCCTCGCCTACGACGCCCTCCAGGCCGCCCGCGACGCCGGCACCGACATCCTGCTGATCGACACCGCCGGCCGGCTCCAGAACAAGGCCGGGCTGATGGCGGAGCTGGAGAAGGTGATCCGGGTCATCCGCAAGCTCGACGCGGAGACGCCCCACGCCGTGCTCCTGGTCCTCGACGCGACCGTGGGCCAGAACGCGCTGAACCAGGTCGAGATCTTCCAGAGGGCGGCCGGGGTCACCGGCCTCGTCATGACCAAGCTCGACGGCACCGCCCGCGGCGGCATCCTGGTGGCGCTCGCCGCCAAGTTCGGCCTGCCGGTGCACTATATCGGCGTCGGCGAGGGGGTCGACGACCTGGAGCCCTTCGCGGCGCGGGACTTCGCCCGGGCGATCGCCGGGCTGGACAAGGGGTGAGCGGGGGGCCCCGCCCGGCCCCTCACTCGGCGCAATAGGCCGCCATCCCTTCCGCCAGCGCGTCGAACGTCACCCGACAGCGGCGTAGGGAGCGCAGGTCCTCGTGCATCGCCACGAAGGTCGGCAGCTCCCAAACAATCTCCGGCAGCACCCGGATCAGGTCGGGGTCGCGGGCAGCCAGCACCGTGTGGCAGGCGCCGAGGCCGAAGCCGGCCCGGAGCGCCGCGAGCTGCGCCAGGGTGCTGTCGCTGCGCCATGCGAAGGAGGTCTCGCCGAGGGCGGGCGCCGCCCGCATCATCGCCCGCAGGAACGGCGTCTCGGCGTCGAACCCGATCACGCTGTGGCGGGCGAGATCCGCCGCGGTCGCCGGCACGCCGCGCCGGTCGAGGTAGCGGCGATGCCCGTAGAGGCCGAGGCGGACCGTGCCGACCCGGCGCGCCACCAGCGCCTCTTGCGTCGGCGGCGCCATGCGCAGGGCGATGTCGGCGTCGCGCCGCAGCAGGTCCTGCATCCGGTCGGAGAGCACCACGTCGAGGGCGAGGCCGGGATGGCGCGCGTGCAAAGCGGCCAGGATCTGCGGCAGCACCTCGGCGCCGACCACCTCGGAGGCGGTGATCCGCACCCGGCCGGACAGGCCCTCGGCCTCCGCCGTCACCGCCCGGCACAGGGCCTCCGCGGTCGCCTTCAGGGATCGCGCGTAGGGCGCCAGGATCAGGGCGGCCTCGGTCGGCGCCAGGCCGGCGGGCGAGCGGGTGAACAGGGCGACGCCGAGCGCCTGCTCCAGGGCCGCGATCTGCCGGCCGAGAGTCGGCTGCGTCAGGCCGAGCGCCCGCGCGGCGCCAGAGAGGGAGCCTTCCTCCAGCACGGCGAGCGCGGCGCGGTAATGGTCCCAGCTCGGCTCGGTCATGCGAAACCGTATAGCCGATCGCCGCGCTTGGGAAATTGTCGTCGTACCGACGTCCTGGCACACCATCGTCGTCACCGAACGAGGAGCACGCGATGACGACGAGGACGGCCCTGGTTCTGGGCGCGACGGGCGGGGTGGGCGGCGCGGTGGCGCGGCGTCTCGCCGCCGAGGGCTGGATGGTGCGGGCCCTGCACCGCGATCCCGGCCGCGCCGCCTGCAGGAATGATGGGTTCGCCTGGATGCGGGGCGACGCGATGGTGCCCGGGGACGTGGTCGCGGCGGCGGCCGGCGCGTCGCTGATCGTCCACGCCGTCAACCCGCCGGGCTACCGCGACTGGGGCCGGCTGGTGCTGCCGATGCTCGATTCCTCAATCGCGGCGGCCGAAGCCGCGGGAGCCCGCCTGATCCTGCCCGGCAACGTCTACGTCTATGGCCGCGATGCCGGCTCGAACCCGGGCGCCGACGCTCCCCAGACGCCCCGGACCGCCAAGGGCCGCATCCGCATCGCTATGGAGGAACGCCTGCGGGATTCGGGCGTGCGCAGCCTGATCGTGCGGGCCGGCGACTTCTTCGGGCCCGGCACCACTGCCAATTCCTGGTTCTCCTCCGCCCTGGTGCGGCCAGGCCGTCCGGTGCGCAGGGTGCTCGATCCCGGCGCGCCGGGAATCGGCCACCAATGGGCCTACCTGCCCGACGTCGCCGAGACCATGGTGCGGCTCGCTGGGCGGGAGACGGAGCTTCCGCACTTCGCGACCTTCAACATGGACGGGCACTGGGACCCGGACGGACGGCGGATGATCGCGGCGATCGTGCGGGCGGTAGGCGGCCGGGTGCGGGTGCGGCGCTTCCCCTGGGCGCTCCTGCCGCTCGCCGCGCCGTTCTGGCCGCTGGCGCGGGAAATCCGCGAGATGCGCTACCTGTGGCGGGAGCCGTTGCGGATGAGCAATGCGGGGCTGGTGGCGTTCCTGGGGTGCGAGCCGCACACGCCCCTGGACGAAGCGGTGCGCGAGACGCTCGTGGGGCTGGGGTGCCTGCCGGAGCAGGGTTTGAGATGAAGGGAGACCCGGTCCCGTCGGCATGATCGGGGCACGGGTTCGTTGCGACCGAGAGGAGGGCCGAGATGGGTGCAACCGTACCGATCGGTGCCTCGCCCTCCCCCATGATCCCGTGCAGGATGACGGCAGGGCGTCAGGATATGGTCAGGAATGGGATCGCTCAGGGTACGGTTCGGGCTGCTGGTCGGGAGCGCGGCCGCCCTCGTGGTGCTGGCGGCGCTCAGTCTCTACGGGGCGATGCACGCCGCCGAGCGCACCCTCGACGCGACGCTCGACGCGCAGGTGCGCCTCGAGCTGATCGCCGAACTGTCCGGGCGCCTGACCGAGTTCGGCCTCGCCTCGGTCGAGGCGGTGAGCGACAATCCGGGCCGGCCCGAGCGGCTGACCAATGCCCGCAACGAGGTCGACCGGGCGCTGAACGCCGTCGACGAGGGCCTGAGCCGGGCGGTCGCCGGGGCCGGCGGCGTCCTCGACCGCACGCAATACACCGCCCGGGCCCGACCGCTGGCCCGCCTGCGCGCCGCCCGCGCCATGCTCGACCGGCAGGTGGCGCAGATCCAGCGCGAGCCGGATCCCGGCCGGCGCGCCGACGCGATCCGCGGCGCCCTCAACGCCTTCGGGGCGGTGACGGGCCAGCCCCTCACCTTCCTGGTCGAGGCCGAGCGCCGGGCGGTCGAGGCCTCCGCGGCGGAGGTCCGGACGCTGGCGGCCCGGATGCGCGGCGTCGCGGTGGCGGCGGCCGGGCTGATCGTGCTGCTCCTCATCCTCCTGCACCAGAGCCTGACCCGGCCGATCCTGCGCCGGATCGAGGCGATCCGGGCCGGGGCCGCGGCGATCGGCCGGGGCGAGCTCGACACCCGCTTGACTGTCGCGAGCCGCGACGAGCTCGGCCTGCTCGTCGCGAGCTTCAACCGGATGGCGGCGCGGCTGAAGCGGCGGGAGTCCCGCGTCGCCGCCGACCGGGCGGCGCTGGAGGAGATCGTCGCCCGCGCGACCGCCGACCTGCGCGGCGCGAATGCGCGGCTGGAGGAGATCGACCGCTCGCGCCGGCGCTTCTTCGCCGATGTCAGCCACGAGCTGCGCACGCCGCTGACCGTGATCCTCGGCGAATGCGACCTCGCCGCGCGCTCGCCCGACACGCCGGACCAGTTCCGGCCGGTGATCGCCACCATCCGCAAGCGGGCGCTGCGGCTGCACCGCCGGGTCGGCGACATGCTGCGGGTCGCCCGCTCGGAATCCGGCCAGATCGCGCTGGAGCGTCGCCCGGTGAGCCTCGCCGCCACCTTGACCGAGGCGGTGGAGAGCTGTGCGCCCGAGGCCAAGCGCCGCCGCATCGCGCTGGCCCTGGAGCCGAGCGCCGCCGATGTCGAGGTGCCGGCCGATGCCGAGTGGCTGCGCCAGATCGTCGAGGGGCTGATCGACAACGCGCTCCGCCACGCCGCCGGCGCGACCCGGGTAAGCGTCGGCTTCGCCGCGAGCGGCAAGGGCGCCTCCGTCACGGTGACGGATGACGGCCCGGGCTTCCCGGAAGAGGCCGACGCCCTGTTCGAGCGCTTCCGCCGCGGGGACGGTCCCGGCCCCGCTCCGGCCGGCTTCGGCATCGGGCTCGCTCTGGCGCGCTGGGTCGTTGAGCGCCATGATGGGGCGATCCGCCTGGAATCGGGGGATCCGGAAAGGCGGGACTTCGGCGCCAGGGTCACCCTGGAGCTGCCCGGCGAGGAAACGAGGGAGGATGCGGCATGACCGGGCGACCGGGACGGGGCGCATGACGAGCGTGCTCATCGTCGAGGATGACGGCGACATCCGCGCCATGCTGGCGAGGGGCCTCTCCGCCGAGGGTTTCGCGGTCGATCTCGCCGGCGGGGTCGACGAGGCGCTGGCCGCCGCCCGCGAGCGGGTGCCCGAGGCGGTGCTCCTCGACAACATGCTGCCGGACGGGTCGGGCCACGACGTCTGCCGCTCGCTCCGCGAGGGCGGCTATCCGGGGGCAATCCTGTTCCTGAGCGCCAAGGACGAGGTCGGCGACCGGGTCGACGGCCTGGCGGTCGGGGCCGACGACTACATCGTCAAGCCGTTCGTGTTCGACGAGTTGCTCGCGCGCCTGCGCACCCACCTGCAGCGGCGGCGCGTGACAGGCGAATCCCGCACCCTGGTCAGCGCCGGGCGCCTCTCGCTCGACCTCGCCACGCGGCAGGTCCGCTTCGGCGAGGTCACGGCCCGCCTGACCCAGCGCGAGGCCGAGCTGCTGGCGATCCTGATGGAGCAGGCGAGCCGCCCGGTCACCCGGGGCGACATCTTCGACCGGCTCTGGGCGAGCCAGGGCGGCCTCTCCCTCAACGTAGTCGACGTCTATGTGGGCTACCTGCGCACCAAGCTCGCCGACATCGTCCGGGCCGGCGGCCCGAGCCTCGTCACCGTGCGCGGCCGCGGCTTCATGCTCGACCTGCACGAGGCCGGGTTTCGCCAGTGACGAAATTATTTTGGACACAATTGATATTGGCTAAAGCCTTGGCCGTCATGCACAATAAGACCGGTCTGAGAATACCAGCTCCCGCCCGCCCCGTGGATTCGGCAAAATAGCGCTTGCGCTCCGGGCGCGGATTGCCGATATATCCCGAGGTGACGGAAAACACTGTCATCTCAAAGTCTTAGGAACCTCTTAGAGGTTTCCGGTCCTCAGGAGAAACGCCATGAAGTGGTCGATGCCCGTCGTCGCCGAGGTCTGTGTCGGCATGGAAGTCACCAGCTACGAGTCGGCCGAGATCGATCCCTTCAACTAAGGGCTCGCACGGTTTGCGCCTCCGGCGGTCTCCTGCCGGATGGCGCTCGACACGGACATTTTTCAAGAAGCCCGGCCGTTCGAGCCGGACCGTCCGCCGAAGTCGAAGGAGGAACGCATGACCTGGTCGCTGCCCATCGTCGCCGAGATCTGCGTCGGCATGGAAGTCACCTCTTACGAATCCGCCGAGATCGACCCCTTCCACTGACACGGGATCGGCCGCGGATCATGCACGCCATCGTTCTGGGATCCGGAGCGGGCGGGGGCGTGCCGCAGTGGAACTGCCGCTGCCCGATCTGCGCCATGGCCCGGGCGGGCGACCGCCGGGTTCTGCCGCGCACCCAGTCGAGCCTGGCCGTCTCCGCCGACGGCGACCACTGGCTCCTGGTGAACGCCTCGCCGGACATCCGCCAGCAGCTTTTCGACACGCCGGCCCTGCATCCGCGGGAGGGCCTGCGCCACTCGCCGATCCGGGCGGTGCTGCTCACCAACGGCGACGTCGACCACGTCGCGGGCCTCCTGACCTTGCGCGAGGGCCAGCCCTTCCGCCTCCACGCGACGCGCGGCATCCTCGACTCGATCGGCGACAACCGGGTCTTCGACGTGATGGCGCAGGGCTTGGTGGAGCGCGTCGAGATCGCGCTGAACGAGCCCTTCTCGCCGGTGCCGGGGCTCTCCGTGACCCTGTTCCCGGTGCCCGGCAAGGTGCCGCTCTGGCTGGAGGACGGCACGCCGGAGATCGGCGCCGAGACCGAGAGCACCGTGGGCGCGATGATCGAGGCCGGGGGCAAGCGCCTCGCCTACGTGCCGGGCTGCGCCCGCGTCACCGAGGGCCTGAAGGAACGAATTTCCGGGGTCGACGCGCTCCTGTTCGACGGCACGGTGCTTGCCGACGACGACATGATCCGGGCCGGGGTCGGCACCAAGACCGGCTGGCGCATGGGCCACCTGCCGATGACCGGCGAGGGCGGCTCGGTGGCGGCCTTGGCCGAGGTGCCGATCGGCCGGCGCGTCTTCGTGCACATCAACAACACCAATCCGGTGCTGATCGAAGGCTCGGAGGAGCGCCGCGGCATCGAGGCGGCGGGGTGGGTCGTGGCGCATGACGGGTTGGCGCTGCGGCTGTGAGAGGCGCCCGCCCGTTCTCGTCGCGGCGTCGGCTCATCGGCCCGGACCCGTCGAGGGTCTGCCTCCCCAGGCACTTTGGTCGCCCTTGACCGCGCCTTGCGGCAGGTCAATCTCCCGCCCACGGGACCGCTGATAACGAAGAAGCCGAACACGCCAGGACGCCCGACGCCATGACCGCCTCCCTCGCCCTGTCCCTGAGCCCGACCGAGCCCACGGACCGCCTGCTCTCCCCGGCCGAGCTCGAAGCGGCGCTCCGCGACATCGGGGCGCGGCGCTACCACAACCTGCATCCGTTCCACCGCCTGCTGCACGACGGCAAGCTCGACAAGGATCAGGTGCGGGCCTGGGCGCTCAACCGCTACTATTACCAGGCGATGATCCCTGTGAAGGACGCCACCCTGCTGGCCCGGCTGCCGGACGCGAGCCTTCGCCGGGTCTGGCGCCAGCGCATCGTCGACCATGACGGCGACCACGAGGGCGACGGCGGCATCGAGCGCTGGCTGAAGCTCGCCGAGGGCGTCGGCTTCGAGCGCGACTACGTGCTCTCTACAAAGGGTATCCTCGCCGCGACCCGCTTCTCGGTCGAGGCCTACGTGCATTTCGTCGCCGAGCGCTCGCTGCTCGAGGCCATCGCCTCCTCGCTGACCGAGATGTTCTCGCCGACCATCATCTCGGAGCGCGTCGCCGGGATGCTGAAGAACTACGACTTCATCACCCGCGAGACCCTGGCCTATTTCGACAAGCGCCTGACCCAGGCGCCACGGGACGCCGATTTCGCCCTCGACTACGTGACGCGCCACGCCGTCACGCCGGAGCAGCAGGCCCAGGCCCTCGACGCCCTGCGCTTCAAGTGCAGCGTGCTGTGGACCCAGCTCGACGCGCTCTACTTCGCCTACGTGTCCCCTGGGATGATCCCGCCGGATGCCTGGCGCCCGGGCGTGGGTCTGCGGGTGGAGAACGGCGCATGAGCCTGACCCCCGACAGCGTGCCGCGCCTGCCCCGCGGGGTGCGGATGCGCTTCGACGCGGTGCGCAACGCCCACGTGCTGCTGGCCCCCGAGCGCACCTTCGACCTCGACCAGAACGCCGTCGCGGTGCTGGGGCTGGTCGACGGGTCGCGCAGCATCCGGTCCATCGCCGAGGCGCTGGCGCAGCAATACGAGACCGACCGCGGCATCATCGAGCCCGACGTCATCGCCATGCTGGACGGCCTGCTGCTCAAGCGCGTGCTCGAGACCGTGCCGGCGGCGTAAGGCCCCCGGGAGGGACAGTCATGAACGCCGTCACGCCTGCTGGTCCTTCTGCCAGCCCCCCTGCCCTGCCGGCCCCGATCGGGCTCCTCGCCGAGCTGACCCATCGCTGCCCCCTGCGCTGCCCCTATTGCTCGAACCCCCTCGAGCTCGACCGGCGCTCGGCCGAGCTCGACACCGCGACCTGGCAGCGGGTGCTCGCCGAGGCGGCGGCGCTCGGCGTCCTCCACGTCCACCTCTCGGGCGGCGAGCCGACGGCGCGGCAGGACATCGTCGCCATCACCCGGGCCTGCGCCGAACTCGGCCTGTACTCGAACCTGATCACCTCCGGGGTGGCCGGCGCACTCGACAAGCTCGACGCCCTCTACGACGTCGGGCTCGATCACGTGCAGCTCTCGGTCCAGGCGGTCGAGGCGGCCAATGCCGAGCGCATCGGCGGCCTGAAGAACGCGCAACCGCAAAAATTCGCCTTCGCCGAGCGGGTGACGGCGCTCGGCCTTCCGCTGACGCTGAATGCCGTGATCCACCGCGGCAACATCGCCGAGGTACCGGCGCTGATCGATCTCGCCGTCCGCCTCGGCGCCAAGCGCCTGGAGGTCGCCCACACCCAGTATTACGGCTGGGCCTACGTCAACCGCGCCGCCCTGATGCCGGCGAAGGCCGATGTCGACCGCTCGATCCGCGCCGTCGAGGAGGCGCGCGAGCGGCTGAAAGGCCAGCTCGTCATCGACCTCGTGGTGCCGGACTACTACGCCAAGTACCCCAAGGCCTGCGCCGGCGGCTGGGGCCGGCGGCTGATGAACGTCACGCCGACCGGCAAGGTGCTGCCCTGCCACGCCGCGGAGACGATTCCCGGCCTGGAGTTCTGGCACGTCCAGGATCATTCCCTGGCGGAGATCTGGGCCGGGTCGCCGGCCTTCCGGGCCTATCGCGGCACCGAGTGGATGCAGGAGCCCTGCCGCTCCTGCGACCGGCGCGAGAAGGATTGGGGCGGCTGCCGCTGCCAGGCCCTGGCGCTCGCCGGCGATGCCGCCGCCACCGATCCGGCCTGCTCGCTCTCGCCCCTTCACGGCAAGGTGCAGGCGCTGGCGATCGCCGAATCGGCGCTGGAGACCGCGCCCGACTACCAGTATCGCACCATCGGCGGCGCACCCCGTGCCGCCATCCCCGAGGGAGCGCCCGTGTGAGACGCCTCGTCCTGGTTGCCGTCCTCTCCGCCCTCCTCGGCGGCCCGGCCCTGTCGCAGGGGACGTCACAGCAAGCGACGCCACAGCCAGACGCGCCGCCGACCGCCGCCGCGCTCCTGTTCGAGACCAACCAGCTCGCCAATGCCCCGCCGGGCCGGACCCTGAGCTACCGCTACACCCGCTTCAGCGGCATCGACGGCGCGCCCTTCGGTCCGCCGGTCGAGGATCGCATCCGCGAGGAGGTGGCGCCGGGCGCGAGCCCGGAGAACCGCAACCTCAGGGTCGAGATGTTCTCCGGCGAGCGCCGGATGCCGACCGCGACCTACGAGGACGTGCCGGGCAACCCCGTGCTGGTGCGCTTCCTCGAGCACCATCTCGACGACCTCGCCAAGGTGCTCAAGGGCAACCCGCGCTACATCAAGAACGCCATCCGGCGCTCATTGCGCGAGAGCGCGAGCGTGACCCCGGCCGAGGTCGAGGCGGAGGGCGGCAGGAAGCCGGGCTGGCGCGTGGTGGCGCGGCCCTTCGTCGACGATCCGGTGCGCGAGCGCCTGCGCGGCTTCGACAGCCTGACCTACACCTTCGTGGTCTCCGGTGCCGTGCCCGGCCAGATCGTCTCGATCGACGCCCGGGCGACGAGCCCGGAGGGCGGGATTCTGCTGCAGGAAACGCTGACCTATGAACCGAATGCTGGTTAAGGCGCTGATCGCGGGCGGCGCGATGGTCGCAGCCGGAATCGGGCCCGCGCGCGCCGACGACAACGATTACCCGACCGAGGCGCGGGCCGATTACGTGTTCGGCTGCATGGCGGCGAACGGCCAGACCCGCGAGGCGCTGACGAAATGCGCCTGCTCGATCGACGCCATCGCGGCGATCCTGCCCTACGACAAGTACGTCCAGGCCTCGACCATCCTCGGCATGCGCCAGGGCATCGGCCAGCGCGCCAACGAGTTCCGCTCGACCAAGATGTTCGACGACAAGGTGTCGGAGCTGCGCCGGGCCCAGGCCGAGGCGGAGATCCGCTGCTACCGGCCGACGGCGAACTGACGGGCGGGTTCAGGCGCCCGGACCGGCGGCGTCTCGCCGGCCACGACGACGCGGTTGCGCCCGCCATGCTTGGCCGCGTACAGGGCCTTGTCGGCCTGGCGCAGCAGCGCATCGACCTCGGTGCCGGCTTCCGTGACGGCGAGGCCGGCGCTGACCGTGAACGACAGGGTCGCGCCCTCGACCTCCACCCTCATCCGCGCCACCCCGATCCGGAGCGCTTCCGCGAAGGCGGCGGCCCGGTCGCGCGAGCCGTACGGCAGCAGGCAGGCGAATTCCTCGCCGCCGAGCCGCCCGGCCGCCACGGCATCGGTCCGCCGCACCGGCCCGCTGCCCTGCAACTGGCGGGTGATCTCGTCGGCGAAGGCGCGCAGGGCCGCATCCCCGGCGGCGTGCCCGTGGCCGTCGTTGATCGCCTTGAAGTGGTCGATGTCGAGCATCAGCAGCGCGACCGGTTGCCGGCCGCGGAGGATCCGGTCCGAGGCCGCCTCCAGGAAGGCGCGCCGGTTCAGGAGGCCGGTCAGGGAGTCGGTCCGGGCTGCCCGGTGCTGCAGCAGCGCCTCGGTGTCGAGCTCCAGCGTCGTCACCGCCAGCAGCATGATCAGGTAGGTGATCATGTTGAGGAGGAGCATGATCGCGCTCCAGAGGTCCGGCTCGAACAAGGGCGCGGGCACCGCCGGGTTGATCAACGAGTAGACGATCGTCCAGACCGACAGCGAGGCGTGGACGAGCAGGACCGCACCGGCCATCAGGCGGCCGAAGCGCAGCCCGAGCCGACCCGCCCGGAGGAATTCCAGGCACATGGCGAAGGAGTAGCCGGCGATGATGGCCGAGGCCACGGCATTGCGGGCCTGCTCGGCGGCGTAGAGGCCCGGGACCAGGCAGGCCGCGGTCCACAGGGCGGAGCCGATCCACAGGGTCCAGGGCCGCCCCGGCTTGCGGGCGGCGGTGCGCACGGCGCCGAGGAAGAAGGCGAAGGTCTGGATGAAGCAGACCAGCGCCAGCCACACCGCGACCCAGTCCGGCGCGGCTTGGCGGGACATGAACAGGAGGCAGCCGAACGTCGCGCATCCCGTCGAGGCCGCGAGCCAGAGATAGATCCGGCGGCTGCGCTGGGACAGCCAGGCGAGCAGGAAGTACAGGCTCGTCACCAGGTCGATGATGGCCGAGGTGATGAACAGCGTCGGCAGATCGAGCGACATGGTGAAGCGTCCCGACGCGGGTGAAGTGCCTGCGCGCCATGCCGGAGAGAGACCGGTTCTATCCCCCGCTCCCCGCGTCACCGCCTGAGGCTGGCCGGCGGTGATGAGCCTGACGCTTCGCGTGGGGAAAATACGGGACATCGACGGGGCAGGATAGGGCCGCCCAACGCCTCTCCCGCCCGAACGCAATGGAATGGGCGTCCCTGAACTTGGAGCGATCGGCGGTCCGCTCCGCAGGACGTGGTCGCCGGGCGCCGGGCTCAGGCGGTCGGGCTGATCCCGTCCACGGCACGGATGCGGGGCACGGCGAAGTCGGTGAAGGCGCGCACGGCCGGCCGCATGTGGCGGGCCGAGGGAAAGACCAGGAAGGCTTCCGTCGAGCGGAGCGCGTAGTCGGGCAGCACGCGTGCGAGCCGGCCCGCGGCCAGATCCTCGGCGACCAGCAGACGCTGCGCCGGTCCGACGCCGCGCCCGTCCCGCAAGGCGGAGACCAGCACCTCGGCGCTGTTCGTGCGCAGGACCGGACGGACCGGGACATCGATCGTCCGACCGCCGTGCTGAAGCGCCAATGCGGTGCGCGACACGGCCGCCGAGGCGATCATGACGACGTCGCTCGCGGCGAGCCGCTCGGGCGTGTCGATCGCGCCCGCCCGCGCCAGGTAGGCCGGCGCCGCGACCAGGATGCGGCGCGACCAGCCGAGCCGACGGATGACGAGGTCCTGTCCCTCCGGTCGTCCGTAGCGCAGCGCGAGGTCGTAATCCTCGTGGACGAGGTCCACCACCCGTTCTTCCAGCACGAGGTCGACCGTGACCCGGGGATGCTGCGCCTGGAAGTCGGCCACGATCGGATGCAGGTGCCTGACGCCGATGCAGGACGGCGCGTGCAGGCGCAGCCGGCCCTCGACCTGGGCCCCTTCGGCGCGCACGTCCTCCAGGGCCGCATCGATCGCCGCGATCGCCGGCTGGCACGCCGCGTAGAGCCGCTGGCCCTGCGGGGTCGGCCGCACGAGGCGCGCGGAGCGCTCCAGGAGGCGCGCGCCGACATGGGCCTCGAGATTGCGCAGATGCTTGCTGATCGCGGGTTGCGACACGGCGAGATCGCGCGCCGCGGCGGTCATCGAGCCGCGGTCGACCGTGCGTTGGAAGGCGCGCAGGGCGAGAGCCAGGTCCATCGATGCCATCCGGTTATGGGTCGGATCACCGCATGACCGATCGACGGGGCGGAAGCATGGCGGTTTCCTGCGGGCCTCCCGGATCAACCGACACATCCGCCATGACCCTGACCCGCCGCAGCCTCCTCGCGAGCACGCCCCTGTTCCTCACCGGTTGCCTCGCGCATCGGGCGCTTCCCCCGGTCTCCGTCGGGCGCCCGCCCGTCGATCCCGGCACCCTTGCGATGTACGCGGCGCTCGACGACGAACCGTTCCCCGTACCGGCCGTCGACCTCTCGGAGATCGACGCGCGCTTCCTGCGCCGGGAGGTCGCCTACGCGACGCCGGAGCCGCCCGGGACCATCGTGGTCGATCCGGCCGCCCGCTTCACCTACCTCGTGCGCGAGGGCGGGCGCGCCATCCGCTACGGGGTGGGGGTCGGCAAGGTGGAGGCCTTCAACTTTCGCGGCGACGCGGTCATCGCGCGCAAGGCCGAATGGCCGCGCTGGACGCCGACTCCCGCGATGATCCGGCGCGAGCCGGAGCGCTACGGCCCGGTCGCCGGCGGCCTGCCGGGCGGCCCGGGCAATCCCCTCGGTCCGCGGGCGCTCTACCTGTACCGGAACGGGCAGGACACGCTGTACCGGCTTCATGGCACGACGGAGCCGGGGACGATCGGCACGATGGTGTCGTCGGGCTGCGTCCGGCTGCTGAACCAGGACATCATCGACCTCTACCGCCGCGTCCCGGTCGGCGCGCGCGCCGTCGTCCTGCCCGTGTCATAGCGCTCGTCGCGGCTCTCCGGGGCGGGTGAGCGCCGCGACGATCCGGCGCGATGTCCGCATCGGCTCGGACAGCTGCGAAACGCCCACGCGCGGTGCGATCCGATCGGTTGCGGCCCCGTCCGCAGGTCGGCACTCTGGGAGCCTCTCGGTCGGCGGGGATGCGTGATGAAGCGGCACATGAACCGGCACATGAATCGGCTCTTGGGACTGGCGCTGGCGGCGGGGTGCCTCGCTCAGCCGGCGAGGGCGGACGACCTCTCCCTCTGGTCGGTCTACGACCAGACGCTCCGCGCGGCGAAGTACATCGACCTCACCCACGCCTTCGCGCCGGTGCAGCCGGTCTGGCCGGGCTTTGCCGGAGCCACGTTCAAGCCGGCCCGGGCCGGCCGCACCCTGGAGGGCTTCGCCAAGGAAGGCGACGTCTTCACCTACGAGACCCACGGCTTCGTCGCCACCGCCTACGACCTGCCGACCGACCAGTACGGCACCCAGCTCGACCCGCCGGCGCACTGGAACCCGCGCGGCGCGACGATCAGCGACCTGCCGGCGACCTACACCCTGCGCCCGCTCGCGGTGATCGACATCTCGCAAAGGACCGCCCGCGACGAGGGCTATCACCTCCAGGTCGCCGACGTGACGGCCTGGGAGGAGAGGCACGGCCGCATCCCGGCCGGCGCCGTGGTGATGGTGCGCTCCGACTGGTCGAAGCGCTGGGCCGAGGCCGAGCGCTTCCGGCAGAAGCCGTTTCCGGGGGTGAGCCTCGCGGCCCTACAGTTCCTGCACCTGGAGCGCAAGATCCTGTTCCACGGCCACGAGCCCCTCGACACCGACACAACGCCGAACCTCGAGGGCGAGGCCTGGCTGATGCACAACAACTTCGCGCAAGCCGAGGGCGTGACCAACCTCGACCAGGTGCCGGAAGCCGGCGCCCTGGTCGCGATCGGGTTCGCCAAGCCGCTCGGCGGCACCGGCGGCTATGCCCGCTACGTCGCCATCGCGCCGGCGAGCTGGCCGCACGGCGTCAGCGTCGACGCGGTGCCGGGCGCGCCGCTGCCGCTGCAGCCCGCGCCCCTGCGGCGGGACGCGGACGGGGTGATGCGGCCGGCAGGGCCGTGAGGATGAGGAGGCGAGGATGACGATGCAGGGCCGCCTCGCACCCGGTCAATCCATCCCCGGCTTGCCGCCCCTCAGCTTCTTCACGTCGCCACGCCGGCCCTTCTCTTCCAGCCGCCGCTTCTTCGAGGCCAGGGTCGGGCGGGTCGGGCGGCGCGGGGTCGGGGGCACGGCGGCCTCGCGGACGAGGTCGGCCAGTCGCTCCCGCGCCTCGGCGCGGTTGCGCTCCTGGGTGCGGTGGGTCTGGGCGGTGATGACCAGCACGCCGTCCGCCGTGAGCCGCCGCCCGGCGAGCTTCATCAGCCGGATCGCCACGGCGTTCGGCAGGGAGGGCGAGCGCCGCACGTCGAAGCGCAGCTGCACCGCCGACGAGACCTTGTTGACGTTCTGGCCCCCCGGGCCGGAGGCGCGCACGAAGCTCTCCTCCAGCTCGGATTCGTCGAGGGTGATCCAGGGCGTGCATTCGAGACCCACGACCGGCGCTCCCGAGAACCATGTGCGAGACGTTCGTTCGACGCCGCCGCCATCCCACGAAACCGGCGCGCGCGCTACATCTCACCGGTGCCCAAGACATTCTCCAAGCCATCGTCCCGCAAGCAGCCCTCGCCCGAGGAGGCCGGTCCCGCGCCGCTCCCCGCCCTGCCGGCCGCCTTCGCCGCCTGGTTCGCGGAGCGCGGCTGGGCGCCGCGGCCGCACCAGCTCGCCCTGCTGGCGGCGGCGCAAGCCGGGCGCTCGGCCCTGCTGGTGGCGCCGACCGGGGCCGGCAAGACGCTGGCGGGCTTCCTCCCCACCCTGGTCGAGCTGGCCGAGGGCAGCGGCCAAGGAAGCCGCAAGGGGGGCCTGCACACCCTCTACATCTCGCCGCTCAAGGCGCTGGCCGTCGACATCGCCCGCAACCTCGACGCGCCGGTCGTAGGCCTCGGGCTCGAACAGACGATCCGGATCGAGACCCGCACAGGCGACACCCCGTCGCACAAGCGCAGCCGTCAGGTCGCCCGCCCGCCGCACATCCTGCTCACCACCCCCGAGCAGCTGGCCCTGCTGATCGCCCACCGCGAGGCGGCGGAGCTCTTCCGCGGCCTCAAGCGCGTGGTCCTCGACGAGTTGCACGCGCTCGTCACCTCGAAGCGCGGCGACCTCCTCAGCCTCGGCCTCGCCCGCCTGCACCGGCTGGCGCCCGGCCTCGCCATGACCGGCCTCTCGGCGACGGTGCGCGAGCCCGATGCGCTCAGGCGCTACCTGGTGCCGCAGGTTCCGGACCCCGCGATGGCCGACCTCATCACCGTCCAGGGCGGCGCCCGGGCCGACCTGCGGATGCTCGAGACCGGCCGCACCCTGCCGCTCGCCGGGCACACGGCGTGGCAATCGATGCCGGCGGTCTACGACCTGATCCGGCAGCACAAGCTGGTCCTGGTCTTCGTCAACACACGGCTTCAGGCCGAGTACACGTTCCAGGAACTCTGGAACCTCAATGACGACGGCCTTCCGATCGCGCTCCATCACGGCTCCCTCGACGCCACCCAGCGCCGGAAGGTCGAGGCCGCGATGGCGGCCGGCGTGCTTCGCGCCGTGGTCTGCACCGCGACCCTCGATCTCGGCATCGACTGGGGCGACGTCGACCTCGTGATCAATATCGGGGCGCCCAAGGGGGCGAGCCGGATCATGCAGCGGATCGGCCGGGCCAACCATCGCATGGACGAGCCCTCGAAGGCCTATCTGGTGCCGGCCAACCGCTTCGAGATGCTGGAATGCCGCGCCGCCCTCGACGCCGTCGAGGAGGCGGCGCAGGACACGCCCGATCCGCGCATCGGCGCCCTCGACGTGCTGGCCCAGCACGTGCTCGGCATGGCCTGCGCCGGTCCCTTCGGCGAGGACGACCTCTACGACGAGGTGCGGGCGGCGTCTCCCTACGCGGACCTGACCAGGGACGACTTCCTCCTCGTCCTCGACTACGTCGCCACCGGCGGCTACGCGCTGCGGGCCTATGAGCGCTTCGCCAAGATCCTGCGCGGGCCGGACGGGCTGTGGCGGGTGCGCGACGCCCGCACCGCGCAGCAATACCGGATGAATGTCGGCACGATCATCGAATCGACCAAGGTCAAGGTGCGGCTCGCCCGGCGCAACCGCACCAAGCCCGGCAGCGTGCTGCCGGCGGGCGGAAAGGTGCTCGGCGAGATCGAGGAGGATTTCGCCGAGACCCTGACGGTCGGCGACACCTTCCTGTTCGCCGGCGAGATCCTGCGCTTCGAGGGCCTGCACGAGGACGAGGCCCTGGTGACCCGCGGCCCCCCCGGCACCGACCCGGCGATCCCGAGCTATGCCGGCTCGAAATTCCCGCTCTCGACCTTCCTCGCCGCCCGGGTGCGGGCGCTGATCGCCGACCCGTTCGAGTGGGACCGGCTGCCGGCGCAGGTGGCCGACTACCTGGTGCAGCAGCGCCGCCGCTCCGTGCTGCCGGGCCCCCGCGACCTCCTGGTCGAGACGTTTCCGCGGGCGAACCGCCATTACCTCGCCTGCTTCCCGTTCGAGGGGCGGCTCGCCCACCAGACGCTCGGCATGCTGCTGACACGGCGGCTGGAGCGGGCCGGGATGCGGCCCTTGGGCTTCGCGGCCAACGATTACGGCCTCGCGGTCTTCTGCATCCGCGACCTCTCGGAGCGCATCGCCCGCGAGCCCGGCTTCCTCGACGGGCTGTTCGCGCAGGACATGCTCGGCGACGACCTGGAGGAATGGCTCGACGAATCCGCGATGATGAAGCGCACCTTCCGGCAATGCGCGGTGATCGCCGGGCTGATCGAGCGGCGCCATCCGGGCCAGCGCAAGACCGGGCGCCAGGTCACGATCTCGACCGACCTGATCTACGACGTCCTGCGCAAGCACCAGCCCGGCCACCTGTTGCTGCGGGCGGCGCGCCAGGATGCGGCAACCGGACTCCTCGACGTGGCCCGCCTCGGCGTGATGCTTGCGCGCATTCAGGGGCGAATCATTCACAAGTCCCTCGACCGGGTGTCGCCGCTCGCCGTGAACGTGATGCTCGAGATCGGGCGCGAGCGGGTCTACGGCGAGGGCGCGGACGAGATCCTGGCCGAGGCCGAGGCGGCTCTGCTCGGCGAGGCGCTGGCGTGATTCATGACGGACCGGAGGGCGCCCCGCTTCCTCAGAAGGACGACGACACCGTGGCGCTGCCGCTGAAGCTCGAGAAGACCCACAAGACCCCCGGCGTGACGCTCGCCGGAGAGACCCTCGCCCTCGATCTCAGCGGCGGATTGTGGCTACCGGAGCACCGCATGCTGGTGGTCTCCGACCTGCACCTGGAGAAGGGCTCGGCGTACGCTGCCCGCTCGGGCCAGTTCCTGCCGCCCTACGACACCCGGGAGACGCTGGCGTCCTTGCACGAGGCGGTGGCCCGCCTCGATCCGACATGTGTCGTGTGCCTCGGCGATTCCTTCCACGACGCGCAGGGGCCCGGCCGCCTCGACGTGGCCGACCGCGCCTTGATCGCCGCCCTGCAGGAGGGCCGCGACTGGGTCTGGATCTCCGGCAACCACGACCGGGCGGTGCAGGACGGCATCGGCGGCCGCTTCGCCGACACGCTGACGGTCGGCGGACTGACGCTCCGGCACGAGCCCGCCGCGAGCCCTGAGACCGGCGAGGTCGCCGGCCACTTCCACCCGGTCGGCAAGGTGGCGATGCGCGGCCGCGCCGTGCGCCGGCGCTGCTTCGTCCTCGACGGCACCCGTCTGGTGATGCCGGCCTTCGGTTCGCTGACCGGCGGGCTCAACGTGCGGGACAAGACCTTCGACGAGCTGTTTCCAGGCGGCTTCACCGCGCATCTGATCGGGGATGGGCGGGTTTTTGCGATCGCCCGCACGATGCTGACGCGGGAGTGAGGGCCGCCGTCCTACAAATTCCGCCTCGTCTCCAAGTCAAGCGCGTCCCCTCTCCCCAGTGGGAGAGGGAATCCCGCGACTGATGTCGAGGAGCCGGTTGCCGGATCACTACGAAACAGGTCCCAAAAACCCCGCCGCCAACAACGCCAAGCCGGCCACCCCCGACAAGACCATCCGCAACCGGCCGAGCCACGCCGGTACCAGCCCGCGCCGCGGCAGGTCCTGGTCGACGAGGCCCCAGGCCAGGACCAGGGCGCCGAGCGCCCGCAGATCCCAGGGCGCGGGGGCGAACAGGGCCGCCCAGGCGATGAGCGACGGCACGACCGAGACGGCGTAGTCGACGGCCTTCCCCTCCGGCGAGGCGGCGGCCGCGCCCCAGCGCAGGCCGCCGAGGAACGACGCGATGACGGCGCCATAGGCCGCAAGGAGCGGGCGCGGCGCCAAGCCGAAGAGCGACTGGCCGAGGATCACCAGGGCGCCGAGGCCCAGGAACGGGATCAATCCCGCGCCGCCGAGGACCAGGGCGGCAAGGGATGGGGTGCGGGGCATTCAGTCTCTCCGGAAGATCACGCTGGCGAGCCAGCCGGAGATGAGTGCCAGCGCGCCGGCGGCAAGCCCGTAGGCCAGCGACCAGTCGCGGGCCAACGTCGCGATGCCCTGCTCGATGCCCGACTTGACGAGGTCGAACCGCGCCTCGTGCCGCGCGAGCGGCACGCCGCCGGCGAGCAGCACCACCTCGACGTCGTAAGGACCGACCGGCGCGGTCGCGGGCAGCGGCGCGGTCGCGCGGAAGACCGTGGGCGACAGGAACCGCACCCCCGCCTCGGCCTCGGTGAACAGGCGCTCGCGCCGGCGCAGGCGCAGCAGGGCCTCGCGGAAGGGATCGTTGGGCGCCGGGGCCGCCAGGGTCAGGTCGGGAGCGGCCACGATGGCGCCGAGTCCGAGCCGCAGGCGCCGCCGCGTCGCCTCGTCGGCGATCTGCGCCAGGGGGCGGGAGGACAGGACCGCCAGGAAGCTCGGCACCTCGGCGAATTTCTGCTGCCCGCGATTGACCCAGACCGGCCCGAGCGCCTCCTTCTCGCGCACGGTGAGGGCCTGGCGCGGACCCCGGATCGTCACCGCCACGTCGTAGCCGCCGGAGCGCGCCCCCGCCTGCCCGTCGCGCTCGATGGCGCCGAACACCGCGACCGAGGTCCCCGCATAGGTCGAGGTGACGGCGAGCCGGCTGAAGGACAGGCTGACCACCAGGGATTCCGCCTGTCCCGGTTCGACAGCCGTACAGAAGAGGAGAAAAGCGAGCAGGGCGCGCGTCGGCGCGCCGGCATGGGCAGCGACGGCGCGCATCGGCGCGCCGGCTTGGGCAGGGACGGCGCGCATCAGCGCGCCGGCTTGGGCAGGGACGGCGCGCATCAGCGCGCCTCCTGGACCACGATCGAGAACGGCTCCTCGGGCCGCAAGCCCAGCTCGACCGCGAAGCGCAGGCCCACGGCCAGGACCAGGATGGCGAGGAGAAATCGAAAGTACTCCGAGCGCAGGTTGCGCCCGGCCCGCGCCCCGAACTGCGCCCCGAACACCCCGCCGACGATCAGGATCACCGCCAGCACGATGTCGACCGCCTGGTTCTGCACCGCGTGCAGCACCAGCGCGACGACGCTGGTGCAGACGATCTGGAACTGCGAGGTGCCGACCACCACCCCGGTCGGCACCCGCATCAGGTAGAGGAGCGCCGGGACCAGGATGAAGCCGCCGCCGATGCCGAGGACGGCGCCCGCGAAGCCCACGAACGAAGCGAGGCCGAGGATCGGGATCACGCTGGCATAGAGGCGCGAGCGGGGAAACCGCATCCGCAGCGGCCAGGCCATGTAGGCGGCGTGGTCGCCGCCGAGCCGCGCGGGGCGGGGCCGGCCGCGGTGGCGCGCCCAGGCGCTGCGCACGGAATCCGACAGCATCAGCCCGCCCACGACCGTGAACAAGGTGACGTAGGCGACCGTGATGACGAGATCGAGCTGCCCGGCCCGCCGCATGGCGGCGAAGAACCAGACGCCGAGGCTGGTGCCGGCGAAGCCGCCCAGCACCAGGACGAGGCCGAGGCGCAGGTCGAGGGCGTTGCGCCGGAGCGCCGCCAGGACGCTGGTGGCCGAGGAGGCGGCGATCGGGGCGGTCTGGGTCGCGACGGCGATGGCCGGCGGGATTCCCATCACGATCAGGATCGGCGTCATCAGGAAGCCGCCGCCGATACCGAACAGCCCCGAGACGAAGCCGACCGCCGCGCCGAGCCCGATGAGGAGCAGGACGCTGACCGGCATCTCGGCGATCGGAAGGTAGATCTGCAACGACGGAAGAGTCCGGGGAGCGGGGATCCCCGCTCTAGAGCATGTTGCGCCGGAGGGGAAACCGCGGGCGCCAAAGGCGAAACGGGCGCGGACCGTGCCCGGTCCGCGCCCGCCATCCGTCGAGCCCGCGCCTACACCTTGCCGGTGCCCATCCCCTTGCCGACGCTCAGGGGCGGCGGCGCCCCGATCAGCGACATGGCACCCGGGGCCGCCGCGGTCTCGACGCGGGCGGCCGGCGGATCGTTCACCGCCGGGTCGGGGACCTTCGCCTTCCAGGCCTCGGCCGCGCTGCGGGCCGCGGCCAGATCCTTCGGCGCCAGCTTGGCCGCCACCTCGTCGCGCTTGCGGCCGGCATCGTCGTCGCCCTGCGCGGCGGCCGCCGCGAACCAGCCATAGGCCTGCGACAGATCCTGGGTGACGCCGAGGCCCCGGGCGAGCAGGACCGCGAGGTTGTACTGGCTGTCGCGCACCCCGTATTCGGCGGCTTTGCGGAACCAGGTCGCCGCGGACGTGTAGTCGGGCTTGCCGCCGGCGGCGCCGGACTCGGCCAGCATCACCGCGAGGTTGTGCATCGCCCGGACATGGCCCTGGATCGCCGCGCGGCCGTACCAGAGCCGCGCCTTGTCCTGGTCGCGGACCAGGCCGAGGCCCTTCTCGTACTGGCTGCCGAGGCGGTACTGCGCCGGGGCGTAGCCGGCCCCGGCCAGGCGGTCGAACAGCTTGGCGGCGAGCGCGGTATCCCGCGGCAGGCCGCGGCCGTCGACGGCCCGGCTGGCGAGCTCGTAGATCGCGGCGCCGTCGCCCTCCAGGGCCGCCTGCCGCAAGGACGCGGCGCCCGCCGGAATGCCGGCGAGATCGTGGCTCAGGGACGCCATGTCGGTCACCCGCGGCGTCGCCGGCCGGGCCGCGAGGGCGGGCTTGGCAGTCTCCGAGGGACCGGTCTCCACACCCTTCTGGAGAGACGATTCGGGCTTGGCAGGGGACGGCTTCGCCTCCGCGGCCTTGATATCGGACATCTTGGTCTCGGGGCCCTTGGTCTCGGGGCCCTTGGCCTCGGCCGGCTTCGCGTCGGCCGACGCCGTCGCCGCGGGCGCCACGACCGGGGGCGTGCCCTTGGGAAGAGCTGACGCGCCGGTGGCCTGGGTCGTCGCCGGATCGACCGGCGCCGTGGCCTCGCGGGAGACGGTCGGGGCGCTGGTCCGCGCGCTCTGAAGCGCCTGCAGCGTGCCGAGCGCCAGCACGATCGCCGCGATGCCGAGGAGCAGCGGCCGGCGGCGGCGCTCGATCGCGGCCCGCAGCCGCTCGACCAGGCTGCCCCGGGCCTCGACGTCGCGCTCGGCGGTGGGGGCGGCCTGGCCGGTGCCGGCGGCCTCGGCCGCTGCGGCCTGGGCGGCGCGGCGGGCCGCCGCGATGAAGCTCGCCTTGATGTCGCCGGCCGGCGGCTCCGGCGCGGGGGCGACCTCGGCACGCGCCTGGCGCGGACGGAGCGCGCCGGGCTCGATCATCTCGTCGGCCGGGCTCGGCGGCCCGGCCCGGGGCGCCTCGGGCCGCCGGGCCGGACGCGGCTCCGGCACCGGGGCGGTGGTCTCGCGCAAGGAATCGCGCAGGGTCCGGGCGGTGCGGGGCGCCGCAGCGGCCGGAGCCGCCTCGCTCCGGCGGTCGCCGTCGAGATGGGTCAGCCGGGCGACCAGCTGCTCGAGGGCGGAATGCACGCCCTCCATGGTCGCCTGGAGGCGCTTGTCGGAGGCCGCCTGCTGCGCCCGCATGTCGGCCAGGACGGCCTGCAGCCCGCCCAGGCCCTCGGATTCCGCGCCCTTGCGCTCGGCCCCGATCGAATCGGCGACGCTGCGGGCGGCGCGCTCCGCCGCGGCCTGGATCGGCGCCTCGTCGCGCAGGAGCGCGACCTGGGCCAGGAGGTCGCCCATGGTACGCTCCAGACCCGCCAGGGCCGGATCGCTGCCGCGGGTGTCGATGCGGCTCGCCAGCGCCAGGACTTGGCGCTCGAGGCCGTCCAGGGTCTCGCCACCCGCCCCCTGCCCGACCCGGTCGAGCTTGTCGGCGAGGCTGCGCAGCATGCCGTGGATCGACGCGAGGTCGCTGCTCGGCAGCGCCGGCTGGCGCAGGGCCTCGCCGATCTGCTCCAGCCGGTCCATCACGTCGCCGACGGTGCTGACCGCCGCGACCTGGTCGACCTTGGCCGACAGGGCATCGATGCGGCCGAGGATGTCGCCGGCGGCGTCCGGCCGCTCGCGCCGTTCGGCGCGCAGGTCGTCGAGCTTGCGGTCGAGATCGGCGATGCCCTGAGCCAGGGCGGGGGCGTCGGCGCCCGGGGCGCGAACGCCCTCGCGGATCTCCTCCAGGAGAGGCCGCAGCTCGTTCATCAGGGCCGGGCTGTCGAGCATGCCGTTGCCGAGCCGGGTCACGGTCTCGGTGAGTTCGTCGACCGACCGGGCGAGGTTCTGCACCCGGGCCGGCTCGGCGAGGGCCGCGAGCCGGCCGCGGATCTCCTCGAGCTCGCCGAACAGCTTGGCGATCGCGTCACGGTCGGCGAGCCCGGCCCGGTCGGCCCCCGCCGTCCCGTCGAGGGCTCCGCCCACCTGCTGCGCCAGGCGCTCCACATCCTGCGCCACCCGGGCGTGCACGTTGGCGGCCACGTCCTCCGCGAGGCGGCCGACCTGGACCCGCATCAGGTCGATCGGTCCGGCGACGGCGACGAGATCGGCCGGGTCGCGGGCCCGCTGCACCTCGTCGGACAGCGTGCGGACCGCCTGCTCCAGGGTCATGAGGTCGCCGCTCGTGGCGAGCGTGCCGATCGATTCGCGCAGGCGCGAGGTCTCGGCCTGCAGCCCGGCGATCGCCGGAGAGAGCTTGTCGGCGGCGGCCTCGGCCGTCTCCATCACCCGGGCCAGGTCCCGCCGCAGGCCGTCGACCAGGATCTCCTGATCCGCCTCGGGTTGGCCGCCGTCGAGCTGCTGCTGGCGCTGGCGGATCTCCGCCACGGCGGCGGCGAGGCTGTTGGGCGCCGGGCGGGCGCGGCGGCCGGCCGGCCGCGCCGCACCCTCATGCGGGATGGGCTCGTGCTCGGCGGCGCGGGCCTCGTCACCCTGCGCCACCTTGCCGGGGGTCGCCTTCGGATCCTGCACGGTCTTGGCGAGGGCTTCGGCGGCAGCCTCGCGGCTCTCGCTGATGCGACGGTCGATCGCGTCGAGGCGACGGCCGATCGCGGCGACAGCCTCGATCAGCTGGGCATCGACGGTCGGCGGCGGGGCTGACGGGCTCGCGGCAGCCGAGACCGGCGCGGCCAGGGCCGGCGAGGCCTGGACCGAGGAGGTTTGGACCGAGGAGGCTTGGACCGAGGAGGCTTGGACCGGCGAGGATTGGAGAAGGGGGGGCTCGGATGCCGGCACCCCTGCGTGGCGCGCCCGCTGCGCCCGGGGCGCCTCGTGCGGCCGGTTCCGGTCCGGCCGCCGGCCCTCGCTCCCGGGATCCGGGAAGCCCTGTGCCTGGAAACCATCATGCCGTGTGCGACGGGGACCGGCGGCGCGGCGCGTCTGCTGGCGCACACCCGCTCGGGCCGAGCCCTCGCTGATCGCCTCGGCCAGCCACTCGTCGACCGACAATCCGGCGCGGCGGGCAGCCTCGCGGGCGGCCTCGCGTAGCTCCGGATCGAATGCATCGAGTGTGGGAGCGGTCCGTCTCATAGCGGGCTCTGCGCAAGGGGTCGGAGGATCTCGCGGGTAGGCACCGGTTCATCACCGGCAGAAACCTCGAGCCCCCGCTCGATCCTGAAGATCCGGTCAGCGGCAGCAGCCTGATGAGGTTTCCGCCCGCACTTTCGAGCGGCACGGTAAACAAGCCGTTAAGCGCCGACCCTACGTCCGTTTGAGCTTGGCAGGGTGGCGGCGATGGATGCATGCGCAACTGAATGATGGACGATTTGTGTTCACAACCTCTGGGCGAGCTTACGCAAGCCGTGCGGGCATTTGACGCCTCAAGTGCCACGCCTTACGCCTGTAACGGTAATGTGATTTCCCGCATAAGGGCTTGAAGTGGAACGTTTTTTACCGTAAGTAACACACGCTCAAGTTGACGTTACCTTTCCCTTAGGTAGGTCATTTGACCTTCTTTGTGTCACAGGGCGTCCACGGGGCGCCGCTGGCATGGACAGTGCGCGTGTCTCAACGGGGGAATCGGCATGGCTTATGATCGGCAGACCGAGAGCAGCAGAGGAGCGCCCGCCCGCTCCAGCGGGTCGGCGTCTCGCCCCGGCCGGCCGTCCGGCCGCTCGACGGCACCGGCGACGCTCACCATCGGCGACCTCGCCGAGGAGTTCGGCGTAACATTGCGGGCGCTGCGCTTCTATGAGGCGAAGGGTCTCCTGCATCCCCAGCGCCGCGGCACGACCCGGCTCTACACCGAGGACGACCGCTCGCGCCTCGCCACCATCCTGCGCGGCAAGGAGCTCGGCTTCACCCTGCGGGAGATCGCCGCGATGGTCGACGGCGACGAGCTCGCCGAGGCCGGCACCGGCGCGACCCTCGCCCTGTCCCCGGCCCAGGTCGCCGAGCAGATCACCCATCTGGAGAACCAGAAGGCGGAGATCGAGCGGGCGCTCGAGGCGCTGCGGGGCTACGGCAAGCCCGTCGCGAGCGCCTGAGGCTTTTTAAAACCCGCGGCGAAGAGCGATAATTGTTCTGGCGGCGCCCTGCGGGGGCGGGCGCCGCCCGGATTGAGACGGTCAACCTTATTACGGTCAGGGCCCGGTGGCGCCCGGCATCCCCCTTGCCGTTCCATGCCCAGATAGTTTACATATGAACTATCTCGCCGCGGGAGACGCCGCGGACGGATCTGGAACGGATCGTGGGAGCGGGGGAAACATGCCGAGCTACAAGGCGCCGGTGGAGGACGTGCTGTTCCTCCTCAACGACGTGTTCGGGATCGCGCGCTACAGCAACCTGCCCGGCTTCGCCGAGGCGACGCCCGACGTGGTCGAGGCGGTGATCGCCGAGGGCGCGAAGCTTTGCGAGGAGGTGCTGGCGCCGCTCAACCGCGTCGGCGACCTCGAGGGCTGCACCCGCCATCCGGACGGCAGCGTGACGACGCCCAAGGGCTTCAAGGCCGGCTACGACGCCTATGCGGGCGGCGGCTGGATGGGCCTGTCGATGCCGGCCGAGTATGGCGGCCAGGGCCTGCCCCACACCCTCAACAGCGTGATGCAGGAATTCGTCTCCGGCGCCAACACCGCGCTCGGGATGTATCCGGGCCTGACCCAGGGCGCGATGGCGGCCCTGCTGGTCCACGGCTCCGAGGAGCAGAAGCGGACCTACCTGCCCAAGATGATCGAGGGCATCTGGACCGGCACGATGAACCTGACCGAGCCGCATTGCGGCACGGATCTCGGCCTGCTCAAGACCAAGGCGGTCCCGAACGGCGACGGCTCCTATGCGCTCACCGGCACCAAGATCTTCATCTCGGCCGGCGAGCACGACCTGTCGGAGAACATCATCCACCTGGTGCTCGCCCGGATCGAGGGCGCGCCGGCGGGCACCAAGGGCATCTCGCTCTTCGTGGTGCCGAAGTTCCTGGTCGGGCCGGACGGGACGGTGGGGGCCCGCAACGGCGTGTCCTGCGGCGCCATCGAGCACAAGATGGGCATCCACGGCAACGCCACCTGCGTGATGAACTACGACGGAGCCACCGGCTGGCTCGTCGGCGAGGCCAATCGCGGCCTCAACGCGATGTTCGTGATGATGAACGAGGCCCGCCTCGCCGTCGGCATCCAGGGCCTCGGCCAGTCCGAGGTGGCCTACCAGAACGCCGTCGCCTATGCCCGCGACCGGCTCCAGGGCCGGGCGCTCACCGGCGCCAAGGCGCCCGAGAAGCCCGCAGACCCGATCATCGTCCATCCGGACGTGCGGCGGACGCTGCTCACCATCCGCGCCTTCAACGAGGCCGCCCGGGCGCTCGTGATCTGGACCGCGCTCCAGGCCGACATCGCCCACCGCTCCGAGGACCCGGCTGCCCGCCAGGCGGCGGAGGACCACATGGGCCTGCTCACCCCGGTGGTGAAGGGCGTGCTGACCGACCGGGGCTTCGCCAACGCGGTCGATGCCCAGCAGATGTTCGGCGGCCACGGCTACATCGAGGAATGGGGGATGTCGCAATTCGTGCGCGACGCCCGCATCGCCCAGATCTACGAGGGCGCCAACGGCATCCAGGCGATGGACTTGGTCGGCCGGAAATTGCCGCGTGACGGCGGCCGGGCGATGATGCGCTTCCTCGCCGAGGTCGAGGGCTTCTGCAAGGAGAACGCCGAGGACGAGAGCCTCAAGGTCTTCTGCGCTCCCCTGATGAAGAGCCTCGGCCACCTGCAGCAGGCGACGATGTGGCTGATGCAGAACGCCATGGCCAAGCCCGACAATGCGGGCGCGGCGGCGACCGACTACATGCACCTGATGGGCCTCGTCGCCCTGGGCTATATGTGGGGCCGGATCGCCAAGGCCACGGCCGAGAAGAAGCGGTCCGGCGACGGCATCGCCGAGCGCCTCGACGCCCGGCTCGCCACCGGCCGGTTCTACGTCGAGCGCGTCCTGCCGGAGACCGGCACCCGGCTGGCCCGGATCTCGGCCGGGTCCGACGCCGTCATGGCGGTGCCGGCGGAGCTGTTCTAGCCTTACCCGATGCCTGAACGCCGTCCCGGTCCCCGACCGGGACGGCCCGACGTGCCTGCGGCCCGCGAACGGGCCGCCCGCGAGACACTTCCGGGAAGACGCCCATGCCCGACGCCTACATCTA
The DNA here is from genome assembly GCF_003058325.1 of Methylobacterium currus. Lineage (NCBI taxonomy): Bacteria > Pseudomonadati > Pseudomonadota > Alphaproteobacteria > Hyphomicrobiales > Methylobacteriaceae > Methylobacterium > Methylobacterium currus. The sequence goes on from NZ_CP028843.1 coordinate 2,238,312, forward strand.
CGACCACGTCCGCACGCCCCGCGGCCGCGGCAAGCCCGACGGCTCGCTGCACGAGGTGACGGCGCTCCGCCTCGCCGAGACGGCGCTCCGCGCCCTCAAGGACCGCAACTCCCTCGACACCAGGCTCGTCGACGACATCGTGCTCGGCTGCGTCGACCCGGTCGGCGAGGCCGGCGGCGACATCGCGCGCGCCGCGGCCCTCGTGGCCGATTACGGCGACCACGTGCCGGGCGTGCAGATCAACCGGTTCTGCGCCTCGGGCCTCGACGCGGTGAACTTCGCCGCGGCCCAGGTGATGAGCGGCCAGCACGACATGGCGGTCGGCGGCGGCGTCGAATCGATGAGCCGCGTCGGCCTCGGCGCCTCCGGCGGCGCCTGGCCGGTCGACCCGGCCATCGCCATCAAGTCGTACTTCATGCCGCAGGGCGTCTCGGCCGACCTGATCGCCACCAAGTACGGCTTCTCCCGCGACGAATGCGACGCCTACGCGGTCGAGTCGCAGAAGCGCGCCGCCCGCTCCTGGCAGGACGGCCGGTTCAAGCCGTCGGTGGTGCCGGTGCGCGACGTCAACGGCCTGACGCTGCTCGCCCATGACGAGCACATGCGGCCGAGCACCGACATGCAGTCGCTGGCGGCCCTCAAGCCCTCCTTCGTCCAGATGGGCCAGATGGGCGGCTTCGACGCGGTCGCGGTCGACGCGCATCCGGACGTCGAGGCGGTGGAGCACGTCCATCACGCCGGCAATTCGTCCGGCATCGTCGACGGCGCCGCCGCGGTGCTGATCGGCTCGAAGGAGGCCGGGGCCTCGGCGGGCCTGAAGCCCCGCGCCCGCATCCGGGCATTCGCCAATATCGGCTCGGACCCGGCCCTGATGCTCACCGGCCCGGTCGACGTGACCCGCAAGGTGCTCAAGCGCGCCGGGATGAGCGTCAGTGACATCGACCTGTTCGAGGTCAACGAGGCCTTCGCGGCGGTGGTGCTGCGCTTCCTCCAGGCCTTCGCGGTCGATCCCGCCAAGGTCAACGTCAATGGCGGCACGATCGCGCTGGGCCACCCCCTCGGCGCCACCGGCGCGATGATCCTCGGCACCGTCCTCGACGAGTTGGAGCGCACGGGCAAGCAGACCGCCCTCGTGACCTTGTGCATCGGCGCCGGCATGGGCACCGCCACGATCATCGAGCGGGTGTGATGCCGATGCGCGCCCTCGCCCCTCTCGCCGCCTGCCTCGCCGTCGCGCTGGTCCTCGCCGGTCCGGCCCGGGCCGACGACGACCGGATCGCGCTCGCCCGCGACATCGTCACCAAGACCGTGGCCCGCAACCTGACGCAGGCGTTCAAGCAGGCCGAGGAGAAGACCCTCGCCTCGATGAGCGCCGAGCAGGCCGGCCAACTGCGCCCCGAGCTGGAAAAGACCTTCGCGCAGGAGCGCGACACCCTCGTCGACGGGCTGTCGAAGGAATACGCCCAAAAATTCGACGCGGCCGAACTGAAGCGGCTGGCGACGATCTACGACAACCCGGTCTACCAGAAGTTCCAGGCGCTCAACGCCGACCCGACCTCGATGGTCACCACGATCACCAAGGATGCGGTGACCAAGATGATGAACCTGCTCTCGCTGGCGGCCCTGTCGCAGCAGGGCAACGGCCAGAACCCGGCCCCGCAGGGCATGCCGGCTCCGACACAGGCTCCTGCGCCCGCACCGGCCCCGGTGCCTGCACCGGCACCGGTGCCCGCACCGGCCAAGCCGTAATCGCTCTCACGAGGCCTTCGCCATGAACCTCACGAATTTCCGCTTCGAGACCGATGCCGACGGCGTGGCGCTCGCCACCTGGGACATGCCGGGCCGCTCGATGAACGTCGTCACCCCGGAGGTGATGGACGAGCTGAACCAGATCATCGACGCGGTGGTGGCCGATTCCGCCGTCAAGGGCTGCGTCGTCACCTCCGGCAAGGACACCTTCTCGGGCGGCGCCGACCTGACGATGCTGCAGGGCCTCGGCGCCGAGTACGCGCGCCTTGCCCGCGAGCGCGGCGAGGAGGAGGCGATGACCTTCTTCTTCGAGGAATCGCGCCGGCTCACCCTGCTGTACCGCAAGCTCGAAACCTGCGGGAAGCCGTTCGCGGCGGCGGTGCACGGCACCTGCCTCGGCGGCGCCTTCGAGCTGGCGCTGGCCTGCCACCACCGGATCCTGTCGGACGACGACAAGACCCGGGTCGGCCTGCCGGAGATCAAGGTCGGGCTGTTTCCGGGCGCCGGCGGCACCCAGCGCGTCGCCCGCCTGATGCAGACCGGCGATGCCCTCCAGATGCTGTTCAAGGGCGAGCAGATCCGCCCGCTGATGGCCCGCAACATGGGGCTCGTCCACGCGGTGGCGCCGAAGCCTGAGATCGTCGAGAGGGCGAAGGAGTGGATCAAGGCCGGCGGCTCCGCCGTCGCGCCCTGGGACCAGCCGAAGTTCAAGGCGCCGTCCGGCAAGGTCTACTCGCCGGCCGGCATGATGACCTGGCCGCCGGCCAACGCCATCTACCGCCGTGAGACCCACGACAACTACCCGGCCGCCAAGGCGATCCTGCACGCCGTCTACGAGGGCCTGCAGCTGCCGATGGACCTCGCGCTCAAGGTCGAGAGCCGGTACTTCGCCAAGATCCTGCGCTCGCCGGAAGCGGCGGCGATGATCCGCACCCTGTTCCTGTCGATGGGCGAGCTCAACAAGGGCGCCCGCCGGCCGAAGGGCGTCGGGGCGGTGCCGCTGAAGACGGTGGGCGTCGTCGGCGCCGGCTTCATGGGCGCCGGCATCGCCTACGTCTCCGCGAATGCCGGGCTCGAGGTGGTGCTCGTCGATCAATCCACGGAAGCCGCCGAGAAGGGCAAGTCCTACGCCCACAAGCTGGTCTCCGACCAGATCATGAAGGGCCGCGCCAAGACCGCCGACCGCGACGCGCTCCTCGGGCGCATCACCGCGACCGGCGATTACGGCGCTCTCGCTGCCTGCGACCTCGTCGTCGAGGCGGTGTTCGAGGATCCGAAGGTCAAGGCCGAGGTGATCGCCAAGGTCGAGGCGGTGATCGGGCCCGACGCGATCTTCGCCTCCAACACCTCGACCCTGCCGATCAGCGGCCTGGCCAAGGCGTCGAGCCGGCCGGAGCAGTTCATCGGCATCCACTTCTTCTCGCCGGTCGAGAAGATGATGCTGGTCGAGATCATCATGGGCAAGACGACGGGTGAGCGGGCGCTCGCCGTCGCCCTCGACTACGTCCGGGCGATCAAGAAGACCCCGATCGTCGTCAACGACGCCCGCGGCTTCTTCGCCAACCGCTGCGTCGGCGCCTACATCCTCGAAGGCCACCTGATGCTGGGCGAGGGCGTGCCGGCGGCGATGATCGAGAATGCCGGGCGCCAGGCCGGCATGCCGGTCGGCCCGCTCTCGCTCAACGACGAGGTCGGCGTCGACCTCGCCCTCAAGATCGTCAAGGCGACGAAGGCGCAGGTCGGCGAGGCCGCCGTCAACCCGGTCCAGGAGCGCCTGCTCACCGCCCTCGTCGAGGGCGAGGGCCGGCTCGGGCGCAAGAACCGCAAGGGCTTCTACGACTATCCCGAGCAGGGTTCCAAGAAGCTCTGGCCGGGTCTGCGCGACCTTCAGGAGACCAGGCTCGATCCCGACGCCGTGGACTTTTCGGAGCTGAAGCAGCGCCTCCTCGTCACCCAGGCTCTGGAGGCGGCCCGGACATTCGGCGAGGGCGTGGTCACCGATCCGCGCGAGGCCGATGTCGGCTCGATCCTCGGTTTCGGCTTCGCGCCGTTCACCGGCGGCGCCCTGTCCTACATCGACTTCATGGGGGCGGCCCGGTTCGTCGCGCTGTGCCGCAATCTGGAGGCCAAGCACGGCGCCCGCTTCTCCCCGCCGGAGACGCTGGTGGCGATGGCCGAGACGGGCGGCACCTTCTACGGCGAGGCGGCCAAGCAGGCGGCCTGAGCGCCCATCGGGCCGGAACTCCCCCCACCCGCGCCTTCATCCCGAGGGCGCGGGTCGGACATGACGAAACGGTCTCCCCCCGCGGCGTGTTACTCCGCCCGGCTCGGCGCCAGCCACGCCCCCGCGAAGCGAAACACCGGCTCGCCGCGCTGGTTGGTGCCGGTGGCGGTATGGCTGACGACGCCCCAGCCCGGCCGGGTGCGCGACGCCCGCGCCTCGGTCAGGGTGACGTCGTAGCGGATCGTGTCGCCGGCATAGACCGGCTTCAGCCATTGCAGATCGCGAAAGCCCGGCGAGGGCCCGCCCTCGACGATCGGGTCGCCGTTTTCGACGGCGAGCGCCCGGCCGCGGTCGCGGGCCGCGACCATGCGCTTCATCCAGGCCGCCGCCGTGTGCCAGCCCGAGGCGCACAGGCCACCGAAATGCGTTGTTTCCGCCGCCGCCTCGTCGACGTGGAAGGGCTGCGGGTCGAAGGCGCGGGCGAAGCGCAGGATGTCCTCGCGGGTGAAGTGGTGCGCGCCGAGGTCGAAGCACCGGTTCAGCGGCATGTCCTCGAGATGGACCGACGGAAGCGCCTCGCCCTCGGTCAGGTCGGCGGGCGCAGGATCCTCCGGAGGGCGCGGCCGCGGCGGCAGGGGCGGCGTGCCGGCCTTACCGAACATCGCCCAGAAATCCTGGGTCATCACCGGCTGGCCGGCGCCGTTCGCGATCTCGAGCAGGAAGCGCACGAAGCCGCGGTCGGGCTTGCTGCCGGAGGGCCGGCTCTCGGTGACGTTCATCCGCATCGACAGGGAATCGCCGGGACGGACCGGGCGCAGCCAGCGCACCGCCTCGATGCCGGGAGAGCCCATCGAGCTCGATTGCAGGATGAAGCCGTCGGCGACGAGACGCATGCCGAGCGCGCAGGTGTGCCAGCCCGAGGCGATCAGCCCGCCGACGAAGCTGTCCTTCGCCGCCGCCTCGTCGATGTGGAAGCCCTGCGGATCGAACTCGCGGGCGAAGCCCACGATGTCGTCGCGGCTCACCGCCAGCGGCCCGAAATCGAGCCGGAGACCGGGCGTGAGATCCTCGAAGCAGTAACGGGGCATGGGGGGCGTCCGGCGGCGTTCAGGAGCCGCCGGGCTAGCACGGCGAAGGTCCGACGCGGAAGCGCCTGCGGCCCTTCGACATGCGCCCGGACGCCTCAAGAAAATGCGCCGGCAGCCTTGTGGGCGAGGCGGATCGGCTCGGGGAGCCGGAATTTCGGCGCGCAGGCGAGCACCAGGGCGACGCTCGTCGGGATGTCGGCGAGGTGGCCCGGCGAGATGAACAGGGGATGCTTAGCCTTGCGCGTGCGGACGACCGCGCCGATGGTCTCAGCCCTGTCGATCAGCGGCTGGTGCGCGCCCTTCTCCTCGTCGAGCGGCGCGTTGCGGCCGCAGAGCCGGGTCTTGCCGACGCCGATCGTCGGGCGCTGGAGCCACAGGCCCATATGGCTGGCGATGCCGATGCGGCGCGGATGCGCCGTGCCCATGCCGTCGAACAGGAATACGTCGGGCTCGGCCTGGAGCCGTCCGAAGGCCTCCTCCAGCACCGGACCCTCGCGGAAGCTGAGCAGGCCCGGCACGTAGGGAAACGGCGTCGGCATCAACGCCGTCACGGTCTCGACCACCCGGAAATCCGGGTAGGTCGCGACCACGATCGCCGCGTGCGAGCGGTCGTTCTTCACGCTGACATCGACGCCGGCGACGAGCCGCACGGCGTCGAGGGCGAGGGGCCGGTCGGCCACGACCTCGGCGGCGAGCTGGCGCTGGAGCACCACCGCCTCCGCCGGCGTCAGGTCCCAGCCGTGGCGCCGGACGAGATCCATCAGGTGTTGAAGCGGAAATGCAGCACGTCGCCGTCCTGCACCAGGTATTCCTTGCCCTCGAGCCGGAGCTTGCCGGCCTCGCGGGCACCCGCCTCGCCCTTCAGCGCCGTGTAATCGGCGAAGGCGATGGTCTCGGCGCGGATGAAGCCCTTCTCGAAGTCGGTGTGGATCACCCCGGCGGCGGCCGGCGCGCGGGTGCCCTTGGTGATGGTCCAGGCCCGGGCCTCCTTCGGCCCGACGGTGAAGTAGGTGATGAGGCCGAGCAGTTCGTAGCCGGCGCGGATCACCCGGTTCAGGCCGGGCTCGGTCAGCCCCACCGCCTCCAGGTACTCGACCTGCTCCGCCGGAGGCAGGACCGCAATCTCGCTCTCGATCTTGGCCGAGACGACGACGGCCTTGGCGCCCTCCTCCTTCGCGCGGGCGAAGACGGCGGCCGAGTGGGCGTTGCCGGAATCGGCCGCGCCTTCCTCGACGTTGCAGACGTAGAGCACGGGCTTGGCCGTCATCAGGCCGAGCTGCGAGAACAGGCGCTCCTCCTCGGCTTTTCGCTGGACGAGCCGCGCCGGCTTGCCGTCGCGCAGGAGCGGCAGCGCCCGCTGCACCAGGTCGAGGACCTCCTTGGCCTCCTTGTCGGCGCCCTTGGCCTTCTTCTCGAGCGCCGTGACGCGCTTCTCGAGGCTGTCGAGATCGGCCAGCATCAGCTCGGTCTCGATCGTCTCGATGTCGGCGATCGGGTCGACCTTGCCCTCGACGTGGGTGACGTCGCCGTCCTCGAAGCAGCGCACGACATGCGCGATGGCGTCGACCTCGCGGATATTGGCGAGGAACTGGTTGCCCAGGCCCTCCCCTTTCGAGGCGCCGCGCACCAGGCCGGCGATGTCGACGAAGGTCAGGCGGGTCGGGATGATCTCCTTCGAGCCGGCGATGCGCGCGAGGTCGTCGAGCCGGGGATCCGGCACCGCCACCTCGCCGACATTCGGCTCGATGGTGCAGAACGGGTAGTTCGCCGCCTGCGCCGCCGCGGTCTGCGTCAGCGCGTTGAAGAGCGTCGACTTGCCGACGTTCGGCAGGCCGACGATGCCGCATTTGAAGCCCATCAGATCGTTCCGTTCGATTCGCTAGAGACCGCCGGCCCGCGGCCAGATCGCGTCGCCATTGCGGTGTGAAGATGTCGGGGTCAAGCCGGCTTCTCGCCGACGCGCTTCACCTCGTCCCAGCCCCGTCCGGCCATGGCGAGGTGGACCTTGTTCTGGAAGCGGGCATCCTCGCCGGAGGCCAGCAGCTCGGCGGCGTCGGCCATCGCGTCGCACAGGTCCTCGACCCACGGCATCTCGGCCTTGGCGAAATCGTTGAGCACGTAGGCGTGGACGAGGGCCTTGTCGCCCGGATGCCCGATGCCGAGGCGGGCGCGCCAGTACTCGTTGCCGCATTGCGCGGTGATCGAGCGCAGGCCGTTATGGCCCGCATTGCCGCCGCCCTTCTTCACCCGGAGCTTGGCGGGCGCGAGATCGAGCTCGTCGTGGAACACCACCACGTCCTCGAGCGGGATCTTGTAGAAGCGCTGCGCTTCCGCCACCGCCCGGCCGGATTCGTTCATGAAGGTCAGGGGCTTGAGGAGCAGCACGCGCTCCGTGCCGATCACCGCCTCGGTGCTCTCGCCCTGGAACTTGCGCCGCCACGGCGCGGCGCGGTGCCGGCGCGCGATCGCGTCGAGCGCCATGAAGCCGATATTGTGCCGGTTGCCCGCGTAGCGGGTGCCGGGATTGCCGAGGCCGACGAACAGCCGCATGGCGACAGGAAGCTCCCCGAGAAAGCGGAAACGCCCCGGGTCTCGCGACCGGGGCGTCCCGATTGACAGGTGAGGCCAGAGCCGAAAAAAGCCGGCTCAGTCCTCCTTGGCGGCCTCGCCCTCGGCAGCCTCTTCGGCGGCCTCGGCAGCCGACTCGGCGCGGGCGGCCTCGGCCACCGCGGCCTCCTCGGCCTCGACCTCGGCGCCGAGCACCGTCGGCGGCACGAGCGTGGCGACGACCTCGTCCCCGCCGAGGGCGAGGGTGGCGCCGGCCGGCACGGGCAGGTCGGAGACGTGGATGGTGTCGCCGATGTTCTTGCCGGTCAGGTCGACGGTGATCGCGTCGGGGATCGACTCGGGCGCGACCTCGACCGCGACGGTGTGGTGCACGATGTTGAGCGTGCCGCCATTCTGCTTGATGCCGGGAGCCGCGTCCTCGTTGGTGAAGTGCACCGGCACCTCGACCTCGACCGACTGACCGGCGACGACGCGCAGGAAGTCGACGTGCAGCGGCACGCCGGAGACCGGGTCGAGCTGGTAGTCGCGCGGGATCGCCCGGACCTTGCGGCCGCCGGCGCTGATCTCGAACACGGTGGTCAGGAAGCCACCGGCGTAGATCAGGGTGCGGGTGCGGATGAGGTCGATGGCGATGGCCTGCGGCGGCTGATTGCCCCCGTAGACGACGGCAGGCACCTGGCCCTGGCGACGAACGGCCCGGGCGGCCCCCTTGCCGACCCGGTCGCGTGCCACGGCCTCAAGCGGCTTCACGGCGCTCATGGCGTGATCCTTAAAACTGGTGTTGCGGATGGCTCAAACGCCGAAGGCCGCCCCCTCGAGGACGGCCCTGTGAACCGACGTCGCCACGCCCGTTCCCGATGAGGGGAATCCGGCCTCCAAGGGTGTCCGGCGGGCGGGGGTGCTGCTAGCAGAGACGGGCCCCGATGGCAAGGACGGGGAGATCCCGCGGACGACCCGGCCTTTCGCGCATCGGCCGGACGGATCCTTAACCGGACGGCCGCGACCTTAGGGAGGCATCGCTCCCCCTCTCGAAAGGTTGTCCCGTGACGCGGCCGATCCTCTGGGCCCTCGGCGTGCTCGCCGGCGCCGCCCTCACCGGCGGCTCGATGACCGAGCGTTTCGCCCGGGCAGGCCACGGCGCCCCGGCTCCGGCAGCCGAGGCGGCGCAGGTGGCGCCCGGATCCGCCTCCAGCGTGACGCTGGCCCAGGATCTGTCGGGCCATTTCCAGGCCTACCCGCAGGTCGAGGGGCAGGTGCTGCGCATGCTGGTCGATACCGGCGCCACGCTCTGCGTCTTCACCAGCGAGGATGCGCAGCGGATCGGGGTCCGGGTCGGCCCGCGCGACTTCACCGCCCAGGTCGCCACCGCCAACGGCACGGTGCCGGCGGCGCGGGTCCGGGTGCGCGAGATGCGCCTCGGCGGGATCGCGGTGCGTGACGTCGAGGCCCTGGTTCTGCCGAGCGGGCGCCTCGAGACCAGCCTGCTCGGCATGTCGTTCCTGCGCCGCCTGCGCGGCTTCGAGGTCGCGGCGGGCCGGATGATCCTGCGGGGATGAGCCTCTGGGCATTGTCCGACGACGTGGACGCCGGTTCGTCGGCGACAATGCGGCACACTCAAAAACCTCGAGCAGCGTCCGATCACAGCGTGATCGGACGCTGCCCTGGCATCAGGTGCTCGGGCAGGCCCCGCCGTTGCTGTTGGAGACGACGGTCGGCAGCACGACCTCCGGGACCGAGGTGACCGAGACGTTGTAGACCTTGCCGTTGCGCACCGGCCAGACCACGGACTCGGTCACGGTGCCGAGGTTGAACCGTTTGGCGAAGCTGGCGGCGAAGATCGGCTTGTAGGCCATCGTCAGCTCGACGACGACGTAGCGGGCGCCCGCGCTCTTGAAGGCGTCCGGCACCGGCGGCACGTCGGTCGGGCCGGTCGGCGCCGGCGCGGAGGCGTTGCCGGCATCCACGGCGTAGGAGCAGACCTTGGCCTTGCCGTTCGCATCGTAGACACCGACCGCCTTGGCGGCGATCCGCGCCGTGGCGCCGTCATAGGGGGCGAGGACCGCGCGTCCCGCCTTCACGATCAAGGCGAACTGGTTCGCCGAGATGTCACCTCCCTCCCGCGCCACCAGATCGGCCACGGTGCGGGCCGCCAGGGTCACCTTGCGGACGTTGCCGATATAGCCGGCGAGATCGGTCGTGCCGAAATAGAGCAGCAGCAGAAGCGGCAGCACCAGCGCGAACTCGACTGCGGCGACGCCGTCCCGCCCGCCCCGAAAGCGCGCGAGCGCGTCAGGCATGTCACGACGGCGCGCGAGCGCATGACGGATGGGCCCCGATTCCCGTCGCGCGCTCACTGGAACGGCTCCGTGCGGAAGGCCACGGTGCTCTGCAGCACCCTCTTGCCGTTCGACAGGGTGTTGGGATTGAGGAAGCCGAAGAAGACCGGAAACTCCACCGCCGCCTGCACGATCACGATCTGACCCGGCCCCGGATCCTGGTACTGGGTGCCGAAATCGGTCCGCCAGGACCGCGAGCCGGCATTGATCGGGCTCGTCGGCGTGAAGCTGTCGCCGTCGGACAGCGTCAGCACGTCGACCTTGACGCTGCTGCACGAGAAGATCGCGACCTGGCTCTTGCAGATTGCGTCCTTGAACTTCTTCAGCGCGGCCTGCTGCGTGGTGGTGTCGGCAGGCGGAGGCGGATCCGTCGCGCGAGCGGCCTGGAACTGGCCGGTATAGAGCTGGCGCGAGGCACCCGAGACGGCGTTGTCGAGGACTTGGGCGGCGAAGAACGCCAGCGCGGTCTCGGTGATCGCCGCGACGAGGCAGAGGAACGGCAGCCCGATCAGTGCGAATTCCACCGCGGTCGCCCCCTCGCGGGCGGACGGGAAGCCGGCGATCCGTAACCGGATCGCGATGATCCGCAACCGGATCGCGGCGATCCGCGACCCGAACGAGGAGCCGCGCGCCGTCGAGGCCCGCCCGGCCGGCGGTCCTTTAGCATCGGGCAGGCGACGACGGAGCATGGCGCGGTTCGGATCCGGACGAGAGTTGCGGAAGAGGGGTGCCGGGACGCGACGATGACGGGCGCGGGGGCTCGGATCGGTGAGGCGCAATGCCGGCCTCAGCGCGTCCCGACCGCTCCCCCGGCCGTCGCCAGGGAGTTGCGCTGGCCGGCCTGGCCGCTCACCTCGGAGAAGTAGCGCTGCGCGTCGCCGAGCTGCACCGCCGGCTGGCAGGCGGGCGTGCAGGAATAGGATTCGCGCTCCAGGCCGCGCTGCACCGTGATCACCGACGGGCTGCCGGCCCGCACGCTGATCGCCGATTCCGCCAGCATCGTGCCCGCCGAATCCAGCGCGATGAGGTTGGTGCTGCCGAAGCTCTTGCCGGTCAGGACGACGATGCCGTTCCGCTGCAGCGACACGTCGGCGATGATCGGGTTGCCCACGATCACCGTCGCGGTGCGCTCCGGAAGGCGGATCACCTTGGCGTTGTCGACCGACACGGTGACGGTGGCGCCGTCGCTCGCCTGCACGGCGGCGGGGGCCAGCACCGCCAACGCCAGAAGGCACGCGGCTCGCGTGAGGCTCGGGCGGTGGGGCTGGCTCATCGGCTCGGGCTCATCCGTCTTGCGCTCATTGGCGGGGGGATCTTCGGCGGGGGGATGTTGCGGGGACGTTCGCGGTCTGCGGGCAGTCAAGCGCCGGATGGGTTGACAAACCGCTAAGCCCGCCGTGCCCGCTTGCCCCGCTTCCTCTGGGGACAGGCGCCATGGACCGCAATCGATCGGCCGTTAACCAAGATCGGGATTTCCGGCCCGCCGGCCGGGATCCGCGATCGCTTTAACCCAACCTCAACAAGGCGCAGCCTAAGTTGCCGTTAGTCCCGATCGGCGCCAGTCGATTGTCGACGGACTAACCGATACCACTCAGGCGGGAACACAGTTATGATGTCCAAGCTGAAGCGTTTCGTCAGCGACGAGTCGGGCGCCACCGCGATCGAGTACGGCCTGATCGCCACCCTGATCGCCATCGCGGTGATCGCCGCGGCCCGCTCCGTCGGGAACAACCTCGGGGCGCAGTTCAACTCGATCGCCGGCAACCTGAAGTAAGGACCGCGAAGCCGACCCGCGTCGGGCGGGTCGGCGCGCCCCTCCCAGCGGCGCGAGGCGCCGAGCCGGCCCTTGTCCGGCGGCTCGGTCCGCGCGCTCCCGCGCGGGTCGCATTCCCTCGCCGCCCGGCCGGCCGCGCGATGTCGGGGCGGCCTCGGGGTACCGGCTCCCGGGGGAGCCGGCGACAGGCACCGCGCTCCTCTTTGCCCGCCGCGAGCCCGCATGGTCAGCCTCTGCCTTCTCGTCGTGTTCCCTTTCCTGATGGCCTACGCGGCCGTCAGCGACGTCCTCACGATGCTGATTCCCAACCGCGTCAGCATGGCCCTCGCCGGCGGCTTCGCGGTCCTGGCCGTCGCCACGGGGCTCGGCTGGTTCGAGGTCGCGAGCCATGTCGGCGCGGGTGCGCTGGTGCTCACCGTCGGCTTCGTCCTCTATCTCACGGGCACGATGGGCGCCGGCGACGTCAAGCTGGCGGCGGCGACGGCTCTGTGGCTCGGCTTCGGCGCGCTGCCCGATTACCTCGTCAACGCCGCCGTGTTCGGCGGCATGATGGCGTTGGGCCTGCTGCTCATGCGCAGCCATCCCCTCCCCGGCTTCGCGGCGACCTGGCCCTTCGCGCTGCGCCTCCACGACCAGCGCGTCGGCATCCCCTACGGCGTCGCCCTGTCGGCCTCCGCCCTCGTCACCTGCCCCGCCGCGCCATTATGGCACCTGGTGCTGGCAGGCTGACGCTCCTCATCCGACGGCCGGACGATCGCGGCGGGGAAGGCGCAAAGCCGCCTTTCCCGCCGCGCATGCATGTCCGCGCCCCGGCTCCGGCGGCTCAACGCCAGGTTCCCCGATCCAGCCCTTTCCCACGAGCCGACAACTCCAGGTTTCCGGCTCCCGGCGGCACCCTGGTCCGGCGCGTTAACCCTAAGGACGGTTAACCTTAATTTGAGGAATCCCTGATGAAGTCCGGCAAGGGACGGCATCGCGCCGCCCCTGCCGTTCCCTCTCGTTGGCGCCTCATGAAGTCTTCGCGCTTGCTTCTCATCAGCGTCGCCGCCGTGACCGGCGCGGGAGCCTTCGTCGTGATGAGCGGCCGCGAGCCGCCGCCCCCGCCGCCGGCCGAGCCGGTCGCCGCGGCGGCCCCGGCCATCGAGATGGTGGAGGTACTGGTGGCCGCGGCCGAGCTGCCGATGGGACAGACGCTCAAGCCGGCGGATCTGCGCTGGCAGCCTTGGCCGAAGAGCGCGGCGAGCGACAGCGCGTTGCAGCGCACCAGCGCGCCGACGGCGCTCGAGGACACGGCGGGCTCGATCGTGCGCAGCCCGTTCCTCTCCGGCGAGCCGATCCGGCGCGAGAAGCTGATCAAGGCCAATGGCAGCGGCTTCCTGTCGGCGATCCTGCCCGCCGGGATGCGCGCCGTCGCGATCTCGATCGATGCCCGCGGCTCGAACACCGCCGGCGGCTTCATCCTGCCGAACGACCGGGTCGACGTGCTGCGCATCTCCCGCGACGAGGAGGCGGCCCGCGCCGGCGTCGGCGACACCCAGACCGCCGAGACCATCCTGACCAACATCCGGGTCCTGGCGGTCGGCCAGACCGTGCAGGAGCGCAACGGCGAGCGGGTGATCACCGGCGACACCGCGACGCTCGAGCTCACACCGGCCCAGGCCGAGGCCGTGACCCTGGCCCAGAAGGTCGGCCAGCTCTCCCTCACCCTGCGCAGCCTCGCCGATGCCGGCCAGGTCGCCCCGACCTCACCGGAGCCGCAGGCCGAGGCCGGCCTCACCATCGTGCGCTACGGCGTCTCCAAGCAGATGCCCCGCCGATGAGCGCGCGCCCGTCCAGCCTCACCCGCGCGACCGGTCCCCGCCCCGCGAGTCCCCGTTCCATGACGATGTCCGAGCCTTCCCCGGCGTTCCTTCGCGCCGCCGCCTCCCTCCGCGGCGCCTTCCGCTCGGCCTCGACGAGAATCCTGGCGGCAACCTTGGCGGGCACCCTGGCCGTCCTCGCATCCGGACCCGCCGCCGCCCAGGACGGGGCGAGCCTGCGCGGGACGGGCCCGCGCGGCGGCATCGTGCCGGCGCCGGTGGTGAATGTCGGCCCCAACGAGGCCGACGTGTCGCGCCGCATCGACCTCACCATGGGCCGGTCGCTGGTGATCGACCTGCCCCGGGACGCCAAGGAGGTGTTCGTCGCCAATCCCAAGGTGGCGAACGCCGTGGTGCGCTCGACCCGCAAGGTGTTCGTCATCGGCATCGAGAACGGCGCCACCTCGATCTTCGTGATGGACGGCGAGGGACGCCAGATCGCCGCCCTCGACGTCACGGTGGGGCGCGACCTCAACGTGCTGCGCCAGACGCTCACCGGCAGCATCCCGGGCGGCCGCTTCGACGTGCGCCCGGCGGGCGATTCGGTGCTGCTCACCGGCTCGGTCGGCTCCGCCGCGGAGGCGCAGCAGGCCGTCGACATCGCCAACGCCTTCGTGGGCACCGGCGGGGCCGGGACGACCGCCCGCGGCGCGGTGATCAACAACCTGACGATCCGCGGCAAGGACCAGGTGATGCTGCGCGTCACCGTGGTCGAGGTCTCGCGCCAGGTGCTCAAGCAGTTCGGCATCAACCTGAATGCCAGCTGGAGCACGATGAACTTCGTCAACGGCGTGCCCTTCCCGCTCACCGGCGGCTCCTACCCGGCCGGCAACGAGCTCACGGGCAAGCTCTCCTCCGGCGGCTTCTCGCTCCAGGCGAACCTGCGCGCCTTCGAGCAGGCCGGCGTGTCGCGGATCCTGGCCGAGCCGACCCTGACGGCGATCTCCGGCGAGGCGGCGACCTTCACCGCCGGCGGCGAGATCCCGGTTCCGACCAGCCAGAGCTGCTCGGCGGTGATCGCCTCGAACTCCTCGAACTGCTCGGTCGGCATCGAGTACAAGCCCTACGGCGTCGCGCTGAACTTCACTCCGGTCGTCCAATCGGAGAACCGGATCTCGATCCGGGTCGGCACCAACGTCACGGAACTTGATCCGCAGAGCGCGGTGCCGGTCTCCAACGGCAACAACACCATCTCGGTGCCGGGCCTCACGGTGCGCAAGTCCGAAACGACCATCGAGCTGCCGTCGGGCGGGACGATGATGATCGCGGGCCTGATCCAGCAGCGCAACCGCCAGGCGATCAGCGGCCTGCCGGGGATGCTCAACCTGCCGGTCCTCGGCGCCCTGTTCCGCTCCCGCGACTACCAGCGCCAGGAAACGGAGCTGATGATCATGGTCACGCCCTACATCGCCAAGCCGATGGATCCGGCCCAGGTCCGCAAGCCCGACGACGGCTTCACCGAGTCGACCGACAGCCAGGCGATCGTGCTCGGCCGCCTGAACCGCCTCTACGGCGTGGTCGGCGCCGCGCCCCTCGGCTCCGGCTATCGCGGCCGGGTCGGCTTCATCACCGACTGAACGCACGGACCCGCCCGGGCCGCCCGATAGACTCCGCCGAGATTCCGCCGAGACCATGCCAGCGATGACCCGCACCGCTCTCCGCCTGACGATCCTCGCCGCCTCGGCCAGCCTCGCGGCCTGCGCCGCGGACCGCCGGCTGACCACGGGCTCGACCTACCCGATGACGGTCCCCGAGCGGCACCCGATCGTCCTGTCGGACTCGCCCCGCAACCTCGACGTGTTCGTGACGGGGACCGGGCATATCGACCCGCGCCAGGCCGACGACGTCGACGCCTTCCTCACCGAGTACCGCCGCTACGGCCGCGGCGTGCTGGTCCTGGAGGTGCCCCGCGGCTCGCAGGTGCCCGGCGGCGCGGTGGAGCGCACCCTCGCGCGGGTGCGCGCCCGGGCGGTCGCCTGGGGGGTCGGCGCGCGAGAGATCGTCGTCGCGCCCTACCCGGTCGCCAACGTTGCGGTGAGCGCGCCCGTGCGCCTCAGCTTCCAGCGCATGCAGGCCAAGGTGGCGGGGGCCTGCGGGCTCTGGCCACAGGATCTCGGCGTCACGAATGCGGGCTTCAACGCCCGCAACGAGAGCTACTGGAACTTCGGCTGTGCCACCCAGTCGAACCTCGCCAGCCAGATCGCCGACCCGGTCGACCTGGTGCGCGGCCGCCAGGAGGGCCGGATCGACACGGTGACCAGGACCCAGGACCTGACCGACCTGCGCACCGGAAAGGATCCATCAACCACTTGGAAGCAGGATGGCCGCGCGAGCGTGAAGAACCAGGTGGGGCAGTGATGAGGACGCGCCGGACGAGGGTCGCTGCCGCGACGAGGCGCACCGGGGCCGGTCGGGGCCGGTCGGACGAGGGATGCCGTCCCTCGCGGTCGATCCCCTCCCGGGGGAGGTCGCGTCATGTCTGAGCCGGGCGAACCCACCGGCCGGGTCATCGCCCCGGTTCCCCGCATCACCGTGCAGGCCTTCTGCGAGAGCGGCGAGGTCGCGGCCGTGATCGAGGCCGCCGCCGGCGACCGGCGGATGCAGAAGGCGCATACCCGGGTCCAGATGGGCGGCGCGGCGGCCGCCACCGAGGCCTATCGCAGCGCGCCCACCCCGAACGTTATCGTGGTGGAGATCGGCACGGCCAAGGGCAACCCGCTCGCCGCCCTCGACAGCCTGGCCGAGGTCTGCGATTCCGGCACCAAGGTGGTGGTGATCGGCCACGTCAACGACGTCGTGCTCTACCGCGAGTTCATCCGCCGCGGCGTGAGCGAGTACCTGATCGCGCCGATCGATGCGGTCGCGGTCATCGCGGCGATCTCCGAGCTGTTCAGCGATCCGGCGGCCGAGCCCTTGGGGCGGACGATCGCGGTGGTCGGCGCCCGGGGCGGCGTCGGCGCCTCGACGCTCGCCCACAACATCGCCTGGTCGGTGTCCCGCGACTACGGCACCGCGACGGTGATCGCCGATCTCGACATCGCCTTCGGGACCGCCGGCCTCAACTTCAACCAGGACCCGCCGCAGGGCGTGGCCGAGGCGGTGTTCGCGCCGGACCGGGTCGACGCGAACTTCGTCGACCGCCTCCTGTCGAAATGCACCGACAACCTGAGCCTGCTCGCGGCGCCCGCAACCCTCGACCGCCCGACCGATTTCGTCGAGGGCGCCTTCGACGGGGTGATCGACGTGCTGCGGGCGAGCGTGCCCTGCATAGTGCTCGACGTGCCGCATGGCTGGTCGGCCTGGTGCCGGCGGATGCTGATCGGCGCCGACGAGATCGTCGTGGTGGCCGCGCCCGACCTCACCTCGCTGCGCAATGCCCGCAACCTGTTCGAGGTTCTGCGTCAGGCGAGGCCCCACGACCGCATGCCGCGCCTGGTCCTCAACGGGGTCGGGATGCCCAAGCGCCCGGAGATCGCCGTGTCGGAATTCTCCAAGGCCCTCGACGCGCCGGTCGCCGCCACGGTGCCGTTCGAGCCCGCCCTGTTCGGCACCGCGGCCAATAACGGCCAGATGCTGGCGGAGGTGCAGCCCGGCGCCAAGGTCACGGAGGTCCTGAGCGAGCTCGCCGGATCCCTCACCGGCCGCGGCGAGACGCGCCGCGGCCGGGGCAACATCCTTGAGCCCCTCTTGGAGCCGCTGCTGGCCCGGCTCGCCCGCCGCAAGGCGTCGTGAGCCACCCCCGTCCCGTTCCATCCCGTCGGCCCGCTTCTCGAGAAGGTCGCTGATCCATGTTCGGCAGGAGACCCGGAGCGGCGGCGCAGAAGGCGCCGGCCGCGCGCCCCGCCGGCCCCGCCCCGGCGCTCCCGGCGGCGGCGCCGGTCCTCCAGGACGGCAAGCGGGCCGAGGCCGCCCCCCCGCCGGCAGCCCGCGAGGCCCCGGCACCGGCGGAGAATGGCCGCTCGGACGAGTATTACCGCACGAAGAGCATGATCTTCGGCGCGCTCATCGAGGCGATCGACCTCACCCAGCTCGCGCGCCTCGAGCCGGACGCGGCGCGGGAAGAGATCCGTGACATCGTCATCGAGATCATCGGCCTCAAGAACGTCGTGATGTCGATCGCCGAGCAGGAGGAGCTGCTCGACGACATCTGCAACGACGTGCTCGGCTACGGCCCCCTCGAGCCCCTGCTCGCCCGCGACGACATCGCCGACGTGATGGTGAACGGCGCCAACCGGACCTACATCGAGGTCGGCGGCAAGATCCAGCTGACGGGAGTGCGCTTCCGCGACAACCAGCAGCTGATGAACATCTGCCAGCGGATCGTCAGCCAGGTCGGTCGCCGGGTCGACGAGGCCTCCCCGATCTGCGACGCGCGCCTGCCGGACGGCTCGCGCGTCAACGTGATCGCGCCGCCGCTGGCCATCGACGGCCCGGCGCTCACCATCCGCAAGTTCAAGAAGGACAAGCTCACCCTCGACCAGCTCGTGCGCTTCGGCTCGATCTCGCCCGAGGGGGCCAAGATCCTGCAGATCATCGGGCGGGTGCGCTGCAACGTGGTGGTCTCGGGCGGTACCGGCTCGGGCAAGACCACCCTGCTCAACTGCCTCACCCGCTACATCGACGACGACGAGCGCATCATCACCTGCGAGGACGCGGCCGAGCTGCAATTGCAGCAGCCGCACGTGGTGCGCCTCGAGACCCGGCCGCCGAACCTCGAAGGCCAGGGCCAGGTCACGATGCGCGACCTGATCAAGAACTGCCTGCGCATGCGGCCCGAGCGGATCATCGTCGGCGAGGTGCGCGGCCCGGAGGCCTTCGACCTCCTCCAGGCGATGAATACCGGCCATGACGGCTCGATGGGCACGCTGCACGCCAACTCGCCGCGCGAGTGCCTGAGCCGCATCGAATCGATGATCTCGATGGGGGGCTACAACCTGCCCTCCAAGACCCTGCGCGAGATGATCGCCGGCTCGATCGACGTCGTCGTCCAGGCCGCCCGCCTGCGCGACGGCTCGCGGCGCATCACCCACATCACCGAGGTGATGGGGATGGAGGGCGACGTCATCATCACCCAGGACCTGTTCGTCTACGACGTCGTCGGCGAGGACCAGAACGGCAAGCTGATCGGCCGCCACCGCTCGACCGGGATCGGCCGGCCGCGCTTCTGGGAGCGGGCGCGCTACTACGGCGAGGACCGGGCGCTCGCCGCCGCCCTCGACGCCGCCGAAGCCCGGCCGGAGGAGGCGGCATGATGAGCCTCGGATCGGTGAAGCGCGGCGCGGCGACACGCGGCGCGGCGGCGAGCCCGGGGGGGCACGGGTGATGGACATCGAGACGGTGATCGCGGCGGGCCTGCTCGCGGCGAGCGCGGTGTCGCTCGCCTCCGCGGTGGTGGTGCCGCTGCTGCCAAGCGAGGCGCGGGCCACCAAGCGCCAGCAGGCCCTGATCGGCCAGCGCCAGGCCGTCGAGCGCGTGCAGGCGGTGAGCCGCCGCGACCAGGTCGCCAAGAGCCTGAAGGAGATCGAGGACAAGGAGAAGAAGAAGAGCCGCGTCAGCCTCGAATTGCGGCTGACCCAGGCGGGCCTCACGATCTCCAAGGGCCAGTTCTGCCTGTTCAGCGCGGTGGGCGGCTTCCTCGTCGGGGCCTTCGGGTTCGTGATGAGCGGCGATACGCTCCTGGCGCTCGGCCTCGCCTTCGCGGCGGGGCTCGGCGTGCCGCGCTGGCTGCTCTCCTACCTGCGCCAGCGCCGGATGAACCGCTTCATCCTGGAACTGCCCAACGCCATGGACGTGATCGTGCGCGGCATCCGTTCGGGCCTGCCGGTCGGCGATTGCCTGCGCATCATCGCCCGCGAGGCCCGGGAGCCGGTCAAGAGCGAGTTCCGGGCGATGATCGAGGCCCAGGCCCTCGGCATCTCCCTCGGGGATGCGGTCGGCCGCCTCTACGAGCGGATGCCGGTGCCGGAGGCGAACTTCTTCGCCATCGTGATCGGCATCCAGCAGAAATCCGGCGGCAACCTCTCGGAGGCGTTGGGCAACCTCTCGCGGGTGCTGCGCGACCGGCGCAAGATGGCCGACAAGGTGAAGGCCGTCAGCATGGAGGCCAAGGCCTCGGCGGCGATCATCGCCTCCCTGCCCTTCGTGGTGGCCACCCTCGCCTACATCACCAGCCCCGACTACATCTCGCTGCTCTGGACGACCACGATCGGCCACATCGCGCTCGCCGGCTCCGGGGTGTGGATGCTCGTCGGCGTGTTCGTGATGAACCGGATGATCCGCTTCGACATCTGAGCGGGCGGCGCCACTCCCGCGCCCGCCGCCGGACCGGCCCCCGAAGCCCCAGGCATTCCCGACGCCAAGGCACCTTTAACGCCAAGGCATTCCCGACGCTCCAGGAGGCGGCGCGTGCAGATCCTGTATCAGCTGACCGACCCCTATTTCCTCGGCGCGGCGCTCGCCGCGGTGGCCGCGGCGGCCACGGTCTTCACCCTGGCACAGCCGTTCCTGGAGCCCGACCGGCTCCGCCACCGCCTGAAGGGAGTGGGCAAGGAGCGCGACCGCATCCGCCTGCGCGAGCGCGAGCGCCTGAACCAGAAGGCGTCCTTGCGCCAGGAGCCCAAGGCCTACATGAAGCGGGTGGTCGAGCGCCTGCATCTCGACGACTGGCTCGGCACCGAGAACGCCAAGAACAACCTGATGATGGCGGGCTATCGCGGCCCTCAGGCCGAGATCGCCTTCCTGTTCTTCCGCCTGGTGATGCCGATCGCCCTGTTCGTCCTGTCGGTGTTCTACCTCTTCGTGCTGGAGGTGCTGGACCAGCCAGCGCTGATCCGCTTCGGCCTGGTGGTGGTGGCGGCCTATCTCGGGATCAAGGCGCCGGAACTCTTCCTGCGCAACCAGACCGCCAAGCGCCGGGCGGTGATCCAGCGCAACTGGCCCGACACGCTCGACCTGCTGCTGATCTGCGTCGAGTCCGGCATGGCCGTCGAGGCGGCGTTCCGGCGCGTCGGCGTCGAGATCGCCGACCAGTGCATGACGCTGGCCGAGGAGATGGCGCTGACCACCGCCGAACTGTCGTATCTCACCGACCGGCGCGTCGCCTACGAGAACCTCGCCAACCGCACCGGGCTCGAATCGGTGAAGAACGTCACCACGGCGCTGATCCAGGCCGAGCGCTACGGCACCCCGGTCGGCCAAGCCCTGCGGGTGCTGGCCCAGGAGAGCCGCGACCAGCGCATGAACGAGGCCGAGAAGAAGGCCGCCGCCCTGCCGCCGAAGCTCACCGTGCCGATGATCCTGTTCTTCCTGCCGGTGCTGTTCGTGGTGATCCTGACCCCCGCCATGGTGCAGGTGTTCAGCTCCAAGTAGGCCCCATCTCAGGCAGGCCCCATCTCAGGCAGGTCTCATCTCGCTTAGGTCTCGCCTCACCGGCCTGCCCCGGGAAAGAACCGGTTCTCCGGCCTTGGCAGGCCGAGATGGTCGCGCAGGGTGGTGCCCTCGTATGCGGTGCGGAACAGGCCACGGCGTTGCAGCTCCGGCACCACCTTCCTGGTGAAGTCCTCCAGCCCCTGCGGCACGTCCGAGACCATGATGTTGAAGCCGTCGCTGGCCCCGGCCTCGAGCCAGGCCTGCATCTCGTCGGCGATGGTAGCGGGCGTGCCGACCATCCCGAGGCCGGCATAGCCGCCGAGGCGCTGGGCCAGCTGCCGGACGGTCAGCCCCTCGCGCCGGGCCAGCGCGATCGCCCGCTCGCGCCCGGTCTTCGACTGGTTGGTCTCCGGGATCTCCGGCAGCGTCCCGTCGGGGTCGAAGGCCGAGGCGTCGACGCCGAGCGCGATCGACAGGGCCGCGACGGCGCTCGCCTCGTGCACCAGGCTGTCCAGGTGCGCGCGCTTCTCGCGCGCCTCCTCCACCGTGTCGCCCACCACCACGAAGCAGGCCGGCAGGATCTTGAGGTGGTCGGGATCGCGCCCCACCGCGACCATGCGGCCGCGCACGTCCTCGGCGAAACGCCGGCCGTCCTCGATGCTGCCGGCCGCCCCGAAGATCACCTCGGCGGTCTCGGCGGCGAGCTGGCGCCCGGCCTCGGAGGCGCCCGCCTGCACGATCACCGGCCAGCCCTGGACCGGCCGGGCGACGTTGAGGGGACCCCGCACCGAGAGATGGGGGCCCTGATGATCGAGCACGTGCATCCGCTCGGGGTCGAAGAAGATCCCGCTCTCGACGTCGCGCAGGAAGGCGTCGTCGGAAAAGGAATCCCACAGGCCCTTCACCACCTCGACGAATTCGTGCGCCCGGTCGTAGCGGTCGCCATGCTCGGGATGGTGCTCCAGGCCGAAGTTCTTCGCCGCATCCGGGTTCGAGGTCGTCACCACGTTCCAGCCGGCGCGGCCCCCGCTCAGGTGGTCGAGGGAGGCGAAGCGCCGGGCGACGTGGAACGGCTGGTCGTAGGTGGTGGAGGCGGTGGCGATGAGCCCGATCCGCTCGGTCACCACGGCGAGCGCCGGCAGCAGCGTCGCGGGATCGAACGAGGTCACGGTGGCCGAGCGCTTGAGCGCCTCGACCGGCATGTTCAGCACCGCGAGGTGGTCGGCCATGAAGAAGGCGTCGAACTTCGCCGCCTCGAGCTCTCTCGCGAAGCGGGCGAGATGGCGAAAGTTGAAGTTGGCGTCCGGCAGCCCGCCCGGATAGCGCCACCAGGCGGTGTGGATGCCGACCGGGCGCATGAAGGCGCCGAGATGAAGCCTGCGGTGTCGCGCCATGTCGGGTTCCCCGGGCCGGCCCGTGCGGCCGTGCCGCCCCGATCTGGGATCGCCGCCCTGGTTAGTCAATGAATTTCGTGTACTACTTCCGTGGCCGGAACCGGCGCGAGACGAGGATCGAATGAGCGAGACGGGACGAGGGAACGCCCTGAGGGCGCGCTACGGCGCGGAGACGATGCTCGACATCGCCTGGAACGACGTGATCGCGGGCCTCCTCGCCCACCGCACGGTGCGGGCGTTCCGGCCCGATCCGCTCCCCGAGGGAGCCCTGGAAACGCTCGTCGCCGCGGCGCAATCGGCCCCCAGCTCGTCGAACCTCCAGACCTGGAGCGTCGTCGCGGTCGAGGATGCAGCCACCAAGCGGCGCCTGTCCGAGGTGGCGCGCGGGCAGCGCCACGTCGCCGAGGCGCCCCTGGTGCTGGTCTGGCTCGCCGACCTGTCGCGCCTCGGCGCGATCGGGCGCGACCGGGACAGGCCGACGGACGGGCTCGACTACCTGGAGATGCTGATGGTCGGCGTGGTCGATGCCGCGCTGGCGGCCCAGAACGCCACGGTGGCGCTCGAATCCCTCGGCCTCGGCTCGGTCTATATCGGGGCGTTGCGCAACGATCCGGAGGCGGTGGCGGACCTCCTCGGCCTGCCGCCGAACGTGCTGGCGGTGTTCGGCCACTGCGTCGGCCGGCCCGATCCCGAGCGGCCCGCTGCCGTGAAGCCGCGCCTGCCGCAAGAGGTGGTGCTGCATCGCGGGCGCTACGACACCGCCCTGGCGACCGGGGCGATCGCGGCCTACGACGCCGCGATGGTGGACTTCCAGGCCGGGCAGCGGATGCCCGAGGTCGGCTGGAGCGAGGCCGCCCTGGAGCGGGTGCGCGGGCCGGGCTCGCTGAGCGGCCGTGACCGCTTGCGCGGGATCCTGGAACGCCGGGGCTTCGGGCTGAAGTAACGCTTCGTCCACTCATCCGGACAGTTTTCCGTTGATCGCCCGTTTCGTTCTTCATAAAGAACGAAACGGGACGCAGCGCGAGAGCAGGAGGGCGGCTTGCCAGATCAGAACTTGGCGGACGAGCACAGGCGGGCGGAGACGATCGCCGCCGCGAACGGGATCGGAACGGACACGGCCTTCGGCGCGGTGACCCCGCCGCTCTACCTCTCGACGACCTACACCTTCGCCGAGTTCGAGAAAGCGCGGGCCTACGACTACGCCCGCCTCGGCAACCCGACCCGCGACCAGCTCGCCGACACCTTGGGCAAGCTGGAGGGCGGGGCCCGCGCCGTCGTGGTGTCGAGCGGCATGGCGGCCCTCGACCTCGCCCTGTCGCCCTTGCGGCCCGGCGACCTGCTGGTGGCGCCGCACGATTGTTACGGCGGCACCCACCGGCTGCTCTCGATGCGCGCGGCGCGCGGCCATTACCGCGTCGCCTTCGTCGACCAGACCGACGAGGCCGCGCTGACGGCCGCTCTCGCCGAGGGTGCCCGGATCGTCCTCACCGAGACGCCCAGCAACCCGCTGATGCGCATCACCGACCTGCGCCGCGTGGCGGCGCTGGCGAAGGCGGCGGGGGCCCTGTTCGTCGTCGACAACACCTTCCTGTCCCCGGCCCTGCAGCAGCCGCTGGCGCTCGGGGCCGACCTCGTCGTCCACTCGACCACCAAGTTCATCAACGGCCATTCGGACGTGATCGGGGGCGCCGTGATCGCCGCCGATGCGGCGCTCGGCGACGAGCTTGCCGCCTGGGCCAACACCGTCGGGGTCACCGGCTCGCCCTTCGACGCCTACCTGACCCTGCGCGGCGTGCGCACGCTGTTTCCCCGCATCGAGCGCCAGAGCCGCAACGCCGCGGCCGTCGCGGCCTTCCTCGACGCGCATCCGGCGGTGGCCCGCGTCTATTATCCGGGCCTCGAGAACCATCCCGGCCACGCCGTCGCCAGGAGCCAGCAGAGCGGCTTCGGGGCGATGCTGAGCGCCGAGCTGGCCGGCGGGCGCGAGGCTGTGCGCCGGCTCGTCGGGGCTCTCCGGATCTTCAGCCTGGCCGAATCCCTCGGCGGGGTCGAGAGCCTGATCGCCCACCCGGTGACCATGACCCATGCGGCGATGGATCCGGAGGCGCGGGAGCGGGCCGGAGTCGGCGACGGGCTGGTGCGGCTCTCGGTCGGGCTGGAGGCGGAAGCGGATCTCCTGGGCGATCTCGCCCGGGCGCTCGACGCGGTCGACCGCGGATGACGCGCCGCGCGCGCCGAGCGCGCTAGATTCACGCCATCCGTCCCGCTATCCCGAGGGAGCGATGACTCACGGTACGATGCGCCTCGGCGCCTTCTTCTACGCCACCGGCCACCACGTCGCCGGCTGGCGCCACCCGTCGAGCGAGGCCGATGGCGGGCTCGTCCTCGACCGCTACGTCGGCTGGGCCAAGCGGGCGGAAGCCGCGAAGTTCGACCTGATCTTCCTCGAGGACGGCACCGGCATCCGCGATGCCGATCTGCGCTCGAGCGAGCGCACCGCCCGCTCGGCCCATTTCGAGCCCGTCACCCTGCTGTCGGCCCTCGCGGCGGTCACGAGCCGGATCGGCCTCGTCGCCACCACCTCGACGAGCTTCAACGAGCCCTACAACGTCGCCCGCCGCTTCGCCTCCCTCGACCACCTCAGCGGGGGCAGGGCCGGCTGGAACCTCGTCACCTCCGCCACCGACCTGGAAGCGGCGAATTTCGGCAACGACACGATCGCGCGCCACGCCGACCGCTACGAGCGGGCGGAGGAGTTCGTCGACGTCGTGCTGGGGCTGTGGAACACCTGGGACGACGACGCCGTCGTGATCGACAAGGCCTCGGGCCAGTTCTCGAAGCCCGACGGCTTCCGAACCCTCGACCACAAGGGCAAGCATTTCGAGGTCCGAGGGCCCCTCAACATCGCGCGCACGCCGCAGGGCCAGCCGGTGCTGGTCCAGGCCGGCTCGTCCGGCCCCGGCAGGGACCTGGCGGCGCGTACCGCCGAGATCGTGTTCACGGCCAACCAGACCCTCGACGAGGCGGTGGATTTCTATCGCGACCTGAAAGAGCGCATGGCCCGGTTCGGCCGCGCGCCCGACGACCTCAAGATCATGCCGGGGCTGTTTCCGGTGGTCGGCCGCACCGAAGCGGAAGCACGGGAGAAATTCGAGGAGTTGCAGGCGCTGATCGACCCGGTGGTGGGCCTGGCGCTGCTCAGCCGGATGGTCGGCCACGACCTCTCTGCCCACGACCCCGACGGCCCGGTGCCGGAGCTGCCCGAGACGGAAGGGGGCAAGTCGCGCCAGCAGCTGATGCTCGACCTCGCCCGCCGCGAGGGCCTGAGCCTGCGCCAGCTCTACCTGCGCATCGCCGGGGCGCGGGGCCACTCGCAGATCGTCGGCACGCCGGCGCAGATCGTCGACGAGATGGAGGCGCGGTTCCGGGCCGGCGGCGCCGACGGCTTCAACATCATGCCGCCGACCCTGCCGGGCGGTCTCGACGACTTCATCGAACTGGTCCTGCCCGAGTTGCGCCGCCGCGGCCTGTTCCGCACCGAGTACGAGGGCCGCACCCTGCGCTCCCATCTGGGCTCGCGCCCGCCGGCCGGCTACGGGCCGGGGCGGAGGATCGCGGGATAACGGTCTCGCCGGGACCTTGGCCGGGTTCCGCTGCGTTGGCCGTCCGGGCGATTGCCCGGACGGAGAGTTTTTTCGATGACGAGACATGCCGGCGCCCGCCTCGGGCTCGCCCTGCTCCTGACGGCCGGCATCGCGCCGGTCGCGGCCCGGGCTCAAGGAGCCCCCGGGCAAGGCACGGCTCCTTCAGCCGCCGCCCGCCTCGACAAGGTCGCGAGCTTCGCCCACCAGGTCACCGGCGTCACGGTGGCGCGGGACGGCCGGATCTTCGTCAACTTCCCGCGCTGGAGCGAGGACGCCCCGGTCTCGGTGGCCGAGGTGAAGGACGGCAAGCCGGTGCCCTACCCGGATGCCGGCTGGAATTCCTGGCGCAACGCCCGCCAGGACGAGGTCGACCCCAAGACCCACTTCGTCTGCGTGCAGAGCGTGGTGGCGGATGCCCAGGACCGCCTCTGGGTGGTCGATGCCGCCGCCCCCGCGATGGGCGCGGTGGTCAAGGACGGGCCGAAGCTCGTGGGCATCGACCTCAAGACCAACCAGGTGATCAAGACGATCCCGTTCGACGCCACGACGGTGCTGCAGGCCTCCTACATCAACGACGTGCGGATCTCGCCCAACGGCAGGACCGCCTATCTCACCGATTCCGGCGCCGAGGGCGCCCTGATCGTCGTCGACCTCGACAGCGGGGCGGCCAAGCGCGTGCTCTCCGGCCACGCTTCGACCATGCCCGACAGAAGCGTGACCGTGACCTATGACGGCCAGCCCCTGCGCCGGCCGGACGGGCGCGGCGTCAATTTCTCGGCCGACGGCATCGCGCTCTCGCCGGACGGCAAGACGCTGTACTGGCAAGCCATCAAGGGCAAGACGCTCTACAGCCTGCCGACCGATGCGCTCACCGGCTGGGCCACCGCCTCCGTCGTGCCCGAGATGCTCACCGACCGGACGCTGGCGCCTAAGATCGTCACGGTCGGCGAGAACGGGCCGGCGGACGGCCTGCTGATCTCCCGCAAGGACGGCCGGATGTACGTGACCTCGCCGCAGGACGACGCGGTGAAGGTGCGCGACCTCGCCCATAGCGGCGCCGGGCTGACCACCCTGGTCCAGGACAAGCAGCTGCGCTGGCCCGACACCTTCAGCGAGGGGCCGGACGGCACGATCTACGTCACCACCTCGCACATCCAGGACTCGGCCGACTACAAGCCCGGCGCCCCGATCAGCCTGCCGACGGAGCTGTGGGCGATCCGGACGGGACCGGCGGCGACGGGATCGACGGGGGCCGGGCCGGTCAGGTGAGCGCCCGGAGCAAGCCCTCTCCCCTTCTGCGGGGGAGAGGTCGTTCCAGGCCCGCGCAACCCAACGTAAAGGGAAAACACCCTTCCACCGCCCGCGGCGCTACAACCCCCTGGAAATGACCGGCAACCTGTGCTGGATATCCCAGCGTAGCAGCCGCGGAACGCGCAGACGCGTCGTCGGCCAATCCGGGGACGCAGTCTCGTCGTGCGCAGGTCCGGAGAGAGCACAGCCACGGTCCGGCCGCGCCTGACGCCCGATCGGCTCGCGGAGCGCGTCGCCGGCCTCGGCAAGGGTGAGCGGCTCGCAATCGTCGGCCTGACGCGCGACGGCGTCGGCGCGCTGCTGGCGGCGCGCGAGATCGGCCGCGGGGTGCTGCTGGTCGCCGTCGAGGATCTTCGGACCGCGCGCGCGGTGATCGACCGCCTGCTCGACGACCTCGCCGACCTGGCCCTCGCCCGCTGGCCGGACTGGCCGGGGCGGGACGGATCGGCGCCGGAGGTCTCGGGGCCCTGGCTCAAGGCCGCGGCCACCTTCGCGGCCTCCGGGCGGCCGCCGCGGTTCCGGCGGGCGGCGCCGGCGCTCGAATTCGGGCAGCTGCTGCAAGCGGTCGATCCCGGCAGCGTGATCCTGGTGGCGGAGGTCGATCCGGCCTCGCCGGCCCGCGCCGCCCCGGCGATCGAGGCGCTCGAATGGTGTGCCGGCCACGGCGCGGCCTGCATCTTCGCCCTGCCGGCCGAGCCGCCCGACGCCCCGCCCTACGACCGCATCCTCTACGGCGCCTGCGCCATCGGCCGCGCCTCGGCGCCGGCAGCGGAGCGCTTCATCCCCTCGCGCTCGCGGGCCCACCCGGCCAGCGAGACCGAGCGACGGGTCGAGGCGGCCCTGGCGAAGGATCCGGATCTCGCCGGGCTGTTTGCCGGCAACGAGATCGTGCGGGTGGCAGGACCCGGCCAGCAGCCGCGGGTCGACCTGGTCTGCCGCGAGCACCGCATCGTCGTCGA
This sequence comes from Methylobacterium currus, assembly GCF_003058325.1. Taxonomy (NCBI): domain Bacteria; kingdom Pseudomonadati; phylum Pseudomonadota; class Alphaproteobacteria; order Hyphomicrobiales; family Methylobacteriaceae; genus Methylobacterium; species Methylobacterium currus. The sequence goes on from NZ_CP028843.1 coordinate 2,266,586, forward strand.
GATCGACGGGCCGGAGCACCAGGCCAACCCGAAATTCCGGCACGACCGCCACCGCGACTTCGAGCTGCTGGTCGCCGGCTACCTCGTGCTGCGCCTCACCAACGACGAGGTCTCGGACGACCTGCAGCGCGCGGTCGAGAAGATCCGCGCCGTGGTCCGGCTGCGCCGTCCCTCCCCTCCCCCTGCCGGAGACACGACCCGATGAGCGAGACGCCGACGCCGGCTCAGGCGCTGATCCTCTGGCGCCTGCTCGGCCGGCAGGGCACCGCCCTGAACAGCGCGATCACGCCGAAGAAGGCCGAGCGCGACGCGCTGGTGAAGGCCGGGCTGCTCGTGGTGGAAAAGGAGGGCCGTTCCTCGCGGTTGACCGTGACCGACAGGGGCTGGAACTGGGCCGGGCAACACCTGCGCGATCCTCTGCCGCCGACCATGCGGGTGCTCCAGGACTGGCTCACGCGCCTCCACCACCACCTCGACGCGACGGGCGCGACGCTGGCCGACTTCGTCGGGCCCGCCCCGGAGCGCGCGCCGCCGGAGCCGAGAGCCCGGAAGGCCAAGACCTCCTCGAAGTCCGAGGTCGCTTCGAAAGCCAAACCTGCACGGAGTGTCAAGGCCGCCCTGCCGCCGGAAGCGCCAGTCACCCCTCCCGATCCGCGCCGGCTCCGCACCCGCATCGAAGAGGCCTATCTCGCCTGCACCGGCGGCCGAAAAGCGATGGCTGTACGCCTCAGCGCCCTGCGGGCGGAACTCGCCGACCTCGATCGCGCCACAGTCGATGCCGGGCTGGCTGCTATTCTTGAGAAAGATGCAACGATCGAGCTGAGCCAACTCAGCGATCCCAAGGCGCTCGATGCCGCCGAGCGTGCGGCCGCATTCAGCCCAGCCGGCGAGCCTTTCCACCTGATCTGGATCCAGGCATGAGCGATGCCCTCGACGCCCTGCGCCGTGTCAACTTTGACTGGGTGCGTACTCTCGACAGCGTCTGGGTCGACGCAGATCTGACTGGAGCCCCGAACGAAGCTCTGCTTCCGAAAATCATCGCTGCCTTGCACGAGCAGGTCCAAGGCACCCGCCCACGAGGCCGAGTGCTCGTCGGTCAGTCCGGTATCGGAAAGACCCACCTCGTCGGCCAGATCCGCCGCGAAGTTTGGCGCTCCGGCGGCTGGTTCGTGCTTCTCGACGTGCTCGGGCTCACAGATTTCTGGCGTAGCGCCGCCCTGAGTTTTCTGACAGCCATGCTGCAGACGATGCCAGACGGACGGCGCCAATCCGATGCGGTGCTGGCTGGAGTAGCACGCCGCTTCCGTGTCGAGGAGCAGGTCGAAGAGGCGTTCAACACGCCGAACATCGATGCCCGCCGGATCGTCGACCTCCTCGTCATGGCGCTCATGAAGGTCGACATGGCGCATGCTCTCAAGCACCAGGACGTGTTCCGCGCGCTCTGTCTGCTTCGCTCCAAGGATCTCGCCGCCGTTGGTCTCGCCCATGCTTGGCTGCAAGGTTACGACGCCGATCCAACCGAACGCGCTGCCCTCGGCTTCCGCACGCCGCCGCCCTCGCCGGTTGATCTCGTTCGGGGCATGGCCTGGATCATGGGGCTCAGCGGTCCGACTCTCGTCGCCTTGGACCAGATCGACGGAGTCGTGGATGCAAGCCGCGTCGCGTCGACAGATGATTTCGACGACAGCGCTGGTTTGGCCGAAGTGCTGGCAGCGGGCTTGCTTGAACTGCACGACGTATGCGGTCGTGGCATGACCATCGTGACTTGCTTGGCCGATTCTTGGTTGCGCATGGAGGAACGAGGTTTAGCCCCGTTCCGGCAGCGGTTCGGCACGCCAGTCGCCCTATCCGGCATGAAGGACCAGGCCGCCGCCACAGCCCTCATCCGGAGCCGCCTGGAGCCGGCCTACGCCGAGGCGGGCTTCACGCCGCCCTTCCCGACATGGCCGTTCAGCGAGGCGGCCATCGCGGCGGCAGCTCGTAATGCGATGCGGCCTCGCACACTTCTGATGAATTGCGATGCCTTTCGGCGTGCCTGCTTAGCGGACGGCGTTGTCACAGTATGCGACAGCCTGACCGGTAGCGATCCGAAGCCGGAATTGGGACCTAGTCCTACGATCATCGACCTCGACGCCGCCCGCCGCGACGCCGACCTCTCCGGCATCCTCGACGACGAGGATGCCGGGCTCGGCGAGGTGCTGCGCACGGCCTTCGACCTCTACGCCCTGGAGGACGACCCGCACGACGCGATCGACGTGGTGAGCAAGGGCGAGCCGGAGCAGCGCCTGCCGCCGCTGCACGGCCGCCTCACCTTCCTCCACCGCGACGAGAACGACCGCGAGCGCCACGTCTGCTACCGCGCCCTGCTCCAGCAGCACCCGATCGCCTTCCAGGCGCGGTTGCGCGCCGCGCTCACCGCCTCGGGCATCTCGGCGAAGATCCCCGGCCGCGAATTGCTGCTGGTGCGCCGCGGCCCGGTGCCGGCCGGCGCCAAGACCAGCACCCTCGTCGACCGGTTCATGGCCGCGGGCGGCAAGCTGATCGACCCGTCCGACGACGACCTGCGCACCTTCGTGGCCCTGCGCACCATGCGCGATGCGGCTCTGCGCGACGGGCGATTCGACAGGTTCGAGAGCTGGATGCGCGCGACGCGGCCGGTGCGCGGGACGGGGTTCTTCCGCAAGGCCGGCCTGCCGGGGGACGGCACGGCGGCGCAGCCGGCGCGGGGGCGGCGTCCCCCGGCCGAGATCCAGCCCCGGCCGGAGCGCAAGACGGTGCAGCTGCCGCGCCCGCTCCCGGCGGGCGATCCGGCGCCGCCCGCCATCCCGTCCGCCCCTTCCCCGACGGCGCGGCTCTCGCCCGGATCCGACCCCGCAAGCCGGGCGGAGCCGGCCCGCGAGCCGGAGACGAGGCAGCCTGCCGGAAGCGGAAACGCCGCAGCCGGGCCGGCCTTCGCCACGGCCGAGCCCGAGGCGAAGGCCGGCCCGCGAACCGCATCGCCCGCAGGAGACGCATCGCCCCGCACCGCTCCGCCTCCCCCCGCGAGCCGGGCCGCGCCCGACTCCGTGCCCGACGCCATCCCGGTCGGCCGCCGCCTGACCCTCGACGCGCCGCCCGTGTCCCTGCCGCTGCGGCTGCTGCCGCGCCACACCGCGATCATCGCGGGGTCGGGCTCGGGCAAGACCGTGCTGCTGCGGCGCCTGGTCGAGGAGGCGGCGTTGACCGGCATCCCGGCGATCGTGGTCGATCCCAACAACGACCTGTCGCGCCTCGGCGACCCCTGGCCGGAGCGGCCGGAACAGTTCACTCCCGAGGACGAGCGCAAGGCGGCATGGTACGCCGAGCGGGTCGAGGTGGTGGTGTGGACGCCGGGCGTGCACGCCGGCAACCCGCTCTTCCTCTCGGTGATGCCGGACCTCGCCGCGAGCGACGACCGCGACGAGCGCGGCCAGGCGATCGAGATGGCGGCCGAGACCCTGGGGCCGCTGGCCGGCGCGACCAGGACCCTCCAGCGCGGCGTCCTCGCCGATGCGCTCCGGGCCTTCGCCGCCCGCGGCGGCGGCAATCTCGCCGCCTTCACCGACCTGCTCGCCGATTTGCCGGACGGCACCAGCCAGATCGGCAACGCCGCGAAGCTCGCCGCCGCCATGGCGGACCAGCTGCTGGCCGCCGTCGCCACCAACCCGCTGCTTCAGGTCGAGGGCCCGGTGCTCGATCCGGCCCGGCTGTTCTTCGGCCCGGACCGGACCCGCACCCGGATCTCGGTCGTCAACCTGTCGGGCCTCGCCTCGGAGGCGGCGCGGGAGGATTTCGTCAACCGGCTGCAGATGGCCCTGTTCGGCTGGATCAAGAAGAACCCGTCGCCGCGGGGCCTGCTCTACGTGGTCGACGAGGCGCAGACCTTCCTGCCCTCGGGGCGCACGCCGCCGAGCCTCGGCAGCGGCATCAAGCTGGTGGCGCAGGGGCGCAAATACGGCCTCGGGATGATCGTGGCGACGCAGGTGCCCAGGGGCATCCACAACCAGGTCGTGTCGAACTGCACGACGCAGTTCTTCGGCCGCCAGAGCGCGCCGGCCACCATCGCGGCCGCCCAGGAGATCATGGCGGCGAGCGGCGGGGCGGCACCCGATATCGGCCGGCTCGGGGCGGGCGAGTTCTACTTTTCCACCGAGGGTTCGGGCCGGCCGGCCAAGCTGCGCACGCCGCTCTGCCTCAGCCACCACCCCGCCAACCCGCCGGCACCGCACGAGGTCGTCGCCCGGGCCCGGCGCTCGGCCGGCCCGGAGGGCTGAGCCGCCCCGCGGGGGACCGGCCGCGGCCGGTCCTCTTAACCGTGATGCTACGACAGACCAGCTTCAAGTCCGGCGCCGGATCTTCTATTGCTGCGGTCCCCGTCGCGACCGCCCCACGCATGGATGCCGCCGATCTCAGGTCCTCGTCCGACGTCTTCCTGCGCATCATCGAGGAATCCGGATTCGCGGGAGGCTGGCACTGGGTCTTCGCCACGGGCGAGCAACGCTGGTCGCCGGGCTTCTTCCGGCTGCTCGGGCTCGATCCCGTCCGCAACGCCGCGAGCTACGACCTTCTCCTCGACCTCGTCCATCCGGAGGACCGGTCGCGGCTCGCCACCCCGGGCGATGTCGTGCAGGGCCACGTCATCCCGACTGCGCTCCTGCGGCTGATCCGGCCGAACGGCGAATTGCGCATCCTGTCGGTCCTGTCCGAGCTCCGGGTCTCGCCGGAGGGACGGCCGCTCGCGCTCAGCGGGGTCGCGCTCGACGTCACCGACCGCGAGCGGCTGAGGCAGATGCAGGCCGCCGAGCAGCGCCGGCGCCAGGCGCTCTATCTCTCCTCCTACGCGACGACCTATTCCATGGGGGTCGACCTCCTGCACCAGTTCCCCGTCGAGGTGGCGCGGGTGCACGGGCCGTCCCTGCAGGAGATCAACCTCGATCCCTTCGTCATGATCGTGCCCGGCGAGCGCGAGGCGTTCCGCGACCGGGCCTGGGACCTGCACGACCGCCGGCTGCACTTCCAGGGGACGGCGCATGAACGCCTCGCCAACGGCGAAGTCTGGCATTTCCGCATCGTCGGCGTCCCGCTCTGGGACGAGGCCGGACGCTATCTCGGCCGGGCCGGGGTGAAGTACCCGATCCACGAATCCGGCGCGCCGGTCCACGCCACGGGCACAAGAGGGGATTCCCGGCTCCGGCACGCCCTGGAGCAGGCGGTGCGGGGGCACCACCTGCGGGCGGCGCGCGGGCTGCTCGACTGGTCGATGATGCGGCTCGCCGAGGCGAGCGGCCTGTCGCTCTCGACGGTGCGGCGCCTCGAGGTCAATGCCGAGGCCCAGGGTGCCCGCTCCCTGCACAAAGCCATCGCGGCCCTGCGGGCGGGCGGGATCCGGTTCATCACCCTCGACGACGGCACGCTCGCGGTATCGAAGTCCTGACGGTCACACCGTCGTACGGGCCGCGCGGGCGACACCGCGCAGCCCCGCTTCACGGAACTCTCGTCCAAGGACGGGCGGAGCCTGCCTCCGCCCGCCCGTCGTCGTCAGCGGGCCCGGTTGGCGGGGCTCGTCGCCGCGGCGTTGCCGCCGCTGTGGCTCGGCAGGTCGTCGGTGCGGGTGGCGGCGCCCGGCGCCGTCGGCGCCACGGTGCCGGTGGTGAGATCCCGCTCCGGCATGCCCTTCTCGGCGTTGCTCTTCACGCTGCCCGGATTGTTCATGTTGTTCTCGGCCGAGCCGGGCATCCCGGTCTGCGCCGCGGCGGCGCCCGTGAGGGCGAGCGTGGCAGCGAGGGCGAGCAGGGTCGTGCGCATGGGGTCATCCTTCTCCGAGGTGTCGTGAGGCGCCAACGCACGGTGGTCCGGCCAAGCTCCCACCGATGTCAGATCCCGCCGCGCAATCTCCCGATTGTCCACAAGGTCCCAGGCTTGCCGCCGCCGGCGTACGTTCCTATTTTGTTCTCGTCGAGAGGCGCGAGAACAGGAGGATCGCGATGCAGCAGGCACCGGAGCGCGACGAGGATCCGGGCGAGACCGCGCGCATCGAGCAGGCGGCCTGGATCGCCGCGATGATCGAGGCGGAGCGCGAGCGCGCCCTCGATGCCTGGCTCGCCCGGGAGGCGGAGATCCGGGCGGGTTTCTGACGGGCATCCTGCGCGTTTGCGCGACAAGTGGCGCTCTGAATTTCCGCAGACTTAGCCCTTGCGTCCCGGCCCAGGCCCAGTATCGTTCGTCTACGAACGAGTTTGCATCCTGGTGACGCCAAGTCGCGCCGGGATCGGCCGGAGGTTCGCGCCATGTCGACCCGCGACGAGACGTTTCGTCCCCTGTCCCGCCGTACCGTCCTGGGCGGGCTCGCCGCGGCACCTCTCGGCCTCGCCGCCTCCCGGGCGGTCGCGCAGCAAGGATCCGGACCGATCCGGATCGGCGAGCTGAACTCCTACGGCCGCATGGCCGCCTTCGCGGTGCCCTACCGGAATGCGATGCAGCTCGCGCAGGATGCCGTCAACAAGGCCGGCGGCATCAAGGCCCTCGGCGGCCGCCCGATCGAGATGGTGTTTCGCGACGACGGCTCGACGCCGGGCGACGCGACCCGGGTCGCCGAGGAGCTGCTGACGCGCGAGAACGTCGCCTTCCTGTGCGGCACCTTCCTGTCCAACGTCGGCCTCGCGGTGGCGGATTTCGCCAACCAGCGCAAGGCCCTGTTCCTCGCCACCGAGCCGCTCACCGACGCGCTGACGATGGGCAGCGGCAACCGCTACACCTTCCGGGTGCGGCCCAACACCTACATGCAGACCCGCATGCTGGTCGACGCCGTGAAGGAAAGCGGCATCAAGCGCTGGGCGATCGTGGCGCCGAACTACGAGTACGGCCAGTCGGCCGCCGCCAACTTCAAGCGCCTCATGGCCGCCGCGGTACCGGGCTTCGAGGTGGTGGGCGAGCAGTTCCCGGCCTTGGGCAAGGTCGATGCCGGCGCCACGGTCGGCGCCCTGTCGCAGATGAAGGCCGACGGCCTGTTCAACGTGCTGTTCGGCGCCGACCTCACCGCCTTCGTGCGCGAGGGCAATACCCGCGGGCTGTTCGAGAAGCGCAAAGTGGCGAGCCTGCTCACCGGCGAGCCCGAATACATGATCCCGCTGGGCGACGAGACGCCGGAGGGCTGGGTCACCACCGGCTATCCGTGGGAGACGATCGACACCAACGGCCACAAGGAGTTCGTGGCCGCCTACCGGGCCCGGTTCAACGACACGCCGCGCCTCGGCTCTCTCCTGGGATACGTCGTCGTCGGCATGATCCGCGACATGCTGGAGAAGGCGGGCTCGACCGAGACCGAGGCGATGATCTCCGCCCTCGAAGGCCTGACCTCCCAGACCATCGCCGGCCCGGTGACGATGCGGGCGCTGGACCACCAGTCGACGCTCGGCGCCTGGATCGGCGAGACGGCGCTCAACGGTCGCCAGGGCACGATGAGACAAGTCCGCTACGCCGACGGGGCCAACTACATGTTCCCCGAGGCCGAGGTGAAGGCGGCCCGCAAGGCCTGACCCCTCGCAGATCCGGAGCGGAGCATGGACCCATCCTTCCTCGTCCTCCAGGCCTTGTCGGGATTGGCCAGCGCCTCGTCGCTGTTCGTGATCGCCTCCGGGCTGACGATCGTGTTCGGCGTCACCCGGATCGTGAACTTCGCCCACGGCTCGTTCTACATGCTGGGGGCCTATCTCGCGGTCACGATCGTGCCGCGGCTCCTCGACCTGTCCTACTCGCCCGCCACCTTCTTCCTCGGCGTGCTGCTCTCCGCTCTCCTCGTCGGGCTGATCGGCGTCGCGGTCGAGGTACTGCTCCTGCGCCGCATTTACCGGGTGCCGGAGCTGTTCCAGCTGCTCGCCACCTTCGGCGTGGTGCTGATCGTCGAGGACCTGGTGCTCAAGATCTGGGGCCCGGTCGACATCGCCGGCCCCCGCGCGCCGTCCCTGCGCCACGGCGTCGAGATCCTAGGGCAGCGCTTCCCGGCCTACGAGCTGGTGCTGATCGCGGTCGGTCCCCTGGTGCTGGGCCTGCTCTGGCTCCTCATGCACCGCACCCGCTTCGGCGTGCTGATCCGGGCCGCCACCCAGGACCGCGAGATGGTGGGCGCGCTCGGCGTCAACCAGGCCCGGCTCTTCACCCTGACGCTGTTCCTCGGCGCCAGCCTCGCGGGGTTGGGCGGCGCCCTCCAGATCCCGCGCATCCCCGCCAACGCCCATATGGACCTCTCGGTCATCACCGACGCCTTCGTGGTCACGGTGATCGGCGGCATGGGCTCGGTGCCGGGGGCCTTTGTGGCGGCGCTCCTGATCGGCCAGCTCCAGGCCTTCGGCATCCTGATTGTCCCGAAGGTGACCCTGGTCCTGGTCTTCGCCCTGATGGCTTTGGTGCTGGTGATCAAGCCCTGGGGCCTGTTCGGGCGGCCCGAGGCGGCGTCGGGCCGGGTGATGCCGCCGGAGGGCATCCCGTCCCTGCGCCGCTTCCGCCCGGCGGAGACCGCGCTGGCCGGCCTCGCAATCGTCGCCCTGCTGGCGGTGCCGCTCGTCGGCGACGCCTACAAGGTCAAGGTCGCGACCGAGATCCTGATCTTCGCGCTCGCCGCCTTCTCGCTGCAATTCCTGGTCGGGGTCGGCGGGCTCGTCTCGTTCGGGCACGCGGCGTATTTCGGCCTCGGCGCCTACGCGGCCGGGCTCCTCGTCACCGGCCCGTTCAAGGCGCCGATGGAGCTGGCGCTCGTCGCCGCGCCACTTGCCGCGGCCGCGGGTGCCGCCCTGTTCGGCTATTTCATCGTGCGGCTGTCGGGCATCTACCTTGCCATGCTGACGCTCGCCTTCGGCCAGATCGTCTACGCGATCTGCTTCCAGTGGGTCGAGGTGACGGGGGGCGACAACGGTGTCGTCGGGGTCTGGCCCTCGTCCTGGGCCTCGGGGCGGAACACCTACTTCTACCTTGTCGCCGTCCTGTCGCTCTCGGCCATCGTGCTGTTGCGCCGGGTGATCTACGCGCCCTTCGGCTACTCGTTGCGGGCGGCGCGCGACTCGGCCACCCGCGCCGAGGCGATCGGCCTCGATGTCCGCACCCATCGCTGGCTCGGCTTCATCCTGGCCGGCGCCGCGGCCGGGCTCGCCGGCGGGCTCTACGCCTTCATGAAGGGATCGATCGACCCGACGCTGACCGGCATCCCGCTCTCGATCGACTTCCTGGTGATGGTGCTGGTCGGCGGCATCCAGACCGTGATGGGCCCGATCGTCGGCGCCGCCTTCTTCCATGCGCTGAAGGACGCGGTGATGCCGCTGACCGAGTTCTGGCGCCTGCTGCTCGGCCTCGCCATCATCGCCACGGTGCTGGCCTTCCCGCGGGGGCTCGCCGGCGCCGCCGAAGCCCTGCGCGGCCGCAAGGCCGCTCAGACGCCGGTGGAGGCCTCGGCATGACCCTGCTCGTCGTCGAGAGCCTGACCAAGCGCTTCGGCGGCGTCGCCGCCGCCAAGGGCGTGTCCTTCACGCTCGGCGCCGGCGAGATGCTGGCGATCATCGGGCCGAACGGAGCCGGCAAGTCCACCACCTTCAACATGGTGGGCGGGCAGCTCCGCCCCGATGCCGGCACCATCATGCTCGACGGCCGCTCGATCGCCGGCCTGCCGGCCAGGTCGATCTGGAAGGCGGGGGTCGGGCGCACCTTCCAGGTCGCCCAGACCTTCGTGTCGATGACGGTCGCCGAGAACATCCAGATGGCGCTGCTCTCGCATCACGGCCGCTCGCGCGGCCTGTTCCGGGAGGCCCGCGCCCTCTACCGCGACGAGGCTTTGTCGCTCCTGGCCGGGGTCGGAATGCGGGCGGATGCCGACCGGCCGGTCTCTGAGCTCGCCTATGGCGACGTGAAGCGGGTCGAGCTGGCCGTGGCCCTCGCCTCGCGCCCGAAGCTCCTCCTGATGGACGAGCCCACCGCCGGCATGGCCCCGCGGGAACGCTCCGGGCTGATGGCGCTGACCGCCGAGGTGGCGCGGACTCGTCGCATCGGGGTCCTCTACACCGAGCACGACATGGAGGCGGTCTTCGCCCATGCCGACCGGGTGCTGGTGCTGGTGCGCGGCGAGATCATCGCCGCCGGCACGCCGGAGGAGATCCGGGCCAATCCGCGGGTGAAGCAGGTCTATCTCGGCGAGGCCGGCACCGAGGCGGCGATGCGCGCGCGCCGGAAGGCGGTGGCATGAACGCTCTTCTCGACGTCTCCGGACTGACGGCTTCCTACGGCCGGGCGCAGGTTCTGTTCGGCGTCACCCTCCGGTTGCGGCCGGGCGAGGTCGTGGCCCTGATGGGCCGCAACGGCGCCGGCAAGTCGACGACGCTGAAGGCCATCATGGGCGTTCTGCCGCCGACCGGCGGCACGGTGTGGTTCGAGGGCCAGGCGGTCACCGGCTGGGAGCCCTTTCGCGTGGCCCGCCGCGGCCTCGGCTACGTGCCGGAGGAGCGGCGCATCTTCACCGACCTCACGGTCATGGAGAACCTGGAGGTCGGCCGGAAGGTGCCGGCCGACGGGCGCGCCGCCTGGACGCCGGAAAAACTCTTCTCGATCTTCCCGAACCTCGCCGAGATGCGCGGCCGCCGCGCCGCCGCGATGTCGGGCGGCGAGCAGCAGATGCTCACCATCGCCCGCACCCTGATGGGCAATCCCCACGCGGTGCTGCTCGACGAGCCCTCCGAGGGGCTGGCCCCGGTCATCGTCGAGCAGATGGCCGACGCGGTGCTCAGGATGAAGCGCGAGGGCATCGCGGTTCTGCTCTCCGAGCAGAACTTGAGCTTCGCCGGCGCGGTCTCGGACCGGGCCTACGTGATCGAGAAGGGCGCGATCCACTTCGAGGGCACGATGGTGGCGCTCGAGGCGGACGAGGCGGTGCGGGAGGCATACCTGACGGTGTGAGGGCGCAAGCCTTCATCCCACTCACCCCTTTCCCGGACGACTGAAGCGAGAGCGGAAGGAGATCCGGGAAAGGGGGGAGCCAAGACAAGCCGACCATGGGACCCTGGCCCCATCCAACTGTTCGTAGGCGAATGATCGAGGTGTGACGTGAGACGCGTGGCAGGCATCGATGTCGGCGGCACCTTCACCGACCTTCTCCTGACGGAGGCGGATTCGTCAGGCGTGCGCGTGCGCCTCGCCAAGGTGCCGACCACGATCCGCAACCAGGCCGAGGGCGTGCTGGCGGCGATTGCCGCCGCCGAGGTGGCGCCGGCCGACCTCGATCTCGTCATCCACGGCACCACCGCCACCACCAACGCGGTGCTGGAGCGCAAGACCGCCAAGGTCGGCCTCATCACCACGCAAGGGTTTCGCGACATCCTCGAACTCGGGCGCCGCACGAGACCGAAGCCCTACGGCCTGTTCGGCACCTTCGAGCCGCTGATCCCGCGCGAATGGCGCCGCGAGGTGCCGGAGCGCGTCATGGCCGACGGCGCGGTGCGCACGCCCCTCGACGAAGCGGCGGTGGCCGAGGCGGTGCGCGCCCTGCTGGAGGAGGGCTGTGAGGCCCTGGTGATCCACTTCCTCCACGCCTACGCCAACCCGGAGCACGAGCTGCGCGCCGGCGCCATCGCCCGAGAGATCTGGCCCAATCCTTACGTCACCCTCGGCCACGCCCTTCTGTCCGAGTTCCGCGAGTACGAGCGCGGCACCACCGCCTCGGTCAACGCAGCCGTGCAGCCGATCCTCGACCGCTATGTCCGCCGCCTTCAGGACGATCTGCGCGCCAAAGGCTTCTCCCGCGACCTGTTGGTGATGAACGGCAATGGCGGCACCGTGCCAGCCGGGCTCGTCGTCGAGGCGGCGGCGAAGACCGTGATGTCGGGTCCGGCCTCCGGGGTGATGGCGGCGGCCGCCACCCTCGCCCAGGCGGGGCTCAAGAACGCCATCACCTACGACATGGGCGGCACCTCGACCGACGTGGCGCTGATCGCCGGCGGCGTGCCGGAGGTCTCGGCGGAGCTGACCATCGATTACGGTCTGCCGATCCACCTGCCGATGGTCGACGTCCACACGGTCGGTGCCGGCGGCGGCTCGATCGCTCACGTGAACCGCGCCGGGATGCTCCAGGTCGGGCCCGAGAGCGCCGGCTCCGAGCCGGGCCCGATCGGCTACGGCCGCGGCGGCACGCGCCCGACCATCACCGACGCCAACCTGGTGCTCGGCCGCCTCGATCCGGCCCGGCTCACCGCCGTGCGGGCGGGCGTCTCCCTCGACGCGATCCGGGAGGCCTTCGCCCGCGACCTCGCTGGGCCGCTCGGCATGAGCGTCGAGGAGGCCGCCGAGGCGGTGATCCGCCTCGGCACCATCCACATGACCGGCGCCATCCGCATGGTGTCGCTGTCGCGCGGCTACGATCCGCGCGACTTCGTGCTCTTCGCCTTCGGCGGCGCCGGCCCGCTCCACGCCGTGGCGCTCGCCCGTGAGCTCGGCATCCCGGAGGTGCTGGTCCCCGCCAGACCGGGCCTCACCAACGCGCTCGGCTGCCTCGTCGCCGATCTGCGTCAGGACCGGGTGCGCACCCTCAACCGCCCCCTCGACGGGCTCGACATGGCGGATCTCCGCGCCGTCCTGGAGGAGCAGGCGGCGGAGGCGCTGGCGATGGTGGCGGAGGAGCAGGCCGAGATCGAGGAGACCACGGTCACCTACGGGGCCGACATGCAGTTCCGCGGCCAGACCCACCTGATCCGCGTCGCCCTGCCCTCCCCCGACATCGACCGCGCGACGCTGCAGGATCTGTTCGAGGCGGCGTATTTCCGCCGCTTCCAGGTCCGGTTGCCGGAGATCCGGGCGGTTCTAGTCAACCTCGTCACCTCGGTGATCGGGCGGCGAAAGCCCTTCCCCCTCGCGGCGCTGATCGACGAGGCGGGCCGCAGCGACCTCGCGGGCGCCCGCCTCGGGACGCGCCCAGTCTATGCCGGCGGCGCCTGGCACGAGGCCGCGATCTACGCCCGCGAGGCGCTGCCGCTCGGCGCCGAGATTGTCGGTCCGGCCGTCATCCAGCAGATCGACGCCACCACGGTGATCGAGCCCGGCGCCGTGGCGCGGGTCGACGCCATCGGCAACCTGAGGATCCGTGCATGAGCCAGCTCGACGCCCTCACCCTGGCGGTGATCCAGGCCGGCTTGCAGCAGGTCTGCAACGAGATGGACATCGCCTTCTCGCGCTCGGCCTTCTCGCCGGTCATCGCCGAGGCCGACGATCGCTCAGACGGGATCTACGACCGCGACACCGGCGCGCTGATCTCGCAAGGCGAGTACGGCCTGCCGGTCTTCGTCGGCACGATGCAGTACTCGACGGGCGAGCTGATCCGCCTGATCCGCGAGGGCCGGGTCGGGGCACCTGAGCCCGGCGACATCTACATCGTCAACGATCCGTATCTCGGCGGCACGCACCTGATGGACGTGCGATTCGTGAAGCCCGTCTTCGTCGAGGATCAGCTCTTCTGCTGGCTGCAGAATACCGGCCACTGGCCCGATATCGGCGGCATGGTGCCGGGCGGCTTCTCGGCCCATGCGACGGAAGTCGAGCAGGAGGGACTGCGCCTGCCGCCGGTCAAGCTGTTCAAGCGCGGCACGATGGACCAAGAAATCTTTTCCATCATCGCCTCGAACATCCGCGTCGCCGACCAGCGCATCGGCGACATCAAGGCGCAAGCCGCCGCCCTGATGGTCGGCGAGAGCCGGCTGACCGACCTTCTCGGAAAGTATGGCCGCGACACCCTGGACGGCGCGATCAAGGAGATCCGTGCCCGCTCGGCCGAGCGGATGCGGGCCGAGATCCGCCAGATCCCGGACGGCACCTATACCTCCGAGGCCTTCGTCGATTCCGATGGCGTGGTGAACGAGCCGTTGCGCATCGCCCTGACGATGACCAAGGCCGGGGACGGCCTGACCTTCGACTTCTCGGGCTCGTCCCCGCCCTGCCGCGGCCCGATGAACTCGGTGGTGGCGACGACCTATTCGTCGGTCTACCTCGCGGTGAAGCACGTCTTCCCGGACGTGCCGATCAATGCCGGCACCTTCGAGCCGCTGACGATCCACCGGCCCGAGGGCACCTTCCTGGATGCGCGGTATCCGCGGCCGGTCTCGGGCTGCGCCGCGGAGGTGAGCCAGCGCATCGCCGAGGCCGTGTTCCTGGCCCTCGTCCAGGCGATCCCCGAGAAGGTGACGGCCGCACCCGCCGGCACCTCGGGTAACTTCGCGCTCGGCGGCTTCGATCCGGCGAAGAACGCGCCTTACGTCATGTACCAGATCACCGGCGGCGGCTATGGCGGCAACGCCGCCCATGACGGGCTCTCCAACGGCTGCTCGACCATCGGCATCTCGAAGACCGCGCCGGTCGAGGTGATGGAGCAATACTACCCCGTCCTGTTCCGCCGCTTCGCGCTCCGCGAGGGCTCGGGCGGCGCCGGCGCCCATCGCGGGGGTTTCGGCGTCCATTACGAGGTCGAGTTGCTGCGCGGCGAGGCCCGGGCCTCCTTCGTGATGGATCACGGCCGGTTCGGGCCGCCGGGGGTTCTGGGCGGCGGCGACGGGGCGCCGAACGTGGTGCGGATCCATCGCGGGGGCGAGACGATCACGCCGCTCCATCTCTCGAAGGACCAGAACATCGCCATCCAGGCCGGCGACCGGGTCGAGGTGATGACCCCGGGCGGCGGCGGCTACGGCGCGCCGTCCGCGCGCGACCCCGCCCTGGTCGAACGCGACCTGCGCCGGGGCTATTACCGGGCCGACGAGGCCGATACCGCGTGGGGGAGCCCGTCATGAGCGCCGACAGCCTCTCCACGGAAGCCAGATCCAAAAAATTCGGGGCGGCGGAGGCCGACGGCATCGTGCGCTGCGATGCCTGCCCGGTCCTGTGCCGGATCCGGCCCGGCCGTTCCGGCGCCTGCTCGCGCTACGCCAACGACAACGGGCACCTGGTCCGCACCGATCCGGTGGTGCTGCTGCACGACGCGGCGGAGGCAGGCCAGGCGCTGGTCCCGTTCGGGGCGGCGGAATGGGACGGGCGGGTGCTCGATCCCTCGCGCACCTTCGTCACCGGCATCGGCGCCGGCACCACCTATCCGGACTACAAGCCCGCCCCCTTCATCGTGGCGAGCGAGCACCAGGGCGTCGAGACCGTCACGGTCGTGACCGAGGGCATCTTCAGCTATTGCGGCGTGAAGGTGAAGATCGACACCGACCGCCATCTCGGCCCCGAGCGCGCCGCCGTGCGGGTCAACGGTGAGGAGGTCGGTCACGTCACCACCGCCGAGTACGGCTCGCAGATGCTCTCGGTCGGCGGCGTGCGCCACCTCACCGGCGGCTCGAAGAAGGAGGGCACCGTCACCTGCGACGCGCTGCTGCGCCTCTGCTCGGGCGACGCCGTCACGATGACGATCGACGGCGGCCACGAGGTCGTGGTCCAGGCCGGCCACGCTCCGATCGTCGACGGCACGCCTGAGCAGCGGATGCGCGTCGGCTGCGGCTCGGCGACGGTCGGCATCTTCGCCCGGCAATGGCTCGGCCACGCCGACGAGGTGATCGTCGTCGACGACCACATCACAGGGGTTCTCACCGAGCACCAGGCCGGCCGCGTCCTCGGGATGCGCCCGGCCGGGATCCGGGTGAAGGGGCGGCGCTCGACGCCGGGGCGCTACTTCCAGGTCGCCAATCCGGGGGTCGGCTGGGGCGGCACCGACATCGCCGACCCGCTCTCGATCATCCAGGGGATCGACCCCGCCACCGCCTGGCCGGGCCTGCGCCTCCTCATGACCTCGACCACCGGGGAGCACGCCCTCTGGGTCGTTCTCGACGAGACTCTGACGCCCGTGCCGGCCGAGATGCCGGCGCCGGTGCGCGGGGTGGTCGACCGGATCGGCGAGAATTGCGAGCCCTCGCTCTGCACGGTCCTGTTCATGGCCGGCGCCGGCGGTTCCTTGCGGGCCGGGGTCACCGAGAACCCGGTGCTGCTCACCCGCTCGGTCGCCGCCGGCGAGACGAAGGTGACGATGGGCGGCGCCCCGGTCACGGTCTGGCCCGGCGGCGGCATCACGGTGATGGCCGACGTGACGCGCCTGCCGAAGAACGCCTTCGGCTCGGTGCCGACTCCCGCGATCGTGGCGCCGATCGAGTTCACCCTGCCGCGGGACCTCTATGCGCGCCTCGGCGGCCATGACGGCGACGTCGTCGCGATGACGGATGTCCTGCGCGAGGTCGGGCCCGCCGCCCGGATCGATCCGTGGAATCCCGGCCAACCCTGGCCGGCGGGAGAGGTGGCGGGAGGGCCGGCATGAACGCCCCGCACCGGCACGAGGCACCGTCCCTCGAGATCGACGCCGAGGCGGTCAGCGCCTACCGGGTCGAGGAGCAGATCGGCTACCTGATCCGGCGGGCGCACCAGCGCGCCTCCGCGATCTTCGAGACGGTGATGCGGGATTTTTCCGTGACGCCGGTGCAGTTCGCCGTGATGACGAAGCTGCACGACCTCGGGCCGACCTCGCAGAACCAGGTCGGACGACTCGTCGGGGTCGATCCGGCGACGATGTTCGGCGTGGCCCGCCGGCTGACCGCCCGCGGCCTGGTGCGGCCGACAGCGGACGAGTCCGATGCCCGCCTGGTGCTGCTGGCGCTCACCGCGGAGGGAACCCGGGTGACCGAGGCGATGAAGAGCCGCGGCGCCGAGGTGACGGCCCGCACCCTCGATCCTCTCTCCCCCGAGGAGGCGGCCACGCTCGTCCGCCTCATCGCCCGGCTCGGCTGAGGCGATGGACGGCCCGGCGCATCAGGTCCTGGCGGATGGCCGGCTGCACCTGCAGCACGGGCCGATCGACCTGGTCCTGCGCGCCTACGGGGCCGAGGCCGCGGTGGACGAGGCGCACCGGGCTGCGATCGCGCGCTTCGCCACGATCCTGGGCGAACTCGTCGCCGAGCTGCCCGAGCTGCGCAAGCCCATGAGCGCCCGGCCGCAGGTCGACGGCGCGGTCGCCCGCCGGATGGTGGCGGCGTGCCGACCGCACAAGGACTTCATCACCCCGATGGCCGCGGTGGCGGGCGCCGTGGCCGACGAGATCCTCGACGCGATGTGCGAGGCCGCTCCCCTCGACAAGGCCTTCGTCAACGACGGCGGCGACATCGCCCTGCATCTGACCGAGGGCGAGACCCTGGCGATCGGCGTCGCCGCGGATTTCTCCCGCGGACCGGTGCCGGCTCTGAACGGCCGGGTGATCCTGCGCCACGAAGACGGCATCGGCGGCGTCGCCACGTCGGGGCGGCAGGGTCGCTCCTTCTCCCTCGGCCTCGCCGATTCGGTGACCGTGCTCGCCCGCGACGCCGCCACGGCCGATGCCGCCGCGACGCTGATCGCCAACGCGGTCGACCTGCCCGGGCATCCGGGCGTGGAGCGCGTGCCCGCCACCGCCCTCGACCCCGATTCCGACCTCGGCGCCCGCCTCGTCACCGTCGCGGTGCCGGCGCTCTCCAATCCTGAGATCGACGCCGCCCTCGAGGCCGGGCGGCATCGGGCGGCCGGATTCCGCGCCGCCGGCCTGATCCGCTCCGCCGCCCTGATGCTCCAGGGCCGGTCCATCGTTCTCGAAGACACAAGCCGTCTCGGCACCACACGGGAGATCCGCCCATGATCGAGGTCCGCAAGATCGTCGTCACCGTCGAGGAGGTCCGCCACGATGGCGGTCCGGTGCTCGACCAGCCCATCCTCAAGGGCGCTGTGGCCTGCCTGGTGAAGAACCCCTTCGCCGGGCGCTACGAGCCCGAGATCACCCCGATGATGGAGGCGATGAAGCCGCTCGGGGTCGAGTGCGCCCGCAAGCTCCTCGACGCGCTCGGCGGCGATCCCGGCCGGATCGAGGCCTACGGCAAGGGCTCACTGGTGGGAGCGGCGGGCGAATTGGAGCACGGGGCGCTGTGGCACGTGCCCGGCGGCTACGCCATGCGCGAATTGCTCGGACAGGCGCTCGCCATCGTGCCGTCGATGACCAAGGTCGGGCCGATGGGCGCCTCTCTCGACGTGCCGATCCACCACAAGGACGCGGCCTATGTCCGCTCCCATTTCGACGGCGTCACGGTGGCGGTGGCGGACGGCCCCCGTGCCGACGAGATCCTGTTCGCGCTGGCGATGACCACCGGCGGGCGGCCGCATGCCCGGGTCGGCGGGCTGACCAAGGACGCGATCGCGAAGTGGGACGGGCAGCGGTAGGCGGAACCGACGCGCGGGGGCGTCACGCCGCCCCCCGCGCCTGCACTCCGGCATCCGGCCGGAGCCCGGGGCTCGCCTCGACGCGATTGCGTCCGGTGCGCTTGCAGCGATAGAGCGCGGCGTCGGCGCGGGCGACCAAGCTGTCGGTGCTCTCACCCCGCGCCAGGACGGCGACGCCGAAGGAGCAGGTGCGGGGGCCGACCTCCGGCAGGGACGTGGCCTCGGCGCGCAGGCGCAGGCGCTCGGCGATGGCGGTGGCCGCCGCGAGATCGGTGGCCGGGCAGAGCAGCATGAACTCCTCGCCGCCCCAGCGGCCGAGGATGTCGGTCGGCCGCACAGCGTCGCGCAAAAGGGCCGCGAAGGCGACCAGGACCTGGTCGCCGATCGTGTGGCCGTACCGGTCGTTGACCGACTTGAAGTTGTCGACGTCGCCGAGGATCAGCGCCAGCGGGGCGCCGCTCACCGCCGCCCGCTCCGCCGCCTCGGCCAGGGCCTCATCGAGCTTGCGCCGGTTGAACAGGCCGGTGAGCAGGTCGGTATGGGCCAGGGCCTCGAGGTCGCGGGTGCGCTCGGCGATCCGGTCCTGCAGCGTCGCGTTCATCTCGCGCAGGTCGCGCATCAGGGCGGCGTTCTCCTCGAAGGAGCACCGCAGCCGGTCGCGCATGGTGTTGAGCGCGCCCGCCAGCGCGTGCAGCTCGTTGCGCCCGCCGGCCTCGATCGTAAGCGGCGGCGCCGCGAGTGTGTCGGCGTCGATCCGGGCGAGGTAGTCGCGGATCTGACCCAGCGGCCGACCCACCATGGTGCGGATCACCAGGTAGAAGATGAACCACAGCATCACCGACTTGATCGCCGAGTTGATCAGGATCACGTAGAGCGTGTTCTTGACCTGCTCGATCGCGATGCTGTCGTCGGAATGGACGGTCCAGGACCCGATCGGGTAGGAGCGACCATTCCCGTCGGTGTGGACGACCGGGAAGGTGCGGCTGAACGGGGTGCCGAAGCTGCGCGTCGGCGGCGCCTCCCCTTCCCGGCTGCCGATATGCCAGATCCGTCCGGACGCGTCGGTGACGGTTCCGATCGCCTGGATGCGCCGGCCGGCCTCGTCCAGCACCTCGACCCCGACGACGGCCGGGATCTCGTGCATGCCCGTCAGGATGCCGCGCAGCACCTCGCCGTTGTAGCGCCACATGGCATCCTCGATGCCGGGGCTGAAGGTGCGCTGGAGCGCCGCCACGTCGTCCTGCAGGCGCTGGCTCGCCGCCCGGTAGGCGACGAGCATCTGCAGAGCCGTCAGGCCGACCGCCACCACGATGTAGCAGCCGAAGATCACCCGCATCAGACGGCCGGCGAGCGCCCTGTCCCGGGCCGGCGGCCCGGCGGCGAAGAGCCCGCGGAAGAAGGGAACGATCGCCATGTCCTACGTGCGGCTCCTGACAAATCGCGCCTTCACGCCGGATGGGGATGGAACGGCCGTGCTCCGAAGAAGGCAGCCTCCCGTTCCCATGTCTCTCTCCGCGCTGCCGACCCAGGTTGATTTTGTTAGACTCGGGTTCAACATTCAAGATTCGATTAAGCGACGACAGCGCGGGGCCGCAGCTATAAATTCCTAAATCATCGTTCACGCGGGAGAGAGACTTCAGTGCGGTACGGGCGGGGCCGACGAGCCGGGAGAACCCGCCTTCGACCTGACCGCTGCCGAAACGAACGTCGCCAACCGGCCCCGCTTCATTCCCGCGAACGCGGCGGCGACTCAAGCGCATTCCACCATCTCGGTTCGATCGACGGTGCAGGGTGGGCGGACAGCCACGTCAGCGCCCGGGCCAGGCCACGGCGTCGCGCCCTGTCGCTGCGCGGGATCCGGAGGCGCCGTCGCGGCATTGCCCGCGCGAGCCGACCGGGGAAGTCCCCCGGAGAGACAAGACGACTCCTCAAGAGGACGATCCGAACCGATGCGCACTCCCAACCGTCCCAAGATCATCTGCCACATGGTCACCTCCATCGATGGGCGGCTGCATCCCAGCCGCTTCACGGTCCCGGCCGCCGGCATCGACGCGGCGCGGCTGAGGCGGCACTACGAGGAGGTGACGGAGGGCTTTGGGGCCGATGGCTGGATGGTCGGACGCCGGACCATGCAGGAGATCGTGCGGGCCGAGCCGCGCTCAGCCTCGGGCCCCGGCATCGCGGGGCGCGAGCCGTTCCTCGGCGACCGCCGGGGCCGCCCCCTCGCCGTCGCCCTCGATCCGCACGGCCGGGTGAACTACCCGACCGACGACATCCACGGCGACCACGCCGTCGCGGTGCTGGCGGAGTCCGTGTCCGATTCCGACCTCGCCACCCTGCGGGAGGCCGGGGTGTCCTATCTCTTCGCCGGGCCGGACGGGCGCGATCTCGGCCTTGCCATGGAGACCCTGGGCACGCTGTTCCAGGCGAGGACGATGCTGCTCGAAGGGGGCGCGGGCATCAACGGCGCCTTCCTGAAGCAGGGGCTGATCGACGAGTTCAGCGTGCTGATCCAGCCGGCGGTCGACGGGCTGGCCGGCGTGCAGAGCATCGTCGACTATGCGGGCGCGCCGGACGAGCGGCCGGGCGCGGGCCAGGCCCTGCGGCACACCCACACCGAGACCCTGGAAGGTGGGATGGTGTGGCTGCGCTACGCGGTGGAGCCGGCGCCGGGCGAAGGGTGAGCCTCCACCCTCGCCCGGCCTCCCGCGCGGCTCAGGCCGGCACCGCCTCTTCCGGCATCATCCCCTGCTCCTGCCGGTCGCGCACGCAGGCGACCATCGCCACGAGGCCGAGGGAGGCCGGCAGCATCGCCAGGGACGGGGCGGCGGCGAGGGAGGCCGTGGCGGCGCCCGCCAGGCAGCCGCCGATGGCGCCGAGATCCCAGCCCGTCTCGGCCCCGAGATGGAACCGGTAGGCGGCGCCGGAGCGCTTCGAGCGCTCGTAGATCGCGCTCATGATGACCGGGATGTAGAGGCCGTTGGCCGCCGCGCCCGCCGCATTGGCGAGATGGGCCGCCCCCGGCAGCCAGGACAGGCCGGTGCGCAAGGCGAACGCCGCGGCGAGCGCCGCCGCCACTGCAACAAGGGAGGCACCGCGCCGGCCCCGGTCGATCGCCGCGCCGCAGGCGAGGCCGGCGACGATGCCGGCAAGCGCCGCCAGCGAGCCCGACCAGGCGAAGGCCTCGTAACGCGAGCCGAGCGTGGTGAAGAGCACCATCGGCCAGGCGAGGCTCAGGCCCGCGGCCATCCAGCCATCGGCCGCGAAGGTCGCCATTCCGCGCCGGTCGGCATCGCGGAACGAGGCCCTGAGGGTCGGGACCGGCCCGGCCTCGATC
The DNA here is from genome assembly GCF_003058325.1 of Methylobacterium currus. Lineage (NCBI taxonomy): Bacteria > Pseudomonadati > Pseudomonadota > Alphaproteobacteria > Hyphomicrobiales > Methylobacteriaceae > Methylobacterium > Methylobacterium currus. The sequence continues at coordinate 2,288,172 of NZ_CP028843.1, forward strand.
GCCCGCATCCGCATGACCGGCAGGGCCGACAGGAGCAGAATCGCGCCGGCGAGGCCGAAATCCGCCGCCGGCCCGAAGCGGGTCAGGATGAAGCCGCCGAGGAGCGGCGCCACCACGGCGATCAGCCCGGTCGCGGCCTGGCGGGCGGCAATCTGCCGGCCGCGGGTCTCGCCGGCGGCGGTGACGGCGGAGGCCGCGTGCAGGATCGGCCAGTAGAGCGCTTCCGACAGGGCGACGATGCCGATCCAGGCGATCAGCCAGCGCAGGTCCCCGGCCTGGCCCAGGGGCCAGAATTGCAGCGCGTTGACGGCGATGCCGACGAGCAGGGCGCGCCGCAGGCCGATGCGCCGCACCAGCGGCAGCACGGCGAGGCGTAAGCCGAACCGGGCCGCCAGGATCGCGGCGTAGACGCAGAGCGCCGCCGGCAGCCCGAGCCCGATCTTCATCAGGTAGGCGCCGACGAAGCCGCCGGCGAGGGATGTGGCGGCCTGCGCCGCCGTGCAGTGGAGGGTGAGCAGGTGGAACTGACGGGTGGCGGGCACGGGCAAAGCCTCGGCCGGCGCTCCGGAGGAGCGGGCCGTGCGGGGTGGAGCGGAACGCGCAAGACCCCTGATCGCCCTGAAAACATGGCGGTGCGGAGGCGGCGGGGCCGGTCGGCGGCCGGGCCGCCATTCGCCCGCCGCACGCGGCCGAAAGGTCACATGCGTCAGGCGAGCCAGGCGACCAGCAGCGAGACGGTGACCACCGAGGCGACGTGCGAGAGGAGGATCGCGCCCGAGGTCACGCCGGCCTCGAGCCCGTAGAGCTTGGCCAGGGTGAACGGTCCCGAGCCGATCGGCAGGGCGCTGAGCAGCACCGCCGCCCGCGCCCACAGGTCCGGCACCGCGAAGACCTTGTAGACGAGGAGAGCGGTCACCGCCGGCTGCAGCACCAGCTTGAGGACGACGAGCGCCGCCATCGGCCGGCTGTCCGAGAGCCCCACGCGCTCCTGCGCCAGGAACAGCCCGATGCAGACGAGGGCGCAGGGCGAGGCCGCGCCGCCGAGGAGCGCGGCGAAGCGCTCGATCGGGCCCGGCACCGGCAAGCCGGCGAGCCCGACCGACAGGCCGGCGAGGGGCGCGATCAGGAGCGGGTTGCGCACCAGGGCCAGCACCACCTTGCGGGCGGTGCCGGACCCCGCGCCCTTCTGAAGGTCGAGCTCGATCAGGACGATCGCGAACAGGAACAGCACGCAGGCGGTGAACAGGGTCGCGATCACCGCGGCCGGCAGGCTCGCGGGCCCGAAGACCAGGAGGCAGAGCGGGATGCCCATGAAGCCGACATTGCTGTAGCCGGCATCCAGCCCCTCGATGCAGGCCTGGGCCCCGCGCAGGCCCCGTCCGAGCCCGAGCAGGAACGCCGCCGCGAAGGCCGCCGCGATGCCGCCCGCGAAGGCCGCCGCGAACCCGACCTGGGCGACCTGGTCCGGCGTGATCTTCGCCATCGCGCCGAACATCAGTGCCGGCAGGGCGAGGTAGATCGCGAACCTGTTCAGGCTGTCGGCGGCGGCCGGCCCGAACAGGGCGGTGCGTCCGGACAGGAAGCCCGCCAGGATCAGCGCGAAGATCGGAAGGGCGGCGTTGAGGACGGCCTGCATCGGGGAGCGCCGGAACCGGGCGGAGCGCCGGCGGGACCCGCTTTGGTGCAGCACGGGCGGAGGCGCAAGGGCGGGAGGTCTGCGCCTCCGACGGGGCGGGGCCGCGCCGGGACCGGGCTGACCCGTCAGCGGATGCTGCCGATGGCCGCCCCGAGCCCGTCGAGCGAGGCGGCGATCGTGACCGGGGCGGCCCCCTCCCGCACGCGGTAACGGATGGTCACGCCGGCGCGGCTCTTGATCTGACGCACGATCGCGGCGTCGAGGGGCAGGAAGCCGACGCAGAGCGCGGCGTCGCAGGTCGGCAGGCGGATCACCGTCTCGCTCTGCCCGAATCCCAGCGTCACCGTATGAGCGGGGAATTCGGTGACTGGGGCTCGCAGGATGAAGACCGGCTCGCCGCCACGGGTCGCGGCGAGGGACCAGCTGAAGGCCAGGTGTCCGCCAGCGGCCACGATCGATTGCGACGCGTTGCAGATCCGGCGGCCTCTTTCCTCGTCGCAGATCAGCGTCCAGCCGCCGAAGGTCTCGATCACCCGCCGCAGGCCGGGCTTGGCCGGCGCTCCGGCGACCGGCTTGATCGCGAAGCCGGGAGGCTGCCCGAGCTCTCGGCCAGCCGGCGCCACGGACCCAGTCGCCACCGGCGCCATCTCCGGTCCCGCCTCCCCGAGGCTGCCGCGCAGCTGCGCCGCGGCCGAGCCAGGGATGAGCAGGAGGAGGGCCGCGACGAGGGCGGCCGACCTGCCGCGGCGGCCCGGCATACTGGCGGTTCGGGGACAGGTGGACGGCAAGCCTCCTCCTCAGTTCAGCGTGAAGCTCGCGCCGGCGCCGACGCCGAAGTCGCGGCCGGCGGCGACGCCGGTGGCGTTCACCCGCGCCCAGCCGTCCGGCAGGGTGTAGCCGAGGCCGAAGGAGGCCGCGGTCTCGCCGCGCCAGGCGCCGCCGCCTGCCGCGACGCTGAGCTTGCCGGGCCGGTCGTCGAAGCGCAGGGCCGCGGCGGCGAGCCCGATCGCCGCGGCGCGCCGGGCCTCGCCGCGCACCTCGCCGACCTGGCGGTTCAGGTCCGCGAGCTGGCTGCCGAAGGCGGTCATCCGACGCTGCAGCGGCGCCACCGCGGTGTCGGTATAGGCGTTTGCCGCGGCCGAGGCGGCGGCGACGCTGCGGTCGGTATAGGCGTTGGCGTCGGCCCGCGCCTGGGCGGCGGCCTGGGTCACCTGGCCGACATTCGCCGCGTCGGTCGGCAGGACGCCCCCGGCGACGTTGCGGACCAGCACCGGCTGGTTCGGGTCGCCGCCCGCCAGGGTCATCGACTGGCCGCGCCCGCCGGTTGCCGGGTCGACGTCGTAGCGGATGCCGAAGGCCTCGACGGCGCCGAGGGCCGCGCCGACGCTGGCGTATGGCTGCCCGGCGACCGTGTAGGACGGGGCCGTGAAGGTGCCGTCGCCGGAGAAGCCCGCGCCACCGCCGAGCGCTCCGGCGAGGTTGCCGCCGACCGCGCGCAGCTGGCGCAGGTTGGCCGCGTCGGTGGCCTTGGTGCCGCCGGCCACGTTGATGACCTGCCGCTCGGCACCGGCGTCGCCGACCGAGACCGCGCCCTGGTTCGAGGCGACCGCGACGCCGGAGAACGCCTCGGCGCCGCCGTTCAGGCCGCCGCGGGCCGCGACCGATCCGGCGCCGAGCGCCACGCCGCGGTCGGCGTTCGCCACCGCGCCGGGGCCGGCCGCCAGCGTGTCGGCGCCCTTCGCCTGCGCGGCCGCGCCGGTGCTGTTGACGGCCACGTAGCGGCTGCCACTGGTGTTGAGATTGGTCACCGCGGCGTCGAGCCCCCCGAGGGCACCGCCCACCGAGCCGTAGGTGCTGCCCTGCACGGTGAAGCGCGGTGCCGTCAGCGTCCCGTCGGCGGCGATCCCTGCGCCTCCCCCGAGGGCCGTGGCGAGCGAGGCGGTCACGCCGTGGAGCTGACCGCCATTGACGCCCTCCTGGCTGCCCGCGGCGACCCGGCCGGCGCCGACGCCCGCGAGCGTGCGGGCCGCGCCGGTCCGGTCGGCGAAGGCGACCGTCTTGTAGAGCCGAATCGTCTCTCTTACGCAGAGACGAGGTTTCCTCTCGATGGGGCGACACTCGACGACCATCGTTAAGGCAGCAGCCTTGAAATTTGATTAAGGATACCTTTGCGTCATGATGTGCTCGCGTGAGACGCCCCATGGCGTGCAGAGATCCGCGTTTCGGCAGGCCTGGAGCTGCGCGCCGCAACGGTCAAGGCGCACCTTGCCTGTTTCATCTGCCCGTTTCATTTGCCGGCTTCATCCGCGACGCCCCGGGCTGCGCCATGCGACCGGACGGGGGCACCGCGAGGGGCCGGTCAGGCGAGGCGGCACCGGATTGCAGATCGTACCCCGTCGGGCCGATCTTGGCCGGGCCAATGTTGGCCGGCGCCATCCTGTTCCAGAGCGTCGCCTCAACGCATCCGAGCAACTGCTCCGTCATGAAAGTCATGCTGCACGCGCGGGTGCTCCCGTCCACGCACCGGCCGCGACGACGGCGCGGTGGAGCCGCGCGGAACGATACGCTAGAGCATTTTTCGACGAAGCAGATAGCGGTTCGCCGCAGAAAATGCGGCAAAATCAAGGACCTAGAGTCTCGTCCGATTGCAGCGCGATCGGATGATGCTCTAGAACGAAAAAAGAACAGGCGGGCCGGCGATTGACGGCCGCGCTTCGGGCGTCAGGGATTGGTGGCGGGAGATACAGGATGGCGATGCGGACGACCTTCATGGTGCAGACATTCGAGGTGCACCGGAAGCGGTTGCGGCCGGGCGCGCGCGACGTGGCGCCGACGGAGAGCGGGGCGCTCAAGCGCGCCGAGGCGATTGCCGGCCGGATGCCGGGGGCCGCCGCCCTGCGCATCGTCGCGGATGACGAGACCGGCGAACTCGACAGCGTGACGATCCTCGGCACCTTCGGCGAGGTCCCGGACGACTTCGCCGAGCAGATCAGCGGCGGGTAGAGGATTGCTCGACGCTGCTCGTCGCGGACGCTGCGGCACGATCGACGACATGGAGCATGGCCCGGGCACAGGCCAGCCAATGCGGAGCCATCGCAGGATGCTCCGGACAAGGAGTGAATCATGGCCTTCAAGGCGAAATCCGCGGCCGAGACCAAGGCAGCAGAACTGGCCGCGATCCTGATCCGGATCGCCGACCGGGAGGGCGCGCCGGTCCAGGTCGGCGTCGAGACCTTGCGGCGCGCGAGCCCGCGCCTGACGCCGCTGGCGATCGGGCAGATGTTCCGCCGGCACCGCGACGAGCTGGAAGCGGCGCTGTCGGAGCGCGGCTACACGCTCGTCGATTACGCCGACCAGGGCCCCGGACGCGGGATGGAATTCGAGATCGGGCCGGCCTGACCGCCCGGGGCTCCACTCCATGCGCCGGGCGCATGGCACCCCGCACCAAGGTCCGGATTGTGCAGTGCGAAAGTTCATGGGATACATGGCTCACGCAAGGACGCGATGGCGTCGCGGACTTGCCAGCCCTCTTGGGCGTTTCCTCCCTAGACTTCGGGCCGCTCGCAAGAGTGGCCTTTTTTCTTTTCAGCCTCATTTTCTGTCGTCTCCTGGTGCACCCTGACCAGATTCGGCACGCCCGCGGCGACGACATGGCTCTGGGCCATCGCGATCGGCCGGGCCTCCGGCAGCCCCCGGCACGAATCGGCGCTCTCGCCGCCCCGCGTCCTCTTTCGGCGAACGCGCCCTAGATCCGGTTTCGGGATGGGGCGCCCCGAGACCGTTCGTTGTCCTCGCCCGCAGCGGCCGAGCCGCCGGGCCCGGGCGCAGGAGCTGCCAGAAGGAGCTTGCCATGAGGAGCTTGCCATGACGGGCCGCACCGTTGCCGATCTGTGCATCGAGACCCTGGAACGGGCCGGCGTCGACCGCGTCTACGGCGTCGTCGGCGACAGCCTGAACGGCCTCACCGAGGCGATCCGGGCCAGAGGCAAGATCCGCTGGGTGCATGTGCGCCACGAGGAGGTGGCGGCCTTCGCGGCCTCGGCCGATTCGCAAGGAACGGGCGGGCTCGCGGTCTGCGCCGGCTCCTGCGGGCCGGGCCATCTCCACCTCATCAACGGCCTCTACGACGCCCACCGCACGCGCACCCCGGTGCTGGCGATCGCCGCCCACATCCCCTCGCCCGAGATCGGCACCACCTACTTCCAGGCCACCCACCCGGAGGAGCTGTTTCGGGAGTGCAGCCACTATTGCGAGCTGGTCTCCGACCCAGGCCAGCTTCCGTTCGTCCTCGAGATCGCGATCCGCACGGCGATCGGCAAAGGCGGCGTGTCGGTGGTGGTCCTCCCGGGCGACGTCGCCCTGAAGGAGGCGCCCGAGCGGGCGCTCGCCGCGCCCGCGACGCTCGCCCCGAAGCCGCCGATCGTCCTGCCGCCAGCGGACGAGCTCGACGCGCTGGCCGACCTCCTCAACGGGTCGGAAAAGGTGACTCTGTTCTGCGGGCGCGGCTGCGCCGGGGCGCGGGACCAGGTGATCCGCCTCGCCGAGGCCCTTCGGGCGCCGGTGGTGCACGCGCTCGGCGGCAAGGAGCATGTCGAGAGCGACAATCCCTACGACGTCGGCATGACCGGGCTGATCGGCTTCTCCTCCGGCTACGCCGCGATGGAGGCCTGCGACGCCCTGCTCTTGCTCGGCACCGACTTTCCCTACCGCCAATTCTACCCCGAGAAGGCCAGGATCGCCCAGGTCGACATCCGGCCCGAGAATCTCGGCCGCCGCTGCCGCCTCGACCTCGGCCTCGTCGGCGACGTCGCCGTCACGATCGCCGGCCTGCTGCCGCGGCTGACAGCGCGCAAGGAGTCCGGTCACCTGGAACGCTGCCTCAGGCACTACGCCAAGGCCCGCGAGGGGCTCGACGAGCTCGCCACCGGCAAGCCCGGCCGCAAGCCGATCCACCCGCAATACCTGACCCGGCTGGTCAGCGAGGCGGCGAGCCCCGACGCGGTGTTCACGGCCGATGTCGGCACCCCGACGATCTGGGCGGCGCGCTATCTCAAGATGTCACAGGGCCGGCGGCTGATCGGCTCCTGGGCGCACGGCTCGATGGCCAACGCCATGGCGCACGCGATCGGGCTGCAGGCCGCACTGCCGGATCGGCAGGTGATCGCGCTCGCCGGCGACGGCGGCTTCACCATGCTGATGGGCGACCTCCTCACCCTGGTGCAGGAGAGGCTGCCGGTGAAGGTGGTGGTGTTCAACAACGGCACGCTGGGCTTCGTCGAGTTGGAGATGAAGGCCGCCGGCTACCTCGAGACCGGCGTCGCGCTCCAGAACCCGGACTTTTCCGCCATCGCCCGGGCCGCCGGCCTGCACGGGCGCCGGGTCGAGGATCCGGGCGAGCTGGAGGGGGCGCTGGCCGAGATGCTGGCCCATGACGGCCCCGCCCTCCTCGACGTGGTGACGAACCGCCAGGAACTTGCCATGCCACCCCGGATCCAGGCCGAGCAGGTGAAGGGCTTCAGCCTCTACGTGATGCGGGCGGTGATGAACGGCCGCGGCGACGAGATCGTCGACCTGGCCAAATCCAACCTGATCCGGTGAGCCAGCCGATCGGGTGACCGGGTCTGCACCGTCCCTCGGCGGCGACGCCGCCGAGGGACGGCCACCTCGCGCCGGTCAGGATGCCGCGCGGCACTCCCCGCCCGGGCGGCGTGCCAGGCCGGTCCGTGCTGGATGCCTTGCCAGCCGAGCCACCCGGTATAGAGGCCGATCAGCACGATCAGCGCGGCGGAGGCGTAGGGAGCCCGCCGGGCGAGCGTGCCGAAGCCGGACCAGCGCGACGCGACGTGCCGGACGCTGAGGGCGGCCAGGACGCCCGCGGACACCATCGTGAGCGCGAGCCCGATGCTGAAGCAGACCACGAGGGCGAAGCCGAGGCTGAACTGCTTGAGCTGGATGCACAGGAGCAGCACCGTGATCGCCGCCGGGCACGGGATCAGCCCGCCGGTCAGGCCGAACAGGACGATCTGCCCCGTCGTGACGTGGCGGCCCGCGAAGCGCCGCCGGATGTCCTCGGCATGGGCCCGGGCATGGGCGTCGTCCTCGTCTCCCAGGTCCAGGTGGTCGTGCTCCTCGAACGCGACCTCGTGCTCCTCCGCGCCGGCCGGCCCGTCGAGGCGCAGCCGTGCCGTGAAGGCGTGCGGCTCCGGGATCTCCTCGCGGCTCTCGAGCCGGTCGCCCTTGCGGATGAAGCCGAATGTCTGCCGCGCCCCGTCGGGACGCAGCGTCGTGACGGTCAGCACCGCTTCGTCGGGCAGCGGGCCGCGCTTGCTCCGCACGTGCCAGCGCGGCGGCACGCCGTCCTCGAACACCGCGAGCGTCAGCAGCCCGCCGCGGGTCGCGACGGGGTGGGGCTCGTCGTTGTGATGGTGGCGGTCATGGCGATGCGGGTGGCCGTGGTGCTCGCGCCAGGTGCGCCACGCCATCCAGAGCGCGACGCCGACGATCAGGACGGAGGAGGCGAGCTGGAAATACGGCTCGGACGACTCTCCCCAATGCTGCCCGAACGATTGCCCGGCCAGCGCGATCACCCAGACGACGGCGGTGTGCGAGAGCGTGGCCGCCAGCCCGAGGAGCACCGCCTGCGTGACCGTCCCGCGCACCGCGACGATGAAGGCCGCCATCATCGTCTTGGAGTGGCCGGGTTCGAGGCCGTGCAGGGCGCCCAGCAGGATCGCGCTCGGTACGAACAGCCAGGCATGGGCGGCTCCCTGCTGCAGCAGGTCGGGCAGCGACGTCATGAGGGCGCTCTTTGCTACTTGAGGTAGGTCCGCACCACCTCGATCAGCTCGGCCGCGCCCCTGGCGCGGTCGGCATCCGGCTCGCTGTCCGGGTTCACGACGTGGTGGCGGATATGGTCTTCCATCAGCTCGGCGGTCAGGCCGTTGATGGCCCCGCGCATCGAGGCGACCAGCATCAGCACATCGGCGCAGCCGAGCTCGGCCTCCAGGGCCCGCTCGACGGCTTCCGCCTGTCCCTTGATCCGGCGCACCCGCGCCAGCAGCTTGGTCTTGTCCTTGATCGTGTGGGCCATGGGACCGGACTTCCTGGTCTGGATAGATAGGGGGGTACCCTATCGTTGTCGAGGGAAAAATGGGTGTTGCGTCATAGCCTACCCGCGGCACGGACGCCGAGACCCGCCCGGCCTCCCGCATGCGTGCCGGTCGGGCGCCGGCCCGGTGGACAAGATCCCTGACCCGCGAGCCGACCCCGACGCGTGGATCACGGACGGCGAAGCTTTCGTCGCATGAGACCAGTCGCCCGCAGGCAGGGCGGGCCGCACCCCGCGCGCCGCAATTTATATGTCTTCCGGACTAATCCATACGGGAGAAGCATGCTTGACCCTGCGTTGGCGGTCCAGCCATGCCATTCGACCGGCGCCCCGGCCTATCCGCGGGTTCACAAGCTCTTCTTCTTGACTTGACCGCACTGGACGCCGATCCACAAAAGTCGTTCTGTCTATCAAAGGGATAAATCAGCCGTCACTCTCATTATAATAGCTAAAAAACATAGTTCTTGTGAGCGTTTATCGATTTTGCCATTCGGTTTCCAGCCGCGGCCGCCCGGGCTCCGCCCTGATGTTGCTGGCCGCGCCCAGCGTTCCCGCTCGCCCTGGATTCTCGTCATGCCCGTCCCGTCGTCGCGTCGCGCCTTCCCCCTCTCGCTCGCGGGGCGTCGGCTGACCCGGTCGCTCCTGTCGGGCGTGGTGCTGTCGGCCGGCATGGCGGCGGGCGCGCGCGGCCAGGACGGGAGCGAGATCGCCCTCGACACGATCAGCATCGAGGGCGCCCCCCGCCCGGTCGCCGCGACCGCCGCCGGCACGCAACCGGGCGGCGCCCGCGGGCCGGTGCCGGGCTACGTCGCCTCGCGCAGCGTCGTGGCGACCAAGACCGACACGCCGATCCTCGAGACCGCGCAATCGATCACCGTGATCGGCCGCGAGCAGATCGAGGACCAGAACGCGCTCACCATCAACCAGGCCCTGCGCTACAGCCCGAGCGTGACGACCGAGCAGCGCGGCGGTGCCGGTTCGACGCGGCTGGAGCAGTTCTCGATCCGCGGCTTCACCGCGCCGCTCTTCCTCGACGGGATGCGCCTGCCGACCTCCCGGGATGCCTTCCCGTCGGTCGATCCCTACCGGCTCGAGCGCATCGACATCATCAAGGGCCCGGCCTCGGTGCTCTACGGCCAGTCCGGCCCCGGCGGCATCGTCAACCTCACGTCGAAGATGCCGCAATTCGTCCGCCACGGCGAGGTCTTCGTCCAGGGCGGCGGCTTCAGCGAGGTCCGGGGCGGCTTCGATGTCGGCGGGCCGATCGCCTCCGAGACCACCGTGCCGGGCACCGAGCAATTCGCCTACCGGGTGACGGGCCTCGGCTGGAACGGCGACGGGCCGGCGGTGACGACGCGGGTCGAGCGCGCCTTCATCCAGCCGAGCCTGACCTGGCGGCCTTCGGCCGACACCTCGCTCACCGTGCTCGGCCTCTACCAGCGCGATCCGTTCTCCGGGTTCTACGGCGGCTTCCCGGCCTTCGGCACGCTCTTCCCGCGCAATTTCGGCAACGGCATCGTCGGGCGCCTGCCGGTCGACTTCTACGACGGCGACCGCAATTTCGAGCAGTCCGACCGCACGCAAGCCGCGGTGACCTACATCCTCGACCACCGGTTCGACGACGCGTTCCGGTTCCACTCGTCGGGCCGCTTCCTGCGCACGGAAGGGCAGTATCGCAGCGTCTACGGCGCCTTCAGCGCCACCACGCCGATCTCCACGCCCTCGGCGCTGACGACCGGGCCGCTGATCAACCGCTCGCGCATCGCCACCGACGTGGCGATCGACGCCTACACGATGGACAACTATTTCGAGGCGACGTTCGACACCGGGCCCCTTGCCCATACCGCCCTGTTCGGCGTCGACCACCAGACGATCGAGACCCGGACGCTCTCGACCCCGTTCCCCGCCGCGCCCGACCTCAACGCGCTGGCGCCGAACTACGACATGACCATCGCGGTGCCGGGCTTCACCAGCAATGCCCGCATCACCGCGCAGCAGACCGGCGTCTACCTCCAGGACCAGATCAAGGTCGACCGCCTGGTCCTGACGCTGGGCGGACGCTACGACACCGCCCGGCAGACCGGGCCGACCCGGACGCTCGCCACCGGCGCCGTGGCGTTCCAGGACGTACCCTCCGACGCGCTGACCTACCGGGCGAGCCTGCTCTACCGCTTCGACAGCGGCGTCGCGCCCTACGTCTCCTACAGCGAGGCCTTCGAGCCGATCATCAGTGGACGCATCTACGATCCGGCCTTCGGCACCGCCGGGCGCATCCCGGACCCGATCTCCAGCCGGCAATACGAAGCCGGCATCAAATACCAGCCGCCGGGCACCGACATCCTGCTCACCGCGGCGGCCTTCGACATCAAGCGCTCGAACACCCTGACGGCCGACCCGGTGAACGGCCCGACCTTCAGCCTCCAGACCGGCGAGATCGGCGTGCAGGGCGTCGAGTTCGAGGCCCGCGCGACGCTGGCCGAGGGGCTGAACCTGATCGGCGGCGTGTCGTTCCTCGACATCCGCAACACCCGCGACACCGCCACGACCTTCAACCAGGTCACGGGCCGGCAGGTGCCGATCGTGGGCCTGCGTCCGGTCCAGGTGCCGGACCGCACCGCCTCGCTGTTCCTCGATTATCGCTTCCAGTCCGGCCCGCTCCTCGGCTTGAGCCTCGGCGGAGGCGTCCGCTACCTCGGCGGCTCCTGGGGCGATCCGGCCAACACCTTCCGGGTGCCCGAGGCCGTGCTGGTCGACGCGGTGGCGGCCTATGACCTCAAGCATCTCGACCCGAAGCTCACGGGCTTCAATCTGCAGGTCAATGCCCAGAACCTCCTCGACGACCGTACCGTGACCGGCTGCTTCTCCTACGCCACCTGCTTCTACGGCCTGCCGCGCACGGTCTACGCGACCCTGCGTTACCGTTGGTAAGGAGGTGTCATGACCCGCTCATCCACGCTTCCCTCCCGGGCCGCGGTGGCAGGACGCGTCGTCCTCGCCACGGGGGGCGGCTACGCGGTCGCCGGCCTCGCGACCGCGCTCCTGTCGCTGATCCTGCCGATGCCCCGGTCGGAAGCCGTGACGACGGCGACGCTCCTGAGCTTCGTCATCATGGTGGGCCTCGTGGTCGCGGTCTTCGCGGCCCGCTCGCTTCGGCGCGCCGCCGCGATCGTCGGAGGGCTCGCCATCGTGCTCGGCCTCGCGCTCTGGTGCGTTGCCGGATCTCTTCCCATCGGATCGTCGCCATGAAGCAGGGCTTTCGCCAGTCCATGGCCTGGCTGCACACCTGGTCCGGCCTCGTCGTCGGCTGGGTGCTGTTCGCGGTGTTCGTCACCGGCACCGCGACCTATTACCGGGCCGAGATCTCGCGCTGGATGCAGCCGGAGCTGCGGCGCGAGATCACGGTCACCCCCGATCTCCTGGCCACCGCCGCCGAGCGCGCGGTCGCCCATCTCGAGGCCCATGCGGGCCACGCGCGCACCTGGTTCGTCGGCCTGCCGACCCCGGAGCGGCCCCTCGTCGAGCTGTTCTGGCGCAACAAGCCCGGCACGCCGCCGGGCCACGTCCTCCTCGATCCGCAGACCGGCGCGCCCGCCGCGCTGCGCGCCACCCGCGGCGGCAACTTCTTCTACCGCTTCCACTTCGAGCTGAACCTCGCCCCGCTCTGGGGCCGCTGGATCGTCGGGATCTGCGCGATGGTGATGCTGGTGGCCCTGGTGAGCGGGATCGTCACCCACCGGCGCATCTTTTCGGATTTCTTCACCCTGCGGCGGGACAAGGCGGCGCAGCGCGGCTGGCTCGATGCCCACAACGTCAGCGGCGTGCTGGCGCTGCCGTTCCACCTGATGATCACCTATACGGGCGTCGTGACGCTCGCGCTGATGTACATGCCCTGGGGCGTCACCGCCGCCTACAAGGGCGACCAGTTCGCCTATTTCGCCGAGACCGGCCAGATCACGACGGCGCGCCCGCCCGCGGGCGAGCCCGGCACCCTCGCCCCGGTCGGGCCGATGGTGCGGGAGGCGCTGGCCACCATCCCCGAGCCGCTGGAGCGGCTCACCATCGCCAACCCGCGCGACGCGAAGTCCACGGTCGTGGCGGTGTTCGAGGAGCCGCACGGCCTCTCGCACCAGCACCCGCAGGTCGCCTTCGCGGGCACCAGCGGCGCCGTGGTCGAGGTGCTGTCGGGGGCCTTGCGGCCGGCGGCCAAGACCTTCACCACGATGGTCGGCCTGCACGAGGCGCATTTCGCCGGGACGGCCCTGCGGGTGCTGTTCTTCCTGTGCGGTCTCCTGGGCTGCGCCATGGTGGGGAGCGGGCTGGTGCTCTGGACCGTGGCGCGGCTGCCGAAATCCGGGGCCGCGACGGGATGGGGCTGGCGCCTCGTCCACACCCTCAACCTCGGCACGATCGCGGGCCTGCCGGCAGGCATCGCCGCCTACTTCCTCGCCAACCGGCTCCTGCCCGTCGACCTGGGGGACCGGGCGGAGCGCGAGATCTGGGTGTTCTTCGGCGCCTGGCTCGCGGTGGCCGTGGTGGGGGCATGGCCGGCGCCGCGGCGGGCCTGGCGCGGGGCGCTCGCCCTCGTGGCGTGCCTGTTCGTCGCGGTGGTGCTCGTAGACGTCGCGACCACCCGCGAGACCTGGGACGACCCGGCCTGGTTCCTGGGCTTCGACGCCGCGCTCCTCGGGCTGGCGGCCGGCTTCGCCCTCGTCTCGCACAAGGTCGCCCGCTTCGCCGGCCCGCGCCGGGCGGGCAAAGTCACGGCCGAGCCCGCGGCCGAACCCGCGGCAACGGCCGCGGCGCAGATGGGCCAGGCATGACGCTCCTCGTCACCGCGGGCCTGAGCTTCCTCGGCCTCGCCGCCCTGTGCCTCTCCATGGCCCGGCACCATCAGGCGGTGTGGTCGGGCCCGCCGGACCGGTTGCGCCGGCTCGCCCTGCGCGCCGCCGGCTGGGGGCTGATCGGCCTGTCGCTGGCCGCCGCCATCCGGCAGGATGGCTGGAATTTCGGCCCGGTCGACTGGCTCGGCTCCCTGACCGGGGCGGGCCTCCTGCTGATCGTCGTCCGGTCGTACCGGCCGCGGGCGCTCCTCTGGATGGCCCCGCTCGCGGCGGCGATCACGCTCGCGGCCGCGCTCGGCTCGCCGGCCTGAGGGCGGGCGTCACGCCCGCCGCGACGCCTCGCCCAGCCGGCGCAGGTCCGCCACCACGGCCGGGGTGCCGGCATGGAGCAGCCCGCCGGTGAGCATGTCGTCGGAGCCGAGATATTCGGCGACGCCGCCGGCCTCGCGCACCAGGAGCAGGCCGGCATAGCAGTCCCAGGCGTTGAGGCCGGGATCGTAGTAGCCGGCGAGCCGCCCGGCGGCGACGTAGGCGAGCATCAGGGCGCCCGAGCCGTTGCGAAACAGCACCCCGCCCTCGCGGTAGAGGCCGTGCACGAAGGCGGCGGCCTCTGCCGCGGGCGTCTTCTGGGTGGCGCCGAAGCCGATATTGGCCGAGGTGAGCACCGTCGCGGGGTCGATGCGCAGGGGCCGGCCGTTCAGGGTCGCGCCGTCGCCGAGGAGCCCCGCATAGGTCTCGCGCAGGACCGGCGCCTCGATCACCCCGGCCACCAGGCCCTCGGGGCCGCGCAGGCCGATCGACACGCACCAGTTCGGCTGGCCGTTGAGGAACGGGCTGGTGCCGTCGATCGGATCGACCACCCAGGTATAGCCGGACCGGCTCGGGACGGGATCGTGCTCCTCGCCGATCACGCCGTCCTCGGGATAGGCCTCCGCGATGCGGGCGCGGATCAGCAGCTCGACCTCGCGGTCGGCCTGCGAGACGAGGTCCTGGGCGCCGCTCTTCTGCTCGATCACCAGCGCGTCGCGGGCGTTGAAGAAGCCGAAAGCCGTCTCGCCGGCGGCGCGGGCGATCGCGAGGGCGAGGTCGCGGCGCGCGCGCGCGGCCCCGGCGGTCTCGGTGGTCATGTCGGTCGGTCCTCTCGGAATGCTGTGCGGCCGTCCTACACGGCCGCTCGTCTCAGATGTGCGACGCTGAGCCCGTCACCTCGGCGAGCGCCGCCGCGATGGCCGCGCGGGCCTCGGGCGAGGCCGGGCTCTGGGGCGGCACCGGGTCGCCGACGGCGTAGCCCTGCCTCTGCAAGGCCGCCTTCACGCAGGCCGCGAGGTTGTAGCGGGCAAAGACCTCGTTGAAGGCCCAGATCCGCTTCTGCAACGCCACCGCCTCGCCCCATCGCTCCTCGCGGCACAGCCGGTAGAGCGCCAGGCATTCCCGCGGGATGACGCAGGCGGGGCCGGCGAACCAGCCCTTGCCGCCGAGCATCATCACGCTGGCGGCGATGTGCGAGGAGGCGGCGAAGACGTCGAGGTCGCCGCCGACGCGGTTCAGGATCGACAGCAGGCGGCCGGTATTGGTCGAGGCGTCCTTGATGCCGACGATGTTGGGATGCCGGGCGAGCCGCGCGATCGAGGCGACAGAGAGGTCGGCGCGCTGGAAGTTCGGGTTGGTATAGAGGATGATCGGCAGGTCGGTGGCATCCGCCACGGTCAGGAAGTAGCGCTCGATCTCGGCTTCCGTCAGCGGGAAATAGGCGTCGAGGATCAGCACGATCCCGTCCGCCCCCGCCGCCCGGCAAGACTTCGCCTGCGCGACCGCGCCGCGGGTCGCGGTCGAGGCGACGCCCGGCAGCACCGGCACCCGGCCGGCGGCGGCGGCCACCACCGCCGCCACGGTCTCGCGCTTCTGCGCCTCGTCGAGATAGGCGAACTCGCCGGTGCTGCCGAGCGGCGTCAGGCCGTGCACGCCGGCCGCGATCAGGTCGTCGCAGAGCGACGCCAACACCCCGGCCTCGACCCGCCCCTCGGCATCGAGCGGGGTGACGAGGTAGGGGATGATGCCCTCGAAGCGCGCCATCGTCACCGGTCCGCGAAGGTCCGCACCAGGGCGTTGGCGATCGCCATCGGCGGCGGGGTCATCAGGCCGTCGGGATGGCGGCGCTCCAGCATCTGGCGCACCTCGGCGCGGGTGAACCAGCGCGCATCCTCCAGCTCGGTCCGGTCGAGCACCAGGGCGTCGCCCAGGGCCTCGCCCTCGCAGCCGATCATCAGCGAGGACGGGAACGGCCAGGGCTGCGAGAGATGGTAGCGCACCGCGCCGACCCGCACGCCGGCCTCCTCGAAGGTCTCGCGCCGCACCGCGTCCTCGATGGTCTCGCCGGGTTCGAGGAAGCCGGCGAGGCACGAATAGACGCCAGGCGCGAAGCGGGCCTGGCGGCCGAGGAGGCAGCGGTCGCCTTCGGTGACCAGCATGATCACCACCGGATCGGTGCGCGGGAAATGCTCGGTGCCGCAGGATCCGCAGTCGCGCCGAAAGCCGCCGCAGGAGAGCGCGGTGGGATTGCCGCAATTGGCGCAGAAGCCGTGCCGGGCGTGCCAGCCGAGGAGCGACTTGGCGGTGGCGAGGACCCCCATCTCAGGGGCCGGCACCGCGCCCTCGACCGCGACGGCGCGGGCATCGAGCACCCGGTAGGCCGGATCGCCGGTGAAGAGAGCCGCCGCATCCGCCGGCAGCGCGCCGGCGAAGGCCGGCCGGCCGCCGACCCGGCCGAGAAAGAGCTCGGGCGAAGGCGGGCCGGCCCGGGCGGCGTCCTCGCGCGTCAGCAGGCAGGTGGCGCCGCCCTCCGTCACCCGCAGCACCGGCACGTCGCCGCAGAACAGGAGCAGGCTCGCGTCGGGCGTGTCCGCGAGCGTCGGGGTCGGGCCGCTGCGCTCGGCCGAGTGGCGCTCGAGCAGGCTCTGGGCGTAGCCGAGGCGATCCCGGGAAACGGGCAAGGAGGCGGGCAAGGAGGCGGTCAAGGCGTGAGACCTCATGCATCATCGTGCGGAGCCCGGCGCGGCCCCTCGCGTCGCAGGCAGCATGGGCAGGCAAAATGATGCAAAAGCAAGGCGCCGGGCGGAGCAGGCGCCATGCTCCCGGTGCAGCCGGGTTCGCAGGCCCGTCCTCATCGGATCGGCGCCCGCGCGCCCGTGCCGGGCAAGCCCGGCCGCCAGGCTCATTCCGATGCCGGGCACAATCATCCGAAGACGATCTCCGGATATCGCGGCGCAAGCCGGTGCGGCGGCCGCGCGAAGCAGGATTCCACGCGCTTCGATGCAATCAACCGAAACCCATATCGATCCTGAAAGATGGATTTCCGTACTGTTAAGGCTAGCAGAGCGACGCAGAGAAGCCTGTTCGCTCGCAGGGAAATCACCTTCCGCTGAATAGCGTCCATTAATATTCAGCCGCTACAACTCCCCATGTTCGGTGACGCACCAACGACAGGTTGTGGGACTGGATTGCCAAAATGAGAGCGAACGCATTCATCGCCGGACTTTGCCTTCTGGCGGCATGGGCCGGTACGGCAAGCCTCGCGAGGGCGGCGGGGAGCGACCTGGACACCCTGCTGGCAACCTCCAAGGCGGCCCCCCGGGCCGATATCGACGGCAGGCCCCTGCTGCCCGAGACCCTGCGGGACCGGCTGGCGGTGGTCTCCTTCGTGAGCGCCGACTGCACGATCCTCTGCGTCACCCGGACGATGGATCTCGACGCGCTCGCCCGCGGCCTGCCGGCCTCCTTGCGCGGCCGCGTCGTCTTCCTGGCCATCGGGATGGACCCCGCCGGCGACGATGCCGGGCGCCTGCGCAGCCTCGTGCGGCAGCTGCTCGGTCCGGCGCCGCAGATCCGGGTCCTCCCGTCCGATGCCGGCGAGGTGAAGGCGGTGGCCGAGATCCTGCGCTACCCGGCGGCCGCCTTGCCCGACCCGCCGCCCTCGGTCCTCCTGTTCGACCGCCGCGGCCGGACCGCCATGGTCTATGGCGGCGATCCCCTCGATGCCCCGCGCCTGCAGCGGGACCTCGTCGCCCTCGATTCCTTCACCGAGGGTCTCGACCGGCCCTGACCGGATACCCCGCGGCGGAGCGAGGGCCTGTCCGCCGCGGACAACACCAGAAAACTCAACAGACCCCGGCCTCGGTCAACGTCGTCCCGCCGGACTACCAGCAGCTCGTCGCCGTCGACCAGAGGGGCGTACCCTCGCCGGGCGCGATCGTGGCGGTCGGCAACGTCGCCGCCCCGACGCAGGCGACGACCTACGTCGCCTCGACGCAAGGGGGCGGCGGCAACGGCGGCTCCAGGGGCAGCGGCGGCTCCGGCGGGACAGGCGGCCTCGGCGGCGCGGGCAGCAGCGGGGCCGACGTCCTGAAGGCGTCGCATTCCGGCCTCGGCTTCGCGGTGCCGGCCGGCAACAGGAACGACCGGGCTCCGGTGACGCAGCAGACCTGCACGGGCGCCGCCGGGCAGCTGTGGCGGACGACCTCCGGCAAGGGTGGCACGGCCTACGTCAACGCCGCCTCCGGCATGTGCCTGGACCTCACCCTCGACAACCAGCCGGTCGCTCCGGGCGCGCAGGTCTACCAGTTCACCTGCAACAACGGCACCAACCAGGCCTGGACGGCGAAGCCGCAAGGGTCGCGCAGCGCCCTCGACTCGGCCTACAACAACCTCTGCCTCGGCGTGTATGGCGGCAACGGCGCGGTCGGCAACGGCGCGGTCGGCTGGATCTGCAACGGCGCGGCCGACCGGATCTTCAACTCGGGCTCCTCGCGGCTCCGAACGAGGCAGGCCCGCCATCCCCGGATGGCGAGCCTCTTTCGCTGCCCATGCGCGGCGACAGCGCGGGGTCCCGGGGCGCGCGCGCCTCCGGGACCCCGCGATTTTTGGATGTCGCCCTGTCCGCCGGGGCGGGACGAGGCGTCCTCCCGGCGGGCACCCGGGCGCCAGAGGCCCCCGATCCGACCCCGTCAAGCCGCTGCGAACAGCCCCCGCGCCCGCTCGACGAGCTGCGCCGCCGCATGGGCCGGATAGGGCTCGCGGGTGCCGTGCCCCCAGACCGGCCCTGGCCAGGCCGGATCGGAGCGGAACCGCCCGACGACGTGGACGTGGAGCTGCGCCACCACGTTGCCGAGCGCCCCGACATTCACCTTGTCGGGCTTGGCCAGCGCCTGCATCACACCGACGCCCAAGCGGGTCTCGTCCATCAGCCGGGCGGCATCCTCGGGCGACAGGTCGGTGAGCTCCGAGACGCCGGCGCGGCGGGGCACCAGGACGAGCCAGGGGAAGCGCTTGTCGTCGAGGAGCAGCACCCGCGACAGGGCGAGGTCGCCCAGCAGAATGGTGTCGGCGGCGAGCCGGGGATCCAGGGGAAAGTCGTCGGTCGGGATGTCGTCGGTCATGCGCGTCCGTCAATGCGCCATCAGCACCGGCATGGTGGCGTGGGCGAGGATGTGGCTGGTGGCGCCGCCGAAGATCATCTGGCGCAGCCGGCTCTGGGTATAGGCGCCCTTGATCAGGAGGTCGCAGCCGATCGCCTCGGCCTCGGTCAGGAAGATCTCGCCCACGGTGCGGCGGCCGGCGGCGAGCGTGCGCCCCTGCGCCGACAGGCCCTCGCGGTTGAGGGCGGCGGCCATCTCCTCGGCGCTCGGGCCCGGCACCATCCCGGCATCGACCCCCAGCACCTCGATCCGGGAGGCGGCACGCAGGAACGGCGACGCGAAGGCGACCGCGCGGGCGGTCTCGGTCGAGCCGTTCCAGGCGATCACCACGGTCTCGCCGATGCTCGCCGGCGGCAGGGGCGGGGCGATGATCAGGGGGCGCCCGCTCTCGAACAGCACCGCCTCGAGGGTCGTCATGCGCGGCGCCCCCTCCCCGCTGCCGGGACGGCCGACGACGGTGGCGTTGAACAGCCGCGCGTGCTGCGCCAGGAACCCGTCGCCGGGAGGCGCGTCCGGCCGCCAGCGCCAGCGCGGACCGTTCTTTCCGATGTCGGCGCTCTCGCGGGCGATGCCGTGCCGCTCCATCGCGGCGGTGAACAGCCCGCCGCAATCGCGGGCCTCGACGAGGTCGGTCTCCTCGTCGCGCACCCAGGTCATGCCGCCGACCATGTCGACGGGGACGTATTCGGCCAGCGCCGGGCGCAGGCCGAACCCCTCGATGCCGGCGCCGAAGCGGCGGGCGGTGAGGATGGCGGTGTCGAGGACGGAATCGAGCAGGGTGTGGCGGGCGACCGGAACGAGGAGCGTCTTCATGGCGGCGCACTCACCTCAGGAGCCTCGGGGACGACGAGCGCGATTGCATCACGGCGGCGTCCAGCCTGTCCAGTAGGCCCCTGCGGCAATCCCCGGCCCGGGCTCAAGGCCCGGCCGAGGCCTCGACCGCTCTGCGCCGCGGCTCCGGCGGCTCACCCTCGCTGCACGCCGCACCCGCGCCGTCCCGGCCGCCGGGGGCGCAGGTCTCCTCCAGCCACAGGGCCAGCACCAGGGCGAGGCCGGCGGGCGCCGCCAGCGCCAGGAAGGCCCAGGTCCAGCCGAGATGGAGCGCCAGCAGGCCCCCGACCCAGCCCGAGAGGGCGCCGCCCACTCCCTGCACCGCCGCGACGGTGCCGAGCGCCGTCTGGGTGCGGCCCGAGCCCCAGGTGAGGTCGGCCACCACCACCGGCACCGCGACGCCGATGACGCCCGAGGCGACGCCGTCCAGCACCTCGGCGAGCACGAGCCAGTACGGATCGGACAGGAAGGCCGACAGGAGGGCGCGGGCCGGCAGCACCGCGCAGGCGACGAGGAGGAGCTGGCGCCGGCCGCGCCGGTCGGCGAGCGAGCCTGCGAAGAGCGCCACCGGGATCATCACCGCCTGCGCGACGATGACGTAGCGGGCGGTCCAGCCGGTGCCGTCCTGGCCCGCCGCCACCAGCTTCTGGCCGAGCAGGCTCAGCATCGAGCCGTTGGCGAGATTGAACAGGGCCAGCGCCGCCGAGAGGATGAGCAGGCGCCGGTCGGACAGGACCTTCAGGATGGCCGAGCGCTCCGGCGTGTCGTCCGGATCGTCCTCCTTCCAGCCGACGGCGCGCCGGCCGTTATAGGCCTTCTTCGGCGTCGTCAGAGCGGCCACGACGGCGCAGGCGGAGAGCCCGCCCAGCACCCAGAAGGCGATGCTCGGGCCCATGAGCGGCGTGCCGAAGCTGATCGCCAGGGCGGCGCCGAGGATGCCGACATGGTTCCAGGCCTGGTTGCGGCCCTGCTGCTTCGGGAAGGCCTGCTTGCCGACCATGCCGAGGGTGAGCGCCGTCACCGCCGGCACCACCAGGGTGCCGCCCGCCGCGGCGACGAACTGGGCGGCCAGCACCGTCATGAACGAGCGGGCCGGCAGCAGCAGCAGGGTGCCGACGAGGATCGCCGCGCAGGCCGCCGCGATCAGCATCCGGGGCCGGCCGAGCCGGTCGACGAGCGCGCCGAGTGGCCCGCTCAGGGCCAGCGTCGCGAAGCCCACGATGGTGGTGACGAGGCCGACCTGGCTCGGGCCCCATTGCGCGGACTGCGCCAGCCAGGTGCCGAGGAAGGGGCCGAGCCCGCCCTGGATGTCGCCGACGGAGACGTTGATCAGGGCGAGGTGGGTCGTGGGATTCATCAACGCGGAGGCGCTCCGGCTCGTTCGGGTCTTTTGTTCGGGTCTCTTGCGGGCCCAGACGGACCAACGCGCCTGAACGGGGAATGATCGCGTCGCCGCGGTGACGCTTCGGAGAGATGCGCGCTCAATGCAGCGCTTCTCATACAGTGTCCGCTTGATCGATCCGGTTTCAGCATAGAGCGCGGGATCCCCTCTCCCACACGGGAGAGGGGATCCCGCGCTCTACCTGTTCGCGATAGAACAAGCGGACTTTGTATCACTCTGTGCCCCCTCAAGGGCTCGGCACCGCGCAGGCCAAGGCGAGGCGGGCGAGCATCGGGTCGGGGATGCCCATGGCGACGAGCTGGTCGTGGGTGTGGCGGACATAGTCCGGGTTCGCGCCCGAGCGGCCGAGGCCCTGGCGCACCAGCCGCACCAGCTCGGTCTCCGGCAGGCGGCCGGCATATTGCGGGTGGCGGCGGTCGACGAGGTAGGTCACCGCCTCGATCCGGCGCCCGTCGTCGAGGGTGACGCCGAGCACCCGCTCGACATAGACCGCCGTGACCTGCTCGCGCTCGCGCAGGTAGGCGAGCGTGCTTGCGACCTCCGCGGCCGCGACCCGGAACGCCATGCCGCGGCAGGAGCCGCCCCGATCGAGCCCGAGCACCAGGCCCGGCCGCTCCGGCGTGCCGCGATGGACGTGCGACAGCACGCACAGCGAGCGGTGATAGCCGCGCAGGCGACCCGGCCCGCGCTCCACGAAGGGGAAGCCCGGCCGCCACATCAGCGAGCCGTAGCCGAACACCCAGAGATCCGACGGCTCGCCCGCCCGCATCGTCTCGTTTCCTCCTTGGCAGGTTCCTTGGCAGGTTCCTTGGCAGGTTCCTGCCGGCAGCTCCCTGCCGGCAAGCCCGGTCCGGCACGACCTCGTGAGCGTCTTGCCCAGCCGTCTCCCTTGCCGGGCGCGGCCGGTAGCAGCTACGGGGACGCGGTTCAATCCGGGCGGCCCGTGCCGGGCCGCCGCAGAGCCGGGATCATGCCGATGAACAGGCCGACCACCGTTGGGCCGACCGACGACACGCCGCCGAGCCAGAGCGCGGGCCGAGGCCCGGGCCGCGGGCCCGGCCTGCGCCTCGGCCTGTTCGCGCCGTTCGCGCTGCTCCTGCTGCTGGCGCTGGTCTGGAGCGCGGGCTGGTTCTGGCTGCGGGGCAGGGCCGAGGGCGAGATCGATGCGTGGTTTACCCGCGAGGCGCAGGCCGGCCGGCAATGGACCTGCGCCGACCGCTCGCTGACCGGCTTCCCGTTCCGGTTCGAGCTGCGCTGCACGCAGCTCGGCTTCGCCCGCTCCGACGTGCGCTTCACCACCGGCCCGCTGGTGGCGGTGGCGCAGGTCTACCAGCCGCGCCACGTGATCCTGGAGGCGACCGGGCCGTTCCGCGTGCAGCAGGGCGGCCTCGACGCCGATGTGACCTGGAGTCAGCTGGAGGCGAGCCTGCACGTCACCGGCGACGGCTTCCAGCGCGCCTCCCTGGTGGCGAACGGGCTCAAGGGCGCCGTCACCGGCGCCGATCCCTCGCCGATCGACTTCACGGTCGGTCATCTCGAGTTGCACGCGCGGCCGACCCCGGGGCGTTTCGCCACCGACGGCGCCGTCGACCTGAGCGCCCGGGTGCTGCAGGCGGGCCTGCCGCTCCTCGATCCGGTGCTCGGCGGACCCGAGCCCGCCGACATCGCCCTCGACGCCACCGTGACCCGGGCCGCGGGGTTGCGCACCCGCACCCTGGCGCAGGAGCTGGAACGCTGGCGCGAGGCCGGCGGCGCGGTGGAGATCGCCAGCCTCGCCGCCGAGAAGGGCAGCCGGCGCCTGCGGGCGCAAGGCGTCCTCGCCCTCGACGACGAGCACCGGCCGACGGGCCAGCTCGACGTGCGCACCGCCGGCCTGGAGCAGGTGATCGCGCCGCTGATCAGCGAGCAGATCGGGGCGCGGCTCGGCGGCGACGGCGCGGCGCTGATCGGCAACATCGTCGGGCAGTTCCTCGGCGGGCGGCGCAAGGAGCCGGCGCCGGGCCAGGGCGCGCCAGATCCCCAAGGCCGGCCGGGCGAGCCGCCCCTGAAGGTCCTGCCGACCGTGCGGCTCACCGGCGGGCGCGTGGTCGTCGGGCCCTTCGCGGTGCCGAACGTCCGGTTGCAGCCGTTGTATTGAGAGTTTTTGCTCAGGCACCCGGCGCATCGGCGCCGGCGCCCCTTCGGGCTTGGCCAGCGCCTTCAAACTCCGTGGAGGCGCTGCGGGAGATATCCTCCGTGGCGGTTGCCGCCCCGCCCGCGGCGTCGTACCCCAGGGGGCATGAGCCAGACCGCCCGCTTCCAGAGCTTCGAGGACCCCAGCCACCGGGAGGGCGCGGCGCGGATCGCCGCGCTCCGGGCGGCGATGGCGCGGAGGGGCTTCGCCGGCTTCGTGGTGCCGCGGGCCGACGAGCACCAGTCGGAATACGTGCCCGCCAACGCCGAGCGGCTGGCCTGGCTCACCGGCTTCACCGGCTCGGCCGGGACGGCGGTCGTGCTCGCCGACAAGGCCGCCCTGGTGGTGGACGGGCGCTACACCCTCCAGGCCGCCGAGCAGGTCGATACCGGACTCGTCACCCCCGTGCCCTTGGCCGAGACCAGCGTCGAGGCCTGGATCGAGGCCAATCTGCCGGCGGGCGGGGTGCTGGCCTACGATCCCTGGCTGCACACCCCGGACGGGCTCGCCCGGCTGGAACGCGCCGCCACGGCGGCGGGCGGGCGCGTCGAGCCGACCGCCCTCAACCTCGTCGACCTCGTCTGGATCGACCGCCCGGCCGCCCCGCGCGCGCCGGTGGTGCCGCATCCGGAGAGCCTGGCAGGCGAGGCGGCGTCCATGAAGCTCGGGCGGGTGCGCGAGGCCCTGGCGAAGGCGCGGCTCGACGCGCTGGTCGTCTCGGACCCGCACAACCTCGCCTGGGCGTTCAACCTGCGCGGCGGCGACGTGGCCCACACCCCCCTGCCCCTCGGCTACGCGGTGATTCCGCGGCAGGGCGCCCCGCGCCTCTTCCTCGACGCCGGGAAGGTGACGGACGAGGCCGCCCAGGCCCTCGACGGCCTCGCCGAGCGGGACGAGCCGGGCGCCCTGCCCGCCGCACTCGATGGCTTGGGCGCCGCCAAGGCCCGGGTGCGGGTCGATGCCGCCACCGGCGCCGTGGCGCTCGGCCGGCGGATCACCGCGGCCGGCGGCACGCTCGATGTCGGGCCCGACCCGATCACCGCCATGAAGGCGGTGAAGAACGCGGCCGAGATCGCCGGCGCCCGCGCCGCGCATCTCCGCGACGGCGCCGCGGTGACCCGCTTCCTCGCCTGGCTCGCCCGGGAGGCCCCGGGCGGGGCGGTGTCGGAGATCGACGCGGTGGTGCGGCTCGAGGCGTTCCGGGCCGAGTCCAATTCCTTGCGCGAGATCTCCTTCCCGACCATCTCGGGATCCGGGCCGAACGGCGCCATCGTGCATTACCGCGTCACGCGCGGCACCGACCGGCGGGTGCGCCTGAGCGAGCTGTTCCTGATCGATTCCGGTGCGCAATACGGCGACGGCACCACCGACATCACCCGCACGGTGGCGGTCGGCCCCCCGAGCCCGGAGATGCGCGACCGCTTCACCCGCGTGCTGAAGGGCCATATCGCCATCGCCACCGCGGTCTTTCCCCGCGGCACCACGGGGGCGCAGATCGACGCCTTCGCCCGCCGCCCGCTCTGGGAGGCCGGCCTCGACTTCGACCACGGCACCGGCCACGGCGTCGGCGCCTTCCTGTCGGTGCACGAGGGCCCGCAGCGCATCGCCAAGACCGGAACGGTGGCGCTCCAGCCCGGGATGATCGTCTCGAACGAGCCGGGCTACTACAAGACTCACGCCTTCGGCATCCGGATCGAGAACCTGGTCCTGGTCGAGGAGCGGCACATCACCGGCGCCGAGCGCCCGATGCTGGGCTTCGAGACCCTGACGCTCGCGCCGATCGACCTGGCGCTGGTGGTGCCGGAGCTGCTCAGCCCGGACGAGACCGCCTGGCTCGACGCCTACCACGCCCGGGTGCGCGGGGCGCTGTCGGACCTCGTCGATCCGCAGACCCGCGACTGGCTGATCGCGGCGACGCGGCCGGTCGCGTCCTTCGCGCAAGGTCCGTCGCAACTCCCCGCCGTGTGAGCGGCTGCCCTTCTCTCGCCTCGCCGCGGCGAGAGAAGGAAGACGCCCACAATCAAGACATCAACACCAGCCTGTTTTTGATGCCACTGTAATCTGCCCGTTAAATGATCGAATTGTTAGTTCTATATATTTCGATCTAGATCGCAAGAATTCACCGCCCTCCCGGAACCGGGCGCATTATTATCGATTGCGCAGCCGCGCCGCCGTATTGTCCCGCCGCCGATCGCGGCGGGGAGACGACCGAATCATGAAGACGACGATGCTCGCGGCTCTGGCCGCCGGGACCATGATGCTTGGCCCCGTGCCGGCGCGGGCCGAGGCGACGCAATGCGCCGCGGTGACCGAGCGCCAGATCGAGGGCCTGTTCGACCGCTGGAACACGTCGCTGGCGACGCTCGACCCGGCGAAGGTCACGGCGAATTATGCGCCCGACGCCGTGCTACTGCCGACGGTGTCCAACACGCCGCGCACCGACCGGGCGATGATCCAGGACTACTTCGTGCACTTCCTGGAGAAGCACCCGCAGGGCATCATCAATACGCACACGATCAAGATCGGCTGCAACATCGCGACCGATGTCGGCACCTACACCTTCCTGGTCGACGGGAAGAACCCGGGCGAGCACGTGGTGGTGCCGGCGCGCTACAGCTTCGTCTACGTGCTGCGGGACGGCGAATGGGTGATCGCGCACCACCATTCCTCGGCGATGCCGGAGCCGGTCGTCACCGCCACCGCCGCCGCCAAGGAGCATTGAGCCCGACGCCTCGAGCCCGGCGACGCCGCCTCAATTGGCGTCGCACGGATCGGCATCCTGAAGATGCGCGCGCAAGGTGATCTCGCGGGTGTCGATGCCGGGCCCGGGCCGGGCCTCGCTGGTCGGCGGGTGGGTCAGCATCGTGCCCCAGAACAGCCCGGTGGCGAGGGCGAGGGCGCAGAGGGCGGTCAGAACACGCATGTCGGCCTCCTGCGGCCCGCTCGTCCGGGCCGCGCTGGTCTTCGGCGTTCTTCGAGCAGGCTGCGGCATCGGCCCGCCCGCTCACGGCGTCGCGGACCTACGAAGGCCGCGTCTCCTCAAGGTTCGCTCCGGTTGCGCACGATCGGATACTTGGTCCGGCGCGCCGAAGATCAGTGATTGCCGCTCCATCGAAACAAAGACTCGGCAACGTGCGGCCATACCTGCTTCTTTATTCCTGACTGGCGTAGAGACAGACGGGGGCGCCGTCGTCCCTCATTCTGATGAGACGGTGGCGTCACATGCGCGGCACCGGCACGAGGCCCGGAACCACGCCTCATCGTCCCTCTCTCTCGAGATCGAAAGGATTGCGCACGCGTGACGGGCCGATCGGCGGCCGGGCATCGTCCGGGCCTGACACGACGACACCCGGCGGGGTAGGCTGCCCGCCGCCAGGACGGCAGCCAAGATGGCAGCCAAGATGGCAGCCAAGACGGCAGCCAAGACGAGAGCCGGGAGGGCGCGCATGACGGACGATCTCAAGGACAGGGCCGACGCGATCCTGCGGCGCGGGGTGGATCAGGCCCCGCCCCTGTCGGGGATCGTCGCCATGGCGACTGACCGGGCGCGCACGCTCTATGCGGGCGCCGCCGGGCAGCGGGACGGGGACGCGCCGATGACCACCGACACGGTCCTGGCGATCTTCTCCACCACCAAGGCGGTCACCGCCACCGCGGTGCTCCAGCTCGCCGAGGAGGGCCGGCTCGACCTCGACGCGCCGGCCTCCGCCTACGTGCCCGCCCTCGACGAGATCCAGGTGCTCGAGGGCTTCGCCGACGACGGCTCCCCGCGCCTGCGCCCGCCGGCGCGCGCCATCACCACCCGGATGCTGCTGCTGCATACGGCCGGCTTCGGCTACGACATCTTCAACGACGCTTATGCCCGGCTGCTGCGCGAGAGCAAACGACCGGGCGTGACCAGCGGCACCCGCGCCTCGCTGATGACGCCGCTGCTGTTCGATCCCGGCGAGTCCTGGGAGTATGGCAGCAACATCGACTGGGCCGGCCAGGTGGTCGAGGCGGTGACGGGCCAGCGCCTCGGGGCCGTGATGCGGGAGCGGATCCTCTCGCCGCTGGGCATGGACTCGACCGGCTTCGCGCTGACGCCCGCGATGCGCAGCCGCCTCGCCCGGATGCATCAGCGGGGCGAGGACGGCGCCCTCGCGGTCATCGCCGGCTTCGAGCTGCCGCAGGAGCCCGAGGTCGAGATGGGCGGCCACGGGCTCTACTCGACCGCCGAGGATTACCTGCGCTTCATCCGGATGTGGCTCAACGACGGCGCCTCCCCGCACGGGCCGGTGCTGCGGCCGGAGACCGTCGCGATGGCGGCGACGAACGGCCTCGGGCCGACGCTCAGGATCCGCGCCCTGCCGGGGGTGAAGCGCCACCTCTCGCACGATGCCGAGTTCTTCCCCGGGATGCCGAAATCCTGGGGCTTGAGCTTCATGATCAACGACGAGGCGGCGCCGACCGGGCGCTCGGCCGGCTCGCTGGCCTGGGCGGGGCTCGCCAACCTGTATTTCTGGATCGACCGGACGGCCGGGGTCGGCGGGTTCTGGGGCACGCAGCTCTTCCCCTTCGCCGATCCGGCCTCGGTGGAGAACTTTTTGGAGTTCGAGACGGCGGTGTACCGGAGCCTGTCCTGACACCGCAGGATGAGGTCGCGGGTCGGATTTGACCGGCCCCGCCCACGAACCCTGCCTCACGCCCCGATGAACACTCCGGCGATCGCCGCGCTGGTCAGGTTCGACAACGTCCCGGCGAGGATCGCCCGGAGCCCGTAGCCGGCCACCTCCGCCCGGCGCTCCGGCACCAGGCTGCCGAAGCTCGCGAGCTGGATCGCGATCGACGCCAGGTTGGCGAAGCCGCACAGGGCAAAGCACAGGATCGCGGTGGTGCGGGGCCCGAGTTCGCCGCTCTTCAGCACCGGCGAGACGTTGGCGTAGGCCAGGAACTCGTTGAAGGCGAGCTTCTGGCCGATGGCGCCGCCGACGAGCGTCGCCTGGTCCCACGGCACGCCCAAGAGCCAGGCGAGCGGCGCCAGCGCCCACCCGAGCCCCCCCTCGATCGAGGCGCCGGGCAGGCCGGCGAGGCCGCCCGCAGAGGCCACGAGGCCGTTGGCGAGCGCGATCAGCCCCACGAAGGCGATCAGCATCGCGCCGACCGCGACCGCCACCGCGAGGCCCTTCTGGGTGCCGTCGGCGGCGGCCTCGATGACGTTGACCGCCCGGGTCTCGCCGAACGTGACCCGCATCGTCTTGACCCGGCTCGGCTCGGTCGAGGGCACCAGGATCTTGGCGTAGAGGAGCCCGCCGGGGATCGCCATGAACGAGGCGGCGAGCAGGTAGGGCATCGGCACGCCGAGCGCGGCATAGCCGGCGAGGATCGAGCCGGCGGTGGAGGCCGCCCCGCTCGTCATCACGGCGAAGAGCTCCGCTCCGGTGAGCAGGGCCAGAAAGGGCCTGAGCGCCACGGCGATCTCGCTCTGCCCGATGAAGATGGTGATGACCGCCGCGAAGGTCTCGATCCGCGAGGTGCCGAGCACCCGCTGCAACGCCGCGCCCAGCGCGCGGGCAAGGGCCTGCATCACCCCGACATGGTAGAGCACCGCGATCAGGGCCGAGACGTAGATGATCTGCGGCAGCACCCGCAGCGCCAGCACGAAGCCGCTGCCGCCGAACAGCTCGAACATCCTGGGCTCGACGAGGCCGCCGAACAGGAACGCCACGCCACGGTCGCCGTAGGACAGGACCGCCTGCACCGCGTCGGCGACGGTGCCGAGGGCGGACTGGCCGGCGGGCCAGAACAGCACCAGGGCCCCGAGCCCGACCTGGACCGCCAGCGCCGACAGCACCACCCGCGGCCGGATCGCCCGCCGGTTCGTGGAGAACAGGATGGCGACGGCGATCAGGAGCGCGATGCTGGCGCCAGCATGGATCAGTCTCTCCGGCATTCAGGCCCCTCTCCGGCAGGTTTCTCTCGGGCACGATCCAACGGGCGCGATCCAGCAAGGCTGATGCCGTATCGTTCAGTGCCCGTTCAAGCGCGGCGGTTCGAGATGGGGCACGCCATGGTCCTGCCTGGAAATGAGGCGATCCAACGCGAAACCCCGGGGACCGCCCCGATCGTCACCGTCCCGGGAGGGCAACGCCATGCCGCCGCTCCGACACCTGCTCCTCGCCCTCGCGGCTCTGGCGGGCCTCCTCGTCACCGCCCTCCCCTCGGCGGCGGCCCCGGCCGAGCGGCGGATCGCCCTCGTGGTCGGCAACGGCGCCTACGCGGCCGGCGCGATCCCGACCGCCGCCAACGATGCCGGCCTCGTCGCCCAGACCCTGCAGGCGGCGGGCTTCGACGTCGTCGGCGCCCGCGACCTCGACGAGGACTCCCTGCGCCGGACCTTGCGCGACTTCACCGACAAGGCCGCGGCGGCCGGGCCGGACGCGGTGGCGTTCGTGTATCTGTCCGGCTACGGCCTGCAGCTCGAGAACGAGGCCTATTTCGCCCCCGTCGACGCCCGGATCGAGACCGCCTCCGACGTGCCGCTCCAGGCCTTGCGGGTCTCGGACTACGTCAAGCGCCTCGCCGCCTTGCCGCTCAAGGCCCGCTTCGTGGTGCTCGACGCCGCCCGGACGGCGCCGTTCCGCCTGCGGGGCGATCCGCTCGCCGGCGGCCTGCCGCTCGTCGAGGCCGAGCCCGGCAGCCTGATCGCCACCAATGCCGCCCCCGGCACCGTCGGCCCGGCCGAGACCGGCCCCTACGGAGCTTACGCCCTCGCCCTCGTCGAGATGATCCGCGAGGGCGGGCTCGCGCCCGCCGCGCTGTTCGAGCGGGTGCGGCTGCGGGTGGCGGAGGCGACCCGCGGCGCCGAGGTGCCGTGGAGCGCGTCCCGCATCGACGCGCCGTTCGTGTTCCTGGAGCGGGAGGCCGGGGCGCCGTCGCTGGCCGG
Source organism: Methylobacterium currus (assembly GCF_003058325.1). Lineage (NCBI taxonomy): Bacteria > Pseudomonadati > Pseudomonadota > Alphaproteobacteria > Hyphomicrobiales > Methylobacteriaceae > Methylobacterium > Methylobacterium currus. Next base: position 2,318,559 of record NZ_CP028843.1, read on the forward strand.
GTTCGAGCCGCCGGCAAAGCCGCTCGGCGAGATCGGCGCGCGCGAGGCCTACGCCGCCTGCCTCGGCCGCGACACCCTGGCGGGCTACGAGGAGTTCGTCGCCGCCTATCCCCACGACCCGCTGGCCAAGCGGGTGCGGGCGATCATCGCGGCCCGGCGCGAGGCCCTGACCTGGCGGCGCAGCGCGCTCGCCAACACGCCGGAGGCCTATTGGTCGTATCTCGGCCGCTATCCCCGCGGGCCGCACGCCTGGGACGCCCGCCGGCGCCTCTCGGCGCTGGCCGCCGCGTTCGCGCCGCCGCCGGATTACCGCGTGCTCGCCTACGACGTGCCGCCGCCGCCGCCCGACGAGGTGGTCTATGTCGAGCGGCCGGCGCTGTATCTCGACGATCCGGTCTACGCCCTGCCGCCGCCGCCCGTCGCCTTCCTGCCGCCGCGGCCGACCGTGCTGGTGGAGCTGGCGCCGCCCCCGCCGCCGGTGGAGGCCTACATCCTGCCGGTGCCCGCTTACGTCCCGGTGCCCACCTACGTGGTCGCGCCCCCCGCCGTGGTGGCGCCGCCAAACCCGGTGCTGTTCCAGAACCTGCACGTCCAGACCACCACGATCGTGCACGAGCACGCCCCCGAGCCGGTACCGCCCGGCGCCTCCCGCCTCGCCCCGGTCGCCGGTGCGGTCGCGGGAGCGGCACTCGGCGCGGCGGCGGCCCGGGTCGCCCTGCCGCCGGCCATCGCCGAGAAGGCGGCGCTCCGGCCGGATCCCCGGAGCGCGCCGGGCCAGATCCCGCGCGCCAGCGGGCCGGTGGGCGGACCGCCTCCCGGCGCGACCGCCCTGCGGCCGAGCCTGCCCGGCCAGATCCCGCCCCCGGCCCCGGCCGGACCGCGGCCGAATCCGGCACAGAACGCCAGGCAGCCGCTGCCCGGCGCGGGCGGCACGCCGCTGCCGGCCGTCGCTGGCCGGCCCGCCGGCCCGCTTCCGGGCGGCCGGCCCGTGGGGCTCGGCCAGATCCCGGGCCAGCTTCCGAGCCAGATGCAGGGTCAGGTTCCGCCGGCCGCGGCGCCATCGGCGGGGCCGCCCCCGGCCGCGATCAGGCCGGGACAGCCTGCCCTCGCCGCCCGCCCCCCGCAGGGACCCGCCGTCCCGCCGCCCCAGGGACTGCAACCCCAGGGACTGCAACCCCAGGGCGTGCGGCCCCCGATCACGCCCTCGCGCCCGGTCCAGCCGCCGCGGATGGTCGCCCCCGCACAGGTCCCGCGACCGGCCGTGCCGCCCTCGGCGGCGCAGCCTTCGGCGGCGCAGCCGCCCCGCATGGCCGCGCCTGCCAGGGCGCCGCGTCCGGATGATGCCTTGCAGCGGATGCGGATGGAACAGGCGGTGCGCCAGCAGGCGATGCAGCGTCAGCAAGCGATGCAGGCGCAGCAGGCCCAGGCCCGTCAGCGCGTCGAGGCGCAGCAGATGATGCAGCGCCAGCAGCAGCAGATGCAGGATGCGATGCGGCGCCAGCAGGCCCAGGCCCTGCGCCAGCCGCAGATGATGGCGCCGCGGCCCCAGCCGATGCCGCCGCATCCGGCGCCGCAGGCCGCGCCCCGCCCGGCGCCCCACGCCCCGCCGCCGGGCCACGGCTGCGGGCATCCGGGCGCGCCGCCCTGCCGGTAGCGTCGGGTCTCGTCGACCCCTCGACAGTATCGGCACCCTCAGGGTCCGGGCTCCGCCAACGCGGACCCGGAACCCACACGGCAGGTGCCTTCACCTGGCGAGAGCGGCCGGCGCGTCCAGGCCGAAACGGAGCGGGCGCGACCCCTCCCCCGATTTGGAGGAGGCACCGCGCCCGTGTCGTCATCCGGGGCCCTGAGGCTCAGTCGATATCCTCGACCGCCTCGGCCCCGCCATAGACCCGTTGGGCGAGCGACGCCTCGATCAGGTCGTCGATGTCGCCGTCGAGGACGTCGTCGGGGCTGGTCGATTGGGCGCCGGTGCGCAGGTCCTTCACCAGCTGATAGGGCTGGAGCACGTAGGAGCGGATCTGGTGGCCCCAGCCGATATCGGTCTTCGAGGCCGCCTCGGCATTGGCCTTCTCCTCGCGCTTCTTTAGCTCGAGCTCGTAGAGGCGGGCGCGCAGCATGTTCCAGGCGGTGGCCCGGTTCTTGTGCTGCGAGCGCTCCTGCTGGCACGCGACCACGATCCCGGTCGGGTTGTGGGTGATGCGCACCGCCGAATCGGTGGTGTTGACGTGCTGGCCGCCGGCGCCGGAGGAGCGATAGGTGTCGATCCGGCAGTCCGATTCCTTGATGTCGATCGTGATCCGGTCGTCGATGACCGGGTAGACCCAGACGCTGGCGAAGCTGGTGTGCCGCCGGGCGTTGGAATCGTAGGGCGAGATCCGCACCAGGCGGTGCACGCCCGATTCGGTCTTCAGCCAGCCATAGGCGTTGTGGCCCTTGATCAGGAGCGTGGCGCCCTTGATCCCGGCCTCCTCGCCGTCGGCCCACTCGACGATCTCGACCTTGTACTTCCGGCGCTCGGCCCAGCGGGCATACATGCGCTGGAGCATGTTGGCCCAGTCCTGGCTCTCGGTGCCGCCGGCACCCGCATGGACCTCCAGATAGGTGTCGTTGGCGTCGGCCTCGCCCGAGAGCAGGGTCTCGATCTGGCGGCGGGCAGCTTCCACCTGCACGGCGCGGATCTGCTCCTCACCCTCGCGGATGCTGGCGGCATCCTCCTCCATCTCGCCCAGCTCGATCAGCGTCGCGCCGTCCTCCAGCCCCTGTTCCAGGCGCCGGATCGCCGTGACGGCGTCGTCGAGCTGCGTGCGCTCGCGCATGACCTTCTGGGCCTCCTCCGGATCGTTCCAGAGCGAGGGGTCCTCCGAGCGGGCGTTCAGCTCCGCGAGGCGCTTGTCAACGGTATCCCAGTCAAAGATGCCTCCTCAGCAGTCCGATCGACTGCTTGGCGGCATCCGAGAGTTGCTCGATCTCGGCGCGCATCTGGTGTGGGTTCACTCGCGTGAGGGTGGGGTGCAGGGTGATAGCGCCGGGGGGCGCGGGTGTAAACGGACCGGAAGGCCGCTCTCGACGTCCGGGCGAGCGTCACATGTGCGAAGGGTCACATGTGCGAAGGGCGAGGCACCCGCCGATGCCTCGCCCCTGAATGTCGTCCTCAGTACAGGCCGCCGGCCTGCGCCGCCCGGTCCGCATCCGGCGGCACCGCGCCCGGCGCCGCCGGCTGGGCGCTCGGCGGGGCCGAGTAGCTGTCGGGCGGGGCGGTGCCGGGCTTGAACGCCTCGAGGAGGCCGCCCTCCGAGCCGCCGGCGCGGGTGCCGGAGGCGGCGTTGACGCGGATCAGCTTGATGCCCGGGGGCACGCGGAAGGGCGTCGGCGGCTTGTCCTTCAGCGCGGCCTTCAGGAAGTCGCGGGCGATCGGGGCGGCGAGGCCGCCGCCGGTGGCGCGGTCGCCGAGCGAGCGGGGCTTGTCGTAGCCCATATAGATGCCCACCGCGAGGTCCGGCGAGAAGCCGACGAACCAGGCGTCCTTGGCGTCGTTGGTGGTGCCGGTCTTGCCGGCGAGCGGCTTGCCGATCTCCTTCAGGATGGTGGCGGTGCCGCGCTGGACCACGCCCTCCATGATCGAGACGATCTGGTAGGCGGTGAGCGGGTCGAGGACCTGCTCGGACTCGTCGACCAGCTTCGGCTCGTCCTGGCCCGACCACTTCTCGGCGTCGCAGCCGATGCACTTGCGGGTGTCGTGGCGGTAGATCGTCTCGCCGTTGCGGTCCTGGATCCGGTCGATTAGGGTCGGGCGGATGCGCCGGCCGCCATTGTCGAGCATCGAGTAGGCGGTGACCATCCGCATCACGGTGGTCTCGCCGGCGCCGAGCGACATCGGCAGCACCGGCAGCATGTCGTCGTAGACGCCGAAGCGGCGGGCATACTCGGCGATCAGCGGCATGCCGACATCCTTGGCGAGCCGCACCGTCATCAGGTTCTTCGAGTGCTCGATGCCGTAGCGCAGGGTGTGCGGGCCGCCGGACTTGCCGTCGTAGTTCGAGGGCGACCACGCCTCCTGGCCCGGACCCGCCTCGATGGTGATCGGCGTGTCGAGCACGATCGAGGACGGGGTGTAGCCGTTGTCGAGCGCCGCCGAGTAGACGATCGGCTTGAACGACGAGCCGGGCTGGCGCATCGCCTGGGTGGCGCGGTTGAACTCGCTCTCGTCGTAGGAGAAGCCGCCGACCATGGCGTGGACGCGGCCGGTATAGGGATCCATCGCCACGATGGCGCCGGAGACCTCCGGGATCTGCCGCAGGCGGTAGGCGTTGCCGGCCCCCTCCATCCGCTCGACATAGACCACGTCGCCGGGGTTCAGCGCCGCCGCGACGCTGCGGCCGGTCCAGCGCACGCCCTCCGCCGTGATGATCCCGGTCTCGCGGTCCTTCGAGACCTGGCCCGAACTCTCGCGCTTGGGCTGCAGGCCGATGGTGGCGCGGCCACCTGACGTATCGAGCACCACCGCCAAGCGCCAGGGCTGCACGTCGCCGAGCGCCGGCACCTCGGCCACCGCCATGCCCCAGTCGCGGCCGGCCAGCTCGACCCGGCTCTTCGGCCCGCGCCAGCCGCGGGCCTGGTCGTAGCGCACCAGGCCGTCGACGAGGGCCTTGCGGGCCATCACCTGCATCTTCGGGTCGAGGGTGGTGCGCACCGACAGGCCGCCCTCGTAGAGCTTCTTCTCGCCGTAGCGCTCGGAGATCTCGCGGCGGACCTCCTCGGCGAAGTAGTTCGCGTTGGCGGTGTTGGGCGAGACGCTGCGCGGGTTGACGCCGAGCGGCAGCTTGCGCTCCGATTCGGCCTCCTCCTTGGTGATGTACCCGTTCTGGGCCATCAGGCCGATGATCTCGTTGCGGCGCGCCAGCGCCTGCTGGGTGCGGCGATAGGGATGGTAGTTGTTCGGCCCCTTCGGCAGCGCCGCCAGATAGGCCGCCTCGTGGATCGTCAGCTCGTGCACCGACTTGCCGAAATAGTCGAGCGCGGCGGCCGCGATGCCGTGCAGGTTGCGGCCCGGCACGATCGTGCCGAGGAAGATCTCGTTGAGGTAGAGCTCGAGGATCTTGTCCTTCGAGTAGGTCGATTCGATGCGCAGCGCGATCAACGCCTCGCGGACCTTGCGGTCGAGGGTCTGCTCGGAGGAGAGCAGGAAGTTCTTGGCGACCTGCTGGGTGATGGTCGAGGCGCCCTGCTTCTTGCCGCTCGAGGCGTTGGTCAGAACCGCCCGGACGATGCCCTCGGGATCGATGCCGCCGTGCTTGTAGAAGTTCTTGTCCTCGGCCGACAGGAAGGCCGCGATGACGATCTTCGGCATCGCCTGGATCGGCAGGTAGAGCCGGCGCTCGCGGGCATACTCGGCGAGCAGGCTGCCGTCGGCGGCGTGGACGCGGGTCATCACCGGCGGCTCGTAATTGGCGAGCGCCGCATGGTCGGGCAGGTCGCGCGAGTACTTCCAGAAGAAGTAGCCGCCCGCCGCGGCACCGACGACGACCGCCATCGCCGCGATGCTGAACAGGAAGCCGAAGAAGCGGAGGATGAAGCGCATCGAAACCCGATCCGTCGATGATGCCGCGCGGCCCGAGAGGGCCCGAAACTCAAGCCCGAGGCAACGCCCGGGCACGGCTCCTCACGGGAACGCGACAGCCATGGCGACGCGGGACGCCGCTCCCGCGCTTAGCGGAAGAGGCACGCGAAAGCCAGGACAGCGAGGGGCCGACGAGGCCCTATCGACACGGGATCTATGGTGAAACTGGGGCGGGTCCGATCTGGGCGGCGCGCCCGATCCGGGGTGCGTCCGCCCCGCGGGCGGTGACGGTGGCCGGCAGGCGGCCGGCGAAGAAGGCCTCGATCGCCCCGGCCATCTGGCCCGTGACGTTGGCCCGCCACTCGTCGGAGAGCAGCAGATCCAGGTCGCGCTTGCTCGACAGGTAGCCGAGCTCGACCAGCACCGAGGGCACGTCGGGCGAGCGCAGCACCCGGAACCCCGCCTCGCGGTGGGGCTTCACGCTCATCTCCATCGCGCCGGAGAGGCGCGTCAGCAGGCCCTTGGCGAAGCGGGCCGAGAAGCCGCGGGTCTCGCGCAAGGTGAGTTCCTGGAGGATGTCGGCGACGTCACCCGGGCCGTCGCCCTGGTCGGCTCCGGCCGCCGCGTCGGCCTTGTTCTCGCGGTCGGCGAGGCGGGCCGATTCGGCGTCGGTGGCCTTCTCCGAGCCGGTATAGATCGTGGCGCCGCGCACCTGCGGCGCGGCCGAGATCGAATCGGCGTGGATCGACACGAACAGGTCGGCGCGGGCGTCGCGGGCGATGCGCACCCGCTCGTTGAGCGGCACGAACACGTCGCGGTCGCGGGTCATCTGCACCCGGATCCTGCCGCCGGCCTCCAGGCGCTGCACCAGCCCCTGGGCGACCCCGAACACGATATCCTTCTCGTAGACGCCGTTGCCCGCGATGGCGCCCGGATCGATGCCGCCATGGCCCGCATCGACGATGACGAGGGGGCGCGGATCGCCCCCCTCGCGGGCGGGCGCCTCCGCCGCGCGGGCGGGCTCCGGGGCTTGCGCGGCGCGGCGGAAGGCCTCGCGGTCGCTGCGGGCGAGATCGATGGTGAGCAGGACCGCCCCGTCCCGCGGGCGGGTCGAGGTCGCGACCCGCGCCACCGTGGCCGCCTGCGCGAGGTCGATGACGATGCGCGAGCGCCCGGGCGCGAACAGGCCGTAGCGGTAGGAGGCGACGAGGCCGTCGCGCTTGCGCCCGGCCTCGGGGGGCAGCTGGAAGTTCACTTCGGGCAGGTCGACGATCGCCCGGTCGGGCCGCTCCATCACGAAGGCCCGCGCCTCGACCGGCCGCGACAGCACCACGGTCAGGCGGGTGCCGCCCTCCGGAATCGCCCCCGTCTCGGCGGCGATCGCCACGGCGGGCCGCTCCGCCGCCGGACGATCCGCGGCCGGCCGCTCCCCGGCGGCACGCTCCGGCCCCGACGGGGTGGCGCCGGCGACGGCCGGCAGGAGAAAGGCCGCAACCACGAGGGCGGCGCGGACGAGAAGGCGGATCGGACGTGCGCGTGTCGGCATGGTCTCGCGGCGACCTCAGACGGCATCCCGGTTACGCGATAACCGCGCCATGGTTAACGCATCGCGAAGGCCTTCGGATCGCCGGCGCGAAGCTGTGGCCGCGCGGGTACAGGGGGGATGGCTGGGCCGCCGGCCGCCAAGTGCGGTGATGATGCTTGCAAATTCCGCCGGACACTCTGTAATGATGATGACCCCTGCCCGTTGCCGCCGGCTTTTCGCCGCGGACCACGGGCCCGCCCGGGCGCTCCCGCAGCGGCTTCGGCGCTGGCCGGCCGCCGGCGGATCGTTCGACGATCTCGCGAGCCGGGCAGGTGTCTCTGATCCGCGGCGGCGTTCTTGAACGTCGTCGCCCGTTTTTACCGGCGGCCGGACCCTCGCGTCCCGGCGCCTCGATTCGAAAGGTCGGTGGGAGAATGCGTGGACGCACAGCCTCGGATCTCGAAGCTGCCGTCCCCGGCGCACGCGTCCGGCGTCGCGCCCGTCCGCGCCCCCTGCCCCCGGCCATCGTCAACCCCTCGCGCGCGTGGATGCGCGCAGCGGCGATTGACGGCACACCCCGCACGACATCATCCGCCGCGCCCGACCGGGCACGGCACGGGACGGCCCTCCCGGCGCAGGTTTCCGCGCCTGGGGCGGCACCGGACTACGGAGGCTCGTCCTCCCGCGCACGGCCAGGATCTCCGAGGTTTTCCTCCTCGAGGTCCGTTCCCGGATGCTCCCGTCCAGCGGCGCTGCCGTTGATCGCCATGCCGAAAGTTCGTCATGGCCAACAAGATGCTCATCGATGCCTCCCACCCGGAAGAGACCCGGGTGGTGACGGTCAAGGGTTCGAAGGTCGAGGAATTCGACTTCGAATCCGCTAGCCGCCGCCAGCTGCGGGGCAACATCTATCTCGCCAAGGTCACGCGGGTCGAACCGTCGCTGCAGGCCGCCTTCGTCGAGTACGGGGGCAACCGCCACGGCTTCCTCGCCTTCAGCGAGATCCACCCCGACTACTACCAGATCCCGATCGCCGACCGGATGGCGCTCCTCGAGGAGGAGGCGCGGGCCGAGCGCGAGCACGAGGAGCGCCCCGAGCGCCAGGAGCGCAGCGAGCGTCCGGAGCGCAGCGACCAGCCCCGCCGCCGGCGCCGCCGCGGCCGCCGGGCCGAGGCCTCGTCGCGCCCGGCCGATGCGGTGGTGAGCGTCCCCGCCGGGGAGACGCAGGAGACCGGCGCGCAGGCCTCCCAGGCACAGGAGACCCGCCAGGAGACCGCCACCGAGGCGACCGGCTGGCAGGACACGCACCCCCAGGCGATGCTCGAGCAGGAGACGTTCGCGCAGGAGGCCCCGCGGCCGGAGGGCGTAGAGCATCCGGCGCAGGAGACGGCCCCGGCCGGCGAAGCGCAGCCGGTCGAGGCGCAGGGTTCCGTCGAGGCTCAGGTCGGGGTCCAGGCCGGCGACGCCGTCGCGCAGGACGGCCAGGCTCAAGAGAGCCCGTCCCAGGAAGCGCCTGCCGCGGACGCGCTCGCCGCCGAGCACCATTCGGCCGAGACACCCGCCGCCGAGGTGGCCCCGGTGCAGGGTGAGGCCGGCGCCGAGACCCCGGCGGCAATCGCCGCCGCCGTGTCGGCGGAGCCTGCCCATGTCGAGGCGGCGGCCGACGAAGCGTCGCCCGAGGCCCGGACCGCCGGCCCGGCATCCGAGGCGACCGCGCCCGTCGAGGCCGAGGCCGCCTTGCCCCAGCCCGTCGCCGCCTCGCAGCCGGTCGATGCCGCCGAGGACGAGGACGAGGACGACGAGGACGAGACCGTCGCCGAGGCGGACGGGGAGTCCGACGACTCGGACGAGGACGACGACGAGGACGAAGACGGGGACGACGACGGGGACGACGAGGACGACGACGAGGATCACGAGGAGCCGGTCGTCGAGCAGGTCGGCGGCCGCGGCGACGCGCTGGCCGAGATCCCCGAGCGGCCCCGCACCCCGCGCCGGCACTACAAGATCCAGGAGGTGATCAAGCGCCGGCAGGTCATCCTGGTCCAGGTCGTCAAGGAGGAGCGCGGCACCAAGGGCGCGGCGCTCACCACCTACCTGTCGCTCGCCGGCCGCTACTCGGTCCTGATGCCCAATACCGGCCGGGGCGGCGGCATCTCGCGCAAGATCACCAGCGCGGCCGACCGCAAGCGCCTGAAGGAGATCGCCACCGACCTCGAGGTGCCCGAGGGGATGGGCGTCATCCTGCGCACGGCGGGCGCCTCGCGCACCAAGCCGGAGATCAAGCGCGACTTCGAGTACCTGATGCGGCTGTGGGAGAGCGTGCGCGAGCTCACCCTGTCCTCCGCCGCGCCGGCCCTGGTCTACGAGGAGGGCTCGCTGATCAAGCGCGCCATCCGCGACCTCTACAACAAGGACATCGACGAGGTTCTGGTCGCGGGCGAGGACGCCTACCGCGAGGCCAAGGACTTCATGCGGATGCTGATGCCGACGCAGTCGAAGGTGGTGAAGCCCTACCGCGACCCGACGCCGATCTTCGCCCGCTTCGGGGTCGAGCAGCAGCTCGACGCGATGTTCTCCAACCACGTCTCCCTGCGCTCGGGCGGCTACCTCGTCATCAACCCGACCGAGGCCCTGGTCTCGATCGACGTGAACTCGGGGCGGGCCACCCGCGAGCACGACATCGAGGACACCGCGTACAAGACGAACCTGGAGGCCGCCGAGGAGGTGGCGCGCCAGCTGCGCCTGCGCGACCTCGCCGGGCTCATCGTCATCGACTTCATCGACATGGAGGAGAAGCGGAACAACCGCGCCGTCGAGAAGAAGCTGAACGAGTGCCTGAAGAACGACCGCGCCCGCATCCAGGTCGGCCGGATCTCGCCCTTCGGCCTGCTCGAGATGTCGCGCCAGCGCATCCGCACCGGCGTGCTCGAGTCGTCCTCGGTGCCCTGCCCGCATTGCGGCGGCTCGGGCTTCGTGCGGGCGACCGCCTCGGTGGCCCTGCTGATCCTGCGGGCGATCGAGGAAGCGCTGATCAAGTCGAACAGCCACAACCTGGTGCTGCGCACCCGGACCGAGGTGGCGCTCTACATCCTCAACCAGAAGCGCGCGCACCTGCACGAGCTCGAGGCCCGGTTCGGCGTCGCGATCATCATCGCGGCCGACGAGCGGCTGGCCGCGACCTCGGCCTTCCACCTCGAGCGCGGCGACCTCGCCCAGCGGGTCGAGCCGCGCCCCGTCACCAGCATCCGGGCCGAGGCGGTGCTGCCGCCGCCGCTGGAGGAGGATGACGAGGACGAGGACATCGTCGAGGACGCCGAGGCCGAGATCGAGGGCGAGGCCGACGCGGAGGCCGAGGGCGAGACCGACGAGGAGACCGCCGAGGGTGCGCCCGGCGAGGACGAGGGCGGGGGCAAGCGCCGCCGTCGCCGCCGCCGCCGGCGGGGCCGGGGCGAGCGTGGCGGCGCCGACGAGGCCGAGGGCCACGAGGCAGAGGGACACGCGGCCGAGGGACACGCGGCCGAGGGACACCTGGCGGACGAGGCGGCCGGCGAGGCGGTCCAGGCCTCGGGCGAGCGCGGTCCCGAGGCGGTGTCGATCCCGATCACCGAGGACGGCGTGGCGCCCGAGCGCGAGAGCCGCGAGGAGGCCCTGAGCCGGCGCCGCCGGCGCGGACGCCGCGGCGGCCGCGGGCGCGACCGCTTCGAGGAGACGGTTGGCACGATCGGCGACGAGGTCGTGGTCGGGGCCGAGCCGGGCGAGACCGGCGGCAGCCTGGTGCAGGATGCCCTCGCCGAGGAGATCGTCGCCCTCGACGAGATCGCCGGGCCGGCACCGGAGGCGGTCGGCAGTCCGGTCGCGGCGCCGCCCCTCCCGGCCCCCGATCGTCCCGCCGTGGAGCGCGAGGCCCTGACCGTCAAGGCGATCGAGGCCCCGGCGCCCGTCGGCGACGCCGAGCCCGCCGCCGAGGCGGTGGCCCCTGCCCCCGCTCCGGAGCCCGAGCCGGAGCCGGTGGCGGTCGTGCTGACCCCGCCCGATCCGGACCGTCCGAAGCGGGCCGGCTGGTGGTCCCGCACCAAGGCGGCGATCGGCGGCGAGTGACCGATCCCGGGACGGGCGTCAGCCCGTCCCGCACACAGCAAGACGCGTCGCGGCGGGCCGCGCTCCGGGAGGGGCGCGGCCCGTCTTTTTCGTTCGCCGGCTCACCTGCGGCACGCTCAATCGGCACACAGGACGATCCAGCATAGTAAGAATGCTCTGCGAACAGCGGAGCGAGCTGTTGCGTCAGGCCCTATTCAATGACCTAAGGTCACATAGCACGCTAAATGCAAAGTGTCGGCGTGCCGTTAACGGAACCGATACGGGACTCGCGGGAAATCATGCCAGTCCTTCGTGAGTCGCCACCATGTTCCGCTTCCGCTCCGCCCCCGCGCCCGTGCCCGCCGAGACGCCCGAGATGGTCGAGGAACGGCTCACCGGCCTGGTGGACCGGGCCGGCGCGTCCGGGTCCGAACTGGGGAACGGCCGGCTGGCGAGCGCGCTCGCGCGCCTCGTCGGCCAGATGCGGGGGGCCGCCGCCACGGATCTCGGCAGCACCGCCCGCGTCGCCGCGGAGGCCTCGGAGGCCGCCACGGTCCTCGGCTGGATGACCCACGACGCCAGCGAGATCGCCGGGCAGACCCGCGCCATGGCGGCGGCGGTCGAGGAGATCGCGGCCTCGACCCGGGAGCTCGCCGGCCGCTCGCAATCCAGCGCCGACGTCGCCGAGCAGGCGAGCGGCGGGATCGCGGCCTGCGCGGCCGACATGCGCGAGGCGAGCCGCACCATGACGGCGATCGAGACCCATGCCGGGCAGATCGAGCAGCGCCTGACCGGCTTCGAGGGTGCGGCGCTGCAGATCCAGGAGATGGCCAGCACGATCGAGGCGATCTCGAGCCAGACCAACCTGCTGGCATTGAACGCCACGATCGAGGCGGCGCGGGCCGGCGAGGCGGGGCGCGGCTTCGCGGTCGTCGCCGCCGAGGTCAAGCAGCTCTCCGGCCAGACCGCGCGCGCCACCGAGCAGATCCGCGGCCGCCTCGCGGTGCTGCTGCAGGAGCTGGCGGCCATCCAGGCCGCCGTGGCCGAGAGCCGGCACGCCGTGGCGAGCGGCACCGCGGCGGTCGCCCGGGTCGAGGCCCGGGTGGCGCAGGAGGGGCAGGCCGTGGCCCGCTCGGCGGAAGGAATCCGGGCGCTCGCCGAGGTCCTGGGCCAGCAGGAGGCGGCGACCGCCGAGATCTCCGCCGGCGTGCAGCAGGTCGCCGGCAAGGCGCAGAAGACCCACACCGAGATCGACGGGCTGATGGCGATCCTCGTGCGGGCCGAGACGACGGCGCAGGAGGCGCTCAAGGCCGGCGCGGAAAGGGGCCTGCCGGCCTACCCGCTGATCCGCCTCTCGGCCGATATGGGGATGTGGAAGCGCCGCCTCGCCGCGGCCCTGGTCGGGCTCGGCCCGGTCGGCGCGGCGGTGCCGCCCTTCCGGGACGCCGCGTCGGATCTCGGGATCGACGCCGCCGATCCCGCCGCCGCCCGGCTCGTCGCGGCCGGCGCCGAGGCGCACCGCCAGGCCGCCGCCATGGCCGACGCGCTGGGGGTGGGCGCCTGGGACCGGGCGATCCCGGCCTTCCAGGCCTTCGAGGCCGCCGCCAAGGAGATGGTGGCCGCCGCCGAGGGCGCGGTGCGGCACTGACCCCGGATGCGCGGGCCGGGCCGGTTCGCGCACGACGAGTTTCTTCGCGCCCAAAGGTTTTTCGGCGATCCTGGTCGGATCCGGGCCGCGTCGCGCGTCCTGCGATGAGGGAGGATCGACCATGCTCTACGCCATCCTGTGCTACAAGGACGAGGACGTCGTCGCCGCCTGGAGCGTGGCGGAGGACGAGGCCGTGATGGAGCGGCTCGGCCAGGTGCACGCGCGGCTGGAGCGCCAGGGCAAGCTCGGCCCGTCGCTGCGGCTCCTGCCGACCACCGCCGCCACGACCCTGCGCAAGGCGAGCGAGCCGCCGCTCGTGATCGACGGCCCCTTCGCCGAGACCAAGGAGCAGCTTCTCGGCTTCTACGTCGTCGACGTCGCCGATCTCGACGAGGCCCTGGGCATCGCCCGCGACCTCGCGAGCGCCAATCCGGGCGGCGCCTACGAGCTGCGCCCGGTCCTGCTCTACAATCCCGACCCCCGCCCGATCCCCGTCCGACGCGCGGCGGGCTTGAATGAGTGAGGCCTCGCCCGACGCCGCCTGGCTGGCCTGCGCCCTCGCCGCGGCCCGGCCGCGGGTGCTCTCCGCCCTGCTGCGGGTGTTTCGCGACCTCGACACCGCCGAGGAGGCCTTCCAGGAGGCGAGCCTGCGGGCCCTGCGCACCTGGCCCCGCACCGGCCCGCCGCGGGACGTCGCGGCCTGGCTGATCCTGGTCGGCCGCAACGCCGCCCTCGACGGACGGCGCCGCCTCGCCCGCCAGACCCCGTTGCCCGAGGACGACGGGCTGTCGGAGCGTGCCGTCTCGGATTTGGACGACGCCGAGACGCCGCTCGCCGAGGCGATCGACGCCGGGGCCTACCGGGACGACATCCTGCGGCTCCTGTTCATCTGCTGCCATCCGGAGCTGCCCGTCACGCAGCAGATCGCGCTGGCCCTGCGCATCGTCTCGGGGCTTCCCCTCCCGCGCATCGCCCGCGCCTTCCTGGTCTCGGAGGCGGCGATGGAGCAGCGCCTCACCCGCGCCAAGGCCCGCATCGCCCGCAGCCCCGTGCCCTACGGGGCGCCGGGACCGGCCGAGCGGGCGGAGCGGCTCTCCGCCGTCGCGGCGATGCTCTACCTCGTCTTCAATGCCGGCTACTCGGCGGCGACCGGCTCGGAGCGGGCGGCGCTCTGCGACGAGGCGATCCGCCTCGGCCGCCTGCTCCTGCGGCTGTTTCCCACCGATCCGGAGGTGATGGGGCTCCTCGCCCTGATGCTGCTCCAGCACGCCCGCGCGCCGGCACGCTTCGACGCCGACGGCGAGATCATCCTGCTGGAGGATCAGGATCGCGGGCTCTGGCGCCGCCCGATGATCGCCGAAGGGCTGGCTCTCGTCGACAAGGCGATGCGCCACCGCACCCCCGGCGCCTACCAGGTCCAGGCGGCGATCGCCGCCCTGCATGGCCGCGCCGCCCGGCCGCAGGACACCGACTGGGCGGGGATCGACGCACTCTATGCGGCGCTGGAGCGGATGCAGCCCTCGCCGGTGGTGACGCTCAACCGGGCCGTCGCGACCGCCAAGGTCGGGGGTGCGGCGGCCGGGCTCGCCCTCGTCGAGCCCCTGGCCGGGCCGCTCGGCGGCTATTTCCACTTCCACGGCCTGCGCGGCGCCCTGCTGATGCAGCTCGGCCGGACCGGCGAGGCGCGGGAGGCGATGGGCCGGGCGATCGGGCTCGCCGGTACCCCGGCCGAGGCCGCGCATATCCGCCGCCAGCTCGACCGGCTGGCCGGGGACGCGCCCGCGGATCGCGAAAAAATCTGAAGCGGGGCTGTCGGGACGCAGGCAGACCGCCCGTCCTTGAAGCGAGGCCGCGACAAGAGCCGGCCCGACCGAGGAGAGGACCATGAGCGACGAAACCCCGACAATCGCCCCGGTGAAGGGCGGCCTCGTCACTTACCTGATGCTGGACGGCGCCCTGAAGGCGGCGGAGTTCTACGTCCGCGCCTTCGGGGCGGAGATCGTCGCGGCGATGCCGGCCGATCCGCAGGGCCGGACCCCGCACGTGCACCTCCACGTCAACGGCTCGTCGCTGATGCTGAGCGACGCCTTCCCGGAGCATGGCTGCGCGCTCCAGGCGCCGCAGGGCTTCACCCTGACGCTGATGGTCGAGGATATCGACGCCCGCTACGCCCACGCCGTCGAGGCGGGCGCCATCGCCGTGATGCCGCCGGCCGAGATGTTCTGGGGCGACCGTTACGGCCAGCTGCGCGACCCGTTCGGGGTGGTCTGGGCGATGAACCAGCAGAAGCGCTGACCATCGAGCCGGGACCGGGCACGACCGGTCCCCCCCTTCCCTCCCCTCGCGCGGAGCCCCGACCGATGACCGACCCGAGCGAACGCGACCTCGTCCTCACCCGCCTCATCCCGGCGCCGCCGGCCGCGCTCTATCGGGCCTGGACCGAGCCGGCGCTGATCAAGCAGTGGTTCGCCCCGAAGCCTTTCACGGTGGCGGACGCCGAGACGGAGCTCCGCCCCGGCGGTACGACCCGCATCGTCATGCGCGGCCCGGACGGGACCGAGTTTTCCAGCAGCGGCGTCTATCTCGAACTGATCGAGAACGCCCGCATCGTGTTCACCGACGCCTATACAAGCGCCTGGGAGCCGGCCGCCAAGCCGTTCTTCACCGGCATCATCACCTTCGCGGCCGAGGGCGCGGCCACCCGCTACACCGCCCTGGCCCGGCACTGGACCGCGGAGGACCGCGCCGCGCACGAGGCGATGGGCTTTCACGATGGCTGGGGCCGCTGCGCCGACCAGCTCGCCGACCTCGCCGCCCGGCTCTAAGCCTCAGGGAGACCCGCCATGGCCCATGTGAGCACCTGCCTGTGGTTCGCGCGCGACGCCGAGGAGGCGGTGCGTGCTTACGTCGCCCTCGTCCCGGGCTCGCAGCTCGGGCCGATCCTGCGCGCCCCCGGCCCCTGGCCCGGCGGCGCGCCCGGCGACGCGATCCTGGTGAGCTTCACCCTCGGCGGGCAGAGCTTCCAGGCGCTGAACGGCGGCATGCCGGCCGAGTACGGCACCGCCGCCTCGATCGCCGTCGCCTGCCCGGACCAGGCGGAAATCGACCGGCTCTGGGACGCGCTGCTCGCCGGGGGCGGCAAGGAGATCCAGTGCGGCTGGCTGCGCGACCGCTGGGGCGTGCCCTGGCAGATCTTTCCCGAGATCCTGCCGCGCCTGCTCGCCGATCCGGACCCGGCCGTGGCCGCCCGGGTCTTCTCGGCGATGCAGGGCATGGTCCGGCTCGACGCCGCGGCGCTGGAGCGGGCGGCCGCGGGCTGATCCGCACCCGGTTGCCCGCCGGTCCCCCGCCCCATAGCATCGCCCGAACAGCCGAGGAGGACGGGAATGGCGGGGATGACGCGCAGGCGCGTGCTGGGCAGCGCGGCCGTCGGGGCGGCTTCTCTCGCCGGGCCGCGGGCGGCTTGGGCGGCGCAACCGCCCAACATCGTCTTCATCATGGCCGACGACCTCGGCTACGCCGACGTCGCCTGCTACGGCCGGCCCAACCTCGCCACTCCGCAGATCGACCGGATCGCCGCGACGGGCGTGCGCTTCACGCAAGCTTACGCCAACTCGGCGGTCTGCTCGGCCACCCGCACGGCGCTGATCACCGGGCGCTACCAGTACCGCCTGGCCGTCGGGCTCGAGGAGCCGGTCACCACCCGCTTCGCCGGCGGGCTGCCGGCCGACCACCCGACCCTGCCGGGGCTGTTGCGGCAAGCCGGCTACCGCACGGCGCTCGTCGGCAAGTGGCACCTCGGCAGCGTGCAGGAATACGGGCCCTTGCAGCGCGGCTACGACGCGTTCTGGGGCTTTCGCGGCGGCACCATCGATTACTTCAGCCACCGCGGCACCGACGACAAGCCGGACCTGTGGGACGGCGACCTGCGCATCGAGGAGGTCGGCTACGCCACCCACCTGCTCGGGAAACGGGCGGTGGAGACGATCGCGGCCTCGGCGAAGGCCGGGCGGCCGTTCTTCCTCAGCCTGCACTTCAACGCGCCGCACTGGCCGTGGGAGACGCCCGACGACGAGGCCGAGTCGCGCCGCATCGCGGGCGGCAACCTGCGCCACTTCGACGGCGGCACCCAAGACACCTACCGGCGCATCGTCGCCGAGATGGACACCCAGATCGGCCGCGTCCTCCACGCCCTGGAGGCGAACGGCGTCGCCGAGGACACGATCGTGGTGTTCACGAGCGACAATGGCGGCGAGCGCTTCTCCGACACCTGGCCCTTCACCGGCCGCAAGACCGAACTTCTGGAAGGGGGCCTGCGAATCCCGGCGATCGTGTCGTGGCCGCGGCGGCTGAAGGCGGGTGCGGTCTCGGCCCAGCCGATGATCACCATGGACTGGCTGCCGACGCTGCTCGCCGCTGCCGGCACGGCGCCGGATCCCGCCTACCCGTCCGACGGCATCGACCTCCTGCCGATCCTGACGGGGCAGGCCCCGGAGCGCCCGCGGACCTTCCACTGGCGCTACCGCGCCAACGCGCAGGCGGCGATGCGCGACGGCGACCTCAAGTACCTCAAGATCCGCGACCAGACCTTCCTGTTCGACGTCGTCGCCGACCCGCTGGAGCGGGCGAACCTCAAGGCCCGGCGCCCGGAGGATTTTTCGAGGCTCCAGGCGGCCTGGACCGCCTGGAACGCCACCATGCTGCCGGAGCGGGGGGACAGCTTCTCGGAGACCTATACGGGGGCCCAGCTGGCGGACCACTTCGGGGCGGGGACGCCGGCGGGAAAGTAGGGCTCGGCGCCTGGACGGCGCGTCCTGTCAGAGCAGATCTCAGGAAACCCGCTCGCACCAATATACCTGCGTCCGGTACGGAAACGTCACCTCGTCCCGGCCGGCCAGCTCCGGCGTGCGGTCGATCAGGTCGCGCACGGCTCGCGCCACCCGCGCCCGCTCGGCGTCCGGAAGCGCCGCGATGAAGCTCACCGACAGGGTGCGGTCGAGGATCACCTGCTCCGGGGTTCCTCGATGGCCGTACGGGAAGGTCGCCTCGTGCAGGGGCCCGAACCCCTCGGCTGGAAACAGCCTCCGCCACGCGCCGGTGTGGTAGCGCGGGGCGTCGCCCTCATGGGCGTTCATGATCGTCGTGAGCTCCGCCACCCAGGGCGTGCTCTCGTCGCGGACGTTCCAGACGAGGTCGAGGCGGCCCCCCACCGTCAGCACCCGGCGGATCTCGGCCAGGGCCGCCGGGGTCGAGAACCAGTGGAAGGCCTGGGCGCAGACGAGCGCGTCGAGGCTTGCCTCCGCCAGAGGCATCGCCTCGGCGGAGCCGGCCAAAGCCGTCACGCCGGGGAGTGACGCAGCGAGCCGCGCCCGCATCGCGCCGACCGGCTCGATCGCCGTCACCTCGGCGCCGGTGGCGGCCAGCAGGCCGGTGAACTTGCCGGTGCCGGCGCCGAGATCGGCGACGCTCCGGCCCGGCCCGAGGCGCAAGCCGTCGCGCAGCCAGGCCGTCAGGGCCGCCGGGTAGTCGGGCCGGCCCTTAGCGTAGGTCTCGGCCCCGGCCGCGAAGCCGCTGGCCGCGGCGGGGTGCAGATCGGTCATGATGGCCGTTCCTCGATCAACGAAGCCAACCCTTCAGCCGCCGCACCGCCTCCCGCGCCTCGGCCTCGCCGCCGGCGAAGGACAGGCGCAGGTGGTGGGCGCCGGCCTCGGGATCGAAGTCGAGGCCGGGCGTCGCCGCGACGCCGGCCTCGTCGAGCATCCGGCGGCAGAAGCCGATCGAGTCGTTGGTGAGCCGGGCCACGTCGGCATAGAGGTAGAAGGCGCCGTCGGCCGGGTGCACGTCGCCGAGGCCGAGGCTCGGCAGCTCGCCGAGGAGGAGCGCGCGGGCCCGGGCATAATCGGCCTTCACCGCCTCCAGCTCCTCGGTGGCGTCGAAGGCGGCGAGGGCCGCCACCTGCGATAGGTAGGGCGCCGAGATGTAGAGGTTCTGCGCCAGGCGCTCGATCGGCCGCACCAGGCCTTCCGGCACCACCATCCAGCCGATGCGCCAGCCGGTCATGCAGTAGTATTTCGAGAACGAGTTGATCACGACCGCATCGGGATCGACCGCCAAGGCGGTCGCGGCCGGCACGCCGTAGGTGAGGCCGTGATAGATCTCGTCCGAGATGAAGCGCAGGTTCAGCGACCGGCAGGCCTGCGCCAGGGCGCGCAAGGCCGCCTCGTCGATCATCGTGCCCGACGGGTTGGCGGGGCTCATCACCAGGAGGCCGGAGAGCGGCGCGCTCGCGTGCGCAGCCCGAAGGCTCGCGGCGGTCGGGACGAAGCCGTCCTCGGCGCGCAAGGTCAGCCCCACCGGCTCGAGGTCGACGGCCTGGAGCACCGAGCGGTAGGCCGGGTAGCCCGGCGCCGCGATGGCGACGCGCCCGCCGGCATCGAACAGGCTCAGGAAGGCGAGCACGAAGCCCGCCGAGGAGCCGGTGGTGACCACGACCCGCTCCGGCGCCACCGCCACGCCGTAGGCCTCGGCGTAGTGGCGGGCGATGCGCTCGCGCAAGGGGGCGATGCCGAGCGCCTCGGTATAGGGGATGCGGCCCGAGGCCAGCGCGTCTTGCGCCGCCGCGATGGCCGGACGGGGGGCGGGCGCCGAGGGCTGGCCCACCTCCATATGCACCACGCTGCCGCCCTGCCGCTCCCGCCGCGCCGCGGCGGCGAGCACGTCCATCGCCAGGAAGGGCGCGACGCGGGCGGCGCGGCGGGAGACGAGGGAAGGAGAATCGGACATGATGGGCCTTGGAGCGTTCTTTCAGGTCACGGGCGCGGGTGCGCCCCCGCACATAGCGGGATTTGCCGGCAATTGCGCCCCGCCACCGGCGCAAGCGTGATTTGACAAGCCTGCCGCGAAACCGCCTAACCGGCGGCTCAAGGAGCGCGCCAGGATTGTGCGCCACCGACCGTGAACGACCCCGATGAGGACGACGATGCTGCTCCTGCCCCGCCTTCTGCCCGCCCTTGCGCTCGCGGGCCTCGTCGCCACGGCCGCGCCGACCCGGGCGCAGGCGCCGACGACCACGCCGGCGGCTCCGGGCACGGCGGCGCAAAGTCCCGCGACCTCGGGCGCGATGACCGACGCCCAGCGCCAGGCGATCGAGAGCGTGGTGCGCGACTACCTGCTGAAGAACCCGGAGGTGCTGCAGGAGGCGATGGCCGAGCTGGAGAAGCGCCAGCAGGAGGCCCAGAAGGTCGCCCAGGCCAGTGCCCTCAAGGAAACCCGCGACACCCTGCACAACTCGCCGCACGGCTTCGTCGCCGGCAACCCGAACGGCGACGTCACCCTGGTCGAGTTCTTCGATTACAATTGCGGCTACTGCAAGCGGGCGCTCACCGACCTGCAGACCCTGATCAAGGGTGATCCTAAGCTGAAGGTCGTCCTGCGCGACTTCCCCGTGCTCGGGCCCGACTCGCTCGAGGCCAGCAAGGTGGCGCTCGCCGCCAAGCAGCAGCTCAAGGGCGACAAGCTGTTCGACTACCACACCCGCCTGCTCGAGAGCCGCGGCCGGGTGAACGGCGAGCGGGCGATCGCGGTGGCCAAGGAGATGGGCCTCGACATCGCCAAGCTCCAGAAGGACATGCAGGCCCCCGACATCCAGGCGGCGCTGCAGGAGAATGTGGGCTTGGGCGACAAGCTCGGCCTGTCGGGCACCCCGGCCTTCATCATCGGCGACGAGATCATCCCGGGCGCCGTCGGTGTCGACCCGATCCGCAAGACGGTGGCCGGCGTGCGCCAGTGCGGCCACGCCACCTGCTGAGCCTCGACGCCTTCGCCCGTCGCGACCGGCGCCCCTATCGCGGGCCGGCCGCATGGTCTATGAGGCCCGCCGATCGCCCGCCGGATCGCATGACGCCCCCGCGTCGTCCGGGACACGGGTCCCGGCGGGTCAACCCCCGCCCTCAACACGATTGCCGAAGACCCGCCGTGCCCTCCAACAACAAGCCTGATCCCTTCGACCCCGAGCTCGTGCGCGAGCTGGCGACCCTGATCGCCGAGACCGATCTCAGCGAGATCGAGGTCGAGAAGGGCGACCTGCGCATCCGCGTCGCCCGCGAGCGCGCCGTGCAGCAGGTGCAGGTCCCGGTGGCGGCCGCCGTCGCCCCGCCCCTGCCCGCCGCCGCGATTCCCGCCGCCGCGCCGGTGCCCGCCGCCGACGCCGACCCGAAGGCGCTCGCCGCCCATCCGGGCGCGGTGCTCTCGCCGATGGTCGGCACCGCCTACCGCAAGCCCTCGCCGGACGCCAAGACCTTCGTCGAGGTCGGCTCGCGGGTCGAGAGCGGCGCCCGGGTGCTGCTCGTCGAGGCGATGAAGACCTTCAACGACATCGTGGCGCCGCGCGCCGGCACCGTCACGGCGATCTTCATCGAGGACGGTCAGCCGGTCGAGTTCGGCGAGCCCCTCCTGCTGATCGAGTGACCTTAGGGGCCCCATGTTCGACAAGATCCTGATCGCGAACCGGGGCGAGATCGCGCTCCGGATCCTGCGGGCCGCCAAGGAGCTCGGCATCGCGACGGTGGCGGTGCACTCCACCGCCGACGCCGACGCCATGCATGTGCGGCTCGCCGACGAGAGCGTCTGCATCGGCCCGCCGCCGGCCCGCGACAGCTACCTCAACATCCCGTCGATCATCGCCGCCTGCGAGATCACCGGCGCCGACGCGGTGCACCCGGGCTACGGCTTCCTGTCGGAGAATGCCCGCTTCGCCGAGGTGCTGGGCCATCACGGCATCGGCTTCATCGGCCCCAAGGCCGAGCACATCCGGGTGATGGGCGACAAGATCGAGGCCAAGCGCACGGCCAAGCGCCTCGGCATCCCGTGCGTGCCGGGTTCCGAGGGCGGCGTCACCGAGATCGACGAGGCCAAGCGGGTCGCGGCCGATATCGGCTACCCGGTGCTGATCAAGGCCGCCTCCGGCGGCGGCGGCCGCGGCATGAAGGTCGCCCGCAGCGAGGCCGACCTCGAATCCGCCCTGATGACCGCCCGCACCGAGGCCAAGGCGGCCTTCGGCGACGACGCGGTCTACATCGAAAAATATCTCGAGAAGCCGCGCCACATCGAGGTGCAGGTGCTCGGCGACGGCCGCGGCAACGCCATCCACCTCGCCGAGCGCGACTGCTCGCTCCAGCGCCGGCACCAGAAGGTCTGGGAGGAAGGCCCCTCCCCGGCCCTCAACGCCGAGATGCGCGAGCAGATCGGCGGCACCGTCGCCCGGGCGATGCAGGAGCTGGGCTATAGCGGCGCCGGCACGATCGAGTTCCTCTACGAGGACGGGCAGTTCTACTTCATCGAGATGAACACTCGAATTCAGGTGGAGCACCCTGTTACCGAGATGATCACCGGGATCGACCTCGTCAACGAGCAGATCCGGGTGGCGGCGGGCGCGCCCCTGTCGGTGCGCCAGGAGGACGTGCGGGTCGAGGGCCACGCCATCGAGTGCCGCATCAACGCCGAGCACCCCTCCACCTTCCGGCCCTCGCCCGGCACCATCACCTACTTCCACCCGCCCGGGGGCCTCGGCGTGCGGGTCGATTCGGCGGCCTTCCAGGGCTACCGCATCCCGCCGCACTACGACTCGCTGATGGGCAAGCTCATCGTCCACGGCCGCACCCGCAACGAGTGCCTGATGCGGCTGCGCCGGGCGCTCGACGAGTTCGTGGTCGCGGGCGTCGACACGACCCTGCCGCTGTTCCGCACCCTGGTGCGCAACGCCGACATCCAGAACGGCCTCTACGACATCCACTGGCTCGAGGAATTCCTCAAGACCGGCGGGCTCGAGATCGGCTGACGCCCGCGCAGGCGGCTGGACCGTCGCAAGGGGCGCCGCGTGGCGCCCCTTTGCATGTCCGGACGCGCTTGTCCGGGTGCGGCACCGCAGCAATCGATCGGGCGCGATATTTTTGGAAGCGGCGCGGAACAGCGCGGCTTCCCAAGGGTTCTCTCGGCAACAGCGGCAAGGACAGGTCGGTCAGGCATTGCGTCAGGCAGCTGACGGGACCGATCGAGGCCGCGACAATTCCAACCACAACCGAGAGAGATCTGACGATGCGCGTGCTCAAGCTCGCCGCCGTGGCCGCCCTCCTGGCCACTCCCGCCCTCGCCCAGACCCCTGGCTATGATGCTCCGGCCTCTCGGGGCCCGGTCGCCCCGGTCGTCGACCCGCTCACCACCGGCACCGTGGTCGCCCCCGTCCCGGCCGGTCCGGGCCCGGTCGGCGGCGTCGGTCAGTCGACCTACGAGACCCAGGTCGATTCGGCCAAGGGCGGCAACGCCGCGATGCCGAGCCGCCTGAACCCGAACCTCGGCAACACCGCGGGCGGACCGGCGAACTGAGCCGAGGCGACGCCCTGCGATCGAAACGGTCCGCGGCCCAGAGCCGCGGGCCGTTTCTCGTCGCGGCAGGCCGCGTGCCCTATCTTGGCCAAGGCTCGATCTTTGCCAAGGCTCGGCCATGGGGGAGAAACGCTTCCCCGCCCTGTCCCGCCCGGAACCTCTGTCGATGCACGGCAGCCTGAACGTCGAGATCACCGCCGAGATCCTGCTCAAGGCCTACGCGGCCGGTATCTTCCCGATGGCGGAGGATGCGGATGACCCGACCCTGTACTGGGTCGAGCCGAAGGAGCGGGGCATCCTGCCCCTCGACCGCTTCCATCTCGGCCATCGCCTCGCCCGCACGGTGCGCAACGGCGGCTTCGAGGTGGTGACCGACCGCGACTTCGATGCGGTGATCGAGGGCTGCGCCGCGCCGCGGCGGGACAGCGACCGCACCTGGATCAATGCGCGCATCCGCGCCCTCTACGGCGAATTGTTCGATCTCGGCCATTGCCACACCGTCGAGGTCTATGCCGGCGAGCCCCGCATCCTGGTCGGCGGGCTCTACGGGGTCTCCCTCGGCGCGGCGTTCTTCGGCGAGAGCATGTTCCACGTCGCCCGGGACGCCTCGAAGGTGGCACTGGTGCACCTCGCCGCCCGGCTGAAGCGCGGCGGCTACACCCTGCTCGACGCCCAGTTCGTCACCAGCCACCTCGCCCAGTTCGGGGCCGAGGAGGTGCCGCGCCACGTCTACAAGGCGATGCTGCGCGCCGCGATCGACCGGCCGGCGCAGTGGGACAGCGCGCCGCTCACCGGGTCCGAGGCGGTCGCGGCCCTCGGCCTGACCTGACCGCATCGGGCCACCCTCGGCAAGTCGAAGACCCGGGAATATCAAGCAGTTCCGATTGCCGGATCTTCCCGCGCAAAGTCTCCCCGGCTTCTCCGATTGTTGCCATGAGGTCACGACCAGCGAGGTTCGGGCGCCAACTCTGCCTCAGAACTGCCCGATCGGGCAATGCCCTGTCAGGCGGGATTGCGGCGGAACGGTGAAGCTCGCTATCTCTCCTACCCAGGTTGGCGCCGGGCAGCGCCACAACAGCGAGTTGGGTGGGGGAACATGTCGGGCATGACGGCGTCGCGCTGGGGGCTTCTGGTCACGACCGCTCTCGTCTCGGCCGGGCTGATCGCGCCGGCGGCGGCGCAAGAGACCATCGCCCTGGAGACGATCGACGTGGTACCGGTGACGCCGGTGGCCGGTGCGGGCGGTACCGGGCGCTCGGCCACGGGCGAGCGGATCGGCGGCGGCGGCGCCCTGCCGCTCGCCAAGGTGCCGTTCACCGTCGAGACCGTGACGGCCAGGATGCTCGAGCAGGACCGCGCCACCCTCGACCCCACCTTCACGCTGGCCCGCACCACCCCGGGCGTGAGCCTCTCCGACGGCCAAGGCAACAGCTTCCGCCAGACCCTGACCTATCGCGGCTTCGACGCCTCGCCGCTGCTCGGCGCGCCGCAGGGGCTCGCCGTCTACCAGAACGGCACCCGCATCAACGAGGCCTTCGGCGACGTGGTGAACTGGGACCTGATTCCCCAGGTCGCGATCAACCGCATCGACATCGTCACCGGCAACCCGATCTTCGGCCTCAACGCGCTCGGCGGCGCGGTCAATATCGAGATGAAGAACGGCTTCACCTGGCAGGGCAAGGAAGTCTCGGTGATGGGCGGCTCGGACGGCCGCATCCTGGGCACGCTCCAGTACGGCGAGGTGATCGGCCCCTGGAGCTTCTACTTTGCCGGCGAGGGCCTGCGCGATGCCGGCTGGCGCTACCAGTCGCCCTCGGAGATCGGCCGGGTCTACGCCGATATCGGCCACCGCAGCCTCGATTCCGAGTTTCACATCATCGCCTCGGGCGCCAAGACCTATTTCGGCGCCGCCGCGGCCTCGCCCGTCGACTTCACCCGCGACAACCAGCGGGCGATCTTCACCTACCCGCAATCGATCGACACCGAGGTCGGCCAGATCCAGGTCACCGGCAAGGTCGCCGTGTCGCCGACCTGGGAACTCTCGGGCAACGCCTATGTGCGCCGCCTCAGCCAATTCGTGATCGACGGCAACGACGGCAATTTCGAGAATTGCAGCTCGCGCTCGAACTTCCGCGGCTTCCTGTGCTTCGAGGATGACGGGTTCTCGGCCGCACCCGGCCAGACCCAGGCGCAGTTCCGCAACCAGTTCCTGATCCTCGGGCCGCAGAACCAGCGGATCCCGTTCCGGGCCGGCGTGCCCTACGGCACGATCGACACCGTCCGGACCGAGGCGACCGGCTATGGCGGCACGCTCCAGGCCACCAACCGCGACCGGATCTTCGACCGCCCGAACACCTTCATCGTCGGCGGCAGCATCGACGTCGCGAATTACAGCTTCAAGTCGTCGAGCACGCTCGGCGTCATCAATCCGGATCTCAGCGTCACGACGGATCCGCTCAACCCGACCTACGGCAATATTCCGGGCCTCGGCACCGGCCCGATCCGCACGGCGGCGGCGCTCGGCATCGCGCCGAGCCAGGTCACCGGCTCGAACCTCTATATGGGCCTCTATGCCCTCGACACGTTCGACGTCACCGACCGGCTCTCGCTCACCGCCGGCGCGCGGCTGAACTTCGCCCGCATCACCACCCAGGACCTCACCGGCTTCTCGCCCGACGTCACCGGCACGCATTACTTCAGCCGGATCAACCCGGTCGCCGGCCTGACCTACCGGTTCACCGACGGGCTGAGCCTCTATGGCGGCTATTCCGAGTCGAACCGGGCGCCGACGCCGCTCGAACTGGCCTGCGCCAATCCGAACCGGCCCTGCCTGCTGCCGAACTCCCTCGTCGCCGATCCGCCGCTCAAGCAGGTGGAGGCCCGCACCTACGAGGTCGGCATCCGCGGCTCGGTGCCGAACTTCTACGAGGACGGCCTGCTCACCTACAAGCTCGGCGCCTTCCGCACCGACCTCACCAACGACATCCTCCAGGTCGCGGTGCCCGGCAATGCGGCGCGCGGCTACTTCGTCAACGTGCCGGCCACCCGGCGCCAGGGCATCGAGGCCGCGGCCGAGTACACCACCGGGCGCCTGAGCCTCTACGCCAACTACGCGCTGATCGACGCCACCTTCCAGTTCCGCGGCGACCTGTCGTCGCCCAACAACCCGCTCGCCGATGACGGGCTCATCACCGTGCGCCCGGGCAACAAGGTGCCGCTGGTGCCCGATCACCAGATCAAGGCCGGCTTCGACTACGCCATCACGCCGCAATGGCGCTTCGGCATGAACATGCAGGCCTTCTCGTCGTCCTATTTCCGCGGCGACGAGTCGAACCTCAACCGCAAGTTGCCGGCCTACTTCACCGCCAACCTCAACACCAGCTTCCAGCTGACGCCGACCGTGCAGATCTTCGGCCTGGTGACCAACCTGTTCAACAACCGGTACGCCAATTTCGGCACCTTCCTGGAGCGCGATACCGCCTTCGCCGGGCGCTACGTGCTGAACGACCCCCGCACCACCACCCTGGTGCAGCCGCTCTCGGTCTATGGCGGCGTGCGGATGACCTGGTAGGCGGGCCACGCGCACCCGCCGAGGCCGGCGCAGGTCAGGCACGGCCCGGCACCGACCCTGAACGGAGCCCGATCGCGATGCGATCGGGCTCCGTTCGTTTTTCGGGCCCTGCCATCCTGCGTCCCGGAGCGGTCGTGCGGGGGCCCCGCGGCCGCGCGGACCGACGCCCCCGGCCGGTCCGGCCGGCATGACGTGATTTGTCGGCTCAGTTCCGATCCGCGCCCGAGAGTCAATATGTCCGTATTTTTCAGCGCGGAAAAATCAATTCCAAATATCTAATAACTTATCTCTCGTTCTCATCGGCGAATCATCTTAGATGATGCCGGCGCGATCATCGCGCTTTGCAGAGATTTACCATGGCCAAGACAGTCGCTCAGATCATTGATCTTGCCAGCGCAATGAACAATCCGCTTCGGCCGGACGATATCCAGACCGAGCTGAACGGTGTCGCCGGCGCCCTGGTGATGTTGCAGACCTACGCCACGCAGACGGCGCAGCAGGCCGACCTTGATCCGAGAGCGATCGGCGAGGCCGGCGCAGGGCTGATGCCGAAGCTCATCCAGCACCAGAAATCCGCGAAGCGGAACGCCGACCTGCTGCTGCGGACGCTCGCGCCGGAGCTCATCGTGGGGCTGACCGACGTGATCGCGTATTGCAGCATGGTGCAGTCGTTCGGTGATGCGATGCTGCCGCTGATCCATTCGGTGCCCGAGAAGCCGACTGCCCGCGAGCAGGTCCAGGCGCTCCTCGCCCAGCTCGATCACGATGCCGGCACCCGGGCCGCGAAGTCGCGGGCCCTGACCGCCAAGCTCGTGACCGCGCTCGATCAGGTCCGCACCGATGCCAAGAACCTGGCCGACGATCACGCCGAGGCGCAACGCGTGATCGGCGCCGACGGCGAGGCGCAGGCCGAGGTGCAGCGGGAGATCGCCGATCTGCGACGCAAGATCAGTGGCGAGATCGCCGGCGTCGTGATCTCGGCCCTCGTGACGACGGCCGGCTTCGTCGCGATCGGGGTCGGCGCCCTGGCCACCCTGCCCTCCGGCTTCACCAGCGAGGGGGTCGTCCTGGCCGGGATCGGCGTCGCGGCAGGCGGCATCGCGGGGCTCGCCGCTGCATCGGCCTCCCTGGCGAGCGACAACGGATCCCTCGCCGACCTCTACCAGCGGTCGGCGGCACTCAGCCTGACCCTGACCCTCGTCGGCTCCATCGAGGCGCAGGTCGAGGCGGTCGCGACGGCGGCGGACGAGACAAAGGCGGCTCTCGCGTCGCTGACCACCGAATGGGGCTCGATCCAGGCGGGCATCGCCAGCTTCCGGCGGGACGTCGCACAGGCCTCGGACGCCAGCGACGCGGCGCATCTCACCGCGGCGCTCCACCTCGCCCAGCGCGACTGGGCCACGATCAGCAAGCAGGCGCAGGGTCTGCTCTCGCGCATCGTCGAGCTGGCGCCCCGGTCGGTGGACCACGTCGGCACGATGAGCACGGCCGCCTGATTTTCCGCGATCTCGTCACGACAGCAGACAGGAACCGCTCCATGTCCACGATCAGCAACATCCGGACCCTCGCCAGCATGGACAGCAAGTCCATCGGCAATCTCGGCGACACCGTCACGAGGTCCGCCTCCTCCGGGCTGCTGGTGCAGACCTACTGCACGCAGGTGGCGCAGCAGCCGGCCATCGTGATCCCGGCTTCGGTCGCCTCGAGGCTGCCGCCGGTCGGCAAGCAGCTTGAAACCGCTCAAGGCAATGCCAGCAACTACCTGAAGGTCGTCCAACCCAAGATCATCTCGGTGGTGACCGATGTCGGCGGCTACGCACAGGAATTCGCTGCGTTCAACACGATGATCACCGGCAAGATCGACGACTGGAAGGGCGGATCGAGCCAGGCCAAGGCCGACGCGCTGGCGCTGCTGCAGCAGCTGCAATCGGACCTCGACAAGAAGGTGACCAACGTCAACGGGGTACGGACGTCGCTGGACGATTTCCGGACCAAGCTCAACACCGATATCTCGAACTTCAACACCGCCGCCCAGCAGGCCTCGCTGGTCATCCAGGGCAGCACCGGCGCGATCGCCGAGCTCAACGACCAGATCGACAGCCTCAACAGCAAGATCGGCGGCGCCGCGGCCGGCATCGCGATCAGTGGCCTGGTGATGATCGGGGGTGGCCTGATGATCGCCGCGGGGGCCATCGCGTCGTTCCTCACCGCCGGTGCCAGCACGCCCCTCGTCCTCGCCGGCGTCGGGGTGGTGGCCCTCGGTGGCGCCGGCTTGACCGCCTCGTCGGTCGTCCTCGCCAAGCTGATCGAGGCCAAGTCCGGCCTGCTCACCCAGAAGTCGCAGCTCGAAGGCACCGTGACGTTCCTGACGGATTTCAAGAGCACGATGGGAACCCTCGGGTCCTCGGCTACCACCGCCGCACAGGAACTCACCAACATGAAGAACGCCTGGGACATCCTGGGCGGCAACCTCGGCAACGTCGTGGGCTCGATCCAGAACGCGAGCACCTTCTCCGACCTGCCGA
The DNA here is from genome assembly GCF_003058325.1 of Methylobacterium currus. Classification (NCBI taxonomy): domain Bacteria; kingdom Pseudomonadati; phylum Pseudomonadota; class Alphaproteobacteria; order Hyphomicrobiales; family Methylobacteriaceae; genus Methylobacterium; species Methylobacterium currus. The sequence continues at coordinate 2,347,845 of NZ_CP028843.1, forward strand.
TCGTGGTGCAGGCCTACCTCAACACCTCCGCGTCGCAGTGGACGACGGTGCTGGGCAACGTCACCACCATCCAGAAGCAGATGTCGGGCGTGAAGTCCGTCAAGGTGGAGGGCAACCAGGCCGGCATGGGCACGCTCGATCTCAGCGCTCTGCAGAAGCTGCGCGCCGCCTGACGGCGGCCTCCGGCCGGCGCCCGGGAGGGCGCCGGCCTCTGCGAGACCCAGCAGCATCCCCGGTTCAGGAGCCCCGATGTTCCAGACTCTCATCGACAACCCGGCGCTCGCGGCGAAGGCGGTCGCCGACACGCAGCACCTGCCGCCGGACGCGGAGGGCCTGCGCGCCCACGCCGCCGACTTCCCGGCGACGGTCGCACCGCAACTCGCCGCGATGGCGGAGGCGGTCGGCGCCTTCGCCCGGACGGCCACCGAGACGACCCAGGCTCTCAAACCGCAGATCGACGCCTGGAGCGCAGGACAGGGACAGGCGCGCGAAGCGATCGTGAGCGGCATCTCGCATCTCGTCGAACGCCTGTCGGGCGCCATGGCCTCGAACCAGGCCGCCTTCGCCACCCTGGCGCGGTACCGGGATCAGGTCCTGGTCGACCAGCGCCTGGTGGCGCAGATCAGCCGGGACCTCGCCGCCCGCATCGCGGCCCTGCTCGCCCAGCTCGACCATGCCCGGGACGAGGCCGAGACCCAGCGCAAGCGCCTCGACATCCTGCGGATGATCCCGATCCCCCTCCCCTGGATCGTCGCCGAGATCGCCAACCTGATCAAATCCGGCCACACGCTGGAACAGGAACTGTCCCAGCTGCAACAGCAGCAGGCCGAGCTCCAGGGGCAGGCTGCGGCGACGGCCGGGGGGATGAACGCCGTGCAGGGCTTCGCCGGGCAGCTCGATATCCTGGAGAACGCCACGCAGAACCTCATCACCTTCACCAGCACCGCGCAGGGCAACATGATGCAGATGATGCAGGCGCTGACGGGCGGCGCAGGCAGCACCGTTCCGGCGGTCGTCGCGGCCTATGTCGCGACGCTCGCGGCGGAGGCCGGCAGCATCCAGCACTACCTCTCCGACGGGTGAGACGGGTTTCGAACGGTCCCTCCGGACACCGCATGGGGCGGTCCGCGAGACGGCATCCGTCCGGATGCCGTACCCGCCAGGGATGACCGCCGCTGCGGGACGCGGGGGAAAGCGGCGCCGCAGACCGGCGTCGCATTGACAGGCGGGCCGGATCCTGGCTCGTCTCGGGGACGGGGAGCGGTCTGCAGCGGCGGTTACCGCGGATCTGCGTGTCCATTCCCGCGATCGTCCCCTTGCGTCCCCCGGAATTCGTGTCCTCGCCCTTCGACCCTCCCGTCCCGGCGCGGGCGGCCGACCCAGCCTCCGGGCCGTTCCGCTCCGGCCTCCCCGCCCTGTGGTCCGGCCGCCCGATGCGGGCGCGGCTGATGGTGGTCGTCGTCCTCATCAACCTGGTGGCGGCGGCGATCTCGGGCGCGGTCATCATCCACAAGGCGCGCACCGCCACCGAGGTCGAGACCGCGGCCTCGCTCGCGGTGGTCGAGCCGCTGGTGGCCGAGACCCTCCAGGCGCTGCAGGACGCGCCGCTCTCCGGCCTGTTCCGCACCCTCGCCTTGCGCTTCCAGGGCCTGCGCCACGTCCGGGTGACGCTGCTCGACGCCGCCAACCGGCCGAGCGAGGCCGGGACGCCGCGGGAGGGCACGCGGCGGGCGCCCCGCTGGTTCGCCCGCCTGATCGCCCCGCCGGCGCAACGCCACGAGGTGCCCTTGGTGCTGCGCGGCGCCCGCATCGGCACCGCCCTCGTCACCGCCGAGCCCTCGGACGAGATCGACGAGGTCTGGGGCTACGCCCTGGCGCTCGGCCTCACCGGCCTGTCCCTGAGCCTCGCCATGCTGGCGATCCTGTCCCTCGCCTTCGGCCGGATCCTGAGCCCGCTCGCCCAGCTCGCCGCCGGGCTGACCCGGCTGGAGCAGCAGGATTACGACGCGCGGGTGGACCGGCCCGACACCCGCGAGCTCGCGGTGATCGCGACCCGGTTCAACCGCCTCGCCGAGGCCCTGGGCGCGGCGCGGGCCGCCAACCTGCGGCTCACCCGGCGCCTCCTCACCGCCGAGGAGGACGAGCGCCGGCGCACCGCCCTCGAGCTCCACGACGAGTTCGGCCCGTGCCTGTTCGCGCTGGAAGCCAACTCCTCGTCGATCGCCCGCATCGCCGCGACCCTCGACGAGCCGGCCCGCGGCCGGCTGATCCAGCGCACCGACGACATCGCGGCGATCGTCACGCGGGTGCAGACCATCAACCGGGCCCTGCTCAACCGCCTGCGCCCGGCCGGCCTCGGCCAGGTGCCCCTGAGCCGCTGCCTCGAACTCCTGGTGCGCGATGCGGCGCGGCACCATCCCGAGATCGCGGTCGAGGGCCGGTTCGCGCCGCTCCGGCCCGGCTACGGCGACCTCGTCGACCTCACCCTCTATCGCTGCGTGCAGGAGGGCCTGACCAACGCGCTCCGCCATGCCGGAGCGTCGCGGGTGGCGGTGGAGGTCGCCGAGGAGGAGGGCAGCCTGCGCCTCACCGTCGACGACGACGGGAGCGGCCTGACCGGGGAGCGGAGCGAAGACCGGGGCGAGGGACGGGGCGGGGGACGAGGATTGGCCGGGATGCGCGAGCGGGTCGAGGGCCTGGGCGGCCGGCTCGCGCTGGTGCCGCGCGAGCCCGGCACGTCGTTGCGGATCGCGCTCCCGTCCGGGACGCCCGAGGAGGAGGCCCCGTGACCCGCGTCGTCGTCGTCGACGATCACCCGATCGTGCTCCAGGGCGCCCGGCGCCTGCTCGAGGATGCGGGCGCCGAGGTGCGCGGCGCGGCCTGCCTCCCGGAAGCCTACCGCGCCATCCTGCGCCACCGGCCCGACGTGGCGGTGATCGACCTCGCCTTTCCGGGCCGCGACGTGCCGGACCGGGAGCTGGCCGGCCTCGCGCTGATCGGCCGGGTGCGCAAGCGCGCGCCCGCCACCCGCGTCCTGGTGTTCAGCATGCACGCCGACCCGGCGATCGTCGCCCGGGCGCTGGCGGCCGGCGCCGTCGGCTACGTGCTCAAGGACGCCCCCGCCGGCGACCTGGTGCGGGCCTACGAGCAGGTCCGGACCGGCCGGCCCTATCTCGACGGGCGGCTCGCCACCGAGGTCGCCCTGCTCCAGGCCGATCCGCGCCGCTCCCTGCTCGGCACCTTGAGCCCGCGCGAGCGCCGCATCCTGGCGCTGCTGGCGGAGGGCTGGGGCTACACGGCGATCGCCGCGGATCTGTCGGTCAGCTACAAGACGGTGACCAATTCCTGCGCGGCCCTGCGCCAGCGCCTCGGGCTGGCGACGCTGACCGAGCTGACGCATTTCGCCGTGCGGCACGTGGCCGATCTGCGGTGACGGTCTCGATCTCCGGACTCTCGTCTTCCTCGCGCGAGGAGCAACGGTCGGTCCCGTGCGGAGTCAAGGCAAGGGCCGCGACGGCGCCTCCTGCGGGACGCAATGCCGGAGCCTGGGACAAGCAAGCAACCGGCCCACAATACTGATCGTGAAGCTCGCGCCCTGACGGCACTCACCGACAGCGTGCTGACAACGGCATTGTTCGGTGGTTCATTGCAGCCGATCGCCCTGGCAACGCTGTGGCCCGGTCGGCTCGGCCTGGAACGTTGGCGGATGCTCGCGGCGCTTGGCGTTGCAGCCTCCACCCTGGTCGTCTCGAGGCCCGTCAGGGACGCGATCCCCGACGCTCTTCGGCCATCGGTCTTCGTGATCCTCGCCATTCACCTGCCGAACACGCTCGTGGGCCTCGATGCGGATCGGGTCAGGCATCGGGCCGTCCTGGCATTCGACGCCGATGAGGTCGAGGAGCGCTCCTCTTTCGCGTCCGTCTCGGAAGCCCCCACGGATTTCCAGTTTTTCTTGCACACGGCAGCGCTCAAGAACGGCAAGCCCTACGCTTGGAGCTAATCGGAACGATGCCTCCTACAACGCCTCCCCCCGCATCAACCGCGGCTGGCGCCCCCGCAACCCCGCCGCCTCGCGGATGAACAGCCGCTTCAGGCCGGGCAACCGGTCGACGAGGCCGAGGCCGAGGTCGCGGGCGAGGCGGACCGGCAGGGCGTCGTTGGAGAAGAGGCGGTTGAGGCCGTCGGTGGCCGCCCCCATCGCGAGCGTGTCGAAGCGCCGGCTGCGCTCGTAGGTTTCCAGCGCCTCCGGCCCGCCCGGATCGAGGCCGAGGCGCATCGTGTCGGCGAGCGCCTCCGCCAGGGCGGCGGCGCTGCGCAGGCCCAGATTCAGGCCCTGGCCGGCGATCGGGTGGATGACGTGGGCGGCATCGCCCAAGAGCATCAGCCGCCGGGCGCCGAAGCGCCGGGCGATGCCGAAGGAGAGCGGATAGGCCCTGAGCGGCGATTCGAGGGCGATGCGGCCGAGCGTCAGGCCGAAGCGCCGCTCGACCTCCATCAAGGCCTCCTCGGGACCGCCGCCGATTAGCGCCGGCACCTCGGCCTGGCGCTCGGTCCAGACGATCGAGGAGCGGTGGCCGAGAGACCCGCCGGGGGACAGCGGCAGCACCGCGAAGGGACCGGAGGGCAAAAAATGCTCGATCGCCCGGCCCTCGTGGTCGCGCTCATGCGCCACCGTGGCGACGATGCCCGATTGCGGATAGGACCAGCCGACCCAGCCGATGCCGGCGGCCTCGCGCAGGCGCGAGCGGGCGCCGTCCGCCGCCACGACGAGGTCGGCCCGGATCCGCCGCCCGTCCGGCAGGCGCGCGGTGATCCTGTCGGCCTCCGGTACGGCCGCGAGGACGGGGCTCGCCTCCAGCACCACCCCGGCCGCGGCGGCGGCGTCGCGAAGCGCGCTCAGCAGGCCGCCGCCCTCGATCATGTGGGCGAAGGGCTCGCCCTCCGCCACCTCGCCCTCGAAGGTCAGGAAGGTCGGCCGCACCGGGTCGGCGAGGCGGCTGTCGGTGATGACCATCTCGCGGATCGGCTGGGCGCCGGGGCTCACCGCATCCCACACGCCGAGGCGCTCCAGCATCCGCCGGGCGGCGGCCGCGACCGCGTAGGCGCGCAGGTCCCGCGGGGCATCCGCGCGGCCGAAGGCCGGGTCGCAGACCGTGACCCGCACCCCCTCCCCCAAGGCCTGCCGCAGGGCCAGCGCCAGCGCCAGCCCCGGCAGGCCGCCGCCCGCGATGACGATCTCCCGCGCCGCCCCCCGTCGTCCGCTCACGCCGTCACCCTGCGCCATCTCGCGATCGCCCGCTGCTCGTCTGGTCGGCGAGGCTCATAGCACAAGCGGCGCGTCCCGCGTCGCTTGACGGCGCGCATCGGCCTGCGTCAGCTACGCGCCCCTCCCTCAGCCCGGATCCTTCCCTTGCGCGCGGTCGCCGACCTCCTCGACATCCTCGACCTGGAAACGCTGGAGCAGAACCTCTTCCGCGGTCGCTCGCCGAAGGATCGCTGGCAGCGGGTCTTCGGCGGCCAGGTGATCGGCCAGGCCCTCGTCGCCGCGACCCGGACCGTGCCGCCCGAGCGCCGGCCGCACTCGCTCCACGCCTATTTCCTGCTCGGCGGCGACCCGAAGGTGCCGATCGTCTACGAGGTCGACCGCATCCGCGACGGCCGCAGCTTCACCACCCGCCGGGTGGTGGCGATCCAGCACGGGCGGCCGATCTTCTCGATGTCGGCCTCCTACCACGTCGAGGAGCCGGGCTTCGACCACCGGGCCGAGATGCCGGCGGTGCCGATGCCGGAGGACCTGCCCGGCGAAGGCGCGCTCAAGGCCTCGGTGATGCCGCGCATGCCCGATCCGGTCCGGGCCTATTTCGAGCGCGAGCGGCCGATCGAGCTGCGCCCGGTCGAGATCGAGCGCTATGCCGGGCGGCAGCCCGGCCCGCCACGGTTCCACGTCTGGATCCGGGCGACCTCGCCCCTGCCGGACGATCCGGCCATTCACCAGGCGGTGCTCGCCTACGCCTCCGACATGACGCTGCTCGACACCTCGCTCATCCCGCACGGCCGCACGGTGTTCGAGAGCGAGATCCAGCCGGCGAGCCTCGACCACGCCCTGTGGTTCCACCGGCCGTTCCGGGCCGACGAATGGCTGCTCTACGCCCAGGACAGCCCGAGCGCGTCGGGCGGCTGCGGCTTCTCCCGCGGGCTGATCTTCACCCGCGACGGCACCCTCGTGGCCTCGGTCGCGCAGGAGGGCATGATCCGCGAGAAGCGGGTCGCTCCCGAACACGAGGCCTGAGCCGCTGCTGCATACTCATTGGGCAATTGCCGTCTTTTTCATCGTCACTGCCGCCCCGATCGGCTTCAATATCCGCAATCGGCCCAGGAACCGGGCAGCTTGTCCGTAGGTCCGGTCACGCGTCGTGGCACGTTCCTTGATTGATGGCAGTCGAGACCGGCGTCGGGGGCCAACGGGTTCGCCTCGGCGCCGGATCACGCCTCGCCCCGGCGCGTCCGGGCGTGAGAACGCCATAATCGAAAGGGGGCTCGTCCCATGAAGATCGTCATGGCCATCATCAAGCCGTTCAAGCTGGAGGAGGTCCGCGACGCCCTCACCAGCATCGGCGTGCACGGCCTGACCGTGACCGAAGTGAAGGGCTACGGCCGGCAGAAGGGGCATACCGAGATCTATCGCGGGGCCGAGTACGCCGTCAGCTTCCTGCCCAAGCTCAAGATCGAGGTGGCGGTGGCGGTCGACCTCGTCTCGAACGTCGTCGACACCATCGCGGCCGCCGCCCGCACCGGCCAGATCGGCGACGGCAAGATCTTCGTGATGCCGCTCGAGAAGGCCGTGCGCATCCGCACCGGCGAGACCGACGTCGACGCCCTCTGAGGCGCTGCCCGCGCGGGGCCGTGGCAGTGCCCCGCCGCCCCTTCCCATGATTGCCTTCGATTCCATCGGGAGTTCCTCTTCCATGAAGCTTCGCAACGTCCTGGCTCTCGGCCTGGGAGGCGCCGCGCTGGCGCTGGTCCTGGTGGAGCCGTCCCTAGCGCAGACGCCGACCGTCGAGGCGGCACCGGCCGCCGCGGCGGCGGCGCCGGTGCCCAACAAGGGCGACACCGCCTGGATGCTGATCTCGTCCGCGCTGGTGCTGATGATGTCGGTACCGGGCCTGGCGCTGTTCTACGGCGGCCTCGTCCGCACCAAGAACATGCTGTCGCTGCTGACCCAGGTCTTCGCCATCGTCAGCCTCGCCTGCATCGTCTGGGTGTTCTTCGGCTACAGCCTCGCCTTCACCAATGGCGGCGGCCTCAACGATTTCGTCGGCGGCTTCTCGAAGGCGTTCCTGCGCGGCGTCGACGCCAACTCGGTCGCGGCGACCTTCTCGAACGGCGTCGTCATCCCCGAATACGTATATATCTGCTTCCAGATGACGTTCGCGATGATCACCCCGGCGCTGATCGTCGGCGCCTTCGCGGAGCGCATGAAGTTCTCGGCCCTGCTGCTGTTCTGCCTGCTGTGGCTGATCTTCATCTACTTCCCGATGGCGCACATGGTCTGGTACTGGGGCGGCCCCGACGCGGTCGGCAACGCCGCCAAGGCGCTGGCCGCGGCCACCGACGAGGCCTCCAAGAAGGCGGCCCAGGACGCCCTCGACGCCGTCAACGCCGATGCCGGCCTGCTGTTCAAGTGGGGCGCCCTCGACTTCGCCGGCGGCACCGTGGTGCACATCAACGCGGGCATCGCCGGCATCGTCGGCTGCCTGATGATCGGCAAGCGCATCGGCTACGGCCGCGACCTGCTCGCCCCGCACTCGCTCACCATGACGATGATCGGCGCCTCGCTGCTCTGGGTCGGCTGGTTCGGCTTCAACGCCGGCTCCAACCTCGAGGCCAACGGCTCGGCGGCGCTCGCGATGATCAACACCTTCGTGGCCACCGCGGCGGCCGGCCTGTCCTGGCTCCTCGTCGAGTGGGCCGCCAAGGGCAAGCCCTCGCTGCTGGGCATGCTCTCGGGCGCGGTCGCGGGCCTCGTCGCGGTCACCCCGGCCTGCGGCTTCGCCGGCCCGATGGGCTCGATCGTGCTCGGCCTCGTCGCCGGCGCCGTCTGCTTCGTGATGTGCTCGACCGTCAAGAACGCGCTCGGCTACGACGACTCCCTCGACGTCTTCGGCGTGCACTGCGTCGGCGGCATCCTGGGCGCGCTCGCCACCGGCATCCTGGTCAACCCGGCGCTGGGCGGCGTCGGCGCCCCCGACTACGCGACGAAGCCCGGCGAGCTGGTGGCCGCGGCCTACGAGTTCGGCCCGGCCTTCCTGTCCCAGGCCAAGGCTGTCGGCTTCACCATCCTGTGGTCGGGCATCGGCTCGGCGATCCTCTACAAGATCGTCGACGTGGTGGTCGGCCTGCGCGTGACCCAGGACGAGGAGCGCGAGGGCCTGGATCTCGCCGATCACGGCGAGCGGGCTTACAACTACTGAGGTCGTGTGGGCCGGGGCGTTCGTCGCCCCGGCCCACCTTGAGAAGTGGAGGAGCCCCGACGCGGATGCGTCGGGGCTCCTCCACTTCTCAGTCTAAAAATTCATTCTATTGCAATATAATTTTTCTGACTTACGAGTCCGTATTTAGGCATGTGCCATTTTGCGTTGTATTTTGCAGAATAAGAGGCAATTTTCGAATTTGATATCTCCATGATAATATTTTCGTCAAGTAGCATGAACGTACTACTGTTCGACCGTAAAAGCATATTGCCAATTAATTCTTCAGAATTTTTGTAAATTTTGCCGTCGGTCGTAATGTTTGTTTCTATGCCGCCTCCGTATCGCATTACTCTCAGCAGCGAACCGTATGTATCATATGAGAAAAGAGCAACCGCCATCAAAATTGCCAAAGGAGCCGTTAGGTAGCCCTGGAGCATCCATAATGGTCGCTCTGCCGCAGCGTACCAAACTCCGAAAGAGAATATTGATGCCAAAAACATGCATCCAATACTCCAGTAGTACATATTGTTATCGCTGAAGTGTAATCCTAATATTCCATTTGATAATATTATATATACTACTATAGAAAAAACAAATAGTGTTGTAGCTATATAATGAAAGGTTACTTTTATGAAAAATCCTATAGTTTCAACGAATCTTGCCAGAGGCCTATTAAACACAAATATCAACATATCGATCGCAGTAAGTGCGATATTTGGGTTTACATCAATGTCCTCCTGGCGATTGTTAACGTAATTCTGTATTTCTACGTAACCTAGTTTGAAGTAGCCGAACGCAGCGACGACCAGCACCATCACAGCGATCGAAGCAACGAAGCTTATAAAGGACCAGCATCCGATAGCGAACTGTATGTAAGCCGTTCCTTCGACCGGAACGCGAAATCCGAACCTCATCGCGTATGTCGCCGTGGCTGGAACCGCGAGCACGCTCAGCAAAAAAGAAACAACTGTCGACTTAAATGTCAATATTATAAAGAATCGCGTAATTTTAGGGAGTTTTCCAAATATAAATTTTAAATCACTGTAGATATTTTTTATTATTAACAGCCATCGCCACACAACTGATCTTTTCATGACTTCACCCTTAACCTAATATTACGACCACACAGATAAGATATTTGCGGTCGTAAAAACTCTCTGCGTCAAGCGCGCAGTGCGGATTATATAGAAAATATTAACGATCTACAAATTACTGACACAAGAGAAGTCTTGATTTTGATATAGCAAGCCGTTTGCGCCGCAGCCTGCATCATGGCGATCTATATTTTCTATATATTGTATTTATTTTTGTTCATCAATATCCACGTAATATATATAAGCCTATACTTATAAAAACCCATAACTAAGTGAAATTACGGTTTTTCAGCTCCGCGGCAAGAGGCAGTTAGCCTTAAGCTGCCATTAACCGCGTCAGCCCATCCTCACCCTCCAGTTCCGCGTACCCGGTCTAGTCCCGCATGCGTTCGCTTCGTCGCTCGGCCTCGCCCTACGATGGCCTCATCGACACGTTCCGCGCGTTCCTGACGCGGCGGGCCACGGAGGTGACCGGCCTCGCCCTGCTCGTCGGGGCGGCGTGCTTCACGGTCGCCCTGGCGACCTGGTCGATCGACGACCCGAGCCTCAACCACGCCACGTCGCGCTCGGCCCGCAACCTCCTCGGCTTCGGCGGCGCGGTGGTGTCGGATCTCGGCATGCAGCTCCTCGGCCTCGGGGCGCTGGCCTTCGCGCTGCCGCCGGCGGTGTGGGGCATGCGGCTGTTGCGCACCCACCGGCTGGCGCGGCTGCAATTGCGGCTGGTGCTCTGGATCATCGGCTTCGGCGCGGCGAGCGGCATGGCGAGCGCGCTCCCGCCGACGGCGCGCTGGCCGCTGCCGACCGGCCTCGGCGGCGTCGCGGGCGATGCCCTGCTCGGAGCCGCCAAGGCGATCGCCGGCCCGGCCGGGGCCTTCGCGGGCTTCCTCTACGCGGCGGTCGCGGTGGTCAGCCTGACCGGCGCCTGCGGCTTCGGGCTGATCGAGGACGAGGAGGGGGAGGACGAGGCCGAGTCCTTCGCTCCCGTGGTGAGCCGCTACGACGATCGCCAGCCCCGCCGCGGCGCAGTCCCGGCCCATGACGACGACTCGCCCGGGCTCGGGCTCGCCTCCCTCGGGGCGCTCGCCCATCTGGCGATCAGCGCCCGGAGCGCTCTGGCGCAGAAGATCGACGCGATCCGCGACGGATCCTGGCGCCATGGGGCCGCCGATCCGTATGCCGGCAACTCGCCGGCGCTCGCGGCCCGCCGCGCCTTCGCCGAGCCCGGCGAGGCCGAGGCCTGGGACGAGGCCGAGCCCCAGACGGAGCGTCCGGCCAGGACCGGCCGCCGCGAGCCGGTCTTCGCGGAAGGGCCGCCGCGCCGGGTCGAGGCGGCGCCGCGCCGCGCCGAGCCGACGATGGACGACGACCTGAGGGACGAGGACGACGAGGCGGAGGCCCCGCGCGGCCGCGTCGCGCCCCCTCCCCCGCCGATCCAGACCCGCCGCGCGCCGGCCCCCGCACCGGCCTCGCCGGATTCCTACGAGATGCCGGCGCTGACGCTGCTCGCCGAGCCGCGCCACCCGGCGCCCAGCGCCGCGGTCTCGACCGACGCGCTGGAGCAGAACGCCACCCTGCTCGAATCGACGCTGGAGGATTTCGGCGTGCGCGGCGAGATCCTGGCCGTGCGCCCGGGGCCGGTGGTGACGCTCTACGAGCTGGAGCCGGCCCCCGGCACCAAGTCGAGCCGCGTCATCTCGCTCGCCGACGACATCGCCCGCTCGATGTCCGCCATCTCCGCCCGCGTCGCCGTCGTCCAGGGCCGCAACGCCATCGGCATCGAGCTGCCGAACGCCAAGCGCGAGACGGTGTACCTGCGCGAACTCCTGGCCTCGCCGGCCTTCGCCGAGACCAAGCAGAAGCTCGCGCTCTGCCTCGGCAAGAACATCGGCGGCGAGGCGATCATCGCGGATCTGGCCCGCATGCCCCACCTGCTCGTCGCCGGCACGACCGGCTCGGGCAAGTCGGTCGCCATCAACACCATGATCCTGTCGCTCCTCTACCGCATGACGCCGGAGGAGTGCCGCCTGATCATGGTCGACCCGAAGATGCTGGAACTGTCGGTCTATGACGGCATCCCGCACCTGCTCTCGCCCGTCGTCACCGACCCGAAGAAGGCGGTCATCGCCCTCAAATGGGCGGTGCGCGAGATGGAGGAGCGCTACAAGAAGATGTCGAAGCTCGGCGTGCGCAACATCGACGGGTTCAACGCCCGGGTGGCGGAGGCGCGGGCGCGGGGCGAGGTGATCACCCGCACGGTGCAGACCGGCTTCGACCGCGAGACCGGCGAGGCGGTCTACGAGGACGAGGTCATGGACCTCGCGCCCCTGCCCTACATCGTGATCGTGGTCGACGAGATGGCCGACCTGATGATGGTGGCGGGCAAGGACATCGAGGGGGCGATCCAGCGTCTGGCCCAGATGGCGCGGGCGGCGGGCCTGCACCTGATCATGGCGACGCAGCGCCCGTCGGTGGACGTGATCACCGGCACGATCAAGGCGAACTTCCCGACCCGGATCTCGTTCCAGGTGACGTCGAAGATCGACTCGCGGACGATCCTGGGCGAGATGGGCGCCGAGCAGCTCCTGGGCCAGGGCGACATGCTGTTCATGGCGGGCGGCGGCCGGACGACCCGGGTGCACGGGCCGTTCTGCTCGGACGACGAGGTCGAGCAGGTGGTCGCCCACCTCAAGCGCCAGGGCCGCCCCTCCTATCTCGAGGCGGTCACCGCCGAGGAAGGCGAGGAGGAGGCCGATGCCCCGGTCATGGACCAGGGAAGCTTCGGCGATCCGTCGGCCGACCTGTACGACCAGGCGGTGGCGGTGGTGCTGCGGGACAAGAAGGCGTCCACCAGCTACATCCAGCGGCGTCTTCAGATCGGCTACAACCGGGCGGCCTCGCTGATGGAGCGGATGGAGCGCGAGGGCATCGTCGGCTCCGCCAACCACGCCGGCAAGCGCGAGATCCTGTTGGAGGACGGGCAGGACGACTGAACGGCCGTCCCGCCCTCAGGCACGAGCCTCAGCGCTGGCCGAAGCTGGCCTCCTTGAACAGGTCCTTGAGGTGGTGCGGCTGCGAGCGCCAGTACTGCTTGGGTGCCCGGACCCGGGCCCCCAGTTCCGCCGCGGCGTGCCAGGGCCAGCGGGGGTCGTAGAGCATGGCACGGGCGAGCGAGACCGCATCCGCCTTGCCCTCGGCCAGGATCGTCTCGGCCTGGCGCGGCTCGGTGATGAGGCCGACCGCGATGGTGACGAGGTCGGTCGCCGCCCGCACCCGCTCGGCGAAGGGCACCTGGTAGCCCGGCCCGATCGCGATCTTCTGCCGGGGCGAGACGCCGCCGGTGGAGACGTGGATGGCGGCGGCCCCCCGCGCCTTCAGGGCCTCCGCGAAGGCGATGGTCTGCTCGACCTCCCAGCCCTCCTCGACCCAGTCCGTCGCCGAGACCCGGGCCCAGACCGGCTGGCCGGCGGGGAACACCTCGCGCACCGCCTCGAAGACTTCGAGGGGGAAGCGCATGCGGTTCTCGAGGCTGCCGCCATAGGCGTCGGTCCGCCGGTTCGACAGCGGCGACAGGAACTGGTGCAGGAGGTAGCCATGCGCCGCGTGGATCTCCGCCGCCTCGATGCCGAGCCGGACGGCCCGCCGGGCGGTGTCGACGAAATTCTGGCGGATCCGCGTCATGTCCTCGCGGTCGAGGGCGCGGGGCGCCACCTCGCCCTCGGCATGGGCGAGGGCCGACGGCGCCTCGGTGAGCCAGCCGCGAGGTGAATCCGGCGCGACCTGATGGCCGCCGCGCCACGGCGGCTCGCTCGAGGCCTTGCGGCCGGCATGGGCGATCTGGATGCAGACCGGCACCGGCGCGTAGTCCCGCACCGCGTCCAGGACCTTCGCCAGGGCCCGCTCGGTCCCGTCGTCCCACAGGCCGAGGTCACCGGAGGTGATCCGCGCCTCCGGCGACACGGCGGTGGCCTCCAGCGTCAGGAGCCCGGCGCCCGACATCGCGAGCTGGCCGAGATGCATCATGTGCCAGTCGGTCGCCTCACCGTCGCGGGCCGAATACTGGCACATCGGCGCGACGATGATGCGGTTCTCCAGCGCGAGGCCGTCGAGGCGCAGGGGCTGGAACAGGAGAGGGCTGCTCATCTAGGGGACTCCGGTGCAGGATGGCCTGCAGGGTACCTGCACTGTGGCGTGGGGCCGCGGATCCGGCCAGCGCCGGCGATGCAGGGCGCCTGCGCGCCGCGTGAGAGGCGCGGCGTGCGCCGGCGCACCGCGGATCGCGAGCCGGGATCGAAACGCCGCGGCTACCAGCCGCGGCCGAGGCTCACGGCGATCCGGCTCGGGCGCGTATCGACCAGGGCCGCCGCCAAGGCCGTGAAAGCCCGCGTCGCCGCGCCACGCGCCGCCGCCAGCGACCGGCGCGGCCGCGCCTCGGCCATGGCCAATCGCTCGCCCGCGCGCAGCAGGCGCTCCACGATGCGCAGGATCTTCGGGTTGGTCTCGGTCAATGCGCAGATGTCGGACAGGGCACTGCGCAAGGCGTGCATGGTTTCGCGCACGTCCGCGCCGTCCCTCAAACCTGCCGCCAAGTCGACGATGCCGTGCTCGATCCGCTCGAGCAGCGTCCGGAGCGGCAACGGTACCCTGTCCGGGACCGCGACCGCACCGAGATCTGGGGGGCGCTGAATGCCGTGGGTATCCGAACCGGGCATGGCGACTTCTCTATTCAGATCGACTGTGACTTCATGGCCTTGTCATCATGCCAATTCTATGAAATTTTTGCAACCGCATGTGTCGCCGTGGAAATCCGAGCCTATTGAGATGCCTGCTCTGACCCTGAGTACCAAACCGGCGAAGCGTGGCGACGAAACATGTGGTTGTATCAACCCGCAGGGTACGCCCTATCGGAGGAACATCGTCACCCCGGTTCATTTCTTGATCTCATCTGCAAGACATCACGCGGGACGCAGCAGCAGAAATAAATTATTTGGAAAGATCATTGTTAAGACTAAATTCCAATTATGTATTTCTCCATCATGAAGTCGCCATGCTTCCAGAACATGTTCCGTATGCAATTTTTGGTTGAATACGTCGTACGGTCTCCCTCATTCGGCCAATTCGCACGATGCCCCTGAGATCAGTCTTCGGTCACCATTCCGGCAGCGCCAGCGAACAGATCCTGTCGGTGCTTCGCGCCGTCCGCCGCCACCTGGCGATGGATGTCGGCTTCATCTCGGAATTCGTGGCGGGCGACCGGGTGTTCCGCTTCACGGATGCGGGGACGACGCACAACCCGATCGCCGTCGGGAGCCATGAGCCGCTCGAGCAGAGCTTCTGCTACTACGTCGCCAAGGGCCTGATGCCCGGCCTGATGCAGGATGCGGCCGAGGATACCCTGGCGGCGCAGTTGCCGGTCACCCACGACCTGCCGGTCGGGGCGCATCTGAGCGTCCCTTTGCGCCGTGCGGATGGCGAGACCTACGGAACCTTGTGCTGCTTCAGCTTCACGCCGGACCGGAGCCTCACGACCCGCGATCTCGGCATCTTGCGCCTCTGCGCGGATGTCGTGGAATCCATCCTGTGGAAGGACCACGACGCGGCGCGCGAGCGGGAGGCGAAGCGACGGCGCATCGCCGGGACGATCGCGGCCGAAGCCGTCGAGATGGTGTTCCAGCCGATCTATCGCACGGCCGATGGAAGCCTGGCCGCCTTCGAGTCCCTGGCACGCTTCGCGCCGGTGCCAGTCAAAAGTCCTGCCGGCAAAGGTCCTGCCGGCATCGGTCCGGACGTCTGGTTCGCGGACGCGGCCGAGGTGGGCCTGGGCGAGGAGCTCGAATTCCTCGCCGTGCGCAAGGCCCTGCGCGCCCTCCCGGCGCTCGCCCCCGGGATCAGGCTGTCGCTCAACCTGTCGCCGGCCTCCCTCGCCTCGCCGCGTCTCGCCGAGGCGCTGGCGGGCATCGCCCTCGACCGGGTGGTGATCGAGCTGACCGAGCACGCGGCGGTCGCCTCCTACGAGGCTCTGCGCGAGGTGCTGGGGCCGTATCGGCGCCAGGGCCTGGGCCTGGCCATCGACGATGTCGGGGCCGGCCACGCGACGCTCCGGCACGTCCTCGATCTCAGTCCCGAATTCATCAAGCTGGACATGAGCCTGATCCGCAACATCGACGCGCATTCCGGCCGCCGGGCGCTGACCGAGGCGCTGACGGGATACGGCCGGCACATCGGCTGCGAGATCGTCGCCGAGGGCGTGGAGACCGAGGCCGAGTACGCGGTGCTCAAGGGCATCGGCGTGACGCGGGTGCAGGGCTTCCTGACCGGCCGGCCGATGCCCCTCGCCGCGGCGGCGGCGCTGCCCCTGTCCGCCCTGGAGATGCAGGGCACGGGGGCATGAGGCGGGGGGAAAGGGGGTGGCGATCCCCGGCCCGGGGGACCGTCCCTATCCCAGCCCGCGCTCCCGCAGCGCCCCGCCGATCTCGTCGAGCACCGCCGGATCCTCGATGGTCGGCGGCATCGCCCAAGCCTCGCCGTCGGCGATCTTCTTCATCGTGCCGCGCAGGATCTTGCCGGAGCGGGTCTTCGGCAGGCGCCCGACCGTGAGCGCGAGACGAAAGGCCGCGACCGGGCCGATCCGCTCGCGCACCAGGGCCACCAATTCGCGCTCGATCACGTCCGGGGCCTGCGCGACGCCCGCCTTCAGCACCACGAAGCCGCAGGGCGCCTCGCCCTTGAGCGCGTCGCGGATGCCGATCACCGCGCATTCCGCCACGGCGGGGTGGGAGGCCAGCACCTCCTCCATGCCGCCGGTCGAGAGCCGGTGCCCGGCGACGTTGATGATGTCGTCGGTGCGGCCCATGACGGAGACGTAGCCGTCGGGGTCGAGGAAGCCGGCATCCGAGGTGTTGTAGTAGCCCGGAAAGGCCGTGAGGTAGCTCTCGCGAAAACGCTCGTCCTGCTGCCAGAGGGTCGGCAGGGCGCCGGGGGGCAGCGGCAGCCGGATGGCGATCGTCCCCATCGTGTCGGGGGGCACCGGCTTGCCGGCCTCGTCGAGCACCTGCACGTCCCAGCCCGGCATCGGCACCGTCGGGCTGCCGTGCTTGACCGGCAGCGCCCCGAGCCCGACCGGGTTGGCGGCGATCGGCCAGCCGGTCTCGGTCTGCCACCAATGGTCGATCACCGGCACGCCCAAGATCCGCTCGGCCCAGGCGACGGTGTCGGGATCGGCCCGCTCGCCGGCGAGGAACAGGGTGCGGAAATGCGAGAGGTCGTGGCCCTGCATGAGCTTGGCCTCCGGATCCTCCTTCTTCACCGCCCTGAGCGCCGTCGGGGCCGTGAACAGGGCGACCGCCCCGGTCTCGGCGATCACGCGCCAGAACGCGCCGGCATCCGGCGTGCCGACCGGCTTGCCCTCGTAGAGCACCGTAGTGCAGCCGTGCAGGAGCGGCCCGTAGACGATGTAGGAATGGCCCACCACCCAGCCGACATCGGAGGCGCACCAATAGGTCTCGCCGGGGGCGACGCCGTAGAGGTTCGGCATCGACCAGGCGAGGGCCACGAGGTAGCCGCCGGTGTCGCGGACCACGCCCTTCGGCTTGCCGGTGGTGCCCGACGTATAGAGCACGTAGAGCGGATCGGTGGCGGCGACCGGGACGCAAGGCGCGGCGCGGCCTGCCGCCTTCGCGGCCGCCACGGCCTCCGCCCAGTCGCGGTCGCGCCCCCCCACCATCCCGGCGGCGCTCTGCGGCCGCTGGAGGATCAGGCAGGAATCGGGCTTGTGGGCGGAGAGGCGGCAGGCCTCGTCGAGGAGCGGCTTGTAGGCGACGACCCGCGCCGGCTCGATGCCGCAGGAGGCGGCGAGCACCACCTTCGGGGCGGCGTCCTCGATGCGGGCGGCGAGTTCCCGGGCGGCGAAGCCCCCGAACACCACCGAGTGCACGGCCCCGATGCGGGCGCAGGCCAGCATGCCGAACAGGGCCTCCGGCACCATCGGCATGTAGAGCACCACCCGGTCGCCGCGCCCGACGCCGAGATCCTGCAGCACGGCGGCGAGGGCCGCGACCTCGCCTTGAAGCTCGGCATAGGTGATCCGGCGCTTCGTGCCGGTGACGGGAGAATCGTACAGGATCGCCGCCTGGTCGCCCCGCCCGGCCGCGACGTGGCGGTCGACGGCGTTGTGGCAGGCATTCACCTCGGCGCCGACGAACCAGCGGCCATAGGCGCCCTCCTCGGGGGCGAAGACCCGGGCGGCGGGCACGACCCAGTCGATCGCCTCGGCGGCCTGCGCCCAGAAGGCGTCCGGGTCGCGCTGCCAGGCGGCGTAGGTGTCCCGGTAGCGGCTCTGTCCCGGCATGGCGTTCCTCTCCAGATCCGCCGTCGGCCGGCGGTTGGCCGGCACATGGCCGGCGATGGGCCGGATTGTCCAGGACAAGGCGGCGGCGGGCAAGATGGCGCCGCTTCGCGCGGTTCCTCCGCCGCGTCTCGCCGCGCGGCGCCCCGCGGACCGCCAAAGGAAGGCCTTCGGAACGCGTCAGGGATTGGCGCCGGCAGGCCGCAGGACGACCCCGTAGCCCTCCTCGGCATCGCCGATGAAGCGGATGCCCTCCCCTTCCAGCACCCGCCGGACCGCATCGAGCGTCCGGTGGCGGGGCTGGACCTGCTCGCTCACCGATCATGTTCAGGGTCACCACCGAGACGGCGGCGCCGGCGGTGATCGCGGACTTGATCCGGTCCTGACGAGAGGGGGCGGCCTGACAGGACCGCCTCCTCCACGGTCCGATCGGCCGCGGCGTCGCGCCCATGTCCGCCGGCATGCTCCTGATCGTCGCCCCGGCCGGGCGCATCCGGTTCGAGACGCACGGCCCGTGCTGTCCTCGGTCAGAACTCCATGCCGAACTTGACCCGGAGGTTGTGCCGCTCGAACTGGTTCAGCCCGAGGGCGCGGCCGGCCAGACTCGAATCGGTGTCGCGGCCCCACACCTGCCCCGCATACGCCACCGTCAGCCAGATCTTCTCGGTGAACCTGTGATGCAGGGCCGGTCCCACGGTGAGCGCTTCGCTCTCCAGCCGGTTCAGGAAGGTTCCTTCGTAGCCGCGCAGGTAGCGGATTTCCGGACCCAGATAGGTGTTCTCCCCGACCCGTCCCACGAGCGCGTTCGACCACAGGAACGTGGAGGAGCGATAGCCGGGACCGCCACCCCGCTGGCGACCGGCGGCAGGCTCGAAGCTGATGTTGCTGCCGTACCAGAGCTTGTCCGGCACCACCTGCACGTCGAGCTGGAGCAGGCTCTCGATGTCGAAGATGTCGGCGCCGTTCCCTTCGACCGGCAGAACGCGCGTGAAGCGCGGGCGCACCTCCAGGGCGAGCCCCAGCGGCTGCTCCTTCGACCCTTTCAGGAACTGGTACTTCACCTCCATGGAGACGCCGTCGAAGGTGCCGTAGGACTTGTCGTCCAGATCCACGATGTTGCGCTGCCGGCGCAGCGTGCCGAAGGCGCTGAGCTCGATGCTCAGCTTGTCGATGGGATTGAACTGGTAAGCGAAGCGCGTGTCGAGCACGCGGTACGTCGATGGGCCGGGACCGTCTCTGCGCTTGCCGATGCGGGTGACGGTGTCGATCACCGCTTCCTGCTCTCCCTTCTCCCCGGCATCGGCGCCTTCCGTGAAGCCGAACAGATGCTCGGTATCGACCTCCTTCTTGTCGTTCTCCTTGCTGGATTTATCCGCCTCGCCTTTGCCCGCGTCGCCCTGATCGGCCTTGCCGCTCGGCGCGGCCTGAGCGGGCGCCAGAACGGAAAGGGCGAGCAGCATGCCTGCCGCGGCCGACAGGCGTCGGGTCGGCCTGGTACTTCCGGTCATGATCGCGCGACGGCCTCAGAGATGCAGTGCTCCAGTATCCCTGCTTAGAGACGATGCCGGCCGATCTGCCTGCTGCAAAAATGCCACGTTCACAAGAAGTTCGGGCCGCAGAGGATGACGCGGCGACCTGCGGACCATGGACGGCCCAGCGAAGCCGGGATGGCGGTCCCCCGTTCCCCCACCCGCGCCGGCCCCCGCGGCAGCGCCGTCGATCGCAAGCACGAGCCCTCGGATTCCGGCGCCTCGTCCCCGACGAACCGGTCTCCATGTCGCCGGACCACGCTCCGGCGGGCCTTTTCCGTCACCGCCGCGCCCGGGCTGTTCCTCAGGAGCGCCGCGCCCGCTCCCGCCCGGCCTCGATGATCGACCGGATGCGCGCCGCCATCGTCTCGATCGAGAAGGGCTTGGTCAGCACCGCCATGCCGGGGCCGAGCGTGCCGTCGCCGAGGATGGTGGTCTCGGCGTAGCCGGTGATCAGCAGCACCTTGAGGTCCGGCCGGGTCTCGCGGGCCGCCTCGGCCATCTGGCGGCCGTTCATGCCACCGGGCAGGCCGACATCGGTGACGAGGAGATCGATCCGCACGTCGGAGCGCAGCACCTTCAGGCCCGCCGCGCTGTCGCCGGCCTCGATCGCGGTGTAGCCGAGATCTTCCAGGATGTCGGTGACGAGCATCCGCACGGTCGGCTCGTCGTCGACCACGAGCACGGTCTCGCCTTGCGCCGAGCGCGGCAGCGCCGCCGTCGTCCCGGTCTCGTCCTCGCCCGGCACCGCGCCGACGTGGCGCGGCAGGTAGAGGCTGACGGTCGTGCCCTCGCCGAGCGTCGAGGCGATGCGCACCTGCCCGCCGGATTGCTGGGCGAAGCCGTAGATCATCGACAGGCCGAGGCCCGTGCCCTCGCCGATCGGCTTCGTGGTGAAGAACGGCTCGAACACCCGGGCGATCACGTCGGGGCTCATGCCGGTGCCGGTATCGGTCACGCGCAGGCGCACGTATTCCCCTTCGGGCATGTCGTGCCGGCGGGCGGTCCGGGCATCCAAGGTCCGGTTGGCGACCGCGACCGTGATCCGCCCGCCCTCCGGCATCGCGTCGCGGGCGTTGAGGCAGAGGTTGAGGAGCGCGTTCTCGAGCTGGGACGGGTCGACCAGGGCCGGCCAGGCGTCGGGGGATTCGACCACGTCGAGGGTGATGCCGGGCCCCACCGTGCGCTGGATCAGCTCGTGCATGCCATGCGCCAGCTGGCCGACATCGGTGGGCCGCGGATCGAGCGTCTGGCGGCGGGAGAAGGCGAGCAGCCGGTGGGTGAGCGCGGCGGCGCGCTTCGCGGCACCTTGCGCCGCCGCCATGTAGCGCTCGACGTCGGCGAAACGGCCCTGGCCGAGGCGGGTCTGCATCAGCTCCAGCGAGCCCGAGATGCCGGCGAGCAGGTTGTTGAAGTCGTGGGCCAGGCCCCCGGTGAGCTGGCCCACCGCCTCCATCTTCTGCGACTGGCGCAGGGCCTCCTGGGTCGAGGCGAGCTCGGCCTCGGCCCGCAGCCGGTCGGAGATGTCCTTGGCGAAGTGGAAGGCGCCGATCACCCGGCCCTCGCCGTCGCGCAAGGGGGAATAGGAGACCTCCCAAGTCGGCTTTTCCAGGTCGGGATCGCCGAAGGGCTCGGTCACCGTGTAGCACTCGCCGGTGAGCGCCCGGGCCATGAAGCCGCGCATCACCGAGGACTGGTCCGGCGGGAAGAGGTCGGGAAACACCTCGCCGATCTGCACCCGGCGGCCGAAGATCCGGTGGAACGCGTCGATGTGGGCCTGGTTGAAGGCGATCAGCCGGTACTCGGTGTCGAAGGCGCAGATCGGGGCAGCGCTCGACTGGACGATGTCGCCGTAGAGGCGCAACTCCGCGGTGCGGTCGGCGACCTGCCGGCCGAGCGAGACGGTGAGGTCGCGCGTGGCGGCCTCGGCGGCCTTGCGCTCGCTGATGTCGGTGGCGGCGCCGTACCACTCGGTGATCCGGCCGTGCTCGTCGAGCACCGGCACCGCCCGGGACGAGGCCCAGCCGACCGAGCCGTCGGCGAGGTAGACCCGGTGCTCGAGGCTGTAGGAGGTCTTGGTGCGGATGGCCCGCTCGATCTCGGCCCGCAAGGCCGGGCGGTCCTCCGGCGGGATGTAGCTCTCGATCCAGTCGGCTCTGGCCGAGGTCGTGTCGGCCAGGAAGTCGCCGCCGGACAATTGGTACAGCCGGCTCCAGTCGGCACTGATCCGGTAGCGCACCTCCGACGACGAGCGCACCAGGGCGTCCAGCATCTGCTCGCGCCGGCGCAAAGCCTCGCCGAGGTCGCGCAGCCGCTCGCGCTCCAGCGTGACGTCGAATTGCGAAGCGAAGAAGTAGGTCAGCCCGCCGTCCTCGCCGAAGACCGGCGAGATCAGCAGCCGGTTCCAGAACCGCTCGCCGTTCTTCTTGTGGTTGAGGAGGTCGATCTCGATCGCCACCCGGCGCTCGACCGCGTCGCGGATCTTCGCCACGTCGGCGCGGTCGGTCTCCGGCCCCTGGAGGAAGCGGCAATTCTGCCCCAGGATCTCGTCGCGGGTGTAGCCGGTCAGCTTGGTGAAGGCGGCATTGGCGAAGATGATCGGGTTGTCGGGCCGATGGGGATCGGTGATCAGCATCGGCATCCGCGTCGCGCGCACGGCGGCGGCGAACGGATCGTGGCTCGGGGTCGAACGGCCGATCTCGGCATCGATGCGGTCGGTCTCGCGGCGATCAGTCACTAATCCGTCGCCCTCACTTCCGCGACCTCCGGCGGTCACCGACCACCGGGGCCGGGCTGTAGCACAGCGCGACAGACTGGTGCACAATCCTCTTTGCGACGGAACCGCGCGCGATCCGTCGCGGGAGATCAGCCCGCACCCGCGACCCGCGCCACGCCGTCGGTGCAGGCCCGCATCGCCCGCAGCACCGTCTCGGCCGCCACGGCCTCGAAGCGGTAGCGCGGCAGGCTGACGCTGATGCAGCCGAGGACCCGGCCCCCGGCGCCGCGCAGGGCCATGCCGTAGCAGCAGATGTCGAGCTCGTTCTCCTGCAGGTCGAGGGAATGGCCGCGCTCCCGCGTCTCCGCGATGGCGCGGCGCAGGGCGTCGGGGTCGGTGAGGCTGTGGGGCGTGCGCGCCGGCAGCGGAAGCCGCGCGAGGAGCGATGCCAGCTCGGTCTCGGGCAGGGTCGCGAGCCAGGCCTTGCCGACGGCGCTGGTGTGCAGCGGCACCCGGGTGCCGATGCGCGAGGCCATGCGCACGGTGCGGTGGCTCTCGAGCTTGTCGATATAGACCATTTCGCCGAAATCCGGGACGGCGAGATGCACCGTCTCGTCGAGGTCGTCGCGCAGGCGCGCGAGGGGCTCCCGCGCCGCCTGGCGCAGGAGCGAGCCGTCGAAGGACCGGAAGGCCAGGCTGACGAGGCGCGGGCCGAGGCGCAAGACCCCGTCCTCGTCGGTCACGAGGCCCTCCGCCACCAGGGCGGCGGCGATGCGGTGCACCGTCGGCCGCGGCAGCTTCAATCCTTGCGCGAGCCGGGCGACGGTCGCCGCCTCGGGCGCGTCCGCCACCGCCTGCAGCACCCGCATGAACTTGCCGAAGGCGGCGGTGCCCGGGACGTCGGGGCGCAAGGCAGCGCGGGCGTCGTCGGAATCCATGCGGGGCCGGATCCTCTCCGAGTGACCTTACGCGATGAGGTAGCCGCCATCGACCGGCAGCACCACCCCGGTCACGAAGGCGGCGGCCGGGCTGACCAGGAAGGTCACCGCCGCCGCGACGTCCGACGGCGTGCCCCAGCGGCCGAGGGGCGTGCGCGACAGGATCGGCCCTGCCCGGGCGGGGTCGTCCTGGAGCGCCTGCGTCAGCGGCGTGGCGATCCAGCCCGGCGCCACCGCGTTCACCCGGATGCCGTCCGGCGCGTAGGCGATGGCCAGCGACTTCGTCAGCTGCGCGACGCCGCCCTTGCTGGCGCTGTAGGCCGGCACCAGGCCGCCGCCGAAGAACGACAGCATCGAGGCGGTGTTGACGATCGCGCCGCCGGTCTCCGCGAGCCTCGGCCGCGACGCGGCGCAGACCCGCATCGTGCCGGTGAGATTCACCGCCAGCACCTCCTCGAACACCTCCGGCCGGTGCTCGTCGGTGCGCCGGATGATGCCGGCGCAATTGACCACGATGTCGAGCCGGTCGCAGGCGCCGACGATCTGGGCTACCGCGTCACCGTCGGTGACGTCGAGCTCGTGCGCGGTGAGCGCGAGGCCGGCGGGGACCTCGCAGGCGGCGGCATCGATGCCGGCCGCGTGGACCCGGGCGCCGAGGCGGGCCAGCGCCTGCGCGATCCCCGCGCCGATGCCGGAGGTGGCCCCCGTCACGAGGGCCGTGCGCCCGGCGAGGAGATCGGGCGCGAAGGTCGTCTGGGTGAGGGTCATGCCGTGCGCTCCGTCAGGATCAGGGTCTCGCTGCCTTCGAGCGGCTTGCGCACCAGGACGATGTAGGCGATGGCCGCCAGCACCGCGACGGCGGCAGCGGCGAGCAGCGCGTTGACGTAGGAGCCGGTGCCCTGGACGATGTAGCCGGTGATCACCGGCGCGAAGGACCCGGCGAAGTAGCCGCCGAAGTTCTGGATGCTGCCGAGCGAGGCGACCTGGCGCTTGGGCACCGCGACGCTCACCATCATCCAGGCGGCGGCGCTCGCCATGTTGATGAAGAACATCGCCAGGCAGATATAGACCACCGCCAGCGTCACGCTCGGCGTATAGGCCGCCGGCACCGTGAAGGCGCCGCCGCCGAGAAGCCCGATGCAGACCGGCCATTTGCGGCTGGCGACGATGCCGGCGCCCCGGGCGAGCAGCCGGTCGGCGGCCTGGCCGGCGCAGAGCATGCCGATCGTGCCGAACACGTAGGGAATCGCCACCACCCAGCCGGTGCGGGCGACGCTCAGGCCCCGCTCGTGCTCGAGGTAGGAGGGGAGCCAGGTCAGGTAGAGCCAGACCATGTAGATGACGCCCATGAAGCCGAGGATCATGCCCCAGGTCGTGGCGTGGGCGAACAGCCCGCGCCATTCCGAAAAGGTCATCCGCCGGGCTGGCGGCTCAGGGTTCGCGCCCTCGTCCAGATGGGCGACCTCATCCGTCGTCAGCGTCACCTCGGCGCGGTTGCGGTAGACGAGGTACCAGCCGACCGCGACCACGATGCCGACGAGGCCGGTGACGACGAACATCCAGCGCCAGCCGAGCCCCAGCATCATCGCGGTCAGGAGCGGCGGGGCGATGCAGGGCCCGATGCAGGACGAGGCGACGAAGATCCCGGTCGGCGTGCCGCGCTCGCGCAACGAGAACCACTCGCTCACCGTCTTGGCGCCGGCGGGAAATTGCGGCGCCTCGCCCAAGCCCAGCACGGCGCGGGCGAGCACGAATTGCTGGAAATTGGCGACGAAGCCCGAGACGAGCTGGGCGAGCGACCAGAAGAACATACCCGCGCCGAGCATGATCCGCGAGCCGAGCCGGTCGAGCAGCGCGCCGACCGGCAATTGCGAGAACGCATAGGCGAGGGAGAAGGCCGAGAGCAGCCAGCCCATCTGGGCGGGAGTGAGGACCATCTCGTCGCGGATCGCCGTGTTGGCGATCGAGAGCGCCGAGCGGTCGACGTAGTTGATGATTCCCGCCGCGGTCAGGAAGGCGACAGCGACCCACTGGATGCGGCGCAGGCGCGGTGATTTCGCAAGCGATACTGTGCCGGACGACATCGCGTTCCGGTCCTCCCGATTGTTGCTTGGCGTCAATTTGATCGATCTGGTCAGCGGATGAATTGATCGACGTAATCCGCCCCCAGTCCCACCGCCTCGTAATGCGCCCGGCACATGTCGATCTTGGTGAACACGTCCTCGTAGCCGGTATGCCGGCCCCAGGGGTCGACGTAGTACATGCAGCCGTTGACCTGGAAGTAGGTGATCATCTCCTCGACGCCCTCGTCGACCACGAGGGTGTGGGTCTCGCCGGGCGGCTCGAAGGCGTAGGCGCCCTCGCTCGCGACCCAGTCGTGCTCGAGGTAGCGCCAGCTGCCCTTGAGCACGAAGGCGTGGACCGGGCCGGGATGGCGGTGGCGGCTGAGGATGCCGGCCTTGCGGACCTTGAGCAGGTTCATCCAGTAGCCGGCCGAGACGTTCAGGCAGAGCGGCCGGAACCACACGCTGTCGGCCTGGGGCACCCAGATCCGGTCGTCCTCGGGGATCGCCGGAGCCACCACGAGGTCCGGGCGGATCTCGGCAGGCTGCGGCTTCTGGTAAGGCATGCGCCGCAGGGTGTCGGCGTCGAGCCCGGCGGCGGGATCGCCCGCCGAAGGGGCAGCATTCATGGCATCCTCCTGATGTCCATATGGTGGACGTTCTGTCCGTGATGTGGATGGTCGAGGAGGTGCGGCGGTCTGTCAAACCTCGGGCGTTGCATGGCAGCCTTGCAGCCGCCAGCGGCCCGTCCTGCCGCGCCGGTGGCCGTTTCCAGGCGAGCCCCATCTCCCGGCGGCCGGGACGACCCGAGCGATTCTCCACCGATGGGAGGACGACCACCCGCAGGGACGGCCCTGCCCGTGATCGGGGCTCTCCTCGGCCTGGATTCTTCTCGTGGTCGACGGCCTGTTCGAGATCGGCTGGGCGATCGGCCTCAAATAGACCAACGGCTTCACCCGCCCGCTGCCCTCGCGCCTCACCGGGCTGAGCATGGTGGCGAGCGTCGGCCTCCTGGGACCGGCCCTGCGCACGCCGCCGGTCGGCACCGCCTATGCGGTCTGGACCGGCATCGGCACCGTCGGCACGGCGCTCCTCGGTGTCACGGTGTTCGGCGAGCCCGCCACGGCGGCGCGGCTCGCCTGCATCGGCCTGATCGTGCCCGGGATGCTGGGGCTCAAGCTCGTGGCCTGACCCGTGTCCCGACGCGTGGCCTGAAGCCGCGTCACTCGTGCCGCTGCGTCGGGTCGACCGCCACGATGGCGCCGCTCTCGGCATAGACCGCCCCGAGCACGGTGCGGAAATGGCCTCGGACCTTGCCGTAGCACTCGCAGGCCGTCTGCTCGGCCCTGTCCCGGTCCAGGATGGTGATCTGGCCGCGGCGCACCGCGATCAGGCCGCGGCGCTGCAGCGCCCCGAGCACGCCGGTGAGATAGGTGCGGCGCACGCCGAGCATCTCGGCCAGCATCTCCTGGGTCACCGGCAGGACCGGCGTGCCGAGCCTGTCCTGGAAGGTCAGGAGCCAGCGCAGGCAGCGCTCCTCGATCGGGTGCACGGCGTTGCAGGCCACGGATTGCAGCACCTGGGCGAGCAGGCAATCGGCGTAGCGCACGAACAGGTCACGCAAGGACGGGGAGGCCGCCCTGGCCCGGGTCAGCCGCTCCGCGTCGAGGCGCAGCACGTCGCCCGTGACCTGCACCACCGCCTCGCTGAAGGCCGGCAGGTAGCCGTGGCTGACGATGCCGCCGACCGCGCCCTCGTGCCCCACCGTCGCGGTCTCGACCATCCGCCCGTCGCGCATGCGCGAGACCAGGGTCACGGTCGTCTGGTTCAGCGGAAAGGTCACGTGCGACACGTCCTCGCCGGCGCGAAACAGCACCGTGCCGCGGGTCCGCTGCCCACGCTCAAGATACGGTGCCAGCAGAGCGCGATCACCCGTATCGAGGGCCTCGAGCAGGAGGTTGCCTTCGAAAAGGCCGATTTCGGAATACCGCGACTCGTCCGGCGCATTCAATGTCGTCGTCTCCGGAAAATCAGGGGCCCGCCTTGCAATCCGGGCCGAGGGCGGTGAAGCCCGAATGGGGGAAGCTGCGGGTGGCCGCGCGACGCGCGCCCCTGCTACCGGAGCGGCCCGCCTTGAGTCTAACGGCGCGCAGGATACGCGTCTGTCCTATTTCGGACATAACGGTAATGATTTCGGCCTATTCCGGTCAGCCGAGTGCGCGATTTCGCACCACGAAACATACTGTGCCATACTATATTCGAGGTCGAGCTGGCGAGACTCGACGATGTCGCCATGGTCCAAAATTTGGTCTAACGCCAGGATATTTCATCAACTTCATTCCGTCAATTAAACTCTGTTCATCCCCAACCGAGAATGCGTCTTCGACAATATTTATGCAACTTGAGGTTTAAACTGCAGCACCAGGGTCAACTGCCCTGACGCCGCGATTTACACGCAGGAAACGCTCTTCAGCATTGGTCTTCTCCAATGTTAGCCGCTCCCCAAGATCATGGATTCGTCATTGGCGGAACTCCGCAAACGTCTTCATGGAGGAATCCTTGCGTCATACAGGAAATTATTCCTATATTACCTTAGGTGACATAAACAGACGGCACAGGACAACGTCGATACGATATGTTCGCCGAACCATAATGGAGTCGAACCAAGTGCCCCGGCATGTTGTTCCGAGATCGAGGGCGAAAGGTCGGATTTTTTCCCACACGCCCTCGGCACGGCCGGCACGCAAGGTATTTTTCTACGGACAGCCGGCATGATCCGACATTTCCGATCCGGAACGCCGGTCGGCACGGAAACCCGTCTTGGCAGGGCTGGTCGCGCGGCGGCAGTTCCGCCGGATGACCGGCCCGTCATAGGACGCCCGATCGATCGCGTCAGGCGATCATGGCGCGATGCGGCAACCGGATGCGCTCAGGCATGTGGCGCCTCGCACGTCACGGACAGGGGCGCTTATACCGCAGCGCCTTCGAACGAGTCCGTTCGAAGGCGCTGGCTAAGCCCGAATGGGCGCCGGCGCTGATGCGCCGGACGCTTTCGCATCGACACGTCGATGCGAAAGCGCGATGGTATCAAACGGGTGCCCGGCCGGCGCTTCGAGCGAGCACGGCGCGATGCGTTGCTCGTCCGGACGCGTCCCTGGAACCGGTCGACATGCGTGCGTGATGGTCGCTGCGGCCCTCGTCGTCCGAAAAGGACGCGTCAGCCGTCGAGCGCCACGGCACCGGCATGCCCCATCACCGAGCGGGTGAGCCGGTCGGCCCCCAGCTCGCCGCCGGAATAGCCGAGGAGCTCCGCCAGCTTGTCGCGGGCGCGGCAGACCCGGCTCTTCACCGTGCCGACCTTGCACTGCATCAGCGCGGCGGCGTCCTCGTAGGACAGGTCGCCGACCGCGACCAGCATCAGGGCCTCGCGCTGCTCGGCCACCAGCTTGTTGAGCGCCGCCTGGAGATCCTGCACGTCGAGCCGGTCGCCCTGGTTGGGGGCGGAGGTCAGGCGGGCCGAATACACGCCCTCGCCATCCTCGACCTCGCGGGAGCGCTTGCGATGCTCCGAGTAGAAGGCGTTGCGCATGATCGTGAACAGCCAAGCGCTGAGATTGGTGCCGGCCTCGAACCGGTCGCGGTTCTGCCAGGCCTTCAGCATCGTGTCCTGGACCAGGTCGTCGGCCCGGGCCGGATTGGCGGTCAGGGTCAGGGCGAAGCGGCGCAAAGCGGGTGCTGCCGCAAGCAGATCCTCCCGGAACCGGTCCGCCTTGGGGGCGCCGAGGGCGGCGAGGGCCAGTTCCAGCCGGCCGAGCAGATCCGCGAAGGCGGAGGGCGCCGCCTCGTCAGCGACCGCTGCGTAATGGGCGCGAAGCCGCTCTCCCAGGTGCTCCTGCACCGATGGGGGCAGGGCCGGGGCGGTCTTCGGAAGGCCGGGGGGCTGGCTCTGGGTCATCAGGTCGTTCGGCTGGCGCGGGGTTAGGGCCAAGCTAGACCATAAGCAACCCGGAGGCGAGACCGAAGCCGGCCTTCCTTCGATGCGGTGCAACGAAGCGGCCGCGGCTTGGCCGCGGCGCTCCGGATCCGCGTCTCAGCGGCGGCCCTTCAGCAGCCAGCCGGCCACGAAGGCGAGGCCGGCGACGGCCAGCAGCGTCTCGGTCGGGTGGGTTTCGGCGCGGCGCAGGGCCTTGCGGCCGCGATGGCGCGCCTCGCCGTAGACCTCGCGGCCGCGCGCATAGGCGTGGCGGCCCCGGGTCTCGATCTCGCCGGCGAGGGCCGCACCGTCATGCGACAGGGTCTCGGCGACCTGCCGGCCGCGGCCATAGGCGTATTGGGCGCCGCCGATGACCTGGTTCAGCGCGCCCTCCGCCTGCGGCCGGGCCCGGCCGGCGACGGCGCCGAGCGCGGTCTGGCCGCGGCCCTTGAGGTGGCGCAGCCCGCCCTCGAACTGGTCCCTGTTCATCGCGATCTCCTGATTCGAGTCACACAACAAGCATCCACGCAAACAAAAGGCCGATTTCCCGCACATCCTGCGAGAAACCGGCCCGAGCGTCTGCGGTGCCGGGCCGGCGCAGGCCGGCCCGCGTCGCGATCAGATCTTGCTCTTCACCGTGTCGGCGGCGTTCTTGATGCCGTCCTTGACGTCGCCGGCGGTCTTCTGGGCCTCGCCCTTCAGCTCCTGGGCCTTGCCCTCGGCCTGCAGCTTCTCGTTGCCGGTCGCGCTGCCGACGCCCTGCTTGATGTTGCCGACCGCCTCGTTGGCGAGGCCCTTGATCTTGTCGGTGGTGCTGCTCATGGGAAGCTCCTCGTCTCCTGCAGTTCAGCGACTGCTCAGGTCTGACGAACCGCCGAAACGGCGCATTGTTCCGCTGCGACAGAGGCCGAATCCGGTTCCGGGCTGGACCGCAGCGGAGGAACCCGCTAGGTCGCGCGCCCTCCCCTTCGGCACCGGCAGAGATTCGGCATGGCGGCCTGCGGCCTCGATTTCGGCACCTCGAACACCACCCTCGGCCTGATCGGGGCCGGCGGGCTCGCGCTGGCACGGCTGGAGGGCGAGGCGGTCACGATCCCGAGCGCGATCTTCTTCCCGCCGGTCGGCGACGAGGCGATCGGCCGGGCTGCCATGAACGCCTACGTCGAGGGCCAGCCCGGACGGCTGATGCGCAGCCTGAAATCGGTGCTCGGCTCCTCGCTCCTCGACGAGACCACCCCGGTCGGGCGCCGGCGGCTGTCGTTCCGGGCGGTGATCGCCCGCTACCTCGCGGCCGTGAAGGCGCGGGCGGAGGACCAGGCCGGCGAGTCCCTGAGCCAGGTGGTGCATGGCCGCCCGGTCCACTTCGTCGACGGCGACCCCGAGGGCGACCGCCGGGCCGAGGACGCGCTCGCCGGCATCGCCCGGGAGATCGGCTTCTCCGAGGTGTCGTTCCAGTACGAGCCGATCGCCGCGGCGCTCGAC
Organism: Methylobacterium currus; assembly: GCF_003058325.1. Lineage (NCBI taxonomy): Bacteria > Pseudomonadati > Pseudomonadota > Alphaproteobacteria > Hyphomicrobiales > Methylobacteriaceae > Methylobacterium > Methylobacterium currus. The sequence goes on from NZ_CP028843.1 coordinate 2,378,452, forward strand.
TACGAGCGCGGCCTTGCCCGCGAGGAGGTGGCGCTCATCGCCGATATCGGCGGCGGCACCTCGGACTTCTCGGTGGTGCGCCTGAGCCCGGAGCGTCACCGGGCGGTGGAGCGCGCCGGCGACATCCTGGCCAATGACGGCGTGCGGATCGGCGGCACCGATTTCGACCGGACGCTCAGCGTCGGCGAGGTGATGCCGCTCCTCGGCCTCGGCAGCCCGATGCGCCGTCCCGGCCTCGACGTGCCCTCGGCCTATTACCACGACCTCGCCACCTGGTCGCAGATCAACCGGCTCTACGACGGCAAGACCCTGCGCGAGCTGCGCTCGCTCCGCCGCGAGGTGGCCCGTCCCGAGTTGATCGACCGCCTCGCCGCGGTGATCGAGGCCGAGCGCGGCCACACCCTGGCGATGGAGGTCGAGGACGCCAAGATCGCCCTGTCGGAGGTGGAGCGGATCGCCCTGCCCCTCGGCTGGGTCGAGCCCGGCCTGACGGCCGAGATCGACCGCCCGGACCTCGCCCGGCACTCGGCCGATCTCGCCCGGCGCATCGGCGCCTGCATCGGTCGCTGCCTGCGCGACGCCGCGGTGGCGCCGTCCGCCATCGACGCCCTGTTCCTCACCGGCGGCTCGACCCGCCTCGCGCCGGTGCGCGCCGCCATCCTGGCGGCGGCGCCGGAGGCCCGGGTGGTCGAGGGCGACACCTTCGGCTCGGTCGGCCTCGGCCTGACGGTGGAGGCGGCGCGGCGCTACGGCTGACGGCCTACGTCGCCTGGCCTATTGCGTCGCCGCCGCGGCTCCGGCCCGGGCGGCGTCGTTGAACGAGGCGTCGAACACGCTCTCCGCCGCGAGCCGCCGCGGGATCAGCCCGGCCCGGTGATAGAGGTCGGCGACGCGCTGCTCGTCGGCGACCACCGCGTCGTCGATCGGCACCGGGCGGATGTCGGCCCGGCGGAACCAGGCCAGCGGCACCGCCTCGGGCAGGCCGATCAGGGCCGACCAGCGCTTGGCGAAGGCCTCGGGCTTCGCCGTGCCCCAGACCCGCGCCCGGGCGAGCCGCCGCACGAAATCCTCCAGGGCCGCGCGCTTCTCCGCGATGGCGTCGTCGCGGGCGACCTGGAAGCTCAGGCCCGGGGTCAGCCCGCGCCCGTCGGCGACGATGCGGGCCCGGCCCGAGATCTCGAGCTGCGAGGTGTAGGGCTCCCAGGTCGACCAGGCGTCGACGGAGCCGGAGGTCAGCGCCATCTGGGCGTCGGCGGGCAGGAGGAACGTCGGCGCGACGTCGCCGGCGTTCCAGCCGGCGGCCTCGGCTTGGGCGAGGACGAGCTGGTGGCCGATCGAGCCGCGCCCGGTGGCGACGCGCTTGCCCTTGAGATCGGCGAAGGTCCTCACCGGCGAATCCGGCGGCACCAGCACGGCGAGGCCGGCCTGGTTCTGGCGGATGGCGAAGATCGCCTTGATCGGCGCACCGGCGGCGGCCGCGAAGGTGAACGGCGCGTCGCCGGCGATGCCGGTATCGATCGCCCCGGCATTGAGCGCTTCGAGGAGCGGCGCGGCGGCCGGGAACTCGCGCCATTCGAGCCGGTAGGGCAGGCCGTCGAGGACGCCCGCCGCCTCCATCAGGGCGCGCGAGCCGCCCTTCTGGTCGCCGACCCGCAGGATCGTCTCGGCGTGGAGCGGCAGGGCGGCGAAGAGGAGGGCGAGGAGAGCGAGGATCGGGCGCATGCTGAGCAGATTTCGCAAAGGTGGGAGCCGGTTTTGCGGCAAAAAGTCCGCGACAAGACAATAAATCCAAGCAGACGAAGCGTTAGGCTGGCAGCGCGTCGTCTGCTTCGCCCTCACGCGGCGGCCGGGCGGCGGGCCGACGCGGCGGCGAGGTGCCGGAAGGCCGGGATCAGCTCGCGCCCGTACTGCACCGCGTCCTCCAGCGGATCGAAGCCGCGGATCAGGAAGGTCGTCACCCCGAGGGCGTGGTATTCGTGCAGCGCCTCGGCGACCTGCTCGGGCGTGCCGACGAGGGCCGTGGAATTGCCCTGCGCCCCGGTCTCGGCGGCGATGGCAGTGTAGAGCCGCCGATCGAGCCGGTCTCCTTTCGCGGCCGCCGCGAGCAGGCGGCGCGAGCCCTCGTTCGGCGGCACCGCCGCGGGGCCGAGGCCGCGGGCGGCGCGCAAGGCTTTCGTTCGCCGCAGGATCTCCTCCGCCCGGGCCCAGGCGTCGTCCTCGGTCGCGGCCAGGATCGGCCGGACCGACAGGCTGAAGCGGATTGTCTCCTCACGCCCGTGGGCGTGGGCGGCGGCGCGCACCCGGGCGATCGTCTCGCGCACCTGCGCCTGGGTCTCGCCCCAGAGCGCGTAGACATCGGCGTGCCGGCCCGCCACCGCGATCGCGGCGTCCGAGGAGCCGCCGAAATAGACCGGCAGGTGCGGCTGCTGCACCGGCTTGACCGCCGAGAACCCCTTGGCGACGCGGTAGTAGCGCCCGTCGTAGTCGAACGGGCCCGCGCTGGTCCAGGACGCCTTGACGATGTCGAGGTATTCGCTGGTGCGGGCGTAGCGCTCGTCCTTGGTCAGGGCGTCGCCGTCCTGCGCCAGCTCGGCGTCGTTGCCGCCGGTGATGATGTGGACGCCGGCCCGCCCGTCGGTGAGCTGGTCGAGGGTGGCGAGCTGGCGCGCCGCGACGGTCGGCGCCTGGAAGCCCGGTCGGTGGGCGATCATCAGGCCGATCCGCTCGGTCACCGAGGCGACGTACTGCGCCAGCGCGAAACTGTCGGGCGCGGTCGAGTGGAAGGCGATCAGCACCCGGTCGAACCCGCCGTATTCGTGCGCCTGCGCCGCGGCCCGGAGATAGGCCCGGTCGACGACGGGCCCGGCGGGGGCGTGGATCTCCGACCCGTACTGGGCCGCGACGAAGCCGATGAAGTGCACGTCCTGCATGGAAAATCCTCCTGTCAGGCGCCGAGCGCCGCGCGCCCGGCCGCCAGCCGGACCGCGTCGCCCTGGGGCGTGTGGATGCGCGCGCAGAGCACGTCGCGCAGGTGGCGTTCGAGCGGGTTGTTTCGCGACAGGCCGGGATTGCCCACGAGCGCGACCGCGCCCTGCACGACCTGGATCGCGTTCTCGGTGACGGTGAGCTTGATGAGCCCGCTCTCCGCGACCGGCGGCGGCGAGCCCGCATCGGTCTCGGCGGCGGCGCCGCGCAGGAGCCGCCGGTTGACCGCGAGCAGGCGCTCGCTCTCGCCGACGGCCTCCTGGACCCTTGGCAGGCTCGCCAGCGGCGCGCCGAGATTGGCGGGCGCGCGCTCGGTCAGGTGGGCGCGGAGCCAGCCCTGCGCCGCCCGGGCGACGCCGTCGTAGAGGCTGGCCAGCAGCGTGGTGTTCCAGGCGAGCGTGACCGGGTCGGGCGTGGCCCAGGCGGCGGGCGGGCGCCAATCGACGGCGTGGTCCTCCGGCACCAGCACGCGATCGAGCACGACGTCGTGGCTGCCGCTCGCCCGCAGGCCGAGATGATCCCAGGTCTCCTCGATCCGCACCCCCGGCGCCGCCATGGGCACGACCACGAGCCCGACCCGGGGCTCGGCCTCGTCGGTGCGGGCCCAGACCAGCCCGGAGGCGAGGATCGGCGCTCCCGTCGAGTAGATCTTGCGGCCCGTGATCCGCCAGCCCTCCGGCACCCGCCGCGCCACGGTCTCCGGCAGGCCGCCGCGGGCCGGCGAGCCGAGGGCGGGCTCGACCCGCAGCGCGTTGACGAAGGCGCCCTCGCGGACGGCCGACTGCTGCAACCGTGCCGCGACGCCCTCCGGCCAGGTCGCCCGGGCTAGGCTCGCATGGTGGACGGCCTGCATCGCCAGGACGAGGCTCGCCGCCGGGTCGGCCTCGGCCAGCGTCCCGATGACGGCGCTGGCGACCGCGAGCCCGGCGCCGAGGCCGCCCCGGGCCTCCGGCACCGTCAGGGCGGCAAGCCCCGCCTCTCGGATCGCCGCGAGGCTCTGGCCCGCGAAGCGCCCCTCGCGGTCGTCGGCGGCGGCGAGCGGGGCGAGGATGGGGGCGAGCGCCCGCGCGACCGCGACCGGATCCCGGTTCGCGGGGCTGAGCCGGCGCGACGGAGCCGTCATGCTTGGGGAGCCCGGGAACGACTCCGCCGGAGCGAGCGGCATGGGATCATGGTCGCGAACCTTCCTGAGCGGGCCACGCGTGCGGCTCCGAAATTTTGGCTTGAAGTTGCAGTAATTTCGTCGCCGCCTGAAACCTTATCTTGGATATCGCAAGCGTCAACGAGATTAATATTCTTGTATTCCCGCGACAATTGAGAGTGTTTTTCCCTCGAGGGCGGGAGCGCGATACGATTTTTGTCTGCCGTCGTCGTCCAGCATGTCTGTTCTCGCCAGGCCGCGAGCACGGGCACGATTCTCAGCAGATCGACGGAGGGTGCGGAGGACGGCTGAGAGTGGGAAGCAGCCATCCAACCGGCCACGCCGAACGAGTCCGTACGGCGCCCCTCTCAGGCGTGCGGAGCGAAGCTCCGCCGTCGCAGGCCTGCCGATTGGGAGCCGGGCGGTCGGCCGGGCGGACGCGCAGGGAGCGGCCGTCACCCAAACGTGGCCGGGCGTCCGCTGCACGGGGGACGGGATGCCGAGACCGACAGCGCAACGGGTGCCGGTTACGCCAACAGATAGCCCAGAATCCTCCGTTTGGAGGATGCAAAACCCACGACAAATATGTCATTTTGTTCGATCGTCGGGTCTCTATTCAGAATTTTCGAATTGATGAAGCCCTCATCATGCCGGCGTTCAATTCTTCCAATGCCTGGTTAGAATGCAGAAAAACTGCGCCAGTCCGTCACGGAGTGGAGGAAGAGCGCCATGAGGACGGAACCGCCTTTCGGACAGAGCGAGACCGGACAAGCTTCGACCGGCCTCAGCCGGCGCAAGGTCCTTTTGACGGCGATGTCGGCGGCTGGCGCCGCGGCTCTCATAGACCGGGTCAATCCTGCCATGGCCGCGACCTCTGCAACACCGATCTACGTGATCCGTCAGAATGGCGACATGCTGTTCTACACGCATGCGGGCACAAGTGACGGGTCCGCGAACTGGCCGATCCAGGCCAAGCCGATCGGCAACGGCTGGGATTTCCGAGAGGTCATGGCCGGCATCTGAGCCACCAGCGCGACCAAACTGCTCTGTCGTGTGCCGTATTGCAGCGTGGTCGCGCATGGCTCCGGCAGCGTTGCGCGATCGCAAGCTGGTGGAAGTCCGACCCGAGATCGCGCGCTGCGACAACCGAGAAGAACGGGCCTACCCCCCCGCCGCCGGCACCGCCGCGATGCCGGCCCCCGCGGCCCAGGCCCCGAGATCCTGCTTGCGGATCGCCGCCGCCATCATGTCGGGGAAGAGATCGGGCGTGCAGGCGAAGGCGGGGACGCCGAGGCCGGCGAGGCGGGCGGCGAGCGCCCGGTCGTAGGAGGGCGCGCCCTCGTCGGAGAGGGCCAGCAAGGCCACCACCTGCACCCCAGCCGTGACCAGGCGCTGGGCCTGGGCGAGCAGCCCCGCCTCGACCCCGCCCTCGTAGAGGTCGGAGATCAGCACCAGCACCGTGTCCTCGGGCCGCGTGATGCGGGAGGCGCAATAGCCAATCGCCCGGTTGATGTCGGTGCCGCCGCCGAGCTGGACCGAGAACAGCACCTCGACCGGATCGTCCATCTCGTCGGTAAGGTCGACGATCTCGGTGTCGAACACCACGAGCCGCGTCGAAATTGCGGGCAGAGAGGCCATCACCGCTCCGAAGATGCTCGAATAGACCACGGAATTCGCCATCGAGCCGGACTGGTCGATGCACAGGATCACGTCCTTCAGCGAGCCGCGGCTCTTGCGACCGTGGCCGAGGCGGGTCTCCGGGATGATGGTGCGGTACTCGGCCTGGTAGTGGCGCAGGTTCGCCCGGATGGTGCGGTGCCAGTCGATCTCGGCGTGGCGCGGCCGGCGGTTGAGGCTGGCGCGGTCGATCGCCCCGTTGACCGCCTGGCGCAGGGGCTCCTCCAGCCGCTTCATCAGCTCGTCCACGACCTTGCGCACCACGAGGCGCGCGGTCTCCCTGGTGCGCCCGCCCAGCAGGCCGCGCATCGAGATCAGGGTCGAGACGAGGTTCACGTCGGGCTGGAGCGCTTCCAGCATCTCCGGCTCGGTCAGCATCCGCTTGAGGTCGAGCCGCTCGAAGGCGTCGCGCTGCATCACCTGCACGACCGAGGCCGGGAAGTAGTCGCGGATGTCGCCGAGCCAGCGCGGCACGGAGGGGGCAGAGGCGCCCAGGCCCCCCTTGCGGTCGGAATCGTAGAGGGCGCCGAGCGCCCGGTCGAGGCGCTGGTCGCGTTCGCCTAAAGAACAGCCGGTGCCCTCCGCGGCCCCTCCGCCGAGGACGAGGCGCCAGCGGCGCAGGCGGTCCGTCTCGCTCATGCGGCGTCTCCGGTCTCGGCGGGCTCGTTCTTCGCAGGCTCGTTCTTGGCGGGCTCAGGGCCGAGCAGCAGGCGCAGGATCGGCAGCACGCAAGCGGCGCGGCGGGAATCGAAGCCCTCCGGCCCCTCCTCCCCCGGCGCTGGCCCGCCCGGGCGGGCCAGCGCCTCGCCGATCGCCCGGCGCTCGGCCGGGGCGAGGGTCGCGAAGGTGCGGCGGACCAGCGGCAGCAATTCGGTGAACAGGGCGTCGTCGAGGCCGGACAGCCACTCGTCGACGACGCCGAGCAGGCCCTGGCCGTGGATCAGGACGGTGCCGCTCTCCTCCAGGAAACCCTCGATCCAGGCGGCGGCCGGCACCGCGCCCGCCGCGCGCGACAGGGCGAGGCGCAAGCGGGTGCCGGCCTCCCCGGCGTCGATGGCGCGCTCGTCGAACAGCAGGCGCACGGCGCGACCGACGACGCGGCCATGGACATGGTCCTGGTCGGCGAGCGCCCGCAACGCCTCCTGCCAGGCCGCCTTCAGCGCCGGATCCTCCAGGAGCGCGACCGCGCCCGAGACGGCGACGATGCGGGCCTTCGCCGCCCTGGCGGCCTCGTCGTCGAGGCTCTGGCAGGCGGCGACGAGGCCGGCAGCGGCCCGGGGCACCAGGCCGCGCACCAGGGCCAGCACCGGTTCGGTGTCGGAGGAGCGCACCGAGCCGTAGCGGGCAAGCTCCGCCAGCGCCGGCAGGGCGTCCATCAGGTCGAACACGTCGGCCGAGACCGCGGCGCGGTCGTCGAGGGCCCGGACCACCTGGGCGGTCGCCTCGGGCAGGTCGGCGTCGAGCAGGGTGCCGATCAGGCCCGACAATTCGGCGACGCGCTGCGCGCCCCGGGCACGGGACTTCACCCGCGCGGCGGCGGCCTCCGCCACCGTGCCGCCCTCGGCCGAGGCCGCCACCAGCTCCACCACCCAGTCCGGCTGCCAGGCGAGGAACCACGCCTCCTTGAAGGTGCCGCGCCCGCGCGCCTCGCGCCGCGTGCCCCAGGGCACGCCGATCAGCGCCAGCCGGTTGAGGAAGTGGCTGCGGGCAAGGTCCGTCTCCTTGCGCAGGTCGAGGACGAGGTCGCCCGCCGCCGCGCCGGGCTTCAGGCGCAGGCGCTTGGCTTGCGCCTCGAAATCGGCCTCGACCGGCGTGCCGGGGCTGTCGGGCGGGGTGGCGCCGAGGCGCTCGCCGATGACGAGCTTGCGCCGGATCAGCCCCATCGGCGCCGGGTCGGCGAAGCAGAGCGTCGCCTGCGTCGCCTCGTCGAGGTCGTCGAGGGAGGGGCGCGACCGGCCGCGGAACGCCGCCAGGGCCTCGGCGAGGCGCGCCGCCTCGATCACCGAAGCGGGCGAGGCGTCGAGGTCTTCCTCCCGCAGGAGCGCGGCGGCCCGGGCGAGCCAGCGGGCGGCGACGCGCCCCTCGTGGTGCCACAGCGTGTCGTACCATTCCGGCGACAGTACCCCGGCGCGGTAGCCGGAGGCGGTAGCCAGCCGCTCGTAGGACCAGGGCGCCCAGGCGGCCGCCACCTTGGTCTTGGGCAGACCCTTGAGCGTCGCAGCGTCGGCAGAGGCCTGGCCCTTGGCGTCGTGGCGCGCCAGCGCCGGCACGTGCCAGGCGCCGCAGATCACGGCGATCCGCGAAAACTCCTCCTTGGCGGCCTTGCGGATCGCCGCCCGCATATGGGCCTCGCGGGCCTCCTCGCGGATCCCGTCCTCCGGGTCGGGCTCGGCGCCGTCGCGCAGGGCGCCCATCGCCTCGGCGATCGCCGCGAACACGTCACCGTCGGCGCCGGCCCGGCTTTCCACCAGGGCGTCCCACCAGCGCTCGCCGTCCGGATAGCCGGCGGCGGCGGCCAGCTCGCCGAGGGGATCGCGGCGGATCGCGGCCGGGGCCGGAACCGTCGATGGGTCGCCCGGCTCCGCCGCGGCTTCGGCGACCGGCTCCCCGTCGACCGGTGCGCCCTCCGGCGGCTCAGGTCGCGCGCCGAAGCCGTCGGCGAGCTGGTGGGCATGCGGCAGGTCGATGAAGCGGATCGCCGCTCCCGCCGAGAGGCCATGGCGCATCGCCACCCATTCGGGCGAGAAGGCCGCGAAGGGGAAGAACGCGCAGTCGCGCGGCCGGTCGGGCCGGTAGACGAGGAGCGCCACGGGCGGCGCCATCGCCTCGTGGGCGACGAGGGGGATCAGCGCGTCGGCATCCGGCGGTCCCTCGATCAGGAGGCAATCGGGCGCGAACTCGGCGAGCGCCGCACGGAGCGAGCGGGCCGAGCCGGGGCCGTGATGGCGGATGCCGAAGAGGCGGATAGTGGGCATCGCTTGAGGTCACGCGCTCGCGCGGGCGGCCTTGTAGAAGTCCTTCCAGCCGTCGCGCTCCTTGACCACGGTCTCGAGATATTCGCGCCAGACGATCGCGTCCTGCACCGGGTCCTTCACCACAGCGCCGGAGATGCCCGAGACGAGGTCGCCGGCCGAGAGGCGGCCGTCGCCGAAATGCGCGGCGAGGGCGAGCCCGCTGCCGACGACGCTGATGGCCTCGGCGGTCGAGAGCGTGCCCGAGGGCTGCTTGACCTTGCTCTTGCCGTCCACCGTCACGCCCTCGCGCAACTCGCGGAAGATCGTGACGACGCGGCGGATCTGGTCGGCGCCCGGCGGCTCGGCCGGGATCTCGAAGGCGCGGCCGAGCGACGCGACCCGGGTCTCGACGATGGCGATCTCCGCCTCGATCGTCGCGGGAGGGGGCAGCACCACGGTGTTGAAGCGGCGCTTGAGGGCGCTCGACAGCTCGTTGACGCCCCGATCCCGGTTGTTGGCCGTCGCGATGAGGTTGAAGCCCTTCTGCGCGGGCACCTCCTCGTTCAGCTCGGGGATCGGCAGGGTTTTTTCCGACAGGACGGTGATGAAGCTGTCCTGCGTCTCGGACGGGATGCGGGTCAGCTCCTCGACCCGGGCGATGCGGCCTTCCGACATTGCCCGCATCACCGGCGAGGCGACCACCGCCTCGCGGCTCGGCCCCTTGGCGAGCAGCAGCGCGTAGTTCCAGCCGTAGCGGATCGCCTCCTCGCTGGTGCCGGCGGTGCCCTGGACGATCAGCCGCGACGTGCCGCAGATCGCCGCCGCCAGATGCTCGCTGACCCAGCTCTTGGCGGTGCCGGGCACGCCGAGCAGCAGGAGCGCCCGGTCGGTGGCGAGCGTCGCCACCGCGACCTCCATCAGGCGCCGGTCGCCGATGTATTTCGGGGTGATCGTCTGGCCCGAGGCCAGCGTGCCGCCCATCAGGTAGGTGACGACCGCTTGCGGCGACATCTGCCAGTTCGGCGGGCGCGGCCGGTCGTCGGCTTGGCGCAGGGCGGCGATCTCCTCGGCGAAGGCGTCCTCGGCGGACTGGCGGAGTTGTGCGGCTTTGGTCGACGTCATCCTCGGGCTGTCTCCTCGGTGCGTGTCGGGCCGACGGGCTGATGCGTCAGGCCGTCGAGATCAGGGTTGGAACTCGCGCCGGATCGCGACGCGCAGCTCCAGCGTCTCGGCGAGGCTCATGACCTGCTGGCGCAGGCGGTCGCCCCCCTCCTCCTCCGGCAGCCGCGCGGCGAGCGCCGCCGCGGTCGCGGCGATGTCCTCGCCCGGCCACAGCCGCTCGCCGAGGCGGCCGATCACGTACGGTTTGGCGAGGTCGCGCCGCAGGTCGTCGGAGCCGCGGATGACGAAGGCGAGCCAGTCGATCAGCGCGGCGCTGAACCGCTCGGAGAACGAGTCCGGCCCCTTCGCCAGTATGGCCAGGACCGCCTCGATCTTGCGGGCGCGGATCAGCTCCGTCACCCGCGCCTCCCACTCGGGCTCGGGCAGGAGGTCGAGGGCCTGCACCCACCGACCGAGCAGCTCGTTGGTGCGCCGGAGACCCGACACCTTGCCCTCGTAGGCCTCGGCCAGAAGATCGGCGATGTCCCTCGCCCAGGCCGGATCGCCCTCGCGCGCGACGGCCGAGAACAGGCCCTGGACGATCGGCTCCGCCCATTCGCTGCGCAAGGCCAGCTCGATCCAGAGCCGCGGCGGATGCCCCGCGAAGGCGTGGAGCGGCGCGCGCGCCAGGATGTCCCGCAACAGCCCGGCCCGGACGCCGCCGCCGCGCTGCTCCCAGGCATGGGGCTCGACGCCGTCGCGGGCGAGCGCGGGGGATTCCTCCGGCAGGGTCACGACCAGCTCGTGCGTCGCGCTCCGCAAGAGGCGGCTCTTGCTCTCGATGACGAGCGCGGTGGTCGCCCGCACCGCCATGCGCGAGGCGTAGAGCGAGCGGGGGAGGCGCGGCAGCAGGCGTTGGGCGGCCTCGCGCACGCCCCCGGCCCGGTCGTCGAGGCAGGCTTCGAGGAAGGGCGCGTCGGCCTCGGACAGCCCGGTCCACAGGGTGCCGACCAGGGCCTCACGGATATCGGCCTTCTCCTTGCGGAAGACCGCCTCCAGCGCCATCCGCGCGCCCTCCGGGTCGCGGGCCCGAAGATCCGCGAAGGCGGCGCGGCGCCCGGCCAGGGTGCCCTCGGTCCAGTCGGAAGCGGCCGGCGCCGCGGCCGGGTCCTCGCCGCAGGCGCGCGCCAGCCAGTCGAGTTCGGCGCCGGCGACGGCGCCGACCGTCTCCGGCAGGTGTTGCGTGTGGCGCAACAGGGCCTGGTGCAGCCAGGCCGGCGGGCGCATCCCCGCGGCGGCCGCGAGGTCGAACCACTCGCGCAGGCGCTCGCGCGTCGCGTAGCCGCCGGTGAGGAGGGCGTAGAGCCGGTTGGCGGCGGCGGGCGGGCATTCGGGCCCGGCCGGCTCCCGGACGGCCACCGGCTCCATGGCGTCGGCCGCGAGATCGAGCCCGGCGAGGTGGTGGATGCCGTGCAGGGCGAGGCGCGCCAGCAGGGCGCTGCCGGGATCGGCCTCCGTCACGAGATCCCCGAGGGGCCCGGGGCCCCCAGGCGGCGCGCGCTCGGCGCCGAGGAGCGCGGCGGCCAGGATCGGCTCCCAGCCATCCGCGGCGAGGTCGGTCGAGTCCATCATGTTGAGATCACCCGCCTCGCGCCTTGTCTCGTCACGTCATGTCCCGTCACGCCATGTCCCGTCAGGCCACTTGCAGCAGGACGGCTTGCGAGGCCTCGGCGGGCATCGCGTAGAGGCGGCCCCCGATCGCGAGGGCCAGGGGGCTGAGGCCGTGGCCGTCATGCAGGCCGAACAGGCCGACCGGGCGCCCGCCCGCGACCGCGAGCAGGCTCGGCAGGCGCGGATCGCTCCGCAGCGGCAGGCAGCCGGTCGCGTCGCCGGCCGCGAAGGCGACCGCGCCGGCGCCCACAGGAGGCAGCCGGCCGAGCCGCACGCCGGCGAGGCAGACCGGCCAGCGCTCCGTCCAGGGCGAGCGGGCGAGCGCCGCCGCGAAGGCGTCCCGCGCCGCCGCGACGCTGCCGCCGCCGGGCAGGCCGGGCTCCGCCGCCGGGCCGGCGCGCCCGTCACGAAAGACCGCCCGCAGGGGCGGGTCGCCGGGCTGGAAGGCGAGCGCCCCGCAAAAATCCTGGCCGGCGGCGGGAGCCGGCGGCAGGGGCGAGCCGGCGGTGCCGTAATCGAGCACCTGCGCCAGGGCACCGGTGCGGCGGCCGACGAGCCAGACCGAGCGGGCGGTCAGCCTGTCCTCCTCCTCGATCGCGTGGGCCAGCACCGCCCAGTCGTCGGCGTGGTCCGGCCGCGCCGCCATTTCCTCGGCGGTCACCGGATAGCCCAGCGCCGCGCGCGCGCCCGCCGCCTGCCCGGGCGCCAGGGCGTCGAGACGGCGCGCGGCACGCGCCAGCAGGGCGATGCGCCCGAGGGCGAGGCCCAAAGCCGCCTCCGGCCGGGCGCTGCCTGCTTGCGGCGCCGCCGCGATCAGCCCCGGCAGGGCGCGCACCCGGCGGGCGAGGCCCGGGGCCTGGCCGTCGACGAGGCGCCCCGCCATGCGGTCCCAGAAGGCGTAAGGCTCGGCGCGGGCAGCGGCGAGGCCGCGGCGCATCAGGTCCCGCAGCCAGAGATCCAGCTCGTCGAGGGCGGCCGCGACCTTCTCCTCGCGGGCCTGCCGGCGCTTGGCCTGCGCCTTCTCGTCGACGGGCTTGGCCGGTGCGGCGGCCTTCGTCTCGGCCGCGGCGGCGCGGCTCTCGCGGCCCTTGGACCAGGCCGCGACCCAGTCCGGCGGCTCCGCCTCGGGCAGGCTTGCGGCGGCATCGACCAGCATCAGACCGAGGCCGTGCTTGCACGGGAATTTCCGGCTCGGGCAGGTGCATTTCGAGGCCGGACCGGCGAGGTCGGCGACGGTGCGGTAGGGGCTGGCACCGCTGCCCTTGATCTCGCCCCAGATCACCGTTCCGGCCCGGCCGAGTCCGCTCCATTTCTGGGGCTTGGCCTGGTCCTGCCCGGCCTTGCGGCTCGCGGCATCGGGGGCGAGGTCGAGGATCTGTGCAGTCGTCAGGCTCATGCGGCGGCCGGCTGTCTGTCCGTGCAACGTGTCTGGCGTGGGGGCCAGTCTGCACGAAACGATGTCGCAGGCAAGCTTGGCCATAAACACAAGATCAGATGCCGCTACACTTTACATTAATTCCAAGAATGATCTTGACGGCCGACCAGTACGCGGATTGCCAGCTCAGGCGCATGGATCCGACGCCGGCGATCGTCTTGTGCGCATCTCAGGACGAGCGCTCTGTCGCTTCGTCATTGTGCAACGGGACGCCTCCTCCCACGGGTGCACGGGAGCGTCGGAGGCGCGAAAGAAGAAGGAGGGTGCGAAGGCTGCCCTGTCCACGCAGTCCGGCCCGGCGACGCCACGCTGCAGGATCAGGCAGGCGAGGACGAGCGCCACCGCGCCGGCGATCGAGGCGACGACGACGGTGGTGACCCGGGCCCGGTCGCCGGAAGCCGCGGCGGTCTCGCCGGCCCGGCAGGCCTGCGGCGATCGCCTTGGTTTCCGTCTCGAAGGCGTCGATCACGGTCATCGAGCTGTCGGAGACGATGCGGTTCACCACCGCCCCGTGTCGGGTCCGATCAAGCTGGACCTCGGAGGCCACCCTGCCGGTGGCGACTCGCGGCCGAGCACCCTGGCAGGCCTGCGCGACGAGGCTCATCCGCGACAGGTCGAAGCCGCACAGGCCGGCCAGGATGATCAGCAGCAGACGGGGATCGCGGCTTTGGCGAGGATCCGCATGTCGTCGAGGGGCGAACGGGTCACGGTGCCGCTCGGGCGAAAGAAACGCTGCGGGAGCAGCGTCGGGGTTGACGTGGGATTAATGTCGTCTCGCGTCGTCTGCTCCGGAGCGCAGCATGCGGAAGCCATGCTGGTCGGGCAACGGCGCCTTTGGGTCAGCCTCCGTCTCGACCGGCCGCGCACCGTGGCAGAGGCCGTCATGGATCGCCCTCAGGGGTCCCCAACGACGTCGAGGCGGCGCTAGACCTCGCGGTCGGCCAGGCGCAGCGACCAGACCAGGGTCCCGCCCTCATCGACCAGCCACAGGGCGTTCACCTGCTCGTCGGCGGGGGTCGTCTCCCGGGTGTTGGCGAGACGCACGGCCTCCTGCCGGTCGCCGGCCGTGATGATCTCGTCGATCAGCGGGGGGCCGATCTCTCCGTCCGTGGCGCGGATCGCCCCGCGCAATCGGTATGCCGGCATCCGTCCCGTCGCTCCTCGATCGCGTCCCGTTCCATTGCCCGCCAGCAAGGCGTGGGCCGCTGACTTTGTCGAGCGGGAACCTGTTATATCCAGGAGCGGAAAGGATGCGGCGCATCGGCGCTGCTCCCACGGGGGCCGGCGCGCGACGGAGGCGCGCCGACGGAGGCGGGCGCATCAGCCCGTGCGCCGGGCGGTCCAGCGCCCCGTGCAGGGGCTGATCCCGGCGAGGCTCCAGCGCCCGCGCCCGGCGGAGCCGCGCAAGGTGCCGGTGACCGCGACACTGGCGAGCCCGCTGCGGATCGTGCCGGTGAGGCGACCATCGGCCGTGGCGCGCCCGGACGCGTCGACGCCGTGGCTGCCGGCATCGTCCACGATGCCGTCCCGGATCACGATCGGGTAGCGGTACGGGCCGGCGCAGCTCCCGCTCTCGGCGGTGGCGACGACCGACCAGGCGCCGTCGAAGCGGTTCGCCGCGGGAGCCGCCCGGACGGCGGTGGCGAAGGCCGGCGCGGCGAGGGCGAAGAACAGGACCGGCGCGAGGACCGGGCGGCGGGACGATATCATGGTCTCCTCTGATGGAGTCTCCTCCGATCCGGACGCTCAGCCCTCCACTGGGCCGGCGCGCGGGACATCGGCGGGGGGGTGATTCGGCGACGGAGCCGGGCACGGACGGGGGAAACTGCCGTGCCCGGCTCGCGACCGTCCCGGACGCCTCGGGGGAAAGCGCCGGGACGATGGGGGACGCCCTCACGGGCGAACAGGATGCGCCGGCCTCGACGCCCTCAGGCGGCGCCGAGCGGGTTCAGGACGGCCCGGTTCGGCAAGTCCCGGTTCGGCGAGTCCCGGTTCGGCGAGTCCCGGTTCGGCGGGTCCCGGTCCAGGTCCTGACCGAGCCGGTCGCGGGCCCGGCTGACGCGGCTCTTCACGGTGCCGGCCGGACAGCCGATGAGGTCGGCGGCGGCCTCGTAGGACAGGCCCTCGACGGCGATCAGCAAGAGCGCCTCGCGCTGCGCCGGCTCGAGCCGGTCGAGGGCGCCCTGAAGGTCGCGCAAGGTGGCCCGGTGCTCCTGCTCGGCGGCGCTCGCCAGGGTGGCCGCGTGGGCCCCGTCGGGATCCGCCACTTCGAGGCGGTGCTTGCGGCGGCCGTTGAAGAAGCCGTTGCGCAGGATCGCGAACAGCCAGGCCGACAGGCTGGAGCCGGGGACGAACTGGCGCCGGTGCTCCCAGGCCTTGAGCAGGGTGTGCTGCACCAGATCGTCGGCATCGGCCCCGTGATGGGTCAGGGACAGGGCGTAGCGGCGCAGGCGCGGCACCGCGCCGAGGAGCCCGGTCCTGAACGCCGCCGGCACCTCGTGCTCGGCCCCTGCCTCCACCGCATCGAGGGCCTGGGTCAGGCGCGCCAGGACCTGGCCGAGGGCCGAGCCGGCATCGAGCGCGTCGGCCTCGGGATAGTACTCCCGCAGGAGCCCGCCGAGATGCGAGGGGATCAGGGTGATGGCGGCCCCCGTCGCGGCGACCGATTCTGGCGGCACGTCGTCTGTTCTCACGGAAAGGGCCCGTAAACGCTACACCTATCGGACTAGACCAGTCGGCCGGTACGGGACCATCCCGTGGGGCAGCCTGCTGCGCCGGCCGTGGTCCGACTTATTTCTGGTCGCTGCCAATTACGTCAATGATACGAATCTACCGGTGAATCTCGTTCTCCGGCGGGAACCCGTTAGCGCGCGATCCGTTTGTGCTCCGCTGCCCGAGAGGCAGCGACACAGGACGAAGGGATCGCCCCGACCGTGACCGCAGGCGTCGACAGGCATGAACTACGGCAGATCATCGCCGGCCTCAGCGAGGGGGTGATCCTGGTCGAGCCCGACCAGACCATCGCCTACGCCAACGAGGCCGCCCTCGCGATGCACGGCGCCGAGAGCCTGGACGAGATCGGCCCGACGGTCGACGCCTACCGGGCCCGCTTCGCCCTGCGCTACCGCAACAACCGCGCCCCGGAGAGCTACCCGATCGAGCGCGTCGTCGCCGGCGAGCACTTCCACGACGTCGTGGTCGAGGTGACGCGCACCGACAATCCGGAGGTCGGCTTCGTCCATTCCCTGCGCAGCCTCGTCGCCACCGACCGGGAGGGCAAGCCGAGCTGCCTGGCGCTGATCCTCAAGGACGTGTCGGACCAGTTCGAGGCCGAGGAGCGCTTCGAGCGCACCTTCAACGCCAACCCGGCGCCCGCCGTCATCACGCGGCTCTCCGACCTGCGTCACGTCAAGGTCAATGCCGGCTTCCTGGAGATGACCGGCTACACCCGCGACGCCGTGATCGGCCGCAGCGTCTACGAGGTCGACGTGCTGGCCAATGCCCGCAACCGCGAGCTTGCGGTGGCGCGGCTCAACGAGGGCGGCACGATCCCCCAGATGGAGGCGCGCCTGGAGCTGCCCGACGGCGCCGGCCGCTTCGTCATCGTGGCCGGCCAGCCGATGGAGATGGGCGACGAGCCCTGCATGCTGTTCACCTTCGCCGACCTGGAGCTGCGCCGGAAGGCCGAGACGGCGCTCCGCCAGAGCGAGGAGCGCTTCGCCAAGGCGTTCCGCCTGACGCCTGTCCCGACGCTCCTTGCCCGCGCAGAGGATTGTCAGGTCACCAGCATCAACGAGGCCTTCGGCCGGGTCTTCGGCTTCGGCGAGGACCGGGTGGTCGGCCGCACGCCGACGGAGTTCGGCCTGTGGGTCTCGGACGAGCAGCGCCGGCGCTTCGAGGAGAGGCTGGCGCGCACCGGCTACGCGCTGGGGCTCGAGGTCTGCCTGCGCCACGAGAACGGCGCCGACCTCGACTGCCTGGTCTCGGCCGAGCGCGTGACCATCGGTGATGCCGAGTTCGTGCTGATGGTCCTGCAGGACATCACCGAGCGCAAGCACACCGAGCGCGAGCTGTTCGACGCGATCGAGACGGTGATGGCGGACACCTCCTGGTTCAGCCGCGGGCTGATCGAGAAGCTCGCCAACCTGCGCCGGCCGGGCCGCGAGGCGCCGGGCGGCGCGGTGCCCGACCTGACGCTCCGCGAGCGGCAGATCCTGAACCTGATCTGCTCCGGGCTCGACGACGACGGCATCGCCCGCAAGCTCGGCCTGTCGCGCAATACCGTGCGCAACCACGGTGCCGCGCTCTACCGCAAGCTCGGCGTGCACCGCCGCACGGAGGTGATCCTGTGGGGCCGCGAGCACGGCTTTCCGCTTCAGGCATCTGGTAGTTGAGTTTCAGCATACTGGTATTTTCCTACTATTGAAGACGCGCGAGGCATCCACATCTCCAGGTCGGTCTGAGTTTTCTTAAGTCTCCGACGAGGTGCTCATGACCGAACGCGCGCCAACAACTTCCACCGAGCAGGTCAAGGGCTCGGTGAAGGAGGCCATCGGCAAGCTCACCGGCGACGTCCGGGTCGAGGCCGAGGGCCGGCGTCAGAAGGACGGGGCCGGATCCCCGCAGGGCGCCAGCGCGCGCCCGCAGGGGGCCGGACCCCGCAAGGACTGACGACGCACGTCATCCGGCGCCCCGCGCGGGGCGCCGCCCGTTCCCCAACCGACACATGAGGAGAATCCCATGGTTGATACCGATCGCATCGCCGGCGCTGCCAAGGAACTCGGCGGCAAGATCCAGGGCGCCGTCGGCGACCTGACCGGCTCGCACCGCGACTCGGCGGAAGGCCGCTACCGCGAGGCCCAGGGCGCGGCGGAGAACGCCTACGGCCAGGCCAAGGACACCGTCCGCCACACCGCCGACCGGGCCCAGGACTATGCCGGCCGTGCCGTCGACCGGGCTCAGGACTTCGCCGACGAGGCGCAGGATTACGCCGAGGACGCCTACGAGCGCGGCAGCCGCTCCCTGCGCCAAGGCGCCCGGCAGGTCAGCCACCAGGTCGCCGAGTATCCGCTCGCCTCGCTGGTGATCGCGGGCCTCGTCGGCTTCGGCCTCGGCCTCCTCGTCAACGCCAACCGCGACTGACCTCAACCCCCGACCGCATCGCGACCGGGACCCCGACGCGGCAAGACTGCCCCCGGGGCTCCCCCCAAAGATGCCGAAGGACTCGGCCCGAACGACCCGGAGTGACGACGTGACCATCCAGACCCCCGTTTCCCCTCTCGCGACCGCGGCGCAGGCCGATACCCGCGCGGTCCTGCTCAACCAGGTCTCCTGGGGCGCCATCTTCGCCGGGGCCGTCACCGCCCTGGTGACGCAGGTGATCCTCAACCTCGTCGGCGTCGGCGTCGGCCTGTCCTCGGTCGGCGTGAACGCCGGCGACAACCCCGCCGCCTCGACCGTCTCGATGGGCGCGGGCCTGTGGTTCGTGATCTCGGGCATCGTCGCCTCGCTCGCCGGCGGCGCCATCGCGGGCCGGCTCTCCGGCAAGCCGCTGCCCGGCGCGGCCGCCCTGCACGGGCTGGTCTCCTGGGCGGTGACGACCCTGGTGGTAATCTACCTCATCACCTCGGCGGCGAGCGGCCTCGTCGGCGGCACGCTGAGCACGGTGTCGAGCGCGCTCGGCGGCGCCGGCAACCTCGTCGGCGGCACGGTGCAGACGGCCGCCCAGGCCGCGGCCCCGTCTCTGTCGAAGATCCAGAACCCGCTCGAGGGCATCGAGGACAAGGTTCGCCAGCAGGCCGCCGGGCAGGACCCGCAGGCCGCCCGCGACGCCGCCGTGGCCGCCGTGCGCGCCGTGCTGACCGGTGACGCGGCCCAGAAGGAGCAGGCCAAGACCCGCGCCGCCGACGCGCTGGCCAAGGCCCAGGGCATCTCGCCCGACCAGGCCAAGACGCAGATCGACGACTATCAGAAGCAGTACGAGCAGGCGGTCGCCACCGCCAAGCAGAAGGCCGAGGCCGCGACCGTGGCCGCCAAGTCGGCCGCGACGCAGGGCGCCTTCTACGCCGCCATCGCGCTGCTGCTCGGCGCCGCCGCCGCCTTCTTCGGCGGCCGTCTCGGCGCCCCGAAGCTGGTCGGCGCCTACGACACCACCCGCCGCGTCTGAGACCGGTCCGGCTCCCGCCGCGCGGCGGGAGCCGGACCCTCCCCCTTCGCAACCCAACCCGTCGCAACCCAAGGAGACATTCCGATGAGCAGCACCACCGACAAGCTCAAGGGCCTGGCCAACGAGGCCGCCGGCAACCTCAAGCAGGGCGTCGGCAAGGTCACCGGCAACGACCAGCTCGTCGCCGAGGGCAAGGCCCAGGAGCTCAAGGGCGAGGCCCAGCGCACGGTCGGCGAAGTCAAGGACGGCGTGAAGAACGCCGCCGACAACCTGCTCGGCCGCAAGTAAGTCCCGCTTTTTCTACCGTTCCCCTCGACGGCGGCGGGACCGTCCCGCCGCCGGCTTACCCGAAACTCAGGAGGACAGCATGAACCGCGATGAGCTGCGTGGCGCGTCCCGTCACCTGAAGGGCCGCGTCCAGACCGCCCTCGGCGGCCTTCGGGGCGATCCGGCCCAGCAGGTCCGCGGCGCCGCCAACCAAGTGGCCGGCGGGGCGCAATACGCCTATGGCCGTGCCCGCGAGCGCGCCGAGGACTTCGCCGACACCGCCCGCGAGCGGGCCGAGGATGTCGCCCACACGGCCCGCGAGCGCGCCGAGGATGTCGCCCACACGGCCCGCGAGCGCGCCGAGGATTGGGGTCATACGGCCCGCGAGCGGGCCGAGGAATTGCGTAATACGGCCCGCGAGCGGGCCGACAGGGCGATCAAGGACGGGCGCCATGTCGCCCGCGAGGCGCGCCGCCGCGGCGAGGCCTATCGCCGGCAGGCCCTGGCCTATGCCGATGGGCACCGCACCAACACCGTTCTGGGCATCGCCGCCCTCGCCTTCGCGGCGGGCTGGCTCATCCGCCGCAAGCGCTGAAAGCCGGCGCCGGCCGCGCCCGGACCGGAACCCCGTTCGCCGAAGCGGTGACCGTTTCGGCGAACACGCGGCGATGAGATCAACCGTCGCGATCCGATCAGCACAGGACTGATTTATTTCCGGATCTTTTCCCGCCGGAAAACGTTCGGATAGATCATCAATCTCTCTGCCAGAAGGAAATACCGCGATGCTGCGCAAGATCTTCATGCTGTTCGTCCTGCCGAAGCTGATCGCGCGTTTCAACCGCCGCAGCACCGCCCCCCGGCACGGCCGGACGTACTGATCGGGCCTCAGCCGATCGACGGGACGCGCTGGCGAACACCCAGAGGACACGACAGGGTCATGAAGCTTTCCCTCGTCATCGCCGCGACCGTCGCGGCCATGGTCGCCGGCAGCCCCGCCTCGGCCGCGCCGGCCGGGACCACGGCCGGCGCGGCCCTTCTCCGCGGCGACCTGCCGACGGAGTTTTCGCAATACCGCCGCTTCGGCCGGCCTTACGGCTATCGTCGCGGCTACGGCGTCCGTCGCGGCTACGGCTACCGCCGCGGCCCCGGCGTCGGAGCGGCGGTCGGAGCCGGCGTCGCGGGCCTTGCGGCCGGTGCGATCATCGGCGGCGCCATCGCCAACTCGCAGTCCCAGGCGGCCCCGGTGGTGGTCCAGGGTGGTCCCGATCCGGAGACGGTGGCCGCCTGCGCCCGCCGCTTCCGCTCCTACGACCCGGCGAGCGGCACCTACCTGAGCAACGACGGCACCCGCCGGCCGTGCCCGTGACGCCCATCCGGTGACGCGAGGGCGAGCCGCCGTTCCCATGGGACGGTGGCTCGCCTGCATGGCCGGGTGGATCGGAGCCAGGTTTGTCCGAACCCATCCCCCACCGGATCCGAGTCCCCGCTGAGCCCCAGTCCCCGCCGAGCCCGAGTTCCTGTCGAACCCGAATCCCCGTCCGGCGGTTGAGACGGGATGACAGCACGCGCCTTCACCCCGACCCGCCCTCTTTCTTCCGCCGCCGGCCTCGGCCTGGCAGGGGCCGCCCTGCTGGGAGCCTGCGCAGTCGAGAACGGGCGCCGTGCCCGCGCGGCGGAGCGGGCGACGCCGCCGGTCGGGCGCTTCGTCGAGGTCGGCGGAACACGGCTGCACGTGCTGGAGCGCGGGCGCGGGCCGGCCCTCGTCCTGCTGCACGGCAATGGCAGCCTGATCCAGGACTGGCTCGTCAGCGGCCTTTTCGAGGCGGCGGCCGAGACGCGCCGGGTGATCGCGATCGACCGGCCCGGCTTCGGCTACAGCGAGCGGCCGCGCAGCCGGATCTGGACCCCGATGATGCAGGCCGGGCTGATCCGCGGCGCCCTGCACAGCCTCGGCGTGGACGAGGCGACGGTGCTCGGCCATTCCTGGGGAGCCCAGGTGGCGATCGCCCTCGCGCTCCAGGATCCGGGCCGGGTGCGGGCCCTGATGCTTGAATCCGGCTACTATTTCCCTTCGCCCCGGATCGACAGTCTGCTCTTCGCCCCGCAGGGCCTGCCGGGCCTCGGCGACCTCATCAGCCACACCATCGCCCCGGTGGCGAGCCGCCTGCTCTGGCCGCGCATCGTGAGCCGCCTGTTCGGGCCGAGCCCCGTGCCGGCGCGCTTTTCCCGCGACTTCCCGGTCGAGATGGTGCTGCGGCCGTCGCAGCTGCGCAGCGCCGCGGCCGAATCGGTGCTGATGGTGCCGGACGCCTTCGCGCTCCGGCCGCATTACACCGATCTGCGCATGCCGGTGACGATCCTGTCCGGCACCGGCGACCGCCTGCTCTCCCATGCCGGCCAGGCGGTGGCGCTCCATCAGCTGATCCCCGGCAGCCGCCTCGTCGCGGTGGAGGGCGCCGGCCACATGCTGCACCAGATCGCTCCCGACCGGGTGCTCGCCGCCGTCACCGGCGGCTGAGGAGGGCTTGACCGGCCTGTGACGCGGCGGCAAGTCGCGGTCGGCTCCGGTCTCGGCTAGGAGGGGGACCAATCCCCGCCGGCCTTACAGGCCGGATGCTCCTCCTGTGTGCGGACTCTTGCGACGTGACAATCCTGAAACGCGCGCGGCGCCTCGCCGAAACGGGACGCCAGTGGTTCGTGCCGCCCCCGGGCCCCGTCGCCTGGGGCCGGCTCTACAATTGCGGCGTCCTCGTCGCCCTCAACCCGGAGGCGGAGGCCGATCGCGTCGGGCTCACCCTGGCGCGGGACGGCGAGCGCGAGCACGACCTGCCGATCGAGCGCCGCCTCACCGAGAACGGCACCACCTACCTGCACGCCGCCCTCGACCCGGCCCTGCTCGCCGCACCGGGGAGCCTGCGGCTGACGGTGACCGAGCCGGGCCGGGCCGACCAGCAGCGGATCGCGGTCGGGCCGGGGCGCCACACGCTCCACCTCGACGGCATCGTCGGCGGCGTGCTCGACGGCTGGGTCTCGTCGCTCTCCGTCGAGCCGCTCCCGGCCGTCCGCCTCGTGATCGACGGGCTGGAGGGCGAGCCGGTCCGCCCCGACATCTACCGGCCCGAGCTGCGCTTCGGCGGCCGCGAGGGCGGCTGGAACGGCTTTTCGTTCACCCTGCCTCCGTGGGCCCTCGACGGTCAGCCCCACACGATCGCCGTGCGGGCCGGCGACACTGAGGTGAGCCTGGGGTCCTACGCGCCGCGGCTGCGCGCGAGCCTCCATGTCGAGGCACCGAGCCGCGTGACCGGCTGGGTGTTCGACGACGCCGGGCCGGACCGGCCGGGCCTCGTGCGGGCGGTGCGCTTCGGCGAGGACGTGGCGCAGGTCGAGACCCATCCGCGGCCCGACCTCCTGGAGCGGTTCGGGCGGCACTCGGCCGCCTTCGCCTTCCCGCCCGGCGCGCTCAAGCCGGGCACCGACCTCGCGGTCGGTCCTGTCGGCGCGGGCGAGGTGATCGGTCACCTGCGCGGCACGATCGAGCTTGCCCGGGCCGAGGCGCGGGCGCTGCTCCTGCCCAACGCGCCGTCGACGACCCTCACGGAGCGCCGGCGCTTACGCGACCGCCTCGTGGCGGCGGTGCGGCCCGGCGGCGGGGCGCGCCTCGTCCTCGCCGAGCCGGCCGCCCCCGAGATCCTGCCGGAGAGCGGCCGCACGCCGCCCCCGGCCTGCGCGATCGTACCGGTCTACAAGGGGCTCGCCGACCTCGAGGCCTGCCTCGCCTCGCTGCTGCCGCAGCTCGTCCCCGGGCGGATGCGGGCGCTGGTGATCGACGACGCCTCGCCCGACCAGGATGTCACCCGCTATCTCGACGACCTCGCGGCCGCGCAGCATCCGGGCCTGACGGTCCTGCGCAACCGGGAGAATCTCGGCTTCATCGGCACCGTGAATGGCGGCCTCGCCCTGCTGGAACCGGGTGAGGATTGCATCCTCGTCAATGCCGACACGGTGCTGGCGCCACGGGCGCTGGAGAAGCTCGGCTTGGCCTGCCATCGCGGCCCCGGCATCGCCAGCGCCACCCCGCTCTCGAACAACGCCACGATCCTGGGCTTCCCGGACATGCCGGAGGCGCAAGGGCCCCTCCTCGGCCTCGGGCCGGCGGCGATCGACGCCGCGCTGGAGGCGGCCGGAGCGCCGCCGGTGACGATCCCGACAGGGATCGGCTTCTGCCTCTACATGAACCGGCAGGCCCTCGACGAGGTCGGGGGCTTCTCGCCCGAATGGGGCCGGGGCTATTGCGAGGAGGTCGATTGGTGCCTCACGGCCCGCGACCTCGGCTGGATCCACGTCGCCGCCACCGACACCTATGTCGAGCACGAGGGCTCGGTGTCGTTCGGTCGGGCCGAGCGGCTGGCGATCTTGGAGCAGAACCACGCCCGCCTCGTCGCCCTTTATCCGGAGTACCAGGACGAGGTCGACGCCTTCCTCGCCGCCGACCCGCTCCGGCCCCTCCGGCTCAGCGTGCTCGGGACCCTGCTCGCCGGCAGCATCCGGCGTCTGACCCTGCATGTCGGCCACGGGTTCGGCGGCGGCGCGACGCGCTACGTCGACCAGATCCGCGGCCTCGCCCGGGCGGAGGACCACGAGATCGGATACCTGGCGCCGGCCGGCAAGCGCCTCGCCCTCGCCCTCGACGCCGCCCGCGCGGAGGTCACGTTACGGCCGGACGACCTGTTCACCCTGATCGAGGCGCTGGAGCAGGCGGGCGTCGCCGTCGACCTCCACCTCAACGCCCGGTTCGGCTACGAGTCGGGCGTCCTCGACCGGCTGTTCTCGGGCCGCTGGCCCTACGCGGTCACGCTGCACGACTTCCAGTGGTACTGCCCGAAGGTACATCTCGTCGACGGGCGCAACTTCTACTGCGAGGAGCCGCCGGCCGAGATCTGCCGCCACTGCACGGTGCGGGGCGTTGCCTACGACTACGCCGACCAGAACGCCCTGATGGGGGGCGGCCTCGACGGCTGGCTGGCGACGAACGAGCGCATCCTGCGCGGGGCGAGGCGCCTGGTGGCGCCCTCCCGCGACACCGCCGAGCGCTATGCACGCCGCCTCGGCCTGACCGGCATCGCGGTGGTGCCGCATCCCGAGGCGGCCTCTCCGGTTCCCGCGCAGCCGCATCGGGCGCGCTCCGGCGCGGTGCGGGTCGCCCTCGTCGGCGGCATTGGCCCGCATAAGGGGTTCGAGCTGGTGGTGGCGCTCGCCGAGCGCGCGGCGCGGGAGCGGCGGCCGATCGCCTTCACGGTGATCGGCAGCGTCTCCGACCGGAGCCGGGTGGAGGCCGTCCCCAACCTCACGGTGACGGGCGCCTACGACCCGAAGGACCTGCCGCGCCTCCTGGCCGAGGCCGATCCGGACTACGTGTTCCTGTCGAGCGTCTGGCCCGAGACCTATTCCTACGTTTTGTCGGAGGTGTGGGCGGCAGGCTACCCGGTCGTCACCTTCGACATCGGCGCCCCGGCGGAGCGGATCCGGGCCGAGGGCGGCGGGCTCCTGCTCCCGTTCAGCCGCGACACCGCGCTCCTGCTCGACGCGCTGGTGGCCGCCCGCGGCCAGCTGGCCGAGGTCGCGATCCCGCGCCTGCCCGCGGCGGCGCCGAGCCTCGCGGGCTACGAAGCGGCGATCGAGGCGGCCGCGCGGGAGGGCGCCTGAGGCTCATCATGAGCGCCGGAAGCCCTGCTTCAGGCGCTCAGCCGCCTCATCGGATGGGAATCCGCGGCCACGAGGGCGCGGGCCATGGCGTCATGCTCCGCGTCGAGGATCGCCTGGGCGATCCGGCTGACGAGGTCGCAGCTCGCCGCGTCGAGGGCGGCATCGTTTCCGGCCCGGGCGGCCGCGGCGACCGCCGAGCCCTCCTGCATCACGATGGCGCGGGCGATGCGGACCGCGTCCGCGACGGCTTCGTAGGGGCGAGGCATCGGCAACTCCACGAATCGAGCAGCACCGCAGGCAGGGGCGGATCACACGGCAGGTCTGCCGTCGGGTCATCGAAACCGCTCTGACCGGGAAACCGTTCCAGGGGTGCGGCGACCCGCGCCGTCAGGCGCGGGCCGCGAAGGTCACGAATGGCTCATGGCCGCCAGGGTCGTGCCGTCGCTGCCGATGTCGTCGGGGCCCGTCATGCCGAGCAGCGCGATCAACCGGCCGCGCGCCCGGCTGACCCGGCTCTTGATCGTGCCGACGGCGACGCCGCAGATCTCGGCCGCCTCCTCGTAGGTGAAGTTCTGGGCGCCCACCAGCACCAGCGCCTCGCGCTGGTTCGCCGGCAGGGTGCTCAGAGCCGCCTGGAAGGCCGAGAGCTCGACCCGCGCCTCCTGGTCCGGCAGGGCCGTCAGGCGCCCCGCCATCACCCCGTCGGCATCCTCGACCTCGCGCCGGCGCTTGCGCTGCTCGGAGTAGAACAGGTTGCGCAGGATGGTGAACAGCCAGGCATAGAGGTTGGTGCCGGGGGTGAAGCTGTCGGCCTTGGTCCAGGCCCGCACCAGGGTCTCCTGCACGAGGTCGTCGCTGCGGTCGAGGTCGCGGGTCAAGGAGAAGGCGAAGGCGCGCAAGGCCGGGATCGCCGCGAGCAGCAGCGTCCGCATCTCGGGATCGACGGGCGTCATCGTGGATGCTGTGGCGGAGCTCATCGCGCGTCCTCCTGCCCGGGATCGTCGGCGGGAGGCTCGGCCGGCGAAACGGCCGCCGGCGGGGTGCCGGCCGGGATGCCGGCCAAAGTGTCGGCATCGAGCCCGGCAATGAGCGCCGCGAACCGGTCCGGCACCGGGGCGCTGAGCAGGTCGGCGTAATGGGCGCGCAAAGCCCGGCCGAGCCGGCGCCGCGTGAGGGCGTCGAGCTCACCCTTCCCGTGCGCCTGTCCTGGTCCCTGACCCGGCCGTCCCCGGGATCGCAGCTCCGGTCCGGCTGGAGCATCGGTATCGGTCTCGTCGTCGCGCATCGCCGCTCAAGCCTCGCGGCTGCCGGGGCCGGGTGCCAAGCGAGGCGGGATGCCTGCCGAGAACCGCGGCGCGCCGATCGAGAGCCGCCTCATGCTTCGTTCGGCGCCGCAATAAAGCCGTGGATTTTAATGCGATCTGAAAACGATATTCAGCAAACCTTAATCCAAGCGTGGCGGTAAACCGCTAGCTTGTCTGTAAGATCACAAAATATTCGGCCTCGGATGATGGCGGCGATACGGCCGGGATCTGCAACCGGAGGGGCTGCCCCGGCGCATGCACGAGCCTTAGCGGAAGGCCGTCCGCGGCCGACCCGCCTCCCGGACCTCTCTCCGGTCGGGGACAGGCGCGAACAGGTTGCCGCAGGCCGCGACGCGCATCCCCGCGCAAGTGTGACCTGGTCGCGCTTGTCCGGCGGCCCGGGGCACCTACCCTAGGGGGTCCGGATTCTCAGCGGGGATGACACCTTGAACCCGACGTCGCTTCGTGCGCCCGCCGCCACCGCGGCCTTCCTGACGCTCTTGGTCCTGACTCCCCTGGGGGTGACCCCGGCCCTCGCCCAACGGGACGATCAGGGCCTGCAGATGAATTGTGCCGGCGACTACTTCAAGCTCTGCGCCGGGGCCGATCCGGACAGCCCGGAGGTGGAGCGCTGCTTCGCGCGCAACCGCGCCCGGCTCTCGGCCCAGTGCCGGGCGGCGATCACCGCCTATGACCGCAAGACCGGCGGGGCCAGGAGCGCCGACGAGCAATAGGAGGCTCCGACGGGCCGCCAGCGCGACGGGGGACGCGAGGTCCCCCGCCCCTACAACCCCCGGTCGAGCCGCAGGATGCGGCAGGGATCGCCGGCCCGGGCGGCGGGCGCGTGCGGCGCCCGGATCAGCAGCGCCTCGGAGCGGGCGAGCACCGAGAGCATCGAGGAATCCTGTCGCTCGGCCGGGTGGACCACCGGCAGCCGGTCCGGCGCGGTGTCGAGGGCGGCCCGCATGTAGTCCTGGCGCCCGTCATTGGCCGGCAGGTCGCGTCCGAGGAGCGCCGGCTCGCTGCGGTCGGCCCCGGCCTCGGGGTCGCCCAAGAGCGCCCGGATCAGCGGGTGGACGAAGAGCAGCCCGCACACCACCGACGAGACCGGGTTGCCGGGCAGCCCCAGCACAGCCATCGATCCGAGGCGGCCATGCATCAGCGGCTTGCCGGGCCGGAGCGCCACGCGCCAGAAGCCGAGATCGAGCCCCTGGCGGGTGAGCGCCGACTGGACGAGGTCGTGGTCGCCGACCGAGGCGCCGCCCAACGTGACGAGGAGGTCGGCCTCGGCGTCGCGGGCGCGGGCGATCGCTCCTTCCAGGTCGGCGAAGGTATCGCCGGCGATGCCGAGGTCGATCGCCTCGGCCCCGGCGGACTCCGCCATCGCGGCCAGCGCCAGCCCGTTCGAGGCGACGATCTGGTCCCATGCCGCCGGCTCGCCCGGGCGCACCAGCTCGTCGCCGGTGGCGAGCACCGCCACGCGGGGGCGGCGCCGGACGCTCAAGGCCGGGTGCCCGCCCGCGGCGGCGAGCGCCACGCGCCAGCCGTCGAGGCGCTCGCCGGCAGCGAGCAGCCGGTCGCCCTCGCGGAAGTCGAGCCCGCTGCCGCGGATGTGGCGCCCCGCCGGATTGCCGGCGCGGGCGAGCACCGTGTCGCCCTCGGTCTCGGTATCCTCCTGGATCACCACCGTGTCGGCCCCCTCCGGCAGCGGCGCACCGGTGAAGATGCGGATCGCCTCCCCTGAGCCCACCGGCCCGCGGGCGCCGTGGCCGGCGGCGCTGGTGGCGGTGAGGCGCAGGCGCACCGGCGCCTCCGGCGAGGCCCCGGCGACGTCGGCGGCGCGCACGGCGTAGCCGTCCATGGCCGATGTCGAGAAGGGTGGCTGGGTGCGCAGCGCCCGCACGTCCTCGGCCAGGGTGCGGCCGGCCGCGGCCGTGATCGCGACGGATTCGGCCTCGACCGGACGGACATCGGCGAGAATGCGCGCCAGCGCCTCGGCGACGGGAAGGAGCGGGCTCACGCCTGCACCTCCCGGCCGCGGGAAGCCTCCGGGCCAGACGAGGCCTCCGGGCCGGGTGAGGCCTCCCAGATGCCCGAGCGGCCCCCGCTCTTGTGCAGGAGCCTGACGCCCTCGACCCGCATGCCCCGGTCGGCGGCCTTGACCATGTCGTAGACCGTCAGGCACGCCACCGAGACGGCGGTCAGCGCCTCCATCTCGACGCCGGTCGGGCCCTGCACCCGGACCTCCGCGGTGACGCGGATGCCCGGCAGGCTCTCGTCGGGCTCGCATTCCACCCGGACCTTGGTCAGCAGCAGCGGGTGGCAGAGCGGGATCAGCTCGTGGGTGCGCTTGGCCGCCATGATGCCGGCGAGCCGCGCCGTACCGAGCACGTCGCCCTTCTTGGCGTCGCCCTCGCGGATCAGCCGCAGGGTCTCGGGATTCATCACCACCAGGCCCTCGGCGCGGGCGGCGCGGTCGGTCGCGGCCTTGTCGGTGACGTCGACCATGTTGGCGGCGCCGGCGGCGTCGAGATGGGTCAGGGTCGGCATGGCCTGGCTCCGGGAGAACGTCCCCGCGCTTAGCACGCCGGCCGCCGGCCCCGCCACGTCCGGCGCACCGGACCGTGCCTTCCGGGTGCTCCGCCAAGAAGCTGGCGTTCACCTGCCCCGGGACGATGTTCGACAAGGCCACCGAGCCGCCGCCCGACAGGGACAGCAGCGCGTTGCCGTACTGGTCCTGACCCAGCACGTAGCTCTGCCCGTACAGGGCAACACGGTCGCCTTCCGCGGCGTTGAAGCCGTTAATGATGGCGTAGCCCGAATTCGCCCCGAAACTGTACTGGTCCGCCCCGGACCCGCCGATCAGGATGTCGTTACCGATGCCCCGGTCCAGCGTGTCGGCGCCCTCCTCGCCAAACAGAACGTCGATGCCGTCTCCGCCCGACAGGATGTCGTTGCCGGCTCCGCCGCCGAGCTCGTCGGCCCCGTCGTTACCCAGCAGCATGTCGGCCTCGCTGCCGCCGTTCAGCCGGTCGCTGCCGGCCCCACCGAACAGCGTGTCGGCCCCCTCGTTACCGATCAGCACGTCGTCGCCGAGTTCGTCGTTGCCGAGATTGCCGACCAGGGTGTCGGCACCGTCGCCGTCACTGAGGCGGTCGTTGCCGTCCTCGCCGAACAGGGTGTCGTTGTCCGCGTTGCCGACCAGCACGTCGGCGCCCGATCCGCCGCCCAGCTCGTCGTTGCTGGCGCCGCCGATCAGGATATCGGCGTCGGCGCCGCCATTCATGCGGTCGTCGCCGTCCTCGCCAGCCAGGCCGTCGTCACCAGCGCCACCGACCAGGGTGTCATTACCGGCCCGGCCGAACAAGCTGTCGTTCGAAGGTTCGCCGAACAGAGTATTGTTAACGTCATCGCCAGATATCACTATAGGCGTGTCGTCGTTGGTAGTTTGGAAAAAAACTCACTACTTGCGGAGCGCCGTTATACAGGTCGAGATTTCTCAGATAGTACGGCAATCTAAAATTTCAATTTATTTAAGAAAAATTATCAGGATTTATTTAAAACCGCACTTACAGATGTAAATTTACTTGTGCCGAATACCTCCGCCGGTTCTCCGCCAATTCTATTGCTGAAAAAATCATCTAAAAATAATAATAATTACTGTCGATTGGCTCTTTTTGCAGTAAAATGGATTATAAATCGGTGATTTTTGTGAGATTACGAGGTCGATCATCCACCCAATAGTTCTGATTGAATCCTTTTATTCGATTAAATTTGTGCAGAAATCATTCTAAATAACATAATTTTCTCGATCGTAGATTTTCTGCATGAAAATATTCGTCGATAGAACCCGAAAGACTACCGGTGTGTCAACCTGCCCGCAGATGATCATGTATACAACAACCGAAACGCCGCCCATAACCACTTGCGACGGGTCATTGTCTCGGGATGTATTTCGATTGCAGCACTTCAAATTGATCACATATTTTATGGATTTGTTATGTATCTTATTATCTCTACAAATAAAATTGCAAATTTAACGGAATACATATCATTTATATAACAAAATTTTCTTAAAAATTTGATGTATTTTGATTATAATTATCATAAATAAACCAAATCACTTTACGCAAATGTTAATCAGCATGTGCGGAATATAAATACATATTAATTCTTCCCCGGCGGAGTTCCGGCCGTGGGCTGCCGTACGACATTGAAATTGTTGGCGCCAAACGTATTGTTGACCGAGCCGGGCAGGACGTCGATTCCGGTCTGCAACCCCGAGAACGCGTTACCGAAGAAGGCACTCGCCGAGGCCTGGTACCGAATGCCGACGCCGCCGGCGCCGATCGTGTTGAAGATGTTGCCTGTGATCGTCGACAGGTCGCTGTTCTTCATCTGGATGCCGAGCGCATCCTTGTCGGGACCGATGAGGAACAGGCTCCCGGTGACCTGCGTCAGCTTGATCCCGCTGTCGAGCCGGATGCCCGCGAGGGCGACCTGGAACTGGGAGTTCGACACCATGAGCTGGACGTTCGCGTCCGCCTTCATCCCAGGCGGCTGCAGGATGCCGTAGTTTCCGTTCTGGAAATTCGACTGCGTCACCGTCACGCCCTGCACGTAATCATCGTACAGCAGGCCGACATCGAGCTGGTTGAAGATGCCGTGCGCGATGTTGTGGTAGATGCTGTATCCCGCTTTCACCGTGCAGGCGGACGGATTGCCCCTAAAGCTGAGACCGCGGCCGTGCCGCCACGTGTCGTCGCCGTAGACGGTCACGGCCCGCCAGCTCGTGCCCGAGAGACCGACGATCTCGGCGCCCGTGCCCCAGTAGGCCTTGCCGCTGTCACCCTCGAACGCCACGTCGTCGAAGGTGCTCTGCACGAACGACCCGAGGCATTGCGTCTGCACCACCTTGATCCCCGAGCCACCGCCGGCCTGGGTCGTCGTCATCGTCAGTCCCTGCAGATGGACGGCCTGCTTGGCGCCGTTGAGGGTCAGCGACAGGCCGGACGAGGAAGCGAACTTCAGCAGGGTCGCGCTCGATCCGGCCCCGCGGATGGTCAGGCCGTGGCGCCGATGCTCCGGGTAGACGTAGGACCACGGCTGCGAGAAGAAGTAGGTCCCGGTCCCGAACTGGAGGCAGAGGCTCGCGGCCTCGCCCCCCCGCGCCGTCTGCGCCGCGACCGCGGCGTCGAGGATCGGCAGCGTGTCGGTCACGCCGTCCGGAACGGCGCCGAGGCGGTCCACGGCCGTGCAGCCCGCGCGATCGGTTTCGCCCGGTGCGCCTCGGCGCGCGCCCTCGACCTCGCCGGCGCCCGCGGGCTCCCGCGCCCAGGCGGCGGAGGCCGCCCACATCACCGCGCCCGTGAGCGCCGTCACGGCGACGCATCGTCTCGTCGACATGGTCCAGGCTCTCCTTGGCCGCCCGGCGTCTAGGGCATCATCCGATCGCGTTGCAATCGGATGATGCTCTAGGTCCTTGATTTTGCCGCATTTTCTGCGGCGATCGGTATCTACTTCGTCGGAAGATGCTCTAGCACGGGTCCTGCCCGGCACACCACCTGGCCTCGCCGCTCGCCGCTCGCGGCCCCGGCAGTCAGCGGTTCAAGGCCGCGATCTCGGCCTCGTCGAACACCCGGGAGCGCAGGAGGAAGCGTCGCCCGGACCCATTCTCCAGCGAGAACATGCCGCCGCGGCCGGGCACCACGTCGATGATGAGCTGGGTGTGCTTCCAGACCGCGTATTGCGGGCCGCTGATGTAGAAGTCGGCCCCGCCGATCGCGCCCAGATGCACGTCGGCATCCCCGGTCACGAAATCGCCGACCGGAAAGCACATCGGCGCCGAGCCGTCGCAGCAGCCGCCGGATTGGTGGAACAGGATCGCGCCGTGCTCCCGGCGCAAGCGCGCGATCAGCTCGAGGGCCGCCGGGGTGGCGGTGACGCGGGGCGGGGGAGCGGTCATGCGGGCGTCCTTGCCGAGGAGGCGGGACGCGCGTCCCGCCTCCTGCCATGCGATCAGAAGAAGCCGAGCTTCTTCGGCGAGTAGCTGACCAGAAGGTTCTTGGTCTGCTGGTAGTGGTCGAGCATCATCTTGTGCGTCTCGCGCCCGATGCCGGATTGCTTGTAGCCGCCGAAGGCGGCGTGGGCCGGGTAGGCGTGGTAGCAGTTGGTCCAGACACGGCCGGCCTGGATCGCCCGGCCGAAGCGGTAGGCGCGGGTGCCGTCGCGGGTCCACACGCCGGCGCCGAGGCCGTAGAGGGTGTCGTTGGCGATTCCGAGCGCCTCGTCGTCGTCCTTGAAGGTCGTGACCGACAGGACGGGCCCAAAGATCTCCTCCTGGAAGATGCGCATCCGGTTATGGCCGCGGAACACCGTCGGCTGCATGTAGTAGCCGCCGGCGAACTCGCCCTCCTTCACGGCGCGCGCGCCGCCCGTGAGGCATTCGGCGCCCTCCTGACGGCCGATATCGACGTAGCTCAGGATCTTCTCGAGCTGCTCGGAGGAGGCCTGGGCGCCGATCATGGTCGCGGGGTCGAGGGGCGAGCCTTGCGTGATCGCCTCGACGCGCCGGATCGCCCGCTCCATGAACCGGTCGTAGATCGATTCGTGGACCAGCGCCCGGCTCGGGCAGGTGCAGACCTCGCCCTGGTTGAGGGCGAACATCGTGAATCCCTCGAGCGCCTTGTCGAGGAAGTCGTCGTCCTCGGCGGCGACGTCCGCGAAGAAGATGTTCGGCGACTTGCCGCCGAGCTCCAGCGTCACCGGGATCAGGTTCTGCGCCGCGTATTGCATGATGAGCCGGCCGGTCGTCGTCTCGCCGGTGAAGGCGATCTTGGCGATGCGGGGCGAGGAGGCGAGCGGCTTGCCGGCCTCCAGGCCGAAGCCGTTGACGATGTTGAGCACGCCCGGCGGCAGGAGGTCGCCGATCAGCTCGGCGAGCAGCAGCACCGAGGCCGGGGTCTGCTCGGCGGGCTTGAGCACCACGCAATTGCCGGCGGCGAGGGCGGGCGCGAGCTTCCAGACCGCCATCAGGATCGGGAAGTTCCACGGGATGATCTGGCCGACGACGCCCAGCGGCTCGTGGAAGTGATACGCCACGGTGTCGTGGTCGATCTCGGAGAGCGAGCCCTCCTGCGCCCGGACGCAGCCGGCGAAGTAGCGGAAATGGTCGATGGCGAGCGGGATGTCGGCGTGGGTGGTCTCGCGGATCGGCTTGCCGTTGTCCCAGGTCTCGGCCCGGGCGATCAGGTCGAGGTTGTCCTCCATCCGGTCGGCGATTCTGAGGAGGATGCGGGCGCGCTCGGCCGGCGCGGTGCGGCCCCAGGCGTCCTTGGCGGCGTGGGCGGCGTCGAGCGCCCGCTCGATGTCCTGCGCGTCCGAGCGGGCCACCTCGCAGATCACGCCGCCGGTGATCGGCGAGGTGTTCTCGAAGTAGCGGCCCGCGACCGGGGCGACCCACTCGCCGCCGATGAAGTTGTCGTAGCGGGCCGAGAACGGCGAGGCGGTCCTGGATTCCGCGAAGACTTCCGGCTTGTTCATCTGTTCCTCCCAGTCGCCCCGTGACGGCGCGTGGCGGAAGATCACCCGGCAGCGCGCGTGCCAGCCGGGTGCCGGACGCCGGGCCCAGGGCCTCCAGCGTTCGGCAAGCCCTTGATCGGAATTCTCTTTTCCGATCGCCTGGCGCGTCCTTCGACCAAAATCCGGACCCGTCCGGCCGCCGTGGCGCTGGACCGGGCGCGCGACACCTGCGACACCTGTCGCAAACAGCGACAGTCCGCCGACGCGGCGGCGACACGGGAGGCGAGCCGCGCATGCACAGCCGCGTGACCAC
The DNA here is from genome assembly GCF_003058325.1 of Methylobacterium currus. Lineage (NCBI taxonomy): Bacteria > Pseudomonadati > Pseudomonadota > Alphaproteobacteria > Hyphomicrobiales > Methylobacteriaceae > Methylobacterium > Methylobacterium currus. Next base: position 2,412,690 of record NZ_CP028843.1, read on the forward strand.
GCCCCGCACCCTGCTGGCCGCCCGGCGGCAGGCCTTCGGGCCGGGGGTGACGGAGCCGCCGCCGCCGATCCTGCGCTCCTGGGAGCGCTGCGCCGCCCTCGGGCTCGATTTCGGGCAGCGCCCCCGGGTCGAGCCGCTGAGTGCCGCCGAGATGCGCGAGGCCTTCGACCGCAGCGAGGCCCTGCGCCAGACCTGCCGGCCCGAGATCGAGGCCCTGCACGCCGACGCGCAGGCGACCGGCAGCCTGGTGATCCTCACCGATGCCGACGGGCTGATCCTCGACAGCCTCGGCAGCGATTCCTTCGCCGGCCGCGCCGCGCAGGTGGCCCTGCGCCCCGGGGTGCCGTGGAGCGAGAGCCTGACCGGCACCAACGCCATCGGCACCGCCCTCGTCGAGCGCCGCCCGGTCGAGGTGCGGGGGGCGGAACATTATTTCGAGCCGCACCGCATCCTGAGCTGCGCCGCCATGCCGATCCTCGGCCCGGACGGCACGGTCCTGGGCGTCCTCGACCTCACCGGCCCGGCGGCGATCCACCAGGGCCATGCCCTCGGGCTGGTCGGGCTCGCCGTCGCCGCCATCGAGCACCGCCTGCTCGACGCGGTGCCGCCGGGCTGCGAGGTGCTGCGGCTGCACCGCGACCCCGGCCTGCTCGGCACCCCCCGGGAGGGAGTCCTGGTGTTCGAGGGGCGCCGCCTCGTCGGCGCCAACCGGCACGGGCTGGCGCTGCTCGGCCTCAGTTGGGGCGATCTCGGGACCGAGCATGCCGGCATCCATGGCGGCGGCGCCGCGCCCGGCCTCCTGGCCCTGCGGGACGAGGCCGGGACGCCGCTCTACGGCCGTCTCCAGGGCGCGCCGGCCCCGGTCAGGCGCCGGCTCCCGGCCGAGCCGGCGCGCCAGAGCGCCGAGGGACCGATCCTCGATCGCGCCACCGAGACGCTGCTCGCCCGCGCCGTGCGCCTGATCGACGCCGACATCCCGGTGGTGGTCGAGGGCGAGACCGGCACCGGCAAGGAGGTGTTCGCCCGCGCCGCCCACGCGGCCTGCGGGCGGTCGCAAAAGCCCTTCGTGGCGGTGAACTGCGCGGCCCTCCCCGAGACGCTGATCGAGGCGGAATTGTTCGGCTACGAGCCCGGCGCCTTCACGGGGGCCGCGCGCCACGGCGCCAAGGGCCTGCTGCGCCAGGCCGAGGGCGGGCTGCTCTTCCTCGACGAGATCGGCGACATGCCGCTGTCCCTGCAATCGCGCCTGCTGCGGGCCCTGCAGGAGCGGGAGGTGCTGCCCGTCGGCGGCACCCGCCCGGTCCCGGTCGATTTCGCGCTGGTCTGCGCCACCCACCGCGACCTGTCCCGCATGGTCGAGGAGGGCGCCTTCCGGGCCGACCTCTATTACCGCATCGCTCCCTACCGGGTGCGGCTGCCGGCCTTGCGCGAGCGGCCGGACCGCCTCGCCCTGGTGCGGGCGCTGTGGGCCCGGACCGACGGCCCGTCCCGCCGGGTGCACCTGTCGCCTCCTTGCGAGGCGGCGCTCGCCGAGGCGGAATGGCCCGGCAACCTGCGCCAGCTCGCCGCCTGCCTGAAGGCCCTGGCCGCGCTCGCCGAGACCGGGGAGAGCCTGGGCCCGGAGGACCTGCCCGAGGGCGTGGCCGGGCGCCGGATCGCCCCCCGCCCGGATCCCACGCCCCGGCCGGCCTCCGCCACCGGCCGGCTCGACACCCTGGCGCATGAGGCGATGCGGGCGGCCCTGGCGGAGCACGGCGGCAATGTCAGCCGCGCGGCCCGCAGCCTGGGCATCAGCCGCAGCACGCTCTATCGGCGGTGCTTGACGGAGCGGGCTGGAATGTCGGGGTGAGCCGGTCGCCGAGACGGCGCATCGAAACCACGCTCGGATCTTATCGTATAATATCCTGTTTTTATTGATACAGACCAGCAGATGACAGTATCTGCGCGCTCCTCATCCGCAGGGAAGCCCCGCCGCTTCCTGAGGTGGCGCCGGAGGAAGAGGCAAGCGTGCCGCCGCGACCTGCTCCGGGTCGATCCGGGGGACGAATGATCGGGGCTGCCGGTCTTCCCCGCTGCGGACGAACGCCCCACAGCCGGAACGGCCGCCGGATCACCGGTCCCTGCTCATTTTATTAATCTCCATCGAACATCTTACACCTCCATACCCTAAAGTCACCCTGTCAAATGGAGCATTGGCAGCTCGATTGCCCTCAAGCCATTCCGCGGCCATTGCCCTTGTTCTGTATAAATTCCTAGTCGCCCCGCCCCCGAAGCCGCCCACCACCCGAATGAGGACCCGATCCTTGTCCCTCAAATCCAAGTTGATCACCATCATCGTGGTGCTGTCGTGCATCGCGCTCGGCATGTTCGGGCGCGATCTGCTGCGATCGCGTCAAGCCTGGATGACGTCGGAGCAGGTCGCGCGTCTGGCGAAGATCGACGAGTTGCTGCTCAATGCCATGGGGTCGCTGCGCTACGAGCTGAGCTACGAGATCGGGGTGCTGAAGCTCGAGGGCGAGGCCGCGGCCGCGGCGGCGGCCCGGCTCGCGACCCGGCGCGGCGAGGTCGACCGCGGAATCGCCGCGGCGCTCGACCGCCTCGGCCGGCTCGGCCCCGAGACGGCCGCCCTCGGCGAGGCGACGGCTTCGGACCATGCCAGGCTCCGCGCGCTCCGCGGCGAGGTGGACCGCCAGGTGACCCGCCCCCGGGCCGAGCGCGATCCCAAGCTGCTGACGGATCTCTCCGCCCATGTCCCGGCGATGCTGGCGACGATGGATACCCTGGCGGACGCCGTCGAACGGCCGATCCGCACCGGTGACCGCCGGCTGGCCGACCTGATCGAGATCCGGCACAAGGGCTGGGTTGCCCGCGGGATGGCCGGGGACGCCGCCAGCGCCCTCACCCGGGCCCTGGCCTACCAGCGCCCGCTGACGCAGCAGGAAGCGACCACCATCCTCGTCCGGCGCGGCCAGACGGAGACGGTGTTCCAGCAGGTGGAGCATGCGGTGCGCCAGCTGCCCGACGGCGCGGACCTCGCCGCCGCCGTGACGGCGGCCAAGGCGACGTATTTCGGCGGCACGTACGGCGAGATGGTCGGCCCTCTGACGGCGGCGGTGACCGGCCGCTACGAGACGAATCTGACCAACGAGGACTTCACGCGTGCGGTCGTGCCGGCCCTCGACACGCTGCTGGCCATCCCCGCGCGGGCAGTGACGCAGCTCGCCGCCCGTGCCGAGGCGGCGGAGGCGGAGGCGAAGGAGGCCCTGGCCTTCAACGCGGCCCTGATGGCGGGGATCATCCTGCTGACCGGGCTGGGCGCGGTCGTGATCCTGCGGGGCGTCACCCGGCCCCTCGACCGGATGACCGCCGCGATCAACCGCCTGGCGGGGGGCGACGCCACGGTGACGGTTCCGGATCTCGACCGCCACGACGAGATCGGCGCCGTCGCCCGGGGCGTCGAGGTGTTTCGCCAGAACCTCATCCGCAGCCGCGCCCTCGAGGCGGAGACCGCCGAGGCCCGCGCCGACGCGGAGACGCAGCGGCGGGCGACGATGCACCGGGTGGCCGAGGATTTCGAGACCGCCGTGGGCGGCATCGTCGGCCTGGTGGCACATGCGGCGACGGAGCTGCAGGCGACGGCCCAGACCATGTCCGGCGCGGCCAGCGCGACGGCGAGCCAGTCGTTCACCGTCGCGACCGCGGCCGATCAGGCGGCGGCCAATGTCGGGACCGTGGCGGCGGCGGCCGAGGAGCTCGGCGCCTCGGTGGTTGAGATCGGCCGGCAGGTCCAGGGCGCGGCGGGCCTCGCCCGTGCGGCGGTGGGCGAGGCGGAGCGGACCACCGCCCTGGTCCACGACCTGAACGCCACCACCGCGCGCATCGGCGACGTGGTGGCGATGATCGCCGGCATCGCCGACCAGACCAACCTCTTGGCCCTCAACGCCACGATCGAGGCGGCCCGGGCCGGCGAGGCCGGCCGCGGCTTCTCGGTGGTCGCCGCAGAGGTCAAGGAGCTGGCCAGCCAGACCGCCCGGGCCACGCAGGAGATCACCCAGCAGATCGGCCGGATCCAGGGCTCCACCGATCAGGCGGTGTCGGCCATCGCGGCGATCGCCGGGCGGATCGAGGAGATCGACGCCGTGGCGGTCGCCCTGGCCGCCGCCGTGGAGGAGCAGGGCGCGGCGACCCAGGAGATCGTCCGCAACGTGAACCAGGCCGCCAGCGGCACAGGCGAGGTGACGACGAACATCGCCGGCGTGGCCGGGGCCGCCGAGCAGACCGGGGCGGCCGCGGATCGCGTCCTCGCCTCGGCCTCGGCGTTGCAGCAGCAAGCGACGCATCTCGGCACCGAAGTGCACCGCTTCCTCGACACCGTGCGGGCGGCGTGAAAAGACCGACGCCTCGGCGCGCGTGCCGAGGCGTCGGGCTCAGTGCGCCTCCTGCCAGTTCGCCGCCGCCTTGGCCTCGACGGCGAGCGGCACCCGCAGAGAGACCGCCGGGTTGGGCGCCTCCTCCATCACCCGGGCGATGATCGGCAGCGCCCGCTCGACCTCGTCGTCGGGCGACTCGAACACCAGTTCGTCGTGGACCTGGAGCAGCATCCGGGTCGAGAGGCCGGCATCGGCGAGCGCACCCTCCATCCGGGCCATGGCCCGGCGGATGATGTCGGCGGCCGTGCCCTGGATCGGCGCGTTGATCGCCTGGCGCTCGACCGAGGCGCGCTCCTGCGGGTTGTTGGAGCGGATCTGCGGGTAGTGGCAGACCCGGCCGAACAGGGTGGTGACGTAGCCCTTGTCGCGGCAGATCTTCTTGGTGTCGTCGATATAGGCGCGGATGCCGGGGAAGCGCTCGAAATACTGCTTGATGAAGGCCGCGGCCTCGGATTGCGGGATGCCGAGCCGGTCGGCGAGGCCGAAGGCCGAGATGCCGTAGATGATGCCGAAATTGATGGTCTTGGCCCGGCGCCGCAGGTCCGGGTTCATCTGGTCGAGCGGCACGCCGAACATCGCCGAGGCGGTGGCGGCATGGATGTCGATGCCGTCCTCGAAGGCCTGGCGCAGTTGCGGGATGTCGGCGATGTGAGCGAGCAGGCGCAGCTCGATCTGGCTGTAATCGGCCGAGATCAGCTTGTGCCCGGCATCGGCCACGAAGGCCTGGCGGATGCGCCGGCCCTCCTCCGTGCGGACCGGGATGTTCTGGAGGTTCGGGTCCGACGAGGAGAGCCGCCCGGTCGTGGTGGCGGCGAGCGCGAAGGAGGTGTGGACCCGGTCGGTGCCGCGGTCGGCATGCTCCTGGAGGCTGTCGGTATAGGTCGATTTCAGCTTCGAGAGCTGGCGCCAGTCGAGGATCTTGCGCGGAAGCTCGTGGCCCTGGCCGGCCAGCTCCTCCAGGAGGGTCGCGGGCGTCGCCCATTGGCCGGACGGGGTCTTCTTGGCGCCGGGCAGGCCCATCTTGCCGAACAGGATGTCGCCGATCTGCTTGGGCGACGAGACGGAGAATTTTTCCCCCGCCATCTCCTGGATCTCGTCCTCGAGCCGCGCCAGGGACTGGGCGAAATCGCCCGAGAGCCGGCTCAGCATGCCGCGATCGACCTTGATGCCCTCGCGCTCCATCCGCGCCAGCACCGGCACCAGGGGCCGCTCCAGGGTCTCGTAGACGGTGGCGCGGCGCTCGGCGGCGAGCCGCGGCTTCATCAGCCGCCACAGCCGCAAGGTCACGTCGGCGTCCTCGGCCGCGTAGGCCGTCGCCTTGTCGAGGGCGACGCGGTCGAAGGTGACCTTCTGGCGCCCGGTCCCGGCGACGTCCGCGAAGGTGATCGGCTGGTGGCCGAGATGGCGGCGGGCCAATTCGTCCATGCCGTGCGAGCCCTTGCCGGCATCGAGCACGTAGGAGATCAGCATCGTGTCGTCGAAGGGCCGGACCTCGATGCCGTGGCGGGCGAGCATCAGCCAGTCGTACTTGATGTTCTGGCCGACCTTCAGCACCGCCGGGTTCTCGAGCAGCGGCTTCAGGCGCTCCTTCACGGCCTCCCAGGGGAGCTGCCCCGGCAGCAGGCCGCCGCCGAACAGGTCCTCGCCGCCGCGATGGCTCAGGGGGATGTAGGCGGCCCGACCCGGCGCGGTGGCGAGCGACACGCCGACGAGGTCGGCCTTGTTGGCATCGAGCGCCGTCGTCTCGGTATCGACCGCGACGACCCCGGCCTCGACCGCCTCGGCGATCCAGGTCTCCAGGGTCTCGACCGTGGTGATGGTCTCGTAGGAGGCCGTGTCGAAGGGCTTGACCGCTTCGGCGGCGCGCGCCGCCACCAGCGTGGTGGGCGTCGCCTCGGCCGGGGCCTTGGGCTTCGGCGGCGCATCCGGCAGGTCGAGGTCGGCGAAGGGATCGACCTCGGTCTTCGCCTCCGGGCCTGCTTCCGGCGCGTCGCCGAAGAACGGCGCCCCATCGCTGCCGCCCGCCGGATTCGAGAAGCCCGCATCGGCGCCCTCCGGCAGCAGGGACGGGTCGGGCCGCACCGCCTCGGGATCGACGTGCAGCATCTGGGCGATGCGGCGCGTCAGGGTGTTGAACTCCATCGCCTTGAGGAAGCCGACCAGGCGCTCGGGATCGGGCTTCGGCAGGCCGAGGTCGTCGAGGGGCACCGGCACCGGCACCGCCTCGTCGAGGGCGACGAGCCGGCGCGACAGCCGCGCCTGGTCGATATTGGCCAGCAGCGTCTCGCGGCGCTTGGGCTGCTTGATCGTGGCGGCCTTCTCCAAGAGCGCCTCCAGGCTACCGAACTCCTTGATCAGCGCCGCGGCGGTCTTCAGCCCGATGCCCGGCACGCCCGGCACGTTGTCGGAGGTGTCGCCGATCAGCGCCAGCGCGTCGCCGATCTGCTCCGGCCCCAGGCCCTCCCAGCGCTCCAGGATGGCGGCACGGTCGAGGTTGCGCTCGGGCCGGTAGCCCGGCTTGCCCTTCTGGCCCGATTCGAAGTCGTAGAAGCGCACGAGGTCGCCGACGAGCTGCATCAGGTCCTTGTCGGAGGACACGATGATGACGCCCGCCCCCCTGGCCTCCGCCTGGCGGGCGTAGGTGGCGATCAGGTCGTCGGCCTCGTAGCGCTGCAACTCGATCGGGTGCAGGCCGAAGGCCCGCACCGCGTCGCGCATCAGCGGCATCTGCCGCTTGAGGTCGTCGGGGGCGTCGGGCCGGTGGCCCTTGTAGTCCGGAAAGATCTCTTTCCGGAACGAGCCCTCGGACTTGTCGAACACGATGGCGAGGTGGGTCGGCACCACGCCGGCGGCGCCCTCCTGCACGAACTGCGCGAGCTTGGCGCAGAACAGCCGCACCGCCCCGGTCGGCAGCCCGTCGGAGGGCCGGAAGTTGTAGCGCTCGGGCTGATTGATCGACTGGAAATAGGCCCGGAAGATGAAGGACGAGCCGTCGACCAGGAGCACCTGATCGCCGGGGCCGACGGGCTTCGTCTCGGGGGCGGTCTCGGTGCTCATGCGGGCTGACATCTGTTCCGGGGGCCTGTGAGACCCGTCTTAGTGCGTCGCCGGGACGAGGCAAACCGCGGCGCGGGCGCGCTCCCCCGGGAACGGGTGTGCCCCCCGCACACCAGAGGCCGCGAAAGCGCCATGCGACCGGTCCCGAAGCTTGACTTGGCGCGGGCGGAGGCTTGGTGTCAGGCGAGAGAGCAACCGTCATTCACCCGGAAGGCTGAGCCTCGCGGGCCCGTCGCGGGCCTGCGCCCGCCCCCGGGCCCAAGGACCGGCCCATGCGCAAGACACCCCTCCTCGCCGCCCTGATCGCGGGGCTCGCCACCGCCGCCGGCTTGTCCGCCGCGCAGGCCCGCTCGGCTCGCCAGGAGATCGCCCCGGCCGAGGAGCGCGAGTTCCCGTTCGACGCCCAGATCCCGGGCTGCCAGGATGCCGGCGTGCTGGAGAAGATCACCTACCAGTTCGCCGAGAAGGAGGCGAAGTTCTGGAACTCGACGCTGACGATCGCCTCCTACGACAGCATCGAGCGCACCGCCTGGCGACCCTGGGGCCTCGACTTCTATCCCCGCCGCTTCTGCACCGCGGTCGCCACCACCTCGGACGGGGTGCGCCGGCGGGTCGACTACTCGGTGCGTGAGAGCCTCGGCATCATCGGGGCGACCTACGGCGTCGAGTTCTGCGTCCACGGCCTCGACCGCAACCTCGCCTACGCCTACGCCTCGGCCTCGTCCTGCCGCGAGGCCCGGCCGTAATGCGCGCCCTGGTCGGCGCCGTCCTCGCGACGGCTCTCGCGGCGACGGCCGCCGCCGGCCCGGCTGCCGCGCAGGGGCGCGGGGGCGGCGAGCCCGGCGTGTTCGACTTCTACGTCCTGGCCCTGTCCTGGTCGCCGACCTATTGCGCGCTGACCGGCGAGCGCCGGAACGACCAGCAATGCGAGGCCGGCCGCAACCCGGGCTTCGTCGTCCACGGCCTGTGGCCGCAATACGAGCGCGGCTTCCCGAGCGAGTGCGGCGCATATCCTCGCAGCCCGAGCCGCCCGGCCATGGCCGAGGCCGAGGGGGTCTTCCCGAGCGAGGGGCTGGCCCGCCACGAATGGCGCCAGCACGGCACCTGCTCGGGGCTCGACCCGGCGGCCTATTTCCGTGCCACCCGCCGTGCCCGCGAGGCGGTGACGATCCCCGCCGCCCTGGCGAAGCCGGCGGACGACCTGCGCGCCGCCCCCATCGACATCGCCCGCCAGTTCGTCGCCGCCAATCCCGGCCTGCGCCCGGACATGATGTCGGTGACCTGCAAGGCGGGCCGGCTCGAGGAGGTGCGGATCTGCCTCTCCAAGGATCTGCGCGGCTTCACCCCCTGCCCGGAGGTGGCCCGCCAGAATTGCCGCGCCGGCGAGGTGACGGTGGGGACGGGGCGCTGAGGCGCGCCCGTCCCGGCGCCGCGACGACCCTCGTCCCGTTCATCCCTCCGGCCTGAGCGCCGACCGGCCTTTCGCTCGGGCGAGGATCGCGGGTGAGACGAACCCGGGCAGGCAGGCGGTCCTTCCAGGGCAATCGGGTGAAGGGTCATGGTGCGACGAGCCTGACGAGGTAGTCGTCGTCCCAGCCTGCGGTTTTGAGGGCGAGGCGCATGGAATCCTTGCCCTTTTTGCGGGCTGCGACGTTCACCGCGATGTGGCGGACCGTCAGCATGTTCTCGGGGGCATGAGCAGTACGGATGCGAGACTGATCGTCGTGGAAGGTGACGTCGAGGATCCAATGCAGGCCGTTCTCGATCGCCCAATGCTGCCGGACGGCAGGCCCGAGGCGGTCGGCGCCGAGCGGTGACGAGGTCAGATAGCAGCGCGTCTCACGCTCGATCCTGTTTACCGGGTCACGGGTGCTCAAGTCACGGGTGCTGTCGACGACGATGAGGCTCTTCAACCCCGGCCAGGCGTGGCGCGCCTGGAGCCAGGCGACCTGATGGATGACAGTCACGCGCCGGGTCTCGATCCGCCCGTGATCGCCCTCGACGGTCTCGTGCGTGCTGACGGTGCAATCGGCAAAGTCCCGAGCTTTCTGTTCCTCGACGAAGAGCGTGACGTCCTCGTGCAGCGTGCCCTGGTTGCCCTTGAGCGCCAGGACATAGTCGGCCTTCTTGTCGAGGATCTTGTGGGCGATGGCACGCTGGCAGCCCATCGCATCGATGGTGACGATCGCCCCCTCGATCGACAGGAGGTCGAGCAGGGCCGGGATTACCGCGATCTCGTTGGACTTTCCGCTCACCTTGGTCTGGGCCAGCACCAACCGCTGGCGTGCGGCGAAGGCGGAGACGACGTGAAGGGCATCTCGCGCACCGGCCCGGCCCGAGCGCCGCGAGGTCTTGCCGTCGATCGCGATCACGTCGAGCGGCGTTTGCGTCAGCGTCGCGGCCCAGGCCGCAAAGCAGCGTCGAAATGCGACGGGATCGAGCGCCGCGAAGATGTCACCGAGATGATCGTGGCTCGGCGTGCCGTTCCGGAACGGCAGAAATCGGCGCAGAAGGTCGAGTTTCGTGTGACCGAACCGGGCGATATCGGTGAAGCCTTCAGCCCCCGCCAGGATGGCCAGCAACGCCAGCAGCAGAACCTCGTCCAGGCGATAGGCGACTTTGCCGGGCTGGCGCGGATCGGGCAGGTCCGCGAAATGATCGAGAAACACCGTCGCCTCGAACACCGCCGCTACCGGCTCGCTCGCCTCGTCCATCGCCCGCCTCCTAAACCACGTCGTGGCGGACGACCGATTCAGAGCTTCCGGTCCTTGTCACCTCCCGCATTCACCCGATTGCCCTGGCGGTCCTTCCCTTCCGGCTTGACCGCAGCCCCCATCCCCCACAGCAAGACCGGTCAGGACGCGCGCCCCTCTCCTCCGTCATGATGACGGCATGGATCGAGCCCCCTCCCCTCGCGCCCCCGGCCCCGACCTCGTCGCCGACACGCTCGCCTGGATCGAGAAGCGGCTCGACGAGCGCCTGACGCTCGCCCGCATCGCCGAGCGCGCGGGCCTGTCGCCCTACCATTTCTCGCGCCTGTTCACCGCCCGGATGGGCCTGTCGCCCATGGCGCATGTGCGCGGGCGCCGGCTCGTGCGGGCGGCACGGCGCCTCGCCGCGGAGCCCGAGGCGAGGCTCGTCGATCTCGCCTTCGAGGCCGGGTTCGAATCCCAGGAAGCCTTCACCCGCGCCTTCGGGCGCCGCTTCGGCGTCACACCCGGCCGCTTCCGCCGCGGCCTCGCGATCCTTCCCCCGGACGGAGACGTGTTCATGCCGACACCCGCCGAGACCTCCCGCGCCGTCGCCCGGCTGCCCGGCCTCGTGACCCGCGACGCGTTTACCGTCGCCGGCCCGACGCGGCGCTTCGACCGGGCGACCTCATCCACCATCCCGGACCTCTGGTCCACGATGATCCGGGCCCTGCCCTTCGACGGACAGGTGCCGAGCTGGGCCACCTACGGCGTCGTCTGGAGCGCCGACAGGGACGAGGGCAGCTTCGACTACATGGCCGGCGTGGGCGTGCGGCCGGAGGGCGGCCTGCCCGCCGGCTTCGTGCGCAAGACGATCCCCGCGGCGACCTACGCGGTGTTCCGGATCACCCTGGACGGGACGGCCCTGCACCCGCAGGTGAAGGGCGCCATGGCGACCATCTGGGGCGAGCTCGTCCCGGCCTCCGGCCTCACGGTCGCCGATACTCCCGATTTCGAACTCCATGACGGCCGCTTCGCCCCCGACCGGCCGGGCACCGTCATCGACGTGCATGTGCCCGTCGTGGCGTGACCAGGGAGCCGAACTCCATCATCGTGACGATGTAGTGGCACCTTTCGGCCTGCCACGGTCTCCCAAGGGCACAGCTTCGCGGTGAAGCAGGAACCGGTATAGCTCGGCAATGCGGCACTCGGCAGACTTGCGTTGGCAGACCAACGCTTCGTCCGCTTCGAGTCTTGTTTTATCGCAGATTTTCGTCGCAAAACCGGAACCCGCTTTTGCGAAATCTGCTTGGCGGCGGCAGGCCGCGATGGAGAGCGGCCGGCATGAACCTGCTCGCGAGCTTCACACCCTTCGTCGCCTTCGCGATCCTCATCCATCTCGGGTTCGTGGGGGCGGCCCTGTGGGTGGGCGCGGCCGTGGCCGCCGGGCTGATGCTGCGTGATCGCGTCGTCCTCGGTCGGTCCATCAAGATCCTGGAGGCCGGCACGCTGGTGCTGTTCGCCGGTCTCGCGCTCACCACGCGCGTCATGGGGCAGACCTGGACGATCCCGGCGGTGCGTCTCGTCGTCGATGCGGGGTTGCTCGTCATCGTGCTGGCTTCGCTGGCAGTCGGGCGGCCCTTCACGCTCCAGTATGCGCGGGAGACCACGCTGCCGGAGATCTGGGCCAGCCCGCACTTCACGCGGGTCAACCGCGCCGTCACCCTCGCCTGGGCGGCGGCCTTCGCGGTGCTCGTTCTGGCCGATGCGGCGATGGTCTTCGTGCCGGAGATCCCCCGGCGCATCGACGTCCTCGCGACGGTTCTCGCCCTCGTGGGGGCGTACAAGTTCACCGTGCGGGCGACGTCGCGGGCGTCGGAGTAACCGCGTCCCGCCCGCGGACAGCCTCTCCGGCGGTCGAGCCGCGGGCGACGGTTCAGAGCGAGACCGGCTTTGCCGGCGTGGCGGCTTTCCTCCGCCACCGCAGCAACCGCCCGTCGATCGCCACCAGCCCGGCCCCGATCAGCGCCATGCCGAGGAGCTGGCGCGGCACGACCGGCTCGCCCAGCACCAGGGCGCCGAGGAGCAGCGCCGAGACCGGGATCAGGAAGGTGACGAGCATCAGGTTGGTCGCCCCGGCGCTCGCCAGCAGGCGGAAGAAGATCACGTAGGCGAGCGCCGTCGAGAGCGCCGCGAGGCCGATGACCGCCGCGACGGCCGTCAAGGGCGGTGGCGCCAGGGTCCAGGGCCGATCGACCGCGAGGGCGACGGGCAGCAGCAGCACGGTCGCGGCGGTGACCTGGCCCGCGGCGGCCGAGAGCGGCGGGATGCCCATGCGCTTGAACCGGCGGCCGTAGATGCCGGCGAAGGCGTAGGAGAGCGCGGCGAGCAGGACCGCGCCCTGCGCCAGCGCCTCACCGCCGAGCCCGGCGAGGACCGACGGTCCGACCATCACGGCGACGCCCGCGAGGCCGGCCAGCACCCCGGCGAGGCGATTGCCGGTCAGGCGCTCGTCGTCGGTGAGGAGGTGGGCCACCAGCACGCCGAAGAGCGGCGTGGTGGCGTTGAGGATCGCGGCGAGGCCCGACGCGATGTGGGTCTGCCCCCAGGCGATGAGGCAGAACGGCACCGCATTGTTGAGGACGGCCGCGCCCAGGAAGGCGAGCCAGACCTTGGCGCCCCGCGGCACGGGAATTCCCCGTACCCGCAGCACCAGGGCGAGGATGGCGGCGGCGAGGCCGACCCGTAGCACCACCAGGGTGAATGGCGGCAGGGCGCGCAAGGCCACGCCGACGAAGAAGAACGATCCGCCCCACAGGACCGAGAGGCCGAGGAGCAGGCCCCATTCCGGTGGGGTCATGGGGCGGTTGGCGACGGGCTTCATCGGCATCGGGCTCTCCGGGGCGGATGCCGCACCCTGACGCAAGGGCGCCCCGGCGGCATCCCGTTCCTTGCGATGAAGGTCTCGGCGATGAAAATCTCGGCGATGAAAATCTCGGCGGTCGATAGCCTGCGGATCAGTCCCGCCAGAACGGCTTTTCCGCCTCGCGCAGGGCATCGGCCCGCGACAGGCCGACATCCTTGAGCAGCCCGTCGGGGCAGGCCATCAGGGCGCGGCGCTCGTGCCGGCGGTCGGCCCACAATTCGAGCCGCTCGATGAGCGAGATGGCGGTGCGGCGGCGCGGCGGCGCAATGCGGATGGCAGGAACGAGGCGCAGGTTTCCTCGGCCAGCGACGAGGCTCGTCATGGCTGTCTCCGGATGGGACAATCGGTGGATCGATGAAGGGAGATTGCCTTTCGGGCGCTCTCCGATCAAACCAGATCGACTCGTCCGTCACCGCAGGAAATCTGGGTCACTCCCAATCTGGACTGCATCATGGCCCTCCACCGGAACCCCCGCCGCCGCCTGCCGCCGCTCAATGCGGTGCGGGCCTTCGAGGCCGCCTCGCGCCACGCCACCTTCCACGAGGCGGGTGACGAGCTCGGGGTCAGCGCCGGCGCGGTGGCGCAGCAGGTGAAGATCCTGGAGGGCTGGTTTGGCTTAGCCCTGTTCCGCCGCCTGCCGAGCCGGGGCGTCGCCCTGACCCCGGCGGGCGAGCGCTTCGCCGCCGCCGCCGGCGAGGTGCTGGACCATCTCGCCGAGGCGACCGCCCGGCTGCGCCGCCAGGGCCAGGACCACGTGCTGACGGTCAGCACCACCCATTCCTTCGCCAGCCTGTGGCTGATCCCGCGCATCGGCAGCTTCCGGGCGCAGCATCCCGATCTCGACGTGCGGGTGGTGGCCAATAACCGCCTGGTGGACTTTTCCCGCGACGACACGGACGTGGCGATCCGGCACGGGCGCGGGCGCTATCCGGGCCTGCGCTCGGACCTCCTGATGCACGACGTCGTCTTCCCAGTCTGCAGCCCTGGCCTTCGCGACGGCGAGCCTCCCCTGCGCAGTCCCCAAGACCTCGCCCGCCACACGCTCCTCCACGACGACGATCCGATCGACATCGAGGCGGTGGACTGGCCGCAATGGCTCGCGGCGGCGGGCGTTTCCAACGTCGATGCCTCGCGCGGGCCGCGCTTCACTCACACCTTCATGATCTTGCAGGTCGCCACCGCCGGCGGCGGGGTCGGGCTTGCGACCCGGGTGCTGGGGGGCGACCTCGTCGCGGGCATCGGCCGACTCCACTCGGGCCAGGCCGGGTTCGGTCTGGTGCGGCCCTTTCCCGACGAGGTGGCGAGCCCCTACAGCTTCTTCCTCGTCACCCCGACCGAGACCGACGCCCCGAAGGTGGCCCGCTTCCGGGAATGGATCCTGGCGCAGGCGGCGGAGTGGAACGGCTGAGGCGGCTCATCCCCGCACCATCGCATGGGCGGCAAGGAAATCGACGAAGCAGCGGATGCGCGAGGACAGCCGCTCGTGCCCGGCATAGAGGGCGTGGATGTCCTCCGCGTCGCCGGGGCTGAAGTCTTCGAGCACCGGCACGAGGCGCCCGGCCGCGATGTCCTCGTCGACGTGGAAGCGGGCGAGCCGGGCGAGCCCGGCGCCGCCGAGCGCCATCAGCCGCACCACCTCGCCGGAGTTGCCGAAGAAGTTGCCGTGCACCGGCCGTTGCGACACCGCCCCGTCGATCAGGAACGGCCAGGTGTCGAGCGAGCGGCGAAAGCTGAAGTTGAGGCAATTGTGGTCGAGGAGCGCGTCCGGATGGTCCGGCGTGCCGCGATCGTCGAGATAGGCGGGCGCCGCCACCACCGCGAGGCGGCTGCGGCCCAGGCGCTTCGCCCGCAGGCGGGTATCGCGCAGGCGGCCGATGCGGATCGCCACGTCGGCCCTCGCCTCGACGAGGTCGACCACGTCGTCGGTGAGCGCGAGATCGACCCGCATCCGCGGCTGCTGGCTGAGAAAGCGCGGCAGCACCGGCAGGATCACCTTCGTGCCGAACGGCACCGAGGCGTTGACCCGCAACAAGCCGCTCGGCTGGTCGGCGTCGCGGCCGAAACTGTCCTCGATCGCGTCGAACTCGGCGATCAGCTCGCCCGCCCGGGCGAGATACACTTCGCCTTCCGGCGTCAGGGTCATCGCCCGCGTGGTGCGCCGGATCAGCCCGACGCCGAGGCGCGCCTCCAGCCGCGCCACCGCCCGGCTCACCGCCGAGGGCGTGCAGCGCAGGGCCTTGGCGGCGGACGCGAAGCTGCCGCGGCGCGCCACCTGCACGAAGGCCTCCATCTCGCCGAGGCGATTGTCCATGAGCGGTCCATTGTTGCGTCCGATGCACGATCATCGTGCCGGCCGGCGCGCTGGTCATCAATCGCCGGCATCGTCATCTCGGGGCCTCCACAGACGAAAGACCGGCCATGGACCTCAAGCTCGGCGGCAAGACCGCCCTCGTCACCGGCGCCACCGCCGGCATCGGCCTCGCCATCGCCCGCCGCCTCGCGGCGGAAGGCGCCGAGGTGCTGCTGCCCGGGCGCAACCAGGCCAAGCTCGACGCGGCGGCGCAGGCGATCGCGGCCGAGCCCGGTGCGCGGGCGCCCCGCACGGTGCTGGCCGATCCGGCGACGGCCGAGGGCGCGGCGGCGCTGGTCGCGGCGGTGCCCGAGGTCGACATCCTGGTCAACAACCTCGGCATCTACGAATCGAAGGCGTTCGAGGAGATCAGCGATTCCGACTGGCACCGCCTGTTCGAGGTCAACGTGGTCTCGGGCGCCCGGCTGGCCCAGGCCTATTTCCCCGGCATGCTGGCGCGGACGTCCGGGCGGATCGTGTTCGTGTCGAGCGAGTCCGGCCTCGTGCCGCCGCCCGACATGCTGCACTACGCGGTGACGAAGACCGCCCAGCTCACCATCGCCCGGGGCCTCGCCCAGCGCACCCGCGGCACCGGCGTGACGGTCAATTCCGTGATGCCCGGCCCGACCCGCTCGGAGGGCATCGTGGACTTTCTCAAGAGCGTCGCCTCGGACCCGAATGCCCCTGCGGACGAGCTGGAGGCGGAATTCTTCCGGGTCCACCGCCCGCTCTCGCTCCTCGCCCGCATGATCGAGCCCGAGGAGATCGCCGGCCTCGTCGCCTATCTGGCGAGCCCGCTCGCCGCGGCGACCAACGGGGCGAGCCTGCGGGTCGAGGGCGGGATCGTGCCGACCGTCGCCTGACCCCACGGCACCGGGAGCGGATGCCCGCCGGTCCGTCCAGGATCTCACGTGTCGCTTTCGCGCGAAGCGCGGCGGGAGAGCCCGAACCACCGCCAGGCTCGGCCGTTGAGGGAGATATGTCGCTCAGGAAGGCCCCGCCCGGTTGCTCCGCGTCCTCACCTACAACGTGCGCCGCTGCCTCGGCGCCGACGGCCGTCTCGACCCGGAGCGCATCGCCGCGGTGATCGCCGCCTGCCGGGCGGACGTGGTGGCGCTCCAGGAACTCGATGTCGGGCGTGCCCGCAGCGGCGGGATCGACCAGGCCGAGGCGATCGCCGCCCATCTCGGCATGCGCTCCCACTTCCACCCGGCGATGCGGGTAATGGAGGAGCTCTACGGCGACGCGATCCTGACCGCCCTCCCCTCACGGCTGGTGCGGGCGGCAGCCCTGCCGGGCCGGGCCGGCTGCGAGCCCCGCGGCGCGCTCTGGGCCGCCGTCGCCGCCGGCGGCGCCGAGGTGCAGGTCGTCACGACGCATCTCGGTCTCCACCGGCACGAGCGGCGGGCGCAGGCCGAGGCGCTGCTCGGGCCCGCCTTCCTCGGCGATCCGGCCTGCCGCGACCCGGTGGTGCTGCTCGGCGACTTCAACGCCCTGCCGGGATCCAGCGTCCATCGCCGCCTCGCCGCCCGGCTGCCGGACGCGCAAGGGCATCAGGCCTGGTTGCGGCCGACCTTCCCGGCCCGGTTGCCGCTCCTGCGCATCGACCACGTCTTCGTCAGCCGCGGCATCGCGGTGCGGGACGTGCGCCCGCTCGGCGGCAGGCTCGCCCGGGTCGCCTCCGACCACCTGCCGCTCGTCGCCGATCTCGACCTCGCGCCGGCCCTCGGCCCCCGCATCTCCGTGCCCCGAGAGGAACCCGCGTGACGCAGTCCCCAGGACAAGCCAAGGACGGCGAGCCGACCAAGGACAGCAAGGAACGGATGTCCGCCCGCCGCCGGGTCTGGACCATCCTCCTCACCGTTCTCAGCGTGGCCCTCGGCGGCTACCTGCTCTACCGCACGCTCGCCGGCTACAGCCTCGCGCAGCTCGTCGAATCCGTGCGGGCGCTTCCCGCCAGCCGGCTCGCCGCCGCCGGGGGCTTCGCCGCCGCGAGCTATCTCTGCCTCACCGGGATCGACTGGCTGGCTCTGCGCGCCGCCGGCACGCCGCTGCCCTACCGGCGGGTGGCGCTCGCCGCCTTCATCAGCCTGTCGCTCGGCCACAGCATCGGCTTCGCGGGCCTCAGCAGCGGGGCGATCCGCTACCGCTTCTACACCCGCTGGGGCCTCAAGACCGCGGACGTCGCCAAGGCGGTCCTGTTCTGCGGCGTCACCGTCGCGGTCGGCCTGATGGCGCTCGGCGCCGTCGCGGTGCTGGTCCATCCCGGCCTCGCCCGGGAGGTGACGGGGTTACGGGAAGGCGCCGTCCTGGCGGCGGGCCTCGCCTGCGCGGGCGGCGTCGCGGCCTATCTCGGGCTGGCCGCCTGGTGGCGAAAGCCGCTGACCGTGCGGCGCTGGTCGATCGAGATGCCGCCGCTGCCGCTCGCGGCGGCGCAGGTGGGCCTGGGCGCGGTCAACTTCGCCCTGGTCTCGGCCTGCCTGCACCAGGTGCTGGCGGCGGTCTCCGACGTCGGCTACCTCGCCGTCGCCTCCGTCTTCGTCATCGCCAATGCGGCGGTGCTCATCACGCACGTGCCCGGCGGCGTCGGGGTGATCGAGAGCGTGGTCGTCCACCTCCTGCCGAAGACCGACGTCATCGGCCCGCTGATCGCCTTCCGGTGCCTGTACTTCCTCGGTCCCCTGGCGCTCGGCCTCCTCGCCTTCGCGGTCACCGAGGCGGTGTTCCGGTGGCGCGATGCGGGCGGGGCGGCCGCTACGCCGTCCCGAACGGCCGCTCCGGGTCCAGCAGCTCGGAGCTGACCAGCGGATCGAGCAGGCCCTCCTCCTCCGGCACCTCGCAGACCCGCAAGCTGCGCGGCCCGCCCATGTGACGGCGGATCGCCGCCAGGAGCCCCTCCTGCCCGATCGCCTCGGCCATCACGTCCGGCTCGACGCCCAGATGCTCAGCCACCAGGCGGTCGCGCAACCCGCGGATCGCGGCGCACTCCTCCGGATTGCGGGCCTCGACCGCGAGGTCGCACTCGGTGTCGAGAGCGACCGAGCGGTTGTTGAGGTTCGAGGAGCCGATGCGCAGGAACCGGTCGTCGATGATGACGAGCTTGGCGTGGATCTCGATCTCGCAATCTCCCTCGGGTCCCGGCACCACCGGATAGGCGACGAACAGGCGCCCGAAGCGGTCGACGGCGCGCAAGCGGCGCAGCACCCGGTCCCGCGGCGTGCCCATGGCGACGCGCTCGGTGAAGTTGTGCGAGCGGCGCGTGAGCACTACCACGATCTCCGGCCCCGCCTCCGCCGCCAGATGGGCGGCGAGGGCGTCGGCGACGAAATTGGCCGTGAGGTACTGCGCCTCGAGGTAGATCGTCTCCCTGGCGGCGGCGAGGGACGCGGCGGTGAGCGCCGCCGCCTCCTCGACCGAGGGCTCGTCCCCCTGGAGCGGCATGGTGCGGGCGATGGCGACCGGGATGTCGGTGAAGAGCGCGCCCAAGCCCTGCGGCCAGACCGGGCCGGCACTCGCCACCGGGGCCAGCACCTCGCCGGTGGCGGCGCGCCAGCGCTCGCGGGCGAGATCGCCGAGGCGCGCGGCCGCCTCGCCGTCCACCGCCATCTGCAGGTCGTGCACCGGCGGGTAGAGCTCGCCGTCGGGATTGGTGCGCAGGCGGTCGCCGGCCGTGTGGGCGGTGGTGTCCCAGCGCCCGACCGTGAGGTCGATGCCGCCGCAGAAGGCGAGGCGGTCGTCGATGCAGACGAGCTTCTGGTGATGCGCCGCGTAGAGGGGGTGATGCGTGTCGAGGCGCACGGTGATCCGCGGATGCGCCTCCCACTCGGCCCCGAACAGGAGCGGCAGCGTCGCGCCCGGCCCGTGCACCGTCGCGACGCTCCAGACCAGCACCCGCACCTCGAGCCCGGGCCGCCGGGCCGCGAGGTCGCGCAGGAGCGGCCCGAGGGGCGGCGACTCCTCCGGGCTCGCGTCGTGGCGCAGGCGGATGCGCCCGTCGAAGTCCCAGCCGACGATCAGGATCGAGGATTGCGCCTGGCGCAAAGCATCCTCCAGCCGGCCGAAGTACTCGGCGGAGTCGATCATCACCGCGACCCGTTCGGCCCGCGCCACGCAGCAGCAGGTGCGGCCGGGCTCGAACAGGGTCTCGGTCGCGTCGCGCGCAGGGTCCATGGTCATGGGGTGCTCGTCACTCGTGTCGTCCTGTCGAGGGCCGGAACGGTAGGCGAGGCCGTCCGTTCCGGGCCGGCGGGACACGCACAGGCGATTCGCCCTGCCGGCTGCCGCTGCGGTTTCCGATGCCGGCCCGGCCTCCTCCCTCCTCGACCCGGACAGGCCGAGGCGAAGGCCACCTCGATGTGCGGAGCCCCTCCTTCGCCGAACGCGGCCACCGGCGCAACCGCGGAGGCGGTACCGTCGAGGGAGCCGCTGCGGCGCGCCGGGAGATCAGCCCGACGCCAGATAGAGTGGCTAGCCTCGATCCTTGCCCGCTCTTCACAAGGGGATGGCCCGAGTGAACGAATCGGCCCCGGTGACGGTTGCCTCTCGGCCGCCGCAATCGGCACTATGCTCGGCACGGGTGAGATGACCTCGCGGATGCAGCGTGGAATGACAACGCGAACCGGCGACGTGGTGGGCTGGTCCTGGTCGGGCGGCGGATCCGAGGGACCGCCCCCGTCCCGGTGGAGCCTGCGCCGCCGCCTCGCCCTCGCTCTCACCGGTCTCGGCCTTGCCGCCGGCCTCGCCTTCGGCCTCGGCTTCCTCGCCTTCGTGGCCGGCCTCGCCCGCTCCGAGCGGCTGCCGCTCGGCCCCTCCGACGGGATCGTGGCCCTCACGGGCGGGGCCCAGCGCATCGAGGATGCGATGGACCTGCTCGCCGGCGGCTACGGCCGACGCCTGCTCATCACCGGGGTCAACGAGCGCACCAGCCGCGACGAGATCGCCCGGCTCAACCCCGGCCAGCAGCACCTGATCGCCTGCTGCGTCGATCTCGACTACCGGGCCCGCAACACCATCGGCAACGCGATCGAGATCCGGCGCTGGATGCGCGAGAACGGGTTCCGGAGCGTCGCGGTGGTGACCTCGAACTACCACATGCCGCGCACGCTGGTGGAGCTCGACCACGCGCTGGCGGAGGGCCACCAGGTGGTGCCGCACCCGGTCGTCCCCGAGGGGGTCGACCCGGACCAGTGGTGGCGCCACCCGGCCTCGGCGCGGCTGCTCGCCTCGGAATACGCGAAGTTCCTGGTCGCCTGGGTCCGCACCCGGTTCGAGACCGACCCCGAGCATTCGAGCGCGGCGGTGCTGGTCAGCCGCGGCCACCCGGTGAAGATGGTGGCCGAGCCGCTGGTGCGGTGAGGCCCCAGACCTCGCGCGCGACGCCCCGATCAGGTGACGGCGTAATCCCCCGGGGCGATGTCGGCGCTGCGCAGGACGATCTGCAACGCCGGCTGCATCGACCGGTGCAGGTGGGCCAGGTCCTCGCGCGGGCCGCCGAGCGCGCGGGTCATCGCCTCCTCCAGGCTGCCGGGGCCGTAGGGCGCCGCCCCGTCCACCGCCGGCACCCCGCGTCCCTCGTCCCACCCTATCGCGAGGCGACGGACCAGGGCGATGTGCTCGGGGCCGACCTCGAACACGATCTGCTCGGGCGCCGTCCCCGTGCTCTCATCGCGAAAGACGTCGGAGACGTGCGACAGGTCGAGCTTGGTCAGCGGGTTGTGGTAGCTGTAGCGGCCGGGCTTCAACTCGGCATGGCGCAGGAAGGCGACCAGCGCCTCGCCCACCGCCCGGTGCTCCTCCGCCGCCCCCTCGTCGTCGCCGGTGACGTTGGCGATGTCGCCGTCGCGGTCGAGGCTGCCATAGGGGGCGTCCGGGTGGATCACCGGGGCGCCCTGCCCTGCCGGATCCCAGGCCACGACCAGCCGCCGGATCAGGGCGATGCGCTCAAGCGTGATCTCGGTGGTGCGGCTGGTCATCAAGGGGCTCTCCGTGAGGCCCCTCTGTAGAACATCGATGCGGGCGGCGGGAGTCTCGGGCCCGGATCGGATCCCTGAGGGTCAAATCCCCAGATACACCCGCCGCACCTCCGGATCGTCCCGCAGCGTCGCGGCGGGCCCGCTCAGCATCAGGCGGCCGGTCTGGAGCACGTAGGCGCGGTCGGCGATGCCGAGCGACTCGGCCAGGCGCTGCTCCACCAGGAGGATCGTGGTGCCCGAGGCGCGGATCGCCTCGATGGCGGAGAAGATCTCGTCGACGAGCTTGGGCATGATGCCCTGCGAGGGCTCGTCGAGCATCAGCAGGCGCGGCCGCGTCATCAGGGCGCGGCCGATGGCGAGCATCTGCTGCTCGCCGCCCGAGAGGGTGCCGGCGCGCTGCGGCAGGCGCTCCTTGAGGCGGGGAAACAGGGCGAAGACCCGCTCCAGCGGTGCCTCGCGGTCGGCGGCCTTGCGGTGGAGATAGCTGCCGAGCCGCAGGTTGTCGGAGACGGACAGGCGCGGAAACAGCCGCTTGTTCTCCGGCACGTAGGCGATGCCCTTGGCGGTGATGGCGTGGCCGGGCAGGCCGTCGAGGCGGGCGCCGTCGAACACCACCTCACCGGATTTCGGGCGCTCCATCCCGGCGATGGATTTCAGGAGCGTCGACTTGCCGGCGCCGTTGGCACCCGCCACGACGACGATCTCGCCGCTCTCGACCTCGATCGAGACGCCCTGGATGGCCAAGAGGCCCTGATAGGCGGTGGAGAGCCCGCGGACCTCAAGCAGCACGGTGGCGCTCCCCCAGATAGGCGGTGATGACGCCCTCGTGGCGCACCACCTCGGTCGGGTGGCCCTCGGCCAGCACGCGGCCGAGATGCAGCACCACGGCGCGGTCGACGAGCGGCATCACCACCTCCATCACGTGCTCCACCATGATGACGGTGACGCCGCGGCCTGCGACCTTGCGGATCAGCTCGACGCCGGCCTTGGCCTCGCTCGGGGTCAGGCCCGTCAGCACCTCGTCGAGGAGGAGGAGCTTCGGCCCGGTGGCGAGCGCGCGCGCCACGTCCAGGCGGCGCTTCTCGGGTGGTGTCAGTTCCCCCGCCACCGCCTCGGCCCGGTGGGCGAGCCCGGCGAAGTCGAGCGTTTCGAGGGCGACGCGGCGGGCCGCGGCGGCGCTGGCGTGGCGGGCGAAGCCGCCGACGATCACGTTCTCGACCACGTTCATCGAGTCGAAGGAGCGCGGCACCTGGAAGGTGCGGGCGATGCCGCGCCGGCAGCGCTCGGGGGCCGAGAGCAGGGTGATGTCCTCGCCCTGGAAGACGATTTTTCCCTCGCTCGGCTGGTAGGTGCCGGAGATCAGGTTGAACAGGGTCGACTTGCCGGCGCCGTTCGGCCCGAGCAGGCCGAGGATCTGCCCCTCCGGCACGTCGAGGCTGACATCCGCATTGGCGACGAGGCCGCCGAAGCGGAGCGTCACGTGGTCGATGCGCAGCAGGGGGGAAGCCGCGGGCGTGCTCACGGGCAAGGTGCTCACGGGCGAAGTGCTCACGGTGTCGCCTCCTCGTTGCGGGCCTTGCGGGTGCGGCGGAACAGGCTGAGCACGCCTTCGGGCCGGGCCAGCGCCACCACCATGACGAGCACGCCGTAGAGCATCAGGTCGAGGCCGTTGCCGCTGCCGCCGAGATAGGAGCGGCTGATCTCGGTGAGCGGGATCAGGATCGCGGCGCCGACGAGGGGCCCCCACAGGGTGCCGATGCCGCCGAGCACCGCCGGCAGCGCGAAGAGCAGCGAGAAGCGGAAGCTCATCACGCTCTCGGGATCGATGTAGGAGACGTAAGCCGCGTAGAAGCCGCCGCCGATGGCGGTGAAGGAGGCCGAGACCGCCGCCGCCGCCATCTTGGAGCGGAAGACCTCGACGCCGAGGCTCTCGGCGGCCTGGGCGTCGTCCTTGACCGCGCGCCACCAATAGCCCCAGCGCGAGCCCTCGATCAGCCAGGTGACGAACCAGACGACCGCCAGGAAGCCGATGGCGAAGTGGACGTAGGGGATCTTGTCGCGGGCGAACTGGAGCGTCCACCACGAGTCGGGGTTGAACGGCCACTGGATGCCCATCGCGCCGCCGACGAAGTCCCAGTTGTGAACCAGAAGGAGGCCGATCTCCGCGATCACGATGGTGGCGATCGAGAAGTAGTGGCCGGCGAGGCGAAAGCACGGATAGCCGAGGACGAGCGCCACGAGCGCCGACAGCATCCCGCCCGCCAGCATGCCGAACCACGGCAGCACGCCGTAATTGACGAACAGGACCGAGGTGGCGTAGGCGCCGATCCCGAAATAGAGGGCGTGACCGAGCGAGACCTGGCCGCAATAGCCCCCTAAGATGTTCCAGCTCTGCGAGAGCGCGGCGTACATCAGGGTGAGGATCAGGACGTTCTGCAGGTAGACGTCGCGGATGCCGTAGGGGAGCGCGGCGAGGGCGGCGAAGACCAGGGCGGCGACGATCAGCTTGCGCCGGCGCTTGGCCGCATAGCTCGCCTCGGCCCGGGCGGGGGCGGAGCCCGGCGCGAGGGCGGTGGTCAGCGTGGTCATCTAAAGCCTCCCGAACAGGCCTTGCGGCCGCCAGAACACCACCGCGAGGTAGAGGGCGTAGACGCCGACGGATTTGAGCGCCGGCGGCAGGATCACCGCCGTGAAGGCCTCGACGAGGCCGACGATGATCCCGGCGACGAGCGCGCCGCCGACGCTGCCGAAGCCGCCGAGCGCCACCGTGACGTAGGCGATGAGGGCGAAGCTCGCGCCGACCTGGGGATGGATGTAGTAGAAGATCGCCAGTACCGCGCCGGCGAGGCCGACGAGCGCCGCCCCGAGACCCCAGCCGAGGGCGAAGACCCGGTTGCGGTCGATGCCGACGAGGGCCACGGCGCCCTGGTCCTCGCGGGTGGCTTCCAGCGCCCGGCCGAAATCGGTGCGGCTCATCAGGAGATGCAGGCCGCCGAAGGCGGCGAGCGAGACGAAAGCGCCGAAGATCTGCGGCCAGGGCAGGAACACGCCGCCGAGCTCAAGGGTGCGCCCGCCGAGCCAGGTGTTCTGGACGTTGCGGTAATCCGGCGTGAACAGGTACTGGGCGGCGCCCTGGAGCAGGATCGCGAGCCCGAAGGTCGCGAAGATCTGCACCATGCCCTGGTTGGCCTTGGCCCGCATGGCGAAGCGCACCACGCCCAGATAGGCGGCGGCCCCGAGCACGAAGAGCAGGGCCGCGACGAGCGGCATCAGCACCACCGGATCGAGCCGGGTGACCAGCACCAGCCCGAAGGTCGCGTACATGGCGAGCATCAGGAACTCGCCATGGGCGAAGTTCACCACGTCCATCAGGCCGAAGATCAGCGAGAGGCCGACCGCGATCAGGGCGTAGATCAAGCCCATCAGGAGGCCGCTCGCCAGCACCTGTACCAGGGCTTGCGTCGTCATGGGTGGTCCAGGCTCCGGTGGGGCGCGACACTGTCCGATCGTCGCCAAGTCCAGCGCGGGATCCCCTCTCCCACACGGGAGAGGGGAGGTATGCTTCACCTCTTGTCGTTCAGCAGCGAAGAGCGGTTGAGCCTACATGTTCATCGGCCACTTGGCGGGCGCCACCGCGGCGGATTCCGGGAAGACGGTGACGAACTTGTCGCCGATCCATTGCAGCAGCACCGGGTCGGCGTGGGTGTTCTGGCCGTCGGGGCCGAAGGCCACCTTGGTCCAGGGCATCACCGTGCGGGTGCCCGGGATGTCGGTGGCGGCGAGCGCGGCGCGGATCTTCTGTCCGTCGGTCGAGCCGGCGCGGTCGAGGGCGTCGGCGAGCACGATCAGCGCCATGAACTGGCGCGAGGAATTGTCGTTGAGGTCGCGGCCGGCCCGGGCCTTGTACATGCTGTTGACGGTCGCGACCATCGGGCGCTTGGCGGCGAGGTCGAGGGAGAAGCTGCCGCGGGAGATCAGCCCCTGGAGCTTGTCGCCGACCGCGTCGTAGGTGACCTTCTCGGAGAAGCCGGCGGCCTGCGCGATGATGCTCTTCGGCTTGTAGCCGAGCTCGGCCATGGTCTTGGTGAGCAGGATCGCGTCGGTGGTGTAGCTCGTCGGCAGCAATACGTCGGCGTTGGCCGTCTTGAGCTGCTGCACCTCGGCGGTCAGCGAGGGCGAGTTGCTCTTGTACTTCACGTCGGCGACGAGCTTGTAGCCGCGCTCGGCCGCCAGCTTGCGCTGCACGGTCGAGGAATCGACGCCGTAGATCGTGTCCTCGAAGAACAGCGCGACCGAGTCGATTTTCTGGCCCTGCTTGCGCTGGGCGTCGAGGAAGTCGAACATCGCGGTCGAGAACATCTCGTCGTGCGCGGCCGGGCGGAAGAAGTACTTCAGGCCCTTGCGGTGCAGGCTCGGCGAGGAGGAATCGGCGCAGACGAAGGGCACGCCGTAGCGCTCGGCGGTGGCGCTCACCGTGGCGGAGACCGCCGACTGGTAGCAGCCGACGAGGGCCGCGACCTTGTCCTGGGTGATGAGGCGCTCGGCCTCGGCGCGGCCCTTCTGGGGATCGGCCTGATGGTCGGCGAAGACCAGGCGGATCTTCGCGCCGCCCATGCCGGCGAGGCCGACGCCCTTGGCGCCCGGCAGGTCGAGGTCGTGGTCGTTGTTGATGAGGTCGAGCGCCGTCTCGATGGCGTGGCGGGCGTCCACGCCGACCTGCGCGCTCGCCCCCGACATGGCGTAGAGCACGCCAACCACCACTTCCGGCGCCGCCGCGCGGGCCGGGGCGCCCCTCAAGGACGCGAGCGAGAGGGCGCCGGCGCCCACCAAGAGTTCTCGACGACGAATCATGCGCTGGTCTCCAGGGGGCTTCGATATCCTCTAAGCCTCATTCCGCGTCCCTTGAACAGCCGGCACGACACAGATATCGAACCGGCTGTGGACACGATGCACGAACAAGACCCGAAGACGGACTCAAGATACTATCGAGACGAATGGACCGGGCACATCTTCAGAGAACGGCGAACTCGCTGTTGCGCCGGTCGGTGATCAGCATGCAGCCGGGGGCGTGGGTGATGGCGAAGGCCGGCCGCACGGCGGCGATCACCGATTGCGGGGTCACGCCGCAGGCCCAGAAGACCGGGATCTCGTCGTCGCGGATCTCGACCGGGTCGCCGTAATCGGGCGCCTGGATGTCGCGGATGCCGATCAGGTCCGGCCGGCCGAGATGCACCGGCGCGCCGTGGACGGAGGGGAAGCGCGTGGTGATCTGCACCGCGCGGATCGCCTGGGCGGGTGTGAGGGGGCGCATCGACACCACCATCGGCCCGGCGAAGCGGCCGGCCGGGGCGCAAGGGATGCTGGTGCGGTACATCGGCACCCGCACCCCCATCTCGACGTGGCGCAGCGGCAGGCCGTCCTCGGCCATCGCCGCCTCGAACGAGTAGGAGCAGCCGATCACGAAGGCCACGAGGTCGTCGCGCCACAGATCCGCGACGGAAGCGCGCTCCTCCACCACCACGCCGTCGCGCCAGACCCGGTAGCCGGGGATATCCGTGGCGATGTCGAGGTCGAGGCCGAGTTCCGGGATGCGGCGCTCGCCCTTCGCCGAGACCCCGATGATCGGGCACGGCTTCGGGTTGCGCTGGGCGAAGAGCAGGAACTCGTCGGCGAGGTCGGCGGGCAGGATTGCGAGGTTGCCCTGCACGTAGCCGTCGGCGATGCCCGCGGTGCAACCGGTGATGGCGCCACTGCGGCAGGCGAGCCGGGCCGCCTCGCCGCTCATCCGCGCCCGATCGAAGGGAAAGGTCATCACCGCTCCTCTGCTCAAGGATACGTCATGTTCACATCGTAGGCAGGTAAGCGCCAATCGTTATTTCGCATCGGTTTCGATAAGCGGGACTTATCGATAGGGGCGAGCCCGAGGATCACCGGCGCCAGTCCGGCGAGGCCGCGACCTCGCAGGCGAGCCGCGCGGCCGTCGCGGCGAGCCCGCCATCGGGCGCGTTGGCGTAGGTGGCGGTGAAATGGATGTCCGGCAGGGCCGGCGCCGGGGCGATGACCCGGAGCGAGCCCTCGTCGAGGTCCCGGCGCACCACCTCGGGCGGGATCACCCCGATGCCGATGCCCTCCCGCGCCATCCGGACGATGGTGGAGAGGGAGGCGTTGCTGTGCAGGCGCGGCGGCGGCAGGTTCGATTGCGCCAGCATCTCCCGGAGGGAGACGTAGGGGTTGGTGTTCTTCGGGTAGGTGATGAGCGGGTGCTTCAGCAGGCTCGCCAGGCTCGCCTCGCCGGGGCCGAGATCGAGCTGCGGCGCGGCGATCCAGGCCAGGGACACGCTGCACAGGGGCAGGTTGACCAGGCTCGGCATGGTGATCGGCCCGACCAGGAAGGCGAGGTCGAGGTCCCGGTTCAGGAGCGCGTCGCGCATGGTGGGCGAGATGTCGACCGCAATGTCGACGGTGACCCCCGGATAGGCCTCGTTCATCCGGGCGATGAAGCGCATCAGCCAAGTATGGACGATGGTCTCCGCGACGCCGAGGCGCAGCACGCCGCGCATCACGCCGGGCCCGGCCACCGCCTGCATCATCTCGGTGCGCAGGCGCAGGAAGCGCTCGGCGTAAGTCAGGAGGTCGCGGCCCTTCGCCGTCAGCACCACCGAGCGGGCGCGCCGCTCGAACAGCCGCACCCCGAACTCCTCCTCGAGCGCCGCGATGCGCTGCGACACCGCAGGCTGCGAGGTGTGCATCCGCTCCGCCGCCTTGCGGAAGCTGCACAGCGAGGCGGTCCAGTAGAAGATCTCGAGGCTTCTCAGTTCCGCCATGCACCGTCCCGGATCGCCTGCGGGACACCATGGAGCAAGGTTCGGACCACGCGCAATGCCGGCGGTGGGCCGGGCCGGATCAGTCGCGGGGGATCAGCGCGGCGACGCGGCGCATGGTGGAATCGCCCGCCGCCAGCCCCGCGGCGACGCCGGCGCGGTCCGCCGCACTGCGATTCTGGCTCATCTTGCGCTTGCCTTCGAGGCGGGTGATCGGCAGCCGCAGGCCGACGATGCCGCGCAGCTGCGCGGCGATGAACTCCGCCGGCGCATCCGCCACCGCCCAGGGGGCCGGCCGCGTGCCTTCCTGCCGCTCGGTGAGCCGGGTGACGACGGCGAGCAGGCGATCCGGGTCGTCGAAGAACTCCGCCGGCCCGTAGGCGTGCACCGCGACGTAGTTCCAGGTCGGGACCACCGTCCCGGTCTCGCGCTTCGTCGCGTACCAGGACGGCGTCACATAGGCATCGGGCCCGGAGAAGATCGCCAGGGTCTCGGCCAGGGCCGGCTCGCGCCATTGCGGGTTGGCCCGGGCGAGGTGGCCGTAGAGCACGCCCCGCTCGCCTTCCCCCGGCTCCAGCAGGAGCGGCAGCGGCGTGCACACCAGCCCGGCCGTCGTCGCGGTGACGAGGCTCGCCAGCGGGGCGGCGTGCATCGCCGCATGCATCGCGGCCTCATCGGTCTCGCGGAAGGCGGGCGGAATGTACATCGGGAGGCTCCGGAAGGCGGCCTCGACATGGCCGGTGCTGGTCCTACGCTGGACACTGGCCCATGCTGAACAGCCAGTTCGAACCGAAAGGACCAGGCCAGTTTGGACGCAAGCGCTCCCCGTCCCCTCCTCGTCAGCGCGCAGATCGGGGCCGACCTGAAGGCCCAGATCGCGCAAGGGGTCTATCCGCCGGGCGCGGCCCTGCCCTCGACCCGGGCGCTGGCGGTCGAGCTCGGGGTCTCGCGCACCACCGTGACGGCGGCCTACGACCAGCTCACCGCCGAGGGCTATATCGAGACGCGGCCGGGGGCCCGGGCGCGGGTCGCCGCCGGCCTGCGGGAGGCCGCGTCGCCGGTCGCGGCCGCTCCCGCGCCGGCGCATCGCCTCTCCGCCTTCGGGCAGCGCCTGCTCGCGGAGCCGGCGCCTCCGGCGGCGCCGGCGCCCGCGATCGATTTCCGCTACGGCGACCTCTCGGGCGACGACTTCCCGGTCCTGGCCTGGCGGCGGGCGCTCAACGCGGTCCTGCTGCGCCGGCCGGCCCGGCTCGGCTACGGCGATCCGCGCGGGCTGCCGGGCCTGCGCGCGGCGCTCCAGGCCTATCTCTGGCGCGCCCGGGGCCTCCGCTGCGGCCTCGACCAGATCGTCGTGGTCAACGGCTCGCAGCAGGGGATCGACCTCTGCGCCCGGCTCCTCGTCGATCCCGGCGACCGGGTGGTGATGGAGGATCCGGGCTACGGCGCGGCGCGAAGGGTCTTTGCCGCCGCCGGCGCCGCGATCGTGCCGGTCCCGGTCGATGCCGAGGGCCTGCAGACCGGGCGTCTCGCCGGGATCGGCCCGGCGCGGCTCGCCTACGTCACGCCCTCGCACCAGTTCCCCCTCGGCGGCGTCCTGCCCGCCGCCCGCCGGCAGGCGCTGCTGGCCTGGGCGGAGGCGTGCGGCGCGACGATCGTCGAGGACGATTACGACGGCGAGTACCGCTTCGACGCGCGGCCCGTGGAGGCGCTGCGGAGCCTCGACCGGACGGGCCGCGTCATCTATGCCGGCACGGTCTCCAAGACCCTCTCGCCGCAACTGCGCCTCGGCTACCTCGTGGTGCCGCCGGCCTTGGAGCACGCGTTTGCCGAGGCCAAGCGCCTCGCCGACCGGCAGGCGCCGGGGCTGGAGCAGGCCGCCCTCGCCCGGCTCCTCGGCGATGGCGGCTACGAGCGCCACCTGCGCCAGGCGCGGCGGCGCAATGCCGATCGGCGTGCCGCCCTGCTGGCCGCCCTGGCGGAGACGTTCGGCGCAGAGGTGCGCGTCGAGGGCGCGGCGGCCGGCCTGCACCTCGTCGCCTGGTTCGACGGCGTTCCGGCCGGTGCTGAGGCAGGGATGGCGGCGGCGGCACGGGCGGCGGGGATCGGCGTCTACCCGGTCGGCCCGCTCTATTTCGACGCGGCGGCGCGGCCGGACCGGGCCGGGCTGCTGTTGGGATTTGCCGGCAACGAGCCCGAGGCGATCCGGGCGGGCATCCGCCGCCTCGCCGCGGCGCTCGCGACCGTCAGATCCGCCAGCAGCTGACCGACCGCCATGCCCGCCCGCCGCCTCGTCTCGAACGGGTCTTGGATACTTCGCGGAGCATCGGGCAACGTCGAAACGCCGGAACACCGCTCGAATTCAATGCGACCGAGGGCACGTCTAAGCATTCGGCAAGGATTCCCGCCTAGCCCGTCAGCAGCGGCAGCAGGCCGGTGCATCGTTCCGGCTCCTCCCCGGGGGTACCCGTGCAGCAACCATCTCCGGCGCCGGTCGCGCCCCTCGGGCAGGCCGGCCGCGCGACAGCCGGGTGGCGGGACGTCAGGCTCGGACGCCGGCTCTGGGGCACCGCCCTCCTGCTGGCGGCGGGTCTGCTCACCCTCACGGCGATCGTCATCGCGCCCTCGATCACCGCCTATCGCGACAGCCAGAGCAACCTCGGGCGCATCAGCCGGCTGCGGCAGGTGCTTGAGGCCGCCAACCGCCTCTCGGCGGAGCGCGGGCCCGCGAATGTCATGATGTCGATCGCGCCCGGCAGCGACCCGGCGGCGCAGGCGCGGCTGGCCGCGTTCCGGGCCGGCAGCGACAGCGCCCTGGCGGCCCTGAGCGGAGCGGCGGCGGCGGACGAGCCCGGCCACACCCTTCCCTACCGCTTCCTCTCGGCGACGGCCGCCCGGCTCGACGAGGCGCGGCGGGACGTGGACCGGGTGGCCGCGCTCCCGGCGGCGGAGAGGCGCCTGGAGGACATCACCGGCGCGATCGGCCGGATGGTCGCCGCGGTGGACACGTTCCAGGACGTGGTCGCCTGGGAGATCCGCGAGATCGGCCGGGCCGACCCCGCCCTCGCCGGATCGGCCCTGATCGGCCACGCGGTGAGCGACCTGCGGGAATATGGCGGCCGGATCGGCTCCGCCATCATCCCGGCCGTTGCCGTGCACCGTCCCCTCGACACCCGCCAGTTCACCGACGCCACGCAGATCCGGGGCCGCATCCTGGAGCTGCTGCGGGTGCTGCGCGGCCAGGTGGCGTTCGGGCCCGGGCAGCCCCTGGAGGGGCTTTTTCGCGAGGTCGAGGCGACCTTCGCCGGGCAGGGGCTCGGCCTCATCGAGACGACGATCGCGGAGGGCCGCGCCTCCGGTCGCTACAGCCTCACCGCCGACGAGCTGACCCGCCGCTACGTGCCGACCCTGAAGCCGGTCGAGGCCCTGCGCGAACGCTACCTCGCCGGGATGGTCGCGGGCTTCGCCGCCGAGCGCGACGCGGTGCGCACGCGGCTCCTCCTGGTCGCCTGCGGCACCGTCGCGGTCCTCCTCCTGCTGGTCGCCCTGCTGCACTCCTTGCGCACCTCGGTGCTGCGCCCGCTGCTGATCGCGCGGGAGACCGCGATGGCGCTGGCCGAGGGCGGCGCGCCCGCCCCCCGCCCGGCGGCGGCCCTTCGCATCGTCGAGATCCGGCGGCTGTTCGACGCGCTCGCGGTGCTGGAGGAGCGGATGCGCGAGCGCGCGCGCCTGATGGAGACCCTGCGCCGGCAGGCCGAGACCGACGGCCTGACCGGCCTGAGCAATCGCCGGGGCCTCGCCCTGGCGATGGCGCGCGCCGCTCCCGTGGGGCCGGCCGCCGCCCTGATGATCGATCTCGACGGCTTCAAGAAGGTCAACGACACCCTGGGGCACGAGGCGGGCGACGACCTGATCCGGCAGGCCGGGGCGCGCCTCTGCGCCTGCATCGGGCAGGCCGGCCTCGTCGCCCGGATGGGCGGCGACGAGTTCGCGGTCCTGCTGCCCGGCTGCGACGAGGCCGCCGCGGTGACGGTCGCCGGGACGATCCTGCACGGCCTCTCCGAGCCGTTCCCGATCGACGGCCAGACCCTCCATCTCGGGGCGAGCATCGGCATCGCGCTCAGCCCCCTTCACGGTCCCCTGGCCGACGCGCTGCTCGCCAGCGCCGACATGGCGCTCTACGAGGCCAAGCGGGCTGGGCGGCATTGCCACCGCGTGTTCACGCCGGCCCTGCGCGAAGCCATCCTGTCCTGGACCGCGCGCCAGCAGGAATTCCCGCGCGCCCTCGCGGAAGGCGAGTTCACGCTGTTCTACCAGCCGCAGGTGCGCCTGCGCGACCGCCGGATCGTCGGCGCCGAGGCCCTGATCCGCTGGCGCCATCCCCGGCTCGGCCTGCTCGCCCCGGGCGCGTTCCTGGCCCCTCTCGAGGCGAGCCGCCTCGCCGGGCCGGTGGGCCGCTGGGTGCTGCGCGAGGCCTGCGCGCAGGCCGCAGCCTGGCGCCGGGCCGGGGCCGCGGACCTGCGCGTCAGCGTCAACCTGTTCGGGGCGCAGTTCCACTCGGTGAGCCTCGTCGACGAGGTCCGGGCGGCGCTCGCCGATTCCGGCCTGCCGGCCTCCGCCCTCGAGCTGGAGATCACCGAGACCATCATCCTGCAGCACGACGAGGCGCTGATCGCCCCGCTGCGGGCCCTGCGCGACCTCGGCATCGGGCTGGCCTTCGACGATTACGGCACCGGCTACGCCTCCTTGAGCCTGCTCAAGCGCTTCCCGCTCACGCGGCTGAAGATCGACCGCTCCTTCGTGCAGGGCATGGAGAGCCCGGTTCAGGACCGGACGAGCCAGGACCGGGCGAGCCAGGACCGGACGAGCCAGGACCGGGCGATCGTCCGGTCGGTGCTGACCCTCGGCCGCAGCTTCGGCCTCTCGGTGATCGCCGAGGGCGTCGAGACCGAGGCGGCGGCCGGACGGCTCCTGGCGAAGGGCTGCGAGGAGGCGCAGGGCTACCTGTTCGGCCGGCCGATGCCCGCGGAGGCGTTCGCGGCCCTGTGCCGGCCGGAGGAGCGCCGCACGGCGTGACCCGGGCCGGCCGACGCGGCGGGGCGCGACGCAGCCGCGTCAGCCGGCTCGGTTCCGTCCGCTCCGCCGGCGTGGTAGCGAGGCCGATCCTCGTCCTCGAACCTGCCCGCTCCCGCATGAACCCCATCTTCGCCGACCTGCCGACCACCGTGTTCGAGGTGATGTCGGCGCTCGCCCGGGAGACCGGCGCCGTGAATCTCGGCCAGGGCTTCCCGGACGATCCGGGCCCGGCCGACCTGCGCGCCAAGGCCGCCGAGGCGGTGGTGGAGGGCTGGAACCAGTACCCGCCGATGATGGGGCTGCCGGAGCTGCGCCGGGCGATCGCCGCGCACTACGCCCATTGGCAGGGCCTCGACCTCGATCCCGACTCCGAGGTGATGGTGACGTCCGGCGCCACCGAGGCGCTCGCCGGCGCCCTCATGGCCCTGATCGAGCCCGGCGACGAGGTGGTGCTGTTCGAGCCGATGTACGACGCCTACCTGCCGCTGGTGCGCCGGGCCGGCGGCGTGCCGCGCTTCGTCACCCTGACGCCGCCGCACTTCCGGATGACCGAAAGCGCCCTCGCCGCCGCCTTCTCGCCGCGCACGAAGGTCGTGCTGCTCAACAACCCGCTCAACCCGTCCGCCACGCTCTTCCCGGACGAGGACCTGGAGCTGCTGGCACGCTTCTGCCGGCAGCACGACGCCGTGGCGCTCTGCGACGAGGTCTGGGAGCACGTGGTGTTCGACGGCCGCCGCCACCGGCCGCTGATGGCGTTTCCGGGCATGCGCGAGCGCACGGTGAAGATCGGCTCGGCCGGCAAGATCTTTTCCCTCACCGGCTGGAAGGTCGGCTTCGTGATGGCGCCGCCCCACCTGATGCGGGGCCTCGCCAAGGCGCACCAGTTCCTCACCTTCACCACGCCGCCGAACCTCCAGGCGGCGGTGGCCTACGGCCTCGCGAAGGACGATTCCTATTACGAGGGCATGCGGGCCGACTTCGCCCGGGCCCGCGACCGGTTCGCCGGCGGCCTCGGCAGTCTCGGCTTCAGCGTCCTGCCGTCGGCCGGCACCTACTTCCTCAACATCGACATCGCGCCGCTCGGCGAGAGCGACGACGTCGCCTTCTGCGAGCGGCTGGTGCGGCACCATGGCGTCGCGGCAATCCCCGTCAGCGCCTTCTACGCCCACCAGCCGGTGCGCACCATCGTGCGGTTCTGCTTCGCCAAGCGCGACGACACCCTCGACCGGGCCCTCGAGCGCCTGCGCGGCCTCGCGCCGGGGCGCGCGGCCTGATGCGGGGCCTCCTTGTCGAGCCGGGAGGCCGGGGCCACATCTTGGAGCATGAGCACCACGCACACGCTCCGGAGCCCCGGGATGACCTCTTCGCAGACGGCCGGCCGCATCCCGCCCTTCGGGGCAGGTTCCTTCGGGGCAGGTTCCTTCGGCACAGGGTCCTTCGGCAACGGAGCCGAGTTCCAGGGCGGCAGCTCCGCGGGCGGCGGCTTCAAGGACGGCCGCTTCCCGCAGGACGATCCCTTCGGCTTGCGCGCCAAGGGCCCCAAGGCCCTGGAAGGCTCGACGCCCGAGCAGGTGATGGCGCGGCTCGACCTTCTCGCCCACCTCCTCGACACCGCGATCCTGCTGCCGGGCAACCGGCGCATCGGCCTCGATGCGATCGTCGGCCTGATCCCGGTGATCGGCGACGCGATCACCACGGCGATCTCGTCCTACATCGTCTGGGAGGCCCGCCGCCTCGGCGCGCCGCGCTGGCTGATCGCCCGCATGGCGGCGAACGTGGCGATCGACGGCGTGGTCGGCGCGGTGCCGCTGATCGGCGACCTGTTCGACGCCGCCTTCAAGGCCAACCGCCGCAACGTGCAGTTGCTGCGCCGGCACCTGGAGCGCAGCGGCGCGCTGAAGCCCAGCGTGATCGACGTCACGGCGACCCGCATCGACTGATCCCTGACGCACGGCTGGGGGACGCCGCATGAACCAGCGCCCTCCGGCCCCCGAGCCCGACGCCGTCCCGGTCACCTCGCCGGCGGCCGGCCCGGTGAGCCTGCCGCTGCCGGGCCCTGCCGGCACCGGGCGGCTGTCGCCGTTGAACCGTCGGCGGCTGGCGAACTTCAAGGCGAACCGGCGCGGCTACTGGTCGTTCGTGCTGTTCTGCCTGTTGTTCGTCACGAGCCTCTTCGCCGAGTTCATCGCCAACGACCGGCCGATCGTCGTCTCCTACAAGGGCGAGATCCTGTTCCCGATCGTCGTCG
This sequence comes from Methylobacterium currus, assembly GCF_003058325.1. Classification (NCBI taxonomy): domain Bacteria; kingdom Pseudomonadati; phylum Pseudomonadota; class Alphaproteobacteria; order Hyphomicrobiales; family Methylobacteriaceae; genus Methylobacterium; species Methylobacterium currus. The sequence continues at coordinate 2,448,257 of NZ_CP028843.1, forward strand.
ACTATCCGGAGGAAAAATTCGGCGGCTTCCTCGCCCGCACCGATTACCGCGACCCGGTGATCGCCAAGGAGATCGCGCAGAACGGCTGGGCCGTCTGGCCGCCGATCCGCTTCTCCTACAACACCCACAACCTCGACCTTCCGGTGCCTGCCCCCGCCCCGCCGACCTGGCTCCTCTCGGATGCCCAGTGCAGGACCATGGCGGAGAAGGCCGGCGGCACGACCTGCCGCGACATCGAGTGGAACTGGCTCGGCACCGACGACCAGGGCCGCGACGTGGTCGCGCGGCTCCTCTACGGCTTCCGCCTGTCGGTACTGTTCGGTCTCACCCTGGCGCTTGTCTCCTCGGTGATCGGGGTGCTGGCCGGCGCCGTGCAGGGCTATTTCGGCGGCTGGGTCGACCTCGTGTTCCAGCGGGTGATCGAGATCTGGACCGCGATCCCGTCGCTCTATCTGCTGATCATCATCTCGTCGATCATCACGCCGAGCTTCTTCGTGCTGCTCGGCATCCTGCTGCTGTTCTCGTGGGTGTCGCTGGTCGGCGTGGTGCGGGCGGAGTTCCTGCGCGCGCGCAACTTCGAATACGTGCGGGCGGCCCGCGCGCTCGGGCTCTCCAACGCCCGCATCATGTTCCGCCACCTGCTGCCCAACGCCATGGTGGCGACGCTGACCTTCCTGCCCTTCGTGCTGAACGGCTCGATCACCACGCTCACCTCCCTCGACTTCCTCGGCTTCGGCCTGCCCCCGGGCTCGCCGTCGCTGGGCGAGATGCTGGCGCAGGGCAAGGCCAACCTGCAGGCGCCGTGGCTGGGGCTGACGGGCTTCGCGGTGATCGCGGTGACGTTGAGCCTCCTGATCTTCGCCGGGGAGGCGGTGCGGGACGCGTTCGATCCGAGGAAGACGTTCCGGTAGGATGGCATCCGCGCCGGCCTGACTCACGGCGGTGTCCCCCACCCACGGCGTCATCCCGGGGCCGCGCAGCGGAACGCGGGCACGACGCCGAGGATGAGGGGACGAGGGAGAAGCGATACCTCTGCCCCCGTGGTGGTTACTTCGCCGGGTCGACCAGCGTCAGCTTCCCCGTGAACGGCTGGTCCTGCTTCGAGGTCGCCGTGCAGCCATAGGTGTACTCGCCCGGCGCGATGGTGCGCAGGCGGATCTCCCCCTTGCCGTTGGCCTTGATCAGGTAGGCGTCGTTGCTCGCCACGTGGACCACGTCGCCGTCATGGTGCAGCACGTTCTTGTTCTGGAAGATCTGCGGCGCCGTGATCGAGACCTGCGTGTTCGACTGGTTGGTCACGTGCAGGTCGACATTGGTCTGGGCCGGCAGGCGCAGCTCGGCGGGGGCGCAACGCGGCACGCCGTTCTCGGCGGTGATCGTCACCTCGACCGGCGGCATCGCGTCGGTCTTGGGCGGCGGCAGGTCGTTGGCGGCGCGGGCTCCGCCCGACAGGGCAACGGCGAGGAAGGCGGCGGCCGCGGCGGCGCGGGCGGGGAACGGCATCGGGGATTCCTCTCGGAGAGGGTGACGAGGTCGAGGCCAGAACGCCAGGTCGCGCCCGATGTTTCCTCCCCCGATCGGCCGTCGCCCGCGACCCGATGCCCCTCCGGCGGCCAGGCGAAGACAAATCTTCCCCGAACGCGCCCCACGGGAGACGAAGTGCCTCCGGATAGGGCGGAAATTGCCGCGCTTCCTCCATTGCGCCAGCGCTGCGTTGCAGCAAGGATGGCGCCCGAACGACGACAGGGATGCCCGATGATCATCGACCGCCGCGACGCCCTCAAGCGGGCCGGCCTCCTCGCGCTCGGCACCGCGGCCTGGAGCCCGGCGGCCCTCACGCGGGCGCTCGCCCAAGGGGCTGCGACCCAGGCGCCCCGGCGCGGCGGCGTGCTGACGGTGCAGCTCAACGGCGAGCAGCGGGTGCTCAACCCGGCGATCCGCGCCTCGACCGGCGTCTACGTCATCACCTCGAAGATCGTCGAGCCGCTGGTCGATCTCGACCAGGACGGCAAGCCGGCCGGCGTGCTCGCGACCTCGTGGGAGGCGGCGCCCGACGGCAAGACCGTGACCTTCCGCTTACGCCAGGGCGTGACCTGGCACGACGGCAAGCCCTTCACCTCCGCGGACGTGCAGTACACCGCGATGGAGCTGTGGAAGAAGTACCTGAATTACGGCACCCAGCTTCAGCTCTATCTCGACGCCGTCGACACGCCCGATCCCCACACGGCGGTCTTCCGCTACTCCCGGCCGATGCCGCTCAACCTGCTGCTGCGGGCGCTCTGCGATCTCGGCTACGTCGCGCCCCGGCACGTCTTCGAAGGCACGAACGTGCTGGAGAACCCGGCCAACACGGCGCCGATCGGCACCGGGCCGTTCAAGTTCGTGTCTTACGAGCGCGGCCAGCACGTCATCGCGGAGCGCAACCCGAACTATTGGCGCGAGGGTTTCCCCTATCTCGACCGGATCGTCTGGCGCTTCATCATCGACAAGGCGGCGGCCTCGGCGGCGCTCGAGACCGGCCAGGTCCAGCTCTCGACCTACAACGCGCTGGCGCTCGCCGATCTCGACCGGCTGAAGTCGGATCCGCGCTTCACCGTGTCGAGCAAGGGCCTGGAGGCCAACGCCTTCAACAACACGCTCGAATTCAACACCCGCCGCAAGGAGCTGGCCGACGTGCGGGTGCGCCGGGCGATCGCCCACGCCATCGACGTGCCGTTCTTCATCGAGAACTTCATCTACGGCCTCGGCAAGCCCGCGACCGGGCCGATCCCGTCCTCCTCGACCGCCTTCTACCCGGACAACCCGCCGCCCTACGCCTTCGACCCGAAGAAGGCGGCGGCCCTCCTCGACGAGGCCGGGTTCAAGCGCGGCGCGGGCGGCACCCGATTCTCGCTCAAGCTCGTGCCGATCATGAACGGCGAGGACGTGCCCCTGCTCGCGACCTTCATCCAGCAATCGCTCCAGGCGGTCGGGATCAAGGTCGACATCGTCAACCTCGACACGGCGGGCGCCCTCTCCACGGTCTACCGCGACTGGAACTTCGACCTCGCCACCGGTTGGCACCAGTATCGCGGCGATCCCGCCGTCTCGACCACGGTGTGGTACCGCTCCGGCTCGCCGAAGGGCGCGCCCTGGACCAACCAGTACGGCTGGCAATCCGACCTCGTCGACCGCCTCACCGACGAGGCGGCGAGCGAGCTCGACCCGGAGAAGCGCAAGGCCCTCTACGCCCAGTGGGTGAAGGCGGTGAACGACGAGATCCCGGTCTGGATGATGACCGAGCGCACCTTCCTGTCGGCGACGAGCAAGCGCGTGCACGGCGACCACAACACCCCACGCTGGGGCTCGGGCGACTGGCACGATGCGTGGATCGAGGCGTGAGACACTCGTTGATGACGTGCGCCGCGCTCAACCCTCCCCCCTCTGCGGGGGAGGGTGGCGAACGAAGTGAACCGGGAGAGGGGCAGCCCGACGCTGATCCAGGGTTCGCCCTTCATCGAGGTCGCGACCTTTCCGGAAGCGTGGTTCCCCTCTCCCGGCCTGCTCCGCAGGCCACCCTCCCCCATCCCAAGTCGGGCTTGCCCGACTTGGGCACAGGAATGCGGAACTCGGGCAAGCCCGAGTTCCGTTGGGGGAAGAGTCGGGGCGTCGCGCCCGAGGTCCGCCCATGACCATCCTCCTCCTCGCCCTGCGCCGCCTCGCCGCCAGCCTGCCGACGCTCCTCGTCATCCTGGCGGGGCTCTTCCTGCTGCTCCAGCTCGCCCCCGGCGACACCGTCGACGCGCTGATGGCCCAGATGGGCGGCGGCGATCCGGCGACCGCCGAGGAACTGCGCCGCTATTACGGGCTCGACCTGCCGGCCGCCGCCCAGCTCGCCCGCTACCTGTGGCGGCTGGTGCAGCTCGATCTCGGCCAGTCGGCGATCTACGGCAAGCCGGTCGCGACGGTGATCGCCGAGCGGCTGCCCGTGACCCTGCTGCTGATGGGCGCCTCGCTCACCCTCGCCTTCGCGGGCGGGATGGTCCTCGGCGTGGTCGCAGCCCGGCGGATCGGGCAATGGCCCGACACCCTGATCTCGACGCTCGGGCTGATGTTCTACGCCACGCCCTCGTTCTGGTTCGGGCTGATGGGGATCGTGCTGTTCGCGATCCATCTCGGCTGGCTCCCGGCCGGCGGCTTCGAGGAGGTCGGCGCCGGCTATACCGGCCTGACGCGGGTCCTCGACATCGCCCGCCACCTGGTCCTGCCGACCCTGACCCTCGCGCTGGTCTTCCTCGCCACGTACCTGCGGATCATGCGCGCCTCGATGCTGGAGGTGATGAGCCTCGACTACGTCCGCACCGCCCGGGCGAAGGGCTTGGGGGAGACCGGCGTGATCGTGCGCCACGCGCTTCGCAATGCGCTCCTGCCCATGGTGACCCTGGTCGGCCTCCAGGCCGGCACGATGCTCGGCGGCTCGGTGGTGGTGGAGAGCGTGTTCGCGCTTCCCGGCCTCGGGCGGCTCGCCTACGAATCGGTGGTGCAGCGCGACCTCAACACCCTGCTCGGCATCGTGTTCGTGTCGGCGCTCCTCGTCATCACGGTGAACTTTTTGGTCGATCTGATCTATGGCCGGCTCGATCCGCGCATCGCGGCGGGGCGCTGACGCGATGGCGGCCCTGACGCGCTACCTGCGCAACCCGGCGGCCCTGCTCGGCGCCGTGCTGCTCCTCCTCGTCGTCGCGGTGGCGCTCGCCGCCCCCGTGCTGTTCCCCAAGGACCCGCTCGGCCTCGCCGGCCGGCCGCTGCAATGGCCCTTCGTCAACCCGAAGGTCTGGCTCGGCACCGACGCGAGCGGGCGCGACATCGCCGCCCAGATCTTCCACGGTGCCCGGGTCTCGCTGCTGATCGGCCTCGTCGCGACGGCGATCGCCATCGCGATCGGCATCGCGGTCGGGGCGGTGGCGGGCTTCTACGGCGGCCTCATCGACGACCTCCTGATGCGGGTGACGGAGGCCTTCCAGACCCTGCCGAACTTCCTGCTGCTCCTCGTGCTGGTGGCGGTGTTCGGCTCGGACATCACCACCGTCACGGTGGCGATCGGCCTCGTCTCCTGGCCGGCCCCGGCCCGGCTGACGCGGGCCGAGTTCCTGACCTTGCGCAACCGCGAATTCGTCCAGGCCTGCCGGGTGCTCGGCATGGGCGACGCGCGCATCATCGCCCGGGAGATCCTGCCCAACGCCCTGCCGCCGGTGATCGTCTATGCCAGCGTGGTGATGGCGGTCGCGATCCTGCTCGAGAGCGCGCTCGCCTTCCTCAACCTCTCCGACCCGAACGTCGCCTCCTGGGGCAACCTGATCGGGGCAGGGCGCGGCGTGCTGCGCACGCAATGGTACGTCTCGGCGATTCCCGGCGTGGCGATCCTGGTGACGGTGCTCGCCGTGTCGCTGGTCGGCCAGGGCCTCAACGACGCCCTCAACCCGCGCCTGCGCGGCCCCGCCCCGGTGAAGGCCGCGTCATGAGCGAACTCCTCACGGTCAAGAGCCTCTCGGTCCGCCTGCCGCCGGGGGCCGACCGCAGCCACGCGCTCTCCGACGTCTCCCTGTCGCTCGCGGGCAACGAGATCCTGTGCGTCGTCGGCGAGTCCGGCTCGGGCAAGTCGGTCCTCGCCAACACGGTGATGCGGCTGCTGCCCGTCGGCGTGCGGCCCGATGCCGGACAGGTGCTCTTTCGGGGGCGCGACCTCGTCTCCGTCCCGGAGCCTGAGATGCGGCGCCTACGCGGGCGGGAGATCGGCATGATCTTCCAGGAGCCGATGACGGCCCTGAACCCCCTGCGCCGGGCCGGCGACCAGATCGCCGAGACCTTCCGCATCCATACCGGCCTAAGCGCCCGCGCGATCCGCGAGAAGACCCTGGCGCTGCTGGCGGAGGTGCGGATGCCGGACCCGGCGGCGGCGCTCCGGGCCTACCCGCACGAACTCTCCGGCGGGCAGCGCCAGCGGGTGATGATCGCCATGGCGCTGGCGCTGGAGCCCGCCCTCCTCATCGCCGACGAGCCGACCACCGCGCTCGACGTGACGACGCAGGGCCGCATCCTGGCGCTGATCCGCGACATCCAGCGGCGGCGCGGCATGGGGGTGCTGTTCATCACCCACGATTTCGGGGTGGTGGCGGAGATCGCCGACCGGGTGGCGGTGATGCAGGCCGGGCGCCTCGTCGAGGAGGGGCCGGCCGATGCCGTGCTCAACCGCCCGCAGGCACCCTACACGAAGGCGCTGATCGGCGCGGTGCCGCCGCTGCTGCCGCGCCCGCCCCGCCCGGCGGACGGGCCCGCGATCCTGTCGCTCGATCACGTCTCGAAGACCTACCGCAAGAGCGGCGGCCTCATCCCGGGCCGGGCCCGGGTCACCCGCGCGGTCAGGGACGTGAGCCTGTCGCTGCCGCGGGGCACGACGCTGGGCATCGTCGGCGAATCGGGCTCCGGCAAGTCGACGCTGGCCCGCTGCATCGTGCGCCTGCTCGATCCCGACGCCGGCACGATCCGCCTCGGCGACACCGATCTGGCGGCCCTGTCGCGCCGGGCGATGCGGGCCGAAGCCCGCCGGGTGCAGATGGTCTTTCAGGACCCCTTCGCCTCGCTCAACCCGCGCCGCCGCGCCGGCGAGCTGGTGGCGCAGGGGCCGATGCTGCACGGCGTCTCCCGGGCCGACGCCCTGGCCAAGGCGCGCGAGCTGTTTACCCTCGTCGGGCTCGATCCGGCCGCGATGGACCGCCTGCCCCATGAATTCTCCGGCGGCCAGCGCCAGCGCATCGGGCTCGCCCGGGCCCTGGCGCTGGAACCCGAGGTGCTGGTCGCCGACGAGCCGGTCTCGGCCCTCGACGTCTCGGTCCAGGCCCAGGTGCTGGCGCTGCTCGATTCCCTGCGCGACCGGCTCGGGCTGTCGATGCTGTTCATCACCCATGACCTGCGGGTCGCCGGCCAGATCTGCGACCGCATCGCGGTCATGAAGGACGGCGCCGTCGTCGAGGCCGGCCCGACCGCGGAGGTCTTCGGTGCCCCGCAGGCCGCCTATACCCGCGCCCTCCTGGAGGCCGTGCCCGGCCGCTCCTGGATCCCCGGCCGTCCGCAGATGCCGGCCGCCTGAAGAGGACACGCCATGCCCCTGACCCTCGACCACCTCGTCATCGCGGTCGCCGATCTCGACGCGGCCTTCGCGGATTATTCCAGCCTCGGCTTCACGGTGATCCGCGGCGGCGAGCACCAGAACGGCATCACCCACAATGTGCTGGTGGTGCTGGAGGATGGCGCCTACCTGGAGTTGATCGCCTTCAAGAAGCCGGAGCCCGGCAACCGCTGGTCCGAGGTCTATCACCGTGCCGGCGAGGGCTTCCTCGACCACGCTCTGCTGCCCTCCGCCATCGAGGCCGACGTGAAGGCGGCTCAAAGCCGCGGGCTCGACATGGCCGATCCGGTGCCCGGCGGCCGCTTCCGGCCGGACGGCGCCCGCCTCGACTGGAAGACCGCCCGGGCGCCGGGCTCCGACGTGCCGTTCCTGTGCGGCGACGTCACGCCCCGCGGGCTTCGCGTGCAGGAGGGCGACGTACGCCGCCACGACAACGGCGTCACCGGGGTCGCCTCCGTCACGGTGGCGGTGCGCGATGTCGCGGCCTCCCGCGCCCGCTACGCCGCCCTGCTCGGCACCGGGGCCGACGCGCCGATCGTCGAGGCCGAGATCCTCGGCAGCCCGGCCCGCGCCGTGACCCTGCCGCTCGGCTTGGGCACCACCGTCACCCTGGCGAGTCCGGCGGGCGCGGACGGCGTGCTGGCCGAGGCGCTGGCGACGCGGGGCGAGGGGCCGGTCGCGGCGGTGTTCCGGGCCGCCACGGGCGCGGGCGACCTCGACCTGCGGCTCACCCACGGGGCGCGGCTCGCGATCGTGGCGGGGTGAGCCGGCCGTCGAGGAGTGCCTGATACCGCCGCGCCTTCGAACGGACCCGTTCGAAGGCGCGGGCTAGGCCCGAGCGGGCGCCGGCGCTGATGCGCCGGACGCCTTGGCATCGACGTGTCGATGCCAAGGCGCGAGGGTATGATACGGTCGAGGACGCTTCAGGATGCCGCGCGCCTCCCCCTCCCGTGTGGGAGGGGGAGGCGCGCATTCGTCATGAATGTGGCGATCCGAAGAGACGAACCGGCGACGACCTCAATTCTTCCACGCCGACGGCGCCTGATCCGCCGCGAGGCTGCGGCCGATCTCCAGGAGCAGCATGTCGGCGAGGCGGTGCAGGAAGGGGTCGTGCCAGTCGTCGACCGCGCGGCGGACTGCGATGCCGTGCTCGGCGGCGCGTTCCAGGGGATGGGCCTGGCCGCCGGTCAGATCGATGACGACGCCCCGTCCCTTGATCGGCCGGCCCGAGGCGTCGAGGGTGCAGCGGCCGCAGGACAGGACCCAGCGGATGGTGCCGTCCCGCGACAGCAGGCGATAGGGAAGGACATAGGACCCGCCTTCCGCCGCCGCCTGCCGGATGCGGGCCCGAACGCCGCCACGGTCATCCGGATGGATGCGGTCGAGGAGGAGCGGGACCGGCGTGCCGGTGCGCAGGCAGGCGGGATCGAGCCCGTAGAGGGCCGCCAGACGGTCGTCGCCGCGCAGGAGGTCGCGCTCGATATCCCATTGCCAGGTCGCCACCGCGTCCTGCGCCGCGCAGGCCGCCGCCAGCCCTCCTAGGGGCGGTTCCGCCGGTCTCCCGCCTCGTCCCCGCACGCGCCCCTCCGCCGACCGCGTCCCGGCGGGTTGCCCGGCGGGAAAGCTGCAACTCCTGCGAGCAGGAGGTAAATTTATACCAGACGGGCGTCAAGATTGGCGCCACGCGTCGTCACCTTCACGTTAATGAAACCTCGCCGGAGGCGAGCGCGGCACCGATCGTCGTGGACAGCCGGTCAGCTTGCGCACGACGAGAACGGGACGCGACCGCGTCTCGGGATCCTGCTTCCGTCCTCGGTTTCAAAATACTCTGGTGGTGTTCTTTCAGAGGTGTCCGTGCGCGGGTGCGGATACGACATCGCTTCCTCCGCCGCGCCCGGCGGCGTGGTGCCGTCCCGCCATCGTGCCCTATATCGGGGCTCGGCGCGGGACCCGGTCCGGTGCCCCGCCGCGCGCGGACGGCCGCGCCTCCGCCTTCTAAGGCGACCCGCCCCCCTTCTCCCGATCCCGCATGATCCCCTCCGCCGATCCGTCCCAGGTCGATTCGACCGCCCACATCATCCAGGTGGCCCTGACGCCGGTCTTCCTGCTCTCCGGCATCGCGACGCTGCTCAACGTCTTCTCGACCCGCCATGCCCGCATCGCCGACCAGGTCGAGACGCTCTCCGACCGCGTCGCCGAGCGGCCCGGCGACCAGGCCCGGCTCCGGGACCTGCGCCGGCGCAGCCTCGCCCTCGACGTGGCGGTGGTGATCGCGGCACTGGGCGGCGTGGCGATCTGCGGCGCGGTGCTGACCCTGTTCCTCGGCACCCTGCGGGACGCCGCGGTGGCGAGCGTGCTGTTCTTCCTGTTCGGCACCGCGATCGTCTGCACGCTCGCCTCGCTCACCGCCTTCGCGATCGAGATGATGCTGGCGAGCCGCACGGTGCGCACCGAGGTGGACGAGCAGCAGCAAGAGGAGTCCCAGGAGCGCACGACGGGGAGCGCGGCGCGCTGAAAGGCGCGGAACCGTCGCGGACGAGCCCTGTTCCCCCGAGGAACCTCCAACCCCGGAGCCCGCCATGCCGACCGAACTCCCGCAAGATCGCGCCTCGCCTCAAGATCGCGCTTCGAAGGAACGGGCCCTGCGCGAGCCCGGCACGATGGAGCTCGACCCGTCCGGCGACGGCATCGCCCTCGACGAGACCCGCCGGCTGATCGCCTCGAACAAGGTCGAGGGCACCGCCGTCTACGACCGCAAGGGCGAGCATCTCGGCAGCGTCTACAACTTCATGGTCGACAAGGTCACCGGCCAGGTCGCCTACGCGGTCCTGTCCTTCGGCGGCTTCCTCGGCTTCGGCGAGAGCTACCATCCGGTGCCCTGGAAGGCCCTGACCTACGACGTGCGGCTCGGCGGCTACGTCGTCGACCTCGACGCCGACACCCTGGCCGGCGCACCGCGCCACGGCCCGGACGAGGATCCGTTCACGGACCCCTCCTATGGCGGGCGCCTCGACGATTATTACGGCGGCCGCGCCCCGACGATCTGAGGCGGCCGTGACCGAGGCGGGACAGGACAGGCAGGAGGGAAGGCGGCAGGCGCCGACCGCGCCGGCAGCGCCCGAAGGCGAGGTCGCCCGCGGGGCGGGATTCGCGGTGGCGCCCGGCACCGCCAAGCGCCCCGGCGTGCTGGTGGCGATGCCGTTCGACCGCGCCCTGCTGGCCCGCTTCAAGGAGAATTTTCCGACTGCCCGCTGGCGGCGCAAGCTCCGGCGCTGGTTCGTGCCCGGCACCACCGCCGAGCAGCGGGCCGATGCCTGGATCGCCCGGGAGATCTCAGGCCTCGACGCCTACGGCGACGACAAGGGCCGCGACGCCTATGCCTTCGAGCCGCTCGAGAGCCCCTATCTCGCGGCCGAGGCCGAGGCGCTTCTGGTCCGCACGCCCTATTCGCGCATCGTCGTCGACACGCTGCGCACCATCCCGTTCGCCGCCTGGGCACCGGAGATCCGGGCCTGGCGGGTGCCCTGGCGCTCCTACGAGGCGCTGAAGGACGCCTGGCCGGTGATCGCGGCGGCGGCGACCGCGAGCGAGCCGGCGGCGCGGCGCGCCCGGCGCGAGGCCGCCCGCGACCCCGCGGCGGAAGCGGAGCGCCGGCGCCGGCGCCATCCGGTGCCGCGGGGCGATCCCCCGCCGCTCGGCGCCGCCGTCGAGGCGGCGGAGGCGGGGGTGGTGGTGTTCGAGGCCCTGGACGACGCCCCCCTCGCCGAGACCGAGGCGCTGGCCCATTATCCGACGATCACCGCGCCGGGGCCGCTGGTCTGGGGCTGGTGGCGGATGCCGACCTTCGGCGAGCTCGCCGAGACGGTGCCGGCGGCGGCGCCCGACGCAGCCGGCCGCGGCTGGTGGCCGGCGACCCGCGCCGGCCTGGAGGAGCGCCTGCGGCGCCTGCGCGAAGCCGCGCGGGCGCAGGAGACCCGGGCCGCGAAGGCGCGCGCGAAGCAGGCCGCTGCGGAGCCCGAAGCCCGTTAGGCCGGGGCCCTGCTAGAACTTCCCGCCGAGTCCGACCGAGCCGCCCGAGCCGATGGTGGGCGAGAGGCTGCTGCCGCCGCTACCGCCGGCGCCGCCCTCGCCCTCGATCTCCTCGCGGCGGATGCGCCGGGACGGGGCGCTCAGGGTGTCGCCGCTCGCGCGGGAGTTCGTCGGGACGTTGAGGCGGCGGGTCGGCTCGGTCGCCGCCTGGGCGAGGTCGCCGCTGCTGCGGGCCGGCAGCTTCACGTCGCCGCGCAAGGAAGGCGGCGGCCCGACATCGCCCGCCGGGAGCACGCCGCCGACCTGGCCGAGAGGATTGCTGATGCAGCCGCCCGCGAGCGCGGCCACGGCCGCGACGAGGCAGGCTCTGGACAGGACGGACATCGACACTTCCCGGGTTCCTCAGGGACCGTCCCGCCGGCCGGCGGGGAACGGCGTTGACGAACCTCTAACGGTCGCGCCGCCCGAAGGCCAGCCGCGCCGCTCAGGCCGCGCGGAACCCCGGCGCTTTGCATGGCTTTCGTGCTCGGCTGCAACAGGAGAGTCCCGCCATGATCCGCCACCTGATCTTCGACATCGACGGGACCCTGCTCGACAGCGTCGACCTGCACGCCAAGGCCTGGGCGGAGGCCTTCGCGGCCTTCGGGATCACGGTCCCGGCGGACGAGGTCCGTAGCCAGATCGGCAAGGGCGGCGACCAGCTGATGCCGGTCTTCGTGCCGAAGGAGCGCCTGGAGCGCGAGGGCAAGCAAATCGAAAAATTCCGCTCCGGGCTGTTCACGGAGAAATACCTGCCGAAGGTGAAGCCGTTTCCGGGCGTGCGGGCCCTGTTCGAGCGGTTGAAGGCGGAAGGCCACGTCCTGGCGCTCGCCTCCTCCGGCAAGGCCGAGGAGGTGGAGCGCTACCAGGAGATCGCCGGCATCCGCGACCTCGTCGACGTGGCGACCAATTCCGACGAGGCCGAGCGTTCGAAGCCGCATCCGGACATCTTCGAGGCGGCGCTCGACAAGCTCGGCCGGCCGTCCCGGGGCCAGGCGATCGTGATCGGCGATTCGCCCTACGACGCGCAAGCCGCGGTGAAGGCCGGGCTGCCGGTGATCGGGGTCCTGTGCGGCGGCTTCCCGGAGGCGCAGTTGAGCGAGGCCGGCTGCACCGCCATCTACCGCGACCCGCAGGACCTGCTCGACGGCTACGACGCCTCGCCCCTGCGGCGCGGGCTGCCGTGACGGAGCGGGGCGGCACCATCTTGCCGGATGGGCGCATCTTGCCGGATGGAAATGGGCGTGCCAATCGTGCGGCGCCATGCCGACAGGATCGCGCCCATTGCCCGGCCCGCGCCGCCCCGCCGCCCTGCTCCTGGCCGTCGCTCTGCCGCTGGCCGTCGCGCTGCCGACGGCCGTCCGCGCGCAGCAGCCGGCGGGCCCTCCGAGCGCCGACGCGTCGGATTTCGCCCGCCTCGAGGCGGCCCAGAACGCCGCCAATGCCGCGCCCGGCCCGCGCACCGTGCCGGGCCGGCGCATCCCGGTGCCGGGCACGGTGAGCCCCGAATTCCAGGCGGTGATCGCGGCGCCCTACAAGACGCCGGCCTGGAACGCCGATCCGGACAACGCGGCGGAGTGGAAAGCGCTGGTCGCCAAGCTCGCGGCCCAGACCGCGGCGCCGCTCCCGGCCCTGCGCGAGCGCCTCGGCGTGGTCTCGACCCCGGAGGTGATCGGCGGCGTCAAGGCCTGGATCATCGCCCCGAAGGTGGTGCCCGAGCGCAACCGGCACCGGCTGCTGATCCACATCCACGGCGGCGGCTACGTCTACAACCCGGGCGAGGCCGGCACCCTCGAGGCGGTGCTGATGGCGGCCTTCGGCGGCTTCACGGTGATCTCGTTCGATTACCGCATGCCGCCGGACGCGCCCTACCCGGCGGCGATGGACGACGCCATGGCGGTGTGGAAGGCGGCGCTCGCCCTGCAGCCGGCCGGGAACATGGCGGTGTTCGGCACCTCGACCGGCGGCGGCATGACGCTGGCGCTGATGCTGCGGGCCAAGCGTGAGGGGGTCGCGCTCCCGGCCGCCATCGCCCCCGGCACGCCCTGGTCCGACCTGACCGAGACCGGCGACAGCTACAAGGCCAACGAGTGGCTGGACAACGTCCTGGTCTCCTATGACGGCGTCCTGACCCGGGCGGCGAAGCTCTACGCCGCCGGCCACGACCTGCGCGACCCCCAGCTCTCGCCGATCTACGGCGACCTGCGCGGCCTGCCGCCCACCATCCTGACCACCGGCACCCGCGACCTGTTCCTCTCCAACACCGTGCGCACCCACCGCAAGCTGCGCCAGGCCGGGGTCGAGGCCTCGCTCCAGGTGTTCGAGGGAATGAGCCACGCCCAGTACCTGTTCGATCCGGATGCGCCGGAGACCCGCGAGGTCTTCACCGAGATCGCCGGGTTCCTCGACAAGCACCTCGGCACGGCGGCCAAGACGCCGTGACGGCCTGACGGCGGAAGGACCGCTGCCGGCGGTCCCTCCGCGTCCCGGATCCCGCTCGCTTCAGGTCAGGCCGCCCGGACGGTGGCGAGGAAGCGGTCGACCTCGGCGGAGAGGTGCTCGGACTGGCGCGACAGCGCGGAGGCCGCCGCGAGCACCTGGCTCGCCGCAGCCCCCGTCTCCTCGGAGGCCCGCGCGACGCCCGCGATGTTGCCGGTCACCTCGCCCGTGCCGGTCGCGGCCTGGGAGACGTTCCGGACGATCTCCTGGGTGGCCGCGCCCTGCTCCTCGACCGCCGAGGCGATCGAGACCGTCACGGTGCTGATCTCGCGGATCCGGCCCGTGATCGCATCGATCGCCGCCACCGCCTGATCGGTCACGCCCTGGATCTCGCCGATCTGGCCGGCGATCTCCTCGGTCGCCCGGGCGGTCTGGGAGGCGAGCACCTTCACCTCGGACGCCACCACCGCGAAGCCGCGTCCCGCCTCGCCGGCCCGGGCCGCCTCGATCGTCGCGTTGAGCGCGAGCAGGTTGGTCTGGCTGGCGATCGAGGAGATCAGGCCCACCATGTCGCCGATCCGGGCGGAGGTCTGACGCAGGGCCTGGACGAGCTGGCCGGTCTTGTCGGCCTCGCCGACCGCCGCCTGGGCGAGGCTGGCCGAGCCCTGCACCTGCCGGCCGATCTCCTGGACCGACGCGCCCAGCTCCTCGGCGGCGGCCGCCACCGTGCCGACATTGGCGGCGGCCTCCTCGGCCGCGGCCGCGACGGTGGTCGATTGCGACGCCGTCTCGGTGGCGGTGGCGGTCATCGTGCCGGCGGTGGCCTGCAGCTCGGTGGCCGACGCGGAGACCCTGCCGACGATCCCGCCGACGGCGCGCTCGAACCCGTCGGCCAGCTCCGCCATCGTCCGCCTGCGCTCGGCCGCCGCCGCCGCATCGGCCAGGCGCTTGATCTCGGCCTGCTCGGCAGCCTTCTGCGCCACCATCGCCCTGATCCCCTCGACCGCGCGGCCGACGGCACCGATCTCGTCGCCGCGCGCCGCCTCCCTGATCTCGGCATCGATCTCGCCCTGGGCCATGCGGTGGAGCACGCCGACGAGGTTGCCGAGGGGACGGGTGATGCCCGCGACGACGATGAGAAGGGCCAGGGCCATGGCAGCGAGCAGCCCGGCGGTCGCCGCGCCGACGAGCGTCGCGCCGGCTTCGGCGGAGGCCTGATCGGCCTCGGTCCTCGCCTGCTTGAGCTCCGCCTTCAGGATCTCGATCCGCGGCTGCACCGCGTCGCGAACCTTGGCCCGGATCGGCGCCGCCTCGACGAGGAGAAGCTTGGCGGCGGCATCGTTCTGGTTGGCCAGTCCCAGGACGTTGGCACGCTCGGAGATCGCGAAGAACTCGACCAGGATCCGGCGCAGGTCCTCGTTCGCGGCCTTCCGCCCCGGCGAGTCGGACAGCGCGATCAGGGTGTCGGCGCTGGCGAGCGCCGCCTTCTCGGCGGCGTCGTACCGGTCCTTGTAGCCCGCCATCTCCTGCTGGCGCGTCTCCATGGCCATGTTGCGGCTCTGGACGGCGGCCTCGTTGACGTTGAGCCGAATGCTCAGGATGCTCTCGAGACGAACCATCTGCACGTCGGCGAGACGCCCTGTCTGCTTCGCCAGATCGCCGAGATTGCTGCGGGCGTAAACGACGAGGCCGCCTGCGACCGCCGCGAGGATCATCAGAGGCAAAGCCGCCTTGAGCAGAATCCCGATCTTACCGAGGATGTTCATGGGATAGACGATCCGAAGCCGCGTGTTAGGCCTCGGAGACTCGTCGCGCTCTGGTTAACGAAGATCGTATCCCTGTCCCATAAAAACCGGGGTGAAGCATTCTAACCGTTAGGGAGTCGAGAGCAGCTCCGCGCTCCGGGACGGATCGAGGTCCGCCGCGCACTGCGCCGTGAGCATGCGGGCGCCGGCGCTGATCGTTGCGGGGGGACCGGCCCCCGACCCGCTGCCCGATTCCGCTTCTCCAGGCGGCGTGATCCGCCCGACCCCTCTCCCGCAGAGGAGGGTTCGGGCGCGGCTCGCGCCGCGCCCCCTCTCGTCGGGTCGAGCCGGCTCAGAACCGGTAGGTGAAGCTGCCCTTCACCGCGTGGTCCTCCGCCCGCGACCCGACCTGGCCCGTATACGATATGCCGAGCGCCGCCGCGGACGACACGCGCAGGTCGATCCCCGCCGAGGCGACCAGCGCGTCCCGGGTGATCGGGATCCCCGCCGTCACGAAGCGCGGGCCCGTCCCGAAGGCCAGCAGCGCCGTCGGGATCACGTCCCCGAACGCCCGCCGGTAGCCCACCAGACCGTGCAGCGACACCGGAGCGCCGAAGCCCAGATCCACCTCGGTCCGACCGCGCAGGCCCGCCGTCAGGGTCGGGATCTCCGAGGAGCGCGAGGCGCCGCTCAGCGCCGCGACGCCGCCGGTCTCGGCGAACTGGTCGCGGTTGATGCCCACATAGGCCCCGCCCACGAACGGCTCGATGTAGGACACCGACACCGGCGCATTCTTGCCCAGCAGATTCTTGCCCAGCAGGTCCTTGCCGAGCGCCCCCGCCCCGAGCGCGATCCGGTAGCCGATCTCGCCGAAGCCCTGCACCACCGAGCCGCCGTAGCGCGAGGCTTCCGTCTCCGAGACCCCGGGGAACACCACGCTGCGGCGCAGCCGCAGGCTGGTGTCGGCGTAGACCGCGCCGAGCCGCAGGGCGAACGGGCCGGCCTCATAGCCGCCATAGACGCCGCCGAACCCGCTCTCGATCGTGCCGCTCGCCGTCCGGCCGGGCGTGTCCAGGCTGGCGCCGGTGTAGCCGCCCGCCACGCCGAGCTTGATCCCGTCCTCCAGCCGCACATCCGCGCCGAGCACGAAGCCGGCGGTGTCGCGGTCGAGCGTCACCGCGTTGCCGTCGCTGCGCGCCTGGCCGACGCTGCCGAAGCCCTGGCCCCACAGCCCGAACACCCGCGGATCCAGCACCCGCACCGGCACCGGGGCGACGGGCGCGGCCCGTCCCGGCAGGTCGGCGGTGTAGGTGGCGGGCAGGCTGCCATAGTCGCGGCTGCCGTCGCCCGACCAGCGCAGGCGGTCGAGGATCGCTTCGCGCACGAAGAACGCGGTCTCGTACGAGGCCGACACCGCGCTGGCGTGGCTGTCGCCGGTGAGGGCCTGGAAGGCGGTGACGGCCTCCGGCGTGGTGAGCCCCACCGTGCGGGCATGGATGCCTGCGCCCGCGCCGGCCCCCTGGACGGCATTGGCGACCGCCGCCTGGTTGCGGGTCTGGGCGATGGTGGCGAAGGCGACGTCGTTGCGGGTGAGCGTCAGGTCGACCTCGCCGGGCTGGTAGCGGAGCGTCGGGGTGAGGAAGGCGAGGTTGGAGGCGACGCCCGCGAAGGTGCCGGTGACGCCGGCATTGGCCGAGAGGATCGTGTAGCCGGTGCGGGGGCTGTAGTTTCCGCTCGATGCCAGCACCTGGACGGTGCCGCCCTGGATCGTGGCGGATCCGGTGGCGGCGAGGCGGTCGGCCTGGCCGCTCGCATTGGCCTCGACCCGGAAGGTGGAGCCCTGGGCGAAGCTGGCGTTGCCGGCCACCGTGAGAGTGCCGATCGAGTTGCCGGGGGCGACCGTCGAGCCCGATTGCGCCACGACGCCGCCGACCGTGCCGGTGCCGCCGAGCAGGCCGCCGGCGCCGACCGTGACTTGGCCGGTGATGGTGCCGTTGGCGTAAAGCGCGCCGGTCTGGCCGACCGTGACGTCGGTGGTCAGCCGGTCGTTGGCCGCCATCTGCAGGGTGCCGGTGACGTTGCCGAAATAGCCGGCCGCCGCGTAGAGGTCGACGCGGCTCCAGTAGCTCAGCGGCGTGCCGGAGAAGGCGGCGAGCGCATTCGACTCCGTGTTGACGACGATCTGGTTGATCGTGCCGGTGGCGAGGCTGCCGTAGAGGCCGCCGGTCGGGGCGATCCGCTGCGCCGCGTTCGAGCTGCCGCCGTAGAGCGGAGCGAGCAGGATCGAGGCGTCGGGCCCGCCGGCCGGCGCGGCCTCGCGCGGGGCTTGCGCGAAGGTGAGCGTCGGCAGGCCGAAGGTCTGGCGCTGCTGGTGCAGGGCCTGGTTGGCCGCCGACGGAAGGTAGGGGTTGCTGGCGGTGTTGGCCGCGCTCGTGGCGCAAGCCGCGACGGAAGCGCCGCACTGCGCCGAGAGGTAGTCCTGCAACTGCCTCGACGCCTGCACGTAGAGGCTCGGCAGGTCGATGGCCGTGCCGGTGACGGCGGCGTTGTTGATGTAGAGCGGGTTGGTGAAGGTCTGCGCCAGATCGTAGTACGATTGCGCGCGGCCGCCGATGACATCGAGCGGGTAATGCACGCCGAGCACGATGCGGCTCTCACCATACTCGGCCGAGCGCAGGACCATGCTCTGATAGGCTTGCGGCACCGCCATCCCGATCAGCGTGCCATAGACGAAACCGTAGGTGGTATGACCGCTCGGGAAGGAGGCGTTGGTGTCGATGCCCGCGAGCGCCGTCGGATCGAAGGCCGAGATCCGCCCCGGCGCCACCTGCAAGGGGCGCGAGCTGCCATACGGATTCTGGCCGGCCTGCGTGTTGGTGACACCGTAGGCGAGGTCGTAGACGCTGTCGCGGGGATTGGGCAGGCCGTGGAAGGTCGGCAGCGAGTATCCGGCGGGCGCCACCGCCGGGACCGGCACGTAGTTCGCCGGCAAGGTGCTCGGGTTGTTGACGGCGCCGTTGGCGAAGTAGTTCTTCGCCACCGCGGAATCGGTGCCGGTCACCGCGAAGGCCGAGGACAGCAGGGTCTGCACCGCACCGAGCGGGCCGGTGCCGCCGCCGGCCGCGCCCTTGACGTAGATCGGCCCCAGCACGGAGCCCAAACCGCCGACCGGTTGCTGCGGCACGAGACCGTTGACGGCGGCTTGCGCCGGCAGGCCGCCCGCCAGGTTGGCGCCGGCGCCGTATCCGGTGAGGCCGGCGGGCGAATAGGCCGCGCCGACCGCGATCAAGAGGTTCTTGTCGCTCATCGCCAGCGCCTTGCGGGCTGCCGTCGACTGCGTGTTGAGCGCCACGGCCTGGTCGAGGTTGCCTTGCAGCGTCTGCCGGCCGGTCGCGGTGGCGTTCAGGCTCAGATACGGGCCCAGCAAGCTGATGACGTTGGCGGCCGCGGGCGTGACGTTGGCGGTCTGCGCCGAGACCGATGGGCTGCTCAGGGTGCCGGCGATGAGCGCGGCGAGCGAAACACCGTGTCGTAACTGCATGATCCATCCCCCGGGGAAACGAAGCCTCGCTTCCGCAGCGGATGGCTGACCTAAAGTCATGATATGCGCATCTTCATACTTGCGTCATCTTTGAGACGCCGATCGGTTGTAACCTTACGGCAACAGCCAGGCCCGGATCCCTGTCCGGATCTGAGGCGCAGGCCGTGACGGGCGCTCGCTCACGCCGTTTCCCTCACCCTCGCTCTTGCCGTTTCCCCAGAACCTGCTATAGGCCGCGCCTCGCGTTCGCTCCGGCCGGGGGCTGAACGGACGGTGCCGAGCTTGTTGCCCGGCATAGGGGTCCGCCCCGTCGTCCCGTGTCTCCGCCTTCGAACAACCGCTCGGGCCTTTGCAGGCTCGAAGGGCTTGGCGCCGTGCGACGCGAGGACGAACCGGCCCGACGCCCGAAACCGCTTCCCGCGTTGTCGAGCAGCGGGCCTTAGTCTCCCTGAGAAAGGCCCATCATGGCTCTCTATGAGCATGTGTTCCTGGCTCGCCAGGACGTGACCTCGCAGCAGGTCGAAACGATGGTCGAGACCTACAAGTCCGTCATCGAGCAGAATGGCGGCAAGGTCGAGAAGACCGAGATGTGGGGCGTGAAGTCTCTCGCCTACCGCATCCGCAAGAACCGCAAGGCGCATTTCACCCTCCTCAACATCGACGCTCCCCCGGCGGCCCTCGCCGAGATGGAGCGCCAGATGCGCATTTCCGAGGACGTGCTGCGCTTCATGACCGTGCGCGTCGAGGAGCTCGAGTCCGAGCCGTCCGCGATGATGCAGAAGCGCGACCGCGACGAGCGCAAGGACCGCGAGCGCGGCCGTCGCCGCGACGACGACGGCTTCGGCGGCGGCTTCGGCGGCGGTGACCGCCCCGAGCGCGGCGACCGTCCGGAGCGGGCCGAGCGCCCGGAGCGCGCTGAGCGCAACACGAACGAGGAGCAGTAAGCCATGGCTTTCGGTGCTGGTGGCGGCGGTGGCCGTCGTCCGTTCTTCCGTCGGCGCAAGACCTGCCCGTTCTCGGGCCCCAACGCCCCGAAGATCGACTACAAGGACGTGAAGCTGCTCTCGCGCTACGTCTCCGAGCGCGGCAAGATCGTCCCCTCGCGCATCACCGCGGTGTCGGCCAAGAAGCAGCGCGAGCTCGCCCAGGCGATCAAGCGCGCCCGCTTCCTGGGCTTCCTGCCCTACGTGATCCGCTAAATCCTCTGATCAACAACCCGGCGGCACCGTGCCGCCGGGTCGCTGGGGCGGCTTTCGCCGCCTCTAACCCTGCCCGAAACGGCAGCGGGACAGCGGACAGGCTTGTCATGGTTCGTCACACCGGCATCGGCGTCGTCGCCGGCCTCGCCTCGGCGCTCCTGATCGGGGTCGTCGTCCAGGCGACGCCGCTCGCGCTCGCGCTCTACCTGCTCGCCCCGCTGCCGATCCTGATCGTGGCGATGGGCTGGAGCCACCGGACCGGCCTCGTCGCCGCCGCCTCCGGCACGCTCGCCCTCGCCGTCGTCTCCTCACCTCTACGCGGCCTGGCCTTCCTGGTCTCGACCGCCCTGCCCGCCTGGTGGCTCGGCTACCTCGCGCTGCTCGGCCGTCCGAGAGCCTCGGGCGGGATGGAATGGTACCCGACCGGCCGGCTGCTGGCCTGGGTCGCCGTCACCGCGGCCGTCGCCCTCATCGCCGTGGTGATGCTGTCCTCCGGCGACCACGCCGCCTATCAGGAGCGGGTCCGCCGCCTCGCCCGGGCGATGCTGCAATTGCAGATGCAGGAGACCCCGTCCCGCGGCGCCGGGCTCGAGGAGGACGACCTCGCCCGCATCGCCGATCGGGTCGCCGGCCTCGCCCCCGCCATCATGGCGACGACCTTCACCCTGCTCTTGACCTTCTATCTCTGGGCCGGCGCCCGGGTGGTGCAGATCTCCGGCCGCTTAGCCCGACCCTGGCCGGATCTCCCCGCCACCACGCTGCCGCGCCGGGCCCTGTGGGGATTGGTCGTCGGCGCCGTGCTCGCGGTGGCGCCGGGCTATGCCGGCGCCTTCGGGGTCGCGCTGCTCGGCGCACTCGCCGCCGCCCTGGCGCTCCAGGGCCTGGCGGCGCTCCACGACCGCAGCCGGGGCAAGCCCGGCCGCACGCCGCTCTTGATCGGCCTCTACGTGCTGGTCTTCCTGACCCAAGGCCTGGCGCTGGCTGCCCTCTCCCTCTTCGGCCTCGTCGATGCCCTCACCGGGCGCCGCCGGCCGGCCCAGGCTCCTCCGGTGGCATGACCCCACCGGTGGCCTGAACCCGCGAATCCCCGGACCGCCCGAGGCGATCCGGTTCCCCGACGGCGGAACGCTCCGCCATCACCACCCGGGGCCGACGAGGCCTCACAGCAAAGGACGACGACGATGGACGTGATCCTGCTCGAGCGCGTGGCCAAGCTCGGCCAGATGGGCGAGACCGTGAAGGTGCGGCCGGGCTTCGCCCGCAACTTCCTGCTCGCCCGCGGCAAGGCCCTGCGCGCCACCGAGGCGAACAAGAAGCGCTTCGAGGACCAGCGCGCCCAGCTCGAGGCCCGCAACCTCGAGCGCCGCTCGGAGGCCGAGAAGGTCGGCGAGACGCTGAACGGCAAGAGCTTCGTGCTGATCCGCCAGGCCGGCGAGACCGGCGTGCTCTACGGCTCGGTCTCCCCGCGCGACCTCGCCGAGGTGGTGACCCAGGAGGGCTTCACCGTGAACCGCGACCAGTTCAGCATCGCGCAGCCGATCAAGACCCTCGGCCTGCACACCGTCCCGGTGGTGCTGCACCCCGAGGTCGAGGTCACCGTGACCGTCAACATCGCCCGCAGCCCCGAGG
The DNA here is from genome assembly GCF_003058325.1 of Methylobacterium currus. Classification (NCBI taxonomy): domain Bacteria; kingdom Pseudomonadati; phylum Pseudomonadota; class Alphaproteobacteria; order Hyphomicrobiales; family Methylobacteriaceae; genus Methylobacterium; species Methylobacterium currus. The sequence continues at coordinate 2,470,043 of NZ_CP028843.1, forward strand.
AGGCCGAGCGCCAGGCCCGCGGCGAGTCGACCACCACCCGCGAGGAGTTCAACCTCGACGATCTCGGCCTCGAGGTCGGGGCCGCCCTGGCCGAGGCCGGCCCGGACGCGGACGACCGCTGATCGCTCCACGGCTGTCCCGTTCTTCGGGATGGGATTGCCGGGACAGCGGGGACAAGCCCGCCGACCGGGCTTGACTTGTTCCCATTTTGTTCCAGCATGGCGGGGTCCGCGGCGCGAGTCGCGGGCCCCGCCTTCGTTTTGAGCGACCGCCCGCGGCCGTTCGGTCAAGGTTTGGTCAAGGACGACAGTGCGATGGTCGCCGGAGCGTTTATGATCTGACACGCGGTCGTCCCGACCCGTGCCGACCCCTTTGAGAAAGCCGGAGTCCCGCCGGATGGCCATTCCCAGCACCCTGACGGCGAATCTCGAGCCCGTGCAGCAGGAATACCGCGTCGCGCCGCACAACATCGACGCGGAGCAGGCGCTGCTCGGCGCGATCCTGGTCAACAACGACGCCTTCTACCGGGTGTCGGACTTCCTGATCCCCGAGCACTTCATGGAGGAGGTGCACCGGCGGATCTACGAGGTGTCGATCAGCCTGATCAAGGCCGGCAAGCTCGCGAGCCCGATCACGCTGAAGACCTATCTGGGCGACGCGGATCTCGGCGGCCTCACGGTCGGCCAGTACCTCGCGCGGCTCGCCGCCGAGGCGACGACGGTCATCAACGCCGAGCATTACGGCCGCACGATCTACGACCTCGCCCTGCGCCGTCGGCTCATCACCATCGGCGAGGACCTGGTCAACGGCGCCTACGAGGCCCCGGTCGAGACCTCGCCGCGCGACCAGATCGAGGCGACCGAGCGCCGGCTCTACGAGCTCGCCGAGACCGGCAAGTACGACGGCGGCTTCCAGAAGTTCTCCGACGCCCTGACGGCGGCGGTCGACATGGCGGCCAAGGCCTATCAGCGCGAGGGGCGGCTGTCGGGCATCGCCACCGGCCTGTCCGACCTCGACGCCAAGATGGGCGGCCTTCAGGCCTCGGACCTGATCATCCTGGCCGGCCGCCCCGGCATGGGCAAGACCTCGCTCGCCACCAACATCGCGTTCAACATCGCGAAGGCCTATGTCGGCGAGAAGCAGCCCGACGGCACCATCGCGACCAAGAACGGCGGCATCGTCGGCTTCTTCTCGCTCGAGATGTCGGCCGAGCAGCTCGCCACCCGCATCATCGCCGAGCAATCGGGCGTCGCCTCCTACAAGATCCGCCGCGGCGACATCCGGCCGGAGGAGTTCTACAAGATCACCGATGCCGCCCGGGACATGCAGACGATCCCGTTCTACATCGACCAGACCGGCGGCATCTCGATCGCCCAGCTCGCGGCGCGGGCGCGCCGGCTCAAGCGCCAGCGCGGCCTCGACCTCCTGGTGGTCGACTACCTCCAGCTCCTCTCGGGCAGCTCCAAGAAGGGCGACAACCGGGTGCAGGAGATGACCGAGATCACCACCGGCATGAAGGCGCTGGCCAAGGAGCTGGCGGTGCCGATCATCGCCCTGTCGCAGCTCTCGCGCCAGGTCGAGGCCCGCGACGACAAGCGGCCGCAGCTCTCGGACCTGCGCGAATCGGGCTCGATCGAGCAGGACGCCGACGTGGTGATGTTCGTCTTCCGCGAGGAATACTACGTCAAGAACAAGAAGCCGCGCGAGGGCACCGAGGAGTTCTTCACCTGGGAGGCCGAGATGAACCGCGTCTACGGCAAGGCCGAGGTGATCCTGGGCAAGCAGCGCCACGGCCCGACCGGCACGGTCGAGCTCCAGTTCGACGCCGAGATCACCAAGTTCTCGAACCTCGCGCAGGGCGACCGGCTGCCCGACACGATGTGAGGCAGAACACGGCCTGACGGTCGGTCAGGCCGCTCCCTTGGCGGAAGCCTCCGCGGGCGGTAGACCGGGCGCATGAGCGAATCGAGCCCCATCGGCCATGGCGGCCGCCTCACCATCGACCTCGCGGCCCTGCGGGCGAACTGGCGCCGCCTCGCTCAAGCGGCGGAATGCCCGGAGACCGCGGCCGTCATCAAGGCCGACGCCTATGGTTGCGGCATCGCCCGCGCCGCACCGGCCCTGTGGCAGGAAGGCTGCCGCACCTTCTTCGTCGCCCACCTGTCGGAGGGCGTGAGCGCCCGGGAGGCGGTGCCGGAGGCGGCGATCTACGTGCTCAACGGCTTCCCGCCGGGCAGTGCGCCGGCCTACCGGGCCGCGGATCTGCGGCCCGTGCTCGGCTCACGCGACGAGATCGCCGAGTGGGCGGCGGCGAACCGCGCCGAGGGCGTGAGGCGTCCGGCGGCTTTGCATGTCGATACCGGCATGAACCGCCTCGGCCTGTCGGTGCCGGAGGGGCTGGCGCTCGCCGGCGACCCGGTCGTGGCCGAGGCCGGCTTCGACCTGCTGATGAGCCATCTGGTCAGCGCCGAGGTCGAGCACGATCCCCTCACCGACCACCAGGCGGCGGAGTTCGCGCGGGTGCGCGAGGCCTATCCGGGGATCCGGGCCTCGCTCGCCAATTCCTCGGGCGATTTCCTGCCCTCCTGCCGCGCCGACCTGGCGCGGCCGGGCTACGCCCTCTACGGCGGCAACCCGCAGCCGGGCCGTGACAACCCGATGCGCCCGGTGGTGCGGCTCGAGGCCGGCATCCTCCAGGTCCGCGAAGTCGCGGCCGGCGCGACCGCCGGCTACAACGCCCGCTGGACCGCGCGGGGCCCCCGTCGTCTCGCCACCCTGTCGCTCGGCTACGCCGACGGCTTTCCCCGCGCCTCCACTGGCCGCGGCGAGGCCGTGGTCGGCGGCGTGCGCTGCCCCTTCGTCGGCAACGTCTCGATGGACCTCATCATCCTCGACGTCACCGAGGCGCCGCACGACGCCCTGCGCCGCGGCGCGCCCGCGACCCTGATCGGCGATGGGCTCGACCTCGACATGGTGGGGCGCCATGCCGGCACGATCGGCTACGAGATCCTGACCAATCTCGGCCGGCGCTACGAGCGGGTGTATCGGGGGTGATCGTTCGAAAATCCGGTACGGCTCCGCCGCGGCCCATGCGTCCCGCACCTTTCGAAAAGACGGTTTTGCTCGCGCGCGGTTGGCGCTAGGCTCCGGCCCGACAAGGCCGGGGCGCGAGACCCCGGCGACGGGAGGAACCGCGCATGGACTTCACCCTCTCCGAGCGGCAGCGCCACTGGCGCGACCGGGTCCGGGCCTTCATGGACGAGCATGTCCGCCCGGCGGTGCCGACCTACAAGGCCGAGATGGAGGCCTTCGGCACCGACCGCTGGCAGCCGGTGCCGGTGATCGAGCGCCTGAAGCCGAAGGCCCGCGAGGCCGGCCTGTGGAACCTCTTCCTGCCCCCCTCGCCTCAGCACGATGACGGCGAGTTCCGCGGCGCGGGGCTGACCAACCTCGACTACGCGCTCTGCGCCGAGGAGATGGGCCGGATCCAGTGGGCCTCCGAGGTGTTCAACTGCTCGGCGCCGGATACCGGCAACATGGAGGTGCTGCACCGCTACGGCACCAAGGCGCAGAAGGAGCGCTGGCTCACGCCCCTGATGGCGGGCGAGATCCGCTCGGCCTTCCTGATGACCGAGCCGGACGTCGCCTCCTCGGACGCCACCAACATCGAGACCCGGATCCGCCGCGACGGCGACCATTACGTCATCAGCGGCCGCAAGTGGTGGTCGTCCGGCGTCGGCGACCCGCGCTGCGCGGTCGCCATCGTGATGGGCAAGACCGACACCAGCGCGCCCCTGCACCAGCAGCAATCGCAGATCCTGGTTCCCCTCGACGCGCCGGGGATCGAGGTGGTGCGGATGCTGCCGGTCTTCGGTTACGACGACGCGCCGCACGGCCACGCCGAGGTGATCCTCAACGACGTGCGGGTGCCGGCCGAGAACCTGCTGCTCGGCGAGGGCCGCGGCTTCGAGATCGCGCAAGGGAGGCTCGGGCCGGGGCGCATCCACCATTGCATGCGCACGATCGGGGTCGCCGAGGAGGCGCTGGAGAAGATGGCCAAGCGCCTGCTCGGCCGCGTCGCCTTCGGCAAGCGCATCGCCGACCACTCGGTCTGGGAGCAGCGCATCGGCGAGGCCCGCACCGACATCGAGATGACGCGGCTCCTCTGCCTCAAGGCGGCGGACATGATGGACAAGGTCGGCAACAAGGGGGCCAAGCTCGAGATCGCGATGATCAAGGTCGCGGCCCCGCGTATGGCGCTGAAGATCATCGACGACGCGATCCAGGCCCATGGCGGCGCCGGCGTCAGCAGCGATGCCGGCCTCGCCTATTCCTACGCGCGCATCCGCACCCTGCGCCTCGCCGACGGACCGGACGAGGTCCATAACCGCTCGATCGCCCGGCTGGAACTGGCGCAGTACGGCAACCGCGAGCGGCCGAAGGCCTGACGGCACGGAAGGACGATCGCCCGCGCGGACGGCCCGGTCGGAGAACGGGCTTGTCGCGCGGACGACATTTAAGCAAGACGATGCTTTTGACGGCGCGGAAAAGGCCCCGGATACTCGGGGTCAACCGCGCCGCCCGCCCGGGCGATGCCGGCTCTTCTTGCAACAAGACGAGCAAGGACCCGCCATGACGCAGCAGACCACGCAGCAGACGCCCGAGCCGATCCGCTTCGCCTATTGGGTGCCGAACGTCTCCGGCGGCCTCGTCATCAGCAAGGTCCCGCAGCGCACGTCCTGGGACGCCGACTACAACCGGGAGCTGGCGCGCCTCGCCGAGCGGGCGGGCTTCGACTACGCCCTGACCCAAGTTCGCTTCACCGCCGGCTACGGCGCCGAGTACCAGCACGAATCGGTCGCCTTCAGCCACGCGCTGCTCGCCGCGACCGAGCGCCTGAAGGTCATCGCCGCGATCCTGCCCGGACCCTGGAACCCGACGCTGGCGGCGAAGCAGGTCGCCACGATCTCGCAGCTCACCGGCGGGCGCATCGCCGTCAACATCGTCAGCGGCTGGTTCTCGGGCGAGTTCCGGGCGATCGGCGAGCCCTGGCTCGACCACGACGAGCGCTACCGACGCTCGGAGGAGTTCATCCGGTCCCTGCGCGGGATCTGGACCCAGGATTCTTTCTCCTTCCGGGGCGATTTCTACCGCTACACCGACTACACCCTGAAGCCGAAGCCGGCCGAGCCCCTGCCCGAGATCTTCCAGGGCGGCTCGTCGCGGGCGGCGCGCGACATGGCGGCCCGGGTCTCCGACTGGTACTTCACCAACGGCAATACCCCGGAGAACATCCGCGCCCAGGTCGACGACATCCGCCACAAGGCGGCGGCGGAGGGACGGAGCGTGAAGATCGGCGTCAACGCCTTCGTGATTGCCCGCGACACCGAGGAGGAGGCCCGGGCGGTGTTGCGAGAGATCATCGACCAGGCCGACCCCGAGGCGGTGCGCGCCTTCGGCCACGAGGTGAAGAATGCCGGTGCCGCCTCGCCGGAGCGCGAGGGCAACTGGGCCAAGTCGAGCTTCGAGGACCTGGTCCAGTACAATGACGGCTTCCGCTCGAACCTGATCGGCACGCCGGACCAGATCGCCGAGCGCATCCTGGCGCTCAAGGATGCGGGCGCCGACCTGGCGCTTCTCGGCTTCCTGCACTTCCAGGAGGAGGTGGCGTATTTCGGCGAGCAGGTGATCCCGCGGGTGAGGGCGCTGGAGGCGGCGCGGGCCGAGCGGAAGGCGGCGGCGTGACGAGGCGGACCACCGCCCAGATGAACCGCAATTTAATCGACCTGCTCCACCGTTGATCCGATCATCGGGCCCGTTGAAACGGCGGCCCGGTCATGACTCTCCTCTGCTCCTGCACGACGGCGCTCCTTCTCCCGCTCGTCGCCGTGCAGGCCTTCGCGGCGGAGGGGAGCCGGACGCGGGGGCTGACCGAGCCGGTCTACGTCCGTCCGATCTACGGCGCCTACCGCCAATGCGGCGGCGCCTGCCTCAAGAGCGGCAGCCTGTCGTGGTTCTGCGGCGCGCATCAGCAATGCAGCCTCGATTGCGCGACCGCGCCGCCTGTCCGCCGCTGCGCGTCGCCATAGATCCGGAGGGCGGGACACGAGGAGGCACCCATGACCGAGGCGAGTGCGGGACCGGTCCACGCCTTCCTCACCGGCCGCGGCCGCGACGGACGCGGGCGCAGCCTCGCCGAGGTGCTGGCCTTCGACGATGCCGGCATCGAGGGCGTTCACGACGTCATCCAGTGGCTGTTCCCGCTCGCCGAGCCGAGCCGGGCGGTACCGGGAGCGCCGGTGCTCGGAGCGGCGGAAGCGGCCGCGATCCGGGCCGATCCGGCGGCGCGGGCCGGATTCCTGGCCGCGCGCGACCGGATGCTGCGCTTCTATGCCGGGACCGATGGCTGGCTCACGGCCCTCGACCACAACCATCTGCGGATCACCCGCATTCTCACCGCCCTGCGCGACCTCGCCGGGCTGGAGGAGGCCAAGGCCTTCCACGCCGCCGTTCTCCGCCTCAACGACAGGGCAGGCTCCCCGGTGAACCCGGGAAGCCTCGAATACGGCGGAAGGCGGTCGAGGCCTAAGCAGGCTTGCGTTTGAGGCCAACGCAAGCCTGCTTCGGTTCTTGTTTTGTCGCCGATTTTTATCGCAAGACCGGCAACCGCTTTTGCGAAGTCTGCCTAGAAGAACGCCTGCAGCCCGGTCTGCGCCCGGCCCAGGATCAGGGCGTGGACGTCGTGGGTGCCCTCGTAGGTGTTCACCGTCTCGAGGTTCTGGGCGTGGCGCATCACGTGGTACTCGCCCATGATGCCGTTGCCGCCGTGCATGTCGCGCGCCTCGCGGGCGATGGCGAGCGCCTTGCCGCAATTGTTGCGCTTGACCAGCGAGATCATCTCCGGCGCCATCCGGCCCTCGTCGAACAGCCGCCCGACCCGCAACGAGCCCTGGAGGCCCAGCGCGATCTCGGTCTGCATGTCGGCGAGCTTCTTCTGCACCAGCTGGGTCTGGGCGAGCGGCCGGTTGAACTGCTTGCGGTCGAGCGTATATTGCCGCGCCCGGTGCCAGCAATCCTCCGCGGCGCCCAGCGCCCCCCAGGAGATGCCGTAGCGCGCCCGGTTGAGGCAGCCGAACGGCCCCTTCAGTCCCGAGACGTTGGGCAGCAGCGCCGATTCCGGCACCTCGACCCCGTCCATCACGATCTCGCCGGTGACCGAGGCGCGCAAGGACAGCTTGCCCTTGATCTTCGGCGCCGACAGCCCCTTCATCCCCTTCTCCAGGATGAAGCCGCGGATCTGGTTGTCATGGGCCGGCGACTTGGCCCAGACCACGAACACGTCGGCGATCGGGGCGTTCGAGATCCAGGTCTTGGCGCCCGACAGCCGGTAGCCGCCGTCAATCTTGTCGGCCCGGGTCTTCATGCCGGCCGGATCCGAGCCGGCATCCGGCTCGGTCAGGCCGAAGCAGCCGACGAATTCGCCCGAGGCGAGCTTGGGCAGGTATGTCTTGCGCTGGGTCTCGTCGCCATAGGCGTAGATCGGGTACATCACCAGCGAGGACTGCACGCTCATCATCGAGCGGTAGCCGGAATCGACCCGCTCGACCTCGCGGGCGACGAGGCCGTAGGCGACGTAGCTTGCTCCGGCGCAGCCATACTCCTCCGGCAGGGTGACGCCGAGCAGGCCCAGCTCGCCCATCGCGTTGAACAGCGAGCGGTCGGTCTTCTCCTCGGCATAGGCCTCGACGATCCCGGGCAGCAGGCGCTCCTGCGCGAAGCTGCGGGCGGAGTCGCGGATCAGGCGCTCGTCGTCGGTGAGCTGGTCGTCGAGCAGGAACGGGTCGTCCCACCGGAACGCGCCGCGGGTCCCCTCATGGGGCTTCACCGGGCTGAGATTGGTCTGGGTCGCGACCGCGGCGGACGGGGCGTTCATCTCGTCTCCTCCTTGCATTTCGGGCGGGACGTTACCTCGGGTGCGCCGGCTTCGCCAGGATGCGAAACCGCATTCCGCACGCGTCAGCCATGCGGGCAGACAGGGGCTACCGAGCGGACTACTTCACCTGCTGCTTGTCGAGCTTGCGGGCCAGCGTGCGCCGGTGCATCCCGAGCCGGCGCGCGGTCTCCGAGATGTTGAAGTCGGTCTCGACCAGGGTCTGGTGGATGCGTTCCCACTCGAGCGTCTTGATCGAGGTCGGCCGGCCGTCGAGGGAGACGTCGACGTCGCCTTCCGCCTTGGAGAACGCCGCCTCGATGTCGTCGGTGTTGGCGGGCTTGGCGAGGTAGTGGCAGGCGCCGAGCTTGATCGCCTCGACCGCCGTGGCGATGCTGGCATAGCCCGTCAGCACCACGGTGAGGATGCCGGGATCGTGGTCGTGCAGCGCCTTGACGCAGGCCAGGCCCGATTCGCCGTTGAGCTTCAGGTCGACCACGGCGTAGGTCGGGGCGCGCTCGGCGAGCAGGGCCTCGAGGGCGGCTAAGCCGGCCAGGCTCACCACCGTGTAGCCGCGCCGCTCGAACGAGCGGGTCAGGGTGGCGGCGAAGCGCTCGTCATCCTCGACGATGACGAGCAGGCGGTCCTCGTCGGGCATCTCACACCGTCAGGCTCGAGAGCGGCAGGCTGATGGTCACGACGGCGCCTCCATAGCTGCGGTTGCGGGCCTCCACCGTGCCGCCGAGCTTGCGCACGACGTTGACGACGAGGAACAGCCCGAGCCCGCCGCCGAGGCGGCCCTTGCTCGATGTATAGGGCTGGCCGAGCCGCGCCAGCATCTCGGGCGCGAAACCCGGGCCGCGATCGGTGACGGAGAGCCGCAGGGTGTCGCCGTCGCGCCAGGCCGCCAGCTCGACGAAGTTCGGCGACAGGTCGAGGGCGTTGTCGAGGACGTTGAACAGCACCTGCTTGAGAGCGGTGTCGGAGACGATCTCCACGTCCTCGCCGAACTCGTCGCGGACCTGCAGGCAGAAGCAGGAGCGCATCCGCCGCCAGTCGCCGACGAGCTCGTCGACGAAGCCGCGCACGGTGGTAAGGTGCGGCGCCTCCCCGCGGGCGGCGCCGGCGGCGAGCAGGATGCCGGTGACGATCGCCTTGCAGCGCCCCACCGCCTCCTGCATCTCCTCGATCTCGCGGGCGATGTCGGGGGAGGCGGTCAGTTCCGGCATCCGGCGCCAGTCGCCGAGGATCACCGAGAGCGAGGAGAGCGGCGTGCCGAGCTCGTGCGCGGCGCCGGAGGCGAGAAGCCCCATCCGGACGATGTGGTCCTCCTCCGCCGCGCGCTGGCGCAGGTCGGCCAGCCGCGCATCCTGCCGGCGCAGGTTGCGCGAGATGCGGGTGACGAACACCGCGATGAGCGCGGCGTCGATCACGAAGGCCACCAGCATGCCGACGAGGTAGAGCCGCAACAATTCGTTGCTGTCGCCCGGCGGCAGCACCAGCGGCCGGTAGGCCAGCATCAGCACGCCGAGCGCCGCGGTGGTGATGGCGACGAGGCCGATCGTCGCCCGGCTGCTCAGCAGCACCGCCGCCAGGGTCAGCTGGAGCAGGAACAGCGAGGTGAACGGGTTGGTGGCGCCGCCGCTCAAGGAGAGCTGCAGCGTGAGCGCCACCACGTCGAGGAGGAGGGCGACGAACAGCACGCCCTCGGTGACGCCGCCGCCGCGGGCGATCCAGCCCAGGCTGACGAGGTTGAGGAGGACGAGCCCGGCGAGCACCACCGCCATGGGCCCGAGCGGCAGCGCGATGCCGAGCCCTGCTTGCGCCACCGCGATGGTGACGACCTGGCCCGCCACCGCGATCCAGCGCAGCTGCACCAGGAGCAGCAGGTTCTGGCGGCCGCCGTCATGGTCCTCGGGGCCGCCGGATTCGCCGAGCCCCGCCAGGGAGCCGATGCCGAGATGCCGCGCGGCGGCGACGAGGGTGGCGCGGGCGGTGCGGCGAAGGTCAGGCCGGCCGGTCATGGCTGTGCCGACCGCCTCGTGAGCCCCCGAGCCCTCCCCCGCAGAGGGGGGAAGGTTCTCGCCCGTGCGCCTTGTCTGGAATCCATCCGACTCCGAATCCGCTTCACCGCTCGCGCAAGGCCCGATAGGCCGCATAGCCCGACAACGCCGCCAGCCCGAACCAGGTCAGCGCGTAGATCAGGTGGTGGTTGCGGAACGCCACGACGGTCAGCCCGCCGACCGGAGCACCCGGCCGGTTGCCGGAGGCATCCGCGTCGATGAAGTAGGGCGCCACCGGGCCGAGGCCCCTGGCCTGCGCAATCGCCGCGACATCGCGGGAGTACCAGCGGTCCCGGGCCGGATCGTTGCTGCGCAGGAAGCCGCCGCCGGGCTCCGGCAGGCGCAGCAGGCCCGTCACCGTCACGACCTCCTCCCCGCCCGGCGGGGCCTGCCAGTCCGGGGGCACGAAGCCGCGATTGATCAGGATCGTGTCGCCGGCCTCCGTGACGAGGGGGACGAGGAGCCAGGAGCCGGCGCCCTTCTCGGTCACCGCCAGGATGCGGACGGCGCGGTCGGGAAGAAAGCGGCCCTGCGCCGTGACGCGGCGGTACTCGTCGGCGTCGCGGGAGAGGGCCGGCCATTCGGCCCGGCCGGGCGCCGGGACGGGCGGGCTCGCGAGCCGCGCCTCGACCCGGGCGATGAGGTCGAGCTTCCAGGCCCGGCGCTCGACCTGCCAGATCCCGAGCCCCACGAACAGGGCGGTTGCCAGGAGCGAGAGCGCCACCAGCAGGAGGCGCTTGCGCCGGGGCGGAGCCGCCCCGGCCGTGAGCGATCGATCGTCGCCCGTCGTCACGGCATGGCGCGCATGTCGCTCGGCGACATCGGCATCATGTTGGTGTTGAGGTGGTACATCACCCAGAGCGAGCCCGAGAGCGCGATCACCACCAGCACGATGGTGAAGATCAGCGCCATCATGGTCCAGCCGCCTTCCGAGCGCGCGTTCATGTGCAGGAAGTAGACCATGTGGACCACGATCTGCACGACCGCGAAGGCCATGATGACCAGCGAGGTGACGCGGGGATCGGTGAAGACCTCCGCCATCACCAGCCAGAACGGGATCGCCGTCAGGATCGCCGCCAGGACGAAGCCGGTGATGTAGCCCCGGCGCGAGCCGTGGCCGGCCTCGTGATGATCGTGGACGACCTCGACATGCACGGAGCCGGAATGGACGCCGTCGGAAGCGGGAGCGCGGGCGCTCATGTGAGGGATCCCATCAGGTAGACGAAGGTGAAGACGCCGATCCAGATCACGTCGAGGAAGTGCCAGAACATGCTCAGGCACATCAGCCGGCGGCGGTTGGCCGGGATCAGGCCGCGCTGGTGCACCTGCACCATCAGGGTCACGAGCCAGATCAACCCGAAGGTGACGTGCAGGCCGTGCGTCCCGACCAGGGTGAAGAACGACGACAGGAAGGCGCTGCGCTGGGGCGTGGCGCCCTCGTGGATCAGGTGGGCGAACTCGAACAGCTCGAGGCCGATGAAGCAGAGGCCGAAGACCCCGGTGATCGCCAGCCAGCGCTGCGTCATGCGCTGGTCGCCCTTCTCCATCTCCAGCATCGCGAAGCCGTAGGTGATGGAGGAGAACAGCAGCATGGCGCTGTTCACCGCCACGAGCTTGAGATCGAACAGGTCCGCGCCGGACGGACCCGCCGCATAGTTCCGCCCGAGGACGCCGTACGTCGCGAACAGGATCGCGAAGATCAGGCAGTCGCTCATCAGGTAGAGCCAGAACCCGAGCATGGTCCCGCCCTCGGCGTGACCGTGCTCGTCGTCCGAGACGTAGAAGTGCAGCTCGGCGTCGTCTGCCGCGGCCGGGTGTGACTGTGCCATGGCGGAGTCCTCAGGCCTTCACGAGAGCGAGCGTGCGGGTGCGCTCGGCCTCGGTCCGCGCGACCTCGTCGGCGGGGATGTAGAAGTCGCGGTCGTAGTTGAAGGTGTGGATGATGGTCGCCGCGATCACGCCGACGAAGGAGATCGCCGCCAGCCACCAGACGTACCACACCATGGCGACGCCGAAGACGGTGGCGATGGCGGCGATGATCACGCCCGCGCCGGTGTTCCTGGGCATGTGGATGGCCTTGTAGCCCTCCAGCGGACGCTTGTAGCCGCGGCTCTTCATGTCCCACCAGGCATCGCCGTCATGCACCATCGGGGTGAAGGCGAAATTGTAGGCCGGCGGCGGCGAGGAGGTCGCCCATTCGAGGGTGCGGCCGCCCCAGGGATCGCCGGTCAGGTCGGCGAGCTGCTCGCGCCGCAGGACGCTGACGGCGAACTGGACGATCATCGCGCCGATGCCGCAGGCGACGAGGAGGGCGCCGAAGGCCGCGATCACGAAGAGCGGCTGGTACTCGGTGCCGGCAAACGAGCTCATCCGCCGGGTCACGCCCATCAGGCCGAGGATGTAGAGCGGCGTGAACGCCACCCAGAAGCCGACGACCCAGCACCAGAACGAGACCTTGCCCCAGAACGGGTCGAGGCGGAAGCCGAAGGCCTTCGGCCACCAGTAGTAGATGCCGGCGAAGAGGCCGAACAGCACGCCGCCGATGATCACGTTGTGGAAGTGCGCGACCAGGAACAGCGAGTTGTGCAGCACGAAGTCGGCCGGGGGCACCGCCAGCAGCACGCCGGTCATGCCGCCGATCACGAAGGTCAGCATGAAGGCGACCGTCCACATCATCGGCAGGTCGAAGCGGATCCGGCCGCGATACATGGTGAACAGCCAGTTGAAGATCTTCGCTCCGGTCGGGATCGAGATGATCATCGTGGTGATGCCGAAGAACGAGTTGACGCTCGCCCCCGACCCCATGGTGAAGAAGTGGTGCAGCCAGACCAGGTAGGACAGGATGGTGATGACCACCGTGGCGTAGACCATCGAGGCGTAGCCGAACAGGCGCTTGCCGGAGAAGGTCGAGGTCACCTCGGAGAAGATGCCGAAGGCCGGCAGCACCAGGATGTAGACCTCGGGGTGACCCCAGATCCAGATCAGGTTCACGTACATCATCGGGTTGCCGCCGAGATCGTTCGTGAAGAAGTTGGTGCCGACGTAGCGGTCGAGGGTGAGCAGCGCCAGCACCGCGCCGAGCACCGGGAAGGAGGCGACGATCAGGATGTTGGTGCAGAGCGAGGTCCAGGTGAAGACCGGCATCTTCATCATCGACATGCCGGGCGCCCGCATCTTGACGATGGTGGCGATCAGGTTGACGCCGGACAAGGTCGTGCCGACGCCCGCGATCTGCAGCGCCCAGATGTAGTAGTCGACCCCGGTGCTCGGCGAGTAGGCGATGTTCGACAAGGGCGGATAGGCGAGCCAGCCGGTGGCCGCGAACTCGCCGACGAACAGCGACATCATCGTCAGGATGACGCCGCCGGCGGTCATCCAGAAGCTGAAGTTGTTGAGGAACGGGAAGGCGACGTCGCGGGCGCCGATCTGCAGCGGCACCACGAAGTTCATCAGCCCGGTGACCAGCGGCATCGCCACGAAGAAGATCATGATCACGCCGTGGGCGGTGAAGATCTGGTCGTAGTGGTGCGGCGGCAGGAAGCCCTCGGCGCCGCCATGGGCGATCGCCTGCTGCGAGCGCATCAGCACCGCGTCGGCGAAGCCGCGCAGCAGCATGACGAGGCCGAGGACCATGTACATGATCCCGATCTTCTTGTGGTCGACGCTGGTCAGCCAGTCGCGCCAGAGCGGGCCCCAGAGCTTGTAGCGGGTCAGCACGCCGAGGACGGCGAGGCCGCCCAGCGCGACGACGAGGAAGGTGACCACCACGATCGGCTCGTGGAGCGGCAGGGACTCGATGGTGAAGCGGCCGAACAGCAGCCGCCACCAGTGCGGATAGGCTTCGATCGGATTGTGCTCGGAATTCATGGCTCAGCCTGGAATGCGGATGTCTGTCGGGGTCCGGGCTCGTTCAGTTCAGGCGCGGGGTCGCGGCTGCGGCCTTGGCGGCCGAGGAGCCACCGAGCCCGTAGGCGTCGGCGGGGGTGCAGAGGGCGGTGACGAAGGTCGCCTGCTGGGTCGCGCCGGTGCCGCGGCGGACGGCCTTGTCGTAGGTGAGGCTCATGACGCTGTGCAGACCCTCGCGGCCGCCGCCGCCGCGGGCGTCGATCGCCGCCATGTCGTGCATGCACATCTTGGCGCGGTCGACGCACATGTTGAGGATCGCGTCGTAGAGGTCGGCGTCCACGGCCTTGTAGTGGCGCACCGGCTCCTTCTCGCTCGGGCGCTCGAGCTTCAGGTAGTCCGCCCGGGTGAGCGAGCCGCCATCCTGCTTGACCTTGTCGACCCAGGCGCTGAACGCGCCCTCGTCGACGCCCTTGAAGGTGAAGCGCATGTGCGAGAACCCGGCGCCGCTGTAATTGGCCGAGAAGCCCTCGTAGTCGCCGGCCTTGTTGATCACGGCGTTGAGCCGCGTCTGCATGCCCGGCATGGCGTAGATCTGGCCGGCGAGCGCCGGGATGAACAGCGAGTTCATCACCGAGGAGGAGGTGATGCGGAACTCGATCGGCCGGTCGACGGGCGCGGCGACCTCGTTGAGCGAGGCGATGCCCTGCTCGGGGTAGAGGAACAGCCACTTCCAGTCGAGGGCGACGACCTGGACCACCAGGGGCTTGCCCGAGACCATCGGGTCGCCGACACTCGACACGATCGGCTTCGAGGCGCTGATGCGGCTGACCGACCGGTAGGGATCGAGCAGGTGGGTGCCGAGCCAGGTGAGCGCGCCGAGCGCCACGATGATCAGCAGCGGGGCCGACCAGATCACCACCTCGAGACCAATCGAGTGATGGAAATCGGGGTCGTAGACCGCCTTCTTGTTGCCCTCGCGATAGTGCCAGGCGAAGGCGACCGTCAGCGCCATCACCGGCACGATGATGAGGAGCATCAGCACCGTGGAGGCGATCAGCAGGTTACGCTGTTGCAGCGCCACGTCGCCCGCGGGCGACAGGAGCACCATATTGCATCCTCCGGTGAGGAGGATGAACGGAAGGACGAGGAGGAGGCGCAAGTGTTTCACGGGCAGCCCGGACGATCAGCTTTCGGCACCTGTCCTGTACGCCCGGCGGGGCCCCCGCGGGATTGGACGTTTTGTCCAGGCCCCCAATGGGCGGGTTCTCCTCTAAGGAAGGGGTCTTCGTAGAGTGACGAAGCAGGATTCCGATATGGCCACGATCACGGCGGAGCCCGCCTCCGCCTCCTCCTCCAAGCCGGAACGGGACGCCCGCCTGGTCTCGTCGGAGCCCGGCCACGTCGCGCCCGGCGAGATCGCCCTCGGGGTCATCATCGGCCGCACCTCCGAGTTCTTCGACTTCTTCGTGTTCGGCCTCGCCTGCGTTCTGGTCTTCCCGCGCCTCGTCTTCCCGTGGGCCGAGCCGGTGACCGGCACGCTGTACGCCTTCGGGCTCTTCGCCCTCGCCTTCGTGGCGCGGCCGATCGGCTCGGTGCTGTTCATGGCGATCGACCGGCGCTACGGCCGGGCGACCAAGCTCACCATCGCGCTGTTCCTGCTCGGCCTCTCGACCTGCCTCATCGCCTTCCTGCCGGGCTACGAGACCATCGGCCACTGGTCGGCGGTGCTGCTCGGCCTGTGCCGGATCGGCCAGGGCCTGGCGCTCGGCGGCGCGTGGGACGGGCTCGCCTCGCTGCTCGCCCTCAACGCCCCGGAGAACCGCCGCGGCTGGTACGCGATGCTGCCGCAGCTCGGCGCGCCGGTCGGCTTCATGCTGGCGAGCGGCCTGTTCGCGTTCTTCCAGCTCCAGCTGTCGGACGACGACTTCATGGGCTTCGGCTGGCGCTACCCGTTCTTCGTCGCCTTCACCATCAACGTCGTGGCCCTGTTCGCGCGCCTGCGCCTCGTCGCGACGGAGGAGTTCCGCCGCCTGCTCGAGGCCGACGAGCTCGAGCCGGAGCCGGTCGTCGAGACGGTGCGGGCGAGCGGCCGCAACATCCTGGTCGGCGCCTTCGTGCCGCTGGCCTGCTACGCGCTGTTCCACCTCGTCACGGTGTTCCCGGTCAGCTGGATCAACCTGTTCACCGGCCGCTCGGTCGGCGAGTTCCTGATGGTGCAGTTCGCCGGCGCCACCGTCGCCACGATGACGATCGTCATGTCGGGCCTGATCGCCGACCAGATCGGCCGGCGCTCCACCATCGCGCTCGCCGCCGCCTTGATCGGCCTGTTCGCGCTGGGCAGCATCGTCGCCCCGCTGCTCTTCGGCGACAGCATGGCCGGGCAGACGATCTTCGTGGTGGTCGGCTTCGCGCTGCTCGGCCTCGCCTACGGCCAGAGCTCGGGCGCCATCGCGGAGAACTTCGGCACCAAGTACCGCTATACCGGCTCGGCGCTGACCTCCGACCTCGCCTGGCTCGTCGGCGCCGGCTTCGCGCCGCTCGTCGCGCTCTACGCGTCGAGCCATCTGGGGCTGCCGTGGGTCGGCGTGTACTTGCTGTCGGGCGCGGTCTGCACCCTCGGCGCGCTGGGGCTCAACCGGCGGCTCGGCGTGTCGGCCTAGCGCTTTTTCCGGCGACGTGGATGCCGGCTCGTCGAAGGAAATGCGGCCAAATCAAAGACCCAGAGCAGCACCCGATTGCAACGTGATCGGGCGCTGCTCCAGCGCACGGCAAACTATTAAGTCGCGGGAACCCCTCTCCCGCACGGGAGAGGGGAATCGCGCCTCATCGTGACACGTCAGTCTCAACCCTCATCCTTATCTAAGAGGCCCCCACCCGGAACCGGGCCGCGTGGCTGCCGATCTCCTCCAGGGCGCCCGGCGTCGCCCCAGCCTCTGACAAGGCCGCCCGCGCCTCCTGCGGGCTGACGCTGCCGGGAAACGCCAGGAGCTGGCTCAGGCCCCCGCCGAGACCGGCGCTCGCCACCACCTCGCCGCCCAAGTCCACCACCGCCTCCGCCGCCTCGTCGCGCCATCGCTCGAACCGGGCGGCGTAGAGCACCCAGTCACGCTGGGCCGCGCTCGGGTCGTCGAGGGGCTTGGCGATGCAGAAGACCGGGGTGCCGGCCGGGTGGCCGGGCCGCTCGATGAAGGGCAGCCGGGCGATGACCTTCGGGCGGCCGGGGCCCGCGAGCAGACGCCACCACGCGCCCGCCGTCACGCCCTGGTCGAGGCGGAAGACCCCGAGGTCGCCCCGCGAGGCCGCCACCGCGGCGATCACCGCCGCCGCGCTCGGATGCGGCCGGTACGGCACCGTGAAGCCGAAATGGAACCGGGCCGAATCGCGCATCGGCGCGTCGCCGCCCGAGACGTCGGCATGGACCGCGAACGGCGCCTGCACGTAGGTGAAGGTGGCGATGATGACCCGCCAGATCCCCTCCACCGTGTCGAGCGGCAGGAGGCCTTTGTGGCGCTCGGCGATCATCCGCATCATCGAGGCCTCGCGGCCGGGCCGGAAGGCGGATCCGGAGGCCGAGGTCTTCTTGACGGCGATCAGCCGGTCGATGATCCGGCCGCGCTCCATCAGGAGGTCGTGCATCGCCGAATCGATGCGGTCGATGTCGGCCCGGAGGGCGGCGAGGTCGGCGGGCGGGGTCGACGTCATGGCAGGTACGGGGACAAGCGACGGGAAGACCCGTCTTACGACCCCTACCGCTCGCGGGCCAGGGCCGGCGCCCATGGAGATCGTCCTTCCGTCGATTGACGGCGGGACAGCGAAGGCTTACCTCTTTTCGTCCGTTGAAGCGGAATTTTTGGACGCTTTAACGACCGGTCCGGTTTGGAGAACGAACCGCCTCCGGTTTTCGCAAGCCAAAGCCTCGTCAAGCCCGCCGCCCGGCGACAGCCCCGTGAGAAGCATGGCCACACCACTCCTGAAGCCCGGCCCGGACTCCGCCTCCCAGGCGGTCGAACCGACGAGCCCCGTCGCCCATTTCGGAGCCGACGAAGCGCTGGCGATGGATGCGGGGGTGGACCTGGCGCCCTGGCAGATCGCCTACCAGACCGCCGGCACGCTCAACGAGGCGCGCAGCAACGCGGTGCTGGTCTGCCACGCGCTCACCGGCGACCAGCACGTTGTCAACACCCACCCGGTGACCGGCAAACCCGGCTGGTGGGACCGCCTGGTCGGGCCCGGCAAGCCCGTCGACACCGACCGCTACTTCGTGATCTGCGCCAACGTCGTCGGCTCCTGCATGGGCACGACCGGCCCGGCCTCCCTCAACCCGGCGACCGGCCGGGCCTACGGCCTCGATTTCCCGCTGGTGACGATCCGCGACATGGTGCGGGGCCAGGCGATGCTGCTCGACCGGCTCGGCATCAAGGACCTCTTCCTGTGCATCGGCGGCTCGATGGGCGGGATGCAGGTGCTGCAATGGGCGGCGAGCTACCCCGAGCGGGTCTTCGCCGCGATGCCGATCGCGACGGGCGCGCGCCACTCGGCCCAGAACATCGCCTTCCACGAGGTCGGCCGGCAGGCGATCCTGGCCGATCCGAACTGGCATGGCGGGCGCTACCTCGACGTCGGGACGCGGCCGGCCAAGGGCCTCGGCGTCGCCCGGATGGGCGCGCACATCACCTACCTGTCGGAGCCCGCCCTCCACCGCAAGTTCGGCCGCCGGCTCCAGGACCGGGACGCCCCGACCTTCTCGTTCGACGCCGACTTCCAGATCGAAAGCTACCTGCGCCACCAGGGCATCACCTTCGTCGAGCGCTTCGACGCCAACGCCTACCTCTACCTGACCCGGGCGATGGATTATTTCGACCTCGCGGCCGACCATGGCGGCGTGCTCGCCAACGCCTTCCGGGGCACGCGGACGCGGTTCTGCATCATGTCCTTCACCTCCGACTGGCTGTTTCCGACCGCCGATTCGCGGGCGATCGTCCACGCGCTCAACGCCGCGGCGGCCCCGGTCGCCTTCGTCGAGGTCGAGAGCGACAAGGGCCACGACGCCTTCCTGCTCGACGAGCCGGCGATGATCTCGGCGGCCAAGGGCTTCATCGCGGCCGCGGCCCGGGAGCGCGGCCTGTGAGCGTCACCGCTTCCCTCGCCCCCGCGGGACTGCCGCAGGACGCCACCGGCTCCGCCCGCATCGACCACCTGGTGATGCTCAACCTCGTCGAGCCCGGCTCGCGGGTCCTCGACGTCGGCTGCGGCGACGGCTCGCTGCTCGCGCTCCTGCGCGACCGGCGCGGCGTCGACGGCCGCGGCATCGAACTCTCGCGCGAGGGCGTCAATGCCTGCCTGGCGCACGGCCTGCCGGTGATCCAGGGCGACGCCGACACCGATCTGGCGGCCTATCCGGACGACGCCTTCGACTACGTGATCCTGTCGCAGACGATCCAGGCGACGCGCCAGCCCAAGGAGGTGCTGGAGCACCTCCTGCGGATCGGCCAGCGGGCGATCGTGTCGTTCCCGAATTTCGGCCATTGGCGGGTGCGCAGCGAATTGCTGCTGCGCGGCCGGATGCCGGTGACCGACACCCTGCCCGATCCCTGGTACGCGACCCCGAACATCCACCACTGCACCATCCGGGACTTCGTCGGACTGTGCCGCCTCGTCGGCGCCCGGATCGAGCGCGCCTCGGCTCTCGACGCCTCGGGCCACCCGATGCGCTTCGCCCTGCCGTGGTGGGTGTGGAACCTCGTCGGCACGCAGGGGGTGTTCCTCCTGCGGCGGGGGTGAGCACGGCTGCGCGCTGCATCAGGCGCCGGCGGCCCGCCGGCGCACATCCATCGTCGCTGCTCCTCGTCGCCCTCGCTTGCGGACCGGCCCTGGCCGAGGAGACCGACCTCGCGTCCCTCGAGACCCGCTGGCACACATGCGTGCGGCAAGCCTTCACCGGCCAGCCCCTCGGGATGGAGCGGCGGGCGGCGCAGCGGGCGGCGCTCGCCGCCTGCAAGCCGCAGGAGGACGCCTACGTCCACGCGATGCTGGCGGCGCAGGAGGCCGAGGCGCGCGCCCGCGCCACAAGCGGCGGCGTCGCCCGGGCGCGGGACTGGGCGCTCGGCGCGGCGGGCTCGGCGCGGGCGGTCGTCGGCGGGCTCATGGACCGTCTGCGCTGGTGAACCGAGGCGCGCCGGCCCCGTTGAGGCCCTGAACTCCCGCTCCGCCCGGAGACCCGACATGACGACCTTCTCGCGCGCCCTCCTGGGCGCCCTGCCCCTCGCCATCGGGGTCATGGCCACGCCCGCCCTCGCCCAGCAGCCGCCCGCCCCCGATCCGGCAGCGGGTTTCCTGACCCGGCCGGAGCCCGGCTTCCTGCGCGCCTCGAAGCTCGTCGGCGTGAAGGTGATCGGCATGGATCACGTCCGGGTCGGCGAGATCGAGGACGTGCTCCTCACCGAGGACGGGCGGGTGCGGGCGGCGGTGATCGGCGTCGGCGGCTTCCTCGGCATCGGTCAGAAATCCGTGGCGGTGCCGTTCGACAAGCTGGCCTTCAACACCGGCCGCGCCGCCGCCGCCGAGGCTCCGCCCTCCTTCACGACGCCCGATCGCGCGCCGGGCGACGCCGCCAGCACCGCCGGGCCGGAGACGATGCCGGGCGCCAAGGTGACCGACCAGGCGCTCGCCGCCGTGCCGGCCAAGCGCAGCGGCACCGTCGACGAGGCCACCGGCTCGGTCGGGGCCCCCGAGCCGAGGGGCCGCGCCACGGTGCTGGCGACCGGCCCCGACGGCACGGTGGTGGAGGCCGAGGTGCGGCTGACCAAGGCGCAGCTCCAGGCCGCGCCGGCCTTCAAGTACGAGGCCGCCCCCTGACCCCGTCGAACCTCCGCTGGCGTCCGCTGCGGATGTCGGACCTCGCCGCCGCCTCGTCCATCGCCGCCCGCATCCACCCGGATTACCCGGAGGACGACGCGGTGATGGAGGAGCGCCTGCGCCTGTGCCCGGAGGGCTGCTTCGCGCTGACGGCCGACGGGGATCTGCTCGGCTACGCCGTCGGCCATCCCTGGCACGCCCGGTCGGTGCCGGATCTCGACACCCTGATAGGATCCCTGCCGGAGCTGGGGTCCCTGCCCGGGCCGGCGGGCGCCTGGTGCATCCACGACGTCGCCCTGCTCCCCGAGGCGCGGGGCCGCGGCGCGGCGGCCGCGCTCGTCGGGCTGATGCGGGACGAGGCACGGCGGCGCGGCCTGCCCGCGATGGTGCTGGTCGCGGTCGGCGACGCCGCCGGCTTCTGGCGCCGCCACGGCTTCCGGCCGATTCCCGAGGCGCCGCCTCCCGGCTACGGCGCCGGCGCGACCCTGATGAAGCGGGACGCGTGACGCGGGACTTGGCCGCCCCCGGCATAAGACCGCGACCCTCCGGCTGTGACATTCGGCCGTTCCCGCGCGCGCGGCCCCTGGCCGGAGCCGGACGCTGCGCCACCTAGCTTGGCATCGTTCCGAACTGGGCCGCGGTATGACGAGGACGGCGTGCAGAGCGTGATCCCCGCCTTGATTCCCGGGTGCCCGGCGCGCCTCCGGGGCGAGGCCTGAGCCCCGTGCGCCAGCTCTTCGCGCCGGGCGCCGACGCCCTCCTGCGCCTCGCGCTCCTCACGGGCGCGGCCTGCCTGGCGGCCTTGCCGGTGGTGGGGGCGGGACTGATGCGCTCCTCCTACGTCACCGGCGTCGGGGTGGCGCCGGCCCAGCCGGTGCCGTTCAGCCACAAGCACCATTCGGGCGAGCTGAAGATCGACTGCCGCTACTGCCACACCACGGTCGAGACCCAGGCCACCGCCGGCATCCCGCCGACCCAGACCTGCATGACCTGCCACAGCCAGATCTGGTCCGGCTCGGAGATGCTGGAGCCGGTGCGGGCGAGCTACGCCAAGGACCAGCCCCTGGTCTGGACCCGCCTGAACAAGCTGCCGGGCTACGTCTACTATAACCACGCCGTCCACGTGACCAACGGCATCGGCTGCTCGACCTGCCACGGCAGCGTCACCGACATGCAGCTCACCTACCGGGCCAACGCCTTCGAGATGAGCTTCTGCCTCGATTGCCACCGCAACCCCGAGAAATACGTGCGGCCGAAGGACCGGATCCTCGACATGGCCTGGAGCCCGCCGGCGAACCAGGCCACGCTCGGGCCGGAGCTGGTGCGCCAGTACCATATCCGCGGCGGCGAGCGGCTGACCGAATGCGGGATCTGCCACCGATGAGCGCATGCGGGATCCCTCATCAATGAGCGACCATATCGGCGCGCTCCGCGCCCGCCTCGCCGCCGGCGACGGCCCGGCCTTCTGGCGCAGCCTCGACGCGGTGGCGGATTCGCCCGAGTTCCGGGCCTTCCTCGACACCGAGTATCCGGCGGCCGCCCGCCTCGCCGCCGCGCCCGACCGGCGCGGCTTCCTCAAGCTGATGGCTGCCTCCTTCGCGATGAGCGGCCTTGCCGCCTGCGGCCAGCCGGACGGACGCACGCAGGAGATCCCCTATGTCCGCCAGCCCGAGCGGATCGTGCCGGGGGCGCCGCTCG
Source organism: Methylobacterium currus (assembly GCF_003058325.1). Taxonomy (NCBI): domain Bacteria; kingdom Pseudomonadati; phylum Pseudomonadota; class Alphaproteobacteria; order Hyphomicrobiales; family Methylobacteriaceae; genus Methylobacterium; species Methylobacterium currus. Next base: position 2,492,435 of record NZ_CP028843.1, read on the forward strand.
CCTACGCCTCGGCGGCCCTGATCGACGGCTTCGCCAACGGCATCACGGTCACCACCCGCAACGGGCGCCCGCTCAAGATCGAGGGCAATGCCGAGCACCCGTGGAGCCGCGGCGGCACCGACGTGTTCGGCCAGGCCTCGGTGCTCGGGCTCTACGACCCGTTCCGGCTCCAGACGCCGCAAGCTCTCGGCCGTCCGAGTTCCTGGCAGGCCTTCCGCGCCGCGATGACCGGCCGCTTCGCGGCCCTGAAGGCCGGCGACGGCGGGCGCGGCCTCCACCTCCTCACCGGCCCGGTGACCTCGCCGTCGCTGGCCGCGCAAATCGCCGCGATGCGCCGGGATTTCCCGGAAATGCGCTGGCACGTCTCGGCCCCGACGGGGCGCGAGGCGCTCTACGAGGGCGCCCGCCTCGCCCATGGCCGCCCGCTCGAGACCCGCTGGCGCTTCGATCGGGCGCAGGTTCTCGTCTCGCTCGACGGCGACATGCTCGATCCCGGGCCGGGCCAGGTCGGGCAGGCGCGAGACTGGGTCGAGGCGCGCCGCAAGGCCGCCGCCGAGGGGCGGCTGCTCGCCCTCCACCATGCCGGCCCGAGCCCGAACCTGACCTCGGCCAAGGCCGATTCCCCCCTCGCGCTCAGTTCGGACGGCCTCGACCGGCTGGTACGCGACCTCCTCGCCGAGGCCGGGGGCGGCACGGCGGAGGAGCGCCGCGGCCCGGCGGCGGCGTGGCGCCAAAAGGCCTTTGCGGCGCTGAACGCGGCGCGCGGCAGCGGCCTCGTGCTGGCCGGGGCCCAGGCCGGGCCGGAGCTGCTGGCGCAGGTCCACCGCCTCAATGCGGCGCTCGGCAATACCGGCCGCACCGTATTCCACACCGCTCCGGTCCCGGTCCTCGAGCCTGAGCCCCTCGCCGCCCTCGCCGAGGCGATGCGCCGGGGCGAGGTGCAGGTCCTGGTGATGCTCGACGTCAACCCGGTCTACGACGCCCCGGGCGATCTCGGCTTCCTCGAGGCGCTGGCCCGCGTGCCGCTCAAGATCCATGCCGGGCTCTACCAGGACGAGACCGCCTTCCACTGCGACTGGAACCTGCCGCTCGCCCACCCGCTCGAAGCCTGGGGCGATGCCCGCTCCCTCGACGGGACCGTCACGCTGATCCAGCCGACGATCCGCCCGCTCTATGACGGCCGCTCGGTGCCGGAGATCCTGTCGATCCTGACCGACGCGGAGGCGAAGGACGGCGCCGCCCTCCTCGATGCCCATTGGCGCCGGCCGGGCGAGGGGGAGGCCGCCTGGACGACCCGGCGCGAGGCCTTCCTTCAGGCGGGCTTCCTCGCGGACACCGCCTTGCCCCCCGAGACCGTCGGCGTGCCCGTCCCGGCCACCGTCGCTCCGTCTCGCCCCGCGCCCTCGCCGGCGGGCCCCGCCCGGCGGGTCGAGGTGCTGTTCCGGCCCGATGCGGGCGTTTGGGACGGGAGCCTCGCCAACCTCGCCTGGCTCCAGGAACTCCCCAAGCCCCTGACCAAGGTGGTCTGGGGCAACGTGATCGCGGTGAGCCCGGTCCTGGCCGAGCGCGAGGAGCTGCGCCAGGGCGACGTCGTCACGCTGGAGGCCGAGGGGCGCCGGATCGAGGGCCCGGTCTGGATCCAGCCGGGCCAGGCTGAGGACACCGTCACGGTCTCCCTCGGCTACGGCCGAAAAATCCCCGAGCAGCTCGCCGACGGCCTCGGCTACGACGCCTATCGCTTGCGGCGCAGCGCCACGCCCTGGCGCCTCACGGAAGCGACGCTCGCCGCCACCGGCCGCAAGGCGCCGCCGGTGACGACCCAGAACCACGGCACGATGGAGGGGCACGACTTCGTGCGCGTGCAGGCGGTCGGCAGCGCCGCGCCGGTCGCCTCCCGCGAGGCCCCGCCCTCGCTCTATCCGCCGGCCCCGACCTCGCCCGGCGGGCGCTACGGACACGAGCGCGCCTGGGGCATGGTGATCGACCTCGATGCCTGCATCGGCTGCAACGCCTGCGTCACCGCCTGCCAGTCCGAGAACAACATCCCGGTCGTCGGCCAGGAGGAGGTGCGCTTAGGCCGCTGGCTGCACTGGCTCCGGATCGACCGTTACTACGAGGGCGGCCTCGACGACCCCAAGACCCACTTCATGCCGGTGCCCTGCATGCATTGCGAGCAGGCGCCCTGCGAGGTCGGCTGCCCGGTGGAGGCGACCGTCCACGACCGCGAGGGGCTGAACCTCATGGTCTACAACCGCTGCGTCGGCACGCGCGCCTGCTCCAGCTACTGCCCCTACAAGGTCCGGCGCTTCAACTACCTCGACTATTCCGGCGACACGGCACCGGTGCAGCAGCAGCAGCGCAACCCGGAGGTCACGGTCCGGGCCCGCGGCGTGATGGAGAAATGCACCTACTGCGTCCAGCGCATCGCCGCAGGGCGGATCGACTCGACGAAGGGCGACCATGCCCCGATCCCCGACGGCGCGGTCGAGACCGCCTGCCAGGGCGCCTGCCCGACCCGGGCCATCACCTTCGGCGATTTGCGCGATTCCGGCAGCCGGGTCGCGGCGGCCGCCGCCGATCCGCGCAATTACGGGCTGCTCTCCGAGCTCAACACCCGGCCGCGCACCACCTACCTCGCCCGGCTGGTCGAGCAGGCCTCGGTGAAGGACTCGTCCAGGGACCCCTCCGCAAGACCCGGAGGCTCCCTGTGAGCGGCACCCTGATTCCCCGCGCCGGCCTGCTCGGCAGGAAGGAGGACTTCGCCTCGATCGGCCGCGCGGTGACCGAGGCGCCGGCCCGCACCCGCTCGCGGGCCTGGTGGATCGCCTTCGCGGGGGCCTGCGGGCTCCTCGGCCTCTTCGCCGCGACGCTCGCCTGGCTGCTCCTCAACGGCGTCGGCATCTGGCACAACAACAACCCGGTCGTCTGGGCGCTCGACATCGTCGCCTACGATTGGTGGATCGGCATCGCCTGCGGGGCGCTCCTCACCTCCGCCACGCTGCGCCTCACCGGCGCTGCCTGGCGCTCCGGCATCGACCGCATCGCCGAGACCACCGCGATCCTGGCCGCGGCGGCCGCCGCCCTCTACCCGATCATCCATCTCGGGCGCCCGTGGGTGTTCTACTGGACCCTGCCCTATCCCAACACCCTGGCTTTGTGGCCGCAATTCCGCTCGCCGCTGGTCTGGGACGCGGTCGACATCATCAGCTTCCTCGGCGTCTGCCTCGGCCTCTGGTATGTCGGGCTGCTGCCCGACCTCGCCTCCTTGCGCGACCGAGCCTTCGAGGCGGCCTTGGCGCAAGCGGAGGAACACGGCCGGAGCCGGCGCCTGACGCTCCTGAAGGCGCAGGCCTACGGCATCCTGGCGCTCGGCTGGCGCGGGGCCTCGACCCATTGGGAGCGCTGGCTCACCGCCACCCGCACCCTCTCAGGCCTCGCCCTCGTCCTCGTCGTCGCGCTCCAGACCGGGGCCTCGGTGATGCTCGCCGGCACCGTCCTGCCGGGCTGGCACGACACGCTCCTGCCGGTGACCTTCCTCGCCGCCTCGCTGCTCTCGGGCGTCGGCGTCACCGCGGCGCTCGCCGTGCTGGTGCGCCGGGCGCTCCGCCTCGAGGCGCTGATCACCGAGCGGCACCTCGCCCTGATGGCCCGCCTGATGCTGGGACTCGGGCTCGCCTCGGCCTATTGCTACGCCACCGAGATTTTTTCCAGCCTCCTGCACGGCGACGCCTTCGACCGGGCGGTGCTGGTGCGCCGCCTCGCCGGCGCGCATGCCTGGGCATTCTGGATCATCGTGGTCTTCGCGCTGTTGCCGGTGCAGCTGTTCTGGTTTTCCTCCTTCCGCCGCTCCGGCCTCGTCGTGGCATTGGTCGGCGTGGCGGCGGCCATCGGCAGCTTCGGCGACCATTTCATGCTGCTGATCGTGACCCTGAGCCACGATTTCCTGCCCTCCTCGGCCCATCCCTACAGCATGGGCGCCTGGGGCCTCGCGACGCTCGCCGGCTCGGTCGGGCTCTTCCTCGCCCTGCTGCTCCTGGGCCTGCGCACCCTGCCGATGGTCTCGATCACCGAGACAAGGCGCTTCGCCGAGAGCCACCCGGACGGGCGGCCGAGCGGCGAGCGGGCGCCGACGCTCGCCGAGACCGCGGAGGCGCCGCTCTGGGGCGTCAGCGCCGAGTTCGACGATGCCGACAGGCTCGCGGCGGCAGTGAGAGCCTTGAAAGCGCGCGACCTCGGCGCCCGGATCGAGACCTACGGCCCGGTGCCGATGCGCGGCGCCGCCGACGCGCTGGGCCGCCCGGCCGGGATCCTGCCCCTCCTCGCCTTCGGGGCGGCGCTCGCCGGCGGGGCCGCCTTCATGGCGATGTGCCTCTACGCCTCCGGCGTCGACTACGTGTTCGACGTCGGCGGGCGGCCCCGCTTCTCCTGGCAGGCCTTCCTGGTGCCGAGCGTGTCCTTCGGCACGCTCTGCGGCGGGCTGACGGCGGCGGTGGCGCTGCTGTTCCAGAACCGCCTGCCGCGGCTCAACCACCCGGCCTTCGCGATTCCCGGCTTCACGAAAGCGAGCGAGGACCGCTTCTTCCTCGCCCTGGAGGCGGCGGGCCCCCGCTTCGACCCGGCCCGGATCGAGCAGGCCCTGGCGCGGCTGCCCGAGGGACGGCCCCTGATGGTCCGGAGGGTGCCGCTGTGAAGCGCGTCATCCTCTGCCTGCCGATGATGCTAGCACTTGCGGCCTGCGACCAGGCCAACATGGTGAGCCAGCCCAAATCCAAGACCTGGGACAGCAACCCGTTCTTCCCGAAGGGTCAGACGATGCGGCTGCCGCCCCCCGGCACCGTGCCGCGCAAGAGCCCCGACCAGCCGGTGCCGCAGCCCGCCGCCGCGACCCCGGAGCTGCTGGCGCGGGGCCGGGAGCGCTACGATGTCTTCTGCACCCCCTGCCACGGCGGCGCCGGCCGCGGGGACGGGCTGATCGTGCAGCGCGGCTACCCGCGCCCGCCCGCCTTCGACGAGGCCCGCCTTCGGGCGGCGCCCGCGCGACACCTCTACGACGTGATCAGCAACGGCAAGGGCACCATGCTGCCTTACGCCGCGCAGGTGCCGCCGGCGGACCGCTGGGCCATCGTCGCGTATATCCGCGCGCTCCAGTTGAGCCAGGGCGCGACGCTGGCGAGCCTGCCGGCGGAGGATCAGGACGCGGTCGCGGCTGCGGCCCGCCGCACCACCCCGGGGGACACACGATGAGCCGCCGCCCGATCTCCCTCGTCCTCGGCGTGGCGGCGCTCGCGGTCTGCGCGCTCGCCGGCGCCTCCGGCAGCCCGGTCATGCCGTCCTACCTCGCCGCCTGGCTGGTGCTGGTGGCTCTGCCGGTCGGCGCCCTGCCGCTGCTGATGGGGCTCGAACTCGCGGGCTTCTCCGCAGGGCCCATGGCGGCCTCGCTGCGCCGCCTGCTCGGCCTCCTGCCGATCGCCGGCCTGCTGCTGCTGCCGGTGCTGCTCAGCCTGGGCGGCCTCTACCCCTGGGACCGCGGGATTCCCCCGCGCACGCCGTTCGCGGCCCTGTGGTTCACCCCGGTCTTCTTCATCCTGCGCAGCCTGGCCTATCTCGCCATCTGGCTCTGGCTCGCCGACACCTTCCGGCGCCCGGCCGCCGAGCCCGGCAGCCCGGCGGCGGCTCGGCGCCGGAGCCGGGCCGTCCTCGGGCTGATCCTGACCACGGTCACCAGCACGCTGGCGGCGGAGGACTGGGTGCAATCGGCCGATCCCGGCCTCGCCTCGACGGCCTTCGGCCTCCTGGTGATGACGATCCAGGCCGGCCTCGCGCTGTCGGCGGCGGCGCTGATCGCGGCGCGCGACTCCTCCGGCCGGCCGGGGCGCGACCAGCGCACCGCCGCCGCCTTCGCCGACCCGATCCTGGTGCTGCTGGCGATCTGGGGCTTCGTGCACGCGGCGCAGTACCTCACCGTGTGGTCGGCCAACCTCCCCGAGGAGGCGCGCTGGTACCTCGCCCGCGACGGGGCGCTCGGCCGCCTCGGCCTCTGGGCCGCGATCGGCGTGATGGTGCTGGCGGTCCTCGTCCTTGTGCCGCGCCGCACGGCCGGCCGGCCGGCTTTGCTGGCCGGAATCGCCCTGTTGATCCTGCTGCTCCACGGGGCCGAGATCTTCTGGCTCGTCACGCCGGGCTTCCGCGGCACCTTCCGCTTCACCTGGGCGGACGCCCTCGCGCTGATCGGGGTGGTGGGGGTCGCCGGCGGCCTCTACGGCCCGGTCGATCGCCGCCTGCGAGGGCGCGTCTCGTGAGCGACTCGATCACCAGGCCCGGCCCCCTCGCCCTGCTCTCGGCCGTCGCGGCGGCGGGCCTCCTGCGACTCTCCGGCTTCAAGCCCGCCGCGCCGCCCGAGCCCGATCACGGCCCGCGCAACCCGGAAGGGTTCGAGGTGGAGGACGTCGACGTGCGCCGCACCGCCTTCGTGGTGGTCGGGCTCGCGGCCTCGGTCGCGGTCGCGATCGCGGCGGTGGGGCTGATGATGCACCTGTTCGGCGCCTGGCATGTCGGCGGCACCCCGCCGCTGACGCCGCAGCAGACGGCGCGTGTGCAGCCGCCGCCGCCCAACCTCCAGGGGGCGCCCTACGAGGATCTCGCCCGCCAGGAGGCGCGGGACGCGGCGCAGACGACCACCTACGCGCCCCTTCCCGACGGGCGCGCCCGCATCCCGGTCGAGCGCGCGATGCGGCTGATCGCCGGCCGATCTCTCGATCCCCCAATTCCCTCTCCGTCTGCCCCGGATTCCATGGCGCCCGCCGGCGGAGCCCCCGTTCGATGAACCCCACCGACCTCGCGCTCCAGCTCTGGCCGGCGGCGGCCTCCGCCACCGCGGTCGAGACCGACTGGCTGATCCTCGCCTTCACGGTCCTGACCCTGCTGCTGACGGTGCCGGTCTTCGTCGCCATCACCTGGTTCGCGATCCGCTACCGCCAGGGCGAGGAGGCCGACCGGAGCCACGGCAACGTCCGCAGCGTGCTCATCGAGATCAGCTGGATGCTGATCCCGTTCCTGCTCACCCTCATCTTCTTCGTCTGGGGCGCCCGGCTGTTCTTCATCTCGAAGCAGGTGCCGGGCGACGCCATGGTGGTCGAGGCGATCGGCCGGCAATGGATGTGGAAGTTCCAGCACCCGACCGGGCAATCCGAGATCAACGACCTGCACCTGCCGATCGGCCAGCCGATCAAGATCCGGATGATCAGCCAGGACGTGATCCACAACCTCTATCTTCCAGCCCTGCGGATGCAGATGGCGACCCTGCCCGACCGCTACACCGAGCTATGGTTCAAGGCCGACCGCACCGGCAGCTACCGGCTGTACTGCTCCGAATATTGCGGCACCGACCATTCGAAGATGGACGGCACCCTGACCCTGATGACTCAGGCCGACTATGCCGCCTGGCTGCAGAATGCCGGCGCCCGGCAGGGCGGCCAGGCCGGGGCCGGCCGCGCGGTCTACGAGTCCTATGCGTGCGGCACGTGCCACGATCCGGGCGCCAAGGTGCGGGCGCCCTCGCTCGCCGGCCTCTACGGCCGCGAGGTCAAGCTCGCCGACGGCCGCATCGTGACGGCCGACGAGACCTACCTGCGGGACAAGATCCTGAACCCGAACCGGCAGAAGCTGGCGGCGGATTACAAGCAGGTGATGCCGGCCTTCCGCAACGTGATCCCGAACGACGACCTCGACCGTCTCGTTGCCTACCTCAAGAGCTCGGGCGCGACGGCGCAGCAGGAAGCCACGCCATGAACTCCGGCTCGATGACCAGCGGCACCATCACCGACGGGCCGGCCCTGCGCGACCCCCACACCCCGGATTCCCGCCTCGGCCACGGGGCCGACTACCTGCATGCCGAGCACACCCTGCGCTCGTGGTTCTTCACCACCGACCACAAGCGCATCGCGCTCCTGTATCTGGCCAGCATCACCGCCTTCTTCGTCATCGGCGCGGTGACGGCGGGGCTGGTGCGCCTGGCCCTCGTCGTGCCGGACGGTCAGGTCTTCACCAACGACACCTACAACAAGCTGTTCACGATCCACGGGGTCGTGATGGTATGGTTCTTCCTGATCCCGAGCATCCCCGCCACCTTCGGCAACTTCCTGATCCCGCTGATGATCGGGGCGCGGGACCTCGCCTTCCCGAAGCTCAACCTCGCCTCCTGGTACGTGTTCATGACCGGCGCGATCTTCACGCTGGTCAGCGTGGTGCTGGGCGGGGTCGATACCGGCTGGACCTTCTACACGCCGCTCTCCACCGCCTTCTCCAACACCTGGGTGGTGCCGGCGCTCATCGGCGTCACCATCGTGGGCTTCTCGTCGATCCTGACCGGCCTCAACTTCGTGGTGACGATCCATACCATGCGGGCGCCGGGCATGACCTGGTTCCGCCTGCCGATCTTCGTCTGGACCCACTACGCCACCAGCCTGATCTTCCTGCTCGCCACCCCCGTCATCACCGTGGCGCTGATCCTGCTCATCGCCGAGCGCGCCTTCCATATCGGGGTGTTCGATCCGGCCTATGGCGGCGACCCGGTGCTGTTCCAGCACCTGTTCTGGTTCTACTCGCACCCGGCCGTCTACATCATGGTCCTGCCGGGCATGGGGGTGATCTCCGAGATCGTCCCGGCCTTCGCGCAGAAGAAGCTGTTCGGCTACAAGTTCGTCGCCTACGCGGCGATCGGGCTCGCCTCGGTGACCTTCTTCGTCTGGGGCCACCACATGTTCGTCAACGGGCAGAGCGATCTCGCCAGCGTGGCGTTCTCGGTGCTGAGCTTCGCGGTGGCGGTGCCGTCGGCGGTCAAGGTCTACAACTGGACCGCGACGATCCACAAGGGCTCGCTCAAGCTCGACACGCCGATGCTCTACGCCATGGGCTATATCGGGCTGTTCGTGCTCGGCGGCCTCACCGGGCTCTACCTCGCGACGCTCGCCATCAACCAGCACGTCCACGCCACCTACTTCGTCGTGGCGCATTTCCACTACATCATGGTCGGCGGCACGGTGCTGGCCTTCCTCGGCGGCCTGCATTTCTGGTGGCCCAAGATCACCGGGCGGATGTATAGCGAGGCCTGGGGCCGGATCTCCGCCTTCCTGATCTTCATCGGCTTCAACGTCACGTTCTTCCCGCAATTCATCCTCGGCTATCTCGGGATGCCGCGGCGCTACCACGTCTATCCGCCGGAGTTCCAGTTCCTCAACATCCTGTCCTCGGCGGGCTCGACGATCCTGGCGGTCGGCTACATCTTCCCGATGGTCTACCTCGTCTACTCGATCTGGTTCGGGAAGCGGGCGCCGGCGAACCCCTGGGACGCAAGGGGCCTCGAATGGACCGTGGCCTCGCCGCCGCCGGCGCACAACTTCCTCACCGAGCCGCAGGCGCCGAAAATTCCCTACGACTACCCGATCCAGGCCCGCGAGACCGGGAGGCAGCACTCGTGAGCGCGGGAGCCACCGACGCCCCCGTCGGCGTCAAGCTCGTCTCGCACTTCGCCACGGTGGAGCAGCAGAAGCGCGCGGCGGTGCTCGGGATGTGGGCCTGGCTGCTCACCGAGCTCCTGCTCTTCGCCGGCCTCTTCCTCACCGCGCTCATCCTGCGCCTGCTCCACCCGGAGGCGGTCCAGGAGGCGGCGCGCCACCTCAAGTTCTGGATCGGCGCGGTCAACACGGTGGTGCTGATCGGCTCCAGCCTGACCATGTCGGGGGCGATCCAGCTCTCGCGCCTCGGCTGGCAGCGCGGGATGGTGCGGTTCATGCTCGCCACCGCGGCGCTCGGCACCCTGTTCCTCGTGCTCAAGGGCTACGAGTACTACGCCGACTACCAGGAACACATGATGCCGTTCCTGTCCGACCGGCCCTACGAGCTGAAGGACTCACCGCCCTCGCGGCTGTTCGTGAACCTCTACTACGTCGCGACCAGCCTCCACGGCCTCCACCTCCTCACCGGCATCAGCATCCTCCTGGTGATGTCCCGGCAGGCGAGCCGGCCGGGTTTCCTGAAGCGGCACCAGAACCGGATCGAGATCTTCGGGCTCTACTGGCACTTCATCGACCTGATCTGGATCCTCGCCTTCCCGACCCTCTACGTGCTCAACCGGTAGGAGCGCCCCTTTGTTCGGCACCCGCGACGAGCGCCGCATCCTCTGGCAGCACATGCGCGAGCCGGTCCTGACGGCCGGCGCGCTGCTGGCGATGCTCGGGATCAACGTGGCGTTGGGCGCCACCCTCCCCTTCCCGCATGTCTGGATCGTCGAGCTTCTGGTCGCCAGCCTCATGGTGGTGACCATCCTGCTGTTCTCGATGGAGGTCCGCCACGAGCCGCCGCTGGTGAAGCTGTTCGCCGGCATCGGCTTCTTCTGGGTCGGAATCCTGTTCGCGATGACGTTGGTGGATTACCTGTCGCGGGGTTGAGCCGTTCACTCCCCGCTCACGGTCGAGGCGCTATAACGGTCGCCATGTGCGAATTGCTCGGCATGAGCGCCAACGTCCCGACCGACATCCGCTTCAGCTTCGCGGGGCTTGCCCGCCGTGGGGGCGAGACCGGCCCGCATCAGGACGGCTGGGGCATCTCGTTCTACGAAGGCCGCGGCTGCCGCAGCTTCCACGATCCGGAGCCGAGCGCGCGCTCGGAGATCGCCCGCCTGTTGCGGCAATACCCGATCAAGAGCCGGATCGTGATCGCCCATGTGCGCCGGGCCAATCGCGGCCGGGTGACCCTGGAGAACACCCATCCGTTCAGCCGCGAGTTGTGGGGCCGCACCTTCACCTTCGCGCATAACGGCCAGCTCAAGGGAGTGAAGCGCCTCACGCTCGGCCGCTTCAAGCCCGTCGGCACCACCGACAGCGAGCATGCCTTCTGCTGGATGCTGGGGAAGCTGGAGGAGCGCTGGGGCACGCTGCCGAAGCCCACGCGCCTCGACGGGGCGGTGCGGGAGCTTTGCGCCGAGCTGCACGGGCTCGGGGTGTTCAACATGCTGCTCTCCGACAGCCGCACCCTCTACGCCCATTGCGGCAAGCGCCTCTGCACCCTGACCCGCCGGGCGCCGTTCGGCACCGCGACGCTGATCGACGAGGATTGGCGGGTGGATTTCGCGAAGGAAACCACGCCCGACGACATCGTGACCGTGGTGGCGACGCGCCCGCTCACCCGGGACGAGAGCTGGACCGACCTCGCCCCCGGCGAGGTGCTGGCCTTCCGCCTCGGCGTGCCGGACGGGGACGAAACCGGCGCCGGCGCCGGGGGCTGACGGGGCGCCGTGGCACGGCGCCCTATCGGTCCCGGCCTGTTTCTCGCTAAGGTTGCCCTTTCCGGTCGCGGCCCCCGGGCCCATCTTCCTGAAGGCAGGCAGACGCGAGAGCCATGACGCGAGACATTGCCCCGAATCGGTCGGCCCCGAATCCGTCGGCCCCGAATCCGTCGGCGGAGGACCGCCCCGGCCTCTCGGCCAGCATCCGGTCGCATCTCGGTACGCAGCTCCGGGCCACCTACGAGGCCCTGGGCGACGCCGACCCGGACAACCGGTTCGCCGAGCTGATCGCGCGCCTGGAGGCGGCGCTCAAGGCGCAGGGCGAGATCGTCCTGCCGGAATTCCGCGACGGGCTGCTGCAGGCGGTGCCGTCCTTGCGCGCCTTCGCGCTGTCGCTCACCAGCAACCCGGCCCGAGCCGACGACCTGGTGCAGGACACGTTGCTGAAGGGCTGGCAGCACCGGGCCCGCTTCCAGGCCGGCACCAACCTGAATGCCTGGCTGTTCACCATCCTGCGCAACATCTTCTACTCGGACCACCGCAAGCGGGTGCGCGAGGTCGAGGACCAGGACGGTTCCTACGCCGCCCGGCTCGCCACCGCGCCGCATCAGGGCGACCGGCTCGACGTCGAGGACCTGCAGAGCGCCCTCGCCAAGCTGCCGCCGGACCAGCGCGAGGCGCTGGTGCTCGTCGGGGCCGAGGGCGTCTCCTACGAGGAGGCGGCGGCGATCATGGGCTGCAAGGTCGGCACGGTGAAGAGCCGCGTCAGCCGCGCCCGCGGCCGGCTCGCGGAACTCCTCGGCTACGACGAGGAAGATCTCGGCACCGACCGGCTGATCCAGTCGGCGATGCCGAAGGACGCGTGAGTCGCAACGGGTACTCCTGCGGGGTTCAAAGGGACTTTTTTCGTCCGGAACGATTGAACCGTTTCGCCTACGGCGACGTTACACCCCCCGAAGAGCTGCCCCGCTCGACGGGGTGGACTGGACGAAACGGAGATCGATCCGATGAAGACCAAGACCTTCCTGGCCACTGCTGCCCTCGCCCTGTCCCTGCCGATGGCTGCCCATGCGCAGGGCCTGATCGGCGGCGCCCAGCGCGGCGCCGAGGACGGTGCGGATGCGGCCGGCCCGGTCGGCGCGATCGTCGGCGGCGCCGTGGGTGCCGCGACCGGTGCGGTCGGCGGCCTGCTCGGCGTCGACGACCGTCCGCGCTTCCGCTCCTACGCCGTGCGCCAGCACCGCTCCTACGACTGGGACGGCGACGTCCGCGTCGGCACCGTGCTGCCCTCCTCGGGCGTGAGCTACTACGAGGTTCCGTCCGATTACGGCATCCGCGGCCGTCGCTACACCGTGGTCAACGACCGCGTCGTGCTGGTCGATCCGGGCACCCGCCGCATCGTGCAGGTCATCGACTAAGGTTGGCGAGTGCGCCGCCCTCGGGCGGCGCGACCCGCACGCTGGAAAGCCCTGGCCCCGCGCCGGGGCTTTTCGTTTGTCGGGACGCACGAATTCCTGCACGGCGTTGCGTCCGTTCCTGCAACGAATCCCTGCAACGAAACCGGCTCCGTCGCCGTTCTGCTTCGGTGATGATGCGGATGAATTGATCGCCGCGCCACGAAACCTGGACAATACGGATCCCCATGCCCTCCGACCCGTACGAGAACCACGACGCCGCGCTGCCGCCGCCGGTGCGCGATCACCTCGGGCAGCAGCTCCGCTCGGCCTACAACGCCGAGGCCGAGAAGCCGGATTATCTCGGCGATCCGAGCCTGCCGCCGGAATTCACGCCCCAGCTGCGCCGCCTCGAAGGCCGGCTGAAGGCCCACGACACCGGCCGCGAGGCGGTGGAGGACGCGCTCAAGGACATCCTGAGCGAGTTGCCGGCGAAGCGCTGATGTCCGGCGCCTCCTTGTCGTGCGCCCTGCAGCAACCCATCCATCCCACCCACGGCCTCAGGATGAGGTCGTGGGTGGGATAAGCTGATCACCGCCTTTCACACGCTCACCGCCGTGCGGCCAGCAAATCCCGGATCTCCGTCAAGAGCTTCACGTCGGCCGGATCCTCCTTCGTCACGTCCTCGCGCCGCTGCATCTGGTTCATCGCCCGGATCACCACGAACAGCACGAAGGCCACGATCAGGAAGTTGAGCGCCACGGTGACGAACTGGCCGTAGCCGACCACCGCGCCCTGCTTCTTGGCCTCCGCATAGGCGAGGCCGGTCTGCACCTTCGAGGAGAGCGGCAGGTAGTAGTTCGAGAAATCGAGCCCGCCGGTGACCGCCCCGACCATCGGCATGATGACGTCCTGCACCAGCGAGGTGACGATGGCGCCGAAGGCCGCGCCGATCACCACGCCGACCGCGAGGTCGACGACGTTGCCCCGCAGGGCGAACTTCTTGAATTCTTCGAGCATGTCGGATCTCCTCGCGGCGCCGGGTCGGCGCGCCTGCGTGACGCCGCGTGACACCGTCAAGCTGGGGCGCAGCCGCGCGAAGGGGAGTCGTCGGATGGCGGATTGGGATGCGGGCCAGTACCTGAAATTCGCCGACGAGCGCACGCGGCCGGCCGCGGACCTGCTGGCCCGGGTGCCGCTCGCCGCGCCCGCCCGGGTGGTCGATCTCGGCTGCGGGCCCGGCAACAGCACGGCGCTGCTCGCGGCGCGCTTCCCGGCGGCGGCGATCACCGGCCTCGATTCCTCGACCGCGATGCTGGAGGAGGCGCGCCGGACGCTGCCGGGCCTCACCTTCGTCGAAGCCGACCTCGCCGCCTGGGAGCCGGACGGCAGCCCCGACCTGATCTTCGCCAACGCGGTGCTGCAATGGCTGCCGGACCACGCGGCCCTGCTGCCGCGCCTCGCCGGCTTCCTGGCGCCGGGCGGCTGCCTCGCCGTGCAGATGCCGGACAATCTCGACGAGCCGTCGCACCGGCTGATGCGCGAGGTGGCGCAAGAGGCGCCGTTCCGCGCGGCGCTCTCCGGCGCGGCCGGCGCCCGCACCACGCTCGGCACGGTCCAGGATTACGATGCGTGGCTGTCGCGGGCGGGCTGCACCGTCGATCTGTGGCGCACGACTTACGTCCACCCGCTTGCCGGCCATCGCGGCATCGTCGAGTGGGTGCGCGCGACCGGCCTGCGGCCGTTCCTGGCTCCCCTGAGCCCGGAGCAGCAGGCCGACTACCTCGCCCGCTACGAGGCGGCCTTGGCGCAAGCGTATCCGGCGCAAGCGGACGGACGGGTGCTCTTGCCCTTCCCGCGGCTCTTCATGGTGGCGCGGCGGGTCTGACCCGCCGCACCGGCCCCGCGCCTCACGCCGCCGGCGCCTCGTCGCTCGGGAGCGAGGGGTTCAGCGCCGCCTCCGCCTTGAGCTTGCGCCGGTACTGGTTGGCGCCGATCGGGATCGCGCAGAGGTAGCCGAGGCTCATCAGCGCCAGGATCTCGAACGGGAAGCTGATCAGGAGCCCGAACGCCGCCACCGTCACGACGAAGATCGGCAGCACGTATTCCCGCGGCACCCGCTTGCCGACGGTCTTGCCCGAGAAGGTCGGCACCGTGGAGATCACGAGGAGCGCGATCACCAGCATGTAGATCAGCGCGACCGGCGCCAGGCCGGGCGACATCTCGAAGCCGAGGAAGTGCAGGTAGAGCGGCAGCATCACGGTCAGCGCGCCGGCCGGGGCCGGCATGCCGACGAAGAAGTCCTTCTTCCATTCCGGCCGGTTGGGATCGTCCAGCATCACGTTGAAGCGGGCGAGCCGCAGGGCCATCGCGATGGCGAAGATCAGGGCGACGATCCAGCCGAGCTGCTTCAGGTTGTGCAGCACGAAGCTGTAGAGGATCAGCGCCGGGGCGCAGCCGAAATTGACGAAGTCGGCGAGCGAATCGAGCTCGGCGCCGAAGCGCGAGGTGCCCTTGAGCAGCCGCGCCACCCGCCCGTCGACGCCGTCGAGCACCGCGGCGGCCACGATCGCGATCACCGCCGGCTCGAACTTGCCCTCGAAGCCGAACCGCACGGCGGTGAGCCCGAGGCAGACCGCCATCAGGGTGATCATGTTGGGGATGATCAGCCGCACCGGCACCGGCTTGAACCGGCGCGACTTAGGCTCGACCGACTTGGGCTCGTCCGGTTCCGGCGCGAAGGGCGGGAAGAGGTCGTCCATGGCGAGTCCCTTCCCTGTCAGGTGCGGCGGAACTGCCGCACCGGGCCGGTCCCGCGCAGGTCGGCGAGCACGGTCTCGCCCGCCACCGCCTTCTGGCCGAGGCCGACCAGCACCCGCGTGCCCGCCGGCAGGTAGACGTCGACCCGCGAGCCGAACCGGATCAGGCCGAACCGGTCGCCGACGGTGAGGTCGTCGCCCGGCTTGACCCAGTCGACGATGCGGCGCGCCACGAGGCCGGCGATCTGCACCACGCCGATCCGCACCGGCTCGCCGTTCTGGCGGGTCTCGATCACGAGGCCGTTGCGCTCGTTGTCCTCGCTCGCCTTGTCGAGCTCGGCATTGAGGAAGAGGCCCGGGGTGTAGTGGATCTGGTCGATGCGGCCGGTGACCGGGACCCGGTTCACGTGGCAATCGAACACGTTCATGAACACCGAGATCCGCAGCATCGGCACGGAGGGCAGGTCGAGCTCGGCAGGGGGCAGCACGGTGCTGATCAGGTTCACCCGCCCGTCCGCCGGCGAGATCACCAGGCCGTCGCCGACCGGCACGATCCGCTCGGGGTCGCGGAAGAAGTAGCAGACCCACAGCGTGAGGAGCAGGAAGATCCAGCCGAGGAACTGCACGAAGGTGCCGGCGAGCACCGTCAGCACGATGCCGATCGCGATGAAGGGGTAACCCTCCTTGTGGATCGGCACCAGCACGCGGCGGATCGTCTCGAACAGGTCGGTCATAAGTCCTCGGATGCGTCCTCGGGCCGTCTCGCCGGTCGCGAACGCGCCCGGTCCAGCGCCCGCGGATGGCAGGCGCGTGGCCCCGCGTCAATCGTCAGAAGGGCGCGGGCTCGCTTTGTCTCCGTCGCATGCGACGGCCGCGAGGGACCTCACGAGACCGAGGCGGGCTCCGGCGCCTTGGCGACCGCGGCCGGGATCTCGCCCGGCTCCAGATGCGTGCGCAGGCTCACGCCTTCCTCGGCCTCGGCACGCTTGAGCGCCTCGCGGGCCGCGTCCGCCTCGCGCTGGCGGTTCCACATCGCCGCATAGACGCCGCCCTGGCCCAACAGCGCCAGGTGGGTGCCGCGCTCGGCGATGCGGCCCTGGTCGAGGACGATGATCTCGTCGGCGCCGACCACCGTCGAGAGGCGGTGGGCGATGACGAGGGTGGTGCGGCCGCGGCTGACCCGGTCGAGGGCGTCCTGGATCTCGCGCTCGGTGAAGGAATCGAGCGCCGAGGTCGCCTCGTCGAGGACGAGGATCGGCGGCCCCTTCAGGATGGTGCGGGCGATGGCGACGCGCTGCTTCTCGCCGCCCGAGAGCTTCAGGCCGCGCTCGCCGACCGGCGTGTCGTAGCCCTCCGGCAGGGCGGCGATGAAGCGGTCGATCTGGGCGAGGGTTGCGGCCTCGCGCACCTCCTCCTCGGAGGCCTCCCAGCGGCCGTAGCGGACGTTGTAGCCGATCGTGTCGTTGAACAGCACCGTGTCCTGCGGCACCATGCCGATGGCGGCGCGCAGGGAATCCTGCTGCACCGCCGCGATGTCCTGCCCGTCGATGGTGATGCGGCCCGCCTGCAGCTCGTAGAACCGGAACAGCAGGCGCGACAGGGTGGACTTGCCCGCGCCCGACGGTCCGACGATCGCCACCGTGCGGCCCGCCGGCACCGTGAAGCTGATGCCGCGCAGGATCGGCCGCTCCGGCACGTAGGCGAAGTGCACGTCCTCGAACCGCACCACCGCCTCGCCGATCGCCAGCGGGGCTGCGCCCGGCCGGTCGGCGATCTCCGGGTTGCGGTGCAGGATCTTGAACATGTCGTCGATGTCGATCAGGGCCTGCTTGATCTCGCGGTAGATCATGCCCATGAAGTTGAGCGGCATCGAGAGCTGCACCAGCATGGTGTTGACCAGCACGAAGCCGCCGATCGTCGCCCGCCCGGCCATGATGTCGCGGGCGGCGAGCCACATCACCACGCTCATGCCGATCGTGAAGATCACCGCCTGGCCGGCGTTGAGCACCGCGAGCGAGACGTAGGTCTGCGTCGAGGCCTTCTCGTAGCGGGCCATCGACTGATCGTAGCGGGCCGTCTCGCGCGTCTCCGCGCCGAAATACTTCACGGTCTCGTAGTTGAGCAGCGAATCGACCGCTTTGGTGTTGGCGTCGGTGTCGGAATCGTTCATCCGCCGGCGGATGGCGATGCGCCACTCCGTGGCCTTGTAGGTGTAGCCGAGATAGGCCGCCACCATCACCAGCACGACCGCCGAGTAGGAGAGGCTGAACTCGTAGGCGAGCGTGCCGAGCACCAGCAGGAATTCGACGATGGTCGGCACCAGCGTGAGCACCATCAGGCGCGACAATTCCTCGATGCCGTTGCGGCCGCGCTCCAGCACCCGGGTCAGGCCGCCGGTCTTGCGCTCGAGGTGGAAGCGCAAGGACAATTGGTGCATGTGCCGGAAGGTCTGGAGCGCCAGGCGCCGCACCGCGTGCATCGCCACCTTGGCGAACAGCCCGTCGCGGACCTGAGTCAGGAGCGCCATGGTGATCCGGGCGGCGCCGTAGAGCAGGATCATCAGGGCCGGCGCGGCCCAGATCCCGGTCGGGACGGCGCCGTCCTTGCCTGCGCCGCCCTGGCCGCCCACCACCGCCACCAGGGCGTCGGTCGCCCATTTGAAGGTGAACGGCATCGCCAGGGTGACCACCTTGGCGACGAGCAGCAGGCCGAAGGCGATGAAGACGCGGCGCTGCAGGTCGGGCCGGCCGTGGGGCCAGAGATACGGCCACAGGCGGCGGTAGGTGGCGACGAGGCCGGGCCGCTCGGGCTCGGCCGGAGGATTCGAGTCGGTTGACAAGGGGCCGGTTCCGGACGGGATTGGCGCCGCATATAGGCCAGGACCGAACAGGGGGACAGCGCGTCCGACGCGGCCCGGACCTGCGGTGGGCCCGTCCCCGCGGCGGCAAGGCCCGGGAGGACCGGGCGGCAATCGGGCGAGACCTGCCGGGCGCGCCGCCTGACACCCCTCAGCCGCCTGGGGCCGTCAGCCGCGGCTCTCCGGCTCCCGCGCCTGCGGCGCCTCGCCCGGCAGCACGAAGACCTGTCCGGGATAGATCCGGTTCGGGTCGCGGATCTGGCCCTGGTTGGCGTCGAAGATCACGGTGTAGCGCAGACCCTTGCCGTAGGCCCGGCGGCTGATGCTCCACAGGTTGTCGCCGCGGATGACCTTCGCGGTGCTGATGCCGGGCACGAACACCGCGCCGGGATCGGCGAACCCGGACGCCATCTCTGCCCGCGGCGCCTGCGAGGGGGCCAAGGTGGGGGCCAAGGCGGGGGCAAGGGCCGTGGCCGTCGCACCCGCGGGCGGAACCGTCGCGGAGGGAGCCGCCGCAACCACGGCGCCACCCGCCGGAGCGCCGCGCCGCAGGGACTGACGCGCCGGGGTCTCGGCTGCACCGGCGACGGCCGTCCCGAGATTCGGCGGCACCGCGAAGGCGGTCTCGGCGCGGGTCTTGACCGCCCCGGTGGCGGGATCGACCTGATCGACCCGCACCCGGTAGTCGCCGGGCCTGACCCCGCGCCCGATCGTGAAGGCGACGCGGCCATCCGGCCCGGCCTGGCCGGGCGCCACCAGCGTGTCGTTGAGGTAGAGGCGCAGATCCGCCTTGGGCGCTCCTTGCGCCGTGACGTAGAGCCGTCCGCCCGGCTCGGCATCGACGCCGACGACCTTGACCGGCTGGGAGCCGGCCGGGGATCTGGTCTCGGTCTTCGTCTCCGCCTTGGCCTCGGCTTTGGCCACCTGTTCCGGCAGCGACAGCACCGCGGTCGGCTGGCCGGGGGCCGTCACGGCGACGAGGGGCTTGGTGCGGCGGTCCTGGGCCACCACCACCACGGCGCTGGACCGGCCGGAGGCCGTGGCGCCGTCCGGCGCGGTGCTGCGCAGGGTGATCTCGTGGCTGCCCGGCGGCAGGACCGGCGGCACCAGGGCGAAGTTGCCGGCCTCGTCGGCCTTGGTACGGGCGAAGGGCTGGCCGTCGCGCAGCACCTCGACCTCGGCGCCGGGCCGGCTGCGCCCGGCGAGAACGCTCGCCCCGTCGGGCTCGACCCGGATGATGTCGAAGGACGGCACGTCCTTCGCGGCGGCCATCGCCTCGGGGACCATCGCCCCGGACTTGGCCGGCAGGGCGGCAGGCGGCATCGGGGCGGTGGGCGCCGGCGGCGAGAGCGCTGCCTGCGGCGAGGTCGTCGGGCCTGGCTCCGTCTCCGGCGAGACGAGCGAGAACAGCCGCGTGCCGCTCGCCGCGACGCCGATGAGCACGAAGCCGGCGACGAGGCCGACGGCCGCGAGGCCGATGCCCCTCCGCAACTCGGTCGTCCGCAACACGGTCGTCATGGCGCAACACTCCCGCTCACGGGTCCTCCCGGCCGATGGTCTCAAGGGTTACCGCGCGACCTTTCGCCTCCGGTCGACACGCCCACGCCATCGCCGTCATATTAACAGGAGTGGCGGGGCGAGACCACGCGGCGCGAATCGCGCGGCTCGGCCGGAAACTTGCGTGGGAACAGCCGATTTCGGCTGCGAACGGTGCGGAGACTCGATGCGGACGGTTTGCGTGTATTGCGGCTCGGGATTCGGCACCGATCCGATCTTCGAGGCGACGGCGCGGGCGCTGGGGCGCCACCTGGCGGAAGCCGGCATCGCCCTGGTCTATGGCGGCGGCAATGTCGGGCTGATGGGCACGGTGGCGAGGGCGGTGCTCGACCATGGCGGCCACGTCACAGGCATCATCCCGGACTTCCTGAAGTCGCGCGAGCGCATGCTCGACGACGTGCAGGAGACCATCGTGGTCTCCGACATGCACACCCGCAAGAAGCTGATGTTCGACCGCTCCGACGCCTTCGTGGCCCTGCCGGGCGGCATCGGCACCCTGGAGGAGCTGGTCGAGCAGATGACCTGGTCGCAGCTCGGCCAGCACGCCAAGCCGATCCTGCTGCTCTCGGTGGCCGATTTCTGGGCACCGTTCCTCGCCCTCCTCGACCACATGCGCCGCACCGGCTTCATCCGCGAGGGCCTGGACCTCAGCTACCTCGTGGCCGAGGAACCGGACCAGGTGGTGCCGATGCTGCGCGAGGCAATCCGCAGGACGGCCCGGCGGCCGGAGGCCGAGGCGCTGATCGACGAGAAGTTCTGAGCCTGCGGCGGCGGCAAGCTCGCGAACCGCTCCTCCCCGCGCCCTCGTCCCGCGCCCGACCGAGTGGGCGGATTGAAGTGCGGCCCTCCCCGTCATCCCGGGGCCGCGCAGCGGAACCGGGGATCCATAAACGCCAACGGCTCAGGACAGGGCGGAACGCAATTCGTCTCGTTCTCCGACCGGCGTTTATGGATCCCGGGTTCTCGCCTTTCGGCGAGCCCCGGGATGACGTCGGGAGATGTCGACCTGTATGACAGATCGATCGATGCAACCGATCAATCAGGCCCTGCGGTCGCGCGTGGGATCGAACATGCAACTCCACGAGGAGCCGATAGTGACCACGACGACGGACCCGAAGCCCCCGAACGACGGGCTGCCCTACCGCCTGATCACCGGGAAGGACGACGCCCATTTCTGCCGCCGGATCTCGGAAGCGCTGGCGCTGGGCTACAAGCTCTACGGCTCGCCCTCCTGCACCTTCAACGGCACGGACGTGATCGTGGCGCAGGCGATCGTCTGGCCGTCCGTCGTCAAGGAGTGAGGGCGGCCCAGGGCACGCCGTCAGCTTGGCGGGTCGTCGGCCGATTGCGTCGTACCTGACGGTCCCGCAACGAAGGGTTTTGTCGCCTGGAGAAGGCGCTCGGCAAAGTCGACGGCTTTGCCGGCGTCCTCAGCGGTCAAGCGAGGCCCATCATAGTCCACGCTCGCCCGATCGCTGAAGAGATGACGCAACCCGCGGCCGAATTCCCGATCGATCAGGCCCGGGGTGATGAAGTGCTCCGAGAACATCTTGAGGACCGCGGCCTGCCGGCGCAGTTCCTCCGACCGGGCACCCGTCCGTTGCGTCACGATCACCCGCACGGCCGTGAAGGCGGCGGAGTAGGCGCGGCTGATCGCGCCGTTCGGGCGGCCTGCCGCGAGCAGGATCCTGGCCTCGGCCAGGGCCTCCTCGGCCCTGAGCCAAAGTTCCGTCGTCGGGCGCCCTCGATCAGCCGGGCATCGCGCCGCATCGCCCGGACGAGGGCGGGGTTGGGGTGGAGCGCCGGATCGTTCCAGGCGCTCTGCGAGACGGGGTGGGCCTGGATGTCGAGTCCGTCCTCGATCAGCCGGTCGTAGGAGAGGTCGGCGAGGACGCGCGCCTCGTCGATGATCCGCCACGCGCCATCGGCCAGGATCACCGCCACGTCGGCATCGCTGTCAGGCCGGGCATCGCCCCGCGCGCGGCTGCCGAACAGATAGAGATCGAGGAGGCGCGCGCCGTAATGCCGGCGCGCATCCGAGGTAAACTGCGCCAGGGCGGCGGCGGTCTCCGCCTCGTCGGCGGCCGCAGCACCTCCTCGATCGTCCTCATGCCGCATTCCTCATGCTGCCCTGGCCTACTGGCCCACCGTCCAGGTCGTCGTCCCGTCCTTGTTGTCCTTCACCGTCACCCCGAGCGCCGTGAGCGCGCCGCGGATCCGGTCGGACTCGGCCCAGTCTTTGCGGGCCCGGGCCTCCTTGCGCTCGGCGATGAGCCGTTCCACCGCCGCGGCGTCGACCCCGGACGCTGCCACGGCCGCCCGGTCGCGCTCGGTCTTGGTTTGCCTCAGCAGGCCGAGCAGGCCGGCGCCGGCCTTGAGAGCCGCCGGGTCGTCGAGGCGGTGCACCTCGCCGAGGGCCGCCGGGGTGTTGAGGTCGTCGAGGAGCGGCTCGAGCACGCTGTCGGGCGCCGGGCCGGGCGCAGCATCGCCGGCGGCGTCGTACCAGCGGTCGAGGGTGCGGCTCGCCTCCTCCAGGCCGCGCAGGGTCCAGTCGATCGGCTGGCGGTAATGGGTGCGCAGCATGGCGAGGCGCACGACCTCGCCGGGCCAGTCCGCCAGCACCTCGCGTAAGGTGACGAAGTTGCCGAGCGACTTCGACATCTTCTCCCCCTCGACCTGCAGGAAGCCGTTGTGGAGCCAGATGTTGGCCATCACCGGCGTGCCGAAGCAGCAGCGCGACTGCGCCACCTCGTTCTCGTGGTGGGGAAACACCAGGTCGATGCCGCCGGCATGGATGTCGAAGGTCTCGCCGAGATGCTTCCAGGCCATCGCCGAGCACTCGATGTGCCAGCCCGGCCGCCCCGGGACCGCGATCCCGGCCGGCGAAGGCCAGGACGGCTCAGCAAGCTTCGAGGGCTTCCAGAGCACGAAATCGAGGGGCGAGCGTTTGTAGGGCGCCACGTCGACCCGGGCGCCGGCTTCCATCTCGTCGAGGGGGCGGCGCGACAGCGCGCCGTAATCGGGCATCGAGGGCACGTCGAACAGCACGTGATCCTCGGCGACATAGGCGTGGCCGGCCGTCACCAGCCGGTCGATCAGCGCCGTCATCTCGACGATGTGGTCGGTCGCCCGCGGCTCGATCATCGCCGGGGCTTTGCCCGGCACGTTCACGGTCTCGGGCATCAGGATGCCGAGGCGGCGGATGTCGTCGTGGAACTGCGCCAGCGTTCCGTCGGTGAGCTCGCGGATGGTGATGCCGCGCTCGGCCGCCCGCGCGTTGATCTTGTCGTCCACGTCCGTGACGTTGCGGGCATAGGTGACCGCGTCGGCGCCGTAGACGTGGCGCAGCAGCCGAAACAGCAGGTCGAAGACGATCAGCGGCCGGGCGTTGCCGATATGGGCCGCGTCGTAGACGGTCGGGCCGCAGGCATACATCCGCACCCGGCCCGAATCGATCGGCCGGAGCGGCTCCTTGGCCCGGGAGAGCGTGTTGTAGAGGCGCAACAGCGAGGCCATGAAACACCTGCGGGACGGGGTCGGGCCGGGGTGCCGTCTGGCGTTCCGGCCGAGGTTCTAAGTCGTTGCCGGGTCGAGGATCGGACCCGGCCGTGCCGGTCCCCGGGCGCCGCCGGCGCGGGCGACCGGGCGGCCGCCTGTTGCACGGGTGAGACGCCGCGGAGGGCCGATCCGGGTTAGCCCAATTCCGCGAGCAATTCGAGACGGCAGCGGCCGTGGGGTGCAAGCCCCGGCCGGACCCTGCGTAATCGGGGCGCTCGCACGATGCGTAGAGAGATTGTTTACCACCCACGCCCAGTGTCGGGCCGGAGCCGGATGCCGGCGGCTCCGATCAGAAGGTTTGCCCCATGCGTCGCACCCTCGCCGTCCTCAGCGCCCTCGGTGTCCTGGTCTCCGTGGCCGTCCCGGCGCTGGCCGCATCGCAGACGCCCGGCGTGGAGAAGACCTTCCTGATCCCCTCCAGCGACGGCTACGGCGTCGCCGAGTGCCTGGCCACCGGCGGCGAGTGCGGCCAGGTGGTGGCGGATGCCTGGTGCGAGTCGCAGGGCTACGCCAAGTCGGCCTCCTACGGCATCGCCGCCCAGGACGAGTATACCGGCGCGATCGAGGCGGCCCCGGCCGTGAAGACCTCCGACCGCCCGATCCGGATCACCTGCCGGGATTGATGGGAAGGGCTCGAAGCTCCACCATCGCAGAAACAATGTCTGCCTCATCCCACCCATGACCTCATCCTGAGGCCGTGGGTGGGACAGACGCTAGGATCGGTCGGACTCGGCTTGTACGACATCGCAGGCCGCACTGCCCGACACATCCGCTTCACCCGAAGGCGCCATCACACGCTGGCGCGCCGCGCGGATCCCGCTATGTCGGATCGTACGGACCGGCGGCCGGGGCAGGCGGGAGACAGCAGGATGATCCGAAGCGTCATCATCGCCGCGGCCCTGATGCCGACGCTGGCGCTCGCCGCCCCGCGAATCCGCGAACCCGCCCCCGTCGGTCCAGTCGTATCCGGCCTGCCCGGCTACGATTGCCGAATGTGGACCCCGTTCGATCACGACGTCGTCGGTCCCGCCCCGCGCCCGGGAGCCCGTCCGGTGCGGGCGGCGAGCGGCTGGGGCCGCACCGCCTACGGCTACGGCACCGGCGGCGCCTCCGCCTCCGGTGCCGTTGCGTTCCCAGTCCATAGCGCGGCCGAGTGCGACATCGGCGAGCTGACCCTCGGCCGCGCCGGGCTCGACATCCTGCCGCGCTAGAAGCGCGGATGCCGCGCGAAAAGGCCCGGATGCCGGGCTGAAAACCCGGCTCAGGTGCCTGGCTGGCCGTGCACCGCCTTGTAGAAGAAGTCCTTCCACTCCTTCGGCCGGGTCTTCAGCACGCCGGCCTTCGCCAGATGGTCGGCCTGCAGCATCGTGCCGTAGGGCGTGGTTGAGAACACGACGCCGGGCTGCTTCATCATCGCGACGAGTTCGTCGGGCTCGAACTTCTCCTTGGTGGCACCGAGGTAAAGCTCG
The DNA here is from genome assembly GCF_003058325.1 of Methylobacterium currus. Taxonomy (NCBI): domain Bacteria; kingdom Pseudomonadati; phylum Pseudomonadota; class Alphaproteobacteria; order Hyphomicrobiales; family Methylobacteriaceae; genus Methylobacterium; species Methylobacterium currus. The sequence continues at coordinate 2,517,310 of NZ_CP028843.1, forward strand.
GCCGCCCGCTTCGGGTCGTCGCGGATCAGCGCGTTGGCCTCGTCGATGGCGGCGAGCACCGCGGCGGTGGTCTTCGGGTTCTGCTCCATGAACTTGCCGCGGCCGAACACGATGGCGTTGCTCAACGGCCCCCCGACCACGTCGTAGGAATTGACCACGACATGGATCTTGGGGTCCTTCAGCTCGATCTGCTGGTAGGGCGGCAGCGAGAAGTGGCTGTTGACCTCGCTGGTGCCGCCGAGGAGGGCGCCGACCGCGTCGGGATGGCCGAGCTGCACGGTGATCGCGTCGAGCTTGTTGCGGCCGGCCTCGCCGAACTGGCGCTCGGCGGCGATCTGGAGCATCACGGCCTGGGCCGAGACCTTCACGGTCGGCACCGCGATCCGGTCCGTGGCCGAGAAGTCGGCGAGCGTCTTCACCGCCGGGTTGCGGGTGACGAGCATCATCGGCGCGCCGGCCGAGGCCGCCAGCCCCTTCACCTCGCCGCGGGTGCGGTCCCAGGCGAGCAGCAGGTTGGTGGCGCCGCTGGTGACGAAATCGACGTTGCCGGAGATCAGCGCATCGACCGAGGCGCCGCCGCTGGTCAGAGTGACCCAGCTCACCTTCACGTCGCCGAGGCCGGCCGCCGCGACGTGCTTCTCGACCAGGCGCTGCTGCTCGGCCAGCACCATCGGCATGTAGATCAGGCCGGGCTGGCGGGTGAAGCGGACTTCGCTGGTCTCGGCTTGCGCGGGGGCGGCGGCGAGGCCGAGCACGACGGCCAGCGCGCCGACGGCGCGCCTGAGGAACGGCATGGGCGGATGCTCCCTGGTTCTCAGCTCCTGTCCGGACGCTCAGGTCGAGCGCCCGCCGGAACCGTGTCAGGAGCCAGGGTCCGGAAATGCCCCGGAAACGTCAAGCCGCGACGAAGGAAGGGGGGTGCTCAGGCCGAGACGGCGGAGCTGGATTCGGTCCGGTGCCGGGCGGCCCGGGCGCGGTTCGCCACCATGCGGTCGTGCAGGCGAATAATCGTGCGCGAGCCGGTGCTGGTGAAGGCGAAGGGCAGGATGCCGTGCACCAGGCAGGCGAGGCCGCCGGCGATCATGCTGAGGCCGAAGCCGGTGGCGACGCCCATATGCTCGACATAGGTCTCGCCGACGGAGGCCGGGTGCTCGGAGAAGGAGAGCTTCGACATGGGATCCTCGAAGGAAGTCGGGGTGTCTCGAAAGGCACCCTGAGGATCGCACGGCCCCCGCGAAGCCGGATTGCGAATTTTCTTCTCTCTTCCTAGGATCGCGCAAGCCCATTGCGCAATGTCGCGAGAGACTGGAAGAATTTCGCGTGGACGAGTTCGATCGAAAGATCCTGTTGTGCCTCCAGGAGAATGCCGCCGAATCGCTCGAGGCGATCGCCGCCCAGGTCGGCCTGTCGGCCTCGCCGTGCTGGCGGCGGATCCAGAAGCTGGAGGCGCAGGGCGTGATCCAGCGCCGGGTGGCGCTGCTCGATCCCGACCGGATGCGGGTCGGCGTCACGGTGTTCGTCTCGGTGCGCACCAATCGCCACACCGCCGATTGGGCCGAGCGCTTCTGCGCCGCCGTGGTCACGATCCCCGAAGTGGTCGAGTTCTACCGCATGAGCGGCGAGACCGATTACCTCCTGCGCATCGTCGTGCCCGACATCGCCGCCTACGACCGGGTCTACAAGCGGCTGATCCAGTCGGTCGACCTCTACGACGTCAGTTCCGCCTTCGCGATGGAGCGAATCAAGTACACGACGGCACTGCCCGTGACTTACGCCGAATAATATTACGATGAAATCATTTTAAATTCTCGATGTTTCCATCATCCATCCAGATCTGGCCTCATCCTGAGGGGCTGCCGCTTGCCGCGGCCTCAAAGGAGGGCTCCAGTGGTCGCACAGATTTCTGGAGCCCTCCTTCGAGGTCAGTCGATCTCCGATCGACTGACACCTCGGGATGAGGTCGTGGGTGGGAAGAGATGCTTGTCGTGGCTGAGCAGATCCGAGAGAAACGCTCGACGCGATTGCGCGGGTCTGATCTGCGCCGGGCGCCGGTTGCTTTCCGGACCGATGGGTTTAGCTGCGCCGCAAGGCCTCGCCACGCCAAGACATCCCCAAGACATCTCGCCGAGAAGAGCCACCATGACGACCTCCCGGACGACGCGCCGTCCCCTCGTGATCGCCGCCGTCATGGCCGCCATGGCGATGGTGGCGATCGAGGCGACGATCATCTCCACGGCGATGCCGGGCATCGTCGGCGAGCTCGGCGGGCTGTCGCTCTACGCCTGGGTCTTCTCCGGCTTCCTCCTCACCCAGACCGCCGCCACGATCGTGTTCGGCAAGCTGGCCGACATCCATGGGCGCAAGCCCGTGCTGCTCACCGGCATCGCGGTGTTCCTGACCGCCTCGGTGCTCTGCGGCTTCGCCTGGTCGATGCCGGTGATGATCGCCTTCCGGCTGATCCAGGGGATCGGCGCGGGCGCCATCCAGCCCGTCGCGCTCACCATCGTGGGCGACCTCTATACGGCGCAGGAGCGCGGGCGGATCCAGGGCTTCCTTGCCAGCGTCTGGGCGGTCTCGGCAGTGGTCGGGCCGGTGGCGGGCGGTTTCATCATCGCGCATGCCTCGTGGTCGTGGATCTTCTGGATCAACCTGCCGGTCGGCGTCGTCGCGAGCGCGCTGTTCATCGCCTTCCTGCACGAGGGCGAGCGGCGCGAGCGCCGGCCGGTCGACGCGGCCGGCGCCGCCCTGTTCACCCTCACGGTCGCTTCCCTGATGGTGGCGCTGACCGAGGCCGGCGAGGGGCGCTGGTCGGTCGTCGGCATCGCCGCCGGGCTCGGCCTCGTCGCGGCCGTGCTGCTCGCCGTCCAGGAGCGCCGGGCGCGGGAGCCGGTGATCGACGCCTCGCTGTGGCGCCGCCGGCCAATCGCCGCCGCCAACGCCACCTCGCTCCTCGCCGGCATGGCGCTCATCGGGCTCACCACCTTCCTGCCGATGTACGTGCAGGGCGTGCTCGGGCAGACGCCGATCGTCGCCGGCATGGCGCTCACCGTCATGGTGCTCGGCTGGCCGATGGGCGCGACGCTGGCGGCGCGCAACCTGCACCGCTTCGGCCTGCGCCGCATCCTGGTCACCGGCGGCCTGCTGCTGCCGCTCGGGGCGCTGGCCTTCGTGACGCTCCAGCCCGGCAGCCCGCCGGCCCAGGCCGGGGCCGGCTCGCTGATCATGGGCTTCGGCATGGGGCTCCTCAGCAACGCCGCCCTGATGCTGATCCAGGAGATCGTGCCCTGGACCCAGCGCGGCAGCGCCACCGCCTCGAACATCTTCTCGCGCAACCTCGGCAGCACGCTCGGCGCCACGGTGTTCGGCGCGGTGCTCAATCACGGGCTCGCGGCGGCGGGCAGCACCGTCACGGCGGACAGCCTGCAGCAGGCGCTGGCGGCGGGCGGCCTGCCGGGCGAGGCCGAGACCGTGCGCCAGGTCTTGCAGCATGCCCTGCACCAGACCTTCTGGGCGGTGCTGCTGTTCTCCGCGGCGGCCTTCGCCACCGCGCTCCTGGTGCCGCACATCCCCCTCGGGCGCGCCCGCGAGGTGCCGGCAGAATAAAATCCCAGCGCCTTCGGACGTCCGCGTCCGAAGGCGCTGGCAAGCCCGAATGGGCGCGGGCGCCGATGCGCCGAACGCTGATGCATCGACATGGGGATGCATCAGCGCACTGGCATAAGACCACGTCAGGAGGCGCGGGCCCGCGGATGCGCGGAATCGAACGCGTCGAGCAGGCGGGCGGCATCGACCTTGGTGTAGACCTGCGTCGTCGCCAGGGAGGCGTGGCCCAGGAGTTCCTGGATCGCCCGCAGGTCGCCCTGGCGGCCGAGGAGATGGCTGGCGAAGGAGTGGCGCAGGGCGTGCGGCGTCGCGGTGTCGGGCAGGCCCAGCGCCCCCCGCATCGAGGCGACGGCGAGCTGCACGATGCGCGGCGAGAGCGGCCCGCCCTTGGCGCCGACGAAGAGCGGACCGTCCGCCGGCAGCCCATACGGGCAGAGCTTCAGATACTCGGCCACTGCGGCCTGGACCGGGCCGATCACCGGCACGCTGCGGGTCTTCTGGCCCTTGCCGACCACCGTCACGGCATCGACCCCGTCGACGGGCGCGTCGCGCCGCTTGAGGCCGAGCGCCTCCGAGATGCGCAGGCCCGAGCCGTAGAGCAGCGCCAGCACGGCGGCGTCCCGGGCCAGCACCCATGGCGGGCGCTCCTCGCCGGCCCGGATGTCGGGGCTCGCCATCGCGATCGCGGCGGCGACGGGGAGCGGGCGGGGCAGGCGCCGCTCGACCTTGGGCGAGCGCACGGCGGCGAGGGCCGCGACGCTGCCATGCCCCTCCCGGTCGAGATGGCGGGCGAAGGAGCGCAGGCCCGCCAGCCCCCGCATCAGGCTGCGCCCGCCGACGCCCTCCTGGCGCCGCGCCGCCATGAAGCCGCGCAGGTCGCGGGGCTTGAGCCGGATCAGGGCCGGAATGTCGGGATTCGTCCCCTGCCGGGCCAGGTGGGCGAGGAACTGGCGCAGGTCGCGCTGGTAGGCCTCGACGGTGTTGGGCGACAGCCGCCGCTCCGAGGCCAGCCCCGCGAGCCAGGTCATCGCCGCCGCCCGCACGTCGGGCGCGCCGGGCAGCAGCAGGTCGGCAGGTTCGGCGTCCGAGGTCGAATCGCGCATGGGGGGCCGGGCTCCGGTCGGGGGGAGACGAGTAGGCCCCGGACCCGGTTGACGGCGGGTTGACGCGCCCCGGTCAGGCCGGGGTGAAGCGTAGGGTCACGCCGTGGCGGGCCCTCGCGCCGGGGGCGAGCAGGCGCTGCGAATCGCGCTCGGCCAGTTCGCCCATGAAGCCTGCCCAGTCGGCGTGGCCGGTCCAGCATTCGAGCGACAGGAACGGCGCCGTCGGCCGGGTCCAGACCGCGAGGTGGGGAAAATCCTCCGCCTCGAGGGCGATGGCGGCGCCGGAGGGGGCGGTGAAGCGCATCGCCCGGCTGCGGGCGTCGAGGAACACCAGCGCCTCGGTGAACATCTCCGGATCGAGGGGCAGGGTATCGCCGTCGAAGGGCAGCGGCCGCTCGCTGCGCACCAGGAGGCCGCCGGGCCCGACCTCCGGCACCGCCGGCCGCTCAGGGTGTTCGAAGCGCACCGCGTAGCCGCCCCCGGCCGCCCGCTCGCCCCCGGCGAAGGGCCAGGGGAAGGCCGGGTGGAAGCCGAGGCCGTAGGGCAGCGGCTCTGGCCCCGGGTTGTGGACCTCGCAGGCGAAGGCCAGCACCCCGTCTCGCACCGTCGCGGTGATGTCGAGGCGGAAGGCGAAGGGATAATGCGTCCGGGTGTCAGCGGTGTCGGTGAGGCGCAGCGTGACGCTGTCCTCGGCCTGCGCCACCACCGTGAAGCGGCTGTCGCGGGCAAAGCCGTGCTGCGCCATCGGGTAGGCGCGGCCCGCCACCGTGACGGCGCCGCCCGCCGAGGCGCCGACGACCGGAAACAGCCAGGGCGCGTGCCGATTCCAATGCGCCGGATCGCCCGACCACAGGTACTCGGTGCCGCCGACGCGCCAGGAGACCGGCTCGGCCCCGGTGAGGGCGAGGCGGGCTTTGGTGTCGCGGTGGCGGATCTCGACGGTGTCGCTCATCGGGGCCTCGTCTGGTACGAGGCCCCTGTTACCGGCTGAAGGCCGATCCGGGAATGGTCCTCATCCCCGCCGGGCGTTGTTGCGCCGGGGCTGGCGCGGACGCGGCGGCACCTCGCTCTCCCCTCCGGCCAGGGCCTCGACCTGGAGGTCGGCCGGGCCGGTGCGCGGGAAGGTGTGGGCGAAGCGCTCGGCGGCGCCGCCGCGGACCTCGAACTTGGTCTCGCGGTCGAAGATGCGGATCGCGCCGATCTCCTCGCGGGTCACGTCGCCGCGGCGGCACAGCATCGGCAGCAGCCGGCGCGGGTCAGCGTTGTCGCGCCGGCCGACATTGAGGCGGAACCACACGCTCGACCCGAACGGGGCGCGCGGGGTGTCCCGCGCCGTGGTCTCGCGCCGGGGCGTCACGCCACGGCCGGTGGCGAAGCCCGGATCGGTGACCTCCTCGGGCGAGGGCAGGCGCGAGCGGTAGGCCCGCACCAGGGCAGCCGCGAGGTCCTCGGCCGAGCGCTGGGCGAGCAGGGACTGGGCCATCGCCCGGTCCTCCTCGCTCACCTCGTCGGTCACCAGGGGATCCTGGAGCAGGCGCTCCTGGTCGAGGGCGCGGATCTCGTCGGCCGGCGGCGGGCCGGACCAGACCGGCACCACGTTCGCCCGCACCATCAGCTCCTCGGCCCGGCGGCGGCGGGACGGCGGCACCAGCAGCACGCTGATGCCCTTGCGCCCGGCCCGGCCGGTGCGGCCGGAGCGGTGCTGCATCACCTCGGAATCGTGGGGCAGCTCGGCGTGGATGACGAGGCCCAAGCCCGGCAGGTCGATACCGCGGGCGGCGACGTCGGTGGCCACGCAGACCCGCGCGCGGCCGTCGCGCAGGGCCTGGAGGGCCGCGTTGCGCTCGCCCTGGCCGAGCTCGCCCGACAGGGCCACCGCCTGGAATCCACGCTCCATCAGCACCGCCTGGAGGTGGCGGACGGAGTTGCGGGTGTTGCAGAACACGATCGAGGTGCGGGCCTCGACCTGGCGCAGGGTGTTGACCACCACGAGCTCGGTCTCCCGCGGCAGGATGCGGAAGGCGCGGTACTCGATGTCGGCGTGGCCCTTGGTCTCGCCGGCGACCGCGATGCGCAGGGCGTCGCGCTGATAGGCTTCCGCCAGCGCCACGATGCCCTTCGGCAGGGTGGCGGAGAACAGCAGCGTGCGCCGCTCGGCCGGGGTGGTGCCGAGGATGAATTCGAGGTCCTCGCGGAAGCCGAGATCGAGCATCTCGTCGGCCTCGTCGAGCACCGCGGCGCGCAAGGCCGTCGGGTCGAGGTTGCGCCGCTCGAGGTGGTCGCGCAGGCGGCCCGGCGTGCCGACCACGATGTGGGCGCCGTCGGCGAGCCAGCGGCTCTCGCGCCGCGGGTCCATGCCGCCGACGCAGGACACGACGCGGGCGCCGGCCGGGCCGTAGAGCCAGGACAGCTCGCGGTGGACCTGGAGCGCCAGCTCACGGGTCGGCGCGATCACCAGCGCCAGCGGGGCGCCGGGGGCTGCGAGCGTCTCGGCGTCGCCGAGGAGCGTGCGGGCGAGCGCGAGGCCGTAGGCGACGGTCTTGCCGGAGCCGGTCTGGGCCGACACGACGAGGTCGCGTCCCTCGGTCTCGGGTTCGAGGACGGCGGCCTGGACCGGCGTCGGGTCTTCGTAGCCGCGGCCGGCGAGGGCCTGGGCGAGCGGGGCGGGCAGAGCAGGAAAAGGCACGTGGATTCGATCCCGGGGTGAGGCGACGCGCGGGGATCGAAACGGCTCCGGAGGCGATGGGCCTCGTCAGAGGGCCGGCCGCATCGGCGGCGGGCGCTCGCGGCGCGCGGGGAATCCCTACGGTCTTTTCGTGGAGGAGGGTGCTGTTACAGGGGTTCGCGCCGGAGGTCCACCCCGGGGCCGGGTTCCGCGGGCGGGCGCATGGCTGAGGAGGCGTCCGGTGCATGGGCAGGAGGACATGCCGGGCACGGCGCATGCCGATAGTCCCGAGCCGATGCTGAGCGGTCGAACAACCCTCTTGCAATCTCCCGCCTTTCCCGGACGACAGCAGCGTCAGCGGAAGGAGATCCGGGAACGGGGAGTGTCGTATCCTGAGGCCTCACCCCTCGATCATCGCCCGGATACGCCGCGCCAGCAGCTCCACCGGGAACGGCTTGGTGATCATCTGCATGCCGGGCGCCAGAAATCCCGCCATGGCGGCGTTCTCGGCATAGCCGGTGATGAACAAGACCTTGAGGTCGGGGCGGTGCTCGCGGGCGGCGTCGGCGAGCTGGCGGCCGTTGAGGCCCGGCAGGCCGACATCGGTGACGAGGAGGTCGATGCGGCCGGGCACGCGCAGGGCGGCGAGGCCGGAGGGGCCGTCCTCGGCCTCCAGCGCCCGGTAGCCGAGGTCGCGCAGGATGTCGACGATGAGGCTGCGCACCGCCGGCTCGTCCTCGACCACCAGCACCGTCTCGCCGCTGCCGGCGGTCGGCGTCGCGGCCGGCGCCGGAGCCGATGCCTCCTCGGCGGGCGGGCCGTCATGGTGGGACAGGTCATGGCGCGGCAGGTAGAGCGCCACGGTGGTGCCGCGGCCGAGCTCCGAGGTGATGACCGCGTGGCCCTCGGACTGGCGGGCGAAGCCGTAGATCATCGAGAGGCCGAGGCCCGTGCCCTGGCCGAGCGGCTTCGTGGTGAAGAACGGGTCGAAGGCGCGGCGCACCACCTCCGGCGCCATGCCGGTGCCGGTATCGGTCACGGCGAGGCGGAGATAGGCGCCCGGCGCCACGTCGCCGTGGGCGGCGGCGAAGACCGCGTCGAGCTCGACGTTGCGGGTTTCGATGACGAGGTGCCCGCCGTCCGGCATCGCATCGCGGGCGTTGATCGCGAGGTTGAGGATCGCGCTCTCGAGCTGGTTGGCGTCGCAGAGCGTCGGCCACAGGCCGTCGGCGAAGCGCGTCTCCAGGGTGACGGTCTCGCCGAGCGTCCGGCGCACCAGATCCTCAAGGGAGGCCACCAGCGCGTTGGCGTCGACGGGCCGCGGGTCGAGGGGCTGGCGCCGGGCGAAGGCCAGCAGGCGATGGGTGAGCGCCGCGGCCCGGTGGGCCGAGGTGAGCGCCGCATCGATGTAGCGCGGGGCGACGTCGAGGCGCCCTTGCGTGAGCCGGGTCGAGAGCAGGTCGAGGGAGCCGACGATGCCGGTGAGCAGGTTGTTGAAATCGTGGGCGATGCCGCCGGTGAGCTGGCCCACCGCCTCCATCTTCTGCGACTGGCGGAAGGCTTCCTCCAGATCGCGCTGCTCGGTGACGTCGCGCCCGACCGCGTGCAGATGGCCCTCCCCCGGCACCGCGGTCCAGGACAGGGTGCGGTAGGAACCGTCGGCGTGGCGGTAGCGGTTCTCGAACAGCAGCGTCGCATGGCCGTCGGCGAGGCGCTGCGTCTCCGTGCGCGTGCGCGCCTGGTCGTCCGGATGGACGAGGTCGAGGAATGGACGGCCGATCAGGTCCTCGGCCTCCCAGCCCAGCACCGCGCGCCAGGCCGGGTTCAGGGCGGCGATCGTGCCGTCGAAGCGCGCGACGAGCATCACGTCCCGCGACAGGCGCCACATCCGGTCGCGCTCGCGGGTGCGCTCGGCGACCTGGGCCTCCAGGGTCTCGTTGACCCGCCGCAGGGCATCGGCCGCCTCGCGCCGGACCCGGGCGAGGCGCAGGTTGGTCTCGACCCGGGCGAGCAGCTCGCGGGCCGAGAACGGCTTGATGAGGTAGTCGTCGGCGCCGGCCGCCAGACCCTCGATGCGGGCCTCCTCGCCGGCCCGGGCCGAGAGCAGGATCACCGGGATGCCCCGGAGCGCCGGATCGGCCCGCAGGGCGGCGAGCAGCCCGAACCCGTCGAGGCCCGGCATCATCACGTCGGAGAGGACGAGGTCGGGGGCGCGGCGGCGGGCGGCTGCGAGGGCCGCGTCGCCATCGCCGACCGCCTCGACGCCATGGCCGGCATCGCCGAGCAGGCGACGCACATAGGCGCGCATGTCGGCGTTGTCGTCGGCGAGCAGCACCCGGCCGGTGAGGCCGGCGGGGCCCGGCGCCTCGACGAGGTCGGGCGGGCCCGAGACCTCGTCGCCGAGCCAGCGCGTCGCCTCCTCGACGAAGACGTGCGAGCGGGTGGCGGTGGAGTGGGCGGGCCGCGCGGCGCGGATGCGCTCCGGCGGCAGATGGGCCCGGCCGAGCGGCAGGCTCACCGTGAAGGTGCTGCCCTCGCCGAGGCGGCTCGCGACCGCGACCGTGCCGCCGTGGAGCCGGACCAGCTCCTGGACCAGGGCGAGCCCGATGCCGGAGCCTTCGAAGCTGCGCCCCTGAGCGCCCTCGACCCGGTGGAAGCGCTCGAACAGCCGCGGCAGCTCGGCCTCCGGAATGCCGAGGCCGGTATCCGCGACCGTGAGCACCGCGCGAGGCCCTTCCGCCCGCAGCCGCACCGCGATCCCGCCTTGAAGCGTGAACTTGAAGGCGTTGGAGACGAGGTTGAGGACGATCTTCTCCCACATCTCCGGGTCGACGAGGGCCGGCTCGGCCGCGGGCGGCCCCGGCAGGGGCGGGCAATCGACGGTGAGGACGAGGCCGGCCTTGTCGGTGGCCGATCGGAAGCTCGAGGCGAGCTCCGCGGTGAAGCAGGCGAGGTCCAGGGGCTCGAAGGCGGCCTGGGCCCGGCCGGCCTCGATGCGCGAGAAGTCGAGCAGGGCGTTGACGAGCTTGAGCAGCCGCAAGCCGTTGCGATGGGCGAGCTCCACCAGGCGGCGGGTCTCCGGATCGAGCGTCGCCGGCGCGGATTCCAGCACCTCGGTCAGCGGCCCGAGCATCAGGGTCAGCGGCGTGCGGAACTCGTGGCTGACATTGGAGAAGAACACGGTCTTCTGCCGGTCGATCTCCGCCAGGGCCTCGGCCCGGCGCCGCTCGGCCTCGTAGGCGCCGGCGGTGGCGAGACCCGTGGCGATCTGGCCGACGAACAGGTCGACGAAGCCGCGATACGCCTCGTCGAGGGGCCGGTAGGGGTTGAGCCCGGCGACGAACACCCCGGCCGGACGGTCCTGGCCCTGCCGGGCGATCGGCAGCACCAGGGCGTGGGTGGGGGCGCGGTTCCACGGGCCGGGGGTCAGGCCGTCGAAGAGCGGCCCGAGCGCCTCGACCGGCACCGGCTGGCCGGCCTCGACGAGGTCGAGCGCCCGGGACGCCGCCTCCCCGGCCCGCGCCACGGCCGGGTGCTCCGGCCCGAGGCCGGCCCGGGCCAGCAGCGCCGGCCCGTCGCCGGTCAGGTAGGCGAGCGCCACCGGCAGGTCGTGGGTGCCCGCCCCGAGGCAGCCGGCGACGACCACGCCGACCTCCGCCGTCGTGCGCGCCGCCGCCATCCCGGCGCCGAGGTCGCGCAGGAACCGCAGGCGCCGCTCGCCGATGACCCGCTCGGTCTCCTCCGAGACCACGCAGAGCATGCCGGTGACGGCGCCGGCATCATCCGCCAGCGGGCTGTACGAGAAGGTGTGATAGCTCTCCTCGGTGAAGCCGCGCCGCTCCAGGAACAGCAGCAGCGCCTCGTCCCAGGTCGCCTGGCCGGTGCGCAGCACCTGGGCGATGCGCGGGCCGATATCGGGCCAGATCTCGGCCCAGACCCGGTCCGAGCGCGAGCCGAGGGCCCAGGCCTCCTTGACGCCGAGCGTCGGCTTGTAGGCGTCGTTGCAGAAGAAGGTGAGCTCGGGCCCCCATGCCATCCACATGGCGAAGCGGGAGCCGAGCATGATCCGCACCGCCGTGGTGAGCGATTGCGGCCAGACCTCGACCGGCCCGAGGGTCGTGGCCGCCCAGTCATGGGCGCGCAGGCGCACGCCCATCTCGCCGCCTCCGGGGAAGAGGGCCTCGTGCGGGGTGGGCAGATTACCGGCCATGAGTATTGTCCAGCATGCCCCGGCGATGGCACGGGCGCCGTGGACTGTCAAAAACCAGGCTTAAGAAATGTGAAATCCGTGCGGGCCGCCGACGCGGTTCAGGCGCCTTGCGCGGGCCGCCCGGTCAGGGCCTCGCCGATCTCGGCGACGATCTGCTGCGGCGTGGCGCCGACCGAGACCACGAGCGGATTCTCCTCGGGCGAGGGCTCCTGCAAGGTGCGGAACTGGCTGTCGAGCAGGCTCGTCGGCATGAAGTGGCCGTGGCGGGCGGCCATGCGCCGGCCGATCAGCTCGCGGTCGCCCTTCAGGTAGACGAGGCGCACGTCGGGCCGGTCCCCGACCAGCACGTCGCGATAGGCGCGCTTGAGGCCCGAGCAGGTCACGACCCCGTGGCGCCCCTCGGCGCGGACCGTGTCGATCCAGGCGGCGATGGCGGCGAGCCAGGGCCAGCGGTCCTCGTCGGTCAGCGGCGTGCCGGCCTGCATCTTCTCGACATTGGCGGCGGGGTGAAAATCGTCGCCGTCCTCGAACTCCCAGCCGAGCCGGCCGGCGAGCAGGCTCGCCACCGTGGTCTTGCCGGAGCCCGAGACGCCCATCACCACGACGACCGCGGGGGGAGTCGGGTTGCCGTTCGCTGACGCACCGTCCATCGCCGTGATTCCTCCCGCGTTTCGACTGACCCGCTCCGATCGCGCGCAGGCTTTTCCTGTCTCGGGCGGACTGCCGTCCTCGTACATTTCAGATCAGAGCATACTGCGCCGAGCGCGCAACCCTCCCCCCCTCTGCGGGGAGGGGGTCCCTGCATCAGCAGGGGTCGGGCCGGGACGAAGTCCCGCAAGAGGGGCAGCGCGACGCCGATCCAGGTAACGCCCCTCATCGAGCGCGCGACCTCTCCGGAACCGTGGTCCCCTCTCCCGCCCCGCTCCATGGGGCACCCTCCCCCCGTCCCAAGTCGGGCCTGCCCGACCTGGGCACAGGGATGCGGAACTCGGGCAAGCCCGAGTTCCGTGGGGGGAGGGTTCGGGCGTCGTTCTCACATATGCAGCGCGCGCTTCTCCACCGCGAGCGCGGCTTCCTTCACCGCCTCGGTCAGGGTCGGGTGGGCGTGGCAGGTGCGGGCGATGTCCTCGGAGGAGGCGCCGAACTCCATCGCCACCGCGACCTCCATGATGAGGTTGCCGGCATCGGGCCCGACGATGTGGACGCCGAGCACCCGGTCGGTGGCGGCATCGGCCAGCACCTTCACGAAGCCGTCGGTGGTGTGGTTCACCTTGGCGCGTCCGTTCGCGGTGAAGGGGAACTTGCCGGTGTTGTAGGCGATCCCGTCCTTCTTCAGCTCCTCCTCGGACTTGCCGACCGAGGCGACCTCCGGCGTGGTGTAGACCACGTTCGGGATCACGCCGTAATTCACGTGACCGGCCTTGCCGGCCAGGATCTCCGCCACCGCGACGCCCTCGTCCTCGGCCTTGTGGGCGAGCATCGGGCCGGCGATCACGTCGCCGATGGCGTAGATGCCGGTGACGTTGGTGGCGTAGCGGTCGTCGGTGAGGATCCGGCCCTTGTTGTCGAGCTGGATGCCGACCGTCTCCAGGCCGAGGCCCGCGGTGTAGGGCACGCGGCCGATCGCCACGAGCACCACGTCGGCCTCCAGCACCTCCGCCGCGCCGCCGGCGGCCGGCTCGACCGTGACCTTGGCGCCGCTGCCGGTGCGCTCGACGCCCGTGACCTTCTGCGACAGGCGGAACTGGATGCCCTGCTTCGAGAGGATGCGCTGGAACTGCTTGCCGACCTCGCCGTCCATGCCAGGCAGGATCCGGTCGAGATACTCGACCACAATCACCTCGGCGCCCAGCCGCCGCCAGACCGACCCGAGCTCGAGGCCGATGACGCCGGCGCCGATGACCACGAGCTTGCCCGGGACCTTGGTCAGGTCGAGGGCGCCGGTGGAGGAGACCACCACCTCCTCGTCGATGGTGACGCCCGGCAGGTTGGCGACGTCCGAGCCCGTCGCGATCACGACGTTCTTGGCCTCCAGGATCTGGTTGCCGCCATCCTCAGACGTGACCTCGACCCGGCCGGCGCCGGCCAGCCGCCCGGTGCCCTGGAAGGTATCGATGCCGTTCTTCTTCAGCAGGAAGGCGACGCCCTTGGTGTTGCCGTCGACGCCCTCCTGCTTGAACGACATCATCTTCGCCAGATCGAGCTTCGGCTCGCCGACGGTGATGCCCAGCACCGGGAAGTGCTTGGTCGCCTCCTCGAACGCCTCGGAGGCGTGCAGCAGGGCCTTCGAGGGGATGCAGCCGACATTGAGGCAGGTGCCGCCATGGGTCGGGCGCTTCTCGACCACGGCAGTCTTCAGGCCGAGCTGGGCGGCGCGGAGCGCGCAGACGTAACCGCCGGGGCCGGTGCCGATGACGACGAGATCGTAGGAGGACATTCAGGACTCGCGAGGTTGGGAGCGGCGGGCCCGCGAGGCGCTGCCGCTGCGATGGGTGAGTGGATGGGGGGCGGCTAGCGGCCGCCCGAGATCGTCAGGGTCGCGCCGGTGGCGTAGGAGGCCTCGTCCGAGAGGAGCCACATCACCGCGGCCGCGACCTCGTCGGCGGTGCCGGCGCGCTTCATCGGCACCAGGGGGCTGAGCCGCGCCAGCCGGTCGGGCTGGCCGCCGCTGGCATGGATCTCGGTCTCGATCAGGCCGGGGGCGACGCCGTTGACCCGGATGCCCTCGGCGGCGACCTCGCCGGCGAGCCCGGTGGTGAAGGAGTCGATGGCCCCCTTCGAGGCGGCGTAGTCGACGTACTGGTTCGGCGCGCCGAGGCGGGCCGCGACCGACGAGAGGTTGACGATGACGCCGCCTTGCCCGCCGTGCCGGGTCGACATCCGCCGCACCGCCTCGCCGGCGCACAGGAACGAGCCGATGACGTTGGTGGTCATCATCCGGTTGAGGCGGTCGAAGGTCATCTCGTCGACCCGCGCCGCGTAGTCGACGACGCCCGCATTGTTGACGAGCCCGCCGAGCGGCCCGAGGCCGTCGGCTGCCTGGAAGAGGGCCGCGATGTCGGCCTCGACCGCGACGTCGCTCCTGACCGCGAGCGCCTTGCCGCCGAGATCCTCGATCTCCCGCACCAGGGCGTCGGCGGCGTCCTTGGCCGCGACGTAGGAGAAGCAGATCCGCCAGCCGGCCCGCGCCGCACGAAGGCAGACCGCCCGGCCGATGCCGCGGCTGCCGCCGGTGACCACCAGGACCTTGTCCATCTCAGCCGCTCCCCGATGTGAGAGGCCCCTCCCCCGGGCGGGGAAGGGGCTGGTTTGTTGGCCTCAGAGGTCGAGCACGAGGCGCGCCGGGTCCTCCAGGGCCTCCTTGACCCGCACCAGGAAGGTCACGGCCTCCTTCCCGTCGACGATGCGGTGATCGTAGGACAGGGCGAGGTACATCATCGGCCGCGCCTCGATCTTGCCGTTGCGCACGACCGGCCGCTCCTCGATGCGGTGCATGCCGAGGATGCCCGATTGCGGCGCGTTGAGGATCGGGGTCGACATCAGCGAGCCGTAGATGCCGCCGTTGGTGATCGTGAACGTGCCGCCCTGCATGTCCTCGATCGACAGCTTGCCGTCGCGGGCCTTGCGGCCGAAGCCGGTGATGGCCTTCTCGATCCCGGCGATCGACATCTGGTCGGCGTCGCGCACCACCGGCACGACCAGGCCCTTGTCAGTGCCGACCGCGATGCCGACGTGGTAGTAGTTCTTGTAGACGATGTCCTGGCCGTCGATCTCGGCGTTCACCGCCGGCACGTCCTTCAGGGCGCCGATCACCGCCTTGGTGAAGAAGCCCATGAAGCCGAGCTTGGCGCCGTGCTTCTTCTCGAACACGTCCTTGTACTGCTGGCGCAGGCTCATCACCGCGCTCATGTCGACGTCGTTGAACGTCGTCAGCATGGCGGCGGTGTTCTGCGCGTCCTTCAGGCGCCGGGCGATGGTCTGGCGCAGCTTGGTCATCCGCACCCGCTCCTCGCGGGAGGCATCGTCCGGCGCCGACGGGGCGCGGGCGACCTGCGGGGCCGGAGCCGGAGCGGGGGACGAGGCGCCGGAGGAGATCGCCGAGAGCATGTCGCCCTTGGTGACGCGGCCGTCCTTGCCGCTGCCCTTCACGGACGACGGGTCGACGCCGGATTCCTGGGCCAGGCGCGCGACGGCCGGGCCGTTGTCGCCCGAGGCGTGACCCTTCGGGGCGGCGTCGCCATGGCTGCCGTAGGAGGCGGAGGAGGACTTGGCGGGCGCCTCGGCGGCCTTCGGGGCCTCGGCCTTGGGAGCCTCGGCCTTCGGGGCGGCCGCGCCGTTGCCGGCGCCGGCGCCGCCCTCGACGATCGAGCCGAGGAGCGCGCCGGGCTCCACCGTCTCGCCGTCCTTGGCGACGATGTCGCCGAGCTGGCCCGAGGCCGGGGCATTGACCTCCAGGGTGACCTTGTCGGTCTCGAGCTCGACCAGCGGCTCGTCGGCCTTCACGGTGTCGCCGGGCTTCTTGAACCAGCGGCCGATCGTGGCCTCGCTCACGGACTCGCCGAGCGTCGGGACGCGGATTTCGGTGGCCATGTCTTCCGTCGGGGTTGGGGCGATGCGCATCGCCCGAAAAAAAGGATCAGGCGGCGCCCCTCGCGGGGCGCCGGTGACGCGGGATCAGACCGCCAGGGCCTCGTTGAGGAAGGCCTGGAGCTGGTCGAGGTGCTTCGACATCAGGCCGACGGCGGTCGAGGCCGAGGCCGGGCGGCCGATGTAGCGCGGACGCTTGGAGGCGGAGCCGGCCTGGTTGAGGACCCACTCCAGGTAGGGCTCGACGAAGGCCCACGAGCCCATGTTCTTGGGCTCCTCCTGGCACCACACCACCTCGGCGTTGCGGAAGCGCGAGATCTCGGTGGCGAGCGACTTCAGCGGGAACGGGTAGAGCTGCTCGACGCGCATCAGGTACACGTCGGAGATGCCGCGCTTCTCGCGCTCCTCGAAGAGGTCGTAATAGACCTTGCCCGAGCAGAGCACGACGCGCCGGACCTTGTCGTCCTTAGGCAGCTTCACGCCGTCCTGCGCCTTCTCGGCGTCGTCCCACAGCACCCGGTGGAAGGTCGAGCCCTCGGCGATGTCGGCCAGCGCCGAGACCGCCCGCTTGTGGCGCAGGAGCGACTTCGGGGTCATCAGCACCAGCGGCTTGCGGAAGTCCCGCTTCAGCTGGCGGCGCAGGATGTGGAAGTAGTTCGAGGGCGTCGTGCAGTTGGCGACCTGCATGTTGTCCTCGGCGCACATCTGCAGGTAGCGCTCGAGACGGGCCGAGGAGTGCTCCGGCCCCTGGCCCTCGTAGCCGTGCGGCAGCAGCATCACCAGGCCCGACATGCGCAGCCACTTGCGCTCACCGGACGAGATGAACTGGTCGACCACGACCTGCGCGCCGTTGGCGAAGTCGCCGAACTGCGCCTCCCACAGCACCAGGGAGTTCGGCTCGGCCAGCGAGTAGCCGTACTCGAAGCCGAGCACCGCCTCCTCCGAGAGCATCGAGTTGATGACCTCGTAGCGGCTCTGGCCGTCCTTGATGTGGTTGAGGGGCGTGTAGCGCTCCTCGTTCTCCTGGTCGATCACCACCGAGTGGCGCTGCGAGAAGGTGCCGCGCTCGACGTCCTGGCCCGACAGGCGGACCCGGTGGCCCTCCGTGAGGAGCGAGCCGAAGGCCAGCGCCTCGGCGGTCGCCCAGTCGAGGCCCTCGCCGGTCTCGATCGCCTTGGCGCGGTTGTCGAGGAAGCGCCGGATGGTGCGGTGCAGGTGGAAGTCCTGCGGCACCGTGGTGATGGCCTTCCCGATCTCCCGCAGGGTGTCGGCCGGCACGCCGGTGCGGCCGCGGCGCGGATCGTCCTCGTCCTCGCGCACCGCCTTCAGGCCCGACCAGCGGCCGTCGAGCCAGTCGGCCTTGTTGGCCTTGTAGGCGGTGGCGATGTCGAACTCGCTGTCGAGGGTGGCGCGGAACTCGGCCTTGCGCTCGTCGAGTTCCTTCTCGCTCACCACGCCGCCCTCGATCAGGCGCTTGCCGTAGCTCTCGAGGGTCGAGGGGTGCTTGCGGATGATCTGGTACATCTTCGGCTGGGTGAACGCGGGCTCGTCGCCCTCGTTGTGGCCGAAGCGGCGGTAGCAGAGCATGTCGATCACCACCGGCTTGTGGAACTTCTGCCGGTACTCGGTGGCGATCTTGGCCGCGAAGGTGACGGCCTCGGGGTCGTCGCCGTTGCAGTGGAAGATCGGCGCCTCGACCATCTTCGCCACGTCGGACGGGTAGGGCGAGGAGCGCGAGAAGCGCGGATCGGTGGTGAAGCCGATCTGGTTGTTGATGATGAAGTGGATCGAGCCGCCGGTGCGGTGGCCCTTCAGGCCCGACAGGCCGAAGCACTCCGCCACCACGCCCTGTCCCGCGAAGGCGGCGTCGCCGTGGATCAGGAGCGGCAGCACGGTGGTGCGCTGCTCGTCGCCGGTCTGGTCCTGCTTGGCGCGCACCTTGCCGAGCACCACCGGATCAACGATCTCGAGGTGCGACGGGTTGGCGGTCAGCGACAGGTGGACGGTGTTGCCGTCGAAGGCCCGGTCGCTCGAGGCGCCGAGATGGTACTTCACGTCACCCGAGCCCTCGACCTCGGCCGGCGACGACGAGCCGCCCTTGAACTCGTGGAAGATCGCCCGGAACGGCTTCGACATCACGTTGGCGAGCACGTTGAGGCGGCCGCGGTGGGCCATGCCCAGCACGATGTCGGTGACGCCGAGCGCGCCGCCGCGCTTGATGATCTGCTCGAGCGCCGGGACCATCGCCTCCGAGCCGTCGAGGCCGAAGCGCTTGGTGCCGGTATACTTCAGGTCAAGGAACTTCTCGAAGCCCTCCGCCTCGATCAGCTTGTTGAGGATCGCCCGCCTTCCCTGCTCGGTGAACGAGATCTCCTTGTCCTTGCCCTCGATGCGCTCCTGGATCCAGGCCTTCTCCTCCGGATCGGAGATGTGCATGAACTCCACGCCGAGGGTCTGGCAGTAGGTCCGCTCCAGGATCGCGACGATCTCCCGGATGGTGCCGAATTCCAGCCCGAGCACGTTGTCGAGGAAGATCGGGCGATCCCAGTCGGCCTCGGCGAAGCCGTAATGCTGCGGGTGCAGCTCCTCGTGGTCGCCGCGCGGCTGCAGGCCGAGGGGATCGAGCTTGGCGTGCAGGTGGCCGCGCATGCGGTAGGCGCGGATCAGCATGATCGCGCGCACGGAATCCTTGGTGGCCTGCAGCACGTCGGCCGGGGTGGCCGTCTGGCCCTTGGCCTCCTGCTTGGCCTTGATCTTCTCGCCGACCGCCTTCTCGATCTGCGCCCAGTTGCCGTCGAGCGCCGAGACGATCTCGCCGTTGGCGGCGACCGGCCAGTTCGGCTTTGTCCAGGACGCGCCCTCGGCGTTCTTGACCACGATCGCGCTCTCCTCCTTCAGGCTGGAGAAGAAGCTGCGCCACTCGGGATCCACCGCGTTGGGATCCCGGGTGTAGGTCGCGTAGAGCTCCTCGATGTAGTCGGCGTTGCCTCCGTAGAGGAACGAGGTTCCGAGGAGGGCGTCGTTCGCGTCCTGGCGTGCCATGGCGATCTGTCTATCCGCGCTGGTCGATCGGGGGGCCGGCTTCTCGCCCTCTCGTGGGGCGGGAGGATGGCGGTCCGTCGACGGTGGGGGCGCCCGGGAGGCCGGGCGCCAGGATGTCTTACGAACTCAAGAGAGTTGACGTTTGCTTGCGATGTGGGTGCGGGACGCGAATCCCGCACGCCACGCCTGCCATGCGCGAGGCGAAGGGCATGTGCGTCCTGGCGGACGGATCAGCCCTTCAGGACCTCGACCAGGGTCTTGCCGAGGCGCGCCGGCGACGGCGAGACGCGGATGCCCGCCTCCTCCATCGCGGCGATCTTGTCCTCGGCGCCGCCCTTGCCGCCCGAGATGATCGCGCCGGCATGGCCCATGCGGCGGCCGGGAGGCGCCGTGCGGCCGGCGATGAAGCCGACCATCGGCTTCTTGCGGCCGCGCTTGGCCTCGTCCTTGATGAACTGCGCCGCCTCTTCCTCGGCCGAGCCGCCGATCTCGCCGATCATCACGATCGACTCGGTCTTGTCGTCCGCGAGGAACATCTCCAGCATGTCGATGAACTCGGTGCCCTTGACCGGGTCGCCGCCGATGCCGACCGCGGTGGTCTGGCCGAGGCCCTCGTTGGTGGTCTGGAACACCGCCTCGTAGGTCAGGGTGCCGGAGCGCGACACGATGCCGACCGAGCCCGGACGGAAGATGTTGGCCGGCATGATGCCGATCTTCGACTCGCCGGCGGTGACGATGCCGGGGCAGTTCGGGCCGATGAGGCGCGACTTCGAGCCTTCGAGCGAGCGCTTCACCCGCACCATGTCGAGGACCGGGATGCCTTCCGTGATGCAGACGATCAGCGGGATCTCGGCGTCGATCGCCTCGCAGATCGCGTCGGCGGCGCCCGGCGGCGGCACGTAGACCACCGAGGCGTCGGCGCCGGTGGCGTGCTTCGCCTCCTTCACGGTGTCGAACACCGGCAGGCCGAGATGGGTCGCGCCGCCCTTCCCCGGCGAGGTGCCGCCGACCATCTTGGTGCCGTAGGCGATCGCCTGCTCGGAGTGGAAGGTCCCGTTCTTGCCGGTGAAGCCCTGGCAGATGACCTTGGTGTTCTTGTCGATGAGGATGGACACGTGCGATCTCCGGAGATCTGCATTCGGGGATGGGCGGTGCGGCTCAGGCGAACCGAGCCTCTGGGGGTGCACCGCACCTGAGAAACCTGCGGCGAGGCGGAGCCCGATACTGGGCACACGCGCGAGAAGGGCGCCCTCTCAGGGACGCCCCGCCCTCCTCAGCCCTTGCGCACCGCCGCGACGATCTTCTGGGCGGCGTCGTCGAGGTCGTCGGCCGGGATCACGTTGAGGCCCGAGGAGCGGATGATCTCCTTGCCCTTCTCGACGTTGGTGCCCTCGAGGCGCACCACCAGCGGGACCTGGAGGCCCACCGCCTTCACGGCCGCGATCACCCCGTTGGCGATCACGTCGCACTTCATGATGCCGCCGAAGATGTTGACCAGGATGCCCTTCACGTTCGGGTCGGCGGTGATGATCTTGAAGGCCGCGGTGACCTTCTCCTCCGAGGCGCCGCCGCCGACGTCGAGGAAGTTCGCCGGCTCCTCGCCGTAGAGCTTGATGATGTCGAGCGTCGCCATGGCGAGGCCGGCGCCGTTCACCATGCAGCCGATGGTGCCGTCCAGCGCGATGTAGGCCAGGTCGTACTTCGAGGCCTCGATCTCCTTCTCGTCCTCCTCGGTGATGTCGCGCAGCTGCACGATCTCCGGGTGGCGGTAGAGGCTGTTCGAGTCGAACGAGATCTTGGCGTCCAGGCACTTCAGGTGCCCGTCCTTGGTGACGATGAGCGGGTTGATCTCCAGCATGCTCATGTCCTTGGCGGTGAACGCCCGGTAGAGCTTGGTGGTCAGATCCTCCGCCTCCTTGGCGAGCGGGCCGGTGAGGCCGAGCGCCTTGGCGACCGCGCGGCCGTGATGGGGCATCGCGCCGGTGGCCGGGTCGACCGAGAAGGTGATGATCTTCTCAGGGGTGTCGTGGGCGACCTGCTCGATGTCCATGCCGCCCTCGGTCGAGACCACGAAGGCGACCCGGCCGGTCTCGCGGTCGACGAGCATCGACAGGTAGAACTCGGTCTCGATGTCCGAGCCGTCCTCGATGTAGAGGCGGTTGACCTGCTTGCCGGCCTCGCCGGTCTGCACCGTCACGAGGGTGCGGCCGAGCATCTGCTCGGAGAAGGCCTTGACCTCCTCGACCGACTTGGCGAGGCGCACGCCGCCCTTCTCGCCGGCCTCGGCCTCCTTGAACTTGCCCTTGCCGCGCCCGCCGGCATGGATCTGGGACTTCACGACCCAGAGCGGACCGCCGAGCTCCTTGGCGGCGGCCTCGGCCTCGGAGGCCTTGAAGATGGCGCGGCCGTTCGAGACCGGCAGGCCGAACTCCTTGAGGACGGCCTTGGCTTGATACTCGTGGATGTTCATGGGGCGAAAAGCTTTCTTTATAGTCGGGCGGGGCAGGCGGAGAGGCGGCGCGGGGCCCGCGCCGCCGGTCAGGCCTTACGCCAGCGCGCCGTTGATGCCCTTGCAGGCCTCGACCAGGCCCTTCACGGAGTTGACCGACTTCTCGAACATCGCCTTCTCCTCACCGGAGAACTCGACCTCGACGATGCGCTCGACGCCGTTCTCGCCGATCACGATCGGCACGCCGATGAACAGGCCGTCGACGCCGTACTGGCCGGTGAGGTGGGCCGCGCAGGGCAGGACCCGCTTCTTGTCCTTGAGGTAGCTCTCGGCCATCGCGATGGCGGAGGCGGCCGGCGCGTAGAAGGCCGAGCCGGTCTTGAGCAGGTTGACGATCTCGCCGCCGCCTTTACGGGTCCGCTCGACCATGGCGTCGAGCTTCTCCTGGGTGGTCCAGCCCATCTTGACGAGGTCGGGCAGCGGCACGCCGGCCACCGTCGAGTAGCGCACCAGCGGCACCATGTCGTCGCCGTGGCCGCCGAGCACGAAGGCGGTGACGTCCTCGACCGAGACTTGGAACTCCTCGGCCAGGAAGTGGCGGAAGCGGGCCGAGTCGAGCACGCCGGCCATGCCGACGATCTTCTTCGGGTCGAGGCCGGAGAACTTCTGCAGCGCCCACACCATCGCGTCGAGCGGGTTGGTGATGCAGATCACGAAGGCGTTCGGGGCGTGGGTCTTGATCCCGGTGCCGACCGCTTCCATCACCTTCAGGTTGATGCCGATCAGGTCGTCGCGGCTCATGCCGGGCTTGCGCGGCACGCCGGCGGTCACGATCACCACGTCGGCCCCGGCGATCGCCGCGTAGTCGCTGGCGCCGCTGTACTTGGCGTCGAAGCCGTCGACCGGAGCCGACTCGGCGATGTCGAGGCCCTTGCCCTGCGGCACGCCGTCGGCGATGTCGAACAGCACGACGTCGCCCAGCTCCTTGAGGCCGGCGAGGTGCGCGAGCGTGCCGCCGATCTGTCCAGCGCCGATGAGCGCGATCTTCTTGCGTGCCATGTGTGAACCGATCCTTCGCGGTGTGGTGGAACCGTCGGGGGCCGGGGTCCGCTCGCGAGGAGCCCGCGCCGGCGGGTGCCTCTTTGGCGAAAAAAGCCCGGCCCGACAACCCGATGGCTCCGCGGGAGGCCGGCAGCACCGCTGAGTCGCGCGCTCACGGCGCGTCACGCGATCGGGTTTTGCAAGATATTTCAGGGTGTTGCCGAGGAGCTCGGCCGAACGTTACATTTTCGAAAGTTTGTCAGCGGCCCTACAGGGTCCCGATGCGCAGGATCCGCAGCATCGCCCGGATGACGGCGCCGAGGCGGGCCTCGATCAGGTCGCGGGGGACCTCGGCGTCGAGCTGGATCGAGACCGGGTGCAGGAAGCGGTGGCTGGTGTCGAAGATGAAGGCGATGCCGCGCTCGCGGTCGCGCAGCGAGAAGGTGCCGGCATTCATCCCCTCCTCGATCACCCGCTCGACCAGCTGGCGCAGGCGGCCGCGGTGGCGCCGGGCGATCGGCCGCGACTCGACCGTGGCGTCGCGGTGGACCGCGAACAGGTGCGGGTCCCGCGCCAGCACCTCGCGCTGCATCGAGGCCAGCGCCAGGAGCAGGCGTTCGAGCTTATCGTCGGCGGGGTCCGGCGCATCCGCGATGGCGCCGAGCTCGGCCTCGACCTCGCGCAGCCAGCGCCCCGCGACCGCGTCGACGAGCGCGGTCTTCGACGGGAAGTAGCGGTAGACGTTGGCATGGGTCATGCCTGCCTCGGCGGCGACCCCGACGACGGTGACCTGCCGGTGGCCGAGCCGGCGCAGGTGGTCGGCGGCGATCGCGAGCAGGCGCGCATCGGCGGAGGGCGGCGCCGGGCGGGCGCGCGGCGCGATGGGCGGGAGCCCGTCCGACGGGTGCGGCTCGTCGCGGGACTGGGCGCCGGGGCGGCTGCGGGGCATGGAACTCGAGGGTACAGGTGTGACCGGTAGCGCGACGATCCCTCCAGGGTAGCGGTGGGCCGGCGGCAGGAGAAGCCCCAGGCCGAAGGGAAGCCCCGGGCCGCGCCGCAAAAGACGCAGTCTCAGACCCGGTAGCGCCGGTGCAGACTCGACACCACGTCCTCGGCGAGCCCCAGCCGCTCGGCGAGATAGGCGAGATAGAGCTGGTTGACCCTGCGGCGCTGGTCGACGGCGAGCAGGGAGGCGACATAGGCGTAGGCGCCGAGATCGGCGTCGAGGATCGCGTCGAGGAGGTCGCCGAGCGCGAGCGGCGCCGCGAGCGCCTTGTCGAGGCGCTGGCGCTCGGCCTCCGCCGCACTGATCCGGGCGAGCGCGTCGCGCACCGGGGCCGGATCCTGCCGGCGCCCCTGGGCCAGGAACGCCGCCGCCATCGCCTGGATCACCAGGTCGCGCTGGGCCGGCTCCAGCACCCGGAGGTTCAGGGTCAGGGGCACCAGGGTCTGGTGGCGGTTCTGCAGGAAGGCGTGCATCACCTTCTGGGCCAGCGCCTCGGTCACCACCGCATCCGCGCGGCCCGCCCGCCGGTCGCGCCGCGAGGCCCGGGCCGGGGTGGCCTCCGGCTCCCCGGCCTCGTCCGGCGCGTCGCGCCCGAAGGCGCGGGTGAGGAAGGCGAAGCTCATGCAGGGTCCCAGGTTGGACGGTCCCGCACCAACGTGCGATCGCCCGGCGGGCTCCGCCGCCGGATCACCCCCCGGCGATCGGGCGCAGGACCGGCACGTCAAAATAGATTTGCTCGAGGGCGATCTCGAACTCCACGGCCTCGAACCGCAGGCCGTGGTCCGGTGCGGTGAGCACGTCGCGCATCCACCCCTCCGCCTCACGCCGGTCAAGCTCCACCCGCATCTGATCCTGGTAGACAAGGACGATGTGCCGGAGCGTCGGCAGGGACTTGTAGAAGGAGAGCTTGTAGAGGGAGAGCTTGGGCCCGTGGTCGCGATCCATGGTGCTCGGCGACAGCACCTCGACGATCACCAGCGGGTCGCTGACGAAGGTGCCGATTCTGCCGCGGCCCGCAGCGCACGACGATGTCGGGTTCGGGCTTGTCCCGGCCGTGCCCGTTCTCGTCGCGCTGCACGCGCATCCCGCCCTGATCGCCGCGGCAGCCGAGGGCATCCATCGCGAGCGTCAGCGGGGCGCCGATCTTGCCGGCGATCTGCTCGTGGTTCTCCGTCGGGTTCGTCATCATGACGACGTCGCCGTCGACGAGCTCCCAGTCCGTCTCGTCCCGCGCTGGTCGTCGACGAAGCGGTCGAACTCGGCGACGGTGAGCCGGCCGGGCTGGTGGACGCGGTCTTCCATGACGGGACTCTCCCGGGGCGGCATCGAGCTGTTCGGGGATGAACGATGCACAGGATCTCTCCTGTCCCACACGGGAGAGGGGATCCCGCGACTCTTCTTTTTTCCCGGGCGGTCGCGTCGGTGCAGAGCCTGATCGGCGCGGCGGTTGGCGGAAAGGCGCCGCCCCAACGCAACTCTTCAGCGACTCCGCCCTGGGCACCGCCGCGGACCACCCAATCTAGGGAGGCTCGATACCCGGCAGCAGGATCACCGCCCCCGCATGACGCATACTCGCCCCCTCGCCCGCCCCCTCGCCCGCAAGCCCCGCGCATGACCCTCGACCAGGGCCTCGCCTTCGGCCTCATCGGGGTCACCGTCCTGCTCTTCGTCTGGGGGCGGCTGCCCTACGACCTCGTGGCGCTCCTCTCCCTCGTCGCCGGGGTGGCGCTCGGGCTGGTGCCGGCCGCGAAGGCCTTCGACGGCTTCGCCGACGACGTGGTGATCATCGTGGCGAGCGCCCTGGTGATCTCCGCGGCGGTGTCGCGCTCCGGCGTGGTCGAGAGCGCGATGCGCCCGTTCCTGCCCTACCTGCGAAAACCCCGCCAGCAGGTGCCGGCGCTCGCCGGCGCGGTGATGGGCCTCTCGGTCGTCACCAAGAATATCGGGGCGCTCGCGATCTTCATGCCGGTGGCGCTCCAGCTCGGCCGTAAGACCGGCACGTCGGCCTCGCTGCTGCTGATGCCGATGTCCTTCGCCTCGCTGATCGGCGGCCTCGTCACGCTGGTCGGCACCTCGACCAACATCATCGTCGCCAAGGTGCGGGCCGACGTCACCGGCGAGCCGTTCGGGATGTTCGACTTCACGCCGGTCGGCCTCGGCCTCGCGGTGGCGGGCCTCGCCTTCCTGAGCGTCGGCTACCGGCTGCTGCCGCGGGACCGGCGCCCGGCCGGCTCGCTCGCCGCGTCGTTCCGGATCGAGGCCTACACCACCGAGGCCTGCCTGCCGGCGGACTCGCCCCTCGTCGGCGCCACGGTGGGCGAGCTCGAGGCGCTCGGCGACGGCGACGTCACGGTGGCGACCGTCATCCGCGAGCGCTTCCGCCGCTACGTCCCGGGCCCGGACTGGCGGCTCGCCGCCGACGACATCCTGCTGCTCGACGGCGAGCCGGAGGACCTGGAGCGCCTGGTCGCCCGCGCCAGGCTCACCCTCGTCGGCACGCAGGCGGCCGGCGGCGAGGTCACGGTGATCGAGGCGGTGATCCCGGACGGCTCGGCGCTGGCCGGCACCACCGCCGCGGGGGCCGATCTCGCCGGGCGCCACGGCACGGCCCTGCTCGCGGTGAGCCGCAGCGGCGCGGCGATCACCCGGCGCATCGGCAGCGTGCGCCTGCGCGCCGGCGACGTGGTGGTGCTGCGCTCAGCCCCCGAGCGGCTGGCCGAGGTGCTCTCCGAGTTCGGCCTGCTGCCGCTCGCCGAGCGCAAGCTGGCGCTCGGCCACAGCCGCCGCAGCTACATCCCGATCGCGGTGCTGGCCGTCGCGATGGCGCTCATCGCCCTTCACCTCGTCCCGGTCGCGATGGCGTTCTTCGGCGCCGCGGTGCTGCTCCTGGTGCTGCGGGTGATGACGATGCACGAGGCCTACGAGACGATCGAGTGGCCGGTCATCGTGCTCCTCGGCGCCCTGATCCCGGTGAGCGACGCGGTGCGCACCACCGGCGGCACCGACCTCATCGCCAGCCACCTGTCGGGGCTGATGCAGACGGTGCCGTCGATGCTGGCGATCGGCCTCCTGCTCGTCGCCGCCATGGCGGTGACGCCGTTCCTCAACAACGCCGCCACGGTGCTGGTGATGGGGCCGATCGGCGCCAGCCTGGCCCAGAAGCTCGGGCTCAACCCGGACCCGTTCCTGATGGCGGTGTCGGTGGGGGCGGCCTGCGACTTCCTCACCCCGATCGGCCACCAGTGCAACACCCTGGTGATGGGTCCGGGCGGCTACCGCTTCGGCGACTATGCCCGCCTCGGCCTGCCGCTCTCGCTCATGGTGATCGTGGTCGGCACGCTGCTGATCAGCCTGTTCTGGCCGGTCGCGCCGCGCTGAGGCGGGGTCACCCCCCAAAGAGGCGGATCTCTTAAGGGATTGTCCGTACGTGACACCGTGTCGCCACGGGCGATAATCGTGTCTCCCGGGCCCGGGGGATACAGAAGCGGCATGACGGCGATCTGGTTCATCTTCGCGCTCATGACCGGCTTGGCGGTGCTCGCCCTGCTCTGGCCGATGTCGCGCCGCCCTGGCTTCGCGGCCGTCCCGGAAGGCGAGGCGCGGATCGCCACCGAGACCGGGTTCTACCGCGACCAGCTGCGCGAGATCGACCGCGACGCGGCCCGCGGGCTCCTGGCCGCGCCGGAGGCCGAGGCCGCCCGGGCGGAAGCCGCGCGCCGCCTCCTGCGGGCGAGCCGGGATCCCGGCCGGGTCGCCGGGGCGATGGGCGAGCCGGCCCTGCGCCGGCGCCGGGCGGCCTCCGCCTTCGCCCTCTCGACGGTGCCGCTCGTCGCGCTCCTCGTCTACGGCATCTACGGCTCGCCGGACCTGCCGGCCCAGCCCCAGGCCGAGCGCCTGGCCCACGCGCGGACGGCCGGCAACGACCTCGCGGCGGCGGTGGCGCAGATCGAGGCCCATCTCGCCCAGGCGCCGGAGGACGGCCGCGGCTGGGCGGTGCTGGCGCCGGTCTATCTGCGCCTCGGCCGCGTCGAGGATGCGATCAAGGCCTACGAGAACGCCCTGCGGATCCTCGGCGAGGAGGCCGGGCGGCTCGCCGATTACGGCGAGGCCCTGGTGGCGGCGAGCGACGGGGTCGTCTCGTCGAAGGCCCGCGACGCCTTCGAGCGGGCGCTCCGCCAGGATGCGAAGGCGGTCAAGCCGCAATTCTACCTCGCCCGCGCCGCCGAGCAGGACGGCGACCGCGACAAGGCCCGCGCCCGCTACGCCGCCCTCGCCGCCGCCGCGCCGCCCGACGCGCCCTGGCTGCCGATGGTGCGCGACAGCCTCGCCCGCCTCGACGGCACCGCGCCGCCTGCCGCCGCCAAGCCCGCGATGGGCGAGGAGCAGCGCGGCATGGTCCGCGGCATGGTCGAGGGGCTAGCCCAGCGCCTCGCCGAGAAGGGTGGCACGCCGGAGGAGTGGGCCCGGCTGGTGCGCTCCTATGGGGTGCTCGGCGAGCGACCGAGGGCGGAGGAGACCCTGGCGCAGGCGCGGACCGCGCTCGGGAACGATACGGCCAAGCTCGCTCCGGTGGAGGAGGCGGCGCGGGAGATGGGATTGGGCACCGCGAAGGCGGTGCCGTGAGGATCGCGACGGCCGAACCCCTCCCCCCTCTGCGGGGGAGGGGGGAGGGGCGCGCCGGTCTCGGCTTCGCCGCACAAGCTCTGCTATACAGTGACAACCAACAGAGCCGGCCCCGCGCCGGCCGCCTCCGGGAGACGCCCCTCATGACGCTCACCCCCCTCCCCCGCTGCTGGCCTTGAGACCCGCACCATGACGCGCCGGCGCCGCCGTTCCGTCCTCATCCTCGTCTGCGGCGCCGTGCTGGCGGCGGCCCTCGGGCTCGTCCTCACGGCGATGCGCGACACCATCGTGTTCTTCCGCTCGCCGACCGAGGTGGCGGGCCAGAAGGTCGCGCCCGGCACCCGCTTCCGCCTCGGCGGGCTGGTCGAGGCCGGCTCGCTCAAGCGCGAGGCCGACGGAAAGGTGGCGTTCGCCGTCACCGACACCGGCTCGACCGTGCAGGTGCGCTACCGTGGCCTGCTGCCCGACCTCTTCCGCGAGGGCCAGGGCGTGGTGACCGAGGGCGTGCTGGAGCCCGACGGGATTTTTCGCGCCGACACGGTGCTGGCCAAGCACGACGAGACCTACATGCCCCGCGAGGTCGCCGACGCCCTCAAGGCGCAGGGGCGCTGGCAGGAAGGCGCCGGCAAGCCGGGACAAGACACGTCCGGAAAAAACTCGTCCGCGCAAGGCTCCGCCGAGCCCGTCTCCCGCACCGCCGTCCAATAGTCCCGCCCCGTGCGGCGGAAGGTCTTGGCGGCGCTGAAGACGAACCGGACTAAGATGACGCCCGCGATCCGCCGCGGCAGGACGCCGGGTCGGGAGAACCGTCGACCGATCGCCCGTCCCGATGGACAAAACGCTTACCGAAAGGTCGCCCTGGTGCTGATCGAGGTTGGTCACTACGCCCTCGCCCTGGCGCTCGCCCTGTCGCTGACGCAGATGGTGATGCCGGTCTGGGCGAGCCGCGCCGGCGACCCGGTCCTGCGCAGCGTCACGGTGCCGGCGGCGCTCGCCACCTTCGCGTGCATCGCCTTCGCGTTCGGGGCGCTGACCTACGCCCACGTGACCTCGGACTTCTCGGTCCAGAACGTCGTCGAGAACTCGCACTCGATGAAGCCGCTGATCTACAAGATCTCCGGCGTCTGGGGGAACCACGAGGGCTCGATGCTGCTCTGGGTGCTGATCCTGGCGCTGTTCGGCGCCGTGGTGGCGCTCGCCCGCAACGCCGTGCCGCCCACCCTCCGCGCCAACACGCTGGGCGTGCAGGCCGCGATCACCGCGGTGTTCCTGCTCTTCATCCTCGTCACCTCGAACCCCTTCGCCCGGCTCAACCCGGCCCCGGTCGAGGGGCGCGACCTCAACCCGCTGCTCCAGGATCCGGGCCTCGCGATCCATCCGCCGCTGCTCTATCTCGGCTATGTCGGCTTCTCGATCACCTTCGCCTTCGCCATCGCGGCCTTGATCGAGGGCCGGATCGACGCCGCCTGGGCTCGCGCCGTGCGGCCCTGGACGCTGGCGGCCTGGTGCTTCCTCACCGTCGGCATCGCCATGGGGTCGTACTGGGCGTATTACGAGCTCGGCTGGGGCGGCTGGTGGTTCTGGGACCCGGTCGAGAACGCCTCGCTGATGCCCTGGCTCGCCGGCACGGCGCTCGTCCACTCCACCGTCGTGATGGAGAAGCGCGACGCCCTCAAGGTCTGGACGGTGCTGCTCGCCATCCTGACCTTCTCGCTGTCGCTGCTCGGCACCTTCCTGGTGCGCTCGGGCGTGCTGACCTCGGTCCACACCTTCGCCACCGACCCGACCCGCGGCACCTTCATCCTCGGCATCCTGGTGCTGTTCATCGGCGGCTCGCTGGCGCTCTACGCCTGGCGCGCGCCCACCTTGCGCCAGGGCGGCCTGTTCGCGCCGATCTCCCGCGAGGGCGCGCTGGTGATGAACAACCTGTTCCTGTCGGCGGCCTGCGCCACGGTGCTGGTCGGCACGCTCTATCCGCTCGTGCTCGAGTCGCTGACGGGGGAGAAGATCTCGGTCGGGCCGCCCTTCTTCAACCTGACCTTCCTGCCGCTCGCCGTGCCGCTGCTCCTCGTGGTGCCGTTCGGCCAGACGCTGGCCTGGAAGCGCGGCGACCTCGCGGCGGCGAGCCAGCGGCTGTTCGTCGGCTTCGCGCTCGCGCTCGCCATCGCGCTTCTGGCCATCGCCGTCACCTGGGGCGGGCCGGTGGGGGCGCCGCTCGGCATCGGGCTCGGCGCCTACCTGATCCTGGGGGCCGCCCTCGAGATCGTCACCCGGGCCCGGGGCAAGACGTTCGGTCTGTCGCTGCGCCGCGCCGCCGGCCTGCCGCGCTCGGCCTGGGGCACGGCTCTGGCCCATGCCGGCGTCGGCGTCACGGTGATCGGCATCGCCGCCCAGGCCTGGAGCGTCGAATCCCTCGCCACCATCCAGCGCGGCGGCGAGCTGCGCGCCGGCCCCTACGTGGCGGTGCTGGAAGGTGTCCTGCCCCGCACCGGGCCCAACTACACCGAGACCGTCGCCCACCTGACCATCCGGGAGGGCGGCGATCCGGTCGGGGTGATCGAGCCGGGCAAGCGTTTCTACGCCTCGCGCAACATGTCGGTGAGCGAGGCGGGCCTGCTCACCCTCGGGGTGAGCCAGGTCTATGCCAGCGTCGGCGAGACCGGGACGGACGGCCGCATCGGCATCCGCCTGTACTACAAGCCCCTGGTGCTGCTGATCTGGCTCGGCGCCGTGGTGATGGCGCTCGGCGGCGGCCTCTCCCTCACCGACCGGCGCTTCCGCGTCGGCGCCCCGGCCCTGCGGCCGGCCATCCGCGACGCGGCCGGCCCGGTGCCGCCCCACTCGGTCCCGGCGGAGTAGCCCCGATGCGTGCCCTGCGCTCCGCCCTCCTCGCCCTGGCGCTGCTCATGCCCGTCGCCGCCGGCGCGGTGCAGCCCGAGGAGGTGATGAAGGACCCGAGCCTGGAGAAGCGGGCTAGGGCGATCTCGTCCGGCCTGCGCTGCCTCGTCTGCCAGAACCAGTCGATCGACGATTCCGACGCGCCGCTCGCCCGCGACCTGCGGCTGATCGTGCGCGAGCGCCTGCGCCAGGGCGACGACGACGACGCGGTGCTGCACTACGTGGTCCAGCGCTACGGCGAGTTCGTGCTGCTGCGCCCGGTCGTCGCCTGGCACACCGCCCTGCTCTGGCTGACCCCGGTCCTGGTGGTGGGCCTCGGCGGTCTCGCCCTCGCCGCCGCCGCCCGCCGGCGGAAAGCGCCCGCGCCCAAGGCCCTCTCGGCCGCCGAGGAGGAGGCGGTCGCCGACCTGATGCGCCGGGCCGAGCCGCGGTGAGCGGCAGCCTCACCGACATCGCCGGCATCCGCGTCGGCCACGCCGAGGATGCCCGCGCGCTCTCCGGCGTCACCGCGATCGTCTTCGAGGCGCCGACAGTGGCGGCAGTCGATATCCGCGGCGGCGGGCCGGGCACGCGCGAGACCGACCTCCTCGATCCCGAGCGCACCGTGCCGGGGGTCGACGCCCTCGTCCTGTCCGGCGGCTCGGTCTTCGGGCTCGATGCCGCCGCGGGCGTCGTCGCCCGGCTCGCCGAGACCGGCCGCGGCTTCGCGGTCGGCGCGGCCCGGGTGCCGATCGTGCCGGCGGCGATCCTGTTCGATCTCCTCAACGGCGGCGACAAGGATTGGGGCCGCTTTCCCCCTTATCGCGACCTCGGCTACGCCGCGGCCGTCGCGGCGAGCGCCGGTCCGGTGCCGATAGGCTCGGTCGGGGCCGGGCTCGGCGCCCGCACCGCGAACCTCAAAGGCGGCCTCGGCAGCGCCTCGGCCCTGGTCGAGGGCGTGGGTGCCCGCGTCGCCGCCCTGGTGGCGGTGAACGCGCTGGGGCGCGTCACGGTGGGGGACGGCCCGCATTTCTGGGCCGGGCCGTTCGAGGAGGGGGCCGAGTTCGGGGGCTTAGGCCCCGCGCCACAAATTCCGCCCGACGCCTTCGCCTGGCCGGCAAAGCCGATGCCCGGCGCCAACACGACGATCGCGGTGGTCGCGACCGATGCCCGCCTGACCAAGGCCGAGGCCCGCCGCCTCGCCGTGATGGCGCAGGACGGCCTCGCCCGGGCGATCGTGCCGGCCCACACGCCCCTCGACGGCGATCTGGTCTTCTCCGCCGCGACCGGCGCCGTGCCGCTCGCCGACCCGGTCGGGGACCTGGCACGCTTGGGCGACGCCGCGGCGCGGGTGCTGGCGCGGGCGGTGGCGCTCGGGGTCTACCACGCGCGCGCCCTGCCGGTGGCGGGCGCGCAGGCCGCGTGGCGGGACCGGTTCGGGGGGTAAGGAGGGATGCGCTCGTCGCCCGATCCTACGCCCTCCCCGTCCCGGCCCGAAACGGGCCTGCACGACTGAAGCGAAGCGGGAAGAGATCCGGGAAAGGGCCGGGTTCGCGATGCCGAAGGGCGGGCACCCGCTGCCGGACGCCCACCACTTCCCCCTCAGAACTGGTACCGCAGCCCCGCCGTGACCCCGTGGGCCACCCCGGCCCGGGTGCCGATCGCCGCCTGGTAATCCACGCGCCAGCCGAGCTGCTCGGTCAGGCTGCCCTGGAGGCCGAAGCCGGCGGTGACGAAGTCGGACTTCAGGAACGGGATCGCGGCCGTGGCGGCGGCAAGCGGGTTCTGGACGCTGGCGAGGCGGAACAGGCCGGCGCTCTGCCGCGGCCCGAGGCCGAGATTGTAGGCCACCCGCACCGAGGGGACGATGCCGCCGAACCCCGTATAGGCGAGCTCGGCGCCGAAGCGGGCGGTGGTCTGGAGCACCGTAATCCCGCCATACGCCACGTTGTTGCCCGCAGCCCCCGTCTCGGTGAAGCCGCTGACGCGCGCCGAGTAGTGGCTCAGGCCCGCGAAGGGCATCAGGCGGAACGCGTCGCGGTCGAGGATCAGGCCGGTCTCGCCGTCCAGCGCCAGCGCGGTGGCGGAGGTCTTGGCGTCGGCCGTCAGGCCGTAGGCGGCCGGACGGCGCAGACCGGAGAGGTCGATGATCGGCGCGCCGCCGACGATGCCCTGCGCGTAGAAGGTCGGGCCGTAATAGCCGCCATAGGCCGCGACCGTGAAGGCGCTCTGGTCCTGGCGGAAGCCCTGCGGCCGCGAGAGCGAGCCGCCGCCCCCGCCGACCGCGAGGCCGGCCCGCCACGGGCCGGTGAGCGGCAGGTCGAAGCCGGCCGAGCCTTGCGCGATGGTGCGGTCGAGGGACAGGCCGCCGTTGCGCGGCTGGTCGGCGAAGACGACATCGCCCCCGACCCAGAGCGCCGGGCCGGACGTGCCCCAGGCTCCCTGGCTGGCCAAGCCGGCGCTGCGGCGCAGCGCCGAGAGGTGGTCCTGCATGCTGCGGGTCGCGGACGCCGCGACGCCGACGGCGCCGGCGCCGAGACCCTGCAGCACCGTCGGCGCCGTCGCCTTCATCACGGCGAGCGAGAGCGGATCGACGTAGGTCGGCAGGGTCAGCCGGTAGGCGAGCAGGATGTTGTCGTTGTTGATGCCGGCATCGTAGGGCTGGCCGTTGATGGCGCCCTGGCGGGTCAGGAAGTCGTTGTCGTTGCCGACGAGCAGGAAGTAGTCGTTGGGCGCCCGCTCGCTCAGGACCGGCACGAGGCCCATCGCCTCGATCTTCTCCGGCAGGGTGGTCTGGCTCGCCGGGTTGGTGGTGAGGTTCATCCCGAAGCGGTTGAGCTGCACCGGGTTGAGGATGTCGACGACCTCGGTGGTCTTTACCGGGGTGAGGCCAGCCCGCAACGTGCCGTTCGGCGAGATCGGCGTCGTGCCGTCATAGGGGCCGCCGGCGATGTTGGTGGCCCCTGCCGTGTCGACGAGGAGCACGCTCTTGTAGACGATCGGCGTGGTGTTGCCGGTGCCGAGCCCGTTCGAATCGCGCGACAGGACCAGGAACTGGGTGTCGTTGAGCGCCAGCATCTCGCTCTGGGCCGCGGTGCGGTTCGGCGCCCCGCCATTGCCGTTCTGGTTGTAGACCGGCAGCTGCAGCACGTATTCGCGGCTCGGGGCCGAGGGGGTCGGGCTGCCGGAAACGTCGTAGTAGAGGATGCGGGTATTGGCCCGCTGCTGCTGGTTCGGGCCGGAATCCTGGAGCGTCGCGCTCTGCAGGATGGCGACGAGGCCGCGCCCGTCCGGCGTCAGCGCCAGCGCCTCGAGGCCCTGGTTGTTGCGCCGGCCCGTATCGGGCGGGGTGAGCGAGTTGAAGTTGAGCTGGCCGTTCGTCACCGGCTGGAGCGCCGCCGGGATGCCGATCAGGCCCTGCAGCTGGCCGCTGCGGTTGAAGTAGTAGATGTTCGGGCCGTACTCATCGCTGACGTAGAACGAGCCGTCGAGGCGCCGGGCCAGGCCCTCGGCATCGAGGCTGATCCGCCCGGCGCTCGGGCCGGCGGCGGCCGACGGCAGCACGGCGCCGAGCTGGCGGGTGGTGCCGGCCGCCGGATCGAGGCCGCTGAAGCGCTGGCCCTTGGCGTCGGTGAGCACGATGCCGCCATCCGGCGTCAGGGTGATCTGGCTCTGCGAACTCGTCGCCTGCGGCAGGGCGGCGGCGCCGGTATAGGGCGTGAAGCGCAAGGTGAACCGGTTGAGCCGGCCCGCATAATCGCTGAACAGGCCGCCGTCCGGGTTGTTGTAGCCGCGGTCGGGCAGCGTGTAGAGCGTGCCCGCATAGGTGTCGCCGGTGCGCCGCCAGGTCGCGAGGTCGACGGCGAGCGACGAGAACGAGCCGAGGGAATCGCCGAGGAAGTCCCGGGTGGTGGCCGGCAGCCGGGCGACGCCCTGGAGACCCTGGTTGACGAGGGTGGTGCCGCCGGCATTCACCGAGACGGGACCGTCGATGGGCTGCAGGTTCGGCACCCGCGCCTCGATCGACTGGCCTTGCGCGAGGCCCGCGCCCGCGATCAGGCTGCCCGCCGCGAGAGCGGCGCGGATGGAGATGGTGGTCACGATTCGCCCCCGAGCTGACTTCGCGGCAGCGATGGGGCGGGTCGGTGACAGTCGCGTGACGGAGTGTGGCCGATCGGCACCGAACGGAACCCGGTGCGGCGTGCGGGCCACGGTTGCGCCGACGGCCTCGCCCTGCGCGGCCGGCCGTGGCAGAAGCCTCCCGCGAGGCGGTCGCCTCGCCCGATCAACGGAGGCGACGGACCGGTGAGCTACCTGGTGGTCTTTCTCGGCGCCGGCCTCGGCGGGGCGCTGCGCCACGGCGTCAATCTCTGGGCGGCGCGGGCGGGCAGCAGCTTCCCGTTCGGCACGATGCTGATCAACATCGCCGGCTCGGTCATGATGGGGGTGCTCACCGGCTGGTTCGCCGCCCGGGGCGGGGGGCCGCAGGCCCTGCGGCTCTTCCTCACCACCGGCATCCTCGGCGGCTTCACCACCTTCTCGACCTTCTCGCTCGAGGCCTTCCTGCTCTGGGAGCGTGGCGCGCACGCGGCGGCGCTGGCCTATGTCGCGGTCTCGGTGGCGGCCGGCATCGCGGGCGTCGCGGTGAGCCTCCTGGTGCTGCGCCAGCTCGCGTGAGGCGGGCGCCGTCGCATCCTGCGCGGGTTGACAAGCGGGGGGATCGCAGGCGGAGTCCTTCCCAAGATGAGCGACACCGTCCCCCGTCCAGAGGCCGAGAAGCCCCGCATCGCCATCACCTACTGCACCCAGTGCAACTGGCTGCTGCGGGCCGGCTGGATGGCGCAGGAGCTGCTCTCCACGTTCCGCGACGCCCTCGGAGAGGTGGCGCTGATCCCCGGGACCGGCGGCGCCTTCGCGATCACCTGCGGCGATGCCCTGATCTGGGAGCGCAAGCGCGACGGGGGATTTCCCGACATCAAGACCCTCAAACAGCGGGTGCGTGACCGGATCGAGCCCGGCCGCGACCTCGGCCACATCGACAGGGCCTGACGCCTTGACCATGCCGCGCCGCCCGCGCGCCGCCAGGGCCTCCAGGACAGAGTCATGAGGACCACGCCATGATCCGCCGCCGGCTCAACGCCCTGCGGCGGGACGGGCTGTCGACGCAGGTCTACCTCGTCGCCCTGGCGATCGCCCTGATCGGGCCGGGCCTGATCTTCACCGCCGTGCTGCTCGGCCGCTACGCCGCCCTGGAGCGGGTCCGCTTCCAGCAGGATGCCCGCGAGAGCG
Organism: Methylobacterium currus; assembly: GCF_003058325.1. Taxonomy (NCBI): domain Bacteria; kingdom Pseudomonadati; phylum Pseudomonadota; class Alphaproteobacteria; order Hyphomicrobiales; family Methylobacteriaceae; genus Methylobacterium; species Methylobacterium currus. The sequence goes on from NZ_CP028843.1 coordinate 2,553,805, forward strand.
TGCGCGGCATCGCGCTCAGCATCGACCGGGACATGGCCGGGCTGGTCTCGGTGCTGCAGACCCTCTCGGCCTCGCCGCGCTTGCGTCAGGCCGGATTTGGTCAGGACACCCTCGGCGGGTTCGAGACCCAGGCCCGGGCCGTGACGGAGACGACGGGCCTTCGCCTCTCGCTGCGCCGGCGGGACGGGACCCAGCTCGTCAACACCGCCCTGCCCCCCGGCGCGCCGCTGCCGCAGGACCCGCATCCCGAGGATGCCGCGGTGCTGGCGACGAAGCAGCCGGTGATCGGCGGCGTCCGCGCCGGCGCGCCCGGGCAGCCGCCGACCTACGACGTGGCGGTGCCGGTGACGATCGACGGGGCGCCGGCCTACGTGCTCAGCGTCACGGTGCCGGTGGACCGGCTTCACCAGATCCTGGTCCAGGACCTCGCGCCGGGCTGGACCACCGCGGTCGTCGACCGCAGCGGCCTCCTGCTCGCCCGCTCGGAGGACCATGCCAGCCTCGCCGGCCAGCCGATGCAGGCGGCGTTGCGCGGCCACCCGACCGGCGCCGCGGACATCTGGGAGGGGATCGACCGGCGCCGGCGGCCGGTCCTCTACGTCGAGACCACCGCGAAGGCGGCGGGCTGGACCGTGGGCGCCAGCATCCCCCGGCAGCAGGTCGAGGCGCCCCTGCGCACCTGGGTCCTGGCCTTCGGGGGGTTCGGGCTCCTGGCGCTGGCGGTGTCGTCGGCGCTCGCGGTGACGCTGTGGGCGCGGGTCGCCGAGCCCCTGCGCCAGCTCGCCGCGGCGGGCGGGGCGCTCGCCGCCGGCCAGCCGGTGCCGCGGGTCTCGACGCCGATCCGCGAGATCCGCCAGCTCGCCGACACCCTGGCCGACGCCTCGCAGAGCCTGCGCCGGCGCATCGCCGAGCGCGACCAGGCGCTGGCCGAGCAGAGCCGCAGCCTCGCCGCCCTGCGCGAGAGCGAGGCGCGCTTCCGCCACATGGCCGATTCCGCCCCGGCCCTGATCTGGATGACCGACGACGCGGGCGAGGTCGTCTTCGTCAACCTCCACTACGACTACCTGTTCGGCCGCTCGACCGAGACGCTGAGCGGGGGCCGCTGGCGCGAGATCGTCCATCCGGACGACCTGCCCGGCTTCGAGGCGGCGTTCGAGAGCGCCTTCGCCGCGCGCACGCCGTTCCGCCACGCGACACGGGTGATCGACCGGCACGGGGCGACGCGCTGGATCCTGTGCGAGGGCGTCGCCCGCCTCGACGATCACGGCCGCTTCCTCGGCTATACCGGCTGCAACGTCGACATCACCGAGGCCAAGGACGCCGAGACCGCCCTGCGCGAGGGCGAGGAGCGCCTGCGGCTGGCGCTGGCCGCCGGGCGGCTCGGCACCTGGGAGATCGACCTCGCCTCCGGGCAGCACCGCCTCTCGGCCCGCTCGGCCGAGATCTTCGGGCAAGCCCCCCTCTCGCGCGAGGCCTGGACCCGCACCGTGCATCCGGAGGACCGGGCCCGGATCGAGGCGGCGCTCGCCGCCCTGCTCGCGGGCGAGGCCGAGTACCGCACCGAGTTCCGGATCCGGACGGACGGATCGCCGCTGCGCTGGGTCAGCGCCCAGGCGATCGTGCAGCGCGATGCCGGCGGCCGGGCGCGGCGGGTGATCGGCATCCACCAGGAGGTGACCGAGCGCAAGCGGGCCGAGGAGCACCTGCGCCTGCTGGTCCACGAGCTGAACCACCGGGTGAAGAACACGCTGGCCACCGTGCAGTCGATCGCGATGCAGAGCCTGCGCGGCCTCGACGGAGTACAGGCCGCCAGCGCCAAAACGGCTTTCGAGGCGCGGCTGATCGCGCTCGCGCGCGTCCACGACGTGCTCACCCGCGAGAGCTGGGAGGGAGCGGAGCTGGCCGAGGTGGTGAAGGACGCCCTCGCCCCCCTCGACGGGCCGGGCGCGCCCTCGCGCTTCGCGGTCGGCGGGCCCTCCTTACGCCTGCCGCCCCGCATCGCCCTCTCCATCGCCATGGCTTTGCACGAGCTCGCCACCAACGCGGTCAAGTACGGCGCCCTCTCGGTGCCGGCGGGCCAGGTCGCCCTGTCGTGGAGCGTCGCCGACGGGTGCCTCTCGCTGCGCTGGCAGGAGCGCGGCGGGCCGCCGGTCGTCCCCCCGACCCGCACCGGCTTCGGCTCCCGCCTGATCGAGCTCAGCCTCGCCCGCGAGCTCGACGGCACGGTGAGCCTGAACTTCCCGCGCGAGGGCGTGGTCTGCACCATCGTGGCGCCGCTCGCCGAGCCGGGCGGGATCCGTCCGGAGCAGCGGGCGGAGAGCGGTGCCGCCCCGGCCCGGCGCCGGGCGGCAGGGCAGCCGTGAGGCTGACGTCGGCCGGACGGTCGATGGCGGCCGGAGGGAATCGTCCCATATCGCCGGGAGCCGAGGGCCCGTCCGCGCCCGGCGCCGGACGGACCCGCCGATGATCCCAGACTCGACGCCAAGCCCCTCGGCCCGCCGGCCGCTCGGCGCGCGGCTCGGCCCGGTGCGCAGCCGGGCCGGGCTGACCGCCGCGGGGGCGGCCCTGCTGCTGCTGGTCGGGTCCGCCAACGGGGTGCTGCTCGCCTGGCAGAGCAGCGTCCAGCACCGCATCACCCACACGCTGACGGTCGACCGGACCCTGATGCAGGTGCTGGCCGACCTCCTGGACAGCGAGACCGGGCAGCGCGGCTACCTGCTCACCGGCGATCCGGCCTTCCTGGTGCCCTACACCGCCGGGCAGGCCCGGATCGCCGCGGAGCTGCCGGTGCTGGACGCGGAGCTGCGCGCCTCCCCGACTCAGGAGGCCCGCCTCCGCGCGCTCCGCCCCGCCATCGACCGCAAGTTCGCCGAGCTCGACCGGACGCTCGCCCTCGACCGCGCCGGCGACCGGGACGGCGCGCTGGCCCTGGTGCGGGCCGGCGAGGGCAAGGCGGAGATGGACGGGATCCGCCGGATCATCGAGTCGATGCGCGCCCAGGAGGACGACCTGCTGGTGGGCTACCAGCGGCACGCCCACCGGATCGAGGCCTTGGTCGGAATCGGCAGCGTCGTGTCGGTCGGCATCATGGCGCTGCTCGCGGTCCTCGCCTTACGCGAGACGGCGCGGCGGGCGGCCCTGTCGCGCTTCCTGCCGGCGGAGCTGGCGCCCCTCCTCGAGCGCGGCGGACTGGAGCGGGGCGGCGGCCTGCGGCTCGGCGAGCGGCGCCACGCGGCCATCGCCTTCGTGGACATGCGCGGATCCACCGCGATCGCCGAGCGGGCCGATCCCGAGACGGTGGCCCTCCTGGTGACGGGGTTCCGGCGCTGCGTCGCCCAGGCCGCCCGGGAGACCGGGGGCGTGATCGACAAGTTCATGGGCGACGGCGCCCTGGTGGTGTTCGGCGTGCCGGAGGCGCGGGCGGACGCCGCCGCCCAGGCCATCGCCTTCGCGGGACGGCTGGAGGGGCTGGTGGCCGAGTGGAATGCGGGCCAGCGCGAAGCCCCGGTGCGGATCGGCATCGGGGTGCATTGCGGCGAGGTGTTCGTCGGCGTGGTCGGCGACGACGACCGGCTCGAATTCACCGTGCTCGGCGACGCGGTCAACGTCGCGGCCCGGCTCGAACAGGCGACCAAGACCTTCGGCACCACCACGCTGGTGTCGCAGGCCGCGCTCGATGCGGCGCGCGTCTCCGGCGCGGAATGGCGCGAGGTCAGCCGCCAGCCGCTGCGCGGCCGGCAGGAGGCCTTCCCGATCTACGGTCGGGCTGCCTGAGAAGGGCGGGAGAAAAACGACGCGGGACGGGGTAGCGGTCCCGGCCGGTCTCTGCTATCGCAGCCGCCCCGGCCGGGTCGGCTCGAAGACGATCCGGCGGTGGAAGGCGCACCAGCTCTTGCCGTCCTGCACCGGCGCACCGCAGCAGACCGCACGGTCGTTGGGTTCGCCGATGATGAATTTGCAGACGAAGGCGCCCGACTGGGCGAACGGAACCCGGAGGCTCGGGGAGGGCTCCTCGACGGCGTCTGCGGTCACGATATGCGACATGCGCACGAGCTGGTTCATCGGGTACTGACTCGCTGGCCTTCCGTCACCCTCGACCAGAAGGGCACCGGGCCGGTTCGTGGAGGGCAGGTCCGTCACCGGATTCTCCACCCATGAGATCCGCGGCCCTTGGGACCCGTGCGCACACGCGTCGCAGGGGCAGCGGTGATCGTATGAATTTGGGGTTGCGTCTCGCAGAACGCAAGCCCCCTAAGCATTTACGTGTGGTTTTCGACAGCCCGGACGTGTCCGCGGCGGCTCCGGCCCATCCCCTGCGGCGTCATCGACTTGCCATCTGGGCGCCTTATCCTTGCTGGATCCGTGACGCCACGAGTGTGCCCCGAGTCCAGCATGTCCGATGCCGCCCTCGCCCCCGATCGCACCGGCGCGGCGCATGGTCACGCCCGCTCCGGTCCTCGCCTCGACCACGGCGTGCACCCGGTGGCGACGATCGGCTTCCTGGCGGTGCTGGCCGCCGGGCTCGCCTATGGAGGCTACAACCTCGTCGCCGACATGCAGGAGGCCGGCCAGCCGCCGCTGGCCCTCGGGGCCTTCGCGCTGCTCGGCCTCGCCCTCCTCATCGCCCTCGCCTTCGAGTTCGTGAACGGCTTCCACGACACCGCCAACGCGGTGGCGACCGTGATCTACACCCATTCGATGCCGCCCCTCGCCGCGGTGATCTGGTCGGGCGCGTTCAACTTCCTCGGCGTCATGGCCTCGACCGGGGCGGTGGCCTACAGCGTCGTGACGCTGCTGCCGGTGGAGCTGATCCTTCAGGTCGGCTCAGGCGCCGGCTATGCGATGATCTTCGCGCTCCTGCTCGCGGCGATCGTGTGGAACCTCGGCACCTGGGCGCTTGGCCTGCCGAACTCCTCCTCGCACGCGCTGATCGGCTCGGTGATCGGCGTCGGCCTCGCCAACCAGCTGATGGCGCCGGGCCACGCCGCCTCGGGCGTGGCCTGGGGACAGGCGGCCAACGTCCTCGAGTCGCTGCTGTTCAGCCCGATCGTCGGCTTCGTCTGCGCCGCCCTCCTGCTCCTCGTGCTCAAGGTGCGACGGCCCGACCTCTACCGCGCGCCCGAGGGCGATGCGCCGCCGCCGCTCTGGATCCGGGGCCTCCTGATCCTGACCTGCACCGGCGTGTCCTTCGCCCATGGGGGCAATGACGGCCAGAAGGGCATGGGCCTGATCATGCTGATCCTGATCGGCGCCGCCCCCACGGCCTACGCGCTCAACCGCACCATGCCGGATTCGAGCACGCCCGCCTTCGTGCAGGGCTCACAAGCCGCGAGCCGGGTGTTTCGCGACCACGCCGGCTCCGCCGCCGTGCCCGACGCCGCCGGCGCCCGGGCCAAGATCGGGGAGACCTTGAAGGCGGAGGCGCCGGCCAAAGCCCTCGCCGCGCCGGAGGCCGTCGCGGCGCTCGCCGGGCTCGCGGACGACATCGCCGCCGAGGTGAAGAACTACGGCGCCATCCGGCACGTGCCGGCGGAGGCGACGCAGAACCTGCGCAACGACATGTATCTCGCCAGCGACGCGGTGCGGCTCCTCACCGGCGAGCATTCGCCCTTCTCCGACGCCGAGCAGAAGACCCTCAAGGACTACCAGCGCACCCTCGACGACGGCACCCGCATCATCCCGACCTGGGTCAAGGTCGTGGTCGCCCTCGCGCTCGGCCTCGGCACGATGGTGGGCTGGAAGCGGATCGTCGTCACGGTCGGCGAGCGAATCGGCAAGCAGCACCTCACCTACGCGCAGGGCGCCTCCGCCGAGGCGGTCGCCGCCGGCACGATCGGCCTCGCCGAGGCCTACGGGATGCCGGTCTCGACCACCCACATCCTGTCGAGCGGCGTCGCCGGCACGATGTGGGCCAACGGCACCGGCCTGCAGAGGACGACCGTGCGCAACCTGGCGCTCGCCTGGATCCTGACCCTGCCGGCGGCGATCACGCTGGCGGGTGTCCTGTACTGGGGCTTGCGGCAGGTCTTCTGAGGGATCCGTTCCGAGGCGCGACCGGGCTGGCAACCCGCCCCCCATCGGTGTAACCGCCCGGGGCGGGCACGTTCAGGCCCGCGCCAGGGACCCGCCATGCGCTTCCTCGTGACAGGCACGGCCGGCTTCATCGGCTTCCACCTCGCCCGGCGCCTGCTCCGGGCCGGCCACGAGGTGGTGGGGGTCGACGGGCTGACCGACTACTACGACGTCGCCCTGAAGCGGGCCCGGCTGGCGCAGCTCGAGCGCCTGCCCGGCTTCTCGTCGCACGCCTTCCTGCTGGAGGAGCCCGGCGCCTTCATGGCGCTGATGGCCGAGGCGCGGCCGGAGATGGTGGTGCATCTCGCCGCCCAGGCAGGGGTGCGCTACAGCCTGGAGCACCCGGAGGCCTACGTCTCCGGCAACGTGGTGGGCACCTTCCAGGTGCTGGAGGGCTGCCGGGCGCATCCGGTGCGCCACCTGCTCTTCGCCTCGACCTCCTCGGCCTATGGCGGCAACCGGACGGTGCCGTTCCGCGAGACCGACCGGGCGGTGTGGCCGCTCACCATCTACGCCGCCTCGAAGATCGCCGGCGAGGCGATGGCGCATTCCTACGCCCACCTCTGGAAGATCCCCACCACCGCGTTCCGGTTCTTCACCGTCTACGGGCCGTGGGGCCGGCCCGACATGGCGTTGTTCCTGTTCACCCGAAAGATCCTGGCCGGCGAGCCGATCGAGGTCTACGACCACGGCCGGGCGGTGCGGGACTTCACCTATATCGACGATCTCGTCGAGAGCATCTCTCGGCTGATCGACGCCCCCCCTCCCCCGCCCGGCTCGGGAGGCGTCTCGGCGGCCGATACCCTGAGCCCGGTCGCGCCCTACCGGATGGTCAATATCGGCGGCGGCCGGCCGGTGAGCGTCGCGGCGATGCTCGACGCCCTGGAACAGGCCCTCGGCCGGACGGCGCGGCGCCACCTGCGCGATTTGCCACCCGGCGACGTCGAGCGGACCGAGGCGAGCACCGACCTCCTGCGCGACCTCGTCGGCTACGTGCCGGCGACGCCGCTGGAGGCGGGCATCCCGGCCTTCGTCGCCTGGTACCGGGAGCATTACGGCATGGGTGCGTAATCACCGGCTTGTCAGGGGAGCCGTGACAGTGCTCAATCCCCCGATGCCCCGCAGCCTCGATCCCGAGACCGTGCCCGCCCCCGACGCGGCGCCGCGCCAGACCCGGCGCTACGCCCAGAAGCGCGACGCGATCCTCCACGCCGCCGCCGCCCTGATCAACGAGGCCGGCGTGAAGGGCACGACGCTCGCCGACGTCGCCCGCAGCGTCGGGCTGATGACGAACAGCGTGACCTACTATTACCGTCGCAAGGAGGATCTGGCGGCGGCCTGCTTCCTGCACACGATCGGGGTGCTCGACGGGCTGGTGGCCCGGGCCGAGGCGGCGCCCGACGGGCCGGCGCGGCTCGCCCGGCTCCTCGACCTCGCGGTCGCCCACCGGGCCGCGATGGCGGCGGGCGAGGAACCGGACATCGCCGTGCTCAACGACGTGCGGGCGCTCCCCGCCCCCCAGGCCGAGAGCGTCTTCTCCGCCTACAACGCGCTCTTCCGCCGCCTGCGCGGCCTGTTCGACGACGACGGCCTCGACCGGCAGGACCGCAACGCCCGCACCCACCTGCTGCTCTCGGTGATCCACTCGACCCGGCTGTGGATCCACCGCTACGAGCCGCGGGACTATGCCCGGGCCGGCGTCCGCATGGCCGACCTCCTCACGAGCGGCCTCGCGGCCCCGGGCTCGGAGTGGCGCCCGGTCCTCCTGCCCGAACAGGCGCCGCCGGAGGAGAGCGAGGTCTCGCCGGAGGCGTTCCTCCGTGCCGCCACCATCCTCATCAACCAGCAGGGCTATCGCGGCGCCTCGGTGGAGAAGATCTCCGGCCTCCTCAAGGTCACCAAGGGGTCGTTCTACCACCACAACGACAACAAGGACGACCTCGTCGCCAATTGCTTCGCCCGCAGCTTCGCGCAGATCCGGGCGGTGCAGGACGCGGCGGATGCAAACGGCGGCAGCGGCTGGGACCGAATCTGCACCGCCTCGGCGACGCTGGTGCGCAGCCAGCTCGGGCCCGGCGGGCCGCTCCTGCGCGTCACCGCCTTCAGCGCCCTGCCGGAGGCCCTGCGCACCGAGACGCGGCGCACCATGAACCGGCTGACCGAGCGCTTCGGCTTCTGCCTCGTCGACGGCATGGTCGACGGCTCGGTGCGGCCGCACGATGCCGGCATCGCCGCCCAGCTCGTCTCCAGCATGGTGAACGCCGCCGCCGAGCTGCCGGCCTGGGTGCCGGGCGTCACGCCGGACAATGCGGCCGACCTCTATGCCCGGCCGCTGTTCCTGGGGCTCTTCGCGCCAGCGGCGCGGTGACCTAATCCGCTGCCAACTGACAGATCCGCCGCGTCACCCGCCACGAGGCCGCGAAGGCCGACACCGGCAAGAACTCGAACCGCGAGTGGAAGTTGTGGGCGCCGGTGAAGTAGTTCGGCGTCGGCAGGCCGCGGGCCGAGAGGGCCGCGCCGTCGGTGCCCCCGCGCATCGGGATCTGCTTCGGCGTGATGCCCTCAGCCTTCAGCGCGGCGAACAGGAGATCGACCGGCCGGCGGTCGTCGCCGAGGCTGTCGTGGATGTTGCCGTAGGTGTCGGTGATCCGGCACTCGACCCGGCCGGTCGGGTAGAGGGCGGCGATCTCCTCCGTCGCCGCGTGCAGGCGCGCCTTGCGGGCGGCGAAGCGGTCACGATCGAAGTCGCGGACCATCGCCTGCAGGCGGGCCTCGCCGGAATGGGCCTGGAGGCCGTTGAACCAGATGTAGCCCTCGCGCCCGTCCGTGTTCTCCGGCGTCTCGGCCCGGTCGAACCGGCTGATGAAGTCGTGCGCCATCAGGATCGGGTTCACCATCACGCCCTTGGCCGACATCGGATGGGCGCTCACGCCCGTGAACACGATCTCGGCGCCGGCCGCGTTGAAGGTCTCGATCACCACCTCGCCCAGCGCGCAGGCATCGATCGTGTAGGCGAAGTCACACGCGAAGCGCGCGAGGTCGAGCGCCTTGGCGCCGCGCAGGCCGATCTCCTCGTCGGGCACGAAGGCGACCCAGATGTCGCCGTGCGGATCCTCCGGCGTCAGGGTCGCGAGCAGGGTCATCAGCACGGCGATCGCCGCCTTGTTGTCGGCCCCGAGCACGCTGGTCCCGTCGCCGACGATCACCTCCTCGCCGGCGTAAGGGGCGATCTCCGGATGCTCGGCGACCCGCAGCCAGATGTCCTGGTCGCGATTGAGGCAGAGATCCTGGCCGTCGAAGCGCAGCACCTGCGGGTGGATCTCGGCCGAAAGCCCGACATCGACGGTGTCGAGATGGGCGATGAAGCCGATCGGCGGGGCGCCGGGCCGGGTGCCGGCCTTGCGCGCCGTCAGGATCGCGCGCTCGTCGAGCACCACGTCGGACAGGCCGAGGTCGCGAAGCTCTCCGGCCAGCAATTCGGCGAGGGCGCGCTGGCCCGGCGTGCTCGGCAGGGTGGTGGCCCGGGCGTCGCTCTGGCTCGCCACCGCGAGGTAGCGGACGAAGCGCTCGACCAACTGGGCCCGGAGGCCGGTCTCGTCCACCATGTCGTCGGATCCCCTCATCAGCTCAGCGCCACGGAGAAGCCCCGCTGCACCGCGGGCCGTGCCATCAGCGCATCGTACCAGCGCTTCACGTTCGGGTAATCGGCGAGGTCGACCCGGTGCCGGGCGTGGCGCCAGGCCCAGGCCAGGATGGCGAAATCCGCGATCGAGAGGTCGCCGGCGACGAAGTCCCCCTCGGCCAGGCGCCTGTCGAGCACGCCGTAGAGCCGGCGCGTCTCCTTCTGGTAGCGCTCGAGCCCGTAGGCGCGGTCCGTCTCGTCGACCGTCAGGAAGTGGTGGACCTGGCCCGGCATCGGCCCGAAGCCGCCCATCTGCCACATCAGCCACTCCATCGCCTGGACCCGGCCGCGCCCGCTCGCCGGCAGGAAGCGCCCGGTCTTCTCGGCGAGGTAGACCAGGATCGCACCGGATTCGAACACCGAGATCGGCGCCCCGTCGGGACCTTCCGAATCGACGATCGCCGGAATGCGGTTGTTCGGGCTGATGGCGAGGAAGTCCGGCTCGAACTGCCGCCCCTTGGTGATGTCCACCGGCTCGACCCGGTAGGTCAGCCCCATCTCCTCCAGCGCGACGCTGATCTTGCGGCCGTTCGGCGTGTCCCAGGCAAAGAGCTGGATCATCCTGCGCTTCTCCGATGCGGGCGGGAAAGTAGAGCGGTTCGGGTGCGGAGTCGCGCCGGTTCTGCGGGGAACGGGTCACGGCTGGTCCGCTCCCAGGACATGCGGGGCTGGTCGGCAAGGAGGGGCGCGGAACCTCTCCTCTCCCCGCGGGCGGGGAGGGGCCTGAGCTCCGATCGGGGCTCAGGAAGCCCGCAGGGCGAGGGTGAGGGGGTGTTTCCGGAGAAGCCTCACGCGTCGAGACCCCCTCACCCTCGCACCGGCTTCGACTGCGCTCACTTCGTCCCCGACAAGGGGGGTGAAGTCCTCTCCCCGCCCGCGGGGAGAGGGGGAGCCCGCGCCTCGTCTTCGTCGGACGGCCCCGAACCTCCGAACGGCCAGCGCAGCCGCGCCACGTACGGGTACAGGGCCGGCAGCACCACCAGCGTCAGCAGCGTCGCCGTGACGAGCCCGCCGATGACCACGGTGGCGAGCGGGCGCTGCACCTCGGCGCCGGCGCTGGTCGAGAGCGCCATCGGCAGGAAGCCGAGCGTCGCCACGAGGGCCGTCGTCATGACCGGGCGCAGGCGGCGCTCCGCCGCCTCGGTCGCGGCCTCGCGCGGGGAGAGGCCGGCGCGTTCGAGGTCGCGCAGGGTGCTCATCAGCACCACGCCGTTCAGCACCGCGATGCCGAAGGTGGCGATGAAGCCGATCGCCGCCGAGACCGAGAACGGCAGGCCGCGGGCATAGAGCGCCAGGATGCCCCCGGTCGCCGCCACCGGCACGTTGAGGAAGATCAGGCCCGCCACCCGGATGTCGGAGAACAGCACCACCAGCAGCACCAGGATCGCCGCGAGCGCCGCCGGCACCACCACGGCGAGCCGGGCGGTCGCCTCCTGCAGGTTCTGGAACTGGCCGCTCCAGACCAGCGAGTAGCGCGGCGGCAGGCTCACCTGCGCCTTCACGGCTCCTTGCGCGTCAATGACGAAGCTCTGCACGTCGCGTCCGCGCACGTTGGCCTGGACCGAGATGCGGCGCTGCAGCCGCTCGCGGCTGATCTGGGCCGGGCCGGTCGCGACCTCGACCGAGGCGACGAGGGAGAGCGGCACGGTGGTCTTGCCCCGCCCCACCGGCAGGGCGCGCACCCGCTCGAGATCGGCGCGGTCGGGACCGGAGAGCCGCACCACGATGTCGGTGATGGCGTTGTCGTCGCGGTAGACCGAGCCCGAAGGCCGGCCGCCGATCGCCTCGACGACGTCGAGGACGTCGCTGGCGCTGACCCCGTAGCGGGAGGCCGCCGCCCGGTCGACCCGGATCGACAGGGCCGGCATGCCGGCCTGGGCCTCGGCCTTCACGTCGCTCGCGCCCGGCACGCCGGAGACCGCCCGCACGATGGCATCGGCCTTGTCCTTCAGGACGGCGAGGTCGTCGCCGTAGAGGCTGATCGCCACGTCGCCGCGCACGCCTTCCAGCAGGTCGTCCATGCGCATCTGGATCGGCTGCGAGAACGCGTAGGCGACGCCCGGCACCTCCTGGCGCAGGCGCTCGCCGAACGCCGCGACGAGGCCGTCCTGCGTCTGGGCGGTGGTCCAGGTCTTGGGCTCGGCGAGCGTGACGAAGCTGTCGGTCGATTCGACGCCCATCGGGTCGGTCGGGATCTCGGCGCTGCCGGTGAGCGAGACCACCCGCTTGACCTCCGGGAACGACTTCAGCACCGCCTCGATCCGCCGCATCGTCTTGAGCGAGGCGTCGAGGTTGATGCCCGGCAGCTTCTCCGATGTGACGACGACCGAGCCCTCGGAGAGCTTCGGCAGGAACTCGCCGCCGAGCCGGGTGGCGAGGACACAGCTGCCGGCAAACAGCGCCAGCGTGACGAGGACCGTGGTCCCGGCCCGCCGCTCGGCGACGAGCAGGACGGGCGTGTAGACGCGCCGCATCCCGTGGACGAGGCGGGTCTCGCGCTCGCCGATCCCGCGCCCCGACAGGACCAGGGCGGCGAGCGCCGGCATCAGGGTCAGGGTGAGGAGGAGCGAGCCGGCCAGCGCCAGGATCACGGTGAGCGCCATCGGCCGGAACATCTTGCCGGCCACGCCCTCCAGCGCCAGCACCGGCAGGTAGACCAGGATGATGATCGCCACCGCGACCATCACGGGCTTCGCCACATCCGCCGCGGCGTCGCGGATGACGGCGTGGGCCGGGCGCTCCGGGTGCTCGCCGCGGGCGCGCAGGATGGTCTCGATCATCACCACCGCGCCGTCGACGATGAGGCCGAAATCGATGGCCCCTAAGCTCATCAGGTTGCCCGACAGGCCGAGAACCCGCATGCCCGCGAAGGCGAGCAGCATCGAGAGCGGGATCGCGGCCGCCACCACCAGCCCGGCCCGCAGGTTGCCCAGCAGCAGGAGCAGCACCACGATCACCAGCACCGCCCCCTCGACGAGGTTGTGCGCCACGGTACGGATCGTGCGCTCGACCAGTGCGGAGCGGTCGTAATAGGGCACGATCGCGATGCCGGGGGGCAGGAGCGGGCGCAGCTCCTCGATCGTCGCCTTCACCCGCTCGACGACGGCGCTGGCATTCTCGCCCTGCTGCATCATGGCGATGCCGACCACCGTCTCGCCGGCGGCGTCGCGGCTCACCGCCCCGAGGCGGACCTTCGGCGCCTCCACCACCTCGCCGAGGCTCGCGACCGTCACCGGCACGCCGCCGGGATTGGTCGCCACCACGATCCGGGCGATGTCCTCCGGGCCCGTCGCCAGCCCGAGGCCGCGGATCACCTCCTGCTGGTCGTTGTGCTCGAGATACGCGCCGCCCCGGGCGAGGTTGTTCTCGGACAGCGCCGTGTAGACCTGGCCGAGCGTCACCCCATAGCGCTGCAGGCTCTCGGCCGAGACCCGGACCTCGTAGGTCGGCAGCTGGCCGCCATAGATGTTCACGTCGGCGATGCCGGGGGTGAGCTTGAGCCGCGGCGCGATCGTCCATTGCAGGAGGCGCTTGAGCTCCATCGGCGAGGTGGCCGGCCCGCGCAGCTCGAACTGGTAGATCTCGCCGAGGCCCGTCGCCATCGGCCCCATCTGCGGGTCGCCGATGCCGGCGGGCATCATCGCCTTGGCCTGGGGCAGGCGCTGGAACACCTGGGCCCTTGCCTCGGTGACCGGCATCGCCTCGTCGAAGGTGACGTAGACCGCCGAGACGCCGAAGCGCGAGGTCGAGCGGATGCCGGCGAGTCCCGGCGCACCCGCCATCGCGCTCTCCACGGGGAAGCTCACCAGGCGCTCGACCTCGAGCGGCCCGAGCCCGGGCGAGAGCGTCAGGATCATCACCTGCTTGGGCGAGATGTCCGGCACCGCGTCGATCGACAGGCCGCGCAGGTTGACGAGGCCGCCGGCGGCCGCCGCCAGCGCCACCGCCAGCACGAGCCAGCGGCGGCGGATCAGGAGGGCGAACCAGGCCGTCATGACACCCTCAATCCGTCGCGCCGAGGAGGCTGCGCAGCAGGATCGCCTTGAGGCCGAAGCTGCCTTGCGTCGCCACCGTCTCGCCGGGCGCAACCCCCTCCGTCACCTCGACCCAGTCGGCCCGCTGCACCCCGAGGGTGAGGATCCGCTTCTCGAACCGGTCGTCGGCCGTGCGCACGAAGGCCACCGGTCCGTCCTCGGTCTGCTGCACGGCGCTAGCCGGGAGCGTCGTGCCCTCGCGCCCGAGATCGGCGGAGATCTCCACAGAGACGAACATGTTGGCGCGCAAGGAGCCCTTCGGGTTGGCGACCTCGATGCGGGCCGGAGCGGTGTTGGTGGCGGGATCGATCGCGGCGTTGACCGAGCGGACCCGGCCCTCGAAGGTGGGGTGGTCGGGCACCGGCGCCCGGATGGTGGCGGCATCGCCCGCCTTCACCGCCGCGATGTCGCGGCCATAGAGGTTCGCCAGCACCTGGATCCGGGACGGATCGGCCACCGTGAAGGCATCGCGACTGGTATCGACCACCTCGCCGAGGGTGATTCCGCTCGCCGTCACCACGCCGTCGATCGGCGACACGATGGCGCTGGTCCCGGCCGGCGCCCCGGGCTCGGGGGCGAGGCGGGCGTACTGTGCCGCGTAGAGGTCGACCCTGGCCGTCGCCGCCAGCGTCGCGGCATGCGCCTTGGCGAGATCGACCTGGCGGCGATCGACCTCGGCCTGGGCCACGCCCATCACCTTCAAGAGATCCTGGCCGCGCTTCAGGTTGAGCTCGGCGACCCGCTCGGTGGCCTGCGCCTCGGCGAGGGAGGCTTGCGCTTCCGCCAGGCCGTTGCGCGCATCGAGAAGTCCTGCGGCATCGAGGGTGGCGAGGGTCTGGCCGGCCCGCACGGGATCGCCCGGCTGCACCGCGAGGGTGAGCACGCGGCCCGCGGTGCGGGGCTTCAGGTGGGTGACGCGGCGCTCGTCGAAGGCGATCGTGCCCGGCGCCCGCACCGGCAGGACGATCCGGCGGGTCTCGGCCGCGCCGAAGGCGAGGCCGATGCGCGTCTGGCCGGCGGCGTCGAGCGTGACGAGGTTCGGATCGGCCGGGGCCGGGCTCTCGTCCGCCGGGGCGGGTGCCGGCGCGGCCAGGCCGAGCCTGGCGAGGACGGGCGCGATGGCTGTCTCGGCGGCGTCGCGGTAGAACCAGCCGCCACCGGCCAGCGCCAGCACCGCGGCCAGAAGGACGAGGCCGCGCCACGGCGGCGGCCCGCCCGGGCGCGACGGCCGCACGGGCGGAGCCCCGTCCACCCGTTGCCCAAGGCACGGCTCGCTTTTCTCGGCAACGCGCGCGACGGTCTCGACGGCCAGGAGCACGACCTCTTTCACCCTGCCAGATTGGAGTCGTTCCAACACCTATGCGCGGGTCGGGGCACCGCCATTAAATTCGCGTTCATCCTGCTGTTTCCGCAGGGACGGGGAGCGCGATCCGGGCCAAAAGCCCGTTCGTCAGGCAGAGGGAGAGACGTGGCGAAGCTGCTGCTGATCGAGGACGACGCCGCAACGGCGGAGGAGATCCTGGGTGACCTCAGCGGGCGCGGACACGCGGTCGCCTGGGCGGCGACCGGGCCGGAAGGGGCGGAACGGGCGCGGGGGGAGGCCTGGGACGCGATCGTCCTCGACCGGATGCTGCCGGGGCTGGACGGCCTGACGCTGCTGCAATCCTTGCGCGGCGCCGGGGACCGCACGCCGGCCCTGGTGCTCTCGGCCCTCGCCGACGTCGACGAGCGCATCCGCGGGTTGCGGGCGGGAGGCGACGACTACCTCGCCAAGCCGTTCGTGCTGGCCGAGCTCGCCGCGCGGATCGAGGCGCTGCTGCGCCGCCCGGCCGATACCCGCGAGACGATCCTGCGCGTCGGCAGCCTGGAGATCGATCTGATCGCCGGAACCGGCCGGCGCGGCAGCCGCGACCTCGACCTGCTGCCGCGGGAACTCACCCTGCTCGAATACCTGATGCGCCGCCCCGGCCAGGTGGTCACCCGGGCGCTGCTGTTCGAGGAGGTGTGGAACTACCGCTTCACCCCGAGATCGAACCTCATCGACGTGCATCTCGGCCGCTTGCGCCGCAAGCTCGAGGCGGCCGGCGAGCCGCCGGTGATCCACAGCGTGCGCGGCGTCGGCTTCACGCTGATCCCCGATGACTGACCTGCCCGATGACCGGTCTGCCCGATGACTGACCTTCTCCGCTCCACCACCTTCCGCTGGGCGCTCGGCATCGCCCTGTGGTCGGCGCTGCTGGCGCTGGCGATGTTCGGCTTCGTCTACTGGCAGACGGCGGCGTTCCTGCGGGAGGAGTTGGCCGAGACGCTGCGGCTCGAGGTGCGGGCCGCCGCCGAGGACCCGGCCGGTACGGCAGGCCGGGTCGAGACCTGGATCGCCATGGACCGTCACGCCACCCATTACGGCGGGGTGTACGGCCCGGGCGGGGTGCGGCGGGCCGGCAACCTCGTCGCCCTGCCGTCGGGCCTCGCCCGCGACGGCGACGCGACCCGGGTCGGCGCGACGATCGAGACGACGGACGGGCCGATCGCCGACGAGATCTGGGCCACCGCCCTGGCGCTGCCCGACGGCGGCACGGTGGTGATCGGCCACGACACCGACGAGACCGACCGGGTACGGGCGACGATCCTGCGGGCGACGGGCCTCGGACTGGTGCCGGCCCTCGCGCTGTCGGGCCTCGGCGGCCTCGTGCTGGCGAGCCGCGCGAGACGGCGCCTCGCCGCCACCGAGGCGGCGCTGGCCGAGCTGCGGCGCGGCGACCTGCGCCGGCGCCTGCCGGTCGGGACGAGGGACGACGAGTTCGACCGTCTCGCCCGCGACGTCAACCGGATGCTCGACGAGATCGAGCGCCTGATGGAGGAGGTCCGCAGCGTCGGCGACGCGGTGGCGCACGACCTGCGCACGCCGCTGACCCGGCTGAGGGCGCGCCTGGAGCGCAGCCGCGATCAGGCCGAGAGCGTCGAGGAGTTCCGCGAGGCGATCGATCAGGGCCTCGCCTGGATCGACCAGACCCTCGCGATGGTCACCGCCGTGCTGCGCATCGGCGAGATCGAGCACGGGCGCCGCTCCGCCGGCTTCGCACCCTTCGACCTCGCCACCGTGGTCCGCGAGGCGGCGGAGCTGTTCGAGCCGCTGGCCGAGGATGGCGGCATCTCGCTCGCGGTCGCGATCGCCGGCGAGCCTCCACCGGTGCGGGGCGACCGCGACCTCGTGTTCGAGGCGCTGGCAAACCTGATCGACAACGCGGTGAAGTTCACGCCCTCCGGCGGGACGGTGCGGGTCGGCCTCGCGGAGACCGGACGCGGCGCGCTCGTCACCGTCGAGGATACCGGACCGGGCATCCCGGCGTCCGAGCGCGAACGGGTCTTCCGCCGCTTCTACCGTGCCGAGCGCGCCCGCAGGACCCCGGGCCACGGGCTCGGCCTCGGTCTGGTCGCGGCGATCGCCGGGCTGCACGGTTTCCCGGTCGAGGTGGGAGAGGCGCAGGGCGGCGGCGCCCGCTTCGCGATGCTGTGCCCGCGGGAGACGATGACGCGGGTGGGCCGGGTGTCCGCCTGAGCAGATGTCGCAAAAGTGGTTGCCGGTTTCGCGACAGAGAACTGCGGCACGACGAGAACCTGAGCGGACGAAGCGTTGGCCTGCCAACGCACGTCTGCTTGGACGGCAGCGGCCGTCCGGAGCGCCGCGCGTCGCATCCCGGCATCGGTGAGGCGCGCAGCGTCGCCGCCCGCCTCACGCGACGCATCGATCAATACCCGATGGCGCCGCGCTTGAAGCCGAAGCCCGGGACCTCGCAGCCGCAGGACGAGTTGAGCGGGGCCGGACGGGTCGGGCAGTTGCCGCGGGCGGTGACGCAGATCCGGCCGAAGCGGCCGCCGCCATACTCGCCGCGATAGCGCGGCCGGTCATACTCGTCGCGGCGGTAGCGCGGGCGGTCGTAATCGTAGCGCTCCTCGTAGCGGCGGCGCGGCCGGTCGTCGTCGTAGCCGCCATAGCCGTACTGCGCGAAGGCGGGCGCGACGCCGAGGCCGAGGGTCAGGGCGGCCAGGGCGGCGGTCATCACGGTTCTCACGGGGTCTCTCCTCACGATGCGGACGTTTGTGTCGGACCTTTTCCCACCGGTCACGCTAGGCGCTCCGACATGAACGCCGGCTGAGGCGATTCGGTGCCGTTGCGACAGGAGGCTTTGCGCGACATCGCCTGTCCCCCGCCATCGGCCGGCCGACGGTTGTCGTCGGCGGGGGGCGTTGCCACTTACGCCCAGTATCACTCCTTCAGCGCGGGCTGGCCGCTCGGCGGACCGGCCCCAAGTACAGGGACGCCGACAGTGAAGGACGCGGAGATGGAGCTCCTGAAGCTCGCTGCCCTCGACGCCGACGATCTCGCGGTCATCTCGACCCACCTTCAGGATGCGGTCCTGCGGACCGGAGACCTCGCCTACCTGCCCCGCGAGCGCCGCTTCGCCCTGGTGGCGCGGCGCTTCGACTGGGAATGCCCCGACGGGGCCCCGCCGCGGCGGCGGCTCACCGGCCTGCACTTCGACCGGGTGCTCGCCGTGCGCTGCCGCAACATTTCCCGCGACGAGCCAGACAGCCCGCTCGAAC
The DNA here is from genome assembly GCF_003058325.1 of Methylobacterium currus. Lineage (NCBI taxonomy): Bacteria > Pseudomonadati > Pseudomonadota > Alphaproteobacteria > Hyphomicrobiales > Methylobacteriaceae > Methylobacterium > Methylobacterium currus. The sequence continues at coordinate 2,572,198 of NZ_CP028843.1, forward strand.
TCCTCGCCATCACCTTCGAGCCCGGCGAGGCGCCGTCCGGCACCGCGACCCTGGTCTTCTCCGGCGGCGGCGCCATCCGGCTCGAGCTGGAATGCATCGAGGCGGCGATGAAGGATCTGGGTCCGGTCTGGCAGGCCGAGAGCAAGCCGGTCCATGCCTCCCTCGACATGCCCCTCGACGCGGCCTGAATTTTTTGGCAGTCGGCGGGTCCCATCGCGATCCTTTGCTCCCGCCGACAACGAGACCGGACCCCGCATGCAGCGCCTCGATTCCCGCGATCCCGATTTCGAGGCGCAGTTCGCCCGCCTGCTCTCGGTCAAGCGTGAGGTGGCGGAGGATGTCGACGCGGCGGTGCGCGACATCATCCGGGACGTGGTCGATCGTGGCGACGCGGCGCTGATCGACTACACGACGCGGTTCGACCGGCTCGACCTCACGCCCGACACCATCCGGTTCTCGCCTGAGGAGATCGATGCCGCGACGGCGGCCTGCTCAGGCGACGCCCTCGACGCCCTGGCTCTGGCCAAGGACCGGATCGAGACCTACCATCGCGCCCAGGTGCCGGCGGACCACCGCGAGACCGACGCGCTCGGCGTCACCCTCGGCTGGCGCTGGACCGCGCTCGAATCGGTCGGCCTCTACGTGCCGGGCGGTACCGCGAGCTATCCCTCCTCGGTGCTGATGAACGCGGTGCCGGCCAAGGTCGCGGGCGTGCCGCGCCTCGCCATGGTGGTGCCGACGCCGGACGGGGTCACCAACCCGCTGGTGCTCGCCGCGGCGAAGCTCGCTGGCGTCGACGAGGTCTTCCGGGTCGGCGGCGCCCAGGCCGTGGCCGCGCTGGCCTACGGCACGGCCACCATCCGGCCGGTCGCCAAGATCGTCGGCCCGGGCAACGCCTACGTGGCGGCGGCCAAGCGCCGGGTCTTCGGCCAGGTCGGCATCGACATGATCGCCGGCCCCTCCGAGGTGCTGATCCTCGCCGATTCCTCCGCCAACCCGGACTGGGTCGCGGCCGACCTGCTCGCCCAGGCCGAGCACGACAAGGCCGCCCAGGCGATCCTGGTTACCGACAGCGACGCGCTGGCCGAATCCGTGGCGGCGGCGGTCGAGGGTCAGCTCAGGACCCTGCCGCGCACCGAGATCGCGACGGCGAGCTGGCGCGATTACGGCGCCATCGTGCGGGTTGCGCGTCTCGTCGACGCGATCCCGCTGGTCGATCGGCTGGCACCCGAGCATCTCGAGATCGAGTCGGCCGAGGCCGAGGAGCTGGCGGCGCGGGTGCGCAATGCCGGGGCGATCTTCCTCGGCGCCCACACGCCCGAGGCGATCGGCGACTATGTCGGCGGTCCCAACCACGTCCTGCCGACCGCCCGCTCGGCCCGGTTCTCCTCCGGCCTCGGCGTGCTCGACTTCATGAAGCGAACCTCGCTCCTCTCCTGCACGCCCGAGGCCCTGCGGGCGCTCGGTCCCGCGGCCGTCGCGCTCGGCCGCTCGGAGGGGCTGGAGGGGCATGCCCGCTCGGTGGCGATCCGCCTGAACCTTTAAGGGTTGACGGCGACAATCATCCAACGTCCGGCTTGCGCGGGGGGCCGCGCTCGCCTCTGCTTCACGCCCCGCGACACGCGCGTTCACGACCCGCAAGAGGTGACCCGATGGCGAGCGAGGCTCCCGATCCGCGACAGCGCCTGGCGGCGGTGACGCTCGACGAGGATTCGATCGGGCGCGGCAACCCCGACCAGGAGCACGAGCGCGCCATCGCGATCTACGACATCCTGGAGTCGAACAGCTTTTGCGTCGCCAACCACGACGGCGGCCCCTACGCGCTGGCGCTCGGCCTCGTCGAGAACAAGCTGTCCTTCGCGATCTCCTCGGCCGACGGCCAGCCGGTGATGACCCATCTCCTGTCGCTGACGCCGTTCCGTGGCGTGATCCGCGACTACGAGATGATCTGCGACAGCTACTTCAAGGCGATCCGCACCGCCTCGCCGAGCCAGATCGAGGCGATCGACATGGGCCGGCGCGGGGTCCACAACGAGGCCTCGGAGCTGCTGCGCCAGCGCCTGGACGGCAAGGTGGAGATCGACCACGACACCGCCCGCCGTCTGTTCACCCTGATCTTCGCCCTGCACTGGAAGGGCTGAGCCGGTGTCCGGAAGTCCCCTTCCGGACAGTGCCGCTCCCGTCGGGGCCGACCCGTCGAAGCCGGACCCGGCGAAACCCGGACCAGCCAAACCGGGCAAGCGGGTGCAGTCGGTGCTGTTCGTCTGCAACTTCAACGCGGTGCGCTCGGCCTGCGCCGAGGCCCTGGCCCGGCACTATTTCGGCAAGTCGGTCTACGTGCAATCCGCCGGGGTCCGCGGCGGCGAGCCCACCGACCCGTTCATGATCTCAGCCCTCGACGAGATCGGCATCGACGCCTCGCGCCACCGCCCCCGCACCCTGGACGAATTGGAGGAGTGGGAGGGCCTGAACTTCGACCTCATCATCTCGCTCTCGCCGGAAGCCCACCACGCGGCCCTGGAACTGACCCGCACGGTGGCGGCCGACGTCGAGTACTGGCCGACCCCGGACCCGACGGTGTCGCAAGGCTCGCGCGAGCAGCGGCTCGACGCGTATCGCGACGTGCGCGACGGTTTGGGGTTTCGGATCCGGCAGAGGCTGCGCTGACGTAAGGAAATCCGTCCCTCGACCGAGGGCGCTCCCGTCCTCGTGGTGGACTCTCCTGGCGAAAAGCGGAAGGACCGAGCGGGTGGGGCGGACGCCCACGCCTGGCGAGAGGGAGATCGAGCGATGGAGGCACGCAGCCTGCGGATGGCGATCCTCGGCGCGGTAGCCTGGAGCGTGACGAGCGAGGCCGGCGCCCAGGCCAGACTGTGCTGACCCTACTGCCAGAGCTGCGTGGACGCGCTGCGCATTCCCCGCGGCGCGGGCGGCGAGCCGCTGTTCCGCCAGTCGCCGGTGAGCAAGGCGACGTTCCGGGACTGCATCGCCCGCACGCGGCCCCATGGCGGCGTTCTTCACGGCGGCAATGGGAAGAGACCGGGAGCGCAGTGACGGGCGTCCCCGCTGCGCGCTGCCTATCATACCGCCGCGCCTTCGAACGGACTCGTTCGAAGGCGCTGACCAAGCCCGAATGGGCGCCGGCGCTGATGCGCCGGATGCTTTCGCATCGACGTGTCGATGCGAAAGCGCGATGGTATCAGAGCCCCAACACCCGCCCGACCGCCACCACGCCCATCCCCGCCAGCACCGCCGCCAGCTCGAACCGGGTCAGCGCCATGACGCCGGCCGCCGTCACCAGGCCGAGCAGCCCGGGCAGGCCGGCGGAGAGGCCGGTGGGGAGCGCCGTCGCCACCACGATCGAGCCCGGCAGGGCGCGAAGCCCCCGCTCGACCCGCGGGGTGAGGTGCACCCGGCTCATCAGCATCACGCCGGAGGCCCGGCACAGATAGGTGACGAGGGCGAGCGCCAGGATGGCGATCCAGGGGCCGGCGGAACTGCCGAGAACGGCGTCGATCATCGCGCCGCCCCGTCATCGACGAGGAGGCCGGTGACGAGGCCCGCCGCGGCGCCGGCCGCGATGAAGGCGTAGCCCGGCACCAGGCGCTGCACCACCAGCGCCACGAGGCCGGAGGCGAGCCAGGGCAGGGCCGGCCGCACCCCGCGCCAGAGCGGCGCCAGCATGGCGGCGAAGAACACCGGCAGGATCATGTCGAGGGCGTAGGCCCGGGGCTGGGTCACCAGGGCGCCGGCGAGGTGGCCGGCCGCCGTCGAGGCGACCCAGAGCGGCCACAGGCCGATGCCGGAGCCGAACAGCACGCCGAGGTCGCGGCCGCCCTCGGCGCGGTGGCGTACGCCGATGAGCCAGCTCGCATCGACCAGCACGAACAGCGTCATCGCCGTGCGCCAGAGCGGCGTGCCGCGCATCCAGGGCTGGATCGTGGCGCCCATCAGGATCATGCGGGCGTTGATGAGCCCGGTGACCGTCATGGCGGCGAGGAGTGCGCTGAGCGTCCAGGGCTGGCCCCAGACTTCGAGGGTCACCATCTGGGCCGAGCCGGCATAGACGAGGGCGCTGGCGCCCATGGCTTCCGCCAGGCTCACGCCGCGCTGCGCCGCCGCGGCGCCGAAGGCGGCGCCGAACACCGCGATGCTGGGCCAGAGCGGCAGGCTGAGCCGGATGCCCGTGAGGATGCCGGCCCGGGTGAACGGCGCGGCGGACGCGTGGGACATGTTTGCGGACAGCGTGTCGGTGGGGGGAGCCTCGTCTGTTGCGCCGCGGCCCGCCGGGCGTCAATCCGCGGATCTGCCTGCCAGGGTTGCGGAATCTGCGTCCGCACGCGCCGGTGCCAAGGTTGACGAAACTTCACCACGACGCATGACCGAGGCGTTTCCACGTGAAACAGCCGCGCATCGCGCCTCAGTGCGGCAACGGCAGCCCGATGATGACCTCACGCTCGCTGCCGGTCTCGGTGATGGTGGTGACGGCGTGCAGGTCGTAGGCGAGCATCCGCTCCAGCATCTCGCCGCGCAGGGTCCCGCCGCCGGAGCAGCCGGCCACCCCGTCATCGGGCGCGGAGTCGGGTCCGTGATCGTGCCGTCCGGCCGGCGACGGAGCACGGGCCGCTTCGTCGGACAAGGCGCGAGAGGCCGGCGCGTCGCGCCGTGCGCGCTCGCGCCAGGTCAGGACGAGGTGGGTCGGCGTCGTGGTCCAGGTCGCGTCGATCCGGTCGTGGCCGTCGAGCACCGCACCCAGCACCAGTTCGTGCAGCGCGAGCCCGAGCCTCTCGGCCACCTCGACCGGCAGCCGCACCGGCGGGCCGGCGAGCACGCTCGGCTCCGGCAGAGCATGGGCGGACAGCTCGTCCCGGATCAGCACCTCCAGGGCGACGCCGGACAACGGCTCGCGCGAGACCTCGGCCTGGATCCGGGCCATCGCGGCCAGGCGATCGTCGACATGCGCCACCACGTCGTCGGCCGTCACCGCCGTGTCGGCGACGCGGCGCACGATCCCGCGGATCACCGCGAGGTTGTTGCGGCCCTGGCGTTGCAGTTCGTGGATCAACCGCGTCTGCGCCTCGCGCATCAGGTGCAGGGCATGGATGTCGGTCGAGGTGCCGAACCAGGTGGTCGGCCGGCCGCCGTCGTCGCGCCGGGGCGCGGCCCGGGTGAAGAACCAGAGATAAGGGTCCCTCTCCTTCCCCTCCGCCGCGCGGCGATACAGGCGGTGCTCGATCATCAGGTGGCCATAGCGGGATGCCGCCCGCCACGCGTCCCGCGTGCGCTCGCGATCCTCCGGATGCACGGCATCGAGCCAGCCATAGCCGCGGCTGTGGTCGAGGCTCTGCCCGGTGAAGGCCGTCCATTGCGGGCTGGCCCAGATCCAGTCGCCAAGTGGGTTCGCCTGCCAGACGAGATGCGGCATGCTCTCGACCATCCGGCGAAAGTCGGGCTCCTCCCCGGTCTCTGTTCCTGCTGACGCGTCGGCCTCACGACTCATTGGCATCGAGGTGCCGCCCTTCGCGGCCCAGATGAAGGTAGTTCGGGTTGAACTGCACGGCCCGCTGCAGCGCCTCGGGCCGGTGGATGGTGAGTTCGCGACCCCGCAGGGAGATCAGCCCGACGCTGCGCAGCTCCTGCAGCGTGCGGTTGACGTGGACCACCGACAGACCGATCGTGTCGGCGATCTCGGCCTGGGTCAGGGGCAGCTCGCACGTATTGCCCTGGGTGAGCCCGATGGCGCGCAACCGCACGTAGAGTTCGCAGAGCAGGTGACCGAGGCGCTCGAAGGCGGTGCGCTGGCCGATATTCACCGTCCATTCGCGCTGGATCGCCGCCGCCACCAGGGATTCCCAGCACAGGGCCTGCGACAGCCGGGCATGGCCGGCGGTCATCTGGCGCATGGTCTCGGTGGGAATCTCGGCCAGGGTGACCGCGGTGACGGTGCCGATCGAGTGATCCATCTCGCCCAGGACCGACACGTTGTGGTCGCATAGGTCGCCCGGCAGCAGATAGGCGATGATCTGGCGGCGGCCATCCTCCAGCGTCTTGTAGCGGCACGCCCAACCATCGAGGATCAGGTTCACACCCTGCGGAAGATCACCCTCGTGAACGATGTCGTCCCGCGACCGGATGCGGCGTGTACGCTGGCGCGACGCCTGATCGAGCGCGTGCTTGTCATCGGATGACAAGCTCGTGAAGTTCTCGAGCTTGCGAATGAGAAACTCAGCCAAAGCGCCCCACCCTACCGTACAGGGTCTAAATAACATATTTTTGTTCAAATCTTTCTAACAAAAGTTAATATCGAACGATAAACCATGCTATTTTTGACTAATTGATATCAGCATTCCCCAATCATCGTCACTCGCTACACCGAATGAAGGAGGTGGCGAAGCCGCATTCGGGCCCACGCGGAACGGTGCAGTTCGGATCGATATTGCGGTCCTGGGCCACGCGCGATGTGTTGCGGTCTCACAACATCGGGGACGGAAGTGGAAGCTCGGCCACAGAGCAGGGATTGTGATCCGCGTCCGGATGGGCAGTTTTGGCGGCGAGGGCGGCTCCTGAGGCGTGAGGCTGCGATGATGTCACGGGCGATGCACGATCGTCCCGGCGGGCCGGCTCCCGCCATCTTAGCCCCGGTCCGACCGACCGGCGACGTGGACCGCATGGCCGCTGTCCTGGCTCCCGGCCTGCGCGCCGCGTTCGACGGCTGCCTGGCCGAGGCGCTGCCGGCGAACCTCGCCGATCTTCTGGGACGGCTCGACCATCCCGGAGGCGCGCACAAGCCGGGTTCATCCTTGCCGGGTTCATCCCCGCAGGACCGCGACGCGGCCGCGCGCTGCTCCCGCACCCCCGATTCCTTCAAGCGTTCGTAGAGTTCCCATGAGCGACATCGCCGCCGAAACCAACCGCATCGTCGCCTTCCCGCAGCCCGTGGCCGCGGCCCCCGTCGACGAGAACACCGCCTCGATGATCGAGGTGCTGCAGGAACAGCTGCGCCTCGCCCGCGAGGGCAAGCTGCGCTCCGTCGCGGTGGTGTCGGTCTCCTCCGATGGCGGGGCGATCGGCACGCAATGGTCCTGCACCCATGGCGACATCACCAGCCTGATCGGCAAGCTGACCGTGCTGACCCACGACATGATGGCCGCCCGCAAGTGACCCGTCACCTGTAAGTGATCATCGCCCGCAAGGGAGGGAGGCCGGGTCGGGGCAGCCCGCCGGACACGGTCTTCGGGACGGCCCAAGCCCGTTCCCGCCGCATGATGGTCGACGGCCGCGCCCGCGTCAGCCGCGGCTGAGCCTCCGGGCATTGGCCCGGACCTTGCGGCGGTAATCCCGCACCACCCGCTCGGCCGTGCCGCCGGTGGCGAGCGTCATCGCGGCTTCCGCCGCGGCCTCCAGCTTCTCCGTCACCATGCGCTGCGCCTCGGCCTGGGCCGCTGCGCCGCCGAGCGAGAGCTTGGCCAGCCGCAGGGCGACGACCGTCTGGGCCTCGAGCCCGAGGCGAACGGTGTCGAAGCCGAGGCGCAGCCAGGAATCGTACATCGCGAGACGTCTCCGAGAGCGGATCGTTGAGAACGGGATCGGCCGCCCGGCGGACGAACGCCGCAACGGCCGAGGTGTTTCAGGCAAAAGCTCAGGAAAGCGTCAGGGGATCGCACCCTGCGGCAGCATGAGGCCGCCGGGCGTCCGCGAGGGCGCGCTGTCCGGTGCCGCGGCTTTCTCGCGCTTCGGCCTCGCAGCCCGCCTGGGCGCCGCCTTCGGCGCGTCGGCGGCCGGACCGGTACCGTCCGCCGGGGCCCCGTCCGCCTTCGAGTCCGCTGTCGACTCGGCCTTGGATGCCTCGGATTTGGACGCCGCCTTCGGACCACCCTTGCGGGCGGTGGGGACCGGCTTCGGCGCCTTCGGCTCCGCCACCTTCGGGGCGTCGCCACAGGCTTGGAAGGTGAGCTCGGCCAGGACCTGGCCGCCGTCATCGGCGAGGATGCGCAGGGTCTGCGGCAGGGAATCCGGGCTGCCGGCCCACTGGATCGTCGCGCCGTTCTGCGCCTCCAGGGCGGCCGGCGAGGGCCCGCGGCGCAGGCCCGACAGGTCGGGTCCGTAGGCGGTCGCGAGCTTGTTGCGGATTACCACCTGCAGCACCTGCACGGTCTCGGGCGAGAGCGGCCGCAGCGGGTTGCTCCAGGTCATGGTGCCCTGCCGGGTGACGAACAGGCGAAACCCCTTCCCACCGGAAAACTCGGCCGCCTGCGGCGCCGGGCAGGCGGGCGCCGTCTCCCCGGGGGCCGCGCGGGCCGGACCGGCCAAGGGAACAGCCGAGAGGGCGGCCAGAAGGACGGCCTGCACCGCGGCACGCTTCACCGGGATTCTCCGTCGCGCTTGGAGGAATCGAACTTGGAAGAGGCGCTCCTGAAAGGATCGCTCCTCGAAGGATCACTCTTGGAAAGATCGCTCTTGGAAAGATCGCTCTTAGAAAGATCGCTCTTGGAAGGGTCGACTGTGCGGTCGCCGGGCTCGCGCAGCAGGCCGGGCTCCGCCGGGTCGTGATCGATGGTCATGCCGCCCCGGGTGCGGAATCTCTCCGCGTCGGGCGCCTCCAGGCGCTCGGGGGCGACGGGCAGCGCCGCCGGATGGCGCGCCGCCTCGTCGAGCATGCCGGCGAGATCCTGGTCGAAATCGCGAAACAACTCGTCGCCCCGATCCTCCAGTTCCTGCTCGTGCGGGAGCCGCAGGGGCGGATTGCGGGCGCGGCCCTGCGCGAAGACGAGCACCAGGCCGGCGAATACCAGGGCTGCCACGGCAGCCAGAATCACGATCATGTCCATCGTGACGCCAGCCTTAGAGCATTTCCGGCGACCTGTCCGGCCACACAGCGCCGGCCGCGCATGCGATCACGGCGTTCGCCCGGGCTCGGTCTGCCCTGGTGTCAGGACGGCAGGTAGCCCGCCTTGCGCAGGCCCGCCTCGATGGCGACGAGCAGGGCGCCCTCCGCCGGCAGCGCCTCCGGGCCCTCCTCGGCCTCGGCGTCGTGGATCGTCCGCACCGGGGCGCGCTCCCCGATCAGCCCGACGGGCAGGGTGGTTTCGACGAGGGTGGTGGCCGCGTTCAGGGCGGCTCCGGTCGACATCATGGCGCGTTGCTCCGCGAGCCGGCATCTTCGGGCCGGTCAGTATGAAGCGCTAACGAAATCTTAACCATTGTGCGGCGGCGCCGGGCGCGATTCTGGCCCGGGCTGTGTCTTCGCGGCAGCAGACCGGCGCATCAGGGCTCGCCATCGGGGAGCGCCCACGCCGAGCCGGTGCCGCGACCATGATCTCCGCTTCTGCATCAGAAACCTGTGCCGTTGCGGAACCCTGGGCGGACGAAACGTTGGCGCGCCGGCGCGAGTCTGCATATTGCGTGGCGTTGTGCGCCGCGGAACGCTCCTTGCGTCACGGCTCCCCAGGCGCGAGCCCGCGCGCCGCTCGATCCGGACGGTGATCCGGCCACAGGACGAAGCGACCCGATGGACAGGCTCCAAGGTTCCGACACGGACGGCTCCGGCAACCAAGGCTTTTTCAATCGAGGCTCCGGCACCCGTTCCGCCGAGACGCTCGAAGCGGACCTGCTCGGGCTGGTCGAGGAGGCGCGCCGCCAGGCGAGCCAGGACCCGTTCCGCAATCCCGTCCTGACCGTGGCTTTGGCGATCAGCCGCCTGTTCGACCGGGACGAGATCGACGAGGACGACCTCGCGGGCCTGTTCGTGCGCCTGCGCGCCCAGGCGCTGGAGGCCCGGGCGGCGCGGCTGCGGGCCTATCTGGGGCTCGGGTCCGAGCCGGATTCCTCCGCGGCGATCGAGGCCGTGGCGGCCGCCGCCCTCGGCGACCCGGAGATGAGCTTCGAGACCGCCCGCACCCGGGTCGAGCGCACGCGGTTTGCCGCCGTCTTCACCGCCCACCCGACCTTCGGGATGCCGAAGGCGGTGGCCCGCCTCCTGGCCGAGGCCGCATCGGAGCCCGATCCGGCGGCGCGTCAGGCCCCGGTCGCGGCGGCCGCCGCGCTCTCGGCCCGGGCCGACCCGGTGATCACCCTCAACGACGAGTTCGACCAGGCCCGGCACGCGGTCCAGCACGGCCGCGCCGCCCTCGACGGGCTGAACGAGGCCCTCCTGCGGGCCGCCCGCGTGCGCTGGCCCGAAAGCTGGAGCGAGCTCATCCCGAAGCCTGTCGTCATCGCCTCCTGGGTCGGCTGCGACACCGACGGGCGCACCGATATCGGCTGGTGGGACACCCTGCGCTACCGGCTCGAGTCGAAGCGCACCCAGCTCGACCGGGTGCTGGCGCAGCTTCCCGCCGATCCGGCCGCGGACCCCGCGCGGCGCCTCGCCGAGGAGGCCAGGGCGGCGGTCCTGCGCCAGCTCGCGGTGGCGCCGAAGCTCGGCGACCAGCCCGGGCTCGAGGCAGTGCACCGCTTCGCGCTCGCCCTCATCATCGAGCGCGACCGGGCCCAGACCGAGGCCGGCCCCCTCCTCGCCCTCCTGGACCGGGCGATCACCGACGCCGCCGACGACGACGCGCGGCTCACGCTCTGCACCTTACGGGCGGGCGTCGCCGCGCACGGGCTCCAGAACGGTTTGCCGCATTTCCGGCTCAACGCCAGCCAGGTCCACAACGCGGTGCGCCGGGCGCTCGACCAGGACGGCGACCCGACCGACCCGGCCCAGCGCCGCTCCCACCTCGCCTCGATCAATGCGCTCCTCGACACGGTGGCGGCGGTGCCGGTGGATTTCGGGGCGCTCGCCGCCGAGCGGGCCTCCGCCGCCCGGCTGATGATGACGATCGCCCAGATCCTCAAGCACGTCGACGGCACCCACCCGGTCCGCTTCCTGATCGCCGAGACCGAGACCGGCTACACCCTGCTCGCCGCGCTCTGGCTCGCCCAGCATTTCGGCATCGGCGACAGGGTCGAGATCACGCCTTTGTTCGAGACGGCCTCCGCGCTCGAACAGGGCGTGCACGTGATCGAGGACGCGCTGCGCTCAGCCTCCTGGCGCGCCTATCTCAAGCGCATCGGGCGCCTCGTGGTGCAGTTCGGCTACTCGGATTCGGGGCGCTATGTCGGCCAGCTCGCCGCCACCTTCTGGATCGAGCGGCTGCGCTTCCGCATCACCGAATTGATGGCGGCGCACGACCTCGCCGACATCGAGCTCGTGATCTTCGACACCCACGGCGAGTCGATCGGCCGGGGCGCCCACCCGACGAGCCTCGCCGACCGCCTGGCCTATCTCGCCCCCGACCACGCGCGGCGGCGCAACCGCGAGGCCGGTCTCCGCACCAGCCTCGAATCGAGCTTCCAGGGCAGCGACGGCTACCTGCTGTTCGGCACCAGGACCCTCGCCGAGGCCACGGTCGCGCGCATCGGCGAGCACGTCTACAGCCGGCTCCAGCCCGCGCCCGACCCGATCTACGCCGAGGCCGACTTCGCCACCGAATTCTTCACCGGCGTGCGCCAGGACATGGAGACCCTGGTCGACGATCCGGGCTACGCGGCGCTCCTCGGCACCTTCGGGCCGAACCTGCTCGACCGCACCGGCTCGCGCCCGGTGGCGCGGCAATCCGACGGCGGCGGGCCCGTCGCCATCACCCATCCGCGCCAGATGCGGGCGATCCCCAACAACGCGATCCTGCAGCAGCTCGGCTTCCTGGCCAATTCCCTGCACGGGGTCGGGCGGGCGGCGGGCCGGGCCCCGGACCTGTTCGTCGAGATGCGCGAGCGCTCCGAGCGCTTCGCCCGCGCCTTCCGGCTGGTGCAGGAGGCGACGGCCGTCGGCGACCTCGACGTGCTGCGCGCCTATATCGACACCCTCGACCCCTCGGTCTGGCTGGAGCGGGCGCGCCGCGCCACCCGGGACGGGCGGCGGGAGGAGATCGTCGCGGTCGCCGCCGCCCTCGACCGGCTCAACCTCGCGCCGCATCTGCGCCGCCTGTTCGGGCGGCTGACCCGCGACCACCTGATGCTGCACATGGTGGCCCCCGACCTGCCCGGGATGACGCCGCGGCTCGCGCTCCTCCACGCGCTCCGCCTCGCCTTGATCCACCGGATCTGGTTCCTGGCGGTGCACATCCCGGGCTTCCGGCCGCAGAACGGCATCACCCGGGAGGCCCTGATCGAGCGCATCCTGCGCCTCGACGTCGAGAGCTGCCTGAAGCTCCTCGACGACATCTTCCCGGTGACGCCGGACCCGACGCTCGGCCTCAATTTCGGCGAGCCGGCAGGACCGCGCGGCGTCGGCACCTACGAGGCCGAGCACCGCACCCTGTTCGCCCCGATCCGCCGCCTGTTCGGCCTCGTGCGCGAGATCAGCGGCATGATCCAGCACGAGGTGGGGGCGTTCGGGTGAGGGCGGGGGGATCGGGCAAGCCCCCGTCCTCCGAGGGGCCTCCGGTGCGAGGGACCTCCCGTAGAAGAAGCGGCGCGGGTTCCTCCCCTCCCCGCCCGCGGGGAGGAACCCGCTCCCGTCACATCCTGAACAACTCACGACCTTTCGCCAGAAATCCTGTCGATCGACCCAGGTCACCTGCGACTGCCCGCATCTCATGACGTAACATCCGGCAAAGGAAGCCGGGAGCCGCGCCCTCATGAGCCCGACCGACGACAGGCTCCGTTGCCTCGACGACCGGCTCGGCGAGGCGGCCCTCGATCCGTCGCGCTGGGGCGCCGTGCTGACGGAGGTCTCGAACCTGGTCGGGGGCGACGGCGCGATGCTGCTGCAGAGCCATCGCCGCACGCCCGGCATCCCGTGCACCCCCGACGTCGATGCGCTGGTCGCCGGGTATTTCGGGCAGGGCTGGCACGTGAAGGATCTGCGGACCCGGGCCGTGCCGCGGGTGATGCGGGGCGAGGTCGTCACCGATCACGACATCCTCACGCATGAGGAGATGGCCCGCGCCCCGTTCTACAACGACCTGCTGCGGCCGCACGGCTACCACTGGTTCGCTGTCGCGGGCTTCCGGGCCGGGCCGGAGCATTGGGCGGTGTCGGTGCAGCGCAGGACGCGTCGCGGCCCGTTCGAGGCGGCGCAGGTGCAGCCCCTCGCCGGCCTGATGGGGCGGCTCGGGCAGGCCGCCGCCCTGTCGGAAGCTCTCGGCCGCGCAGCCCTCGACGGCACCTTGCGCGGGCTCGATCAGGTCGCCCAGGCAGCGCTCGCCCTCGATGGGGCGGGCCGGGTGATCGGGGCCAACCCGCGGGCGGAAGCCCTGTTCGACGCCGCGTTCCGGGTCGCCGACGGGGCCCTGCGGATCGCCGATCCCCGGGCGCGGGACGAGGTGGCGGCCCTGGTCGAGGCGCTGGCACCGGGCCGCCCGCCGCTCGCCAGCCCGATCCTGGTGCGCCGGCGCGACCGCCGCCCCCTCGTCCTGCGCATCCTGCCCCTGGCCGAACCCGTCCGCTCGCCGTTTCTCGGCGCCCGCGCGCTCCTGCTCGCCAGCGATCTCGAGGCCGAGCGGCGGCCCGATCCGGCCCTGCTGACGCAGGTCTTCGGACTCACCACGGCGGAAGCGCGGCTCGCTGCCCTCCTGGCCGGCGGCGCCGCCCTGGACGAGGCCGCCACGGCGCTCGGCATCGCGGTCGAGACCGCCCGCAGCCAGATCAAGGCGGTGTTCGCCAAGACCGGCACCAGCCGGCAAGGCGCCCTGGTGGCCCTCCTCGGCGCGCCGGGCCTGCGGTAACGGGGACCCGGGCCGGAACCCACTAAGGCTTGGCCCAGATCCCGAGCTTGCCCGCGCGGGCATGGCGCTCGGCCTCGACGAGGTCCGGCGTCGCCTCGGCGGTGGCGCGGCCGCCGCCGTTGTAGAGCACCACCTCGGAGAGGTCGTGCCCGTCGACGGTGCAGATCCAGGCGGTCTTCGCGGGGCTCGGCTGGCAGTTCACCGGGCGGCCTCCGAGATAGCCCGACAGGTCGCTCGCCTGCGCGCCCTTGGCCGACTCGACGCCGTAGAGGCGCAGGGTCCGGCCGCCGAGGCGCAGGGTCGCGGTGTCGAGCACCTCCGCGACGCCGGCGACCGGGCCGGCCGACTCCGGCACAAGGGCGCCGGTCTCGACCGGCTCGCGCTTCGTCTCGGACGCCTTCGACTCCGCCGTCGCGGGCGCGGACTTCGCCTCGGCGGATTTCTTGTCGGCCGGCTTCGCCTCCGCGGGTTTGGCCTCGGCCAGCTTGCCCTGACCGGCCCCGTGAGCGGGCGCCTGCGCGACCGCGGCCTCGCGCGCGGGCTCCTTGCCGCCGTGGAGCAGGGCGTAACCGACGCCCAGCACGGCGAGCCCGCCGAGGACCGCATAGGCCGGGCGGAGGGAGGACCCTCGGCCGGGCAGCGGCTTCGGCCGGGCAAGGCCGGGCTTCAGCCCCTCGCCGGGCGGAACCGGCGGACCTGCGACCGGCGCGGCGGCCGGGGCCTCCGGCTTCCGCTCAGGCCGGCGCAGGCGCGCGGCGAGCCCGGTCACGGCGTCCCGCAGGCGCGAGCTGGGGTCGGGACGGGCGGGCGGCTCGGGAGCGGCGGGCTTCACCACGATCCAGTCCCGCGGGGCGTCGGCTGCGGCCGGGGCGGCGGGCGGCTGGAACATGGTGGGGTGCTGGCGGCGCAGCTCGTCGACGAGGTCGCTCAAGGTCAGGGGCACCGCCTCGCCGCCGACGGTGCGGGTGCGCGGGCGCCCGTCCCGGTCGACGATCTGGTAGCCCGGCGGCGCGTCGAGCCGGCGGGTCGCGGATTCCATCAGGAGTTCGAGGGTGCGACGGGCCACCGCGACGGGGCGCTGCCGGTCGATCTCGGCCCGGATCAGCGCCTGCAACTGCTCACGCGAGGTCATGTCCGCATCGTGTCCCATCGCCCCTGGCCGCGGGGTCTGCCCGAGCCGCCCGCCGCCTCGGCGGGCACTCCTTAACGCCTCATCTAGGTCCTGTCCGGCGCCCTGTCACAGGGCTGCCGTCCTTCAGCGGCTCGCCACCGCGTCGCGGTGCACGACCCGGCTGTTCTCGGCGATGATCACCGGGCGCCCGCCGGCCAGGCTCACCGCGAGCTCCAGGTCGACGGTGCCCTGCGAGCGCGCGCCGCGATCGGGGCTGAAGGCCGAGAAATCGACCGTGGCCCGCACCTGGCAGACGGCGAGCCCGGCATTGCACGCCGTGCGCAAGGAATCCGGCCGCGGCCGGTAGCGGCGCTCGGGCCAGCGCTGCACGAAGCGGCGCTTCTCCGACATCAGGCTGGCGACGCTCATCGGCCGGCCGTGAAAGACGACCTGGCTGCCGTAGAAGCCCGGCGCCGCCGCGAGGGCCGCCCCGTTGGATCCCGAGATCGACGCCAGGTAGTCGCGGGCGAGACGCTGCGACGCCACCGCCCAGTCGCGCATCTGCCCGTCCGAGACGGCGACCGGGGCGGGGGCTGGAATCTGGACCTGGAGCGGGCGCTCGCTCCGGGCGAGCCGTTCGGCCCGGGCGAGCCGGGCGGCGCGGCGGGCGGCCGTCGCCGCGTGAAGCCCGCTGCGGGCGGGCCGGCGCGTCTCCTCGGCGACACGGCGCGGGGCGTGGGCCTTCGGCGTCTCGGCCCGGGCGGCCGGGGCGAAGCGGGGCGCGGCCGCCGCGGGGGCAGGCGCCGGAGCGGGGCTTGTGGCAGCCGGGCTCGGCGCGGCCCGGTTGGGCGGATCGACCCAACCCTGCGCCATGGCGGCGGGGGGCAGGAGGGCGGTCAGGCCGAGGCCGATGAGGGCGGCCGACGGGAGGGGAAGGCTGGGCCGGAGGGAACGGAGCATGGGGGCGGCACCCGGGGGGAGGAGCACGATCGCGCAGGTGGATCAGGCATGCGACTGTAACGGAGTGAACGTTCGTCGCCGCGGTTACGGTTCCATTGCGGGTCCGGCGCCCTCCCCGCTACCCACGCTCCCCACACCCTCGGACGATGTCCGGGCGCGCCGACGGAGCGGTACCAGCGCAGGGGACCGGCTCTCGCGTTGGCTCACTCTCGGCGTCGGGGGATCCTTGCCAGAGAGCCCTTGCCAGAGAGCCCTTGCCAGAGAGCCCTTGCCAGAGAGCCCTTGCCAGAGAGCCCTTGCCAGAGAGCCCTTGCCAAGCGCGGCCGCGACCCCACCTCATGGTCTCCCCGGGTCCGGGCCCCTCTGGCGGTTCGAGGCGTCGACCGCGATGTCGGACCCCTTCGCTGCCTTTGTGCTGACGCGGCACGATCGCACTGGAGGGCCCGCAGCCTTGCGCGTCATCCCGACTTCATTCCCCTTCCTCCATGCCGGAGGCGCCGATGTCCGGCGCTGAGGCGACGCGGCGGGCCCTGCTCGTCGTCAACAAGAAAGCCCGCAACGGCGGGTTCGACCTCGACGCCGTGAGGGGCGTGCTGCGCCGCGGCGGCATCGAGCCGGTCGAGCCGCCGCCGGGCGAGACCGACTGCAAGGCGCTGATCCACGGCCACGCCGCCACCTGCGACATGGTGATCTTGGGTGGCGGCGACGGCACCCTCAACGCCGCCGCCCAGGCGCTGGCCGAGGCGCAGCTGCCGCTCGGCATCCTGCCGCTCGGCACCGCCAACGACCTCGCCCGCAGCCTCGGCCTGCCGGCCGACCCGATCGAGGCGGCGGAGGTGATCGCGAGCGTGCCGGCCCGGCCGATCGATCTCGGCTGCGTCAACGGCCACTACTTCTTCAACGTCGCCAGCATCGGCTTCTCGGCCGATCTCGCCGGCGAGCTGACGGCGGACCTCAAGCGCCGCCTCGGCACGATCGGCTACGGCGTCGCGGCCTTCCGGCTCCTGCGCCGGGCGCGGCCGTTCACGGTCTATATCGAGCATGACGGCGTGGTGGAGACCGTGCGCACCATCCAGGTCTCGGTCGGCAACGGCCGCCATTACGGTGGCGGCATGACGGTGGAGGAGAACGCGACCGTCGACGACGGCCTGCTCAACTTCTACAGCCTCGAGGTCGCCCATTGGTGGCGGCTCCTCGCCCTGCTGCCGGCCCTGCGCCGGGGTACGCAGGGGAAAGCCGCCGACGTGCGCGCCTTCCAGACCACCGAGGTGGTCCTGCGCACCAGGAAGCCGCGCCCGGTCAATACCGACGGTGAGCTGACGACCTACACCCCCGCCCATGTGCGGGTGCTGTCGAAGGCCATCCAGGTCCATGCCCCGACGGCCCCAACCGGCCGTCCCTCGATCTTCCCGTAAGAGGACCGTTTCGCCGTGGAGTCCCTCGTTCAGCTCGCCGCCGACCCGACGGCCTGGGCCGCCCTCGCGACCCTCGTCGTCATGGAGGTTGTGCTCGGCATCGACAACCTGATCTTCATCTCGATCATCACCAACAAGCTGCCGGCCGAGCAGCAGTCGCGGGCCCGGCGCATCGGCATCGGGCTCGCCCTGATCCTGCGCCTCGCCCTGCTCGGCACCATCGCCTACATCGTCCACCTGACCCAGCCGGTCTTCGAGATCTTCGGCAAGGGCCTGTCCTGGCGCGACATGATCCTGATCGCCGGCGGCCTGTTCCTGCTCTGGAAGGCCACCAAGGAGATCCACCACAGCCTCGACCCGGACCCGGAGGAGAGGACCGGCGGGACCGCCTCCCTCGGCTTCACGGCGGCGATCGGCCAGATCCTGCTCCTCGACCTGGTCTTCTCGATCGACAGCATCATCACGGCGGTCGGCATGACCGAGCACGTGCCGATCATGGTGATCGCGGTGCTCGCCGCGGTGACCGTGATGCTGCTCGCCGCCGACCCGCTGTCGCGCTTCATCGCCGCCAATCCGACGGTGGTGATGCTGGCCCTCGGCTTCCTCATCATGATCGGCATGACGCTGATCGCGGAAGGCTTCGGGGCCCACGTGCCGAAGGGCTACGTCTACACCGCCATGGCCTTCTCGGCCGGCGTCGAGGTGCTCAACATCCTCGGGCGGCGCGCACGGCAGGCCAAGCGCAAGGCGGCGTGACGCTCCTCATCCCGACGCTCTGACGGCGGCGCCCGATCGTGATGCGATCGGGCGCTGTTTTCGTTTCGGGGATCCTGGTGTCGCCGGCCTCACGGCAGGGCCGCCGCCGCCTCGCGGGCGCAGGCGGCCGTCTCCGGCGCCGGTCCTGACGGCGCGGCCGCGAGCTCGGCCCGGGCGCGGTCGAGGTCGGCCCGGAAGGCGGGATCGCCGACGAGGGCGGCGAACAGGGCGCTGCCGGCGAGCCGGCCGGCCTCGACGTCGCTCGCCCAATGCACCCCGCAGACGATCCGGCTCTCGCCGTAGATCCGGGCGCGGGCGAGGAGCGAAGCGGCGCGCTCCGGCATCAGGGCGGCGAGGACGAGGCCGAAGGTCCAGCCCTCGGTGGCGTGGCCGGACGGATAGGCGAAGCTCCTGTCCAGGGCCTCGCTGCGGTCGACGCAGAGCGGAGCGTCGTTGCCGACATGCGGCCGGAGCCGGGCGAAGCGGAGTTTCGCATCGCGCACCACCGCCACCACGTCGCGGCGGGCGCGGGCGAGGAGCGCGGCCAGGGCCGGAAGGCGGGCGCGATCGAGCCGCCGTCCGGCGGCGCAGGAGAAGCCGTCGAGGAGGGCGGCGATGCCGGACGGGACGTCAGCCGCGGCGAGGGACCAGCGCGGCGAGCCGGCGAGCGCCCGGGTGGCCGCGTAGGTCGCCGCGTCGGATTCGTGCCCGGCGCTGCCGGGCTTCGGCGGCGCGGGCAGGATCGCGCCGGCGTCGAGGGCGCCCGGCGCCAGGTAGGGCTGGGGCGCCGGCTCGGCCGCGGCGATGCTCGCGGCGAGCGCCAGGCAGAGGGCGAGCGGCGCCCGCACTCGTCTCACGCCTCGGCCGAGAGGATCGCGGCCGCGACCGCCTCGGGGCATTCCTCGTGGGCGGCGAGCGCCCCGGGGATCGCGACGCTTCGGACAAGCCCGCTCTCGGCGAGGGCCGTCATCTCGGCACCGGAGCGGCGCGGCGCGCCCTTCGGGTGGAGCATCGTCACCGGCGGCAGGCCGGGGCCGAACAGGGCGAAGAAGTCCTCGCGGGTCCAGACCGGGTCGAGGCCGCCGGTGACGAAGGCGGCGGTGCCGAAGCGGGCCCGGGGCTGGTGCGTCACCCGCCGCTTCTCGGCCAGCAGCGCCGGGGTGACCCGGGCCGGATCGGCATAGACGTGGGCCTGCATCATCCGGGACACGACCGGCGTGCTGACGTTGAGCCGGTAGAGCAGGTTGCCGAGGAGCGGCGCCTCGACCGCCCGGCGCAATGTCGCGAAGAGCGGCCGGCGCTCCTCGCCCATCGCGGTCGGCAGCGGCCCGCGCCAGGTCGGCGCCACCAGGACCAGCCGGGCGAAGGCGCCGGGATGCCGCGCCGCCGCGGCGACGAGGTAGCCGGCCGCGTGGCCCGCCGCGACCCCGAGCGCGTAGGGCCCGGGCTCCTGTGCCAGGAGGGCGTCCAGGAAGGCGTTGAGCGTGTCGGGGGCGAGCGCCACCCGCGCCCGGGGTTGCGCGCCGAAGCCGGGCCAGTCCGGCACCAGGCAGCGGTGGCGGGCGGACAGCCGCGCCGCCAGGGGCCGCATCTCCTCGCGGGTGGAGATCGAGGACAGGGCCGGCAGCAGCAGGGCCGGCGGTCCCTCGCCGATCCGGTCGGCCGGCAGGCTCAACGAGCGCCCGGCCAGGGTGAGGGAGAGGGTCTGCGTCTCGATTCCCGCCATGACGTCTCCTTGAGACAGGACGTGTCCCTCAGAACGGCTTCACCACCACCAGGATCACGATGGCGATCATCAGGAGCGTCGGCACCTCGTTGAGCACCCGGTAGAATTTGGGGCTGCGGGTGTTGCGGCCGGCGGCGAAGTCCTTGACCATCCGCGACAGCCAGCCGTGGATGCCGCTCATCGCCAGCACCAGGGCGAACTTGGCGTGCATCCAGCCCTGGGTGTAGGCGCCGCTCATCACCACGAGGGCGATGCCGAAGATCCAGGTGGCGATCATGCCCGGCAGCATGATCGCCTTGGCGAGGCGCCGCTCCATCACCTTGAAGGTCTCGCCCTGCGGCGATCCCGCCGGCACGGCGGCGTGATAGACGAACAGCCGCGGCAGGTAGAGCATCGCCGCCATCCAGGCGATGAGCGAGATGATATGGGCGGCCTTGATCCAGAGATACACGGT
The DNA here is from genome assembly GCF_003058325.1 of Methylobacterium currus. NCBI lineage: Bacteria > Pseudomonadati > Pseudomonadota > Alphaproteobacteria > Hyphomicrobiales > Methylobacteriaceae > Methylobacterium > Methylobacterium currus. The sequence continues at coordinate 2,592,329 of NZ_CP028843.1, forward strand.
GGGATCGTCCCTGTCGGAGGATATTCGATGACGCGATAATCTATCTCGGCGATATTCTCGTCCTCTGCGTCATCCCGGGGCTTTGCGCAGCCGAGAACCCGGGATCCATCACCGCTGGCGGGACAGGAGAAGTCGGTCGGCGTTCCGCTTCGTCCTGAAGCGTCGGCGGTTCCGGATCCCGGGTTCCGCTTTCGCGGCACCGGGATGACGCAGAGGGCGGCAGGTCCGTCGCGCAGGACGAACCCGCCCTCCCTCACCCCCGCAGCCGCGCCAGCATCCGCTCGACATGCGCGATCGGCGTCTGCGGGGTGATGCCGTGGCCGAGGTTGAAGATGTGGGGCGTGCCGGCGGTGGCCTCCCGGATCGCGTCCACCGCCGCGTCCAGGGCCTCGCCACCGGCGATCAGGGTCTCGGGATGGAGGTTGCCCTGCGTGACCACCGAGGCCGGCAGGCGGGCGCGCAACGCCTTCAGGTCCACCGCCCAGTCGACCCCGACCGCGTCGGCGCCGGTCTCCTCGGCCACGCGGGCATGGCCGTCGAGCCCCGAGCCACGGGCGAAGACGATGATCTTGGCGCCGGGCACCCGGGCGCGGATGCCGGAGACCATCCGGGCGATCGGCTGGAAGCTCCAGCGCGCGAGCGCGTCGCCGGCCTCCCCGGCGGGCACGTCCGGCAGGCTGCCTGCATGGCTCTCGAAGATCTGCACCGCGTCGGCGCCGGCCTCGAACTGGCGCACCAGGTACTCGGTCGAGACCGCGACCAGCCGGTCGATTAGGGCGTCGAGGAGGGCGGGGTCGCGGGCGGCGAGGGCCCTCGCCGGCGCGAGATCCGGCGTGCCGCGCCCGCCGATCATGTAGCTCGCCACGGTCCAGGGCGCGCCGCAGAAACCGAGCAGCGTCGTCTCGGCCGGCAGCTCCGCCCGCAGGCGCGAGACGGTGGCGAAGACGGGCTCCAAGTGGCGCATCACCCGCGGGTCGCCCGCCCCGATCAGCGCATCGAATTCGGGCCGGCCGGCGAGCGGGTCGAGGCGGGGCCCCTCCCCTTCCACGAAGCGCACGTCCTGGCCGAGGGCGTGGGGCACCACCAGGATGTCGGAGAAGAGGATCGCCGCCTCGAAGCCGAAGCGGCGGATCGGCTGAAGGGTGACCTCGGTGGCGAAGTCGGGGTTGTAGCACAGGTCGAGGAAGGAGCCGGCCTCGGCCCGCACCGCCCGGTATTCCGGCAGGTAGCGCCCGGCCTGGCGCATCATCCAGGCCGGCGGCGGCGACAGGGCCTCGCCGTTCAGCACCCGCAGGAGCGGCCGCTCCGCGCCCCCCCGTCCGGCTCCCGCGGTCCCGCCCATGCTCTGCCCCCCGAAAACCTTGTGCCGCCACGCCGGCGGCTCGCTTCCTATGCCGAGAACCGCTCCCCGGCGCCAGCCCGGCGCGTCGTCGCGACCCGCGGCGATCGCCGTCCCCACCCAGGCCTCTGAAAAGAAAAGAGAGATTCTAGGAATCTGTTTTTTCTATTGGGGGCAGGCGTCGTGGGCCTCCAGCGGCGTCCACAGCCCGTCCCCATCGCCGGTGCGTTAAGAGGGCTTTAACAGATTTGCTCCATTGTCGAAGGATCGCGAGAGTCCCGTGGGGCTTAGGTCCCGTCGGACTCGAATCGGCGGTGTCGCGTCCCGGATTCTCCCACGGGCGGCCCGCCACGAGCGTTAACGGCCGGCCTGTTGAGGCACGGCGCCGTTAACCCACAGCCCTCGCGCCTGGACCTCGCTTCGTCGGCGCATTATCCACACTCATCGACTCCGCGCGGCCGATCGGTGGACGACAGGCCGGGCGCCGGAATCGGTGCGTCCGCCGCGCTTGAGCGGCGAGCCCGGGGAGCCCGCGTGGTCCGCAGCTACTTCCACCTCCACCTCGTGTCGGATTCCACCGGCGAGACCCTGATCAATGTCGGCCGCGCGGCGGCGGCGCAGTACGAGGGGGTCTCGGCGATCGAGCACGTCTATCCCCTCGTGCGCTCCGGCACGCAGCTCGAACGGGTGATCAACGAGATCGAGCAGGCACCCGGCATCGTGCTCTACACCCTGGTCGGGCGCGAGCTGACCGAGCGGCTGGAGGAGGCCTGCCGGGCCACCGGCTCGCCGCTGCTCTCGGTGCTGGAGCCGGTGCACCGGCTGCTGCAATCCTATCTCGGCACCCACTCCACCGCCCGGCCGGGCGCGCAGCACATGCTGAACGCGGAGTACTTCAAGCGCATCGACGCGATGAACTTCACGCTCGCCCACGACGACGGCAACCTGCCGCTCGACCTCAACGAGGCGGACGTGATCCTGCTCGGGGTGAGCCGCACCTCGAAGACGCCGACGGCGATCTACCTCGCCAATCGCGGCCTGAAGACCACCAACATCCCGCTGATCCCCGGCGTGCCGCCGCCGGCGGTGCTGGAGACCCTGCGCCAGCCGCTCATCGTCGGGCTGATCGCCTCGCCGGAGCGGATCGTGCAGATCCGCCAGAACCGCCTGCTCAGCCTCAAGGCCGACGATTCCTCCTCCTACGTCGACCGCGACGCGGTGGCGAACGAGATCGCCTCCTCGCGCCGGCTCTTCGCCCGCAACCGCTGGCCGGTGATCGACGTCACCCGGCGCTCGATCGAGGAGACGGCGGCGGCGATCGTCGATCTCCACCGCGAGCACCGGCTGAAGTTCATCGCCAACTAGACGCCGATGCCGCACGCTCCCTCCCTCTGGCGCGGGTCCGCGCCGCTCCTCCTCGCCTCGACCAGCCCGACACGGCGCGCCCTGCTCGCCTCCGCCGGCCTGGCCGTGGACATCCAGGCGCCCGGCGTCGACGAGCGCGCCGTCGAGGCGGAGGCCGCCGGCCTGTCGCCCGAAGCCCTCGCCGGCCGCCTGGCCGCCGCCAAGGCCGGCGCGGTCGCCGCGCAGAGGCCCGACCGGGTGGTGATCGGGGCCGACCAGGTGCTCGACCTCGACGGCACGGTCTTCCACAAGCCCGCCGACCGGGCGGGGGCGGCCGTCCACCTCGCGCGGTTGCAGGGGCGCACCCACGCCTTGCATTCCGCCGTGGCCCTGGCCGTCGGCGGCGCGGTGGTCGAGCGTTTCGTCGCGACCGCGCGGCTGACGATGCGGCCCCTCGATGAGGCGGGCATCGCCGCCTATCTCGACGCCGCCGGGCCCGCCGTCACCGGCAGCGTCGGCGCCTACCAGCTCGAGGGCGTCGGCATCCACCTGTTCGACCGCATCGAGGGCGACCACTCGACCATCCTGGGCCTGCCGCTCCTGCCCCTGCTCGCGCGTCTGCGCGGGCGGGGCCTGCTGGCGTTCTGAGACGATGTTCCGATGACGACCCCGCATCCCCGAGCCTTCGTGGTGGGCCACCCGATCGCCCATTCCCGCTCGCCGCTGATCCATGGCCACTGGCTCGCCGAGCACGGCCTGCCCGGCTCCTACGAGCGCGTCGACGTCCATCCCGACGCCTTCCAGGACTTCATCCGCAGCCTTGGGGCAGAGGGCTGGGTGGGGGGCAACGTCACGATCCCGCACAAGGAGGCGGCCTTCCGCCTCGTCGAGGTGCTGACCCCGCGGGCCGAGCGGATCGGTGCCGTCAATACGCTGTGGTTCGAGGACGGGCGCCTCTACGGCGACAACACCGACGCGCCGGGCTTCCTCGCCCATCTGGATGCCAGCCTGGGCGCGGGCTGGCCGGAGGCGACGGGCCTCACGGAGGGACGCGCCACCCTGGTGCTCGGCGCTGGCGGGGCGGCCCGGGCGATCCTGGTCGGGCTCCTCGAACGCGGGCTCTCCCGCCTGATCGTGGCGAACCGCAGCGCCGAGCGGGCGGAGAGCCTGACCGCCCTCGATCCGGCCCGGATCACCGCGGTTTCCTGGGATTCGGTGCCGGCCCAGCTTCCCGCCACCGGGCTCCTCATCAACACCACCGCCCTCGGCATGGCGGGCCAGGATCCGCTCACCCTCGATCTCGCGCCCCTGCCGGCCGCGGCGGCGGTGGCCGACATCGTCTACGTGCCGCTCGAAACCCCGCTCCTCGCCGCCGCCCGGGCCCGGGGGCTCGCAGGCGTCGACGGGCTCGGCATGCTGCTGCACCAGGCGGTGCCGGGCTTCGCCCGCTGGTTCGGCCGCACGCCCGAGGTCACGCCTTCCTTGCGCGCCCGCATCGTCGCCGACCTCGGGGGTCACGGGTGAGCCGGCCCGTCATCCTTGGCCTCACCGGCTCGATCGGCATGGGCAAGAGCGCCACCGCGGCGATGTTCCGCGCGCGCGGAGTGCCGGTCCACGACGCCGATGCCTGCGTGCACGCCCTCTACGGTCCGGGCGGGGCTGCCGCGTCGGCCATCGGCGCGGCATTTCCCGGGACGCTCGCCCCCGACGGGTCGGTCGACCGCGTCGCCCTGCGCAAGGCGGTGCTCGGCGAGCCGGACCGCCTGCGCCTCCTCGAATCCCTGGTCCATCCCCTGGTGCGGGCGGCGCGGGACGCCTTCCTCGCCACCCATGCGTCGGCGCCCCTCGTCGTCCTCGACGTGCCGCTCCTGTTCGAGACCGGCGGCGAGGCGGGTTGCGACGCCGTCGCGGTGGTCACCGCCCCGCCCGAGGTGCAGCGCGCCCGGGTGCTGGCCCGGCCGGGGATGACGGAAGACGCCTTCGCGCAGATCCTCACGAAGCAGATGCCCGACGCCGAGAAGCGCCGGCGCGCCGACTTCCTGATCGAGACCGATCGGGGCTTTCCCCAGGCCGAGGCGCAAGTCGAGGCGGTGATCGCCGCCGTGACGGCGAGGCGGGCCGGTTAACGCTTCGTCGCTACACAAGGCCCGAACACCTCTCTCGAAGGGAGCCGCACGATGCTGCGCGAGATCGTCCTCGATACCGAGACCACCGGCACCGAGGCCAAGACCGACCGGCTGATCGAGATCGGCGGGATCGAGCTTCTCAATCACATCCCGTCGGGCCGCGAGTTCCACCGCTACATCAACCCGCAGCGGCCGGTCTCGGAGGGCGCGTTCCGGGTCCACGGCCTCTCGGACGCCTTCCTCGCCGACAAGCCGCTCTTCGCGCAGATCCTGCCCGACTTCCTGGAGTTCTGCGGCGACGCGACCCTGGTGATCCACAACGCCGCCTTCGACGTCGGCTTCCTCAACGCCGAATATGCCCGCCTCGGCGACAGGGCCCCGCCGGCGATCGAGCTGGCATCCGTCGTCGACACCCTGGCGATCGCCCGCCGCAAGCATCCGGGCGCGGCCAACAACCTCGACGCGCTCTGCTCGCGCTACGGCATCGACAATTCCCGCCGCACCAAGCACGGCGCGCTCCTCGACGCGCAGATCCTCGCCGAGGTCTATATCGAGCTTCTGGGTGGTAAGCAGACGACGCTCGGGCTGACGGTCGAGGGCCAAGCCGGCCCGTCCGGGCCCTCGTTGCGGGCTGCGCCGATCGCGCATGGCCCCCGCCCGACCCGCAGCCGCCTCACCGAGGCCGAGCTGGCGGCCCATGCCGCCTTCGCGGCGGGGCTGGGGGAGAAGGCGGTCTGGCGGGATTACCTCGGGGAGGCGGGGTGAGGCTTCCGCGTGGACCGGGGATTGCGGCAGGCGAGAAGAGTAAAAATCCTCGCAGGATCGTCGCATGAAGGCGTTCAAGTTTCATGGCAGCGCACTAAGCACCATTCGCCGAAGTAGCCGCCGGTTCGGCGGCGAAAATGATGCGCAAACAAGGAGCTGAGCAGAGTTGCCCGATGCAGATCTGCTTAGACGATCTGCGTGCCGTCCCGTACGCGGCGCGTCGTGACGCGGGATATCAGCTCGACAAAGTTCAGAACGGGCGGAGGGCAGGGTGAGGCGTGGGCTGACATACGCCCTGATGGCGGCAGGAGCGCTGCTCCTGATCGTCGCCGGCCTGCCGATCCTCCTCGTGGGATGGATGATGTGGAGCAACGACAGGGTCGGCGAGTTCCGCGACGCGGCGACGGCGGAACTGCCCGGCCTGAGCGTCACGCTCGAGCGACGGTTCGCTCATCCGTTCCTGGCGGAATATTACCGCAGCCTGACGGTGAAGCAGGCAGGCGGCGGTGAAGCCCGGCTCGACATCGGCATGGATACGGGCGGATTGACCCGCGTCGGGGTTTGTCGCTCCGGAACGGGCAGCATCCTCGTTCACGACGCCTTGGGCACCACCGAGGCGGCGACGGGGACGACAGCCCCCTCGCTCGCGCGGCGACCGGCCCTCAAGGAGAAGTGCCCGGCGTTTCTGGGGTCTTTCGACGTGGATGCGAAGCACGACCTCGCCTTCACGCCGGCCATGCCGACTCTGAAGGATGGCCATCGTCCCTGATGCGGGTGCGGCGAACAATCCCGTGAAGGAGCGTGCCATCGCCCGCATAGGCAACGCGAGCCTCGCGATGCCGGCTCGAGGCGATGACCGGGCGCGCTCTGCCCGGGCATCGTCGTTGTCCGTCGCCTCGACGTTCCGGGGGCCCGGAACGTCTCCAGAGACGCGATATCTACTCCGCCGCCTTCATGTAGCTCTCCACCGGCGGACACGCGCAGACCAGGTTGCGGTCGCCATAGGCATTGTCCACCCGGTTGACCGGCGGCCAGTACTTGTCGACCCGGAAGGCGCCGGCCGGGAAGCAGGCCGCCTCGCGGGAATAGGGCCGCTCCCAGGGACCGATCAGATCTTCGACCGTGTGGGGGGCGTTCTTGAGCGGGTTGTCGGCCCGGTCCATCCGGCCCTCCTCGATGGCCCGGATCTCTTCCCGGATCGCCAGCATGGCGTCGCAGAAGCGGTCGATCTCGCCCTTGGTCTCGGATTCGGTCGGCTCGATCATCAGGGTGCCGGCCACCGGCCAGCTCATCGTCGGCGGGTGGAAGCCGCAATCGATCAGCCGCTTGGCGATGTCCTCGACGCTGACGCCCGCGCTCTTCATCAGCGGGCGGGCGTCGATGATGCATTCATGCGCCACGCGTCCGTGGGTGCCGGTGTAGAGCACGTCGTAGGCGCCGGCGAGGCGCCTGGCGATGTAGTTGGCGTTGAGGATCGCGATGCGCGTCGCCTGCGTCAGCCCGCGCCCGCCCATCAGCAGGCAGTAGCTCCAGGAGATCGGCAGGATCGCCGCCGAGCCGTACGGCGCGGCCGAGACCGAGAACTCGCGCCCGTCGGTTTCCACGTGGCCGGGCAGGAACGGGATCAGGTGCGCCTTGACGCCGATCGGCCCCATGCCGGGCCCGCCGCCGCCATGCGGGATGCAGAAGGTCTTGTGCAGGTTGATGTGGCTGACATCCGCCCCGATGTCCCCCGGCCGGGCGAGGCCGACGAGGGCGTTGAGGTTGGCGCCGTCGAGATAGACCTGGCCGCCATGGGCGTGGGTGACGTCGCAGATCTCCCGCACCGCCTCCTCGAACACCCCGTGGGTGGACGGGTAGGTGATCATGCAGGCGGCGAGGTTCTTTCCGTGCTGCTCGGCCTTGGCGCGGAAATCGGCCACGTCGACGTTGCCGTTGCGGTCGGCGCCGACCACCACCACATTCATGCCGCACATCTGCGCCGAGGCCGGGTTGGTGCCGTGGGCCGAGGATGGGATCAGGCAGATTGTGCGGTGCCCCTCCCCCCGCGACAGGTGGTAGGCGCGGATCGCCAGCAGGCCCGCATACTCGCCCTGCGCGCCGGAATTCGGCTGCATCGAGATCGCCGCGTAGCCGGTGATGTCGGCGAGCTTCTTCGAGAGATCGGCGATCATCTCGGCATAGCCCTCGGCCTGGTCCTTCGGCGCGAAGGGGTGCAGCTCCGAGAATTCCGGCCACGAGATCGGCAGCATCTCGGCGGTCGCGTTGAGCTTCATCGTGCAGGAGCCCAGCGGGATCATCGCCCGGTCGAGGGCGAGGTCCCGGTCGGCGAGGCGGCGCATGTAGCGCGTCATCTCGCTCTCGGCCCGGTTCATGTGGAAGATCGGATGGGTCAGGTAGTCCGACGTGCGGACGAGGTCCGCCGGCAGGCGCGGCTCGGGCCAGGATTCGTCATACGTCAGCGCATCGCCCCCGAAGGCGCGCCACACCGCCTCGACGATGTCGGGCCGGGTGCGCTCGTCGACCGTGATGCCGATGCGGTCGCTGCCGACTTTCCGCAGGTTGATCCCGTTGGCGACGGCGTTCTTCAGGATCACGCCCTGGAACGGCCCGACCGTGACGGTGATCGTGTCGAAGAAGGCGTCCGGATGGGTCTCGAAGCCGAGCTGGTTCAAGCCCGCGGCGAGCCGCGTCGCGTCGCGGTGGATGCGCATCGCGATCGCCTTGAGCCCGCGCGGCCCGTGGAACACCGCGTACATCGAGGCGATGACCGCGAGCAGCACCTGGCTGGTGCAGATGTTCGAGGTCGCCTTCTCGCGCCGGATGTGCTGCTCGCGGGTCTGGAGCGAGAGCCGGTAGGCGCGGTTGCCGCGGGAATCGACCGAGACGCCGACGATGCGCCCGGGCAGCGAGCGCTTGTGGGCGTCGCGCGTCGCCATGTAGGCGGCGTGCGGCCCGCCATAGCCCATCGGCACGCCGAAGCGCTGCATCGAGCCGACCGCGATGTCGGCCCCCATCTCGCCCGGCGGCTTGAGCACCGTCAGCGCCAGCGGGTCGGCCGCCACCACGGCGATGGCGCCCGCGTCGTGGAGCCTGGCGATCACGTCGGTGAAGTCGTGGGCGGCGCCCTCGACGCCCGGATACTGGAAGATCGCGCCGAAGACTGAGGCCGGATCGAGGTCGGTGAAGGGATCGCCGACGACGATGCGCCAGCCGAACGGCTCGGCCCGGGTCTTCAGGACCGCGATGGTCTGCGGCAGGCACTGCGCATCGACGAAGAACGTGTCGGGCTTGGCGCTCGCGATGCGGCGCGCCATGCCCATCGCCTCCGCGCTCGCGGTCGCCTCGTCGAGGAGCGAGGCATTGGCGATGTCGAGCCCGGTCAGGTCGCTGACGCAGGTCTGGAAGTTGAGCAGCGCCTCGAGCCGGCCCTGGCTGATCTCGGGCTGATAGGGGGAATAGGCCGTGTACCAGGCCGGGTTCTCGAAGATGTTGCGCTGGATCGCCGGCGGCATCGTGGTGCCGTGATAGCCCTGGCCGATCAGCGAGGTCAGCAGCTTGTTCTTGTTGGCGGTGGCGCGCAGGCGCTCGATCGCCCGCCGCTCCGACAGGGCGGCGCCGAACTCGGTCGCTTCGGTCTGGCGGATCCCCGCCGGCAGGGTCTCGTCGATCAGGGCGTCGAGGCTCGCGGCACCGACCACCTCCAGCATGCGGGCGATCTCGTCCACCGACGGGCCGATATGGCGGCGGTTGGCGAAGTCGTAGGGGTCGTACTTGTCCATCGGCATGGAAAGGTGCCTCGGTCGGAGCCCTGTCGGCGGCTCGAAATGCGAATGGCGGAACGTCGGGACGCTCCGCCCGTCGGGAGTGATCCTTTGGCCCGAGAGGTCAGGCCAGGGAGGCGCGGTAGGCGGCCTCGTCCATCAAACCGTCGAGCTGGGACGGGTCCGAGAGGCGCACGCGGTAGAGCCAGCCGGCGCCCTGCGGGTCGGTGCCGACGCTCTCCGGGTTGCTCACCGCGGCCTCGTTGACCTCCGTCACCTCGCCGTCGACCGGCGCGTAGACGTCGGAGGCGGCCTTGACCGATTCCACCACCGCGGCGGCAGCGCCCTTGGTCAGCGTGGCGCCGACCTTCGGCAGCTCGACGAAGACGAGGTCGCCGAGCTGCTCGGCGGCGTGGTCGGTGATGCCCACCGTCGCCACGTCGCCCTCCAGGCGCAGCCACTCGTGCTCGTCGGTATATTTCAGCATGGGATCGTCCTCTCCAAGCATCATTTCTCTGAAAGGATGCTCACGATGATGGATCGCGCAGAATGGCCCGAGGCCATTCTGCCTACGAGCGTTTGAAGCCGGCGGGGCGGAACGGCAACGGCACCACCGCGCAGGGCAGGCGCTGGCCGCGCACCTCGGCGAAGACCGGTGTGCCGGGAACCGCGAGCGCGCTCGGCACCACCCCCATGGCGATCGGCCCTTCCAGGCTCGGCCCGAAGCCGCCGGAGGTCACCCGGCCGACCGCCTCGGTCGCGTCGGCCGCCTCGTAGAGCGCGGCGCCCGCCCGCACCGGGGTGCGTCCTTCCGGCCGCAGGCCCACCCGCAGCCGCGACGGGCCGTCGGCGAGCTCGGCCAGGATGCGCTCGGCACCGGGGAAGCCCCCCGCCCGGTCCCCGCCGCGGCGGCGCACCTTCGGGATCGCCCAGGACAGGCCGGCCTCGACCGGCGAGGTGTCGTGGTCGATGTCCGAGCCGTGCAGGCACAGGCCCGCTTCGAGGCGTAAGGAGTCGCGCGCGCCGAGGCCGATCGGCTTCACCTCGGGGTCGGCGAGCAGCGCGCGGGCGAGCGCCACGGCGGAGTCGGCCGGCAGCGCGATCTCGAACCCGTCCTCGCCGGTATAGCCGGACCGGACGACCACGCCGTCCTCGCCCGCGAAGGTGACCGGCCGCGCATCCATGAAGCGCATCTCGGCGACCACCGGCAGGTGGCGGGCCAGCGCCGCTTCCGCCCCCGGGCCCTGGAGCGCGATCAGCGCCCGGTCGACCGGCTCGACGCTGCATTCGGTGCCGATCGCGTCGAGCAGGTGGGCGAGGCCGGCGGCCTTGTTGGCGGCGTTGACGATCAGCAGGTAGTGGTCGCCCACATTCGCGAGCATCAGGTCGTCGAGGATGCCGCCGCCTTGCGTCGTCAGGAAGCCGTAGCGCTGGCGTCCGGGCGCCAGTCCGACGACGTCGACCGGCAGCACCGTCTCGAGGGCGCGGGCGGCGTCGCCGAGATCGCCGGAGCGGGCCCGCACGGCGATCTGGCCCATATGGGAGACGTCGAACAGCCCGGCCGCCTTGCGGGTATGCAGGTGCTCCTTGAGGAGCCCGAGCGGGTATTGCAGCGGCATCATGTAGCCGGCGAACGGCACCATCCGGGCGCCGACCTCCTGGTGCAGCGCGTGCAGGGGGGTCTGGAGCAGGCTGAGGCCGGAGGCCGGATCGGCGGTCATCGCGAGGCTGTGTCCCGAGGCATGCGCGGGCGCAGATGGGCAGGCGACCCCGAAATCCCCTGCCGAAGCGGCCTCGGCGAGGGGAGCGACGGGAAGGCCGGCCCCGCACGGCCCGACTCTGGGCAGACCTTAGGACAAAGGTGGCATTGACGCTACCCGGTGAGCGACCCGGGAGGCCATATCGGACGCCTGGATGGGCGGAAGGCCGCCTCGCCGCGCTGCGGCAAGATCGACCGCGCACGACCGGTCTCGCGAAAATGTTTTGCGCTGACGCCCGGACCGGCGGCAAACGAAGCAGCTTCTGCCGCGACCGGGGGATTATCCTGGCGTGATCACAGGGAGGACCAGGGCCATGAGCGCGAGCGCCAAGCCGATCCCGGCCGTGCCGGTCAACGCGAACGAGCGCCCGAACGGGCAAGCCATTCTGGGACCGCGCGGCGTGGCCGATCCGGATCCGGCCGAGACCGCGGACTGGCTCGCCTCGCTCGAATCCGTCCTACGCCACGGCGGCGCGGCCCGGGCCCGCTTCCTGCTCGACCGGCTGGAGCAGAAGGCCCGGGAGATCGGTGTCGTCGAGGAGACGCCGCCCTACTCGCCCTACCGCAACACCATTCCGCTCGAGAAGCAGCCGCCCTATCCGGGCGACCTCGCGGTCGAGGAGCGCATCACCTCGATCATGCGCTGGAACGCCCTCGCCATGGTGGTGCGGGCCAATATGGCCTATGGCGAGCTCGGCGGCCACGTCGCCAGCTATGCCTCGGCCGCCGAGATCTTCGAGCTTGGTTTCAACCACTTCTTCCAGGCCGGCGACGCGTCTGGTGCGGGCGCCGACCTCGTGTTCTTCCAGCCGCATTCGGCGCCCGGCGTCTATGCCCGCGCCTTCCTGGAGGGACGGCTCTCCGAGACCAACCTGAAGCATTACCGCCAGGAGATCGCCGGCGAGGGACTCTGCTCCTACCCGCATCCCTGGCTGATGCCCGAGTTCTGGCAGGTGCCGACCGGCTCGATGGGCATCGGGCCGATGAACGCGATCTACCAGGCGCGCTTCATGCGCTACCTGAGCGACCGGGGCCTCGCCGACACCGCCGGCCAGCACGTCTGGGGCGTGTTCGGCGACGGCGAGATGGACGAGCCGGAATCGATCGGCGCCCTGACGCTCGCCGCCCGCGAAAAGCTCGACAACGTCACCTTCGTGATCAACTGCAACCTGCAGCGCCTCGACGGGCCGGTGCGCGGCAACGGCCAGATCATCCAGGAGCTGGAGAGCGTCTTCCGCGGCGCCGGCTGGAACGTCGTCAAGGTGCTGTGGGGCTCGGAATGGGACGCGATCTTCGCCCGCGACACCAACCACGCCCTGCTGCGCCGCTTCGCTGCCACCGTCGACGGCAAGTACCAGACGCTCGGGGCCAAGGACGGCGCCTACAACCTCGCCCACTTCTTCGGCGAGGACGAGGAGGTGAAGGCGCTGGTCTCCCACATGTCGGATGCCGACGTCGACAAGCTCAAGCGCGGCGGGCACGATTTCCGCAAGCTCTACGCGGCGTTCGCGGCGGCCAAGGCCGCTAAGGGCCGCCCGACCGTGATCCTGGCCAAGACCAAGAAGGGCTACGGCATGGGCGGCGCAGGCGAGTCGCGCATGACCGCCCACCAGGCGAAGAAGCTCGACACCGACGCCCTCAAGGCGTTCCGCGATCGCTTCGCCCTGCCGCTCACCGACGCGCAGGTCGAGGGGCTGGAATTCTACAAGCCGGACGAGAACAGCCGCGAGCTGCGCTACCTGCGCGAACGGCGCGAGACGCTCGGCGGCTTCCTGCCCAAGCGCCGGCGCACCGCCGCCCACGTCACGGTGCCGGACCTCAGCACTTACGCGGGCTTCGCGCTCGAGGCCGACGGCAAGGAGATGTCGACCACCACCGCGGCGGTGCGGCTGTTCAGCAGCCTGATCAAGCACAAGGAGCTGGGTCCGCGCGTCGTGCCGATCGTCGCCGACGAGGCGCGCACCTTCGGCATGGCCAACCTCTTCCGCCAGGTCGGCATCTACTCGCCGCTCGGCCAGCTCTACGAGCCGGAGGATGCCGGCTCGATGCTCTATTACAAGGAGTCGCGCGACGGGCAGCTCCTCGAGGAAGGCATCACCGAGGCCGGGGCGATCTCGTCCTGGGCCGCGGCCGCGACCTCCTACAGCGTCCACGGCCTCGCGATGCTGCCGTTCTACATCTACTACTCGATGTTCGGCTTCCAGCGCGTCGGCGACCTGATCTGGGCGGCGGCCGACCAGCGCGCCCGCGGCTTCCTCATCGGCGCCACGGCGGGCCGCACGACGCTTGGCGGCGAGGGCTTGCAGCACCAGGACGGGTCGAGCCACCTCGTCGCGGCGACGATCCCGAATTGCCGCGCCTACGACCCGGCCTTCGCCTACGAGATGGCGGTGATCCTCGACCACGGCGCCCGCGACATGATGGAGCGCGACGTCGACGCGTTCTACTACGTCACGGCGATGAACGAGAACTACGCCCAGCCGTCGATGCCGGAGGGCGTGCGCGACGGGATCATCCGCGGGATGTACCGTTTCGCCGGCTACGGAGATGGTGAGCCGGCTATTCGACTCCTCGGCTCGGGGGCGATCCTGCCCGAGGTCATCGCCGCGGCGAAGCTGCTCGCCGAGGAATGGGGCATCGCGGCCGAGGTCCACAGCGTGACGAGCTTCAGCGAACTCGCCCGCGAGGCCCGCGAGGTCGAGCGCTCGAACCGGCTGAACCCGGGCCTTCCGCCGAAGCGCAGCCTGGTGGAAGAATCGCTGTCCGGCTCCGCGCCGGTCGTCGCCGCCACCGACTACGTGCGCGCCTACCCGCAGCTGATCGCGACCGCGATCCAGGCCCGCTACGTCACGCTCGGCACCGACGGCTTCGGCCGCAGCGACACCCGCAGCGCGCTCCGCGCCTTCTTCGAGGTCGACCGGCACCATGTCGCGGTGGCGGCACTCGCCGCGCTCGCCGACGAGGGCACTCTCGACCGGGCCAAGGTGGCGGAGGCGGTGGCCCGCTACGGCATCTCGTCGAACCGGCCGGCGCCCTGGACGGTGTGACGGACGCGACCGAGACCATGGCAGGGCGCTCCTCGGGAGCGCCCTGCCCGTGCATCCGTGCTCTCCGCCGCGGACTTAAGAACAGCTCTCCCGCCCGCCCCACGGGATTGACGCCCCCGAGAAGACGCGGCCTGATCCCCTCAATGCCGGTACGCGAAGCACCGGCCTCCAGGGGAGACGCACGGGATGGCGCGAGGCGCTGAGCAGGCCGTGGCGCGGAGCGTCACGAGGATCGGCCTCGACGAAGCCGCGCCCGACGATCCCGTGCGTGCGCGGCTCCACGCCTTGCGGACCGGCCTGGAAGCGGGCCTGATCGGCGCGTCCGGCCTCGTCGAGCGGCTCCTGATCGGGCTCCTCACCGGCGGTCACCTGCTGATCGAGGGGGCGCCGGGCCTTGCCAAGACCCGGGCGGTCAAGCGCCTCGCCGACGGTCTTGATACGGGCTTCGCCCGCATCCAGTGCACCCCCGACCTGATGCCCGCCGACCTCACCGGCACCAATGTCTGGCGGCCCGATGGCGGCCGGTTCGAGTTCCTGGCGGGTCCCCTGTTCCACTCCCTGGTGCTGGTCGACGAAGTCAACCGAGCGCCGCCCAAGGTGCAGTCGGCCCTGCTCGAAGCGATGGCCGAGCAGCAGATCACGGTGGCGGGCACCACCCATCCGCTGCCCGACCCCTTCATGGTGGTGGCGACCCAGAACCCGATCGAGCATGCCGGCACCTTCCCGCTGCCGGAGGCGCAGCTCGACCGGTTCCTGCTCCACGTCGTGGTCGAGATGCCCGACGAGGCGTCCGAGCGCCGCATCCTCGACCTCGTCGAGGGCGAGATGACCGAGGAGGTCGCGCCGATGCCGGTGCGCCTCACGGCGGAGGAGCTGCGCACCGCCCGCATGGCGGCGCTCAAGACCCATGTCTCCCCGGCGCTCAAGGATTTCCTGGTCCGCCTCGTCGCCGCCACCCGCGGCGGGCCGGCGGCACCGGACCTGCGCGGCGCCATCGAGCATCCGGTCTCGCCCCGCGGCACCCTGGCGCTCATGCTCGCCGGCAAGGCCCGGGCGTACCTGCATGGGCGCGACCACGTCGTGCCGGACGACGTCATGGCGCTCGCCGGCGACGCGCTGGCGCACCGCCTCGCCCTGACCTGGCGCGCCTCGGCGGACGGGCAGACCGCCCGCGCCCTGGTGGCCGGCCTGCTCGACCGGGTGCATCCCCTCTGAGGACTTTTGCCACCGTGGCGCGGCCGCTGCCCGAATCCGATCCGTTCGCCCAACCCGGCATCGTCCTCGAGGCCGGCGCCCTGATGGGCCTGCGCCATCTCGCCCGCCGCGGCGCCGGGGCGACGCGCCAGGGGCGCTCGGGGCTGCCCGGCGGCATCGTCACGCGGCGGCGCGGGCGCGGCACCGAGCCCGACGACGTGCGCCCGTGGGCCGAGGGGGACGACGTGCGCCACATCGACCGCAACGCCACCGCCCGCACCGGCACGCTGCACGTGCGCACCCACCACGAGGAGCGCGACCGCGCCGTGGTGCTGCTGGCGGATTTCCGGCCCTCGATGCTGTTCGGCACCCGCCGCGCCCTGCGCTCGGTCGCGGCCGCGGAGGCGCTGGTGCTGCTCGGCTGGCGCATCGCCGGCGATGGTGGCCGGGTCGGGCTCTGCGTCGCGGGAGCGGAGCCGGTGGCCCTCCCTCCGCGCGGTGGCGGGCGCGGCATGGCGGCCCTGTGCCAGGGCCTCGCCCGGGCGCATGCGAGCGCCCTCGCGGCCCCGCTCCACGCCGACCCGCTCCACGCCGACGCGCCTCTGGGCCCGGTGCTGGAGCGGGCGCGGGCGCTGCTGCCGGCGGGCGGGCACCTGGTGCTGGCGAGCGCCCTCGATGCTCCGGGCGAGGGTTTCTCGGACAGCCTCGCCGTCTTGGCCGAGCGCATTTCCGTCAGCCTGATCCTGGTGAGCGACGCTTTCGAGCGCGCCGCCCCGCCCGGCCTCTATCCCTACGCCACACCGGATGGCCGCCGCGGCACCGTCCGGATCGGCCGGGCGCGGCCGGTGCCGGAGGACCGGCTCGCGGCCTATGCCCGTCTCGGCCTCGCCTCCCTGCGTCTCGACACCGAGCTGGGCCCGGACGGGTTCGCCCCCTTGATGGAGCGGCTCGATGCCGTGCTGTGAGGCAGGACAGGCGGCGCAGGCCATCCAAGGCGGATTCCAAGGGGGACTCGCCGGCCTTCGCGGCCTGCATGCTCCGCCCGATCCGGGGCTGGTCCGGCCCGAGATCCTGGTCGCGGTCGCCCTCGGCCTGGCGCTCGCCGGCCTCGCCGCCTGGCTCCGGCCGCGCTGGCGCGCCCGCCCGATCCGCCGGGCGGCTTTGGCCGAGCTCGCCGCCGCCCGCGCCCTGCCGATCCTTGAGCGCCGTGTCGCCCTGGCGCGGTTGAGCCGGCGGCTCGCCCGCAGCCTCGGGGTCGAGGGACCGGCGGGGCTCGACGCTGCCCTTCGCACCGACTTCTTCGGAAGCGGCCCCGGCCGGGCGCTGACCGACAACCTCTACGCCCCGGCCCCCGCGCCCGATCTCGCCGCGGCGGAAGCCGGCCTCGCCCGGCTCCTCGCGCGCCTGCGGGCTTGAAGACGATGGTCGGCCTCGCCTCCCTCGATTTCGCGGCGCCGCTCGCCGGCCTGCTCCTGCCGCTGCCGCTTCTCGCCGCGCGGCTCCTGCCGCCGCGCTCCGGCGGCAGCGGGGCGCTCGCGGTGCCGCCCTCCCTTATCGCAGGGCTCGATCGCGGCGGGCCGCTCACCGTCGGCGCCCGGGGGCGCGCAGCCCTGACCTGGCTGCTCTGGGCCTGCCTCGTCGCGGCCCTCGCCGGCCCGCGGCTGGTGCTCCCGGGGGCCGCCCTCCCGGCTTCGGGCCGGGACATCGTGCTCGCCCTCGATCTCTCGGGCAGCATGGAGCGGATCGATTTCGCCCTCGACGGGCGCACCACCTCGCGGCTCGCGGCGGTCAAGCGCGTCGGGGCCGAGTTCATCCGCCGCCGGGCCGGCGACCGGGTCGGCCTCGTGATCTTCGCCGACCAGGCCGATGTCGCCGCAGCCCCCTCCTTCGACACGCGGGCCGTCGCCCGGGCGCTGGAGGAGGCGCAGATCGGCCTCGTCGGACGCTCGACCGGGATCGGCGACGGTCTCGGCCTCGCCTTGAAGCGCCTCGACGCCCTTCCGGGCCCGGCGAAGGTGGTGGTGCTGCTCTCCGACGGCGCCAACAATGCCGGCCAGACCACGCCGCGGGACGTGGCCGTGCTTGCCCGCGACCTCGGCATCCGGGTCCACACCATCGCCCTCGGCCCCCGCGACCTCGCCGATGCCGACGGCGAGCAGGACGTGGTCGATTCGGAGGCGCTGCGCGACGTCGCGGCGACGAGCGGCGGCCGCTTCTTCCGCGTGCGCACCACCGAGGATCTTGCGGGCGTGGCCGACAGCATCGACGCCCTGGAGGGCGGGCGCGACCGGGCCCCGCCGGTTCCCTTGCGCCGCGACCTCTGGCCGTGGCCCGGCGCGGTGGCGCTCCTCTCAGGCCTCGCCCTGCTGCTGACGCGGAGGGCGGCGTGACCGAGGCCTTCACCCTCCTGCGTCCCTGGTGGCTCCTCGCCCTGCCGCTCCTCGGGCTCCTGGCCTGGCGCGCCGCCCACCGTGCCGCGCCGCTCGGCGACTGGATGCGGGCGGTGGAGCCGCACCTGATGGCGGCGCTCCAGGCTCGCGGCGCGGTGCGGCCCGGGCGCCGCTCCGGGCAGGCGCTGCTGGTGCTGGCGGCCATCCTCGTCGCCCTCGGCCTCGCCGGCCCGGCCCGGGAGCGCCGCGACGTGGCAGGGTTCCGCAACCTCGACGCCGCGATCATTGCCCTCGACCTGTCGCGCTCGGTCGCCGAGGGCGGGCGTCTCGGCGAGGCGCGGGCGCTGGCGCAAGGACTGGCCGAGGCCGCCGGTACCAAGTCCGTCGCGGTCATTGCCTATGCGGGCGACGCCTACCTCGTGGCGACGCCGACCACCGATCGCGACTCCTTGAGCACGATCCTGTTCGCCCTCGACGGCGCCACCGTGCCGGACCGCGGCAGCCACCCGGCGCGCGCCCTGGCGCTCGCCCGCCGGACGCTCGCCGAGGGCGCGGTGGTGACCGGCGACGTGGTGCTGGTGAGCGACGGCGGCGGCCTCGACGAGGCCAATTCCCGCGAGGCGACTTCGCGCGAGGCGGCGGCGCTCCGGGAGGAGGGCCACCGGCTGCACACCGTGCTGGTGCCGGGCCCCGCCCTGCCGCCCGAAGCGCCGCGGCCGGACGGTTCCGGCCTGTCCCGCCTCGCCTCCCTCGGCGGCGGCGCGGCGGGCAGCCTCGATGCGCCGGGTCCGGTCCTGGCAGCTGTGTCCGAGACGGTCGCCCGCCATCTGGCCGAGGGCGGCTACACGGTGCTGGCCTGGCAGGATCTCGGCCGCTGGCTCGCCGGCCTCGCGCTGGTGCCGGTCCTGCTGCTCTTCCGGCGGAGCGCCTGATGCGGACCCTCTTCCTCGCCGCCGGGGGCCTCGCCCTGGCCGGGCTGATCGTCGAGCCCGCCGCCCTCGCCCGCCTCCTCCTCGGGGCCGGCCTGCCGGGGCTGGCGGCGCAGGTCAGCGACGACCCGGCCTGGCGGGGCACCGCCCTCTACGCCGCAGGCCGCTACGCGGAGGCCGCCGCGGCCTTCGCGGGATCGCCCTACAACCGGGGCAACGCGCTGGCGCTGGCCGGCGACCTCAAGGGCGCGCTTGCCGCCTACGACGCGGCGCTCGCCCGCGACCCGGCGGACGAGGATGCCAAGGCCAACCGCGAAGTGGTGGCGCGCCTCCTCGACACGCCGGATGCTCCCGGCGGCCGCACCGCCGGCCAGGCGAACGCCCAGGCCGACGCTGCCACCCGCTACGCCACCAAGACCGAATCCGACGCCGACGACCCCGGCACTGCCTCCACCGGCGACGGCCTCGCCGGCCACCGCGAGGCCTCTTCGGCCGCCGACTCGCCGGGCAACTCGAAGGCCGCGCGGACCGGCCGGGCCGAGCAGCGGGCGGTCGATCCCGGCCGCGGCCAGGCGCGGGGATCGGCCAGCGACGCGGAGGGCGGCGGGCGCCGGGGCGGCGGCAATGCCAGCGTGTCCGAGGTGGTGGAGCGCGAGGTGCGCCGGGTCTCGAAGAGCTTCGAATCGCGAGAAATCCGCCCCGACCGGCACTGGCTCGCGACCCTGACCGACGATCCGGGCCGCTTCGTCTCCCTGCGCATCCTCGCCGAGCAGACCCGCCGGCGCGAGGCCGGCACCGCCGTGCAGCCCGGAAGCAACCCGTGGTGAGGCGATCCATGGCAAGGCACCCCCTGGCGGGATGGTTCCTCCTCGCCGGCCTCCTCGCCGCCTCGCCGGCTTTGGCCCTGGAGGAGGGCGACCTCGCGCTCTCGGTCACGGCCGAGGTGCCGGGCGGCGCCGTGCCCTATCCGCGCGAGATGGTCCTGCTGCGCATCCGCGGCACCTACCGGGCGCAGATCGCGCTGGAGGATCTGCGCCAGCCGAGCCTGCCGCATTTCGGCTGGACCCAGCTCGGCCGCGACCGCTGGTTCCGCACCACGATCCAGGGCCAGGAGGCGCGCGGCTTCGAGCGCACCGTCGCGGTGTTTCCGCAAGGCGCCGGCCGCTTCGTCGTCGACCCCTTCGTGCACCGCCTGACCCTCGTCGATGGCGGCGAGCGCCGGCTGATCGAGGTGCGCTCGAACCCGCTGCCGATCGAGGTCGCGGCCTGGCAGGGCCCGGGCGGGCCGGACGCGCCCGAGCCCTGGTGGCTGCCGGCCGAAGGCCTGACGGTGACCGACGTCTGGGAGCCCGAGCCCGAGACCCTGAAGCTCGGCGAGCCGGCCCGCCGCACCGTGACGCTGGAGGCGCGCGGCCTCACCGCCGACGCCCTGCCGCCGCGGCCGGTGCTGCGCACCCGCGGCATCCTCACCTTCGCCGGGCCGGTCGAGCGCCAGACCCGCATCACCCCGGCGGGCCCGGTGGCCCGGGTGACCTATCGCTGGGACGTGCGCCCCGGCGTGCCGGAGCCGATCACCCTGTCGGCGATCGCCATCCCGTGGTTCGACACGAGGGCGCGGGTGATGCGCGAGGCCGAGATCCCGGCCCGCATCGTCGGTGCCCGCGCCGCGAAGAGCACGGAGGTGGCGCCCCCTCCCCCGGCCTCCCCCTGGCGGGCGCTCGTCGCGGGGCTCGCCGCCTTCGGGCTGGGCTTGAGCGCCTGGGGATTCTCCCGCCACCGCGAGGCGCTGGCCGCCCCGGCCCTGCGGGCGCTCGCCCGGGCCGCCCGGCGGCGCGACGCGCGCGGGTTCCACGCCGCCCTCAGCCATGCCGCCCGCCGCGATCCCGCCCTCGCCGCTGCCTGGCGCGCCGATCCCGGCCTCGCCCCGCGCCTCGCCGCCCTCGATGCGGCATTGTTTGGCCGCCGCGATGCCCCGGTGCCGGACCTCGCCGGCCTCGCCCGGGACCTCGGGCGAATCCGGCCGCCCGCCGCGACGCCGGACGGCCTCGCCCCCCTCGACGGCCCGAGCCCGGCGAGGCGCTGACGGCTCGCCGGCATGCGCCGCACCCGGTTGCCTCGACCGGCATCGACCCTGCATACCGTCCGCTCGACACCAAGCAGACTCGCGTTGGCGGGCCGACGCTTCGTCCGCTTAGGTTCTTGTTTTGTCGCAGATTTTCGTCGCAAAACCGGCAACCACTTTTGGGAAATCTGCTTAGCAGGGTCGCGACCGTCATGACCGAGACCACCCCCCGCCTCGGCGCCCGCGTGATGGCGCTGATCGACGACCTCGCCCGCCACACCGACGAGCCCGGACGGCTGACCCGGCTCTACCTCTCGCCGGCCCACCGGGCGACGGCCGAGGCGGCGCTCGGCCTGATGCGGGAGGCGGGGCTCGCTTCGCGGATCGACGCCGCCGGCAGCGTGGTCGGCCGGATGGAGGGGCGCGAGCCGGGGCTGCCGGCCCTGGTGCTCGGCTCCCACATCGACAGCGTGGTCGATGCCGGGCGCTACGACGGCCCGCTCGGCGTGGCGGCGGGCCTCGTCGTCGCCGAAGAGATTCGCGCCCGCAGCCTCGCCCTCCCCTTCGCCCTCGAGGTCGTGGCCTTCGGCGACGAGGAGAACGTGCGCTTCCCGACCTCGCTCTCGACCTCGAAGGCCTGGGCCGGGCAGTACAAATCCGAGTGGCTGGAGGGCCGCGACGCTGCCGGCACGACCTTGCGCGAGGCGCTGGTGGCGTTCGGCGGCGACCCGGACGGCATCCCGGCCCTGGCCCGGACGCCCGCGGCGATCGCCGGCTATCTCGAGGTCCACATCGAGCAGGGACCGGCGCTGGAAGCCGCGGCGCAGCCGGTCGGCGTGGTCTCCGGCATCGTCGGGCTCACCCGGGCGCGCTGCACCGTGACCGGCGAGGCGAACCACGCCGGCACCGTGCCGATGGGCCTGCGCCGGGACGCGCTCGCCGCCGCCGCCGAGATGACGCTCGCGGTCGAGCGCCTGGGCGAGGCGGTGCCGGGGGCGGTCGCGACGGTCGGGGCGCTCACGGTGGTGCCGGGAGCCGTCAACGTGATCCCGGGCCGGGTCGAGTTCAGCCTCGACCTGCGCGCGCCGGAGGATGCCGACCGCCTGAGCCTGTTTCAGGCGATCGAGGCGGAGTGCCGGGCGATCGCGCGGCGGCGCGCGGTGGGGTTCACGTCCGAGACCCACATGGACAACGCGGCGGTCGCCCTCGATCCGGGGTTCCAGGCCGCGCTCGACCGGGCGGCGCGGCGCCTCGGCTTTGCGCCCCTGCGGCTGCCCTCCGGCGCCACCCACGACGCGGTGGCGATGGCGGCGCTCGGTCCCTCCGCGATGCTGTTCGTGCGCTGCCGCGGCGGCATCAGCCACAACCCGGCCGAGTCGATCACCCTGGAGGATGCCGACGCGGCGACGCGGGTGCTGCTGGGCACGGTGCTCGACCTGGCGGGGGCGACGCCGTGATCGTAGGTCCGGCTGGAGAAATTGACGGAGCAGGAAAAGGCGCGGGTCCTCTCCTCTCCCCGCGGACGGGGACAGGAGAGATCCGGCGCCTCGTCTTCCCCCCCGACAAACCTGCACGGATCGAAACGAGACACCATTGATGCAGCAGGATGAGATGACAGCCGACATCGTGGTGGTCGGCGGCGGCATGGTCGGGCTGTCCTCCGCCATCGCCCTGAAGGATCGCGGGCAGGACGTGGTGCTCTGCGACCCCGGCGAGGCCCGGGCGCGCACCTCCTACGGCAATGCCGGCGTGGTCAGCCGCGGCTCGATCCTGCCCATGTCGGGCCCGGCCCTGTGGGGCAAGCTGCCGGCCTACCTGCGCAACGCCGATCCGGGCCTTCGCTTGCGCCACCGCCACCTCCTGCGGGTGATGCCCTGGGCGGTGCACTTCCTGGCGAGCGCCCGCACCTCCGCGTGGCGCCGGGCCGCCGATGCGCTGGCGCCGCTCACCAACGCCGCCTATCCGGAGCACCGGCGCCTCGCCGACCGGGCCGGCGTACCCCACCTCCTGCGCGAATGCGGCTGGGTGAAGCTCTACCGCACGGAGGCCGCCTTCGCGGGGGCGGGCCTCGAGCGCGAGATCCTGAGCCATCACGGCGTGCCGTTCGAGATCCTGGACGGACCGGAGATCCAGGCGCTGGAGCCGGCGCTGATCCGCCCCTTCGCCCGGGCGATGCTGCTGCCGGAGACCGGCGCCGTCGGCGATCCCGGCGGTCTCGTCGAGGCCGCCGAGCGGCTGTTTGCCGGCCTCGGCGGACGGACCTTGCGCACCACCGTGAGCCGCCTGGAGCCTCGGCCCGATGGCTGGCGCGTCGTCCATCCGGGCGGCGCGGTGCGGGCGCGCCAAGTGGTGCTGGCGACGGGGGCGGCGGCGCACGAGCTGTCGCGCCCGCTCGGCTACCGCTTCGCCTTCGCGGCCGAGCGCGGCTATCACCGCCATTACGCCCTGCAGCCCGACAGCCCGGCCCTCACCCGCCCGATCTATGACACCGGCGCCGCCTCGATCCTGTCGCCGATGGGCGAGGGCCGGGTGCGGGTGCTCTCCGGCGTCGAGGTCGCGGACCGTCACGCCGAGCCGGATGAGCGGCAGATCGAGGCGGCGGCGCGGGAGGCCGCCGGCACCGTGCGCCTCGGCCAGCCCCTCGACAACCGGCCCTGGCTCGGCTCGCGCCCCTCGACCCCGGACGGCCTGCCGGTGATCGGCCTCGCGCCACGCCATCCCGGCCTGATCTTCGCCTTCGGCCACGGCCATATCGGCCTCTCCACCGGCCCGATCACCGGCCAGCTCGTCGCCGACCTCGCCACCGGCCGCACGCCGGCGGTGCCGGTGGCGCCGTTCGCGCCAGGAAGGCTGCTCGGGTGGCCGCGGCTGTAGGCGATCGTTCAGGCTCCTCCCCCGTTCCGGGCCCGGAACGGGGAAAGCGGATTTCAGATGCGGGCCGCCCACGCGAGGCGCCGACGGCCCTGCTCCCTCAGAACCCGTACAACCGCGCCGGATTCTCCACCAGCACCCGGTGTCTGTCGGCCTCGTCCGGCACCCACTCGGCCAGGAGGTCGAGGAGGTCGCCGACATTCATCATGGGCCCCCAATGCGCCACGTGCGGCCAGTCCGAGCCCCAGACGCAGCGCTCCGGGGCCGCGGCGTGGATGGCGCGGGCGAACGGCACCGTGTCCGCGTAGGGCGGGCCGGCGACGGAGTTGCGGTAGGCGCCCGAGAGCTTGACCCAGGCGCCGTCGCGCACGAGCGAGACCAGGGTGTGGAAACCCTCGTCCCCGACCCCGCAGGAGGTCGGGAAATGGCCCATATGGTCGATGCAGAACGGCACCGGCAGCCGGCTCAGGCGGCCGGCCAGCGGCGGCAGGGCGCGGGCGTCGATCAGGAATTGCAGGTGCCAGCCCATCTCGCGGCAGAGGGCGCCGTAGGCCTCCACCGCCTCGAAGCCGACCCCGCCGCCATAGAGCACGTTGAGCCGCAGGCCCACCACGCCGGCCTCCTTCAGCGCCGCCAGCTCCGCCTCGGGCAGCCCCAGGGGAATGACCGCGATGCCGCGCAGGCGCCGCGGATGCGCCCGCAGCGTCTCCAGCATCAGCCGGTTGTCGGTGCCGTGGACGCTGACCTGGATCAGCACGCCGTGGGTCATGCCGGTGGCGTCGAGCATGCCGAGATAGGCCTCCGGCGTCGCCTCCGGCGGCGTGTAGCTGCGCGTCGCCACGAAGGCATGGGCCGGGGGCAGCCCGATCACGTGGGCGTGGGTGTCGACCGCGCCGGCCGGCACGGTGAAGCGGGTGGGCCCGCGCGGGTGCGGGGCGGGCCCGGGACAGTCGCGGATCTCAGGCATCGGCGTGCAGCACCTTTCCGCGGGTCTCAGGCAGGGCATAGGCCGTGAGGAAGAACACCCCGTAGGCGATGGCGGCGAAGATCGCGATGGCGCTCGCCAGGCTCATGCCGGCCGAGAGATAGCCGACGAGGGCCGGGAACAGGGCGCCGATGCCGCGGCCGAAATTATAGCAGAAGCCCTGGCCCGAGCCGCGCAGGCGCGTCGGGTAGAGCTCGGTCAGGAAGGCGCCCATGCCGGAGAAGTAGCCCGAGGCGAAGAAGCCGAGGGGGAAGCCCAGCACCCACAGGACCGCGTTCGAGAGCGGGAGCTGCGTGTAGACCAGGATCACCGCGATGGCGCCGAGGGAGAAGATCAGGAACAGGGGCCGCCGGCCGAGACGGTCGGCGAGCCAGGCCCCCGCCAGATAGCCGGCAAATGACCCGATGATCAGGGCGGCGAGGTAGCCGGTCGAGGAGACGACCGACAGGCCGCGCTCGGTGGTGAGGAAGCGCGGCAGCCAGGTGGTGATGGCGTAGTAGCCGCCCTGGCAGCCGGCCGACATCAGCGAGGCCAGCAGCGTGGTGCGCAGGAGCGGGCCGGAAAAGATCTCCCAGATGGCCGGGCTGTCGCCGGCGGCCCTGGCGCGGGCCCGGGTCTCGGCGGCGACCTTCGGCTCCTCGACGTAGCGGCGCAGGTAGAACACGAGGAGGGCGGGCGCCGCGCCGATCACGAACATCCAGCGCCAGGCGGTCTCCGGCGGCAGGATCGAGAACAGCACGGCCTGGGCCAGCACCGCCATGCCCCAGCCGATCGCCCAGCCCGACTGCACCGAGCCGACGGCCCGGCCGCGATACTGCGCCCGGATGGTCTCGCCCATCAGCACGGCGCCCGCCGCCCATTCGCCGCCGAAGCCCAAGCCCAGCAGCGCCCGGGCGATGAGCAACTGGGAAAAGTCCTGCGCGAAGGCGCAGACCAGCGAGAAGACCGAGAACCACAGGATGGTGATCTGCAGCGTCAGCACCCGGCCGATCCGGTCGGCGAGGTAGCCGGCGAGCCACCCGCCGAGAGCGGAGGCCAGCAGCGTCACGGTGGCGGCGAGGCCCGCGGTGCCGGCGTCCACGCTCCAGAGCTTGATGATCGTGCCGATCACCAGCGGGTAGATCATGAAGTCCATGCCGTCGAGGGCCCAGCCGGCGGCGCAGGCCCAGAAGGTGTGGCGCTCGGGAGGGGTCATGTCGCGGTAGAAGGCGGTGAGGCTGGCATCCTCCACCGCCACGGCATCTGGCACCGCGTCGTGGGCGGGCGTGGGCATCGGGTGCTCCCTGGACTCTGTTGTTAGATCTTACCGGCCCGTGCAGGGCCGAGCGGGAGCAAGGCACGAAATCGCGCCTCCTGCCACTGCGCCAGCGGGATCCGATCGAACGGGAGCCGTCTATCGAATCATTTTCCTACGGAAAACATCGTGTCAGGCGGCGAAGCGCAGGCCGATCTCGCCGCCGTGCTGGCGCACCACCTCGCAGGGCCGCGGGGCGCTGCCCTCGACCTGCAGCACGACGCGGTCCGGCAGCCGGACCGGACGTTCGAGGGAGAGCTTGGCGCCGGACGCGGAGAGGTTGAGCACGAGGCAGGGCATCGCCTCGGCCGGCCCGGATCCGTCCGGCAGCGTGATCCGGGCCGGAATCGAGGTCCTCACCCGTTCCTCGAGCCGCCGCTCCTCGATGCCGCGCAGCCACTCGTCGAGGCTGCCGGCGATCTCGGCGACCCCTGCGGCCGTGGTCTGCACATTGGCGCTGACCTCGCCGGTGATGGTGCGCTGGTGCTCGCTCGCCGCCGCGGTCTCGGCGATGAAGCCCTGGACCGCGTCGACCGCGCCGCGGATCGAGCCGAGCGCCTCGGCGACCTCCCGCGACACCGTCTGCATGGCGCCGATTTCGCCGGAGATCCGGCCCGTCGCGGCGTGCGCCTGGCCGGCGAGGATCTTCACCTCGGCGGCCACGACCGCGAAGCCGCGGCCCGCCGCTCCCGCCCGGGCCGCCTCGATCGTCGCGTTGAGCGCCAGGAGGTTGATCTGCTCGGCGATCACCGTGATCGCCTCGACCACGCCGTTCATCGCCTGGGCAGCCGCATCGAGCCGCACGGTGGCGGCGCCGGCCTCCCCCATGCGGTTCTGGATCTCGTCGACCGCCTGTCGCGACTGGCCCATCCGGGCCGCGATCGAGGCGGAGGTCCGGTGCATCTCCGCGGAGGCCTCCGCCACCGCCTGGACCCGGGTCAGGGTCTTCTCGGCCGCCGCGGTCGCGCGGGCCCGCACGCTCATGCTGTGGGTGACGTCGGTGGCGAACTTGATGACCTTGCAGG
Source organism: Methylobacterium currus (assembly GCF_003058325.1). Lineage (NCBI taxonomy): Bacteria > Pseudomonadati > Pseudomonadota > Alphaproteobacteria > Hyphomicrobiales > Methylobacteriaceae > Methylobacterium > Methylobacterium currus. The sequence goes on from NZ_CP028843.1 coordinate 2,619,223, forward strand.
GAATCCCGTCGAGGTCGAGGACGGGCGTATAGGTGGCCTGGATCCACACTTCGCGGCCGCCCTTGCCGAGGCGCTGGTAGACTGCGGAGGCGTAGCGCCCGGCGCGCAAGGACTCCCAGAACTCGCCGTAGCTGCGGCTCGCGGCGTAGTCGGGGGCGACGAACAGGCGGTGGTGCCGGCCGACGATCTCGTCGAGGGCATAGCCCATCGCCTTCAGGAAATGGCCGTTGGCATCGAGGACGAGGCCGTCCATGTCGAACTCGATCACCGCCTGGGAACGCAGGGCCGCCTCGATCTTGCCGGCGGTGTCGGCGGCGTGCTGCTTGGCGGCGGTGATGTCGGTGGCGTACTTGACGATCTTGAGCGTGCGCCCGGTCGCGTCGAGGATCGGGTTGTAGGTCGCCTGGATCCAGACCTCGGCCCCGTCCTTGCCCCGGCGCTTGAACTCGCCGGCCTGGTACTTGCCGCGGGCGAGCCGGTCCCAGAAGGCACGGTAGTCCGGCGCGGCAGCCTGCTCGTCGGTGACGAACAGGCGGTGGTGACGCCCGCGCACCTCGTCGGCGCGGTAGCCCATCGCCGTGAGGAAGTGCGGGTTGGCCTCGAGGATCGTGCCGTCGGGGGCGAAGTGGATCACGGCCTGCGAGCGGTCGATGGCGGCGATCTGCCCGGCGGCGTCGATCGCCGCCTGCTTCTCGGCGGTGACGTCGAGGGCGAACTTGACGATCCGGACCGGCCGGCCGGCCGCATCGAGCACGGGGTTGTAGCTGGCGCGGATCCAGACCTCGCGCCCGCCCTTGGCCAGGCGTCGGTACTCGGCGCTTTCGAACTCCCCCCGGCGCAGGGAGGCCCAGAACGCCTCGTAGGCCGGATCCGCCGCCTCGGCGGGATCGACGAACAGGCGGTGATGGCGCCCGCGCACCTCGTCGAGGCGGTAGCCCATCAGGCGGAGAAAATTCTCGTTCGCCTCGATCAGCGTCCCGTCGAGTCCGAACGTCGCGGTGGCCTGCGAGCGCTCGATGGCGTCGAGCTTGGCGGCTTTGCTGGAGTGGCGCGCGAAGGCGAACATATCGTATCCCAGACGATCGTGGGCTTTTCCCCTTGAAGCACGATGCCGTTAACGCCGTCTCACGTAACGTCATCCCGCGTCGGGGTGCCGCACGATCCGGATTTCTTACGTTAGGGCAAGCATCTCGCGGATGCGCAAGGCCAAGGCCTCGACCACGAAGGGCTTGGTCAGCACCTGCATGCCGGGCTCGAACTGCCCGATGCCGAGCGCCGCATGCTCGGCGTAGCCGGTGATGAACAGCACCTTCAGGCCCGGCCGCCGCGCGCGGCCGGCATCCGCCATCTGGCGGCCGTTCATGCCGCCGGGCAGGCCGACATCGGTGACGACGAGGTCGATGCGGACGTCCGATTGCAGCACCTTGAGGCCGGCCGCGCCGTCGGCCGCCTCGATCGCCGTGTAGCCGAGATCCTCCAGCACCTCGGTCACCAGCATGCGCACGGTCGGCTCGTCGTCGACCACGAGCACGGTCTCGCCCTGTTCCGCCCGGGGCGCCTCGGCCAGGGTCGCGGGCGCGGCCTCCGTCTCGCTGGCGCCGTGGTGGCGCGGCAGGACGATGCACACGCTTGTGCCGCGTCCGACCTCCGAGGCGATCCGCACCTGCCCGCCCGATTGCTGGGCGAAGCCGTAGATCATCGAGAGGCCGAGGCCCGTGCCCTGGCCGATCGGCTTCGTGGTGAAGAACGGCTCGAACACCCGGGCGATCACGTCGGGGCTCATGCCGGTGCCGGTATCGGTCACGCAGAGCGACAGGTAGTCGCCGGGCGGAATCTCGTGCCCGCGCGCCGCCGCCGCGTCGAGGCGCAGGTTCGTCGTGTCGATGGCGATGCGCCCGCCCTCCGGCATCGCGTCGCGGGCGTTGAGGCAGAGGTTGAGGAGCGCGTTCTCGAGCTGCGGCGGGTCGACGAGGACGGTCCAGAGATCGGGGGCGCCGGTGACCGCGATCTCGATCGCCGGCCCGACGGTGCGCCGGATCAGCTCCTCCATCCCGGCCACCAGGTGGCTGACGTCGGTGGGCCGCGGATCGAGCGTCTGGCGGCGGGAGAAGGCGAGCAGCCGGTGGGTGAGCGCGGCGGCGCGCTTCGCGGCGCCCTGCGCCGCCGCCATGTAGCGGTCGACATCCTTGAGCCGGCCCTGGCCGATGCGGGTCTGCATCAGCTCCAGCGAGCCCGAGATGCCGGCGAGCAGGTTGTTGAAGTCGTGGGCCAGCCCTCCGGTGAGCTGGCCCACCGCCTCCATCTTCTGCGACTGGCGCAGGGCCTCCTCGGCCCGCATCAGCTCGGCGGTGCGCTCGGCCACCTGCTGCTCCAGGGTCTCGGTCAGCGCCCGCAGCATCGTGGTGGCGCGGTCGCGCTCCGCCTCGACGGCGCGGCGCTCGTTCACGTCGATGAGGACGCCCGGGAAGCTCAGCGGCGTGCCGTCGGGCGCGTGGTCGACCCGCCCGTTCGCCTCGAGCCAGTAATACTGGCCGTCGGCGCGCCGGGTGCGGTACTGGTGGGCATAGGCGCCGCCGCGGATCACCACCGCGTCGATCGCCGCGATCAGGCTGGCCCGGTCGTCGGGATGCACCGTCTCGATCACCTGCTCCAGGCTCAACCCCTCGCGGCCGAGGGCCGGATCGAGGCCGAAGCTGCGGGCGAAGGCTTCGTCGACGGTGAAGCGGTCGTTCGGCAGGTCCCAGAACCAGGTGCCGATGATCGCGCCCGCCGAGAGGGCGAGCTGCACCCGCTCGATGTTCTCGCGGGCGATCGCCTCGCTCTCCCGCAGACGCCGCGTCGCGATCACCTGGGCGGTGGTCTCGTTGGTGAGGATGAACAGGCCGGCGATGCCCCCCTCGCCGTCGAGGACCCGCGAGTAGGAGAAGGTCCACCAGGTCTCGGCCTCGCCCCGATCGGTGCCGAGCTTCCACGGCAGGTCGACGAAGCGCCGGCTGCGGCCCGCCAGCGCGTCGTCGATGATGGGCTTGGCCTGCTCCCAGCCATCGGCCCAGACCCTGTCGAAGCGCTCGCCCATCGCCCAGTCGAGGCGGGGGCCGAGCAGCGGGAAATAGGTCTCGTTGAAGAAGAAATGCAGGTCCGGCCCCCAGGCCAGGATCATGCTCTCGGGCGAGTTCAGCACCAGGCTGAGTGCCGTGCGCAGGGACTCCGGCCAGGTCTCCGGGGGCCCGAGCGGGTGGCCGGCCCAGTCGCGCGCGCGGATCATCGCGGCCGCGCGGCCGCCGCCGGCCAGGAACGGAAGGGTGTCACTCATCGACGTAGCGGCGGGTTCACCTGAGGAGGGTCGGGTCGGGCTCGCGCCGCTGCGACAGGGGCCCGGCCTCGAAAATCGGTTGGGGTCCGGGCGCCGTTCGGCACCCCGTGGCGCAGGGGAAGCACCGGCCGGAGGACCCGTCCCTTATGGCCCGAAGCGGCCGTTTCGGCAAAGCCGTTCGGCGCCGGGCGCGGGCGGCGTCCCCGCCATGGCGGGCCGGCCGCGCTTTTGGCAGGATCCGCGACAGCGCCGCCGAATCGCGACCGGTGATTCGCAGCCCGAAGATTCGCGCACGCATCCTCGGCCGAGCGCCAGGGGAGGACCGACCGGATGGCCCACTTCATCAACGACCGTGCCGCCCTGGTGGCGGAGGCGGTGGACGGCCTCGTCGCGGGCAGCGGCGGGCGGCTCGCCCGCCTCGACGGCGATCCGGCGATCCGGGTCGTGCTGCGGGCCGACTGGAATGCGGACCGCGTCGCGGTCGTCTCGGGGGGCGGCTCGGGCCACGAGCCGGCCCATGCGGGCTTCGTCGGGCGCGGCCTCCTGACCGCGGCCATCTGCGGCGACGTCTTCGCCTCGCCCTCCGTCGACGCGGTGCTGGCGGGGATCCTGGCGGTGACCGGGCCGGCCGGCTGTCTCGTCATCATCAAGAACTATGCCGGCGACCGGCTGAATTTCGGCCTCGCCGCCGAGCGCGCCCGCGCGCTCGGCCTGCCTATCGAGACCGTCACGGTCGCCGACGACGTCGCGATTCCGGGCGCGGCGCAGCCCCGGGGCATCGCCGGCACCCTCCTGGTGCACAAGGTGGCGGGCCACGCGGCGGAAGACGGCCGATCCCTGGCCGAGGTCGCCGCGGCCGCGCGGGCCGCCGCCGCCGGGGTCAAGTCCCTCGGCATCGCGGTCTCGGGCTGCACGATGCCGGGCGGGGTCGCGGAGTCGCGCCTCGCGCCGGGCCAGGCGGAGCTCGGCCTCGGCATCCACGGCGAGCCCGGCATCGAGCGCATCGATCTGCCGCCGGCCGCCGACCTCGCCGGCCTGATGACGGCGCGCCTCGCCGAGGCGCTCCCGGGCGACGGGCCGCTCGCCCTCCTCGTCAACGATCTCGGCGGCACCACGGCGCTCGAGATGCAGGTGCTGACCCGCGCGGTGCTGGCGACGGCGCTCGGCAGCCGGGTGCGCCTGCTCCTCGGGCCCGCCGCCGCGATGACGGCCCTCGACATGCATGGCGCCTCGCTCTCGCTGATGCCGCTCGACGCCGCGACGGAGGCCGCGCTCACCGCCGCGACCGAGGTGCCGGCCTGGCCGCCCGCGGTGCCGGTCGTGGCCCCGGCGACGCGCCCCCTGCCGGACGGTCTCGCGCAGCAGCGCCCGGTCCCCTCCCCGTCGTACGATCCCGCCGTGGCGCGGGCGATCACCGCGATCTGCACGGCCCTGATCGGGGCGGAAGCGGCGCTGAACGCCCTCGACGCGCGGGTCGGGGACGGCGACACCGGCACCACCTTCGCGGCGGCGGCCCGTGCCGTGCTCGCCGATCTCGACCGGCTGCCGCAGGCCGAGCCCGCCGCCCTGTGCGGCGCGCTCTCCGACCGCCTCGCCCGGGTGGCCGGCGGTTCGAGCGGGGTGCTGATGTCGATCTTCTTTGCGGCCACCGGATCCGGCCTCGCGGACGGGTTGGGCTGGCCCGGATCCCTCGATCGCGGCGCGGCGCGTCTCCAGGCCCATGGCGGCGCGCGCCCCGGCGACCGCACCCTGCTCGACGCCCTGGTGCCGGCCCTCGCGGCCCTGCCCGAAGGTGGTCTCGCTGCGGCGGCGCGGGCGGCGGAAGCGGGGGCTACCGCCACCGCCCGGATGATCCGGGCCGGGACCGGTCGGTCGAGCTATCTCGCCGCCGGAGACCTCGACGGTGTGGAGGATCCGGGCGCCGTCGCGGTGGCACGGGCTTTCGCGGCGCTGAGCGGCTGAGACGCCAGGCGACCGACCGCTGCATCCAGCCGCGTGCGCGTGGCGCCGGGACGGGCGGACGGGATCGGAAGAAGAATTGGCGCGGGATTTCTGCCCAGCCCGCGGGCGCAGGGCTCTTCGGGGAAGATCGCTTTGAGAATCAAGGACGGGATCCCCTCTCCCATACGGGGAGGCGGGCCCACGTGACGTCCTTTCCCCGGATCATCCCCTGCGCGTCCGCCGGCCGACGTGCAGGGTCGTGACGGCCCTTACACCAACGGCCTAAGGTGCTTACGCATCAATTCGTTCCCGGGCAGGCCCGGAATTGACGAGGTCGTTGATCCATCTCGAATTTTCGATGGCAGGCCCGGAGGTCCGGAACCTTGGGCTGGGCGAAAATTCGAGAACGGAACCAAAGGTCGTTTTCTTGCGACCGTCGGTATCACGGGCCGCGACGGCCGCGGCGGGGTTTGCCCTCGCCCGGGGTCTCGGGTGCTTCGGTCGCTTCGAGCGTCGCGTCGGGGGCGGGCGTCGTGTCGGGGGCGGGCGTCCCGACCGCCTCGACGGCGTCGTCTCCCTCCTCGTTCCGCACCGAGCGGCGCCGCTGCTGGCCGAGGCCGAGCGAGCGGGCCAGCTCGGAGCGCTGCTCCGAATAGCTCGCCGAGGTCATCGGGTAGTCGTGGGGCAGGCCCCATTTCTGCCGGTAGGCTTCAGGTGTTAGACCCCGCAAGGTGAGATGGCGGCGCAGGGTCTTATATGACTTGCCGTCCTCGAAGCTGATCAGGAAGTCATGGGTGATCGAACGGCGGATCTCGCTCGGCGTCGCCTTGGGGTGGGCCGGCTCGGGGGGAGTTTTGCTGCCCCGCGCCATCTCGTTCAGCGCACCATAGACATCCGATATCAGCTTCGGCAACTCGGCGCTCTGCAGGTGATTGCTGCTGACGTAGGCAGAGATAATATCAGCCGTCAGAGTGACAATCTGGTCGTGAGTGTTAGCGGTTGCATCCATCCCGGCACGCTCGGAGAATCAATGAAACTCGGTGCTCTCTCCTTAAGTTCGCCACACCCGAAAATGCAAGGATTATCTCGTGATAAAAATCCCAATCCCGGTGGATTCGATCGATTGACATAACAAGCGCACGCGGAAGCGACCGCCATGCTGCCCGGTCGGGCGGTTGCGTGGCCGGAACCCGGCCGCGAGGCCACGGTTCTCCCACCGGATACCGGGGAGCGGTGCGGGAGAAGCTTGATGCGCGTCGTCGTCGATCTGAACCGCTGCCAAGCCTATGCCCAGTGCTGTTACGCCGCGCCGGACCGCTTCGTGCTGCGGGGCGACGAGATCCTGGTCTACGACCCGGCGCCGCCCGCTTCGGACCGCGCGGCGGTCGACCGGGCGGTGCAGGCCTGCCCGGTCCGGGCCATCCGGGTCGAGCACGAGGATGCGCCGGCGGAGCGCCCGGCGTGAGGGACGGGACCATCGTGGTCGCCGGCGCCTCGCTGGCGGGTCTGCGCGGGGCGGAGGCCCTGCGGACGAACGGATTTTCCGGCCGCCTGATCCTCGTCGGCGACGAGCCCCATCGTCCCTACGACCGCCCTCCCCTGTCCAAGCACGTCCTCACCGGCGAGATCCCGCCCGGCGCCACGACCCTGCCGGGCGTCGGCACCCTTCGGGCCGAGTGGCGCCTCGGCACCCCGGCCGCCGGCCTCGACCGGGCCGGCCGGGCGCTCCTCCTGGCGGATGGCGGGCGCGTCCCCTTCGACCGTCTGCTGATCGCCACCGGGGCCCGCGCCCGGGCCTGGCCGGCCCCCGAGGAGGCGCGCTTGTCGGGCGTCCACACGCTGCGGAGCCGGGACGACGCGGCGGCCCTGGCGGCGGGCCTCGCGGCGCGGCCGCGGCGGGTGCTGATCCTGGGGGCCGGCTTCATCGGCTGCGAAGTCGCCTCCAGCATCCGCTCCCTCGGGCTGCCGGTCACGGTCGTCGATCCGGCGCCGGCGCCCCTCGCCCAGGCGCTCGGCCGCGTCATCGGCGGCTTCGTCGCCGGGCGGATGGTGGCCGCGGGGGTCGATCTCCGTCTGGGCATGCGGGTGACGCGCCTGGAGGGCGACCGCGCGGTCCGACGCGCCCGGCTCGAGGATGGCGGGACGGTCGAGGCCGACCTCGTCGTGGTGGCGTTGGGGGCTGTGCGCAACACCGGCTGGCTCGCCGGCGCCGGCCTCGATGCCGACGAGGGCGGCCTGTCCTGCGACGGCGCCTGCCGCGCCCTCGACGGGGAGGGCCATCCCGTCCCGGACATCTTCGCTGCCGGCGACGTGGCGCGGTTCCCCCACCCGCTCCTTGGCAACCGTCCGGTCGCCCTGGAGCATTGGGGCAACGCGGTCGCGCAGGCCGCGCACGCCGCCCGGGCGATGCTGGACGGGCCGGATTCCGTCGGGCCCTACGCCGAGGTGCCGGCCTTCTGGTCGAACCAGTTCGGGCTCACCATCAAGTCGCTGGGCCTCACCGAGGGGGCCGACGCGGTGGCGATCGTGCAGGGCAGCCCGCGGGCCGGCCGGTTCCTCGCGGCCTATGGCCGGGCCGGGCGGACGGTCGCGGCGGTCTCGGTCAATGCCGGGCGCTGGCTGCCGGCTTACGAGGGCCCGATCCGGGACGGCGCACCCTTTCCGCCGATCACCGGCGGGGCCGACCAGCCGAGGCCGGAGTCGGTGCCGCCGGGCCTGCCGGCCCCGAAGGTCGCCTGATCCCTCAACAGACTCGCGTCGGCAAGCCGACGCAAGTCTGTTGAGGTTTTGTTTTGCTGCAGATCCTTGTCGCAAAACCGGCGACCACGTTTGCGAGATCTGCTGAGAAGGCCCCTCATGACCGACGCTCCCGACGGCACCCTGTTCACGCAGATCCGAGATCCGGCGAACCGCGCCGACCCCTACCCGCTCTACGCCCGCCTGCGGGCGCAACCGGTGGCGCGCCAGGACGACGGCAGCGACGACGGCACCTGGGTGGCGAGCGGCTACGCGGCGATCCGCGCGCTCCTTCACGACCCGCGGGTCAGCTCGGAGGACCTGCCGCCGGCAGAGCATCCGCCCACCGGCAACCCGGTCAAGGACTGGATCGTCAACCCGCTGAAGGACTGGATCACCGACCGCCACCGCCCCTTCATCTTCCGCGATCCGCCCGACCACGGCGCCTTGCGCCGCCAGGTGATGAGCCAGCTCACCATTGCACGGGTGCGCGGCATGAAGCGGCGGACGGAGGCCCTGGTGGCGCAGTGCCTGGACCGATGCGCCGGCTGCCGTCGCTTCGACCTCGTCGACGACCTCGCCTATCCGCTGCCCGTCACGGTGATCTGCGAGCTGCTCGGCGTGCCGCGGGAGGACGAGCCGCGCTTCCATGCCTGGGCGACCCAGCTCGCCACGGCCCTGGAGCCCGAGAGCCGCCACGACGAGGCCTTGCGCGCCCGCAACACCGAGACCTTCGACGCCATCGCGTCGTATATGCGCGACCTGATCCGCGAGAAGCGCCGGGCGCCCGCGGACGACCTGCTCTCGGGGCTCGCGACCGCGAAGGACCCGCAGGTCGGGCGGATGAGCGGCCCCGACCTCGTCGCCACCGCGATCCTGCTGCTGATCGCCGGGCACGAGACCACCGTGAACCTGATCACCAACGGGATGCTGACGCTGCTGCGCCATCCGGCCGAACTCGCGCGCCTGCGCGCCGATCCCGAGCGGGCGCCCCTGGTGATCGAGGAACTCCTGCGCTACGAGCCGCCGGTGCATTTCCGCACGCGGCTCACGCGGGCGCCGATCCCGGTCGCCGGCACGGTGATCCCCGCAGGCGTGCCCCTGGTGCTGCTGTTCGCCGCCGGCAACCGCGATCCGGCACGCTTCCCCGATCCCGACCGCTTCGACCCGGACCGGGAGGACAACCAGCATTTCGGCTTCGGCGGCGCCCTGCATTACTGCGTCGGCGCGCCGCTCGCCCGCATCGAGGCCGAGGCCGCCCTGACCGCGCTCGCCGCCCGGCTGAGCGCCCCCCGCCTCGCCGAGGACCCGCCGCCCTACCGGCCCGGCGCTTCCTTGCGCGGCCCGAAGCGCCTGCTGCTGCAGATCGACGGGATCGGGTGAGGCACCGTTGGGCCACACGCGCGTTGCCTGCCGACGAGGCGTCGACTGACGAAGGGGCAGGCCATGGCCGAGACGGGTTCCGGGACGAACACTGCCGAGGAGAAGCCGGATTTCGCCCGCGGGATCCCGTCGGGCGATTTGCCCGAGGGCGCGATGATCGAGGGCACCCTCGGTGAGGACAAGGTGCTGCTCCTGCGTCGCGACGGCCGGGTCCGGGCGATCGGCGCCCGCTGCACCCATCTCGGCGCACCGCTCGCCAAGGGCATCGTGGTGGAGGGGGAGGTGCGCTGCCCCTGGCACCATGCCCGCTTCAGCCTGGAGACCGGCGAGGCGGTCGGTGCCCCGGCCTTCGATCCGCTGCCGTGCTACCGCGTCGAGGAGCGCGACGGCCGCGTCACCGTGACCGGTCGGCGCGCGGCGGCGCCCCGATCGTCCGACGAGGCCTCCGCGACGACGGCGCCCGGCAGGGTGGTCGTCATCGGCGGCGGGGCCGGCGGGCATGCCTGCGCCGAGTGGCTGGCCCGGGCCGGCCATGGCGGCGCCGTCACCCTGGTGAGCGACGATCCCGATCCGCCCTACGACCGCACCTTCTGCTCGAAGCAGTACCTCTCCGGCAAGGCGAAGCGCGAGGCGACGCTGCTGGCCCCCGAGGGCTTCTACGGCGGAGACGGGCCCCGTCTCCTGCGCGACCGGGTGGTCTCGCTCGATCTCGGCGCCGAGGAGATCGTGACCGCCGGCGGCGAGCGGCTGCCCTACGACGCCCTGGTGATCGCGACGGGCGCCGCGCCCCAGCGGCCGGACCTGCCGGGCTTCGATCGCCCCACCGTCCATACCCTGCGCAGCCTGTCCGACGCCGATGCGCTGATCGCGGCGGCGGAGAGCGCCCGCAGCGTCGCGGTGGTGGGCGCGAGCTTCATCGGCCTCGAAGTCGCCGCCGCGATGGTGGCCCGCGAGAGGACCGTCACGGTGGTGGCGCCGGATGCGGTGCCGCTCAAGAAGGTCCTCGGAGAGGCGGTCGGCCGCTTCGTCCAGGGCCTGCACGAGGCGAAGGGCGTGACCTTCCGCCTCGGCCGCCAGGTGACGGGCTTCGACGGGACGGCCCTGACCCTCGATGACGGCGGCCGGATCGAGGCCGATCTCGTGGTGCTCGGCACCGGCGTCGCGCCCCGGACCGACTTGGCGGAGGCCGCCGGCCTGGCGCTCGCGGGCAAGGACGAGGGCGGCGGCATCGCGGTCGATGGAAGCTTGCGCGCCTCCGCCCCCGGGATCTACGCGATCGGCGACGTCGCGTCCTATCCGGATCCGCGCAGCGGGCGGCGCCTGCGGGTCGAGCATTGGGTCCACGCCCAGCGCCAGGGCCAGCACGTCGCCCGCGCGCTCTTGGCAGGGGCGACTTTGGGCGGGACGGCGCCCTTTGCCGAGACCCCGTTCTTCTGGAGCGGCCATTACGGCACCAGCCTGCGCTATGTCGGCCATGCCGCGTCGGCGGAGGATGCCCGCATCGAGGGCGAGGTGAGCCGGGGCGACTTCGCGGTCACGTACCGGGAGGACGGGCGCGACGCCGCGCTCGCCACCTGCAAGCGGGACAAGCCGTCGCTCGAGGTCGAGGCCGCGTGGGACCGCGAGGCCCGGGCGGCTGCGGGCTGATCGGCGCGATCGTCGCCCGCGACGCATGCCGGCGACTTGCGCGCCGGCCGGATCGCGGGCACGTGGCGGGATCAGGTTCCACGGCCGAGACAGGGGCCCGTCCACCGTTGCCGAGCGATGATACCCCGGGCCTCGCCCGCCTCGAAGGCCTGATCGGCTACACCCTGCGGCGGGCGCAGGTCGCGGTCTCCCGCAGCTTCGTCGAGCTGTTCGCCGATCTCGACGTGCGCCAGAGCCAGCTCGGCGTGCTCACCGTGATCGAGGGCAGCCCGGGGGCGCGGCCGAGCCAGGTCGGCGCGGCGATCGGCATCAAGCGGGCCAATATCGGCCCGCTCCTCGACGAGCTGGAGGCCCGTGGCCTCGTGCGGCGCGAGCCCGACCCGACGGACCGCCGCTCGCAATCCCTCTTCCTCACGGCCGCCGGCGAGGCGCTGATGGCCGAGCTGCACCGCCGCGAGGCCGCCCACGAGGAGCGCATCGCCGCCTTCCTGAACCCGGAGGAGCGGAGCGCGCTCCTCGGCCTACTGCGCCGCCTCGAGCAGGGGGCGCGGGACGTGGCGGGGGACGAGGGGACGGAGGAGACCGACTGACCCTCACTCGCCCCGGAACCGCCGGACCAGCTCCTCCGGGATCGGCGCCGCCTTCATCCGGGCCGGGTCGTCGGGGTGGCGGCCGGCCCAGACCCGGCGCTCGCGGCCCTCGACCGCGAGCTCGCCGGCATTGAACAGGCGGTGGCGCACGGCGAAGCTGGAGCGGCCGAGATCCACCACCGTCGAGACGATCTCGACCCGGTCGCCGTAGCGCGAGGGTTTCAGGAACCGCGCCCCGGTCTCGACCAGCGGGATGCCGACGAGGTCGTAGCGGGCGAGCATCGCGGCCTTCGGCAGCCCGGTCGCGGCCTCGCACAGCATCGCGGTCGACCAGTCGAAGAAGTCGAAGAAGCGCGGGTTGAACACGATGCCGGCCGGGTCGCAATGGCCCCATTCCACCGTCAGGCTGCGGGCATGGGTGAAGCCCTCGTGGTCGACGGTTTGGGTCTCGGGCGCGCTCATGCGGTCTCCGGCGTGATGATGGCGGGGGCGTAGGGCGCGGCGTAGAGGCGGGCGACGGCGTCCGCCCGGTTGCGCAGCACGCCGCGCTGGTTGATCGAGCCCTTGTCGGTCACCTCGTCCCGGTCCAGGGCGGGCGGCTCGGCGAGCAGCAGGAGCCGGGCGACGCGGTTCGACGAGCCGGTCGATCTCTGCGCGAAGGCCGCGAGGCGCCGGGCGAAAGCCCGCCGCACCGTCGGATGGGCGAGGATCGCGTCGTCGTCGCCCGATTCTCCGCCGTTTTCCTTGCAGAGGGCCCGGCAGGCGGCGAGATCGGGGAAGACCAGGGCCGTGACCTCGTCGCGGGCTTCGCCCGCGATGGCGACGTCGCGCACCAGCGGCTGGAACGCGTCGAGGAAGGCGGCGCGCAACGGGCCGACGCTGACCCAGACCCCGGTCGTGAGCTTGAAATCCTCGTTGAGGCGGCCGTCGAAGGTGTAGCCGCGCTGGAGGTCATTGGGATCGACCGGCACGAGCGCGTCGCCGAGGCGGTAGAACCCCTCCTCGTCGAACGCTGCCGCCGTCAGGTCCGGCCGGCGCCAGTAGCCGGGAGTGACGTTCGGCCCGCGCACCCGCGCCTCGCGCTTGGTGCCGACAGGCGCCACCTTCAGCTCGACCCCCGGCGCCGGCAGGCCGACCTGGCCGGCCTTCGCCGGGCGGTCGTCGGTGACGAGGGCCATCGGGGCAGTCTCGGTGGCGCCTAATCCCGTCACCATCGGCACCGTCCGGCCGATCGTCGCCTGCGCGAGGTCGTCGATCGCGTCCCAGACCGGCTGCGGCAGGCCGGCGGCGGCGAAGAAGGTGACCTGGAGCCGGCTGAAGAAGTTCTTTCGCAAGGCCTCGTCGTCGCGCAGGTGCGGCACCAGCGCCTCGAAGCCCTTCGGCACGGTGAGGTAGAGGGTGGGGGCGACCTCGCGCAAGGTGCGTACGGTCTCCCGGATGCCGCCGGGGGTCGGGCGGCCCTCGTCGATGTACAGGGTGCCGCCATTCGCCAGCACCAGGTTGAAGTTGTGGTTGCCTCCGAAGGTGTGGTGCCAGGGCAACCAGTCCACCATCACGGGCGGCTCGGCCGTGAGGCCGGGGAAGCGCGCCTGCAGCATCGCCTGGTTGGAGCCGAGCATCCGGTGGGTGTTCACCACCGCCTTCGGCACGCCGGTGGAGCCGGAGGTGAACAGGAGCTTCGCCACCGTCCCCGGCTCGACCGCCTGATGCGCCGCCGCGACGGCGGCGGGGTCCTCGCCCCGCATCAGGTCGTCGACCTTCGTGACCGGCCGGCCGATCTCGGCGCCATCGGCGATCACCACCTCCGTGCCCGCCGGGATCGCCGCCGCGATGGCGGGCGCGTAAGTGGCGCCCTCGGCCGCGAAGACGAGGCCGGGGGTGAGGAGTTCGACGATCGCCCGCAGGCGGGCATGGTCCTGCGACACCGTGGAATAGGCCGGCGAGACCGGCGCCACCGCGATGCCGACATGGAGGGCGGCGAGGGAGAGGAGTGCGTGCTCGAAGCTGTTGCCCGACAGGATCATCACCGGCCGCTCGGCCGACAGGTTCCGGGTGAGGAGCGCCGCGGCGATGCGCTCGACGGCCTGGAGCGCCGCCCCATAGGTCAGGGGCTCGAACGCCCCGTCCTTAGCCCGGCGCACCAGGAACGGCCGGTCCGGCGCCTCGGCGGCGTGGCGGGTGAGGTGCGCGGTCAGGCGCTCAGGGTAAGGCGGCAGGGCCGCCTTCGCGGTGACGACGAGGCTGCCGTCGTCCCGCTCGAGGAAGCGATGCGAGGTCATCGTCGCTTTAGCCCTTCACCAGCGGGCAGCCGCCCTCGGAGAGCGGGCGCCACGCCTCCTCGGCCGGCACGGTGCGCACCGGCTTGAAATAGTCCCAGCCGCCCTTGCTCTCGGCCGGGGTCTTGGTCTCGAGCAGGTACATCGGGTGCAGCTTGCGCCCGTCCTCGCGGATGCGGCCCTTGCCGAAGATCGGATCGTCGGTCGGCATCGCCTTCATGGCCGCCACCACCGCGCGGCCGTCGCCGGCCTCCTTCACGGTGGCGAGCGCCTTCAGGTAGTGCTCCACCGCCGAGTAGATGCCGGCCTGCATGTCGTTCGGCATGGCGTGGCGCGGGTGGCGCGCGGCATAGCGCGCCGCGAAGGCCCGGGTGCCGTCGTTGAGGTCCCAGTAGTAGGGCGTGACGATGTAGACGCCCTGCGTCGCCTTGAGGCCGAGCGCCGGCATGTTGGTGATGTTGAGGATCAGCCCGGCGAGGCGCTGGCCCGGGGCGATGCCGAACTCCGCCGCCTGCTTCAGGGCGTTCGAGGTGTCGTCGCCGGCATTCGCCAGCCCGATCACGTCGGCGCCCGATCCTTGCGCCTGGAGCAGGAAGGACGAGAAGTCGGATGTCCCCAGCGGGTGGCGTGCCGAGCCCTTCACGCTGCCGCCATCGGCCTTGACCTCCTCGGCGGCCGAGCCTTCGAGGTCCTTGCCGAAGGTGTAGTCGGCGGTGAGGAAGTACCAGGATTTCCCGCCCTGCTGCACCAGCGCCTTGGCCAGCGCGTGGCCGAGCGACCAGGTGTCGTAGGTCCAGTGCACGGTGTTGGGCGAGCATTGCTTGCCGGTCAGCTCGGCGGTGCCGGCGCCCGAGCCGATGAAGACCTTGTTCTTCTCCCGCGCCAGGTTCGCCACGGCGAGCGCGACGGCGGAGTTCGGCACGTCGAGGATCAGGTCGACGCCGTCCTGGTCGAACCAGCGCCGGGCGATCGACGCGCCGATATCGGTCTTGTTCTGGTGGTCGGCCGAGACCAGCTCGACCGGCCGCCCGGCCTGTTTCGCAAAGTCCTCGATGGCGAGCTGGGCGGCGATGACCGAGCCCTGGCCCTGATAGTCGGCATAGGGGCCCGACATGTCGTTGAGGACGCCGATCTTCACCGGCCGCTCGGCGGCGGCGGCGTGGGTGAAGAGAGGCAGGAGGGCGGCGAGGGCCGGGGCGAGCCGGCGGACGGGGCGACGGGGCATGGTTTCCTCCGGGGGTGGCGGTGGCCGGTCTTGGTGCCGGGTTCCTTGGGGATCGTCTTGCGTCGTCGGAGCGCTTTGTCCTTGGCAGGCCAAAGTAAATAAAGGCGCGGAATCCCCTCTCCCATGTGGGAGAGGGAAACAGTGCTTGAGTTGTTACTCTGTGTGATTCCACTTCTCACGGTCATTATGAGGCCGCGAAAGCGGAGCCCGGGATCCAGAACCGCGGATGGGTGAAACTCGAAGCGGAGCGCGTCCCGCTCAATTCTGGACGTCTCGCGTTTCCGGATTCCGGGGTCCGCTTGAGCGGCCCCGGGATGACGCGGAGGGTGGTAACGGCGTGGCGAGAAGAGGCGGCGGACGGCGTGTCTCGGCCGCCTCCCCTATTCCCGCACCTTCTTCGCCCGCCCCTCCAGAAACTCCGCCAGCCGGCGCTTGGCCTCGGCGTCGCTCTGGGCCACCGCGGTCATCAGGGCCTCGGTGAGGTAGCCGGTCGCGGGGTCGGCCTCGGCGATGCGCGGCAGGGCGTGGATCAGGGCGTAGTTGGTCAGCGGCGCATTCTCGGCCGCCCGGGCGGCGAGCGCGATCGCCCGCTCCAACCCCTCGCCCGGCGGCGTCACGTAGTGTGACAGGCCGAGCCGCTCGCCGCTCTCGGCGTCGTGGACGCGGCCGGTCAGCATCATGTCGCGCATCCGCGAGACGCCGATCAGCCGGGGCAGCCGCACCGAGGCGCCGCCGCCGACGAAGATGCCACGCTGGCCCTCCGGCAGGGCGAAGAAGGCCGATTGCTCGGCCACCCGCAGGTGCGCCGAGAGTGCCAGTTCCAGCCCGCCGCCGATCACCGCGCCTTTCAGCGCGGCCACCACCGGCACCCGGCCGAACTCGATCTCGTGGAAGGCCCGGTGCCACATCCGCGAATGCAGCATCCCGGCCGGCGCGTCGCGCTCGGTCAATTCCGCGAGGTCGAGCCCGGCGCAGAAATGCGGGCCCTCCGCCGCGATCACCAGCGCCCGCACGTCGTCGGGCAGGTTGCGGGCGATGCGCTCCAGCCCCAGCACCATGCCGTCGTCGAGGGCGTTGCGCTTGTGCGGGCGGTTCAGGGTCACGATCGCCACCGTGTCCCGCCGCGTGACGATCAGGGACTCGGTGCCGAGGCCCGACAGGTCCTCTGCCATATCGGCGCTCCTCTCCGATTCTGGCTCCGGCCTGTTCGCGCCGGATTGCCAAACCTGATTTGTAATGTGATATAACTATCTCAACGGGTCAATCGGGCGATAAGCCCTGACAACCGACCCGATCAGGGAGGGCGCCGCGATGGATGACGCGAGCGGACCGGCGAGCGAACCGGCCTCAGGCTACCGAACGGCCATCGGACGGGTGGCGGTGATCGGCACCGGCGTCATCGGGGCGTCGTGGGTGTCGCAATTTCTCGCTCACGGCCTCGACGTGACCGCCACCGACCCGGCCCCCGGCGCCGAGGCGCGCTTGCGGGAGACGGTCGCCCGGCACTGGCCGATCCTCGCACAGATCGGCCTCGCGCCCGGCGCCTCGCCGGAGCGCCTGACCTTCGTGGCCGAGCCGGAGGCGGCGGTAGCCGACGCCGATTTCGTCCAGGAGAACGGGCCCGAGCGCCTGGAGATCAAGCGCGAGACCTATCGGCGCCTCGACGCCGCGGCGTCGCCCGACGTGGTGCTGGCGACCAGCTCCTCGGGCATCGCGCCGAGCGCGATCCAGGATGCCTGCCGGTATCCGGGCCGGGTGGTGCTCGGCCATCCCTTCAACCCGCCCCACCTGGTGCCGCTGGTCGAGGTCTTGGGCGGCGACCAGACCGACGAGGGCGCGGTCGCGGCCGCGATGAGCTTCTACGAGACGATCGGCAAGCGGCCGATCCGCCTGCGGCGCGAGCTCGTCGGCCACGTCGCCAACCGGCTCCAGGCGGCGCTCTGGCGCGAGGCGTTCCACCTCGTCGGCACGGGCGCCGCCACGGTGGCCGACATCGACGCGGCGATCGCCCATGGTCCGGGACTGCGCTGGGCCCTGATGGGGCCGTGCCTGCTCAATCACCTCTCGGGCGGCCCCGGGGGGCTCGCCCACACCCTCGACCATCTCGGGCCGCTGATGGAGGCGATGTGGGCCGATCTCGGCGACCCGCGCCTGACGCCCGAACTCAAGGCGATCCTGGTCCGCGGCCTCGACGAGGCGCTGGCGGGGCACGACCGCGACGCGATGGTGGCCGAGCGCGACCGGTTGCTCGTCGACCTCGTGCGGCAGAAGCGCGGGACGCGGGAACTGCCGTAATCATCGTTCAACGCAAACCAAGGGAGGACACCATGGCCAAGGTGATCGTGACGGTGGCGCCGACGGGCGGCATGGCCTCGAAGGCGCAGAACCCCAACCTGCCGACCCAGCCCGGCGAGATCGCCGAGTCGGTGCACAAGTCCTGGAAGGAGGGCGCGGCGATCGCGGCGCTCCACGCCCGCCGGCCCGACGACGAGGCGACCTGCAACGACGAGATCTATCGCGACATCAACCGGCGCATCCGCGAGCGCTGCGACATCATCCTGAACAACTCGACCGGCGGTGGATCGAGCGGCGACATGCTGGTGCCGCGCCCCGACGGGCTGTTCGAATCGAGCTTCGAGGAGCGGCTGAAGGGCTGCGAGGCCGGGGCCGAGATGGCGACCTTCGACGGCATGACCTTCGCGGACGTGCATGGCGGCCGCGAGATCCTGGTCGTGACGACGCCAAGCCGCTGCGAGGCCCTGGCCAAGCGCATGCAGGAGCGCGGCATCAAGCCGGAATGGGAGGTGTTCGGGCCCCAGCACATCCTGCAGGACGTGACCCGGCTGATCGAGAAGGGCTACGACAAGCCGCCCTACTACATCAACATGGTGCTCGGCGCCGACAAGGGCTTCCAGGGCGCGATGCCCTACTCGCACGACATCCTGGCGGCGATGATCCGGATGCTGCCGCCGCAATCGATCTTCTGCGTCTCCGGCATCGGCCCGGCGCAGCTGCCGGCGACCACCCAGGCCATCCTGCTCGGCGGCCACGTCCGGGTCGGGCTGGAGGACAACAACTACTATTCCCGCGGCCAGCTCGCCACCAACGAGCAGCTCGTCGCCCGCACGGTGCGGATCATCACGGAGCTCAACCACGAGCCGGCGAGCCCGGCCGAGGCCCGGGAGATCCTCGGCCTCAAGGCCGTCTGACGGAGGACAGGATGCGCGCCCTCCGCTCCGCCCTCCTCGCGGGCCTGATCGCCTTCGCCCCCGCCACGGCCCGGGCGGAGGGCGCCGTCTCCGGCGATGTGGTGAAGATCGGCGTCCTCGCCGACATGTCGACGGCGATGGCCGACAATTACGGCACCGGCAGCGTCACCGCCGCGCGCCTGGCGGTCGAGGATTTCGGCACGACGGTGCTCGGCAAGCCGATCGAGATCGTCGCCGCCGACCACCAGAGCAAGCCGGACGTGGCGAGCTCGCTCGCCCGGCGCTGGTACGACGTCGAGGGGGTCGACATGATCACCGACCTCGACAACTCGGCGATCGCGCTCGGCGTCCAGGCTCTCGCGCGTGAGAAGGGCCGCCTCGCCCTCATCACGGGATCCGGCTCGACGGTGATCACCGGGGCGCAATGCTCGCCCAACGGCGCGCTCTGGGTCATCGACACCTACGCGCTCTCCCGCGCCATCGCCAAGCCGCTGGTCGAATCGGGCGAGAAGACCTGGTTCAATATCGTCGCCGACATCACGCTCGGCAAATCCTTCGTTGCCGACGTGACGCCGGTGGTGACGAAGGGCGGCGGCAAGGTGGTGGGCCAGGTCTTCCACCCCCTGCTCTCGCCTGATCTCTCGTCGCAGATCCTCCAGGCCCAAGCCTCCGGCGCCGGGGTGATCGCGCTGTTCAACGTCGGCGGCGACGCGATCAACGCGGTCAAGCAGGCCTCCGAGTTCGGGGTCCTCGGCGGCAAGCAGAAGCTCGCCGGGTTCTACATGACGGCGGTCGACGTCCACGCGCTGGGCTTGCAGGTCGCGGGCGGGCTCTACCTCGCGGAAGCGTTCTACTGGGACCAGGACGACGCCACCCGGGCCTTCGCCAAGCGGTTCCACGACCGGCAGCGGGCGATGCCGAACAGCTACCAGGCCGGCGTCTACTCGGCGGTGACGCACTACCTGAAAGCCGTGAAGGCCGCCGGCACCGACGCGGCCGAGGCCGTGATGGCGAAGATGCGCGAGATCCCGATCGACGACGTCATGACGAGGGGCGGCCGGCTGCGGCCGGACGGGCGGGTGATCCGCGACGTGTCGCTGTTCCGGGTCAAGCGCCCGGAGGAGTCGAAGGGGGAGTGGGACGTGATGGAGCGGGTCGCGACGCTGTCGGGCGACGACGCCTTCCGGCCCCTCGCGGAGAGCGACTGCCCGCTGGTGAAGGGCAAGCCGTGATGCTCGGCGTCCCCACCCTGGAGCACGTCTTCGATGCCCGCATCGACGTCGCGGTGCCGGTCGAGGTCGGCGTCACGGTCGCCGGTGCCCGCCGGGTCATCGCCATCACGGGCGGCACCGTGTCGGGGCCTGCCCTCTCCGGGCGGGTCATGGCCGGCGGGGCCGATTACCAGACCATCGCGGGCGACGGGCTCACCCGGCTCCACGCCCGCTACGTGATCGAGGCCGAGGGCGGCGCCCTGATCTATGTCGAGAATACCGGCCTGCGCTTCGGACCGCCGGAGGCCCTGGAACGCCTGCGCCGGGGTGAGCCGGTCGATCCGGCCCTGATCTATTTCCGCACCGCGCCCCGGTTCGAGACCGCGGCCCCGCATCTCGCCTGGATGCAGACCAGCCTGTTCCTCGCCACCGGGGCCCGGGCGCCGGACCACGTGGCGCTCTCGGTGTACCGGGTGGGGTGAGGGCGCATATGATGTCCGCCGGATCGCTTCGCGATGCGAAAACCGGCCCCGCTCGAGCGCCGCGCGGGCTCGTGCCCCGATCTCCGAACGGATCGTTCGGAGATCGGGTTACTCCGCCCGCGCCACCGCCACCGCACCCTCGATCAGGGTGAAGACGATGCCGGCCCGGCGCAGGGCCGCCAGCACGTGGGGGCGGGAGCGCGAGGATGGCCCCTCGGACTCCTCCTCCAGGCGCCGCACGGTGGAGAGCGAGACGCCGCTCTCCCGCGCGAGGTCGTTCAGGGTCCAGTCGAGGAGGCCGCGGGCCGCCCGGAGGTGGCAGCCCTCGATCGCCCGCTCGACGCCGATCGCCGGCTCGACGCCGATCGCCGGCTCGGCTTCGCGCGACGGGCGGTCCCGGGCGGCGGCCTCGGCCCCGAGCGGCGTGATCACGGCGGTCCAGCAGACCGGATCCGGGGTCCCGTCGCGCAGGGGCACCAGCGTCATGCGGAACGGCGCCGACCCGCCCTCGGCGAGACGCAGGGTCGGCGCGATGCTGAACGGCTGGCCCACCGCGGCGAGGCGGGGCAGCTCGTCGCGCCAGCGCGACCGCTCCTCCGGCACGATCGGGCTGAGCCAATCCGCCCGCACCTCCTCGCGGCGCAGGCCCACGAGCGCCAGGAAATCGGGCCCGTACTCGGTGAGCGGCAGGCGCGGCTCGGTATGGATGAAGACCTGCGCTTCCCGCGCCAGGCTGGCCCGGCGCTGCTGCTCCAGGCGGTGCATCTCGACCAGGCGCTCGCGGTCGGTCACGTCGAGGAGCACGCCGGTCGCGGCGACCGGGTGTCCCTCCGGGCTGAAGAAGACCTCGCCGCGGCTCACCACCGTGCGCGCCGTCCCGTCAGGCCGGATCAGCCGGACCGTGTGGCTGCCGAGGAGCCCGGCCTGGACGATCTGGACGACGTCCTCGAGCACGTCGCGATCGGCCGGGTGGACGAGGCTGAGCAGCCGCTCGTAGCTCGCCGTCTCGCTCTCCGGCAGTCCGAGCAGGCGGTAGAGCCCCGACGACCAGACCTGACGGCCGGAGACGAAGTCCCAGCGCCAGGCACCGGTCAGGCCGAACGCCTCGATCAGGCGCATGAAGTCGTGCGAGGACAGGTCCGCCGGCCGTGGGCCCGCGCGATGGTCCGGAGGGTGCATCGTCATCGGGCGTCGTTCCGTCTCCGGCTTCGACCCGGAGCGGGGCGCTGGCGCGGGGCGAGGCACTGCCGGCAGTCACGATCCGCTCGCGCGACGCGCATCCGAGCTCCACTTTCCAAGGTAAACATTCCTAAGCTCAGCATTCGTGCCCGGCCCGAATAAGCTGACATGCCGCAAAGTCATATGATCATATGCCAGGCAATCACCACGGATCAACCAGGCGTGAGCCCGCGCGAGTGTTGGCGGCATGGCACGGCTGCGCCGTCTCGCGGGTTTACCGCCGCCGACCACTCGGCCGGGCACCGCGTCCGGCTCGCCTCGCGCCCTCCGAGGACAATCCGGGACGCAGGGCACGACCCGGATGCGTCACGAGGCAGCACCGGAACGCTGGTTCGCCGGGGAACAAAGACAAAATTTCTCCTTGTGAGCTTTTACGCAGAAAACATCTTCTCTGCTTCTTGGAAAAATAGAAAACCGTGTCTATTGCTGCGAGGCCTGCCCCAGACCTATCTACGGTCCTGAAGCTTCGCCCCGCGGAGCCGTGCGTCAAGCCGGATTCGACCATGCGTCCTGCCATCTTCGATCCGTTCGGCGAGCGCCTGGACCTGCGGTCCGTGCAAGGGTTCAAGCAAGAAGCCGGATGCGCGGCGACGCGCCGCCGTCCGGTCCGGACCCGGCGGATCGTCGGTGCCGTGCTGTTCTGGGTCCTGGCGGCCGGGCTGATCACGGCCCGCGGCGTCTTCTTCGATCCCAGCACCGCCTTCGGGCCCGACGCTCCAGCCCGCGTCGCCGCGACGCAAGCGCCGGAGCAATCCGCCCAGATCCTGCGCTGACGCGACGCCCTTCAGAAAACAGGGCCCCCACCCCACATCAGGTCGCGATCAGAGGCGCATCGCCTCCGGAGCCGCGAGGCTCCGTTCCGATACCGGAGCGACCCGATGCTGTTCTTCCGCAAGCGCGCCGAGATGCCCGCGCCCGACCAGATCCTGCCGGGGCGGCCTACTCTCCTGCCGACGGCGGAGCGGCATTTCGTCAACGGCCATCCGCTCAAGGGGCCCTATCCGGACGGCACCGAGATCGCCGTGTTCGGCCTCGGCTGCTTCTGGGGCGCGGAGCGCAAGTTCTGGCAGCTCGGCGATGGCGTCTTCGTCACTGCCGTCGGGTATGCCGCCGGCACCACGCCGAACCCGACCTACGAGGAGGTCTGCTCGGGGCTGACCGGCCACAACGAGGTCGTGCTCGTCGCCTACGACCCGCGCGTGATCTCCTTCGCCGCCCTGCTCAAGACCTTCTGGGAGAGCCACGACCCGACCCAGGGCATGTGCCAGGGCAACGATGTCGGCACGCAGTACCGCTCCGGCATCTACCTGCCCGACGAGGCTCGCCGGGCCGAGGCGGAGACCTCCCGCCAGACGTATGCCGCCGCCCTGAAGGCGCGGGGCTTCGGCCCCATCACCACGGAGATCCGCGACGGCGGCCCGTTCTACTTCGCCGAGGACTACCACCAGCAGTACCTGGCGAAGAATCCCGGTGGCTATTGCGGGTTAGGGGGAACCGGTGTGTCCTGCCCGATCGGGGTCGGCGTCGCGGCCGAGTGAGGCGCTCGCAGTAAGCTGCCCAACGCGGGACCGGCCGGTGCCGGTCCCGATCTCTCGTCACCGCGCCTTCAGGACCGTGCGGCAGGCCTCCGGCAGGCCCGCCAGGGTCATCGGCGGGCGCGGCTTGCCGGGCGGGCGCGGCTTGGGGTTCAGCACCGCGTCCGTGAACCAGTAATCGAGCTCGGAGCCGCAGCCGTCGCCGGCCGGCGGCGGGTCCTGGTCGTGGCAGGCCGCCTCGCCCGCCGGGCATTCGAGCCGGATATGGAAGTGGTAGTTGTGGCCGTAGATCGGCCGCACCTTGGTGAGCCAGCTCCGGTCGGACCCCGCCTCGCGGCAGAGCGCCCGCTTGATCGCCGGGTTGACGAAGATCCGCGCCACCTCCGGCTCGCGCGACACCATCTTGATCAGCCGCAGGTGCTCCGGGCGCCAGACCTCCGGGTCGATGTCGCGCCGGTCCGACCGCACCACGTTGGTGGCCGAGATCTCCTCCCGCTCGGCCCGGGTCAGGCGCCTGTCCGGCATCGGGCTCAGCCAGATATCGGCGTCGAGGCCGAGCTGGTGCGAGGCATGGCCGGTCAGCATCGGCCCGCCCCGGGGCTGGGACATGTCGCCGACGAGGAGCCCCGGCCAGCCCGCCTTGCGCGGCGCCTCGGTCGCAATCTTTTCCAGGAAGGCGACGAGCCGGGGATGGCCCCAGTTCCGGTTGCGCGACAGGCGCATCACCTGCCAGGTGGCGCCGTCGATTGGCAGCGACTCGGCCCCGGCCACGCAACCCCGGGCGTAGCCGCCGATCGCCTGGGGCGGCAGGGCCGCCGGCGTCGTCGCACGGCCGAACAGGGCTTTCGCCGGCGTGGACGGATCGTCCGGATTGGCGAGCGGCGGCAGCGGCTTCGGGTTGAGGGTGCCGCGATCCTGCGCGAGGGCGGGAGCGGCGAGCGCGAGGAGGACCGTCAGGACGGCGGCACGGCAGATCGGCATGGGACCGGGGTTTTATGGGACCAGGGTTATGGAACGCAGGGGCATGAGCCGCGGAGGCATGGGCCGCGGAAGCATGGGCCGCAGGCTAGCGCCCCGATCGCCCGCGGGGAACTGCCTCGCTGCTCCGCCATTCGCCGCAGCGGTTACGGCAGGCCCCTCACGGTCGAGCCTCGGAACACGCTCCGCTGCAGCAGCGTTGCCGGGGAAGAGTGAGGATTCTGGAGAGTTCCGATGACCACCGTCGCACCGACCGTCGGCGACCGCTCCGACATGGGCAGCACCAGCACCAGCGAGACCAACGCGCTGATCGCCAGCGACCGCGTCGAGGGCACCACCGTGCGCCGCCCGAACGGCGACAGCATCGGCCGCATCGAGCGCCTGATGATCGAGAAGGCCACCGGCAAGGTCGTCTATGCCGTGATGAGCTTCGGCGGCTTCCTCGGCATCGGCGAGGGCTATCACACCATCCCGTGGTCGACCCTGCGCTTCGCGCCGGAGCTGGACGCCTACGTGATCGACCTCACCGAAGAGCAGCTCCGCGCCGCCCCGCCGGCCTCGGCGGAGGGCAACGATCCTTCCTTCGACCGGAAGTGGGAGGAGCACGTTCACAGCTACTTCAACGCCACGCCGTACTGGAGCATCTGATACCGACGGTCGCAAGAAAACGACCATTGGTTCCGTTCTCGAATTTTCACCAAGCTCAATTCTCGCCAATCTTGATTCTCGCCAAGCCCAAGGTCCCGGACTTCTGGGCTCGGCAGCCAAAATGCGAGATGGATCAACGGCCTCGTCGATCCCGGGCCTGCCCGGGATCGAGTCGATGCGTCAGTATCCGAGGCCGCCGGCATGACGTGTCCCGGCGGGGGCCGCCTCACGGCGCCTCCGCCGGGACGCCCGACAGGGTCCAGCGGCACAGGCTCGTCCCCTTCACCTTCAGGCAATCATAGGCGATGCCGCCGATCACCACCCGTTCGGCATTGCCCTCGATCCGTTCGCGGCCGACCCGCGAGCAGCCGAGGTGATCGGCCTTTGGGTCCGCCAGCCGCGACGTGATCGCGGCGGGGTTCCCCCCTGTCTCCGCCATCATGATGCGCAGGTTGGACAAGGCCCCGCAGGTCAGGACCTTCTCGGGCGCGGCAGGCTTGGCGGGCGCCTTCGCCCTCTGAGCGCTCGCCGGCTCCGCCAGCAACGCGAGGACGAGCCAGCACCCGGCCCGCAATCCGGAGAGGACGCGCGTCACGCGCCGGCCCTCATCGATCAGAGGCCTCCCATGCGGCGCACCAGCGCCCACTCCGCCTCGCTGACCGGCTGCACTGACAGGCGCGAGTTGTTGACGAGCACCATCTCGCGCAGGGCCGGCTCGGCCTTGATCGCCTCCAGGGTGACGGGAAGAGGGAGCGCCGCGACCGCCTTCAGGTCGACCATGCCGAAGCGGCCGCTCTCGTCGGTAGGGTCGGGATAATAGGTGCGGATCACCTCGACGATGCCGACCACCGCCTTGCCCTCGTTCGAGTGATAGAAGAAGCCCTGCTCGCCGAGCCGCATCGCTTCGAGGTTCTTGCGGGCGACGTGGTTGCGCACCCCGTTCCAGTAGGTCCCCGCCGCGCCGGCGGCGACCTGGTCGTCCCACGACCAGACCGAAGGCTCGGACTTGTAGAGCCAGTACGCCATGCCGTCGTCTTTCCTCTCGCGTGATGCGCCCATCGTCTCGCGCGTGCGAGGCGCCCATGCACTCTCGCGCGCGAGGCGCGCATGCACTCTCTCGCACGAGGCGCCTATGCATTCTCGCGCGCGAGGCGCACATGGCCCCCATCGCCCGATCCGGGGTCGGGAGTCCAGGGGGCAGGGCAGGCCCGTCCTGTGGTCACCTGACCCAGGGTTCGCCGGGGCGGCGCGTGCCGCCGCGGCGATCGCGGCCGAAAGACTTCCAACATAGCACGAGCTCGCCGAGCCCTCGAAAGCTGACGCCACGAGCCGGACGGAGAACCCGCGCATCATCACGTCGACGGCGTGACGACGACGCGGAGCGGCCCGATCGTGGACTGGACCTGGTTTCTCTCGGCGGGCGCGTTCGCGGTCGCGATGTCGGCGCCGCCCGGCCCCAACAACACCATGGCGGTGGCCTCCGGGGCGACCTGCGGCTTCGCCCGCACGGTGCCGCACATGCTCGGCATCGCGGCGGGTTTCGCCGTGATGCTGCTCGTTCTGGGCACGGCCGGCCTGCCGCTGCTCACCGATCCGCGGGTCCATGCGGTCCTGAAACGGGGCGGGGCGGCCTCCCTGCTGCGGCTCGCCTGGAAGCGCGCGAGGTCCGACCCCGAGCCGGCCGACCCCGCCACGCACACGTCCGGGCGCCACTCGGATTCCTGCAGGCGGCCCTGTTCCAGTGGGTGGAACCCGTAGGCCTGGGTCATCGCCGCGGGCGCGCTCGCCACCTACGCCGCCCAAACCGAGGATGCGCCGTTCGCCGCGACCATGATCCTGGCGGTCCTGTTCGGGCTCGTCGCCCTGCCCTGCCTGGGCTTCTGGACGCTGATCGGCGTCGGCACCGCCCGGGTGCTGAGGGCGCGACGGGCCTTGCGGCTGTTCAACCTCGCCATGGCGGGCTGCCGGTGATGTCCCTGCGGCCGGCCCTGAGGGAGTATCGGAACAAGCCGCGTTTCCCGTGAAACACTTTCGCGGGTGCGCGGGCCGGGGCCGGCCCGCGCGAACCCGCCTTACGCGACGCCGCCCTGCGCCTGGGCCTCGGCGGCCTTCTGGCGGTAGAGGCCGACGAAGTCGATCGGGTCGATGTAGAGCGGCGGGAAGCCGCCGTTGCGCACCGCGTCGGCGATGATCTGGCGGGCGAACGGGAACAGCAGCCGCGGGCACTCGATCATCACCGCCGGATGCATCTGGTCCTGCGGGATGTTGCGCAGGCGGAAGATGCCCGCATAGGTCAGCTCGAAGGCGAACAGCACCTCGGCGCCGATCTTGGCGTCGCCCTCGAGACGCAGGTCGACCTCGAAATCCTCCTCGGCGAGCTGCCGGGCGTTGACGTTGACCTGGATGTTGATCTGCGGACCCTGCTGCTGCGGCTGCAGCGAGCGCGGCGCATTCGGGTTCTCGAAGGAGAGGTCCTTGGCGTATTGCGCGAGGGCGTTGAGGGTCGGCGTGAAATCGTCGGGCTGCGCCGCGGCGCCACCGTTGCCGTTCGGGACCGGGGAGTCGGCCATGGCGGAGGGTTCCTTCGAGGGCTGGACGTAAACGACGAACCGGCACGCGCTGGCGCGAAAAACGGCGCGCACGCCGGCGGCGTTGCCGCTATCATGCCCGCAGGCCGCGAACAAGCAGAGGCGCCGATCATCTCTTCCGCGTCACGGCCTCCCGTCTCCCCGCCGCAGCGGCAGGCCGGCATCCCTCCGAAATGCGGCAGGAATTCACGCATTCCCGATCCGCGCATCCTCGCGGGCGGGCGCCTGGATACCGCGAGGCCCTGTCCCCATATCTTCCGAAGGGCCCGCGGTGCGGCGCCGGCCGGACGCTTGCCTTGCCCCGGTCCCGGTGCCAAAGCCGTCGACGCGCCGGAGAGGTCGCAAGCTGTGCCGGGGCGGTCAGGGATGCTCCGCGTAAAGCCGCCAAGAACGGATCGATGAACGGATCGATGATGCAGGATTCCCTCGACCTTACGACCCTCATCTTCCTCGGGCTTGCGGTCTTCGTGATCTGGAAGCTGCGCTCGGTCCTCGGGCAGAAGACCGGGAGTGAGCGGCCGCCCTTCAACCCGCTGGCCCGGCGCGAGGAGCCGCCCGCCGCTCCCCGCGACGGCGACAACGTCGTGCGGCTGCCGGGCGCCGGCCCCGAGCGCGGCGCCGCCGCGCCGGTCGCGACTGCGGTGCCGCGCAACTGGAAGGGCGTGGTCGAGCCGAACTCGCCCGCCGCCCGCGGCCTCGACCTGATCCTCCAGCAGGAGCCGAGCTTCGACCCACGCGCCTTCACCGACGGCGCCAAGGTCGCCTACGAGACGATCGTGACGGCCTTCGCCAAGGGCGACCGCAAGACTCTCAAGACCCTGCTCTCGCGCGAGGTCGCAGACGGGTTCGAGCGGGCGATCCAGGGCCGCGAGCGCGCCGGCCAGACCGTCGAGACCACCTTCGTGTCGATCGACCGGGCCGAGATCGTTGGGGTCGACGTGCGCAACCGCGTGGCGCAGGTCACCGTGCGCTATCTCTCGAAGCTGATCACCGCCACCCGCGGCCCGCAGGGCCAGGTGGTCGACGGCAGCCCCGAGAAGGTCGTCGACGTGACCGACGTTTGGACCTTCGCCCGCACCCTCGGCAGCCGCGACCCGAACTGGCAGCTCGTCGCCACGGAAGCCGGGCATTGAGGGGGCCGTGCCGGCGGCTTGATCGGCCGCCGGCCCTCGGCGACAATCCCCCGTCGTCACGATCATCCGCTGCCAAGCTCCCGTGTTGTCTTGTGCGGCGCGACCATTGAACAGCTTTCCCGGGGCCGGAGCCCGACAAGCCCATGCCACCGGCCCTCGGCCTCAGTTTCGCTGCCAGTCCTGTCATCGGACGCGTTGCCGCCGGACTGCTCGTTTCCGCCTTCCTCGCCTGCGGCGGTCGGGTGAAGGCCGCCCCGTTGCGGGTCGGCGAGGCGGTTCTCGAACCCGTCCCCTTCAGTGCCCTGCCGGGCTTCGCCCACGATGACCTCGCGGCGGCCCTCGCGGCCTTCCGGGCGACCTGCGCGGCACCGGCCGGCCCGGTCCTCGCAGAGGCGGCGCCGGGCGCGCCGAGCCAGGATCTCGCCAGGCCCTGCGCCGCCTCGGTCGATGTGCCGCCGGAAGGGGCACGAACGTTCTTCGAGCAGAACTTCTCCGCCTACCACGTCCTGCGGCCGAGCCGCGACACCCTGTCGGAGCGCAGCAACGGCTTCCTCACCGGCTATTTCGAGCCCGAACTCGCCGGTTCGCCAGTGCCGAATCCGGACTTCACCGTGCCGGCCCTGGGCCGCCCCGACGATCTCGTCTCGCTGGAGCCCGGCGAGACCCGGCCCGGCCTCGATCCCTCGTTTCGTGCCGCACGCCGCGACGGCGACGCCTTCCTTCCCTATCCGGACCGGGCTGCGATCGAGGACGGGGCGCTCGGGGCCCGCGCCCGCCCGCTGCTCTGGCTGCGCGACGCCGTCGACCTCTTGGTGCTGCAAGTCCAGGGCTCCGGCCGGGTGCGCCTGCCCGATGGCCGCTCGGTGCGCCTCGCCTATGACGGCCGCAACGGCCGGCCCTACACCTCGGTCGCCCGCCTGATCGTCACCGGCGGCCACCTGCCGCTCGAAGGCCTGACGCTCGCCCGCTGGACCGGCTGGCTGCGCGCTCATCCGGACATCGCCCGCGACCTGATCCGCCGCAACGCCTCCTACGTCTTCTTTCGCATCGACGAGAGCATCCCGGAGGGGACCGGCCCGCGCGGCGGCGCCGGCGTGCCGCTGACCGCCGGGCGCAGCCTCGCGGTCGACGCCACCCTGTGGCGCTACGGCCTGCCGTTCTGGCTGGAGGGAACGCTGCCGGATCCGGAGGGCGGCAGCGCCCCTCTCCACCGCCTCGTGGTGGCGCAGGATACCGGCTCGGCGATCCTCGGGCCGGCCCGCGGCGATCTCTATCTCGGCACCGGCGCCCGGGCCGGTGCGACCGCCGGCCTGTTGCGCGACCCGGCGCGTTTCGTGGTGCTGCTGCCGAAACAGGGCACCGCAGGAGCCGCGCCGTGACCGAGCCGCGCCGTCCCCGGCGGATACGCCGCCTCTCCTCCGAGGAGAGCCGGCTCTGGACCGAGATCTCCCGCCTGGTCACTCCCTTGCGCGGGCGGGCCGCGCCCACAGCCCCCTCCCCTCCCCCACCGCCGGAGCCCGCACCGGCTCCGATCGCCGTGACGGCGCGGCCCCGTCGACCCGCGGCGAAGTCGCCGGTACCGATCCCGAAGACGATGCCGAGCCCGCCTCCTCCGGCGCCGGCCCTGCCGCCGCTGGCGCCCCTCGAGCGACGGGTGCGCACCGCCCTGCGCCGTGGCTCGCGGAGCGTCGACGCATCGATCGACCTGCACGGGATGCGCCAGGCCGAGGCTCACGCAGCCCTGATCGGCTTCCTGCACCGCTCCCGGGCAGCGGGTCACGCGGTGGTGCTGGTCGTCACCGGCAAGGGGGGGAATGCCGGCGATCCTTATGCCGAGCGCGGTGTCCTGCGTCGCAGCGTGCCGCATTGGCTGCGCCTACCCGAGTTGCGCTCCATGGTCGTCGGCTTCGAGGAGGCCGCGCACCATCATGGGGGCGGTGGAGCCCTCTATATCCGCCTGCGTCGCCGTTGATCTCTGCGCCGCGGACCGCATCCCCGCCCCGTCCTCTCGCAGGGATACTGCGCCGTACCGGCAAAATACCTCGAAGCTTGCCCGGGAATGCCTCGAGCTCGGCGGTTATGGTAATGATAGAAGGTTGTAATCTGGGAGTTAAACCTTCCAAATGTTAATGCGGCGATGCGACGACTGCGCCGATAGTTGGCCGTGCTTCGGGCGCGGCCGGAGCATCCGTGCCGGGGCCGACCTGTCCTGCGGTGCCGCCGCACCGCGCCTCTCCCCACTTTTCCCCACCGGGGACTTGAGTCGACGACGAGGACCCGTTACATAAAGTCGTTCCCTCCTCCATCGTCACGTCACGTCGCATCCAGAGCTGCCAGGCTCCTCCACGCGACCTCCGGGACAAATCAGGCGACGACTTCGCGACCGGTGCCCGCCTCGGCCACCCCGTTGCTTCCGCTCAACGCCGCGTCCTGCGGCGGCCGGACCTGTCCTGACATGACGCCCCCCAGCTTCGCCCCCGCACCCCGATATCCCATGATCGAAGACACCCTCGCCCCGATCGAGACCCCGGCCGCCCCCGCCATGCGCGAGGTGAAGCTGCAGGATCTCAAGTCGAAGACGCCGACCGAGCTCCTCACCTTCGCCGAGGAGGTCGAGGTCGAGAATGCCTCGACCATGCGCAAGCAGGAGCTGATGTTCGCGATCCTGAAGCAGCTGGCTGCCAAGGACGTCGAGATCATCGGTGCCGGTACGGTCGAGGTGCTGCAGGACGGCTTCGGCTTCCTGCGCTCCTCCGACTCGAACTACCTGCCGGGTCCCGACGACATCTACATCTCGCCGACGCAGATCCGCCGCTTCGGCCTGCGCACCGGCGACACCGTCGAGGGGCCGATCCGCGGCCCGAAGGACGGTGAGCGCTACTTCGCGCTCCTGAAGGTCAACACGATCAACTTCGAGAGCCCGGACAAGATCAAGCACAAGGTCCACTTCGACAACCTGACGCCGCTGTTCCCCACGCAGCGCTTCAAGCTCGAACTGTCGGAGCCGACCCGCAAGGACTTCTCGCCCCGGATCATCGACATCGTCGCGCCGATCGGCAAAGGGCAGCGCGCCCTGATCGTGGCGCCGCCGCGCACCGGCAAGACGGTGCTGATGCAGAACATCGCCCAGTCGATCACCCTCAACCACCCCGAATGCTACCTCATCGTTCTGCTCATCGACGAGCGGCCCGAGGAGGTCACCGACATGCAGCGCTCGGTGAAGGGCGAGGTGATCGCCTCGACCTTCGACGAGCCGGCGACCCGCCACGTCCAGGTCGCCGAGATGGTGATCGAGAAGGCCAAGCGCCTGGTCGAGCATGGCCGCGACGTGGTGATCCTGCTTGACTCGATCACCCGCCTCGGCCGCGCCTACAACACCGTGGTGCCGTCCTCCGGCAAGGTGCTGACCGGCGGCGTCGATGCCAATGCCCTGCAGCGGCCCAAGCGCTTCTTCGGTGCCGCCCGCAACATCGAGGAGGGCGGCTCGCTCACCATCATCGCGACCGCGCTGATCGACACCGGCTCGCGCATGGACGAGGTGATCTTCGAGGAGTTCAAGGGCACCGGCAACTCCGAGATCATCCTGGACCGCAAGGTCTCCGACAAGCGCATCTTCCCGGCCATCGACATCACCCGCTCCGGCACCCGCAAGGAGGAGCTGCTGGTCCCGCCGGACTCGCTCAAGAAGACCTACGTCCTGCGCCGCATCCTCAACCCGATGGGCGTCACCGACGCGATCGAGTTCCTGCTCGACAAGCTGCGCCAGACCAAGAGCAACGGCGACTTCTTCGATTCGATGAACACCTGATCCGACCGCCGGTCGCGATCACCTGGATATTCCGCGCGGCGCCTCGAGAGGGGCGCCGTTGCTGTTTGTGCGCCCGGTATGACGGGTTCCTGACGGTGGTCGTTCCTTCTCCGCGGGGCAGGCATGGGCAGCGATCGTTCCGGATCGGCGGGGAGCGGCCTGCATATCGATCATCAAGCACCGGCCATGACGCGCGCCGTTCGGAGCGGGCGGGTCGAGACTTCGCAGCCGCGAACCCTTCTCGCTGCAAATCACGCGGCAAAGGCGTCCGACAAACGCCGCCCATGGGCACCGGCGGGTTCACCGCTCTTCGGCGTCCCGGCCTCCGCCTCGATGGACAGGCACGGTCTCCAACCGTCTTGCCTGCGCTCGCCTCCGCGAGTCGCCTGACTGAGGCTACATCCCTGATGGTCGGAGCGAGAGCCCAAGAGACACCTCCTCGCGAGACTGGCGTGCTCTGCGACCCTATGGCCATGAGTTCGTGCCGCCCGGGCTGCACAGGGAGGACATCGGCCCCGGTCGGCTCCGCCGCCGGATCGTGGTAGCCCGGACTTCCGCAACATTGCTCCAATCCCCTCCCTGCCGATGCTCTCCTCCGACTCCATCTTCGCCCCCGCCACCGGTTACGGCCGTACTGCCGTGGCCGTCGTGCGGATCAGCGGACCCCAGGCCGGTCCGGCCCTGGCGTCGCTGATCCGGTCGCCCGTGCCGCCGGCGCGGCGCCTGTCGCTGCGCATCTTGCGCGAGCCGGCGACCGGAGAGCTGCTGGATCACGCCCTGGTGGCTTGGCTGCCCGGCCCCGGTACCGCCACCGGCGAGGATATGGTGGAGCTGCATCTCCATGGCGGTCCGGCCGTGCGAGCGGCGGTCCTGCGCTGCCTCGGCGGGCTTCCAGGCCTCGCGCCGGCCGAGCCAGGGGCCTTTACCCGCCGGGCCTTCCTCAACGGGCGCATGGATCTGACCGCTGTCGAGGGGCTCGCCGACCTGATCGATGCCGAGACCGAGGCCCAGCGGCGCCAGGCCGTGCGCCAGCTCGACGGCGCCCTTGGGCGGGCGGTTGAGGGGTGGCGGGTCGCCCTCCTCGATGTGCTCGCCGGAACGGAGGCCGCGCTCGACTTCTCCGACGAGGGCGATGTCGACGACGAGGCCTTGACCGCGTCCGGGCGTGCCGCCGCGGCCCGGGTGCGCGACGCGATCGAAATTGCCCTCGCCGATGGCCGCCGGGGCGAGCGTTTGCGGGATGGCTTCACGGTCGTGCTCGCCGGTGCGCCCAATGCCGGCAAGTCCACCCTGCTCAACGCCCTCGCCCGCCGCGATGTGGCGATCGTCTCGGAGATCCCGGGGACGACCCGGGATGCCATCGAGGTGCGCTGCGATCTCGGCGGCCTGCCGGTATTGCTGGTCGACACGGCGGGCCTTCGCGACAGCACGGATGCGATCGAGGCGGAAGGTGTCGCGCGCAGCCGCCGCCGCATCGATCAGGCCGATCTGGTCCTGTGGCTGCGCGAGCCCGGAGGCGAGGTGCCCCCTCCCCTCTCCGCCCCGGTGCTCGTGGTCGCGACCAAGGCCGACCTGTCGGGCTTGGGCGCGGGCGGCGAGATCCCGATCTCGGCGCGGACGGGTGCCGGTCTCGATCGCCTCCTGTCTGAGATCGAGCGCATCGCCGGGTCGTCCCTCGGGTGCGGTGATGCCCTGGTGACGCGAGAGAGGCAGCGGCTCGCGCTCGAACGCTGTGTCCATCACCTCGACCGCGTCGTCGTGAACGGCGCCGCAAATCCGGCAGAGTTGGTGGCGGAGGATTTGCGCCTCGCTGTCCGGGCGCTCGGCGAGGTGGCGGGTCGGGTCGGGGTCGAGGAGATGCTCGATCGGCTCTTCGCCAGCTTCTGCATCGGCAAGTGAATGGTGGGACGGCGGTGTTTTCACGTGAAACGCGGGATGGCGCGACAGCGTGATTGACGCCGCCGCTGGGTGCCGCCTAATCACCTCATGCACACGGACGATTCTTCCACCTACGACGTCATCGTCGTCGGCGGCGGGCATGCGGGCGCCGAGGCGGCTGCGGCCGCCGCGCGCTATGGCGCCCGCACCGCCCTGGTCACCCATCGGCGCGACACGCTCGGGGCGATGTCCTGCAACCCGGCCATCGGCGGCCTCGGCAAGGGCCACCTCGTGCGCGAGGTGGACGCGCTGGACGGATTGATGGGCCGGGTGGCGGACCAAGCCGGGATCCAGTTCCGGCTTCTCAACCGCCGCAAGGGGCCTGCCGTGCGAGGGCCCCGCACCCAGGCCGACCGCAAGCTCTACGCCCAGGCGATGCAGGCGCTCTTGAGCGAGACGCCGAACCTCACCATCGTCGAGAGCGAGGTCGCCGACCTCTCGGTTCACGATGGGCGGGTCAGCGGCGCAGTGCTCGCCGATGGCCGTACCCTCCCCTGCCGCGCCGTGGTGCTCACCACCGGGACCTTCCTGCGCGGCCTGATCCATATCGGCGACGTCACGACGCCGGCCGGTCGGATCGGCGAGGGCCCGGCGCTCGGGCTCTCGGCGACCCTCAACCGTCACGGCTTCGCCCTTGGCCGCCTGAAGACCGGCACGCCGCCGCGACTCGACGGCCGCACCATCGATTGGCACGGCATCGACAAGCAGGCCGCCGATGACGATCCGGTGCCGTTCTCGACCCTGACCGAGCGGATCACGACGCCCCAGGTCGAGTGCGGCGTGACCCGGACGGGCCAGGCGGCGCACGATCTGATCCGCGCCAACCTGCACCGCTCGGCCATGTATTCCGGCGGCATCACCAGCCGCGGGCCGCGCTATTGCCCGTCGATCGAGGACAAGGTGGTGCGGTTCGGCGACCGCGACGGACACCAGATCTTCCTCGAGCCGGAGGGCCTCGACGATCCGACCGTTTACCCAAACGGCATTTCGACCTCCTTGCCCGAAGAGGTGCAGCACGGCATCGTGCGCCTGCTTCCCGGCTGCGAGCGGGCGGTGATCCTACGCCCTGGCTACGCGATCGAGTACGACTACGTCGATCCACGCGAGCTGGATCCGACCTTGCAGACTCGCCGCATTGCCGGCCTGTTCCTGGCTGGCCAGATCAATGGGACGACCGGCTACGAGGAGGCGGCGGGCCAGGGCTTGGCGGCCGGGCTCAACGCCGCTCGTCTCGCCGGAGCGGCCGATCTCGCCGTGTTCGACCGCGCCGAATCCTATATCGGCGTGATGATCGACGACCTCGTGACCCATGGGGTCAGCGAGCCCTATCGTATGTTCACCTCGCGGTCGGAGTATCGGCTCAGCCTGCGGGTCGATAATGCGGACGAGCGTCTGACCGAGCGCGGCATTGCTCTCGGCTGCGTCTCAGCGAACAGGGCCGCACACGATGCCAAGCGTCGAAAGGCGCTTCGGAGCGCGCGGGAGATGCTGGACGATCTGAGCCTCACCCCAACGGAGGCGCAGCGGCACGGCATTGTCCTCAACCAGGACGGCATCCGCCGCTCGGCCTTCCAGCTCCTGTCCTATCCCGAGATCACGTGGGACCGGCTGGCCATGGTGTGGCCGCAGCTCCGAGGCACTCCCCCTGCCCTCGCCGATCGCCTTTGCACCGACGCGACCTATGCGGTCTATCTCGACCGTCAGCGCGCGGACATCGCGGCGTTCCGGCGCGACGAGGCCGTGGCGCTGCCGGCCCTACTGGATTACGGCAGCATCGCCGGCCTCTCGAACGAATTGCGGCTGAAGCTCGACAAGGTCCGCCCCCTCACTCTCGGCCAGGCCGCCCGCATCGAGGGCGTTACGCCGGCTGCCCTCACCCTGCTCGCCGCCCATGCCCGCCGCGGCACTCCCGCTCAGGTTCCGGCCGAATGACCCGTGCTCACCTCGGCCGCGACGCCGTCCTGCGCGAGGCTGGCGTTTCACGTGAAACAGCCGCGTCCCTCGACCTCTACGTCGCTCAGCTCACCCGCTGGCAGTCGATCAAGAACCTCGTGGGCCCTTCGACCCTCGCCGAGGTCTGGACCCGCCACGTCGCCGATTCGCTCCAGCTCCTGGCCCTCGCTCCCGAGGCGACCCGCTGGCTCGATCTCGGCAGCGGCGCCGGCATCCCGGGCCTGATCCTGGCGATCGCTGGCCGCGACCGTCCCGGCTTCCACGTCGACCTTGTCGAGAGCAACGGCCGCAAGGGCGCCTTCCTGCAAGAGACGGCGCGGCTCACCGGCGCGCCGGCCAAAGTCCACGTCGCCCGCATCGAGACCGCGATTGCCGGGTTTGCCGATTCGCAGGTCATCACCGCCCGGGCCCTCGCACCGCTGTCGCAGCTCCTCGCCTGGACGGCACCCTTGTTGAAAAACGGCGCGATCGGACTTTTTCCGAAGGGGCGTGATGTCTTAACCGAATTGACCGAGGCCGAGGAAAGGTGGAGATTCACCGCGGATCTGATCCCGAGCCGGACCGATTCTGAGGCCAGAATCGTCCGCGTCTCCAGCGTGAGCGGCCTTCTCCCATGATCGCGGAACCTCCTGAGTCGCAGGCGGGCGGCAGCCCGCGGCCCCTGCGCATCATCGCGCTCGCCAACCAGAAGGGCGGCGTCGGCAAGACTACGACAGCGATCAATCTCGGCACGGCACTCGCGGCGATCGGCGAGCACGTGCTGATCGTCGATCTCGACCCGCAGGGCAATGCCTCGACCGGCCTCGGCATCGACCGGCGCCAGCGCCGCCTCTCGACCTATGACGTGCTCTCCGGCGAGGCGTCCTTGGCCGACGCCGTGCAGGCGACCGCCGTACCGCGCCTGTCGCTGGTTCCCTCGACCATGGATCTGCTGGGCCTCGAAATGGCGATGGCGAGCGCGCCGGACCGGGCGCAGCGTCTGCGCCGGGCCCTGGACCCGCTCGATCGGGGCGAGGCCCCGGAGGACCAGCGCTTCACCTATGTGCTGATCGACTGCCCGCCCTCGCTCAACCTGCTCACCCTCAATGCCCTCGCGGCGGCGCATGCGGTGCTGGTGCCGCTGCAATGCGAGTTCTTCGCCCTCGAAGGCTTGAGCCAGCTCCTGCGCACCGTTGAGCAGGTCAAGGGTGCCCTCAACCCGCGCCTGGCGATCCAGGGCGTGGTGCTGACGATGTTCGATCCGCGCAACAACCTGTCGGCACAGGTCGTCGCTGACGTGCGCGAGTTCATGGGCGACAAGGTCTACGAGACCATGATCCCCCGCAACGTGCGCGTCTCCGAGGCGCCGTCGCACGGCAAGCCGGTGCTGCTCTACGATCTCAAATGTGCCGGCTCGCAAGCCTATCTGCGGCTCGCCTCCGAGATCATCCAGCGCGAAGGCCGCCTGCCGGCCGCCGCCTGAAGAACCCGCGCCGATCTCGGGCCGGCCTGAGAGCGAGCGCCCTGCGCCGTTGGTCGAGTGGAGTTGATGAGAGGATGAAGGGTATGGCGGAGGAGGGAGCGCGGCCGCGCCTCGGGCGGGGTCTCGCGGCGCTGATCGGCGATTTCGGTGAGGAAGCCGCTGCCGCTCCCGAGAAGCCTAAGGCCGGCCAACGGCGTGTGCCGATCGAGTTCCTGCGGCCGAACCCGCGCAACCCGCGTCGCCATTTC
Source organism: Methylobacterium currus (assembly GCF_003058325.1). NCBI lineage: Bacteria > Pseudomonadati > Pseudomonadota > Alphaproteobacteria > Hyphomicrobiales > Methylobacteriaceae > Methylobacterium > Methylobacterium currus. Next base: position 2,656,766 of record NZ_CP028843.1, read on the forward strand.
GCCGAGACCGAGCTCGAGGAATTATCGGCCTCGATCCGGACCCGCGGGGTGATCCAGCCGATCGTGGTCCGGGCGTTGGCCAACGTACCGGACGCGTTCGAGATCGTTGCCGGGGAGCGTCGCTGGCGCGCGGCGCAGCGGGCCGGCCTGCACGAAGTACCGGTGGTCACGGTCGAGATCGACGACCGCACCTCGCTCGAATACGCCATCCTGGAGAACGTCCAGCGCGCCGATCTCAACGCCATCGAGGAGGCGGCGGGCTACGAGCGGCTGATGAGCGAGTTTCGCTACACCCAGACTGAACTCGCCGAGATCATCGGCAAGAGCCGCAGCCATCTCGCCAACACCCTGCGCCTGCTGCAACTGCCATCCGGGGTTCAGGACCACGTCATCGCCGGCACGCTCACGGCCGGCCATGCGCGGGCGCTCCTCGCCGTCAAGGATCCGGAGACCATCGCCCGCCGGGTGATCGAGGACGGCATGACGGTGCGCGAGGTCGAGGCCCTGGCCGCCGGCGAGCAGACCGGCACCGGTCCACGCCCCGGCCGGCCGCGCAAGGCCGTCGCCGAGAAGGATGCGGATACCCGCGCCCTCGAACGGCGCCTGGAGGATGCCCTGGGCGTCGGCGTCTCGATCGAGGTCAAGGGCGCCGGCGGCGAGGTGCGCCTGCGCTATACCAGCCTCGACCAGCTCGACGGGCTGTGCCGGCGCCTGGAGATGTAGCGAGACCAGAAGGCCGGGCATTCCCCGCCCGGCCTCGAAGAGAGGAGGGGCTCGTCAGCCGCGCCGCGCCGCCTCGCTGGCGAGCCGCAGGAAAAGATCGGCCGCGACGGCGTGCGAGAAGTCGCCGCCGGCCCGGCGGGCGCCGAGCACCGCCTCCTGCAGCAGCGACACGGCCCGGCGCAACGAGGCCGGGCTCCAGCGGGCGAGCTGCGTCTCGACGATCCTCTGGCGCCGGAAATGCAGGCCTCGCCAGCCCGCCACCATCGCGCCCGGGCTCTTGCCCTCGCCGTCGAGGCGGGTGGCGAGCAGGGTGAGCGCGTGGCGCAGGGCGCCGCCCAGCATCACCGAGGCGTCCATCCCCTCGATCTGGAAGCGCCGATAGGCCCGCTCGGTCTCCGTGACCCGTCCGGCGAAAGCCGCGTCGATCAGGGCGTTGAGCATCGATCCCGAGACGTCGCTGCCGATGGCCTCGACATCCTCGATCCCGACCTCGCCCTGACCCCGCGCATAGAGCGCGAGCTTCTCGATCTCGCCGAGGCTCGCCCGCCGGTCGCCGCCAAGGCCGCTGACGAGGAGGTCGCGGGCCTCGCGGGTGATGCGCAAGGAGTCGGCCCGCAAGGTCCGCTCGATCAGCTCGGCGAGCGTGCCGGCATCGTCAGGGTAGCAGGGGATCGCCAGCGCGCGGCCGGAGCGCTCGCACACGACCCGCAAGGGGGCCGATTTGGCGAGGTCGCCGGCCTCGACCACGATCCGCGTCTCGGCACCGTCCTGCTTCAGGACGGCATCGACCGCCGGGGCGTAGTTGCGGCTGCCGGGCCGCACCCAGATGGCGCGTTTGCCGCCGAACAGCCCGACCGTGCCGGCCTCGTCGATCAGGCGGCCGGGATCGCTCGCCAGCACGTCGCCGTCGATCTTCACCAGGGCGAAGGGGTCGGAAGGGTCGTCGACCGCCTTCTCGGCGAGGAGGCGGGCGCGCTCGGTGACGAGGCCGGTATCCGGGCCGTAGACCAGGATCACGGCGATGCGCGGATCGGGGCCGCGACGCAGCAGTCCCTCGACCTCTCCGGCCTTGACGGCGGTCATCGAGCGCCTCCGGTGGTCATGCGTGGCTCAAGGCTGAGTCGCCAGGATCGCGGCGACGCGGGTCTTGATCTGCTCGGAGAGGAGCTTGGCGAGCCGGATCTCGGCATCGCGCGCGGCGCGCAGGCTGGCGAAGCGCTGGGCCGAGCGGTCATAGGTGGCAGTACCCTGGGCGACGCCCTCGGTGAGGGTGCGGTCGCCGGCGAGGGTCTGGACCTTGTAGGACGCGGTGCCGAGCAGGGTCGCGGATTCGGCGCGACCCGTGATGGAACTGACAATCGGCGTCTGCACCGTCTCGCTCGCCGCGAGGATCAGGCGGTACTTCTTCTCAGAAGGCTGGCCCGACCCGTCGAGGTCGAAGACCAACTCGCTGCGCAGGTAATGGCCGAGGCGCTCCTGCCCCTGCGCGGTCTTGGCCGGCTCGACCTGGATCGAGGCCAGCACGGCACTCAACGGGGCGCCGGAGGCCGTCGGTCCGTAGAGCGGCCGGAAGCAGGCCGAGAGGCCGAGCGCCAGGGTGGCGACGAGAGTGAGGTTTCGCGCCGTCTTCGCCGTGCTGCCTGCCATGAAGGTCCGTCCTGCCACCACTGATCTCGTCACCGCGACACTGACGCCGTTACCGCTACGCTGAAGCCCTGCCAAGGGGGTTGGCGAACCGGACTCGCGAAGGAAGCATGGGACCTCGAATCGAGGTTCGTCGCGCCCTCAGAATAGGGGAGGGGACCTAAAGAGTCTCTGCGGCGACAGCAGGGCGCGAGTTCGATCAGGACGGGAAATCGAGGATGTTGCGGATAAAGGAAGGGCCCGGCGATCCTTCGATCTCCGGGCCCCAGAACCTCATCGAAATGGGCGGTCGATCAGACCACGATATTGACGATACGCAGCGGCACCACGATCACCTTGCGGGGCGGCTTGCCTTCCAGTGCCCGCTGCACCGCTTCCAGCGCCATAACGGCTTCCTGCACACTCGCCTGATCGGCGTCGCGCTTCACGGTGACATCGGCGCGCTTGCGACCGTTGATCTGCACCGGCAGGGTCACGCTGTCCTCGATCAGAAGGTCGTGACGGATCGCCGGCCAGGCTGCTTCCGCCACCAGGCCGTCTTGCTTGAGAGCGGTCCAGCAGGTCTCGGCGAGGTGCGGCATCATCGGGGCGATGAGCTGGACCAGGATCAGCGTCGCCTCCTGCAGGGCAGGGGAGGGGGCGTGGCCGCGCTCGGCATTCACCGCCTCCTGCAGGCTGTTCGCCAGCTCGTAGATATGGGCGACGCAGCGGTTGAAGCGCAGGCGCTCGATGTCCTCGCCAACCGCGTTCAGCGCCTTATGCGCGGCCTTTAGCACGGCCTCGTTGCCGGCCTTCGGCGGCTCCGCGCCGCCCTCGGCGACCTCGCTCACCATGCGCCAAATCCGCTGGACGAAGCGCGAGGCACCCTGCACGCCATCCTCGGTCCAGATCACGTCGCGCTCCGGCGGCGAGTCCGAGAGCATGAACCAGCGGGCGGTGTCGGCGCCGTAGGACGCGATGATGTCGTCGGGGTCGACGACGTTCTTCTTAGACTTCGACATCTTCTCGATCGCCCCGATGGCGATCGGCGCGTCGGTTTTCACGTGAAACGCTTTTCTGGCGCCGTCCTCGGTCACCACCTTGACGTCGACCGGCTGCACCCAGCCACCGGCCTCGTCCCGGTAGGTCTCGTGGACGACCATGCCTTGCGTGAACAGGCCGGCGAAGGGCTCGTCCAGCCCGGCCCAGCCGGTCTTGCGCATCGCCCGCATGAAGAAGCGGGAATAGAGCAGATGCAGGATCGCGTGCTCGATGCCGCCGATATACTGGTCGACCGGCAGCCAGTGGTCGGCCACCGCCTTGTCGGTCGGCGCGTCCTCCAGCCACGGCGCGGTGAAGCGCGCGAAGTACCAGGACGAGTCGACGAAGGTATCCATCGTGTCGGTCTCGCGCCGGGCCTGAGCCCCGCAGGACGGGCACGGCACGTTGCGCCAGGCCGCGTCGCGCTCCAGCGGGTTGCCGGGTACGTCGAACGAAACCTCCTCCGGCAGGCGCACCGGCAGGTCCTCGACAGGCACCGGCACGACGCCGCAGGCATCGCAATGGATCACCGGGATCGGGCAGCCCCAATAGCGCTGGCGCGAGACGCCCCAGTCGCGCAGGCGGAACTGCACCCGGCGTGCGCCCATGGGGGCTCCGTCGAGGGTCTCGGCCTCCAGGCGGTCGGCGACGGTCTTGAACGCGTCGTCGGTGCTCATCCCGTCGAGGAAGCGCGAGTTGATCATTCGGCCGTCGCCGTCATAGGCGGTGTCGGTGATGACGAAGGCGGCGGGATCCTGGTCCGGCGGGCACACGACCGGTGTGTTGCCGAGGCCGTACTTGTTGGCGAAGTCGAGGTCGCGCTGGTCATGGGCCGGGCAGCCGAACACCGCACCGGTGCCGTACTCCATCAGCACGAAATTCGCGACGTAGACCGGCAGGGTCCAGGACGGGTCGAGGGGGTGGCGGACCTTCAGGCCGGTGTCGAAGCCGAGCTTCTCGGCCGTGTCGATCGCGGCCTGCGCAGTGCCCATGCGCCGACACTCGGCGATGAAGTCCTGCAGGGCCGGGTTGTCCTTCGCCACCGCGGCGGCGAGCGGATGGTCGGCGGCGACCGCCAGGAACTTGGCGCCGAACAGGGTGTCGGGACGAGTCGTGTAGACGGTGACCTCGCGCGCCGTTCCCCCCGGCACGCTCTCAAGGGCGAAGCGCAACTCCAGGCCTTCCGAGCGGCCGATCCAGTTGCGCTGCATCAGCCGGACCTTCTCCGGCCAGCGCTCCAGCGTGTCGAGCCGGTCGTCCAGATCCTGGGCGAAGTCGGTGATCTTGAAGAACCATTGGGTCAGCTCGCGCTGCTCGACCAGCGCACCCGAGCGCCAGCCGCGCCCATCGATCACCTGCTCGTTGGCGAGCACGGTATGGTCGACCGGATCCCAGTTCACCTTGGCGGTGCGGCGCGAGACCAGCCCGGCCTGCAGGAAGTCCAGGAACATCCGCTGCTGGTGCTTGTAATACTCGGGATCGCAGGTCGCGATCTCGCGACTCCAGTCCAGCGACAGGCCCATCGATTGCAGCTGCGCCCGCATCGTCGCGATGTTGGCGTAGGTCCAGTCCCGCGGGTTGACCTTGTTCTGCATCGCGGCGTTCTCGGCCGGCAGGCCGAACGCATCCCAGCCCATCGGGTGCAGGACGTTGAAGCCCTTGGCCCGCTTGTAGCGGGCGACCACGTCGCCCATCGCGTAATTGCGCACGTGACCCATATGGATGCGCCCCGACGGATAGGGGAACATCTCGAGCACATAGTATTTCGGGCGCGGATCGTCGTTGCGGGTGCGAAAAATCTCCCGCTCGGCCCACACCTGCTGCCAGTGGGGCTCGGAATCCTTCGCGTTGTAACGTTCGGCCATGGCGGCGTCTTTGCGACCGGTCGGCGCCGGCGCCGAGAGCACCGGCGGCAGGGATGAAGGGAAAACGTCACGGCCGCAAACGGTTGAGCTTGCTCGGCGCGGCGCCGGCGGACTAGGACACGGTTTGGTCCCGAGGGTCAACAATCAAGCGGAGAGGCAGCCGGTCATGATCGACCCGCAGACCGTCACGTCGAATCTGGCCGAGGTGCGGGAGGCCGTCGCCCGGGCCGCCGAGGACAGCGAGCGCGATCCCGCCGGCGTCGCGCTCATCGCCGTCTCGAAGACGATTGCGGCGGACGGCATCCGCCCGGCCCTCGCGGCGGGCCAGCGCCGTTTCGGCGAGAACTACGTGCAGGAGGCGAAGGCGAAGTGGCCCGCCCTGCGCGAAGAGTTTTCGGAGATCGAGCTGCACCTGATCGGCCCCCTGCAATCGAACAAGGCGCGGGAGGCGGTAGAGCTGTTCGACGTGATCCATACCCTCGACCGGACCTCCCTCGCCGCGTCCCTGGCGAAGGAGATCCAGCGCAGCGGCCGGCATCCGACCCTGCTGGTCCAGGTCAATACCGGCGAGGAGCCGCAGAAGGGCGGGGTGGCGCCGGGCGCGGTCGATGGCTTTCTGGCCGAGTGCCGGGACACGCACGGCCTCGTGGTCTCGGGGCTGATGTGCATTCCGCCGGCGGAGGATCCGCCCTCGGCGCATTTCGGCCTGCTGGCGGCGATCGCCCGCCGCCACGCCCTGCCGATCCTGTCGATGGGGATGAGCGCCGACTACCCGGCGGCGATCCAGATGGGCGCGACCCATGTGCGGGTCGGCAGCGCGATCTTCGGGGCGCGTCAGCCGAAAGCCTGACGCGCAGCCGTTACGTCAATTGGCGTGCAGGCAGCGGATCTCTTCCCGCGCCTGCTCCAGGAAGCGGACGCGATCCTCGTCCGTGAGTAGAACGGGGGAATTCGGCAGCCCGTCGCGGTAGCGGGCGGAGCTGTCCCAGAGGGTGCCGCGGGCGCCCTCCGCCGCGTGAATCTGTCGGGCTCGAACGATCTCGGTCGCGGTATAGGCGTCGAGCATGCGTCTTCTCCCTGCGTCCGATATGGTTTTTGTGTGGCAGCAGGACCGTACAGGATGTCGCCGAGCAGAGCGAGTATGGCAGCGTTACCAATTTGAAAGATGTCGTTCTGCTCCGCGCGGCGCGGTTTCAAAGAAGGATGTCGCTGTCTGCTCGCGAATTCGGAGCAAACCCTTCTCAGATCGTGAGGCGTGTACCGGGACCGAGGCGGCGCAGGAGCCGGACGAGATCGGGGCGGCGCAGGGCCACGCAGCCCTCGGTCGGCCGGAAGCCGGGGCGGGCGACGTGCAGGAAGATGGCGCTGCCGCGGCCGGGACGGATCGGGCCGCGATTGTAGTCGAGGTCGATCACGAGGTCGTAGAGCCCGTCGTCGCGCCACATTTTCTCGGCGCTGATGCCGGGGGCAGGAAGGGGGATGGGACGGTTGTAGCGCCGGTCGCGGGGCTCGTCGCACCAGCCGTCCTGCGGGCGGATGCGGCGCAAGGGGAGGGGGGTCGCGGGCCGCACCCCGAGCCGGTCCGGCCGGTAGAAGCCGCCGCGCAGGCGAAACGTCCCGCGGGGCGAGGCGCCGTCGCCCTCGCGCTTGGCGCGCGTCTGGCCGCCCTTGCCGAGGGCGCAGGGGATCAGGACCGGGCCGGCGATCAGGGTGCCGCGTCGTCGGTCGAGGGGATTCGAGCGGACCCGCAGGTGCGGGAGGGTGATGCGCTTCATGGGGACCGTCTTACGGCGCCGGCTCAGACGCCGTCGAGGGGACCTGCGAGGGGACCTGCGAGGGGAGCCGCGAGGGGAGCGTGACAGGACGCCCCGTCCGACCGAGAATGGCACGGCCTCGATCCGAGCCGTCCCCCGAGCCATTCCCGACGACATGCCTTCGCCGAACCCGCTTCCCGATCCTGCGCCGGACTGGCTCGGCTGGCTGCCGCCACGCCTCGTCGCGGTCGATGTCGAGACGACGGGGCTCGCCGAGACCGACCGGGTGGTGAGCTTCGGCGCCATGGCGCTCGCCACCGCCTCCCTCGCCGCCGGCGCTCCGGAGATCGCCTGCCACCACCTGATCTTCGATCCCGGCCGGGCGAGCCATCCGAGGGCCGAGGCGGTGCACGGCTACGACGACTGGCTCCTGCGCCACCAGGACCCGGCCGGCCTGTATGCCGGCGCCCTGGCGGACCTCCTCGCCGGGGCCGACCTGATCGTGGCCCACAACGCCGCCTTCGATCTCGGCTTCCTCAACCGTGAGCTCGCCGCCGCCGGGCTGCCGCCGATTCGGCCTCGGGTCTACTGCACCATGGAGGCCTATCGCCGCCGGGGCGAGAAGGGGCGGGCCGCCCTCGACGCTTTGTGCCGGCGCATCGGCCTTGCCCGGGTGGGCACCCGCCACGGCGCGCTCGAGGATGCCTGGCTGGCGCTCCGGGCCTATCTCTGGCTCCAGGCCTGCCCGGTGGCGGTGGCGCGCCCGGATCTCGCCGCGCCGAGCAACCTGCGGCCCGTCCCGCCGCGCCCCGAGGGCCCGCTGCCGCCCCGCGCCTGAGGATCGGCGCCGTGGACAGGGAGGGGGCCGGCCCTTGCCGCGGCTTGGCGCTCCGCTACTCTGCCCCGCACGCTGCCAGGCTGCGATCCGTCCGGGATCGTGGCCTGGCCGGCGGGATCCGAAAGCCCGCCCGCCTTCCTCGAGAGTGCCGGTTCGATGTCGAACGCCCACCGCCTGCTCGTCGTCGACGACGATCCGACCCTGCGCGACACCCTGACCGAGCAGCTCGCCCTGTCGGACGCCTTCGAGGTGGTCACCGCCGAGACCGCGCGCGGGGCAATGGACCGGGTCGCCGCCGAGCGCGTCGACCTCGTGGTGATGGATGTCGGCCTGCCCGATCTCGACGGGCGCGAGGCGGTGCGGCAGATGCGCCAGGGCGGCTTTCGCGGCCCGGTGATCATGCTGACCGGCCAGACCTCGGATTCCGACACTGTGCAGGGGCTGGATGCCGGCGCCAACGACTACGTGACGAAGCCGTTCAAGTTCGCGGTGCTGCTCGCCCGCATCCGCGCCCAGCTGCGCCAGTACGAGGCGAGCGAGGACGCGGTGTTCCAGATCGGCCCCTACACGTTCCGGCCCGGCGCGAAGCTGCTCGTCGGCGAGCGCGGCTCGAAGCTGAAGCTCACCGAGAAGGAGACCGCGATCCTGCGCTTCCTGTACCGCGCCGGGCGGCAGGTGGTGGGGCGCGACACGCTGCTCGCCGAGGTGTGGGGCTACAACGCGCAGGTCACCACCCACACCCTCGAGACCCACATCTACCGCCTGCGCCAGAAGATCGAGCCGAATCCGGCGACCGCCTCGATCCTGGTGACGGAAGGTGGGGGGTACAAGCTGCTGCCGTAACGACCCGATCGGCGATCGGGCGCGTCCCCCCCCTCAGGCGATCATTCCCCGCGCCTCCACGGGAAGCGTGCCGACGACCGCCCCGTCCCGCACGGCCACCAGCTCGTCGACCATGTTGACGACGACGCAGACGTGGTTGGGCACCACTTCGACCAGGGTGCCGATGGCGGGCCGCTCGGTGCAGGACGCGAGATCGAGGAAGCCGTGCTCCTCCGCGAAGGTACTGACGCGGGCGCCCGGGTGGTCGGGCAGCAGCCCGAACCCGTCGAGGCCGCCGCCGGGATCGCTGGTGAGCGTCTTCGAGCCGGCATCCAGGATGCCGCGCTCAGGCCCGGCCCGGCTCACCACCCGGGAGAGCACCGCCAGCGCGCAATCTTCCAGGCCGGCGACGCCCGCCGCCATCATCATGCGGTCGTTGAAGATCACGGTGCCGGCCCGGTGCTCGGTGGCGCCGCGCACCTGCCCGAGCTCCGGCAGGTTCGGCGTGCCGCCGGTCGAGACGATGCGGGGCGTGAGGCCGTGCTCGGCGAGCCCCGCCCGCGCCGCGTCGAGGAAGGCTTGCGCGTCCGCCGCGGCGCCGGCCGGCGGATAGAGAAGCAGGCCCGCGAAGGCGAGGCCGGGGCGGCCGGCGATGTCGCGGGCGAGCGCCACCGCCTCGCCCGGGGTCTCGACGCCGGCGCGCTTGCGGCCGGTGTCGCATTCGACCACCACGTCGAGGGGGCGCTCGCCGGCGCGCGCGGCCTCGGGCAGCCCCGCCACCGTCACCGGGTTGTCGGCCGCGACCGTGATCCGGGCGGCGCTCTCGCGCAGGAGCCGGCCGAGGCGCCCGATCGCGTGCGGGCCGATCAGGTTGTAGCTCACCAGGATGTCGTCGATCCCCGCCCGGGCCATCACCTCGGCCTCGCCGATCTTCTGGCAGGTGACGCCGCGCGCCCCGGCCTCGATCTGCATCCGGGCGAGGACCGGGCTCTTGTGCGTCTTGATGTGCGGGCGGTTGGCGAGGCCGGCCGCGTCGCAGGCGGCCTGGAGCCGGGCGATGTTGCGCGCCACCCGGTCGAGGTCGATGACGACCGCCGGCGTGCCGTAGCGGCGGGCGATCTCCTCGCGCAACGCGGGGCTCAGCATCGCGGCGCCCCTCTGCAGGTCGTAGGCGGAGTCGTGTCGGCACGCATCGTCGTCCCTCCTGCGGCGCTTCACGGCCGGATCGTAACCGCAAACGGCGCCCGCCGCCCACCCGCAGGAAGGCGTTCTGCCATCCGCAGGGGCAACCCAATCTTAGACTTCTATCCCTAGACAGGGGGGATTGCTGGCACCGCGCAACGGAGCGTCGATGCATCCCGGATCCCGCAGGCGGCCGTCCACCGCGTCCCGCACGCTGGCGGGATCGATCGTCGTCGCCACCCTGGTGATCGGCGCCGCCTCCGGCCTGACCGTCATGCAGATGCGCCGCAGTGCCTGGGAGCAGATCGGCCGGGTGTCGCAGAACCTGCTGGAATCGGTCGAGCACATGGTCGACCGCAACATCGAGCTCTACGACCTGTCGCTCCAGGCCGTGGTCGCGGGCTTGCAGAACCCGGAGGTCGACGGCCTCGCGCCGGGCCTGCGCCAAGCCGTGCTGTTCGACCGTGCCGCCACCGCGAAGGGCCTCGGCGCCATCCTGGCCCTCGACGCGCAGGGGCAGGCCTTCGCCGATTCGACCGCCCCGGTGCCGCGCCGGCTGCGCTTCCCCGACGCGGATTTCTTCCGCATCCACAAGGACCGGGAGGATGCCGGTCTCTATATCGGCAAGCCGATCAAGACGATGCCGGACGGGCGCTGGGTGATCCCGCTCAGCCGCCGCCTGGCCTACGCGGACGGGACCTTCGCCGGTGCGGTCGTCGGGACGATCGACATCGGCTATTTCGACGCCCTGTTCAGTCGCCTCAGCCTCGGTCCCCGGATGCGCATCGCGTTCTTCCGCGAGAGCGGCGAGCTCCTGGTCCGCAGCCCGGTGCTGGAGGACGCGATCGGCAAGGATATGACGGCCGCGCCGCATTTCCCGCATTTCCTGGAGCACCGTTCGGGACAGTTCGTCGCGACCGGCTACACCGAGGCGGTCGAAGGCTTGTTCAGCTACGGCCGGATCGGCCATCACCCGCTCATCGCCGCCGTGGTTGTGCCGACGCAGGCCATCGCCGAGCTGTGGCGGCCCAAGGCGATGGTGATCGCCGCCCTGGTGGCCTTCCTGTGCGGCGGCATGATCGGGCTGACCCTCGTGCTCCAGCGCGAGCTCGAGCGGCGGGCCCGCGCCGAGGAGCGGGCGCTCGCGGCCAATCGCGATCTCGCCCGCCTCGCCCATACCGACGGGCTCACCGGCCTGCCGAACCGGCGCCATTTCGACGAAGCCTTCGCGCGCGCGCGCGAGGAGGCCGCAGGGACCGGGACGCCCCTGTCCCTCGTCCTCCTCGATGCCGACCGGTTCAAGCGCTACAACGACACGTACGGCCACCTCGCCGGGGACGAGGTGCTGCGCGCCATCGCCCGGGTGCTGCAGCGCCAGGTCCGGGAGCCGGAGACCGCCTGCCGGATCGGCGGCGAGGAATTCGCCGTGCTGCTGCCGGGCTCCACCGGCCCGGAGGCCGTCGCCCGGGCCGAGCGCATCCGCCAGGCGCTGGCCCGCCTGCACATCCCGCACGTCGCCAACGAGAGCGGCATCGTCACGCTGAGCCTCGGCGTCGCCGAGGGCGTCCCGGGCGAGGCCGGCGGGCAGATCTTCTCGGCCGCCGATGCGGCGCTGTACGAGGCCAAGCGACAGGGGCGCAACCGCGTGGCGGCGCGGTGCGGGAGCGGGGAGGGCGCGCGGGTCGCGTGAGAATGCGGCGCGCATCGCGGGCGACGGCGTCCCCCTTTGCCGTATTTTCTGCGACGAACCGGTGTCCACTGCGCCGGAAAATGCTCTAGAGCTTGACCGGGCCGCCCGGGCACCTGGCGCCGGCGCCGGAGGGGAGAGCGAGGCCGTTGGCGCTCGACGACGACATCGCGATTCTGGAAGCGGCGCCGCTGTTCGGCCTGATGAACCGGGACGCCCTGCGGCTGATCTCGTTCGCGGCCGAGCGCCGGCGGCTGGAGCCGGGCGCCGTGCTGTTCACCCGCGGCGAGACGGCCGAGGGCGGCTTCGTTGTGATCCGCGGCACCGTGGTGCTGGAGCCCCGTAATCCCCGCGGCGCCCCGGTCGAGGCCGGGCCTGCCGCGCTGATCGGCCAGGCCGCCCTGTTCTCTCCCCTGGAGCGGCCGACCACCGCGCGGGCCGGCAGCACCCCGGTCGAGGTCATGGTCGTGACCCAGGCGGTGATGCGCCGGATGCTCGAGGTGTTCCCGGACGCGGCCGCGGTGATCCACGACGCGCTCGCCGACGAGCTCGCCGCCCTGACCCGCGCCTTCGCCGACAGCCGCGCCGCCGACCCGACGTGACAGCACCGCAGGGGCTTTGGTAGAGGGGACGCCGAAACGCACTCCCGCCTGGACGCACCCCCATGTCGCACGCTGCCATGTCGCACGCCGATCTCGCCCGGACCATCGAAGCCGCCTGGGAGGACCGCGCGAGCGTCGGCGCCGACACGCGCGGGCCGGTGCGCGAGGCCGTCGAGGCCGCCCTGGCGCTCCTCGATTCCGGCGAGGCGCGGGTCGCCGAGAAGGCCGGCAACCAAGACTGGCACGTCAACCAGTGGCTCAAGAAGGCGGTGCTGCTCTCCTTCCGCCTCAACGACATGGCGCTGATCCCGGGCGGGCCGGGCGGCGGCGGCTGGTGGGACAAGGTGCCGTCGAAGTTCGAGGGCTGGGACGCCGCGCGCTTCCGCGCCGCGGGCTTCCGGGCGGTGCCGGGCGCGGTGGTGCGCCGGGGCGCCCACATCGCCCCCGGCGCGGTGCTGATGCCGTCCTTCGTCAATCTCGGCGCCTATGTGGGCGAGGGCACGATGGTCGACACCTGGGCCACGATCGGCTCCTGCGCCCAGGTCGGCAAGAACTGCCACATCTCCGGCGGCGCCGGCATCGCCGGCGTGCTCGAGCCGCTCCAGGCCAACCCGGTCATCATCGAGGACAATTGCTTCATCGGCGCCCGCGCCGAGGTGGCCGAGGGCGTGATCGTCGGCGAGGGCAGCGTTCTGTCGATGGGCGTCTATATCGGCGCCTCGACCAAGATCATCGACCGGGCCACCGGCGAGGTCACCTACGGCCGCGTGCCGCCCTACTCGGTGGTGGTGTCGGGCACGCAACCCGGCAAGGCCCTGCCGGACGGCACCCCCGGCCCGTCTCTCTACTGCGCCGTCATCGTCAAGCGCGTCGATGCCGGCACCCGGGCCAAGACCGGCATCAACGAGCTCCTGCGGGACTGACGTCCCGGTGCGGGACTGACGTCCCGGTGCGGGACTGAAAATCCCGGGCCTCGCGGTCGCCTAGACCGCGACGTTGTCGATGAGGCGCGTGCGGCCGAGATAGGCCGCCGCCAGCACCCGGGCCGGGCCCTCGACGCGCTCCAGCGGCGCCAGGGACTCGGCATCGTTCACCGACAGGTACTGCACGGGCCCGAACCCCGCCGCTTCCAGCGCCGTCCGGCCCTCCGCCAGGGCGGGCGCCGTCTCCGCGCCCCCGCGCACGGCCTCGGCCACCCGCTGCAGCGCGGCGTACATCGCAGGGGCCGCCCGCCGCTCCTCCTCCGAGAGGTAGCGGTTGCGCGACGACAGGGCGAGGCCGTCGGGCTCGCGCAGGGTCGGCGCGCCCTCGATCGCGACCGGGATGTCGAGGTCGCGGGTCGCGCGCCGGATCACCTGAAGCTGCTGAAAGTCCTTCTCGCCGAAGATCGCCCGGTCGGGCAGGCCTTGCAGCAGGAGCTTCGTCACCACGGTGGCGACGCCGGCGAAGTGCCCCGGGCGGAACGGTCCGCACAGGACCTCCGTCAGTCCCGCCACCGTCACGGTGGTGGCGAAGCCCGGCGGGTACATGGTCGTCACGTCGGGCAGGAAGGCGGCATCGGCCCCGACCTCCGCCAGCAGGGCGAGATCGGCTTCCAGGACGCGGGGATAGCGCGAAAAATCCTCGTTCGGGCCGAACTGCGTCGGGTTGACGAAGATGCTGACCACGACCCGGCGCGAGCCGGCTTGCGCCTGCCGCACCAGGGACAGGTGCCCCTCGTGCAAGGCCCCCATTGTCGGCACCAGGGCCACGCCCTCGCCGGCCGCCCGCCAGGCCCGCACCTGCGCCCGCAGGGCTGCCACGTCATTCAGCCGCAGGACGGGGATGGGAGGGGAGGGGGGGATCATGGCGGGTCTCCGGTCGGAACCTGCGCGACCGTAATCGGGGCGCGGATCGGGCGCCAGGGTCGTACCGCGCGAAGATGCCCGGAAGACCCATGCCGTCTCCGTTGATCGTCGCGACCGCGGAGAGGCCAACGCTGGGGACGATCGTTTCCCGGAAAGCACATGCCTTTCCGTAAGATGAGATGATTCGCTTGAGGCCGAGCCGGACCGTGCCCGCGCAAGACAAACTCTACCCGCTTGAGTTCTTCATCGGTGCCACTCCTCTCTCGCTGCAAGCGAACGCAGCCTCGAAGGCGCGGTGGATGGAGACCGTCAAAGGGGCTGCCCGAGGGCGCATCGATGCGACGTATGAACTCGGTTTCGTCGACGAAGGGCCGTTCTGCCTCACGATCTCCTCTTCTCGCGACGCGCCCATGATGGGTGGCACCGACAATATCGTGAAGCCCATCATGGATGCGCTGATCCACCTGGCTTACAACGACGATCGCTCGATCGAGCGCGTCGTCGTGTAGAAGCTGGAGCCGGGGATCGACTGGGAGTGCGCCGAGCCGAGCGATCAACTGGCCCATGCCCTGCGCATCGCCCGGCCTGTCGTCCACATCCGTATCGACGACGACCCGGCCAGCTGGAGGAAGGCGTGATGGCTTCATCCTTGCGATCTCCTGATGGTGACGCCGAGCGGCACTTCATGGAGACCTTGCGCACGCGCTACGAGCAGGCCGGCTTCGCCGTCCAGGTCGAGCCGGCGCCCGATCAGCTGCCTGACTTCATGGGAGGCTATCGGTCCGATGCCGTGGCCCGGACGCACGGACAGAACGTCGCCATCGATGTGAGGCGAGGGCCGGGCCCGTCCGAGCCGCCGCTGCCGGCCATCCGCCGGCTGTTCGACGGTCACCCCGACTGGCGTCTCCACGTCGCCTTCGTGGCGAGCGACCCGCTCCGGGCGATCACGGTCCCCCGGGCCGATCCAGCGAGGATCCGCGCACACGCCGCGGAGATCCAGGCGCTCTCCGCTGCGGGCCACCGTCAGCCCGCCTTCATCATGGCCTGGTCCCTGCTGGAGGCGGCGTTGCGGGCGTATAGCGAGGACGCCGACGGTGACCATTCACCCGGTACCGTCGTGCAAGCCCTGGCCACGAAGGGGGTGATCGAGCCGGAGACGGAGCGTGCCTTGAGATCCCTGATTGCGCTGCGGAACCGCATCGTGCACGGCGACCTCGCGGCCGATCCCAGGTCGGACGACGTCGCGCTCGTCCTCGCGGCGGTCGACGCGGCGTTGAGCGAGGAGCCATCCCACTCGTGACCCCGGACGATCTCGCCGGCACGCTCGATTTCCTGCAGCGCGCCGAAGCCCTCAAGAGCACCCTGCGGAGTGGCTACGCCGCCTCCGGCCGGCAGGAGAGCACGGCCGAGCATACCTGGCGGCTCTGCCTGATGGTGATGGTGCTGGCGGACGGCGTCGAGGGGATCGACGCGCTCAAGCTGTTCAAGATGTGCCTCGTCCATGACCTCGGCGAGGCGGTCGGCGGCGACATTCCGGCGACCGATCCCCGCGCGGCGGACAAGACCGCGCAGGAGCGGCGCGATCTCCAGGCCCTCACCGCGCCGCTGCCCCCGACGCGCCGGGACGAGATCCTGAGCTTGTGGGAGGAATACGAGGCCGGCACCTCGCCGGAAGCGATCCTTGCCAAGGGCTTCGACAAGCTGGAGACGATCCTCCAGCACAACCAGGGCCGCAACCCGCCGGGCTTCGACTACGCCTTCAACCTCGTCTACGGCGCCAAGCACACCGCCCGCCACCCGCTGACGGCGGCGATTCGGGCCGTGCTGGACGAGGGCACGCGGGCGCGCATGGCCGATCGCGTGGACTAGGGCGAGGCCTGCCCGTCCTATCCGGCGCGGGACGCGGTCGCCGCCGCCGCGAGGCCGACAGTCGGGCTGGTAAGGGGGCGGATGTCCTCGGGAAGCAGGGCGGCCGCACCGGCCATCGAGGCCTGCGCCAGGGCGACCTGCGTCGCTCCGTCTTCCCGCGCGGCGCCGGCGGCGCGGGCGACCAGCGTCCGGTAGCGGTCCGGGTCGCCCGCCTTGAACGCCTCCCAGGCCCCCGGGACCACCTGCACGCTCACCTCCGCGCCCGTGGCCCGCGCGGCCGCCTCGAAGAGGCGCCGGGTCGGCTCGACCGTCGTCGCGACGGCGCAGAGCACCACCACTCGGCCACCCTCCTTGACCGCCTCGGCGGCGAGCGCCGCATCGACCCGTAGGACCGGAACCGGAGCGTCGGGGGCTGCCTGCTCCGCGGCCGGTCCCAGGGTCGAGCAGGTCAGCAGGACCGCATCGGCCTCGGCGCACAGGCCGCGCAGGACCGCGACGGTCTCGGCCGCGATCTCGGGCGTGAGCCGCCCCGCGCGCTCGGCGGCGGCGAGCAGGTCGGCGCGCACGGTGTGGCGCAGGCTGACGCCGGTCAGTCCGGTCGCCCGCAAGGCCTCGTCGAAGACGGCCGCATTGCTGTCGATCGTGTGAAGGCAGGCGATGCGGGGCATGGGCGGCAATCCAGCGGCGGTCAGGCTGGTTTATCCGTCGGGGCCGGGGCGGCAAGGCTGAATCGATCGGCCGCGGAGCGCGGCCCGAGCGCGCTGGTTCGAGCCTGGCCTCTAGTAACATCCCCGGACCAGCCGGCGCCCATACGGATCGTCGACGCCGCGCGGGGGCGGGAAGCCGTAATAGCTCGGCTTGCCGATGCCGAAGGGCGAGCCGACATAGGTCGGATCGCCGAGCGCATTGGTGGGCACGAAGCCCTGGCCCGGCGGGCAGGCGGGACCTGCCCGTGTGGCCTGCGAGGCGTCGCTGTCGCCTCGGGGGAAGTAGCGCAGGGCTGGAGGAAGGACCGGGGCAGGCCGCGGCTGCGGCCAATAGCCGGGCTCCGGCATGTCGGCCGCTCCCGCCGGCCCTGCGAGGCCGAGGGCGATCAGGCCCGCAACCAGCCCCACGCCGTACCGCATCCGACCGCCCCCACATCTGGCTCCGGTGCAGAGCCTTGGCGGATCGTGGTTAACGCGACGTTTCCGTCAGGTCACGGCCTCGGTCCGGGCCTGGAGCACGCGCACGAGGTCGTCGGGCTTCACGCGCAGCTGCAGCCCGCGCTGGCCGCCATTCACGAAAATCTCCGGGTGGGCGAGGGCGGACGCGTCGACCAGGGTCGGCACCGCCCGCTTCTGCCCCAGCGGACTGATGCCGCCGACATGGTAGCCGGTCAGCCGCTCGGCATCGGCCGGGCGCATCATCGCGGCGGCCTTGCCCTTGAAGGCGGCGGCGAGCTTCTTCAGCGACACCTCCCGATCGGAGGGCACCAGCACGCAGACCGGCTTGCCGTCCACCGCGGCCATCAGGGTCTTGAACACCTCGTCCGGCGGCACACCGATCGCCTCCGCCGCCTGGAGGCCGATGCGGGTCGCCTCCGGGTCATACTCGTAGGCGTGGACACTGTGCGGGATGCCGGCGCGGGTGAGGGCTTGAGTGGCGCGGGTCGTCTTCGACATGGGGTTTGAGGCGGATGTCTCGGGGCGGTCAGGCGCCCGGCAGGCTCCGGGCGATCAGCCGGCCGATCTCGGCATGCAGGGCGTCGCGCGCGGCGGGCTCGGCCGGTGATCCGGTGAGATACACCGCCGCGAGGATCGGCGCACCGTCCGGCCGGTGAATCAGCGCCACCACGTTGGCGGTGCCGTTGTCGCCGGTGCCGGTCTTGTCCGCGGTCCGCCATCCCTCCGGCAGGCCGGCACGCACGCGCTTCAGGCCGGTCGGGCTGTCCTGCATCCAGCCGATCAGCCGGGCGCGCGATCTCGCCGACAGGGCCCGGCCGAGGAGGATGTTGTCCAGGAGGCCGACCATCGCCGCCGGGCTGGTGGTGTCGCGGACGTCGCCGGGGATCGCGGTGTTGAGCGTCGGCTCGGTGCGGTCGAGGCGGGTGACCATGTCGCCGTGGGCGCGCGCGAAGGCGGTGATCCCCGCCGGGCCGCCGAGCGTGTCGAGCATCAGGTTGGCGGCGGTGTTGTCGCTCCACACCACGGCGGCGGCGCAGAGCTCGGCGAGGGTCATGCCGGTCTCGACATGCTTGCCCGTGACCGGGGCATAGCTGAGGACGGCGTCGCTGCCGTAGGTGATCCGGCGGTTCAGGTCGTCCTGGCCTTCGTCGGCGCGGGCCAGCACCGCGGCGGCGGCGACCGCCTTGAAGGTGCTGCATAGCGGGAAGCGCTCGTCGGCCCGGTGACCGAAGCGGCGGCCGGTGGCGGTGTCGCGCACCTCGACGCCGAGCATGCCGCCGTCGCGCCGCTCCAGCTGCGCCAGCCGGGCCGCCGCATCCTCTGCCGCCGACGCGCTCCGACCGGCGCAGGCGGCGAGCGCCGCACCGATCAGCGCGGCGCGGCGGGTGAGGCCGGGCTGAAGAAGGGCGGGGTAAGACATGAGCGGGCTCCCTGCGCGCAATTCGTCAGGGTGCCCATGTGAGACCCAACCTTGGCGATATCGCGCTGAGGCCGTGACGGGATCGGGGCGCCCGTCCTGCCGTTTCACGGGAAACACTCTTAACGGAAAGTGTGTCCGGGAGCGGGGCGTGGCGCCCCTGGGCCTCAATGCGAGCGCGGCGTAGGCCCCTTGCGGTCCGGGTCATGGGTGTGGTGCCGGTCGTGCTCGCCGCCGCCCGAGACCTGGGAGCGGCTGTTCGATGGTGGCCGCGCCCGGGTTCGGACCGGCATGGGCGGTCGGGTCGGGCCGGTCGGGACGCCGGCGGCGGCTGCCAGGGCCGCCGTGACGGCGGTTGGCGGCGTCGGCCTTGTCCGAGGTGCTCATGGGGTTTCCGATCCTCGCTGCTCTCTCCTTGAGGCTCTAGTTTCGGGAACGCGACGATCCTTCGGATCACCGGTCATGCTGATAGCCCTGATTGCTGGTGTTGACCTTCCCGTTGCCGGCCTGGCCAACCTTGTCCGGGTCCTTGGTCCGGCCGGAGCCCTTCTGTCCGTTCTCGGTCGGCGCGCGCTCGGCGCTGCCGTGCCCCTGTCGGAGCGGCTGGCCGGCGGCACGGGAGGGGGTGACGCGGTCATGGCAATCGCCATGGACGGTCTGGCGAGGGGCGTCGTCGCCGGAGAGGGCGGACATCGCCGGGCCGCACCGGGCGTTCCTACGCGACCCGGCCGCCTCGGATACTTTGTCACAGTATAAGTATTTCAGGCGAACCGGTGGTGGCGGGCGGCGTTGGCCCGGGCAGCACATCTCTGCCCCCGACACCTGCTCAGACACTTGCCCACCACGCCAGGAAGGAGCCCCCGATGGCCGAGGACGCCCGTTCGCTGTACGTGACCGCGCTGAAGAACACCCACGCGCTCGAATTGCAGGCGCTCCAGATCATGGAGCGACAGGTCGAGCGTCTGGAGCGCTACCCCGACATGGAGGCGGCCCTGCGCCGCCACATCACCGAGACGCACGGCCAGCGCGACCGGCTCGACGAGGCCCTGGCGGCGATGTCCGAGAGCCCGTCGGCCCTCAAGGAGGGCGTGCTCGGCTTCATGGGCAACATGGCGGCGCTCGCCCATAGCCCGGCCCAGGACGAAATCCTGAAGAACGCCTTCGCCAACCGCGCCTTCGAGAATTACGAGGCGGCAGCCTACGACGCGTTGATCACGCTAGCCGAGGCCGCCGGCCAGGGTGCCCGGCTGCCGGCCTTCGAGATGTCGCTGAAGGAGGAGCTGGCGATGGCCCAGACGATGGCCGATCTCGTGCGCCCGACGACGCGCCGCTACCTCGAACTGACCCTCGGCGGCGGCAAGGCCGACCGATAGTCTTCAGAGTTTGAACAACCCGCCCCGGCCGGCGATCCGGCCGGGATCGGTGCCGGCGGCGCGCAAGGACGCCCACAGGGTGACGGCGATCGAATCGAAGACCGGGATGCCGAGCTCGGCCTCGAGGTCCACGGCCATCGCCGCCCCCGCCATGTTGGTGCAGACGATCGCCACCGCCTCCGCGCCCTCCGCGGCGACCGCCCGGGCCATGGCGGCGACCTCTTCCTCCTTCACCTCCGCGAAGGAGAAGTTGTCGGACAGCCCGCAATGGCGCTCGGCGCCACAGTCGAACCCGGCCGCGGCCCAATTCGCCTGGATCTTCGCCTGGACGTCGCCCGTATAGGGCGTGACGAGGCCCACGCGCCGGATCCCTGCGCGGGTGAAGGCCTCGCGAAAGCCCAGCACCGCGGTCGCCGCCGGGATGCCGGTGGTCTCGGTGATCCGGGCGCACAGGGCCTCGTCGCGGGCGAAACCCAGCCAGGCCGCCGAGGTGCCGTTCCAGGCGATCGCGTCCACCTTGGCGTCGGCGAGGAGCGCGGCCGCGTTCAGGATCGGCGCCTCGTCGAACTGCCCGAGCCCCGCCGCCGAGAGGGTGATCTCGGTGACGCGGAAGCGCGAGAAATGCGCGGTGATCTCCGGCACGTCGTGCAGCAGGTCGGCCGTCGCCGGCTCGAGCCGGGTGTTCGACGACGGGGTCAGCATCCCGAGCCGGGTCATCACGCCGCGACCTTCCGGCTCGATTCCTCGCGGATCAGCCCGAGGATCCGGCGCTTCATGTCGTTGAAGTCCGGGCTCGTCACGTCCCGCGGCCTGGCCAGATCGAAGGGGATGAACTCGCGGATGCGGCCCGGACGACGGCTCATCACGGCGATGCGGTTGCCGAGCACCAAGGCCTCGTCGACCGAGTGGGTGACGAACACCACCGTGGCGCCGACCCGCTGCCAGATCGTGACCAGCTCCTCCTGCATCTCGATCTTGGTCTGGGCGTCGAGCGCCGCGAAGGGCTCGTCCATCAGGATCACCGCCGGGTTCATCAGCAGCGCCCGGGCGATGCCGACCCGCTGGCTCATGCCGCCCGACAGCTCCGCCGGGTAGTGCCGCTCGAAGCCGGTGAGGCCGACGAGGTCGATATAGGTCTTGGCCCGCTCGTGCCGCTCACGTTTCGCCACGCCCATGAGCTTGAGGTGGAAGGCGACGTTGTCGATCACGGTCAGCCAGGGCATCAGCGTCGGCTGCTGGAACACCACGCCGCGATCGGCCCCGGGCCGCTCGACCCGCCTTCCCGCCACCCGGACCTCGCCGGCACTCGGGGCCTCGAAGCCCGCGATCATGTTGAGCAGGGTGGACTTGCCGCAGCCCGAGGGGCCGAGCAGGCAGACGAACTCGCCCGCCTCGATCGTGGCCCGGGTGCGGTCGACCGCCACGAGGTCGCGCCCGTCGCGGTCGCGAAACACTTTCTGGACGTCGGCGAGGTCGATCGCGCTCATGGGATTTTCCGCGGGCAAGGAGATCCGGGGCAAGGAGATCCGGGGCAAGGAGATCCGGGGCAAGGAGATCCGGGGCAAGGAGATCCGGGGCAAGGAGATCCGGGGGAAGGGAATCCGGGGGAGGGGGAGGGGCGGATCACCGCCCCTGCACCGTCGTTCCCTTCTGCCAGTGCAGCACCGACGCCATCAGCGCCTTGAGGCCGAGATCGGACAGATACCCGAGCAGGCCGATCGAGATCATCGCGGCGAGCACGATGTCGTAGCGCAGGAAGTAGTAGGAATCCCACAGCACGTAGCCGAGGCCGCTCTTCACCGCGACCATCTCGGCGGTCACCGTCAGCATCCAGGCCGAGCCGATCGCGATGCGGAGCCCGGAGAAGATCGACGGCAGGGCGGCCGGCAGCACGATGTCGGTGAGGAGCTGGCGCTCGGAGGCGCCCATCATCGCGCCGGCCCGGATCAGGTTGCGGTCGACCCCGCGCACGCCGTGGATGGTGTTCATCAGCACGGGGAAGAACGCCCCGAGGAAGACCAGGAAGATCGCCGGCTTGTCGGCGATGCCGAACCAGATGATGGCGAGCGGGATCCACGAGACCGGCGGGATCGGCCGCAGCATCTGCAGGGTCGGCTCGACGGTGCGTTCCACCAGCCGCCACCAGCCGATGGCGATTCCGAGGAGAATGGCCGAGACGGCCGCGATGGCGTAGCCGGCGGCGACCCGGGTCAGGCTCGCCAGCGCGTCGGGCACCCAATGGCCGGAATAGGTCTGGGTGCTCTCGTCGAGGCCGAGCAGCCAGTCCCCGAGGGCGTGCAGCACGGCGGTCGGGGCCGGCAGCAGGGCCGCCGGCAGGGCGCCGGAGCGGGCGAAGGCCTCCCAGCCGGCGACGAGGAGGAGCGGCAGGGCCGCCCGCTCGACGAAGGCGACGAGGCGCCGGGGGAGCCGGCGGGCGGGAGCCGCCGTCGCGGGGGTGAGCGGCGCGGTCTCAGTAACCGAGGCCATCGCGGGTCTTCTTGGTGGCGGTCTCCAGGAACGAGAAGTCCATGTGCTTCTCCACGTCGGCCGAGACGTCGCGGCTGATATACTTGAGGTCCCGCATCATCGCGGCGATCGCCAGGGTCTTGGCGCGGTGCATCCGGTAATCCGGCTCGGCGTTGGTGATCGCCGCGGCGGCGACCTCCTTCGACAGGCCGGTCTTCTGGTTGATGACGTCGACCCAGACGCCCTTGTCGGCCTTCAGCTTGTCCACCAGCGCCACGTCGGCATCGACCACCGCCTGCACGGCGGCGCGGTTCCGGGCGATCACGTCCGAGCGGGTGACGATGAGGTTGGTGAGGTTGCCGGCGGCCTGGTCGTAGGGCAGCACGAAATGCGCGGCGGCGCCCGCCATGCGGATCTGCGAGGCGAAGGGCTCGACCGAGCAGACCATGTCGATCTCGCCCCGCTGCATCGCCGCTAGGTGGTCGGACGGGTTCGGGATGTTGACGAACTGCACGTCCTTGTTCGGGTTGATGCCCTGCTTGAGGAAGGCGCCGCGCATGTGGATGTCCTGCGCGTTGCCGCGGGAGGCCGCGACCTTGAGCGGCGTGCCCGCCGCCTTCGCCTTCTCGATGGCGGCCTTGAACCCGGCCCAGTCGTCGGCCTTCAGGTTCAGCGCCTTGGACGACAGGCACTCCGAGCCGCCATTCACCTCGCCGGCCACCGCCACGATGTCGAAGCCTTTGTCGAGGGCGGTGACGTAGTGGAGATAGGTGACCTGCGCCACGTCGAGGCTCTTGGCGATCAGCGCCGTCAGCACGTCGTTGCCGGAATTGAAGCCGGTGGCGTCGATCGTCGCCCCTTTGGCGAAGCCCGGCAGCAGGGCGACCGGCAGGCAATGGGCGCATTTCGCATAGCCGACCTTCACCGGTGCCTCCTGCGCCGAAGCGGGCGAGAGGGACCCGGACGAGAAGGACCAGAGGGCGGCGGCCAGCAGGGGGCCGAGGTGGCGGCGCATGGTCGGTGACCTCGCTCGTGAGGGGCGCGCCGTCCGGGAGCCCGATCGGGCTTGTCCGGACGTCTCGAAGGGGCTGGCGGGGCTGCTCGCCACCGCCACGAGACCAGGGTGGGACGGGCTAGGGCCCGGCGCAACGCATTTTTCGTGCTCTGCATGCAATTGATGCCAAATGCCGAGGTAGGCAGCAGAATTGCCTGGAATTGATGCGCCCGCCGCCGGTCGGAGCGGCTATGGTCCGGACCGGCGCCGCGAGCGGCCGTGACGATGGAGAGGACACGATGGACCCGGTCCGGCGCCCGCGCGGGCGCCCGCGCAAGCCCGTGCTGCTGGACTCCGCCGGCCTCGGGCCCCGGCGCGGCCTGCACGATCAGGCGGCGGAGCGCCTGCGCGGGCTGATCGTCGACGGCACGCTGCCGGCCGGCGCCGCTCTGGTCGAGACCGAGCTGTCGGCGGCGCTTGGCATCTCCCGCACGCCGTTGCGCGAGGCGCTGAAGCTGCTCGCCGTCGAGGGTCTGGTGGAGCTGCGCCCCAACCGTTCGCCCCGGGTGGCGGAGCTGCGACCGGACGCCGTGACCGAACTGTTCGAGGCGATCGCCGCCATCGAGCGGGCAGCGGCGGAGCTGGCGTCCTCACGCATCACCCCGACGGAGCTGGAACGGCTGCGCCGCTACCAGTCCGAGATGGAGGCGCACCACGCCGCCGGGGATCTCGGCCCCTACTTCGCCCTCAACCAGCAGATCCACGCCCTGATCGTGGCTTCCGCCCGCAACGCCCCCTTGCGGGAAGCGCACGAGGCGCTGCACGCCCGGGCCGAGATCGCCCGCCGCCGCGCCCTCGACAGCCGGTCGCGCTGGGACGAGTCGGTCGCCGAGCACCGGGCGATCCTCGCTGCGCTCGAGGCCCGCGACGCCGCGGGCGCCGGCCGCCTCCTCGCCGACCATGTCGGCCATACCGGCACGGCCCTGCTGGCCGGCCTGACCCGGCCCGACGCCGCCTGACCCCAGAATGACCGCCGACAAGAGACCGCCGATGCGCCTGCTGCTCCTCAACCCCAATACCAGCCGCGACGTGACCGAGCTGATGCGCGCCACCGGCGCCGCGGTCGCCGCACCCGGCACCGAGATCCTCACCATGACGGCGCCCCGCGGCGTACCCTACATCGCGACGCGGGCCGAGGCGCAGATCGGCGGCGCCCTCGCCCTCGAGATGCTGGCCGAGGCGCCGCCGGTCGATGCCGCGATCCTCGCGGCCTTCGGCGATCCGGGCCTCTTCGGCGCCCGCGAATTGTTCGACTATCCGGTGATCGGCCTTGCGGAAGCCGCGATGCTCTCCGCCTGCCTGCTCGGCCGGCGCTTCGGCCTCGTCACCTTCGCCCGCGCCCTGGTGCCCTGGTACGAGGAATGCGTCGCCGCCCACGGCCTCCAGCCGCGTTGCGCCGGGGTGCGGGCGCTGGAGGGTCGCTTCTCCACCCTGTCCGGCGTCCAGGAGGAGAAGGAGGCCCAGCTGATCGACCTCGCCCATGCGGCGGTCGAGGAGGACGGCGCCGACGTGCTGATCTTCGCCGGCGCCCCCCTGACGGGCCTCGGCGCCCGGGTGCGCGACCGCTTAGCCGTGCCGGTGGTCGATCAGGTGGTGGCGGCGGTCAAGCTCGCCGAGGCCGTGGCGGCGCAGCGCCCCCGCAAGGCGACGACCGGGACCTTCCGGAGGCCGGACCCGAAGCCGAGCACCGGGCTGGCGCCGGCGCTGGCGGCGCGGCTCGGGCATGAGGAGTAGGTATTTCTGTGAGTGACACCACGACTAGGAAGTCGCGGGATCCCCTCTCCCGTGTGGGAGAGGGATAGGGGCGATCGGAGATCGCGCAGGGTGGCGACGATTCAGAATAGAACGTCACCGCCGGGCCGCCAGCACGACATGCTGCGCGTTACACTGAAGCGCGCCCTCACGCGGGATCTTCGATCCCCTAACCCCTCTCCCACACGGGAGAGGGGGACGTGCTTGACCGATCGATGTCGCGGCCGACCCGCGCTCAACCCCCGCTGCCCGCCTCGTCCTGGCAGCGGATCAGCTTCGTCGCGCCGGCCGCCCGGTCGGGCTCGGCCAGGCGGAACTCGCCCGTCTCGGGGTCGCGGATCCGCAATTGCCCGGTGGCGATGCCGAAATGCGCGCCGTGGAGCTGGAGCTTGCCGCGCTCCACCAGGATGCGCACGCAGGGGAACGTCATCAGGTTGCGCAGGCTGTTCGTCACCGTGGCGTATTCGAGCTGCTCCAGGTAGTCGGGCCCGCGCGGCTCGTCGCCGAGCGCTTCCGCCGCCGGGCGGATCAGCGAGACCCAGCGGCCGATGAAGTCGCCCGGCGAGAGCGGCGCCGCATCGTCCGCGAAGGCGCGCACGCCGCCGCAGCGGGCATGGCCCAGCACCACGATGTGCTTCACCTTGAGCGCCTGCACGGCGAATTCGAGCGCCGCCGAGGTGCCGTGATACTCGCCGCCGGTCTCGAAGGGCGGGACCAGGTTGGCGACGTTGCGCACCACGAACAATTCGCCCGGCCGCGCGTCGAAGATCACCTCCGGCGAGACCCGGCTGTCGCAGCAGCTGATGATCAGGATCTCGGGATTCTGCCCCTCGGCGAGGCTGGCATAGCGGTCCTGCTCGCGCACGAACCGGTCGTCGAGGAAGGCGCGGTAGCCTTCCGTCAGCGACGGGGGAAAGGGGGTCGCGTCGGCCATGGGTTCGCGCTCCTTGGGTCAAAGGTCTCCGGCAGGCTTTAAGCCGCGCCCGGGCCCCAGGACAACGTCACCGCCTCCGGCGTCTCGCCGGCGACGAGGCGCTTCGCCACATCGACGAGACCTTGCGGCTCGACCCGCTCATGGGTCGTGGCGAGTTCGTCGAGCGGCCACCAGCGGGTGCCGTAGACCGGGTTGTCCTCGGTCTCGGCGAGGCGGCTGGTGTCCACCCGATCGTCGGGCAGCCGCACCACGAAGTAGCGCTCGCGGGCGAAGCGCGGCTTGTTGAACAGCGTGAACGGCCCGTCGCAGCGGGCGACCTGGGGCCCGAGCGGCGCATCCCTGACGCCGATCTCCTCCTCCAGTTCGCGCCGGCAGGCTTCCTCGGGCGTCTCGCCGGGCTCGATGCCGCCGCCGGGCATGAACCAGAAGGTCCGATCCCCCGGCCGGCTCGGATCGACGTCGCGCGAGGCCTCGTAGGCGATCAGCAGGAGCCGGCCCTTCGGGTCGAGCACCAGGGCGCGGGCGATGTCGCGGGTCGCAAGATCAGTGGGAGCTTCGGTCATGCGGGTGCCTCGCTGTAGGGAAGCGTCCAGATCGCGGCCGGCAGGCCGTGGGCGTCGCGCTCCGGCGGATCGGGATAGGGCACCCCGCGCCCGTTGGCGATGGCCCGCGCGACAGTGAGCGCCGCCAGCGCATCGAGGAGGTCGTCGGGCTTGGCGCCGCGCGGGGTCGCGAGGTCGGCCGGCAGCCCGGCTTTCGCCAGAAGAGCGCGCCGCAGGGCCGCGCCGGCGGGCTTGCGCTTCGGCTCGGGCAGGGCTGCGCCGCCATTGAGGCACAGGAAGGCGAGTTCCGGATGCACCTCGTAGACCCGGGCCTGCAGGTCGGGCCGCGCCCGCAGCAGGCCGTCCGCCTCGCGAATGCGCGGAAAGATCGCGTTGGCGGGTGGGGACGGGGCGAAGGGCTGGGTCTCGGGCCGGCGCGACAGCGCGATGGCCGCCGTGTAATCCGCCGCGTAGACCACGCTGCGGGCCGAGGTCGGGAAGACCGAGGCGCGCCGCTTCCCGAGGAGGGCGCGGACCAGCACCTCCGCCGCCCGCCCGCCGGGACCGACCCGGTCCGGCAGGCCGATCGGGATGTCGACCGCCACGATTGCGGGGGCCTCCGGCGCGTCGCAGATCGCCGCGAGGCTCGGCAGCACCCGGGCGCGGATGGTGTCGGAGGCGCCGTCGCGCGGGGCGAAGACCGCGACCCAGCCGCCCGGGCACCCGTCCACGCCCGCGACCCACGTCATGCGCCGTTTCCCCGCTCGGAGCGAGGATTTAGGGCGGGAGCGGCAATGTCGAGGGCAGACCCCGCACGCGCTCTCCCGCCTCACAGGGTCATCCCGGGCTCCGCTCGCGCGGCCCCGGAATGATCGGAGGGGTGTCAGTGACTGTCAGCGAGAGGCGAAGACGCCCTCACGCCGCCTTGGCGTAGCGCGCCTCGGCGAGATCCTGATGCGCGATCTCCGGCGCCCGGCCGCCGATCAGGTCGGCCAGCAGCCGGCCCGAGCCGCAGGCCATGGTCCAGCCGAGCGTGCCGTGGCCAGTATTGGTGTAGAGGTTGGGATAGGCGGTCGCGCCGACGATCGGGGTGCCGTCCGGGGTCATCGGGCGCAGGCCCGTCCAGAACTTGGCTTGCGCGACGTCGCCGCCCTCCGGGAAGAGGTCGAGGACCGAGCGCTCCAGCGTCGCCCGGCGCGGGCCGCGCAAGGCTTGGCTGAAGCCGGCGAGCTCCGCCGTGCCGCCGACCCGGATGCGGTCGCCGAGCCGGGTGATCGCCACCTTGAAGGTCTCGTCCATCACGGTCGAGACCGGGGCGGCCTCCGCCTTCGTGATCGGCAGGGTCAGGGAGTAGCCCTTCACCGGATAGACCGGCAGCTCGATGCCGAGCGGCTTCACCATCGCCGGGGTGTAGCTGCCCATCGCGGCGACGTAGGCGTCCGCCGTCAGCACCTCGCCACCGGCGAGGCCCACACCCGCAATCCGGCCGCCTTCCTGGCGTAAGGAGGTGATGGTCGCGCCATACCGGATCGTCACGCCCATGCGCTCGCAGATCGCCGCTAGACGCTGCGTGAAGAGATGCGCGTCGCCGGTCTCGTCGCCCGGCAGGCGCAGGCCGCCCACGAAGGTGCCGGCGACCCGGGCGAGCGCCGGCTCGGCCGCGATGCAGCCCGCCGGGTCCAGCACCTCGTAGGGCACGCCGTACTCGTCGAGCACGCCGGTATCGTCGCCGACATGGTCCAGCTGCTTCTGGGTGCGGAAGAGCTGGAGCGTGCCCTTCTCGCGGTGATCGTAGGTGATGCCGGTCTCAAGGCGCAGGTCGCGCAGCACGTCGCGGCTGTACTCGGCGAGCCGCACCATCCGGCCCTTGTTGCGGCGATAGGCGTCCTCGGTGCAGTTCGCCAGCATCCGGGCGAGCCAGCCGTAGAGCTTGGGCTCCAGGCTCGGCCACAGCACCAGCGGCCGGTGGCGCATCATCAGCCACTTCATCGCCTTGACGGGGATGCCGGGGGCGGCCCAGGGCGCCGAGTAGCCGGGCGAGACCTGGCCGGCATTGGCGAAGCTGGTCTCGAGGCCGGCACCCGGCTGGCGGTCCAGCACCGTGACCTCGTGGCCGGCCTTCGCGAGGTAATAGGCCGAGGTGACGCCGACCACGCCGCCGCCGAGGATCAGAACGCGCATCGCCGCAAAACCTTCTCGTCGCGCCCCTCTCCTGATGCCCGACCCGGCGCCCGATCGAGGCCCTTAGTGTCGCGCAAGGATCGCCGAATTTCCCGCCGGATCGGCGCAGGACGTGCGAGACTATGATACGACACGCACTAATCTGCGACGGAACGACAGGAGATTGCGCAGTGGCCGGGCGGGACGAGATCGACGCGCGCATCCTGCGCGTCCTGCGCGACGACGGGCGCATCAGCAACGCGGATCTCGCCGCCAGGGTCGGCCTGTCGCCCTCGGCCTGCCTGCGCCGGCTGCGCCTGCTGGAAGCGAACGGGACCATCCGCGGCTACACCGCCCTGATCGAGGCTGACGAGCGCGAGCATCACATGGTGGTGCTGACCCAGATCACCCTGGAGCGGCAGACGGAGGAATCGCTCAACCGCTTCGAGGCGGCGGTGCGCCGCTGCCCGGAGGTGCGCGACTGCTACCTGATGACCGGCCTGTCCGATTACCTGATGCGGATCGAGGTGTCGGATGCGGGCGATTACGAGCGCCTGCACAAGGAGGTGCTGTCGCGCCTGCCGGGGGTGGCGCGGATCCAGTCGAGCTTCGCGATCCGGACGGTGGTAGGGCGGGGGTAGGTTTAACAAAATCTCAAAATGAGATATTTGCGAGGTGGCGGCTCGGCTTGCTCTCCCCAGCGCGACGGTGCGAGACGGAGTAGCCGATCCGCGTTCGCAAAGTCTCCGAACCGGTGGTCGCTGGCACAATGCGTGTCATCTCGAACAGGAGCCTTCCGGATTTTGCGGCGATCCATCCGGCAGCTGCAAAGCCACTCCAGGCATGGCGCAAGATCATCGAGGCGAATGCATTTTCTAATTATGCAGACTTGAAAGCGGTGTTCAACGCCACTGATCGCGTAGGGGCATATTACATATTTGACATCGGCGATAATAAGTACAGGATCATTGCGTCGATCCATCTCAACACACAAAAATTATTCGTGCGGCATGTGTTCACGCATAAGGAGTACGATGCATGGGATGCCTGACGTTGAGCCGCGACGACGTCGCCACGCTCACCCACCATTTCGAGGTCATCACCCAGCGAATCCCGCTGCATCCGATCGGCGACGAAGCGCAGTACGAGACGGCGATTGCCGCGATGAACGGCCTCGTCGACGCCGGTGCGGGTGACGAAGCACATCCCCTAGGCCCGCTCCTCGGCCTCCTGGGCGAGTTCATCGCCGACTACGAGAAAGTCGAGTTCCGCCGGTCCGATGCACAGCCGGCCGAGGTGATACGCCTGCTGATGGAGCAGCACGGCCTCAAGCAGGGCGACCTGCCCGATATTGGCAGTCAGGGCGTCGTCTCGGAGCTGCTGAGCGGCAAGCGCGAGCTTAACAGGAACCAGATCGCCCGCCTGTCGGAGCGCTTCGGCGTCAGCCCGGCGACGTTCTTCTGAGCACGCGAGTCACGCGAAATACGCTGGCCACTGCGCCCGGATCTCGTCTCCGAGCGCGATCGACTTCGAGAGGTGATCGCGCAGGGCCTCCTGTGCCGCCTCCGCCGTGCCCTCGGCCAGCGCCGCCACGATCCTCCGGTGATCGGCCACGATCTGCTGCGCCTTGCCCTCCACCGGCAGGTGCAGGCGGCGCAGGCGGTCGATATGGCCGCTGCGACGGCGGATCAGGTCCCAGAGGTCGGGCACGTCCGCCGCCTCGCACAGGGCGCGGTGGAAGGCCTCGTCGCTGGCCGAGAGGCGGGCGAGGTCGCCCTGCTCGGCGAAGATCCCCTGCTCGGTCACGAAGGCCTGGAGCCGCGCGATCAGGGCCCGGTCGGGCGAGAGCGCCAGGGTGCGCACCACCTCCTGCTCGACGGCGCGGCGCAGGAACTGCGCCTGGCGGGCGGCCGTGAGGTCGATGCGGCTCACCACGGTCGCCGATTGCGGGAAGATGTCGACCAGACCTTCCTCCTGGAGGCGGAGCAGCGCGTCGCGGATCGGGGTGGCGCTCAAGCCGAAGCTCGCCTGCAATTCGGGACGCGACAGCACCGTGCCGGGCGCGAGATCGAGCGAGACGATCTTTTCCCGGATCAGGTCGAAGACCTGCGGGGCGGCGTGGCGCGAGCGGTCGCGCAGACGCTGCGCACCGGCGAAGACGGCGTTCATGGCGGTCGAACTCGGCGATCAAACTCTGGCAACGACGCGGCCCCGCCGGGGCGGTGCCGCGGGCAGCCTAGCACGGCCCGTTCTGGGTTGACATACTAATGCATTACCATTTTAGTGAGGAGACCAGACCGGCGCTCGATAACGAGCCGGCACGTGCCGCTCCGACGCGGCTCCGGGAGAACGCTCATGATCCACTCGCCCGCGCGCCGCGCCTTCGCGGCGGGCCTTCTCGCTGCCAGCGCGCTCCTGGCCGGACCCGGTCCGGCCTCCGCGCAGCAGAAGAGCGAGATCGCGATCACGCGCCAGCCCGGCATCATCTACCTGCCGACCCATATCATCGAGAAGCAGGGGCTGATCGAGAAGCATGCCGAGAAGCTTGGGCTGGCCGGCGTCAAGACGAAGTGGATCACCTTCTCGGGCGGCGGCAGCCAGACCGATGCGCTGCTCGCCGGCGGGGTCGACATCGTCAATACCGGCACCGGTAACCTGCTGCTGCTCTGGGACCGCACGCGGGGCGGGGTGAAGGGCATCGTCGCCACCTCGGCGCTGCCGCTGCTGCTGATCAGCCGCGACCCGAAGATCAAGACGATCAAGGACATCGCCCCCGGCGACAAGATCGCGGTGCCGACCGTGAAGGTCTCGACGCAGGCGATCCTGCTGCAGATGGCGGCGGGCGAGGCTTACGGCGCCGACCAGTCCGGCCGGTTCGACGCCAACACGGTGCAGCTCGGCCATCCCGACGCGGCGATCGCGCTCGCCAATCCCACCCACGAGATCAAGACCCACTTCGCCGCGCCGCCGTTCCAGTATGTCGAGCTGCGCAACGTCCCGGGCGCCCACATCGTCGCCCGCTCGCCCGACATCATCGGCGGACCGCTGACGCAAGGCCAGTTCTTCACCACCACCAAGTTCGCTGACGCCAACCCGAAGATCATCCAGGCGGTGCGCTCGGCGTCGGAGGAGGCGCAAGCCTTCATCCGCCAGGACACCCGCCGTGCGGTCGAGATCTACCGCGAGGTGACCGGCGACAAGACCAGCGTCGAGGACCTGCTGAGCTACCTGGGTGAGCCCGGCATGATGGAGTTCAACCTCCAGCCCCAGGGCACGATGCGCTTCGCCGAGCATCTTTCCCGGATCGGCACCCTGCGCAACAAGCCGAAGGCCTGGACCGATTACTACCTGCCGGTCGCCCACGACCTGAGCGGCAGCTGACGCGACCTCGC
Organism: Methylobacterium currus; assembly: GCF_003058325.1. Taxonomy (NCBI): domain Bacteria; kingdom Pseudomonadati; phylum Pseudomonadota; class Alphaproteobacteria; order Hyphomicrobiales; family Methylobacteriaceae; genus Methylobacterium; species Methylobacterium currus. Next base: position 2,688,875 of record NZ_CP028843.1, read on the forward strand.
CGAGAAGGGACACGCCATCATGACCGCGCTCCTCGACGTCCGCGGCGTCACCTTGCGCTACAAGACGCCCAACGTGCTCGTCACCGCGACCGAGCGCGTCAGCTTCAAGGTCGATACCTCCGACCGCTTCGTGCTGCTCGGGCCCTCGGGCTGCGGCAAGTCCACCCTGCTCAAGGCGGTGGGCGGCTACCTGCACCCGAGCGAGGGCGAGATCCGCATCAAGGACCGGGTGGTCAAGGAGCCCGGCGCCGACCGGATGATGGTGTTCCAGGAGTTCGACCAGCTCCTGCCCTGGAAGACGGTGCTGGAGAACGTGATGTTCCCGCTCCTCAACGCCCGCAAGATGCCCCGCCGCGAGGCGGAGGAGCGGGCGAAGGCCTATATCGAGAAGGTCAGCCTGACGCGGGCCATCGACAGCTACCCCCACACCCTCTCGGGCGGCATGAAGCAGCGCGTGGCGATCGCCCGCGGCATGGCGATGGAGCCCGACATCCTGCTGATGGACGAGCCCTTCGCGGCCCTCGACGCGCTGACCCGGCGCACCTGCCAGGACGAGCTGCTCCAGCTCTGGGAGGAGACGAAGTTCACGGTGCTCTTCGTCACCCACTCGATCGCCGAGGCGATCAAGATCGGCAACCGCATCCTGCTGCTCTCGCCCCATCCGGGCCGGGTCAAGGCCGAGGTGCGCGACGTCGACAAGGTCTCGGCGCAGGACGGCAGCGCCGGCCAGCTCGAGCAGCAGATCCACGACCTGCTGTTCACCGACGAGCCCGCCCATCACCATTGAGCGTCGAGCGCGAGAGGCAACCATGAGCGCCACCATGCCGGCCCGCATCATCATGAGCGATGCGGCTCCCGCCGCCGACGGCGCGGTCGAGCGCCAGCTCGGCACCGCCGAGATCCTGTGGAACAGCGGCTTCGTCCGCAAGACCGCGATCATCATCGTGCTGGCGCTGATCTGGGAGATCTACGCCCGCTTCCTCGACAACCCGCTGCTGTTCCCGACCTTCTCCGACACCGTCACGACGCTCTACCAGCAGACCCTCGACGGCACGATCCCGAACCGCGCCTTCTCGTCGATCAAGGTGCTGCTGATGGGCTACGCCGCCGGCATCCTGCTCGCCGCCACGCTCACCATGCTGGCGATCTCGACCCGCATCGGCACCGACTTCCTCGAGACGATGACGGCGATGTTCAACCCGCTGCCGGCGATCGCGCTCCTGCCGCTGGCGCTGATCTGGTTCGGCCTCGGCAATGGCAGCCTGGTCTTCGTGCTGGTCCACTCGGTGCTGTGGGCGGTGGCGCTCAACACTCATTCGGGCTTCCGCGGCGTCTCGAACACGCTCCGGATGGTCGGGCGCAATTACGGCCTGAAAGGCATCCCCTACGTCACCAAGATCCTGATCCCGGCGGCGTTCCCGAGCATCCTGACGGGTCTCAAGATCGGCTGGGCCTTCGCCTGGCGCACCCTCATCGCGGCGGAGCTGGTCTTCGGCGTGTCGTCGGGGGCCGGGGGCCTCGGCTGGTTCATCTTCGAGAACCGCAACCTCCTCGACATCCCGGCCGTCTTCGCGGGTCTCCTCACCGTCATCATCATCGGCCTCGTGGTCGAGAACCTGATCTTCCGCACGCTGGAGCGGCGGACGGTGCAGAAATGGGGCTTGCAGCACTGACGAAGGCGGGGGAGGCACGCCCATGACGTCGCTCACGACACCGTCCAGACGCAGCGTCGCGGCGGGCCTCGCCGCCGCCCTCTTGAGCCCCGCCCTCGGGCGGGCGCAGGGCAAGAGCGAGATCTCGGTCTCGCGAGCCTACGGCCTGATCTACATGGTGACCCACGTCATCGAGAAGCGCCGCCTGATCGAGTCGCATGCGGCACGGCTCGGGGTGCCGGACCTCAAGGTGAACTGGGTCAATTTCGGCGGCGGCGGTGCGCAGACCGACGCGCTCCTCGCCGGCGGGGTCGACATCGTCAACAGCGGCATCGGCAACCTGCTGCTGCTGTGGGACCGCACCCGCGGCGGGGTGAAGGGCATCGTCGGCACCGCCGGCCAGCCGCTGCTCCTCGTCACCCGCGATCCCCGGATCAAGGGGCTGGCCGATTTCGGGCCGGGCGACAAGATCGCGGTGCCGACCGTACGGGTCTCGACGCACGCGGTCGTGCTGCAGATGGCGGCGGCCCAGGCCTTCGGGCCGGAGAACTGGGCACGGCTCGATCCCTATACGGTGCAGATGAGCCCGCCCGACGGCGCGGTGGCGCTCGCCAACCCGCAGCACGAGGTGAGGACGCACTTCTCCGCCCCGCCCTACGACCAGATCGAGCTCAAGACCGTGCCGGGTGCCCGGGTCATCCTGTCCTCCACCGACGTGGTCGGTGGGCCGCTCGCTCAGGCGCAGTTCTTCACCACCACCCGCTTCGCGCAAGCCAACCCGGCTTTGGTCGAGGCCCTGAAGGCCGCGACGCAGGAGGCGATCGCCTTCATCCGGTCCGACACGCCCGCGGCGGTCGAGATCTATCGCGAGGTCAACCGGGACAAGACGCCGGCCGACGAGCTTCTCGCCCTGCTGCGGCTGCCCCACATGCTCGACTTCATCGCCGCGCCGCAAGGCACCATGACGATCGCCCGGCACCTGCACCGGATCGGCACCATCAAGACGATGCCGAAGGCCTGGACCGACTTCTACCTTCCGGTCGCACACGACCTGCCGGGGAATTGACGCGCCGCGCCGCCCCTGACCTGTACGAGGAGTTTCCACCATGGCCCGCGACCCGCTCACCCCGCCCGAACTCGAGGCAGGCAGCATTCCGGACGGCCCGCAGGTCGTGCGCCGCGAACCCGCGTCGTTGCGCTCGGCGCGCTGGTTCGGGCCGGCGGATTTGCGCTCCTTCGGGCACCGCTCGCGGGCGATGCAGATGGGCTACGCGCCCGAGGAATGGACCGGCAAGCCGGTCATCGCGATCCTCAACACCTGGTCCGATCTCCAGCCCTGCCACGCCCACTTCAAGCACCGCGTCGACGACGTGAAGCGCGGCATCCTGATGGCGGGGGGCTTCCCGGTCGAATTGCCGGCGATCTCGGTCTCCGAGAGCTTCGTCAAGCCGACCACCATGCTCTACCGCAACATGCTGGCGATGGAGACCGAGGAGCTGTTGCGCTCGCATCCGGTCGACGGCGCGGTGCTGATGGGCGGCTGCGACAAGTCCACGCCGGGCCTGCTGCTCGGCGCCACCAGCATGAACCTGCCGGCGATCTACATTCCCGCGGGGCCGATGCTGCGCGGCAACTGGCAGGGCAAGGTGCTGGGCTCCGGCTCCGACAGCTGGAAGTACTGGGACGAGCTGCGCGCCGGCAAGATCACCGACCAGGACTGGCTCGGGATCGAGGGCGGCATCGCCCGCTCCTACGGCACCTGCATGACCATGGGCACCGCCTCGACCATGACGGCGATCGCGGAGGCCGTCGGCATGGTGCTGCCCGGCGGCTCGTCGATCCCGGCGGCGGATGCCGGCCATATCCGGCTGTGCTCGGAATCCGGCCGGCGCATCGTCGACATGGTGTGGGAGGACCTGACGCCGCAGCGGATCCAGACCCGCGAGGCCTACGAGAACGCCATCGCGGTCGCGATGGCGATGGGCTGCTCGACCAACGCCATCATCCACCTGATCGCCATGGCGCGCCGGGCCGGCCACGCCATCGGCCTCGACGATTTCGAGCGCTACAGCCGCAAGGTGCCGGTGATCGGCAATGTCCGCCCCAGCGGCAACGCCTACCTGATGGAGGATTTCTTCTACGCCGGCGGCATCCGCGCGCTGATGAACGAGATCCGCGAGCACCTGCATCTCGACTGCCTGACGGTGAGCGGACAGACCCTCGGCGAGGCGATCCAAGGCGCCAAGGTCTACAACGCCGACGTGATCCGGCCGCTGTCGAACCCGGTCTACGGCCAGGGCTCGCTGGCGGTGCTGAAGGGCAACCTCGCGCCGAGCGGCTGCGTCATCAAGCCGGCGGCGATGGACCAGCGCTTCCTCAAGCATTCCGGCCCGGCGCTGGTCTTCGACGATTATCCGTCGCTGAAGAGCGCGATCGACGACGAGAATCTCGACGTCACCGCCGACCACGTGCTGGTCCTGCGCAATGCCGGGCCGCAGGGCGGGCCGGGGATGCCCGAATGGGGCATGCTGCCGATGCCGAAGAAGCTGCTGAAAGAGGGCCACCGCGACATGCTGCGCTTGTCGGATGCGCGGATGAGCGGCACCAGCTACGGCGCCTGCGTGCTCCACGTCGCGCCCGAATCCTTCGTCGGCGGGCCGCTGGCGCTCCTGCGCACCGGCGACATCGTCAGCATCGACGTCGAGGCGCGCGCGATCCGCATGGAAGTGTCGGACGAGGAGCTGGAACGCCGCCGCGCCGCCTGGACCCCGCCGGCGCCCCGCTACGAGCGCGGCTACGGCGTGATGTTCTCCCGCCACATCCAGCAGGCGGACGAGGGCTGCGACTTCGACTTCCTGCGCACCGAGTACGGCGCCCCGGTGCCCGAGCCGGCGATCTACTGATACGGCTCCGGACGAGATTCGTCCGGAGCCCCCATGATCCGCTCGACCATGATCCGCTCGACCATGACCCGCCCGAAGGGCACCGCCGCCGCGATCGGCCGCTCGCTGCGGATCTATCGCGGCGCGGAGGCGCCGAAAGCCGCCATGGACGCCCTCTATCGCCGCTTCGTGCGGCCGGGCGACCTGGTCTTCGATATCGGTGCTCATGTGGGCGACCGGGTGGCCTCCTTCCGCCGTCTCGGCGCCCGGGTCGTGGCCTTGGAGCCGCAGCCGGGGCCGGCCCGGGCGCTGCGCCTGCTCCATGGCCGCGACCCGGACGTGACCCTGGTCGCCGCGGCGGTGAGTGACGCCCCCGGCGAGGTGTTGCTGCACCTCAACTCGGCCAATCCCACCGTCTCCTCGGCCTCCGCGGATTTCGTCGCGGGGGCGGCGGGCGCGCCGGGCTGGGAGGGGCAGGTCTGGGACCGGCGGATCACGGTGCCTGCCACCACTCTCGACCACTTGGTGGCCGGGCACGGTCGCCCGGCCTTCGTGAAGATCGACGTCGAGGGGTTCGAGGACAGGGTGCTGGCGGGCCTCTCGGCTCCGCTCCCCGCCCTGTCCTTCGAGTTCACCACCATCGCGCGGGACAGCGCGCTGCGTTGCCTCGACCGGCTCGCAGGCCTCGGCCCCTACGGGTTCGACGTCGCGCTCGGCGAGAGCCAGGCGCTCGGATTCGGGCGGTTCGTCGGCCAGGAGGAGATGGCGGCGCATCTCATGGGGCTGCCGATGGCTGCGAATTCCGGGGATGTCTACGCGGTGCTGCGAGCGTGAGCGGCCCCAGCGGCCAAGCCGCTGAGCAAGCGTTTACGCCTTTCGCGCAACGCTCGAGGGCGGTGGTCCATGGGGGGCGGCATGAGCGGACAGATCGGGGTCGGTTTGGCGACCGTACTGGGCATGCTGTGGCTCGGCGGGGCCGCCTGTGCCGGTTCACCCGTCACCCGGGACCGGATGCAGCATGATCTCGACGTGATGACGCGCCACGATCTGTGCGCGCGGGACGATGCGGGCCTGAAGCGGCTCCACCACGATCTGTCGAAACCCTCCGCCGCGACAAGGGTGAGCGCGAAACGATGAGCGGCGGGACGGATGCCGGCCCATGGCCGGCACCGTTCGCGTGAGCGGGCCGCTCAATCGGCCGAGCGCACGATCTTGGTGATGGCGAGCGGCGGCCGGCCGGACTTTTCCGCGATGTCGCGGTCCTGCTCCTCGATCACCTGGCGGACGGCGGTGTCGACGTCGTGCTCGAGGGTGGCAGTGCGGGGAACCCGCCGGTTGGAGCGGCGCGAGCCGTCCTCGTAGTAGACGTCGAACAGGACGAAGCCCGTATCCTGCACCTTCGGCTTCTGCTTGGAACGCAGCATGGTCGTTGACTCTTCTTGGCGGCGGAGCACATGGCATGACAGCGCGGCCTGAAAAAGCCACGCTGCGTGCGGCCCGCGCCGCGAGGGGGAGGATCGATCAGGTGATGGCGGTCCTTCGGGCGCCCGGTCGGGGCCCGCCTCGGAGGGGCAGGCGCGCGACGCGAGCGTGGATATGGGCCCGAACGCCGCCGAACGCCAGCGCCAAGCGCCAGCATCGATGCCGCAGTGTCAGGAAGGCCGTGCAGAACGCCTTGGAGCGGTCCGGCGATCAGCCGGTATACATCACCGCCGCGACCGGGGCGGGCTTGGTCCGGGACGTATGGGTCATGGCCCAGATCGACCAGGCGGCCAGGCCTGAGCAGGAGAGAAGCACCAGCCCGCGGACGTAGCGCCCGCGGTGGATGTCGCGCACGGCGTAGACCGGCATCAACGCCGCCTTGGCGATGTTGCGCAGGGCCAGAACCATCAGGATTGCCAGGAAGGCCGTCACTGTCCCGAGCATGTCCATCCCCCTTCGGCTGGTACGCCACGGCGGAGCTTATCCCCGCAACACGACGAAACGAAGCCACCCGCCCGAAAATATCTCTGCGGCGTGTCAACCCAGCCGTAGCGACTCTGCGCGCCGAATGGTTAACGATACGTAACGTGGCCGTGCGCGCTGGCTCGCCGCTCACCGCACCCGCGTGAAATCCGGTCCCGCATAGGCGCGGACCGCGCCCCCGCCCCGACCCGTGACCGTGACGGTCAGGGCCCAGCGCTCCTGCGCCCCGGCCTGCGCCTGGGCCTCGGCCCGGGCGCGGAGCGTCAGCCTGAGGCGCGTGAGGGCCAGCGCCCGGTTGCGGTGCTGGCTGCGCTCGCTGTCGCAGGTGATCGCGAGGCCGCTCGGCCGGTGGTGCAGCCGCACCGCGCTGTCGGTCGTGTTGACGTGCTGGCCGCCGGCGCCGGAGGCGCGGAATGTCTCCCAGCGCAGGTCGGCCTCCCGGATCCCGAGATCCCCGATCCGGGGCGGCACCACCCGGGTGACGGAGACGAACCAGTTCTTGCGCCCGTGCCCGGGCCTCAGCGGGCTCGGGCAGGTCCAGCGGATGGTGCCCTCCCAGGACCGGGCCCAGGATGCGATGGTCTCCTCCTCGGCATCCTCGCGGCCGAGGCGGACGAGGGCGGAGAGCAGGCCGGGCCTGCCCGGCACCGTCTCCAGGATTGTGGCGGCGAGGCCGTCGGCCGCGGCCTCCCGCACCAGCACGTCGCAGAGGCCCGCGACCGCGAGCTGGCATTCGCCGGGCCCGCGGCCGGCGCTGAGCTGCAGCAGGACCATCCTCAGCGCTCCCGATGCTTGGCTGCCCGGGCGCTGCGGCGCTCGCGCAGGCGGGCCTGCTTGCCGGCACGGGCCGGGCCGTCCGGATCGAGCGAGCATTTGAAGGTGACCAGCGGATGCAGCACCGCGACCACCCGCACGAGGCCGGCCGCCTCCAGGTCGCCGACCACGGACGCGGCCGGCTTGTAGGCCGGCGCCGCCTCCTCCCACAGCAATCGCTCGTCGCCGCAGACGACCACGCCGCCATAGGGATTGCGGGCCAGGTCCTCCCGGCGCAGGCGGCCCTTGAGCTTGGCCTTCGCCTCGTGCCGCCCGAGCTTGCGCCCGGCACCGTGGGCCAGCGACCACAGGGCATCGGCCCGGTCCGGGACCGGCTCGACGAGGACGCTCACGTCGCCCCGCGAGCCCGGCACGACCACCAGCCCGCGATCGGCCGGGGCCGCGCCCTTGCGGTGGAGGTGGCAGCGGCAGCCGCCCGCCTCCACCGGCGTGACGCCGTTGTGGCAGAGATCGAGGAGGCATTGCCCCTCGGCCCCGAGCGCCGTGAGCGCCCGATGGGCGACGAGGTCCCGGTTGGCCCGGGCCCAGGCTGTCGCCCCGTCATGGGCGGCGAGGTAGGATTCGCCCTCCGGCGTGTCGGCCCGCAGGGGCGAGGCCCCGTGCCGCTCGGTATGGGCCCGCAGGATCGACTCGCCGAGGCCCCGGCTGCCGGTATGGACCAAGAGGGCGAGGCGGGCGGGATCGAGCCCGATCCCCGCCGCCGCGTCGGGATCGTGGATCTCGGCGACGGACTGCACCTCCAGGAAGTGGTTGCCGTGGCCGACCGTGCCGAGCGAGGCGTCGAAGGCCGTGGCCGCCACGCCGCGCTCGCCGAGCCAGCCGGCGACATCGCCGTCCCACGGTGCGTCGAGCCCGTCGAGCCGGGCGGCGATCCGGTCGGGATCGGCCCGGCGCCGGGACAGGTCGGTCTGCCACAGAGCCATGCCGCAGCCGATATCGGAGCCGACCAGGGTCGGCCGGATCAGGCCCTCCGACAGGAAGGCCGCTCCGACCGGACCGTTCTTGCCGGGATGGAGGTCCGGCATGCCGACGGTCTCGCGCATGCCGGGAAGGGCGCCGGTCTCGTCGAGCTGGCGCAGGGCCTCGCCCTCGATCCAGGTCGAGGCGGAGGCGACCACGCGAACGCCGGGGGCGCGCGTGGCGATGATGGGATTGCCCATGAGGGATGTGGATTCCGGGGTCGCCGCAGCGACCTTGAGACGAGCTTCAGCGAGCGGACAGGCCGCTTCGCTGCGTCAGAACGCCGGTCCGCCGCGCTCGCGGGGATCCTCGCGTCGTTGCCCCGTCAGAGGACGGGGCGGGCATGGATGGATTCCATGGCTCGCCCTCCTGCCGGGTCCAATCCCGGTCCATGCACCGTTTTTACCGCAACGGAAGAAGCGTGGCAATCTGAACGCCGCCAACGATCAAGCGATTGCCGCTCGATGCGTTCGAATAAAGATCAAGCGCCTCTCCCCTCTCCCACACGGGAGAGGGGAGAGGCGCCATAGATTTCAGGCGGTTCCTGAAATCACTATTTCCTACTTAATAGCCCCGCGCCGCATCCACCGTGTCCGGCGGCACACGTCCCTCACGGACGGCTTCGGCGGCGGCCAGCAGGGTGCGGGCGACGGCCTGCGGGCTCGCGTCGCAGGCCTCGTGCGGGGTGACGCGGATCGCCGGATGATCCCAGAACGGGTGGGCGGGCGGCAGCGGCTCGGTGGCGAAGACGTCGAGGGCGGCGCTGGCGAGATGACCTGAGTCGAGGGCGGCCAGGAGATCGGCCTCGACCAGGTGCTCGCCGCGGCCGACCTGAATCAGGGCGCCGCCGTGGCGCAGCCGGGAGAGCAGGCGTGAATCGAGGATGCCGCGTGTCTCCGGCGTCAGCGGCAGCAGGTTCACCAGAACCTCGCTCCCGCCGAGCATCGCCTCGAGCCCGTCCGGCCCATGATGGTGGGTGATGCCGGGATCGGCGTCTTGCGCCGTGCGGCTCCAGGCCCGCACCGGGAAACCGAGGGCGGCGAGGTCGCTGGCGACCCGCCGCCCGATCTTGCCGTAGCCGAGGAGGCCGACCGGAACGGCGCTCGCGTCCCGGGGGTAGAGGCGGCGCCACAGCCGGTCGCGCTGGTTCTCGGCGTAAGCGGCGAAGCGGCGCTGGTGGCCGATGACGTGCCAGAGCACGAAGCCCGACATCGTCCGCGCCTGGTCGGGATCGACCACCCGCACCACCGGCAGGTCGGGCGGGCGGCCGGGGCAGGCCAGCAGGTTGTCGACGCCGGCGGCGATCGAGCAGAGCGCGCCAAGGTTGGGGTAGCGCGCCAGCGCGTCGGCGGGCGGGCGCCAGCCCAGTGCCAGGCGCACCCGCTCGGGATTCTCCGCCGGATGATCCAGGATCTCGACCCGGTCGGCGATCGCGCCGAGCGCGTCGCCGTATAGCCCGCGGATGTCGGTGGTGGTGCTGAGCAGCACGCAGGGCAGGCGGTCCATCTCAGGCTGCCTGCCGCACCCGGCCCGGCACCGCGTCGAGGAGGGCGCGGGTATAGGGGTGCTCGGGGTTGGCAAAGAGCGCGCTCGCGGTCTTGAGCTCGACGATCTCGCCCTGGCGCATCACCGCGATCCGGTCGCAGATCTGCGCCGCCACCCGGAGATCGTGGGTGATGAACAGCATCGAGAGGCCGAGCCGCGTCTTCAGGTCCTCGAGCAGGGCCAGCACCTGGGCCTGGACCGAGACGTCGAGGGCCGAGACCGCCTCGTCGGCGACCAGCACCTCGGGTTCGAGGGCCAGCGCCCGGGCGATGCCGATGCGCTGGCGCTGGCCGCCGGAGAATTCATGGGGCAAGCGCTCCACCGCCTTCTCGTCGAGGCCGACGAGTCCGAGGAGGCGGCGGGCCCGCTCCATCGCCTCAGCCAGAGGCACCCCATGCGCCACCGGCCCGTCGGCGATGATGCGCCCGACGCTGCGGCGGGGGTTGAGCGAGGCGAAGGGGTCCTGGAACACCATCTGGATGCGGCTGCGGGCCTGGCGCAGGGCTTCGCCCTTGAGTCCCGTCAGGTCGGTGTCGCCGAGTCGCACGCGGCCGGCATCGGGCTCGATCAGCCGCATGACGAGGCGCGCGACCGAGGACTTGCCCGAGCCCGATTCGCCGACGAGGCCGAGCGTCTCGCCGCGATGGAGTGCGAAGGCCACGTCCCGCGCCGCCGCGGTACGGCGCCGAGGCAGCCACAGCCCGCCGCCGGTGACGTAGGTTTTTTGCAGGCCCACCACCTCGACCGCCTTCGGCCCCGAGAGGGGAGGGCGGGCCGGCGGGTCCATGGTCGGCACCGCGGAAAGCAGCGTACGCGTATAGGGCGCCTGCGGCCGGCCGAGCACCGCGGCGGCCGGGCCTTCCTCCACCACCCGGCCGTGGCGGAGCACCAGCACCCGGTCGGCAATCTCCGCCACGACGCCGAAATCGTGGGTGATGAACAGGACCGCCATGGTGCGGCGCCGCTGCAGGTCGCGGATCAGCTTCAGGATCTGCGCCTGGGTCGTGACGTCGAGCGCCGTCGTCGGCTCGTCGGCCACCAGTACCGCCGGTTCGAGGGCGAGCGCCATCGCGATCATCGCCCGCTGGCGCTGCCCGCCGGAGAGCTGGTGCGGATAGGAGCGGACGATCTGCTCCGGATTCGGCAGCCCGACCTCGCCGGCAAGCGCCACCGCGCGGGCGCGGCGTTCCTTGCGCGTCAGCTGGCCATGGGCCTCGAACATCTCGGCCATCTGGTCGCCGATCCGCATCAGCGGGTTCAAGGCCGTCATCGGCTCCTGGAAGATCATCGCGATCCGCCGGCCGCGGGTGTCGCGCCAGGCCGCGTCGTCTTGCGCGAGCAGGTCGGTCTCGCCGAGGCGGATCGTGCCGGAGACCGGCCGCACCGCCTTCGGCAGCAGGCCCATCAGGGCATGGGCGCACATCGACTTGCCGGAGCCCGACTCGCCGACGAGGCACAGGATCTCGCCCGCCACGAGATCGAAGGACACGCCGTCGACGGCCTTCGCCCGGTCGCCGCCCGCCGGCAGGGCGAGGCTCAAGTCCCGGACCGCGACGGCGACCCGCTTCGTGTCGGCATCCATCGTCAGCGCTCCCGGGACAGGCGCGGGTTGAGGGCGTCGTTCAGACCCTCGCCGATCAGGTTGAGGGCGAGCACGGTGAGCAGGATCACGAGGCCCGGAAAGGCGGTGATCCACCAAGCCTGCCGGATGACGGTGCGGCCGGCCCCGACCATGAAGCCCCAGGACATCCGGTTCGGGTCGCCGAGGCCGAGGAACGAGAGCGAGGATTCGAGCAGGATCGCGGTCGCCACCATCAGCGAGGCCAGGACCACGATCGGCGAGAGGGTGTTGGGCAGAACCTCCCGGCGCAGGATGGTGAAGGTGGTCTGCCCGGTCACGATCGCCGCCTGGACGTATTCGCGCGAGCGCAACGACAGCACCTCGCCCCGCACCAGCCGGGTCACCGGCGGCCAGCTCACCAGCGCGATGGCGAGGATCATCGAGGAGAGCGAGGGCTGGAGGATCGCGACGAGCACGATGGCGAGGGCGAAGCTCGGCACGGTCTGGAACAGCTCGGTGAAGCGCATCAGCGCATCGTCGACCCGGCCACCGAGATAGCCGGCGAGCGCCCCGAGCGGCACGCCGATGAGCAGGGCGGCCAGCGTCGAGACGAGGCCGACGATCAGCGAGACGCCGGCCCCGTGCATCAGCCCGGCGGCGATGTCGCGCCCGAGCGCGTCGGTGCCGAGCGGCACCCGCTCCAGGGTGAAGGGCGGCACGAAGGGCCGCTGCACCATGCGCCAGGGCGAGGTCGGGTAGAGCACCGGCGCGAGGAGAGCCGCGGCGACGACCAGAGCCAGGATCACGAGGCCGATCACCGCGCCCGGATGGCGCAGGAAGGCGGAAAGCGGCCCGCGGCGGCGCGCGGGCGCCGGGGCGGCCAGGGGGAGGGCGCCGCTCATCACGCCACCTCGATGCGGGGATCGACCGCGCGGTAGACCACGTCGGTGACGAGGTTGAAGACCAGCACCATCGCGGAGGAGACCACGAAGACGCCGAGCAGCAGGTTGTAGTCGCGCTGGAGCAGCGCCTCGTACATCAGCCGCCCGATCCCCGGCCAGGCGAAGACCGTCTCGGTGAGCACCGCGCCGCCGACCAGCGTCCCGGCCTGGAGCCCGGCCAGCGTCACCACCGGCAGGAGGGCGTTGCGCAGGATGTGCCGGCGCTGGATCACCCCCTCGGTCAGGCCCTTGGCCCGCGCCGTCTTCACGAAGTCGAGCCGCGAGACCTCGAGCATCGAGGAGCGGGTCATCCGCACGTAGACCGCCATGAAGAACAGCCCGAGGGTGAGGGCCGGCAGGACGAGGTGGTGGGCGATGTCGAGGGCGCGGGAGAGCCCGGTATAGCCGGCGCCGACGGTCTCGAAGCCGAAGCTCGGCAGCCAGTCGAGCCGGACGGAGAACAGGATGATCGCCATCAGCGACACCCAGAACAACGGCGTGGCGTAGAACAGGAGGGCGAGCCCGGTGATCGCGGTGTCGGCCAGCGTGCCGGCCCGCCGCGCGGCGAGCGAGCCCAGCAGCACCCCGAGCGAGAGCGAGACCACGAAGGCGCTGCCGGTCAGCAGCAGCGTCGCCGGCAGCCGCTCGCCGATCAGCGTCGCCACCGGCATCTGCTGGCGCACCGAGTAGCCGAGATCGAGGTGCACGATGCTGCCGAGATACGCGCCGAGCTGGCTCGGCAGCGGCTGGTCGAGGGCGAACTTTTCCCGCAGCTGCGCGATGAAGGCCTCGTCGCCGGCCCCCGCCTCGCCGGCCATCACCAGGGCCGGGTCGCCGGGGGCGAGGCGGATCAGGAAGAAGTTCAGGACCACGATGGCGAGGAGCACCACGATGCCCTTCGCCACCCGCTGCGCGAGAAAGCCCACCATGCCGTTATCCCTCAGCGGTCGATCCAGGAGCCTTCAGCGGTCGATCCAAGCGTCCCGGAAGCCGTCATTGACCCCGATGCCGGTGGTGACGAGGTCGTGGACCTTGCAGCGGGTGATGGTCGGGAATTGCAGTTCCAGGAGCCAGGCCACCGGCGCGTCCTCGACCAGGGTCTTCTGCACCGCCTCGTAGATCGGCCGGCGCTTGTCGTCGCCGACCGCGACCGCGCCTTGCGCGAAGGCCTCGTCGACGCTCGGGTTGGAATAGCCCTCGACGTTGTTGAACGGCGAGCCCTTGGCGATCTGCGACGAGACGTAGTTGCGCCCGACCCCGAGGGCGGGGTCACCATATTGATAGAGATACGTGAAGGCGATGTCGTAGTCCCACTCGGAGGTCTTCTGGTTCCAGCCGGCGACGTCGGTGGCGACCAGCTCGACCTTGATGCCGGCATCCTCGAGGTTCTGCTTCACGGCCTCGGCCCAGCGCTGCCAGGTCTCGCCATAGGGGAGCGGCAGGAGGCGCACCGTCTCGCCCTTGTAGCCGGATTCCTTGAGGAGCGCCTTGGCCTTGGCGGTGTCGTAGGAATACTTCGCGGCCTTCGGGTCGTGGTAGCGGACTGTCGAGGAGAACGGCCCGGTGGCCGGCTTGCCCAGCCCGTTCCAAACCACGTCGCGGGCGAAGTCGCGGTCGAGGGCGTAGGACACGGCCTGGCGGAAGGCCTTGTTGGCGGTCGGGCCCTTGCGGTTGTTGAGCCAGAGCCAGGAATGCGGGCTGAAGAACTCCCAGCCCTTGGTCGTCGAGCAGGCGCCCTTGATCTTCGACAGGCGCGGCACGTCGAAGTTCTCGACCGAGCCGCCGGGCAGGATGTCGACCTTGCCGGTCTCGAACGCCACCGCCCGGGCGGCGGCGTCGGGGATCACGTGCCAGTAGATCTCGTCGAGATAGGGCTTGCCGGCGACATGGTAGTTCGGGTTCTTGACCAGCCGGATATAGGAGCCCTTCTTCCACTCCTTGAACATGTAGGGGCCGGTGCCGATCGGCGTGTTGTTGGCCGGGTTGGTCTTGTAGTCGGTGCCGGCATAGACGTGCTTCGGGATCATCGGCAGCGAGCCGACCTCGAAGATGCCGAGGAACGGCCCGAACGGCTCCGAGAGGGTGAACACCACGGTGTAGGGATCGGGCGCGGTCACGCTCGCCACCCGGGCGAGGTTGCCGCGGGCGCGGGCATGGGTCTGGCGCAAAAGTTCGACCGAGAAGATCACGTCGTCGGCGGTGAACGGCTTGCCGTCGTGCCAGGTCGCGTTCTTGACGAGCTTGAAGGTGTAGGTCTTGCCGTCGTCGCTCATGCTCCAGCTCTCGGCGAGGCCAGGCAGGGGCTTGAGGTCGAAATCGTAGCGCAGCAGGCCCTCGTAGATGTTGCCGGCCACCATCTGGCTCGGGCCGTTCTGCACCATCCCCAGCATCAGGCCGGGCGGCTCGGGCTGGATCACCGCGTTGGCGATGCCGCCGGGCTTCGGCGTGGCTTGAGCCAGGGCGGTGCCGGCGAGCGCCAGGGAGAGCACGGTGCCGGCCAGAATCGTCTTGAGCATCGGTTGTCCTCTTGGTCCCTGTCGCGGCGTCGAAACTGCAAGCACCATTCCCCTCTCCCATGCGGGAGAGGGGATCCCGCGCTCCTCTCGGCAGCGGGCGTGGGTTGCTTTGACTACTCTTTGTAATCCGGGTCGCTGTGCTCCAGCATGCGCTTGAAGGCGTCCCACTCGGTGTCGGGCAGCGTGCCCGTCTCCATCTTGTCGTAGAACGAGGCGTACTGGCCCGCGGTCTTCGTCGCGACCGCCGCCGAGGGGCGGATCAGCGGGGCGCCGGTGGCCTGCAGAGCGAGCTGGGCGCGGCAGGAGCGCTCCAGGTTGTGCATCAGCTTGAACGCCTCGGCGACCGAGCGGCCGCAGGTCAGCATGCCGTGGTTGCGCAGGACCATCACCGGCTTGTCGCCGAGATCGGCCACCAGGCGCTGGCGCTCGTCGAGGTCGAGGGCGATGCCCTCATAGTCGTGATAGGCCAGCCGGCCGTGGAACTGCATCGACCATTGGTTGAGCGGCAGCAGCCCTTCCTCCTGGCACGACACGGCGACGCCCGCCACCGTATGGGTGTGGAGCACGCACAACGCATCCTCCCGGGCGGCGTGGACCGCGCTGTGGATGGTGAAGCCCGCCGGGTTGATGCCGAGGCCACACGGGTCGTCCACCACCCGGCCTTCGAGGTCGACGGTGACGAGGTTGCCGGCCTTCACCTCCTCGAACCGCAACCCGTAAGGATTGATCAGGAAACGGTGCTCCGGCCCCGGCAGCCGGGCCGAGATGTGGGTGTAGATGCTGTCATCGAGGCCGAGGCGGTGGATCAGCCGGTAGGCCGCCGCGAGGTCGATGCGGATGCGATGCATCGCCTCGTCGGCGTGCGGATGAGCGGATGACGACATCGGACCTCCTCGCGGAAGTGTTCGGTGGCGGGCAGGCCACCACATCTTCGCGTGTACGGGTGGCGCCGCGCGGAGACTCTCGCGTCGGCGGCCGGATTCGCAGGCCCGGGCGGAGCTCGACATCGCCCGGCTTGATCCTAGACTGACCCGGCCTTGCGTGACGATCAAGCTGAAAGTGTCGACAATCGACGCCTGCACATTGCACACTGCGTCCACGGAGGTGCGATGCGCGCGATGTCCCAACCCGTCGGATTGCCGGTGCTGGCCGAGAGCGATCTCGTGCGCCAGGTCGCGCGCCGGCTCACCGACGCGATCGTGCAGGGGCGGCTGTCCCCCGGCGCCAAGGTGGCGGAGGCGGCGGTCGCCCGCGAGCTCGGCATCAGCCGGGCGCCGGTGCGGGAGGCGGCGCGCCTCCTCGAGAGCCAGGGGCTGCTCAAGGCCTCGCCGCGGCGCGGCTTCTTCGTGCGCGAGCTCTCGGCCCAGGACGTCGACGAGCTCTACGACCTGCGTCTCTGCGTCGAGCGCCATGCCGCGGTCGAGGCGGCCCGCCGCCTGACGCCTGCGGCCCGGGACGCCCTTCGCCGTCAGCTCGCCCTGATGCGGGAGCTGGCCCGGCGCGACGACCCCGCCACCATCGTCGAGGCCGACTACCAGTTCCACCGCCTCATCTTCGAGGCCGCCGGCAACGGCCGGCTCCTGCGCCTGTTCGACGGGCTGGCCTCGGAATTGCGGATCGTGATCGGGCTGATCGGCCGGCTCTACGACGATCCGGAAGAAATCGCCCGCACGCACGAGCCGGTGCTGGAGGCCATCGAGGCCGGCCACCCGGAGCGCATCGTCGCCCATGTCGACCACCATATCGGCGTCGCCCGCCGCGAGGTCGTCCGACTGGTGCAGAGCCTCACCCCCACCACGCCGGAGATCCCATGAAGGCCGTCCATTCCGAGGAAAACCGCAGCCACGACCCGAAATTCTTCCTGGTCCGCGGCCAGGTGAAGCCCGCCGCCGACCAGCCCGAGCGCGCCGACCGCCTGCTCGCGGGGCTCAAGGCCGGCAACCATGCGGTGGTGGCGCCGCAGGGCCACGGCGCCGGCGCCCGGGCCCGGGTGCACAGCCCCGATTACCTCGCCTTCATGGCGGAGGCCTGGGAGGCCTGGGCGGCCCTGCCCGACCACGGGCCCGAGATGATCGCCAACATCCACCCGGTGCGGGAGGCCGCGACCTACCCGACCCATATCGTCGGCCGGCTCGGCTGGCACAGTGTCGACACCGCCTGCCCGATCGGCCCGGGCACCTACGCGGCGGCCTGCGCCGCGACGGATGTCGCGGCGAGCGCGGCGCAACTCGTCCTCGACGGCGAGGACGCGGCCTACGCGCTCTGCCGCCCGCCCGGCCACCACGCCTATCGCGACCGGGCCGGGGGCCATTGCTACTTCAACAACAGCGCGGTCGCCGCCGCGCACCTGCGCCAGCGCCACGCCCGGGTCGCGGTGCTCGACGTCGACGTGCATCACGGCAACGGCACGCAAGGGATCTTCTACCGCGATCCCTCCGTGCTGACGGTCTCGCTTCACGCCGATCCGCGCGGCTTCTACCCCTTCGTCTGGGGCTATGCCCACGAGCGCGGGGAAGGGGAGGGGATCGGCGCCAACCTCAACCTGCCGCTGGCGCTCGGCACCGGCGACGACGATTACCTGGCGGTGCTGGAGGGCGTGGCGAGCC
The DNA here is from genome assembly GCF_003058325.1 of Methylobacterium currus. Lineage (NCBI taxonomy): Bacteria > Pseudomonadati > Pseudomonadota > Alphaproteobacteria > Hyphomicrobiales > Methylobacteriaceae > Methylobacterium > Methylobacterium currus. Next base: position 2,706,337 of record NZ_CP028843.1, read on the forward strand.
GCATGGTGAAGGCCTTCGCCCCGACGGCCCTCGTGGTGGCGCTCGGCCTCGACGCCTCGGAGCACGACCCGCTCGCGGGGCTCGCCATCACCACCGACGGCTTCCGCCGCATCGGCGCGGCGCTCGCACGCCTGAATCTGCCGACGGTCCTGGTGCAGGAGGGCGGCTACCTCTCGGACCTGCTGGGCGAGAACCTTACGGCGGTCCTCGCCGGCTTCGAATCCGCCCGGTAGGAGATCCCCGATGGCCTTCGCCTGCACGATTCCCGCGGTCCCGACCGTCCAGCACGACGACGACACGGTCCGCATCACCCGCTGGGATTTTCTCCCCGGCGCCGTCACCGGCTGGCACGAGCATGGCTGGCCCTATTTCGTGGTGATGATCACCGAAGGCACGCTCCGGATCCACGACGGTGCCCAAGTCACCGAGGTGCCCCTCGCCCACGGCCAGTCCTACCGCCGCCCGGCCGGCATCCGCCACGACGTCCAGAACGGCTCCGACCACCCGATCGCCTTCGTGGAGATCGAGGTGAAGCGCCCCGAGGGGCTGGCCGCCTCCCTCTGACGAACGAGAAACGGCCGGGGCTCGCGCCCCGGCCGGTTGCTTGGTCTCAGATCCGCGCCGGACCCGCGGTGGCGGGTCGCCACCGCAGCTTTCGCCGCGTCCCGGGAGCTTGCCGCAAGACCGGCGACCGGCCTTGCGGAAGCGCCCCGGGCGCCCGATCAGCGCAGGAGCTGGAGGATGCCCTGCTGAGCCTGATTGGCGAGGGACAGGGCCGAGATGCCGAGCGAGTTGCGGGTGGAGAGGGCCTGCGAGTTGGCCGCCTCCTCGTTCAGGTCGGCATTTGTCAGGTTGGCCGCGCCGGTATCGAGCACGTTGATCATCTGCTTGGTGAAGTCCTGGCGGTTCTGCACCACCGCCAGGTTGGCGCCGAGGGTCGAGGCCTGGCTCTTCAGCTGGCTCGACGCGCTGTTGATCGTCTTGATGACGGCGTTGATCGAGTTGCTGTCCTGGAAGTCCACCTGGTTGATGGCATTCATGCCGAGCAGCGAGGCGGTAACCGTGGTGCCGGTGATCTTCAGCGAGGAGGTGCCCTTGTCGTTGAAGTTCACGTTGACCGTGTCGCCGGCGAGCAGGTTGGTGCCGTTGAAGCCGGCATCGGCCGCCATCTGGTCGATCTGGCCGAGCAGGTTGTTGAAGGTGTTGACCAGTGCGTTACGGCTGTTCGCACCGTCGCCGCCGATGATCGCGCTCGACGTGGCGGAGCTGAACGGCTTGTTCGTGCCGCTCGCCGACACGGTCAGGCTGTCGCCGCCGGCCTCGTTGGTGGTGGTGATCTTCAGCGCGCCGGTGGTGCTGTCGATGCTCGCCATCGCGTTGCCCGGGGCCAGGGCGGCGTTGAGCTGGTTCAGGGTCGAGATCTGGCCCGCGGCGGTGCCGAAGGTCAGGCTGACCGCGTTGCCGCCGGCGACCTGGACGCTGATGGTCTGACCGTCGAGCTTGCTGGCCGTGAACTTCTGGGTCGGGACGAGGCCGGAGGTGTCGGCCACCGTGTTGCCCTGGCCGGCTCCGTAGTTGGTGATGGCGGCGAAGCCGAGCTTCGACACCTTGGCAGTCGAGGTGCTGCCGTCGCCGAGCACGATCGCGGTCGAGGAATCCGCCGCTGTGAAGCTGAACTTCTTGGCGGTGGCGTCGTAGGTGGCGCTCACCGTGCCGTTGGTGGCGGTGCTGACCTTCTGGGCGAGGGAGGACAGGGTGTCGGTGCGGCCGACCGTGACGGCCTGTCCGTTGACCGTGAAGGTGTCGCCGGCAACGAAGCCGAGGCCGGTGGCCAGGCTCGTCGCCGTGGGGCTGAACTTACCAGCCACGGGATTTGCCGAGAACAGCGCCTTGGTGGTCGCATCACTGCCGATCGTGAAGGCACCGCCGTCGCTCGTGCCGGTCGCGACGAGGTTATTGCCCACAACCTTCGTCGTCACGGCCGATCCGGCGGCCTTGAGCTGGTTGTTGATCGACTTGGACAACGTGGCGGTGTCCGAGTCGTCGATGCCCTTCGTCAGAGTGACGTTCACCCCGTCGATCGAAACCGTCGCCGTCGAACCGCTCGCGAAGATCGCATTGTCGATCTTTTGAGTGGTCGAGACGTCGACGCTAGTCGCGGTCTGGGCGGTGCCATAGGCGGCCGGCTGGGCAGTTCCGAGGATCGCCTGGGTTTTGGCGTCAGTGCCGATCGCGAAGGCGGTGCCGTCGCTCTTGCCGGTCGCGGTAAAGGTCTTGGCGGTCGCGTCGTACGTCACCGTCACGCCCGAGCCAGCAGTGCCGAGCTTCGAGGTGATCGCGGTGGCGAGGGCGGTCTCGCTGCCGTCGTCGGTACCCTTGGTCAGGGTGATGGTCTGCCCGTCGATCGAGAGGGTGCCGGTAGCACCGGCAGCCGCACCCGCGCCGAAGATAGCGTCCTGGATCGACGACAAGCTGGTTTGGGCCGGACCGGTCGCGGTCTCGGCGATTACGTCGCCGACCTTGTTCTCGCCTACCGCCGTCGTCGCTCCGACCGACAGGAGGTTGTTGGCGGTGGCACCAGTCAGGGCCGTCGAGGAGACGCCGGCCTTGGCGGTGAAGGCGTTCGAGGAGGACAGGGCCTGCTGGGCGACCGACTTGAGCTGGTCGGTTAGGCCCTGCAGCTTGGTGATGCCGGTATTGGCGGCCTGGATCGTCTGGATGCTGTTCGAGACGCCGTCGAGCAGGTTGCTCAAAGCCGAGGAGCGCGAGCTCAGGCCCTGGGCGGTGAAGTAGTTGCTCGGGCTATCGAGAGCGGTGTTGACCTTCTTGCCCGTCGAGAGACGGCTCTGCGTGGTCGACAACAGGGTCGCCGTGTCCTGGAGCGACAGGAGGTTCTGACGAGTAGCGGCCGAGAGGGTGATGCCGGAAGACATTGGGCGATCCTATTGATCGGTAGACCTTCGTGTTTTGAAGGCATGATCAGAATGCGCCCGACCCCTTGCCCGGTTCTTACCGAGAAGCTGAAAACGCATCGCTTCACCGGGATCCGGACGGCATGACTTGCGATTGATTAATGCAGTCGCGGCAACGTGCGGATCAATTTACCTTAATGGGGAAGTTACCACGTTTGCGCGAGCGTGGGAGTTATCCACGGTCTGGAGCGGGGCGGCAGCTTGCTTCGTCAGGAATAGCGCGTGGGGCCGGAAACGCAGTCGGTGAGCGCCCGCGCCGCCCTTCGGCTGGCTTGGCGGACCGGGTCCCGGCGCCATGGGCATGGCCGCCTTCTCGCCGCCAAGTGGCCCTGCACCGGCATTGCCGGCCAGATGGGGAAGGGGCGCGCGACTGCGCCGGTCCGGCCAGGATGGAAGCATCCCAGGCCCCGCACGATCCGGGTGCGGCTTCAGGCAGCCTGGATGACGCGAGCGGTGCGGGGGGAGCGACGTTCCGAGAGCTTTGCGGCTGACGTGGCGATGCACCGGAAGGCGCTGCGCTCAGGCGCGATGGCGCTTCCGGGTCGAGGATCGGGCGACCCGATTGCCGATCATCGCGCAGGAGGCGGAGGCGCCAAGGTCGGTACGCACGCGGCCGAGCGATCGTTTCGACCGCTCGGTCCGGTGGAGCCTGCGACGGGGCTTGCGCCGGCTGGGAGCATCTGCCGGGAGTGGCGGCAACGGCGGTGATTGCTGCGTTGCCGGGTGACGATGAATTGCCCGATCCGTGTAGCCCGGGCCGCCCGGACGCATGCTGTTCGGGTGAAAGACCCAAGCGCGGGTTCCTCCTCTCCCCGCGGGCGGGGAGAGGGTGAGGGGGTGGTGCCGCAGGAGTCTCATCCGTCGAGACCCCCTCACCCTCGCTCCGGCTGCGCCTCCGCTTGCTGTGCTCCCTGAACGGGAACACAGCCCTCTCCCCGCCCGCGGGGAGAGGGGAGAACCAGCGCTCCGTCTTTCCCCGGGCAGCCCTGGACGGAGCGGGCCCGGAAGTCCCTCGTCCATCCAGGAGGGAGACGGGGCGTGCAAGCAGGGTCGCGGGCCTGAGGGACGCCGGCCGCCTCACAAACGGAAGCGGCCGGGGCTCGCGCCCCGGCCGCTCAGCCGTCGAGATCCTGCGCGCCGATTAGCGCAGGAGCTGGAGGATGCCCTGCTGGGCCTGGTTGGCGAGGGACAGGGCCGAGATGCCGAGCGAGTTGCGGGTGGAGAGGGCCTGGGAGTTGGCCGCCTCCTCGTTCAGGTCGGCATTTGTCAGGTTGGCCGCGCCGGTATCGAGCACGTTGATCATCTGCTTGGTGAAGTCCTGGCGGTTCTGCACCACCGCCAGGTTGGCACCCAGGGTCGAGGCCTGGCTCTGCAGGGCGCTGTTGGCGCTGTTGATCTTCTTGATGACGGCGTTGATCGAGTTGCTGTCCTGGAAGTCGACCGACTCGATGGGCGTCAGGTAGAGACCCGCCGCCGTCACGGCGGTGCCGGAGACCTTCAGCGAGGAGGTGGCCTGCTCGTTGAAGCTGACGTTGATCGTGTCGCCGGCGAGCAGGTTGGTGCCGTTGAAGCCGGCATCGGCCGCCATCTGGTCGATCTGGTTGAGCAGGTTGTTGTAGGTGTTGACCATCCCGTTGCGGGCGTTGGCGCCGTCACCGCCGATGATCGCGGTCGAGGTGCTGGAGCTGAACGGGTTGCCGGTGCCGGTGTTGCTCGCCGTCAGCAGCAGGTTGTCGCCGCCGGCCTCGTTGGTGGTGCTGACCTTGATCGCGCCGGTGGTGCTGTCGATGGTCGCCATTGCGTTGGCCGGGGCCAGGGCGGCGTTGAGCTGGTTGAGGGTCGAGATCTGGCCCGCGACGGTGCCGAAGGTCAGGCTGACGAAGTTGCCGTCGCCGACCCGGACGGTGATCGTCTGGCCGTCGAGCTTGCTCTTGGTGAACTTCTGGACCGGGACGAGGCCGGACGTGTCGGCCACCGTGGTGCCCTGTCCGGCGCTGTAATTGGTGATGGCCGCGAAGCCGAGCTTCGACACCTTGGCGGTCGAAGTGCTGCCGTCGCCGAGCACGATCGCGGTCGCGGAATCCACCGCCGTGAAGCTGAACTTCTTGTTGGTGACGTCGTAGGTGGCGCTCACCGTGCCGTTGGTGGCGGCCGTGACCTTCTGGGCGAGGGACGACAGCGTATCGGTGCGGCCGACCGTGACGACCTGGCCGTTGACCGTGAAGGTGTCGCCGGCGACGTAGCCGAGGCCGGTGGCCAGGCTCGTCGCCGTGGGGATGAACGTACCGGCGACGGGCGCGGCCGAGAACAGGCCCTTGGTGGTCGCGTCGCTGCCGATGGCGAAGACGCCGCCGTCGCTCGTCCCGGTGGCGACGAGCGTCTTCACGGCGGGCGATCCGGTCGACATGACCTTCGTCGTTACGGCCGATCCGGCCGCCTTGAGCTGGTTGTTGATCGACTTGGACAGCGTGTCGGGGTCCGTGCCGTCGATTTCCTTGGTCAGGCTAATCGTGACACCGTCGATCGAAATCGTCGCCGTCGAGCCGGACGGGAAGAGCGCCGTCTTGATCGCGTTGGCGTCCGTAACGTCCACGCTGCTCGCAGTCTGCGCCTTGCCGTAGGCCGCCGGCTGGGTGTCTCCGAGGATCGCCTTGGTTTTCGCGTCGGTGCCGATCATGAAGGCCGTGCCGTCGCTCTTGCCGGTCGCGGTGAAGGTCTTGGTGGTAGTGTTGTAGGCGACCGTCACGTCCGAGCCGGCGGTGCCGAGCTTGGCGGTGATGGCGGTGGCGAGGGAGTTCCCGTCGGTGTCGTCGGTACCCGCGGTGAGAGTGATGGTCTTGCCGTCGATGACCAGATCGCCCGTGTCACCCACGGCAGGAGTGCTCGACCCAAAGATCGTGTTCCGCATGGACGCTATGTCCGTCTGGGCGGGCCCGGTCGCGGTCTTGGGCTTGGTGGCGAGATCGTCACCGACCGCCAATTCACCCACGGCGGTCGTCGGGCCGACCGACAAGAGGTTGTTGGCGGTGGCGCCGGGCAGGGCGGTCGAGGGGATCGCCGCCTTGGCGGTGAAGGCGTTCGAGGCCGACAGGGCCTGCTGGGCGACCGACTTGAGCTGGTCGGTCAGGCCGCGCAGCTTGGTCAGGCCGGTATTGGCGGCCTGGATCGTCTGGATGCCGTTCGACACGCCGTCGAGCAGGTTGTTCAGGGCCGAGGAGCGCGAGGTCAGGCCCTGGGCGGTGAAGTAGTTCACCGGGCCGTCGAGGGCGGTGTTGACCTTCTTGCCGGTCGAGAGGCGCGTCTGCGTGGTGGAGAGCAGCGCGGCCGTATCCTGGAGCGACAGGAGGTTCTGGCGGGTGGCGGCCGAGAGGGTGATGCCGGACGACATGGAGACGACCTTTTTGATCGGCGGGACGCGTCTTTTTGACGACGCCGTCACCATGGCCCAGGGGATCTTTCGTCTTCCTTAAGGCTAATGACGGCGCGGACAGGTTCCGATCCGTTATGGTTAATGACCAATAAAGTCGACGGAGGGGCGGTTGTTTCGCTCTTCGGTAGAGTGAATTCTTAATCGTCCGCGCGTTAGCGTCGGGCGCATGTTCACCTTGTTCCGACACGATGCGCCGCACCGGGCGCCGTCCCGCCGGCCACGGCACCTTCCGGAGGCTTGGGCTCCGGTTGCGCCGTCGTGCCGGATGCTACGGCGCGGAACGGCGTCCCGGGACGAACGGGGTGAGCGACGGTGGAATCTGCTCGCGTCACGCTCCACCGCCGACCCGTCGGGATGATGCCGAGGATGGAACCAGAACCGGAAGGCGCCCCCTTCGCCAGAGCCCATACGGACAGACGCCCATGCCCCTGCGCATCCACCTCAAGCCGTTCGAGCGCCTGATCATCAACGGTGCGGCGCTCCGCAACGGCGAGCGCTCGACCAACCTCCTGATCGAGAACACGTGCAAGTTCCTGCGCGAGAGCGAGATCATCCCGGAGAGCGGCGCCGACACCGCCTGCAAGCGCCTCTGCGTCACGCTCCAGCTGATCTACCTCGCCGACCATCCGATGGAGGCCGACGACCTCCTGGTGCGGCAATCGCTCGAGATCCTGCGCAGCATCCCGACGAGCGCGCCCTACCTGGTGGCGATCCAGGACGAGCTCGCGAACAAGCAGTACCACCGCGCCCTGAAGGTGGGCCGCGAGCTGGTCGCCTATGAGCGCAGCCTGATGGAGCGCCTCAGCGCCGCGACCGACGCCGCCTGAGCGCGGCGACATCACGGGGCAACGAAACCGCCCCGGCCCGGCCGCATTGGGGTGGTGGTCTCGCCCCATGAGCGGTACGGACCCATGAGCGACACGGATTCGATCGACTGGACCACTCCGGCGCAACTCGTCGTCTGGCCGGCCCCCGGCCCCGACGAGCCGGTGACCACGACCCTGCGCGAGGCGGTGGCGGCGGCCCGCACGGTCGCGGCCGGGAGCGCCTGGATCATTCTCGCCGACGGGCGCATCCTCCGCCCGGGCCAAGTGGCCGAGCTTCAAGTGGCCGAGCTTCAAGTGGCCGAGCCTCGCGCCGGCGGTTCCTGAGCCAGCGCTCTCCGCCCGTCCCGGCCAAACCCATCCGGACCAAACCCTGGGCGCCCTCCGCGCGTTGCCCCTCCTTGAGATGCGGAGGGGTGATGCTGATCTTCGAATGGATCGCGGGCGTGCTCGTCGCCGCGGTCCTGCTCGCCGGGGTGGCGCGGCGCCTCGGGGCGCCGTTCCCGGCCTTCCTGGCCATCGGCGGGGCGGCGCTCGCCTTCGTGCCGCAGGTCCCGAACCTGCGCCTCGACCCCGACCTGGCGCTGGCGCTCTTCCTCGCTCCCGTCCTGCTCGACGCCTCCTACGAGACCAGCCTGCGCGACCTCAAGCGCAACTGGATGCCGGTCGCCGGCCTCGTCGTCGGGGCGGTCGGCGTCACCACGGTGGCGGTGGCGCTGGTGGCGCGCTGGCTGGTGCCCGACCTGCCGCTTTCCGCCGGCATCGTGCTCGGCGCCATCGTGGCGCCGCCGGACGCGGTGGCGGCGCTCTCGGTGCTGGCGCATGTCCGGCTGCCCCACCGCCTCGTCACCATCCTCAAGGGCGAGAGCCTGTTCAACGACGCCTCGTCGCTGCTGATCTACCGCCTCGCCCTCGGCGCGGTGGCGGCGGGGTCGTTCTCGGTCTCCGAGGTCGCCCCGACCTTCCTGATCGGCGTCGTCGGCGGGCTCGTCGCCGGTCCGGTCCTGGCCGTGCTCTACGTCCGGCTGATGCGCCGGGTGTCCGATCCGCCGAGCGCCGTCGTGCTGCAATTCGTCGCCACCTTCGGCCTCTGGCTCGCCGCCGAGCGGGTCGAGGTCTCGGGCGTGCTGACGGTGGTGAGCTTCGGCCTCACCGTGTCGCGGCTCTCGCCCCAGACCATGCCGGCCCACCTGCGGGTCACCTCCAACACCGTCTGGGAGACGGCGGTGTTCGTGCTCAACGTGCTCGCCTTCGTGCTGATCGGCCTGCAGATCGGGCCGATCCTCGAGGGCCTGAGCCCGGCCGAGCGCAGCCACTACGCGCTCGTCGCCGCGGCCGTGTTCGGCACCACCGTCGTGGTACGGCTCGCCTGGGTGCTCGGCGCCCGGGCGGTCGCCCGGCTCGTGCACCGCCTCGCCGGACCAATCGGGCCGGCCCCGATCGGCCTGCGCTCGGGCACGATCGTGGCGTGGTGCGGGATGCGCGGCGTCGTCACCATCGCGCTCGCCCTGGCCTTGCCTGGCGATTTCCCGCATCGCGACCTCGTGGTGCTGACGGCGTTCTGCGTCGTGCTCGGCACGCTGGTGATCCAGGGCCTGACCCTGCGGCCGCTGCTCGCCTGGTTCTCGCTCGGCGACGACGATCCGGTCGGGCACGAGATCGGCCGGGCACGCGCCGCGGCCTACCGGGCGGCCCGCAACAGCCTGGCCGACGATCGCTCGCCCCATGCCGAGGCCCTGCGGCGGGAATTCGACGTGGCCTTGCGCGAGGCGGAGGACCACGACGAGGGCCTCGCCCCGGCGAGCCTGCCCGCCGATTCCTTGCGCCGCCGCGCCGTCGAGGCCGCCCGCGCGGTCATCGTGGATCTGCGCGAGCGCGACGAGATCGGCGACGACGCCTACCTGCGCCTCGAGGAGGAACTGGACTGGGCCGAGCTCAGTGCCACGCCGCGGGAGGAGGTGGTCCCGTGACCGCCGCGGTGCCGGGCCGCGTCAGGCGCACGGCAAAAACGATGGTCAGACCCGAACGGTTGATTGTATCCCGGGCGGGCCTGAGACCAAAAACCTGCGCGCCGGGCCCGAGGATGCCCGGCGCAGGGGCGAAGAGACCCACGAGCGAGACGCCATGCACGCCACCCGAATGCCCTCCTCGCGGCCGCCGTCCTGGACGTCGCGGTTCTTCACGAGCGGGCCCGTCACCTGCATCGAGGACCTGCGCGTGCTCGCCGAGCGGCGGGTGCCGCGGATGTTCTACGACTACGCCGATTCCGGCTCGTACTCGGAGGGCACCTACCGGGCGAACGAGGACGATTTTTCCAAGATCAAGCTGCGCCAGCGCGTCGCAGTCGACATGACGAACCGCACGCTCGCCAGCACCATGGTGGGCCTGCCGGTGAGCATGCCGGTGGCGCTGGCGCCGACCGGCCTCACGGGCATGCAGCATGCCGACGGCGAGATCCTGGCGGCACGCGCCGCCGCCAAGGCCGGGGTGCCGTTCACGCTGTCGACCATGAGCATCTGCTCGATCGAGGACGTGGCCGAGAACACCGACGCGCCGTTCTGGTTCCAGCTCTACGTGATGCGCGACCGGGACTTCATCGACCGGCTGATCGACCGGGCCAAGGCGGCGCAGTGCTCGGCGCTCGTGCTCACCCTCGACCTCCAGATCCTGGGCCAGCGCCACAAGGACGTGAAGAACGGCCTCTCGACCCCGCCCCGGATGACGATCCCCAACATCATCAACCTGGCGACGAAGCCGCGCTGGTGCCTGAACATGCTGCGCACGCAGCGGCGCACCTTCCGCAACATCGTCGGGCACGCGCAAGGGGTGGGGGACCTGCGCTCGCTCTCGTCCTGGACCGCCGAGCAGTTCGATCCCCGGCTCAACTGGGACGACGTCAAGCGCATCCGCGACCGCTGGGGCGGCAAGCTGATCCTCAAAGGGATCCTCGATCCCGAGGATGCGGAGCTGGCGGCCCAGAGCGGCGCCGAGGCGCTGATCGTGTCCAACCACGGCGGGCGTCAGCTCGACGGGGCGATCTCGTCGATCGCGGCCCTGCCCTCCATCGTCGAGACGGTGGGCGACCGGATCGAGGTGCTGATGGACGGCGGCATCCGCTCGGGGCAGGACGTGATCAAGGCCCTGGCGCTCGGCGCCCACGGCGTCTTCATCGGCCGGGCCTTCCTGTACGGGCTCGGGGCCGGCGGCGAGGCGGGCGTGACCCAGTGCCTCGACATCATCCGCAAGGAACTCGACGTCACGATGGCGATGTGCGGCCTGCGCGACGTGCGCCAGGTCGACGAGCGGATCCTGGCCGGCAAGCCGGCCCTCAGCAACCGGCCGTTCTGACCCAAGAAAGCCCGCCCGGTAACCCCGGGCGGGCGTCCAGCCTCACATGCGGTGCATGTGGCGGTGCATCATGCGGTGGCGCATCATGTGCCGCCGGTGCATCATGTGGCGGCGATGCATCATGTGACGATGCATCCGGTGGTGGCGCATCATCCGGCGCTCGCCCCGGGTCATCTGCACCTGCTCCACCATGGGAGCGGCCTGGATGCCGGCCGGGCTCGCCGGGGCGGCGGAGGCCGCGCCGATGCCGAAGGTGAGGCAGCCGAGAACCGCCGCCGCCGCGAGGCCCAGAGTCGTCTTCTTCATCTTGGGTGTCTCCTCTGCACGGCCCCCGCGTCCGACAGCGGGAACCGACCCGCCGGCGCGGCGGGCTCACCCGCTTGGAACGGGTCACGGACAAGAATTTTCCAACGGCGAAGGTTCCGGCAGAAGGATCGTTTTTCTCGGGTCCGCTGCGTAAAAAAATTCGACGCTTAAAAAAATGATGACGGGCTCCGATCCCGGCGCATGCCTGCGCGTTTCTCCCCGCATCCCGGAGCGGATGCCGCAACGACGGGGGGCGCCAGACCATGCACGATGGCATCCGGATTCAGGCCGACGCGGACGGCACCTTCACGCTCTACAGCGACACGCGGGTGATCCTGCGCGGCCTCACCCGCGAGCGCGCCTACCGCCTCGCCGGCCGGCTCGGCGAGTTCGTACAGTATTGAGGCCTTCGGGGCATCACGCCGCCCCGCCACTCACTGTTTCCGCCACCGCCGGCAGCTCCGCCGCGCGATGCGCGCAGGCATGCCGCGCCCGGATCGTCCGCAAACCGTGCTCGACGAGTTGCGCCCGCAAGCCCGGATCCCGCGCGAGATTGCGCAGGTGGCGCTCCATCGCGGGCCCGTCCGGCGCCACCAGGAAGTCGCGTTCGGGGGTGAACAGGCCCTCGCTGTCGCACCAGGGCGCCGAAACCGGGGGGATGCCGATGCCCAAGGCCTCGAAGACCCGGATGGTCGGGATGCCCGGCAGGGCCTCGACATAGAAGCGCCGCGGCACGTGCACGGCGGCGAGGTGGCGGGAAAAGACCTCCGGGGCGCCGGAATCGGGCTGCCGGCCGCGGTAGCGGGCGCCATGACGCTCCAGGGCCGCCAGCGCCGCGTCGGGGCAGCGCACGCCCCAGATGTCGAGGGGCAGGCCGGCGCGCTGCGCCGGCCCGAACAGGAAGTGCTCCAGCTCGGCGCTGCGCTCGCCGTCGCCCCACTTGCCGATCCAGACCAGACCCTCGAGAGGCCCCTCCACCTCCGGCGGATGGAACAGGCGGGTGTCGGCGGCCTCGTGCCAGACGATGAGGCGATGTCCCCAGCCCCAGCCGCGATAGACCTCGGCCAGCGTCTCGCCGAAGGCCAGCACGCCGTCATAGCCGGAGAGGTCGTAGGCCCGCATCGCGTCGGGCTCGCTCACTGCCCGGTGGTGGGTATCGCGAAAGAGCAGCGTGAACCGTGCGCCGTTGCGCCGCGCCGCGCCGATGCGGGCGACGAGGGCGGGCTCGTTCCACTCGTGCACCAGAACGGGGTCGGCGCCGTCGAGGGCTGCGTCCGGATCGAAGCCCGGCGGGTCGATCGTGGCGGTCAGCCCGGGGTAGGGCGCGAGCGACGAGGCGAGGCCCGCCTCGCCGTGATCGCGGACGGGATTCTCGATGCCTCAGGCGCCCTCCGGCTCGTGGGCGGCGATCGCGTGGCCGAGGGCCTGCAACTCGCGCAGCACGCCGCGCAGGAAATGGGCGTTGCCGTGGTTCCAGCACGAGCGCAGCGAATGCGTGAAGGCGACGATCCTCACGCCGGCACCCCGGCCCGCAGGGGGGGAGCTTCCAGCACCGCCCGGTAGACGTCGAGTACGCCCGCCGTCATCGCCTCGACCGTGAAGGCCTCTGCCCGGGCCCGCGCCTCGGCGCCGAGCCGGGCCCGGATGGCGGGATCGGCCGCCACCATCTCGATCGCGTGGGCGAAGCCCGCATCGTCGTCGGGCGCGATGAAGATCGCGGCCTCGTCCCACAGCTCGCGAAAAGTCGGGATGTCGGAGAGCACCAGGGCGCAACCGGCGCTCGCCGCCTCCAGCACGCCGAGGCCGAAGGGCTCGTAGCGGGCGGCGGAGGCGTAGATCGGCGCGCCTCCGAGCCAGCGCGCCACGTCCTGGTCGCTGAGCCGCCCGAGCGGCCGCAGGTGCTCGGGCGTGAACTGCGCCGCGTTCGGGCCCTTGAGGTCGCCGGCGGCCAGGAGCGGCAGGCGCATCCGGGAGGCCGCCCGGTCGAGGGTGCGGGCGTTCTTGCCCTCGTCCCAGAGCCGGCCGGCGGTGAAGGCGAAGGGCGAAGCGGCGGCGCCCGCCGGGGTGCGCTGGCCCCGCGACGCGGCGCTGCGCCGGCCGTTCGGCACCACCCGGGGCGGGGCGATCCCGTAGGTCGCGGCGGTGGCGTCCGCGAAGGCGCGGCTGGGGCTGAGCAGCGCGTCGACCCGGCGGTAGCCCTCCGCCACCAGGCTCGCCCGCCAGGCGAGGTCCGGCGGCAGGGGGCCGGGCCGCATCGCCGCCCACCAGGTCGCCACGCAGGAATGCGCCACCGCCACCACGGGAGCACAGAATTCGGTGATGGCGGCGAGCGCCGGGCTGTTGAGGTGGATCAGGTCGGCGTTCGCCCGCTCGGCCTCGCGGGCGACCATGGCGGCGGCCGCCTCGACCTCGCCGGGGGTGAGGGCGATCCAGTCGAGGCTGGCGCCGAGCGGGCACAGGGCGAGGCCGCGAATGGCGCGGGCGGCGCGAAGCTGGTCCTGGCTCGGCTCAGGTCCCAGCACCGCCAGGGTGACGCCGACGCCCTGGCGGGTCAGCTCCTCGGCGAGGTCGAGCCCGTATTGCCAGGTGCCGCCGACCGCATCGACGGTCATGAACAGGTTGAGGGCCGGCGCCCCCCGGTAGGGGAGGGGTCGTCCGGCCGGGACCGTCAGGCTGGGCAGCATGCCGCCTCCAACTCGCGCAACGGGGCCGGCCGCTCTTCCTGGATGTCGCTGAAGCGATCGAACTGGCCGAGGTAATGGGCGTGCGCCCGCTCCCAGGCCTCGCCGTCCGGCTCGCCCCGGAGGCGGCGGTAATCCGGCGAGGACGGGTAGGGATAGAGCGGCACGGGATCGTTGGCCCAGACGCCGGCGGCGCGCAGGCGGTCGCGCCAGGCCGCCGCCAGTGCGGGATCGTCGCCCGCGACCCTGATGAGGTTCGCCTGCACGAACGGCACCGGGCGGCGGGCATGGAGCAGGCGCTCGGCGAGGTCGTCGGTCGAGGCGCGGCAATTCTCGTCGAGGAGGGCACGGCCCGCCTCCGTCAGGCTCTCGACCCTGGCCTCGATCGAGACGCAGCCCGCGGCGCCCAGGAGGTCGAGCATGTCGGGCTTCCACAGGTCGATCCGCGTCTGCACCCCGAACTCCACCTTGCGGGTGGCCAGGGCCTCCAGCAGGGGTCTCTGCGGCAGGAAGATCTCGTCGATGAAGTAGAGGTAGGTCGCCCCTTGCGCGATCAACCGGTCGACCTCCTCCAGGATGTTCGGCAGTGCGCGGCGCCGGTATGTGTCCCGGAAGTCGATCTTGGCGGAAAAGGTGCAGGAATAAGGGCAGCCGCGCGAGGCCTCGACCTCGGCGCCCGGCCCCTCCGGCGCCCGGTCGAAGCGGTGGTGGTGGGCGTGGCGCGCCACCCAGGCATCGGGCCAGGTAAGCGCCGGCAGATCGACGAAGCCGGTCGCGGCGGGACCGCCGGTGACGACGATCTCCGCGCCGTCGCGGAAGGCGAGGGCCGGCACGGCATCGAGCCGGGCGAGGCCGCCCCCGGCGAGACGCGTCACCATCTCCTCGCACTCGCCCCGGACCACGATGTCGCAGGCGAGCTTGGCGAGCGTCGTCTCCGGCGTCACCGAGCCGTGCGGGCCCACCGCCACGGTCCGGCCGCCGCGCGTTCCCAGCGCGTCCAGGAAGGCGCGGGGCACCCGCAATTCCGGTTGGGCGCAGCGCCAGAACAGGTAGGTCGGGGCGGTGGTCACCACCGTCATGGTGGGGGCGAAGTCCGCCACCCTCTCGGCCAGGTCCGCAAGCGAGAGACCGTCGAGGGCCCCGTCCAGCATCAGCACCGCGTGGCCGGCCCGCTCCAGCAGCACCTTGCAGGCCCCGAGGTCCATGGGGAGATGCGGGGAGCGGCAGCCGACATCGATGCTGTTCTCGAAGCTCCAGGTCGGGTTGACGAGGGCGATTCTCAATGCGGCTGTCCTGAACCGGGAACGGGCATCGCGGATACTGATGGCGACTATTGGAGGAAGTGGCGGACCGCTCCGGACGACAAGAGCTTTTCGCTCAGGTGCGGTTAAGCGATTGATACCTCTGGGCCGTTTGTCATGCCGCAGGCGCATGGCGCGGCCCCGACCATGCCGTCGCCGCAGGCTTATGGCCGGAACCGAATCGCCTCTCGCGCGTGCTTCAGGCCGGCACCGCCCGCGGTGTCAGGCGCAGGCCCCGGCTCCCGGCAAGCTATTCCGCCAAGCGTGCCAGCCCCTGGCGCCAGGGCAGCGGCGCGGCGAGCCCGAGATCGGCGGCAACGCGGCGGGTGTCGGAGACGTAGTAGCGCTGGTCGCCGGCGCGCCACTCCTCGAAGCCCGCATCGAGGGGATGCCCGACGAGTGCCTCGATGGCCGCGAGCACCTGGCGCAGCGACACCGCGTCGGCCGGCCCGCCGCCGAGATTGTAGGCCCGGCCCTTCACCTGCGCGATCCGAGCCAGGACCGCCCGGTAGGCTGCGACCGCGTCGCCGACATCGAGCACGTCGCGGACCTGGCGGCCATCGCCGTAGACCGTGATCCGCCGTCCCTCCAGCGCCCGGATCAGGAAATGGGCGACCCAGCCCTGATCCTCCGTGCCCATCTGGCGCGGGCCGTAGATGCAGCTCGTTCGCGGGACGCAGGTCGGAATGCCGAAGCCGCGGGCGTCGTCGAGCACGTACTGGTCGGCCCCGCCCGTCGAGCAGCCATCGGGCGTGTGGAAGTCGAGGGGTCTTTCCTCGCCGATGCCGTGGGCCAGGATCCCCGGGTCGTCCGGCGCGTCGGCGTCGCCCACCCGGCGGAAGGTCAGGTCGGCGAGGTCGCCATAGACCTTGTTGGTCGAGGCGAAGACCGGAAGGGCGGGTCGGCGCGGCGGCGCAGGGCCTCGAGCAGGGTCAGCGTCCCCCCGAGATTGACGGCGAAATCCGTCACCGGATCGGTGAGGCTCGTCGTCACGGCGACCTGGGCGGCGAGGTGGATCACCGCGTCGACGCCCGCCACCGCTCCGGCCACCGCGCGCCCGCCGCGGATGTCGCCGGTGCGCAGCTCGACCGCGTCCGGCAGCCCCTCCGGGCGCGCCCGGCTCCCATGGACCTGCTCGATCAGGCTGTCCAGCACGCGCGCCCGGTCGCCCCGGGCGACGA
Organism: Methylobacterium currus; assembly: GCF_003058325.1. NCBI lineage: Bacteria > Pseudomonadati > Pseudomonadota > Alphaproteobacteria > Hyphomicrobiales > Methylobacteriaceae > Methylobacterium > Methylobacterium currus. Next base: position 2,722,380 of record NZ_CP028843.1, read on the forward strand.
GGGCCCGCGCCACGGCCCGGCCGACGAAGCCGGCCCCGCCGGTGATCAGGATGGTCTGCGGCACCCGTCGCGCTCCTCCGCTTCCGACCCTGGCCGGCCGATACATCCTGGCCGTATCTACGGAGCGGACGCGCCGCGGACAGGTGTCATTGTTCTGGCGTCATTCAGCCCGATTGATCCAGGAGATCGATTCAAGAGATCGTTCAGAGAGATGTCAGCGGGAGAGCGCAGCCACGGCGCCGAGTGCCCGCGTCCCGCCACGGCCCCCTCCACCGAGTTCACGCAACCCCTCATGTCCCTCGTTCCCTCGTCGCACGATGCGGTGCCGGCTGCGCCCGGCGCGGACCTCACCCAGCGGCACGATGCCCGGCAGGAGGCCGCGTCGCTGCGGCGCCGCCGCCTCGCTCTCGTCCTGCCGACCGTCGCGACGGCGCTCGCCCTCGCGGCGGCGGCGACCGCCAGCGCCGGCGTGCCGGACGGGCCGCTCGCGGCGGCGGTCCTGGTCCTGTTCTGCCTGGCGATGGCCTGGCAGGCCTACATCGCCTGGACGTATCTCTACGGAGCGGTCGCGGCCGGCCTCGGCGCCCGGGTGATGTCGGCGGTGGAGCGGCAGGCCGCCGCGACGCCGCCGGTCGCCAGCGGCCGCAGCCGCACCGCCGCCTTGGTGGCGATCCATGCCGAGGACGCCGCCGCGGTCTTCGCGGCGATCCGGGTGATGGCCCGGTCCCTCGCCCGCACCGGCGGCGACGGGCGCGACCTCGACATCTTCGTCCTCAGCGACACCCGCGACCCGGAGATCGCGGCGGCCGAAGAGCGCGAGGTCTCCCGCATCCAGGCGTGGCGCGACACGGCCGGGCCCGGCCTGCCGGCGATCCGCTACCGCCGCCGCCCGGACAATGCCGGGCGCAAGGCCGGCAATATCGGGGAGTTCTGCGCGACCTACGGCCACGACTACGATTTCATGATCGTGCTCGACGCCGACAGCCTGATGACCGGTGCCGCCATGCGCCGCCTGGTGCGGCTGATGGAGGAGAACCCGCGCACCGGCCTGATCCAGACCGTCAGCTACGCGGCCGGGCGCGACACGCTGTTCGCCCGCATCCAGCAATTCGCCGTGCGGCTCTACGCCCCGCTGTCGATCCGGGCGTTGGAGACCTGGCAGGGGCCGGACGGGGGCTATTGGGGCCACAACGCCATCCTGCGGATCGAGGCCTTCGCGGCCAATGCCGAATTGCCGGTGCTGCCCGGCCGCGCGCCGCTCGGCGGCGAGATCCTGTGCCACGACACGGTCGAGGGGGCGTTCCTGCGCCGGGCCGGCTGGGAGCTGCGCCTCCTGCCGGAGGAGCCCGGCACCTGGGAGGAGATGCCCACCAACCTCACCGACCTGCTCGGCCGCGAGCGGCGCTGGTGCCAGGGCAACCTCCAGCATCTCGGCATCATCGGCCTGGCCGGACTCACCGCGGGCAGCCGCTGGCATCTCGGTGCCGGCATCCTGTCCTACCTTGCCGCGCCGGTCTGGGTCGCGTTCTTGAGCCTCGGGACCTGGCAGGCGATCCGCAGCGGCGATCTCGGATTGCTCGCCTACGGCCTCACCGGCGAGGGGCCGGCGGCGGCGATCCTGGCCGGGTTGAGCCTCGCCGTCCTGGCGCTGCCGAAGCTCCTCAGCCTCGGCCACGTGCTCCTCAGCCCGTCGCGCCGCGCCGCCTTCGGGGGCATCCGGAGCCTTCTGGTGAGCGCCGCCCTCGAACAGGCCCTGTGGGTGCTGCTCTGGCCGGTCATGACCCTGTTCAATGCCGGCGCCGTCGCGACGACCTTCGCCGGTCGCGTGGTGCGCTGGGACACCCAGGTGCGCGACGACCGCCGGGTGCCGTGGTCCGAGGCCTGCCGGCTCCAGGCCGATTCGCTGGTTGCCGGTGTCCTGCTGGCGGCGGCCCTGGCCTATGCCGCCGACCCGCTGCTGACCCTCTGGATGGCGCCGCTGGTCCTCGCCCTGCTGGCGAGCCCGGCGCTCAGCGTGCTCACCAGCCGCGCCGATCTCGGACAGGCGGCACGCCGCCGCGGCCTCTTCCTCACGGTCGACGACACCGCCCAGGCGCCGGAGCTGCGCGACCTCGCCGCCGCCCGCGCCGCGCCGCCGGCGCCAGCCCGGCCGCATCCGGTCCGCGGCGAGGCCCCGGTCTGGCTCGCGACCGCGACGGACGACGCGAAGGCATCGCCGTCGCGGGAGATCTGAGGGGCAGCCCGGAACGCCTCTCCTGATTCCAGCTTGCGATTATTGCGAATAATGTGGCTGCTCCGGTTCGGAGGGAAGCGGCTTTCATGACCGTGCCGGCCCACGCCGAGCCGCTGGGTCGCCGCCTTCCTTCTGAGGATGAGCGAGCCGTGGCCAACCAGCGTCGCACGATCCTCGCGGCCCACGCCGCCGACCGGGCGAGCCTGCGCATCCTCGACGAGGCCAGATCGCCGGTCGAGGTGACGCTCACCCCGGCGCCGTCGAACCTGCTGATCGATCTGCTGCGGCATGTCGGCAGCGGCCACGCGGTGACGGTGGTGCCGGTGGGCCAGATGCTCACTACCCAGCAGGCGGCCGACCTGCTGAACGTCTCGCGGCCGTTCCTCATTTCCCTGCTCGGCCGTCAGGAGATCCCTCACACGCTGGTCGGGCGGCATCGTCGGATCAGGGCGGAGCACCTGTGCGCCTACAAGCGGGCGCGGGACGCCAAGCGGGGCGAGGCGTTGTCCGTGCTGGCGGAGATGGATGCCGCGCATCTCTGAACCATGTTCGCCAGCCGTTTTACCGCATTCATCGATGCCTGCGCGCTCGCGGGCGCCTTGAAGCGGATCCGGCTGCTGACTTTGGCCGAAGCCGAGTTCTTCCGTGTCCGATGGTCCGAGCCCGTCCTCCAGGAGACCGAGCGCACCACCGCGGAGATTCTAACCGGCAAGGGCGTGGCCGATGCCACCACACATGCCATGCGTGCACGGGCCAAGATGGAGGCCGCGTTCGCGGAAGCGACGGTCACGGGCTTCGCGGATCTCCTGGTCCCCGGTGAAGGCTTGCCGGACCAGAACGACGCTCATGTCCTGGCGGCCGCGATCAAGACGCGTGCCTCGGTCGTCGTGACGGACAACCTGAAGGACTTTCCGGTGAAGATCCTTCCGCCGCTGGACCTGGAGGCCCGCTCCACCGACGCCTCTCTCGCCGACACGATCGCGCTCGATCCCGGCCGGGCCACGGCTGCGGTCCGCACTATGCGGCTGCGCTTCAAGCGGCCCGAGAAGCACGCCGAGGCGCTTCTCGTCGACATGGGCGCCGCCGGCCGCGTCGAGACCGTCGACGTGCTCCGCCCCTACGCCGCCGTGCTGTAATCTGGCTCTACTGCGCCGGTTTGCCCAGCACCTTGAGCGGGTCGGTGCGCTGGCTCGGCTCCGGCTCGGCGGTGAGGCGGTCGGCGCGCTCCTCCGGCTGGCCGCGGACGCTGCCGGTGGTGGCGGGGCTGCCCTGGCCGGCGGTGGCACGGTTGGTCGGGCTCGTCACCGGCACGGCGCCGCTGGCGAGTTCGAGGCAGGTCAGCATCTCGACGTAGCTCGGGAAGCCGCCGGCGCGCGATTGCTGCGAGCACTGGCTCTTGGCCGAGCCGGAGAACTGACCCCAGCGCTTGCGCAGCTCGTCGCCCGCCGAGCGCTCGGAGCGCAGGCAGCCGTCCGAGCCGGCCTCCTGGCTGACCGAGGCGCGGCCGGGGGAGTTGCAGGTCGCCGAGATGTCGAGCCGCGGCGGACCGTCCGCCGCGACGAGGATGAGCTGCGCGCTCATGAGCGCGAGGGGCAGGGCGGCGGGCATGGCGGGTCTCCCGTGAGCCGGAGAAGAAAAAGCTTCGCCGGTTCAACGCGCCGACAGCGCCGGAAGCTCCCGCGGCCTGCTCCTTCACTCGTGCCGCAGGGCCTGGTCCAGGTCGGCGTAGAGGTCGTCCGCATCCTCGATGCCCACGGACAGGCGCAGGAGGTCCGGCGGGCAGGGGGTGCTCGGGCCCTCGATCGAGGCGCGGTGCTCGATCAGGCTCTCGACGCCGCCGAGCGAGGTGGCGCGCTTCCACAAGGACACCCGGGCCGCCGTCCGGATCGCCGCCGCCTCGCCCGCCGCCACCCGGATCGACAGCATGGTGCCGAAGCCGCCGGTCATCTGCCGGGCCGCGACCGCGTGGCCGGGATGCTCGGGCAGGCCTGGATACAGCACCTGGGCCACGGCAGGGTGCGCCGAGAGCCGCCGGGCGAGGTCGCCGGCATTGGCCATCTGGGCGGCGATGCGCACGTGCAGGGTGCGCATCCCGCGCATCAGCAGGTAGGCCTCGAACGGCCCCAGGATCGCGCCGTTGCCGGAGCGGATGCGCTGGATCCGGGCCCAGAAGTCGTCGGCCTTGGCGCCGGCGAGCGCCCCGGCGATCACGTCGGAATGGCCGTTGAGCACCTTGGTGGCGGCGTGCATCACCACGTCGGCGCCGAGGCTCAGGGGCCGAGTCACCACCGGTGAGCTCGCGGTCGAATCGACGGCGAGCCGCGCCCCCGCCGCGTGGGCGATCTCGGCCGCCCCCGCGATGTCGGTGACGGTCCAGAGCGGGTTCGAGGGCGTCTCGAGCCAGACGAGCTTGGTCTCGCCGGGCCGCACCGCGCGTTTCAGGGCATCGAGGTCGTCGGTGGCGACGAAATCGACCTTGAGGCCCCAACGCGTCGCCTCCTCGGACAGCCAGCGGCGCAGGGCCCAGTACATCACGGTCGGTGCCACGATGTGGTCGCCGGGATCGAGGGCGCCGAACACCGCCGTGGCGGCGGCCATGCCGGAGGAGAACAGGAGCGCGCCGGCCTGCGCCTCCTCCAGCATCGCGATCACGGCCTCCGCCTCGCGCACCGTGGCGTTGTCGGGCCGGCCGTAGACGTAGCCGGAGGAATACTGGTTGTCCGGGTCGCGGATGTAGGTGGTGGCGACGTGGATCGGCGGCACCACGGCCTTCGTGACCGGATCGACGTGGCCCAGCGCCTGCGCGGCGAGGCTCTTCTTCGACCAGGGGCGCGGGGCGCTGCTCATGCGGGGTCTCCGGGGATGGCGGGGATGTTTTGCGTCACCGCCGGCCTTGCAGAACCGGTGCCGGTGCGCAACCTCCATGCCGGTATAGCACCCGAGCCCGTGATGTCGCCGACCGCAACGCTGCCCCACTCCGCCCGACCCGTCCTCTCGCCCGTGCCGCGCCTCCTCGCGGCGATCGCTCCCGTCGCCGCGGTCGCGGTGCTGGGCAGCCTGGCGACCACGCCGAACATCCCGACCTGGTATGCGGGTCTGGCGAAGCCGGGCTTCACGCCGCCGAACTGGCTGTTCCCGGTCGCCTGGACGATCCTCTACACGCTGATCGCCTTCGCGGGCTGGCGGGTGCTCGGCCGCGCGCCGGCGACCGGGACCTTGCGGCGCACCCGGACGCTCGCCCTCTGGGCGTTCTTCGTCCAGCTCGCCCTCAACGGCGCCTGGACGCCGGTGTTCTTCGCCCGGCACGATCTCGGCGGCGGCCTCGTCGTGGTGGGCGCCCTGCTGGTGATGATCCTGTGGACGATCCGGCTGTTCCTGCCGCTCGACCGGATCGCCGCCCTCGTGCTCGTTCCTTACGCCGCGTGGGTCGCCTACGCGACGGCGCTCAACGCGGCGATCTGGTGGATGAACTGACGGCCCGTCACGGCACCAGCACGATCGCCCCGGTCACCGCCCGCGCCTCCGCCGCCTCGTGCGCCTCCACCACCCGGTCGAGGGGGAACCGCGCCCCGATATCGACCGCGACGTGGCCGCGGCCGATCGCGTCGAACAGGTCGGCGGCGTTGGCCCGGAAGGTGGCCGGGTCGGCATTGTGCGGGAAGACCGAGGGCCGGGTCAGGAACAGGCAGCCCTTCTTGTTGAGAAGCTCCGGGTCGATCGCCGGAGACGGTCCCGACGCGGCGCCGTAGGAGACGACGAGTCCGAACGGGGCGGCGCAGTCGAGGGATTGGAGCAGCGTGTCCTTGCCGACGGCGTCGTAGACGACCCGGGCCTTGGCGCCGCCGGTCGCCTCCAGGAAGGCCTTGGGCCAGTCGTCGTTGAGGTCGATCACCGCGGCGCAGCCGGCGGCGAGCGCCGCGTCGCGCTTGGCCGGCGAGCCGGTGGTGCCGATGACCGTCGCGCCGAGCGCCGTGGCCCAGCGGGTCAGGATCTGGCCGACGCCGCCGGCGGCCGAATGGACCAGCAGCAGGTCGCCCGCCTGCACCGCATGGGTCTTGCGCAGCAGGTACTGCGCCGTCATGCCCTTGAACAGCAGGGCGGCGGCGGTCTCGTCGCCGACGCCGTCCGGCAGCCGCACCAGCTTGGCGGCCGGGACGTTGCGCCGGTCCGCATAGGCGCCGACCCCGGCATTCATGGTGGCGACCCGGTCGCCGGGCGTCACGTCCGTCACGTCGGGCCCCACCGCCTCGACCACGCCCGCCGCCTCGAAGCCGAGCCCGGTCGGCAGGTCGAGCGGGTAGGCGCCCCGGCGCTGGTAGATGTCGATGAAGTTGAAGCCGATGGCTGTCTGGCGCACGCACACCTCGCCCGCGCCCGGCGCGGGCAGGTCCCCGCTGCGCAAGGTCATGACCTGCGGCGGGCCGAACTCGGTGATCACCACGCGGCGTTGGGTCGTCATGCCCTCTCCTCTGCTCTGCCCCGCTCGGGCGGCCCGGTATGAACCCGTCGGCGGCCATGATAAATCCGGGTCCGCATTCGAGATTTGAAACGCCCGGTTTATAATCGATGGACCGTCTGTCGGGCATGGAGGCCTTCGCCCGGGCCGTGGAGACGGGGTCCTTCTCGGCCGCGGGCGAGAGCCTCGGGCTCTCCCCGCAGGCAGTCGGCAAGCAGGTGCGCCTGCTGGAGGAGCATCTCGGCGTCCGGCTGATCCACCGGACGACCCGCCGGCAGAGCCTGACCGAGGCGGGGCGCGACCTCTACGAGCGGGTGCGCATCATCCTGGCGGAGGTCGAGGCGGTGGAGGCGGTCGCGGCCCGCAGCCAGGCGGTACCGCGGGGCCAGATCCGCGTGAACGCCCCGGTCACCTTCGGCGCCTACGACCTCGCCCGGGTGCTGCCCGCCTATCTGGCGGCCTATCCTGAGGTCGACGTCGAATTGACCCTCTCGGACCGGAAGGCCGACCTGATCGAGGAGGGCTACGAGGTGGTGTTCCGCGTCGGTCCGCCGGCCGGGAACGGCCTGATCGCCCGCCCTTTACGCCCGATGGACTTCGCCCTCTGCGCCGCCCCGTCCTACCTCGCGGCACGAGGGACGCCGCGCGCACCGGGCGACCTCAAGCAGCACGAATGCCTCGGCTTCGCCTATATGGCGACGGGGGATCAGTGGCGCTTCGTCGGGCCGGAGGGACCGGAGACGGTCGAGGTGTCGTACCGGCTCCTGGTCAATAACGGCCAGGCTCTCTTGACGGCGGCGCTCGCCGGCCTCGGCCTGCTGCTCCAGCCGGCCGCCCTGGTGCGGGACGCGGTGGCGGCGGGCCACCTGGTGCCGGTGCTGCCGGCCTACCGGCCCGTCTCCCGCCCGATGCACCTGCTCTACGCGCCCGACCGGCGGCTCACCCCGAAGCTGCGCTCCTTCATCGATTTCGCGCTCGCCCGCTTCGCCGGTCCGGCCGGCTGACGGGGCCGTCAGCGCGCCGCCACCACCCCGGCGCTGCGCAGGGTGCGGGACACCGTGGCGCGCATGTCGGCCAGGGTGAAGGGCTTGGTCAGCACATCGGCCACGATGGCGTCGAGCCCGCGGGCGCGCTCGCGCTGGTCGGCGAACCCGGTCATCAGCAGGATCGTCAGGTCGGGATGGTCCCGCTTGGCGGCGAGGGCCAGGGCGATCCCGTCCATCAGCGGCATGCGGATGTCGGTCAGCATCAGGTCGAAGGTGGTCTCGGACAGCCGTTCGAGACCGTCGCTGCCGTCGATCGCCGTCACGACCGTGTGGCCGTCCATTTCCAGCCCGCGTTTCAGGAAGCCCCGGATCGGTTCCTCGTCGTCGACCAGCAGGATGCGCGCCATGTCCTCTCGTCTCTCCGGTCCGAAAACCGCGCGGACAGGGCAAATGTGACGGGGCCTGCCATACCGGGTCAAGCCGTTGCGTCAGCTACGGTTCCGATTTCGTGTCGCTTTCCGGAGCGATGCGCGCCCGCGTTGCAATCGCGCATCGCTTCGGGCCCACGGCCACGCCGCCGAGACACCGGGCCCGGACCTCCTAGCCCTTGTCGAAGAGGTCCGGCCCGTCATCCCCATAATCGACGAGGCCGACATAGGGCAACTGCCGGAAGGCGTGGGCCACGTCCATCCCGTAGCCGACCACGAACACGTCCGGGCAGGTGAAGCCGACATAATCGGCGTCCATCGTCACCGCCCGCTTGCCGGGCTTCTCGAGCAGCACGGTGGTGAGCACCCGCCGCGCCCCGCGGGCCATCAGCAGGTCCTTGGCGTAGACGAGGGTGCGGCCGGATTCGAGGATGTCGTCGATCAGGAGCACGTCGCGCCCGCGCACCTCGCTCTCGACGTCGCGCAGGATCGCCACCTGGCCCGACGAGACCGTGGCGGCGCGGTAGCTCGACAGATGGATGAACTCGACCTGCGGCGCGAGACCCGCCCGGTGCAGGGCCCGGATCAGGTCGGCGGCGAACATGAAGCTGCCCTTGAGCACCGCCACCACCAGGAGATTCTCCAGGGGCTGGCTGGCGATGGCGCGGGCGATCTCCTCGTTGCGCTGCGCGATGGCGGATTCGTCGAAGAGGACGCGGACGCGGGGCAGGGGCGGATTCATCGGTCTCAGTCGTGGGAATTCATCGGAGCCCTCAGGCTGACGGCAGAATTCCCGCTGTCAACCGCGGCAAAGCGGACCAGCACGGCGCGCCCTTTGGCCGGGGCGTTCGGAAGCTCGGCCCGGAAGCGGGCGGATTCCTCGGGCTCGAGCTGCGTCCGCGGTGCCTCGGCGGTCCAGCGGTAGACGACCTGGCCGTGCTCGTCGCGCAGCTCGATGCGCAGGGGCGGCACCGGCACGGCCTGCTTCGAGTCGCTCACCACGTCGCCCTCGACCACGAGGCGCCCCGCGCCCGAGGTGTCCGGCACCTGGTAGGCGGCGACGTCCCGGAAGGCGAGGCCGCGCAGGTTCACCGGCAGGCCGATGCCGGCATAGAGCCGGGCGGCCTGCGGCAGGGCGCGCACGAGACCGTCGCGTCCCGCCGGCAGCAGGGCGACCACGACCGCGCCGAGGCCCGCGACCGCCAGCGCCGCCCCGGCGAGGCCCCGGCGCGAGGCGGCCCCCGCGGCGATCGCCTGCGCGGCGCGGGCCCCGGCCCGGCGGGGCGCGGAGGTCCCGGCGGCGGAGAACACCGCCTCGCCGGGGGGCGAGAGTCCGGGGCCCGGCTCCGCCGCGGGGGCGGAGACGAACCAGGGTTCGCGGCAGGCGGCGCAGCGCACGGTGCGTCCGCCGGGGCCGATCTGCTCGGGATCGAGCGTATATTCGCTTGCGCAGGCGGGACAGACGATCAGCATGGCGAATCAGTCGGGCACGGCACCGGAGCCGGATCACGACTCCTCACGCTCCAGCCTTAATGCGTGGTAAAGCGGCGCGGATCGCCAGGGCGCCCGCGCGGAAAAAGCGCTCGCGCATGACATGAGCCCGCGCCAAGGAACCCGGATGGGGAGTAACCCGGATGGAGAGACCGGCGTGCAGGGAGACCGGATGGACGCGAGAAAGGACCGGGGGACCGGAAGCAGCCTGCTCGGCGGGATGGACGAGCCGGTGGTCCGGTTCGAGAATGTGGGGATGCGCTACGGGGTCGGTCCCGAGGTCCTGAGCGACATCAGCTTCACCATCGCGCCGCACTCGTTCCAGTTCCTCACCGGCCCGTCGGGCGCCGGCAAGACGACGCTTTTGCGCCTGATCCTGCTCTCGGCGCGGCCGAGCCGGGGTCTCGTCTCGGTGTTCGGCGAGGAAGTGAGCGGCATCTCGAGCGATGCGCTGACCGCGTTGCGCCGGCGCATGGGCGTGGTGTTCCAGGATTTCCGCCTGCTCGACCACCTGACGACCTACGAGAACGTCGCCCTGCCCTTGCGCGTCCAGGGCCGGGCCGAGTCGAGCTACCGGGCCGAGGTGGTGGAACTCCTGCGCTGGGTGGGCTTGGGCGAGCGGATGCACGTGCTGCCGCCGCTCCTGTCGGGCGGCGAGAAGCAGCGCGCGGCGATCGCCCGGGCGCTGATCGCCCGGCCGGAACTGCTGCTCGCCGACGAGCCCACCGGCAACGTCGACCCCCAGCTCGGCCGGCGCCTGCTGCGCCTGTTCGTCGAGCTCAACCGCCTCGGCACCTCGGTGCTGATCGCCACCCACGACTTCGCCCTGATGGACCTCGTCGACGCGCGCCGGTTCGTCCTGGGCAACAACCGCCTGCGGATCGAAGGATGAGCCGCGGGGAGACGCACCATGTCTGACGGAGCCACCCTGGAGCGGCCGCCCCGGCGCGAGGCGCCCGGCACCGACCTGCCGCCCACCTTGCGCCGCAACGCGGCCCTGGTGCCGACCGATACCAGCGCCGGCCGCGCGCTCGCCGCGGTGATCGCCATCCTGACCTTCCTCGCCGCCCTCTGCGCCGGGGGCGCCGAGATCGTCGCCTCGAGCGCCGCGCAGTGGCAGGGCTCGGTGGCGCAGGAGGTGACGATCCAGGTCCGCCCGGGCGCGGGCCGCGACACCGACGCCGACGTCGCCAAGGCGGCTTCGCTCGCCGCCGCCACCCCCGGCATCGCCTCGACGCGGCCCTTCACCAAGGCGGAATCCGAGCGCCTGCTCGAACCCTGGCTCGGCAGCGGCCTCGATCTCGGCGATCTGCCGGTGCCGCGCCTCATCACGGTGCGGCTGGGGGCGAGCACGCCGGATCTCGGCGCCTTGCGCCAGCGCCTCGCCGAGGCCCTGCCGGGGGTGGCGAGCCTCGACGACCATGCGCTCTGGCTCTCGCGCCTCTCGACCATGGCCAACACCGTGGTGGGCGTCGGCGTGGCGGTGGTGGCCCTGGTGCTGCTCGCCACCGGGCTCGCCGTCACCTTCGCGACCCGCGGCGCCATGGCGGGCAACCGCGAGGTGGTCGAGGTGCTGCACTTCGTCGGCGCCGATGCCGACTTCATCGCCCGCGAGTTCCAGCGCCGCTTCTTCCGCCTCGGCCTGCGCGGCGGGGCGATCGGCGCCGTCGCCGCCCTCGCGGTGATCGGGGCCGGCGGCGCGCTCGCCCGGTTCTGGCGCGCAGGTCCCGCCGGCGACGAGCTGGAGGCGTTGTTCGGCGGCTTCGCCATCGGCTGGCGCGGCTATGCCAGCGTGGTGCTGATCGGGGTCATCGCCTCGATCGTCACCGCGGTGGTCTCGCGCCTCACCGTGCGGCGGTTCCTGGATTAGCGCCGCCCGGGTCTCGCGGCGGCCCACAAGCCGCGGACGGGCGCAGCCGATGCGAGGCCCGGCCGCGCGTCACGCCGCCCGCCGCATCTCCGGCAGGCTCAGCTCCGGCAGGGCCGCCACCATCGGCCGGGCGAAGAGGTAGCCCTGGAACAGGGTGATGCCGGCCTCGCGCAGGGCCGCGAGCTCCTCGGGCGTCTCGATTCCCTCGGCGATCACCGCGACGCGGAGGGCCCGGGCGATCGAGATCACCCCGGAGACGATCGCCTGCCGGGCCGGCGAGTCGGCGATGCCGCGGATCAGCTCCATGTCGAGCTTGATGAGGTCGGGCTGGAAGCGCGCCAGCAGGCCCAGACCCGCATAGCCGGCACCGAAATCGTCGAGGGCGGTGAGGAAGCCGCGCTGGCGGTAATCGGTGATGATGCGCTGGACATGGCCGACGTCGGTCATGCGCTCGTTCTCGGTGAACTCGAACATGATCCGCTGATGCGAAAACCCGACCCGCCGCGCCGCCTCCAGGGTCGCCCGGATGCAGGCCGCCGGCTCGTAGACCGCGTTCGGCAGGAAGTTGATCGACAGCCGGACGTCGCCGGCCGGGAACAGCCCGCCGGCGAGCTCGATCGCCTTGGTGCGGCAGGCCTGGTCGAAGCGGTAGCGGTTGCCGTCGTCGACCTGGCCGAGGATATGGCCCGCACCCTGCCCCTCGGTGCCGCGCACCAGGGCCTCGTAGCCCCAGACGTCACCCCGCTCGAGGTCCACGATCGGGTGGAACGCCATCGTGAAGGTGAAGGGCAGCGGCTCGCCGCTCCTGCACTGCTCGCACCCGCTGCGCTTCGTCATGATACCAGTCCGGCTTCGTCGTCAGATACCCTCCCTCAGTTATGTTCACGCAAGATGAAGCCGGCTCCGCGGATCTGTGGATAAGAGGATTTTCCCAAGGCCGTCACTCTCGCGCCCGCGGCACGGCGTTGACCCACAGCACCAGGGTGGACCTTTCGGCAGAGGGGTTGCGGTAGCGGTGCGGGCGCCGGCTGGCGAAGCGGAAGCTGTCGCCGGGCCCAAGCTCCGCCGTCGTGTCCTCCACCGTGAGGACGAGGGCGCCCTCCATCACCAGCCCGGCCTCCTCGCCGTCATGGACCAGGGCCTCGTCGCCGGTGCCGGAAGCGGGGGCGAGCTGCATCAGGAACAGGCTCAAAGTGCCGTCGCCCTGCGTCAGCAGCTGCTTGGTGATGCCGGCGCGCCAGAGCGTGAGCGCCGCCCGCTCGCCGGCCCGGGTGACGATCCCGTCGGCGGCCGCGCCCTCGGCTGAGCCGAACAGGGCGCCGAGGCCGACGCCGAGGAGGTCGGCGACCTGGGTCAGCACCCGCAAGGACGGCGAGGACAGGCCGCGCTCGACCTGGCTGAGATAGCCGATCGACAGCCCGGTCGCTGCCGCCACCGCCTTCAGCGACAGGCCGCGTGCCTGCCGCAGGCCGCGCAGCCGCTGCCCGACCGCGAGATCGGCCGCCACCGGCCCGCGGCCTTGCTGGCTCCCTTGCCCGCCTGCTTGCCCGTTTCGTGGTCGCTTCGCCGCCTGTTTCATATGCATGAAATTCGATTGCGGGATGCAGCGAATTATGGCCTGATGTTCATGTCAATGAAATTCAATCGGTGAACCGACAAAGGTCGTCAAAGAGCCGCAAGTGCCGGCAGGGGAGAAGACGATGAGGCGCATGATTCGGGCCGCAGGCGCGGCCCTGGTGCTGCTCGCAGGCGCAGGCTTCGCCCGCCCCGCCGTGGCGCAGGAGACGGTCCGGGTCGGCTCGACGCCGACCGGTATCCCCTTCACCTTCCTCGACACCAAGACCAACACCATCCAGGGCGTGATGGTGGACGTGATCACCGCCATCGGCAAGCAGGCCGGTTTCTCGGTGCAGATCGAGCCGTTCCAGTTCTCGAGCCTGATCGCGGCGCTCAACGCCAGGAAGATCGACGCGATCTCGGCCGCGATGTTCATCACGCCGCCGCGCCAGGAGGTGATCGCCTTCTCGGGTCCGGTCTATTCGTACGGCGAGGGGATGGTGGTGCCGAAGGCCGACACCAAGGCCTACACCGCCTTTTCCGATCTCAAGGGCGAGACGGTGGGCGCCCAGGTCGGCACCGCCTTCGTCGACGCGCTCAAGAAATCGGGCCAGTTCCCCGAGGTGAAGGTCTACGATACCTTTCCCGACATGCTGCGCGACGTGAATGCCGGCCGGGTCAAGGCGATCTTCGCCGATTCGCCGATCATCGCCTACAACCTCAAGAGCGGCAACTTCCCCAACGCCCACCTCGTCGCCTCGTACAAGCCGGTGGTCGTCGGCTCGGTCGGGATCGGCGTGCGCAAGGACGACACCGCCCTCCTGGCGAAGATCAATGCCGGGCTCGCCAAGATCAAGGAGAGCGGCGAGCTGGCCAAGATCCTGGAGAAATGGGGCCTCCAGCCCTCCGTGAACCCGTCCTGAGCGGGCCGGCCCGTCCATGGACAGCTTCCTGTCTGACGCCCGCGAGTTCGTTCCGATCCTGCTCCAGGGTGTGTGGCTGACGATCCTGATCACGGTGGGCTCGCTCGTGGTCTCGACCGCGCTCGGCCTCGTCTGGGCGATGATGCGGGTCTCGGGCGTGCGCGCCCTCTCGTTCTTCGCCGCGACCTTCATCAACGTGATCCGGGGCATCCCGATCATCGTGCAGCTGTTCTACATCTACTTCGTGCTGCCGGATTTCGGGCTGTCGCTCACGGCGGTGCAGGCGGGCGTGCTGGGCTTAGGCCTCGCCTACTCGGCCTACCAGGCCGAGAATTTCCGGGCCGCCATCGAGGCGATCGACAAGGGCCAGGTCGAGGCGGCGCAGACCATCGGCATGGGCTGGGGGCTGACCATGCGGCGTGTGCTGCTGCCGCAGGCCTTCCGCACCGCGTTGCCGCCCTTCGGCAACGTGATGATCATGATGCTGAAGGATTCGTCGCAGGCCTCCACCATCACGGTGGCGGAGCTGGCGCTGCAAGGCAAGCTCATCGCCTCGGCGACCTTCAAGAACACCAGCGTGTTCACTCTGGTGGCGCTGATGTACCTGACCTTGAGCCTGCCGCTGATCCTGATCGTGCGTCACTTCGAGAAGCAGGCCGGCCGGCGATGATCGAGCTCGACGACGTCCGCAAGTCCTACGGGGCGCTGCCGGTCCTCAAGGGCATCACCGCCCAGGTGCGGAAGGGCGAGGTGGTCTGCGTGATCGGGCCGTCGGGCTCGGGCAAGTCCACGGTCCTGCGCTGCATCAACGGTCTCGAATCCTACGATGGCGGGACGATCCGCGTGAACGGTCGCCGGGTCGACCGGGCCGACCGCTCGATCCGCGCCGTGCGGGTCCAGGTCTCGATGGTGTTCCAGCGCTTCAACCTGTTTCCCCACCGTACGGCGCTCGAGAACGTCATCGAGGGGCCGATCTACGTGAAGGGCGAGAACCGGCGGGAGGCGACCGAGCGCGGCCGGGCGCTGCTCGCCCGGGTCGGCCTCGCCGGCAAGGAGGAGGCTCATCCGTCGAAGCTCTCGGGCGGCCAGCAGCAGCGGGTCGCCATCGCCCGGGCGCTGGCCATGCGGCCCGACGCGATCCTGTTCGACGAGCCGACCTCGGCCCTCGATCCGGAGCTCGTCGGCGAGGTCTTAGGCGTGATGCGCGGGCTCGCCGAGGAGGGGATGACCATGGTGGTCGTGACCCACGAGATGAGCTTTGCCCGCGAGGTCGCCGACCGGGTGCTCTTCCTCGACGGCGGCGTGATCGTCGAGGAGGGGCCGGCCCGCGAGGTGCTGGGCCGGCCGCAGCAGCCCCGCACCCAGGACTTCCTGAGACGGGTGCTGAACCCGCTGTGACGAGTTCCGAGCCGAGTTCCGAGCCGAGTTCCGAGCCATGACCGAACCCTTCCCCCTCGGGCCCGCCCTCTGGGCCACGACGGCCGCGCCCCCGCCCGCCACGCAGCCCCTCGCCGAATCCGGCCGGGCCGACGTGGTGGTGATCGGCGGCGGCTTCTGCGGCCTCTCGACGGCGCTCCACCTCGCGGAAGGAGGCCTGAAGCCCGTCTTGCTCGAGGCCCGCGAGATCGGCTTCGGCGGATCGGGCCGCAACGGCGGCCAGGTGATCCCGGGCCTCAAGCACGATCCCGACGAACTCGTGCAGATGTTCGGGGCGGAACGCGGCGAGCGCCTCGCCGCCTTCGGGGCCGGCACCGCCGACGCGGTGTTCGACCTCATCGCGAAGCACCGGATGGACGTGCCCCACACCCGCACCGGCTGGATCCAGGGCGCCCATACCGACGAGGGGCTGGCCCAGGCGGAACGCCGGGCGGAGCAATGGGCGCGGCGCGGCGCCCCGGCGCGCCTCCTCGACAAGGCCGAGACCGACCGGCTCCTCGGCTCCGAGCGCTACCGCGGCGGCTGGCTCGACGGGCGCGGCGGGGCGGTGCAGCCGCTTTCCTACGCCCGCGGCCTCGCGCGGGCGGCCCTGGCGGCCGGCGCCCGCATCCATACCGGCACCCCGGTGACCGGCCTGTCGCGGCAGGGCGATGTCTGGACGGTGCGGACCGCGTCCGGACCGAGCCTGACCACCGAGCGGGTGGTGCTCTGCACCAACGGCTATTCGGGCGACCTGTGGCCGAACTTGCGCCAGACGATCATCGCGGCGAACTCGTTCCAGGTCGCCACGACGCCGCTCTCCGACAACCTGCGCCGCACGGTGCTGCCGGAGGGCCAGGTCTCCTCCGACACCCGCAAGCTCCTGCTCTATTTCCGCCTCGACCATACCGGCCGGCTGCTGCTCGGCGGGCGCGGGCCGTTCCGCGAGCCCAGAGGGCAGAGCGACTGGGCGCACCTGGAGCGGATCGTCCCGAAACTGTTCCCGCAGCTCGCCGGGATCGGCTTCGATCACCGCTGGTGCGGACGGGTCGCGGTCACCCGCGACTACCTGCCTCACCTGCATGCCCCCGAGCCCGGCCTCCTCATCGATATCGGCTGCCAGGGCCGCGGCGTCGGCCTGCAGACCCGCATGGGTCAGGCGATCGCCGCCTCTATCGCCCGGGGCGACGCCGATGCGCTGCCGCTCGCCCCCACCCCGATCACGCCGCTGCCGCTGCACGGGCTGCACCGGCTCTACGCCTCGGCGGTGGTGGCCTGGTACCGGCTGCGGGATGGAGGGTTGTGACGGCGGCAAGTCGATCGCCGCTGGGGCGCTGCTCCGATCTCTCTACCGACGCGCGCCGATGCCGCGTGTCACCCGTCAGGTCCAGTCGTGACGCTAGGGGAGTGGCACCCTGTGGCGGGAATATTTTCCGGGCGTCGGTCAATATCTGTTCCTCGCCGGTCCGAGCGGGGACGAGATCGCTGCGCTAGCCCAGCCATATTGTATTTTCTCGCTGGAAGGCGGCCGTTCCGGCCGGGCCGGTGCGCCCGGGGGCAGTCGGCGCGATACGATCTCTGCGCCCTTGAAATCGAAGCTCGCCTCTATACTCGGCCCCTCTCCCGACGAATCCGAAATCCGGCACCCGGCTTCATGGCTCCTTAAACCTGCAGCGCATACATGTCGGATCTGCGTGTTCTCTTTGACCAGACGAGAGCTGTGGACTCGACGATCAAGATCTTACGGCCCACGGAGGCCCCGCGCCGCCGCTCCTTCCGGATGGTGGCGGCATCCGCCGGCCTGCTGGCGGCGCTGATCGCGACCACAGCGGGGCTGCTGGTGCGCAGCCTGCACGAGCACGCAGTCACGGAGACCGAGCGCAGCTTGGTCGGCCTCTCCACGGTCCTCGCTGACCAGGCCGACCGTGCGCTGCAATCGATCGAGCTGGTCCAGGACACTGTGATCGGCGAGGTCCGGAGCGCGCAGGTGGCGAGCGAGGAGGCCTACGCGGCGTTCGCCGGTCGGGAGCCGCTGCACGAGGCGCTCAAGACCCGGATCGCCGCCTTGCCGCAGGTGAACGCCGTCACGGTGATCGACCGCCGCGGCACCCTTCTGAACTTCAGCCGCTACTGGCCGATCCCGACGGTCAACATCGCCGACCGGGACTACTTCAAGGCCCTCGCGACCGATCCCGCCCTCGACCGCTTCATCAGCCGGCCGGTGCAGAATCGCGGCGACGGGGTGTGGACGATCTACATCGCCCGCAAGGTGCGGGCTCCGGACGGGAACTTCCTCGGCTTGGTGCTGGGCGCGGTCGAGCTGGCCTATTTCGAGCGGCTCTACGAGGCGATCGCACCGGCGCGCGACTACGTCGTCTCGGTTTTCCGCGACGACGGCACCCTCCTGGTGCGCTATCCCCAGTACGACGGCAGCATCGGCCGGAGCTTCGCCGAGACCGCGGCCGTGCGCATCGCGCTCAAGAATCCGGCCGGCGGCGTGCTTCGCAACGTCAGCCCGATCGACGGCCACGACCGGATCGCCGCCACCCGGGCCCTGGCGCGCTACCCGATGATCCTGAGCGTCAGCCGCACCGCGGAGGCGAGCCTCGCCGAATGGCGCCGGCAGGCGTGGCTTATCGGCGCGGCCGCGCTTCTGCTCGATCTCGGCCTCGCCGGGCTGGTGCTCATCGCCTTCCGCCAGGCGCGGGCGCAGGCGCGGCTGGCGCAGGCGGAGGCCGCCCGCGCCGCCGCCGAGTTGCGCGCGCTGGCAGAGCGGGAGCTCAGTGCCCAGCACGCCCAGTTCGGCATCGCCCTCGACCACATGACCCAGGGCCTGTGCCTGTTCGACCGCGACGACCGGCTGATCGTGATGAACGCGCGCTACGCGCAGATGTATGCCATGCCGGAGACCCTGCGCCAGCCGGGCACGCCGCTCTCGGCGCTGCTGGGGCATCTCGGCGCAGCCGGGCGGCTGGCGGTGCCGCTGGTGGAATCCTGCGCCCGCATCGCCGCCGGCGGGACGCCGGCGAGCTTCACCTGCGACCTGGCCGACGGGCGCGCCATCGCGGTCGTGCACGTGCCGATTCCGGGCGGCGGCTGGATCTGCACGCATGAGGACGTGACGGAGCGCCGCCGCAGCGAGGCGCGCATCGCCCACATGGCCCGGCACGACGCCCTGACCGGGCTGCCGAACCGTGCGCAGCTTCAGGAGCGCCTGGACGCGGCCCTGGCGGAACGCGGCGCCGACGAGGCGGTGAGCGTGCTCTGCCTCGACCTCGACGGCTTCAAGGACGTCAACGACACCCACGGCCATCCGGTCGGCGACGAGCTCCTGGGCCTCGTGGCCCGGCGCCTCCAGGAGGCGGTCGGCGGCACGGCCCTCGTCGGGCGCCTGGGCGGCGACGAGTTCGCGGTGATCCGCTGCGCGCCCTCGCACCCGGCCGGCGTGGCGGCGCTGGCCGAGCGGATCGTGCGGCTGCTGCGGCGGCCCTTCGAGGTCCAGGGCCACGAGGTCGGCATCGGCACCTCGGTCGGCCTCGCGATGACCACCGAATCCGGCCTCACCACCGCCGAGCTGCTGCGCCGGGCCGACGTCGCCCTCTACCAGGCGAAGGCCTCGGGGCGGAACGGCTGGCGCGCCTTCGACCCGGCGATGGATGCCGACCTGCAACGCCGCCGCCAGCTCGGCGCGGACCTGCGCAGCGCCCTCGCCGAGGGCCAGCTCGACCTCCACTACCAGCCGATCGTCGCCGCCGACGGGTCGGGCCTGCGTGCCCGCGAGGCGCTGCTGCGCTGGCGCCACCCGCGCGAGGGCTTCGTCAGCCCGGGCGAGTTCATCCCGATCGCCGAGGCGACCGGGCAGATCCGCCGGCTCGGCAGCTGGGCGCTCGCCCGGGCCTGCGCCGACGCCGCCGCCTGGCCCGCCGACATCAAGGTGGCGGTGAACCTCTCCCCGGCGCAGTTCGTCGGCGACAGCCTCGTCGAGGAGGTGACGGCGGCCCTCGCGGCGAGCGGCCTGCCGCCGGAGCGGCTCGAACTCGAGATCACCGAATCGGTGCTGCTGCAGGACGACGACGCGACGCTGGCGATCCTGCACCGTCTGCGCGCCCTCGGGATCGGCACGGCGATGGACGATTTCGGCACCGGCTACTCGTCCCTGAGCTACCTGCGCCGCTTCCCCTTCGACAAGATCAAGATCGACCGGTGCTTCGTGCAGGGTCTCGGGCTGGATGCGGGCGAGGAGACCGGCAGCGTCGAGATCGTCCGCGCCACGATCGGTCTCGGAAAGGCCCTCGGCATGGTCGTGCTGGCCGAGGGCGTCGAAACCGAGGCGCAGGCCGCGATCCTGCGTGAGGCGGGCTGCGACGAGTTGCAGGGCTACCTGTTCGGCCGGCCCCGCCCGATCGGCGCGCTGCGCGAGATCGAGGGGCGGGGCGACGGGGTGTCGGCGGCGGCGTGAGCTTTTATACCCCAGCGCCTCCGAACGGACTCGTTCGAAGGCGCTGGCTAAGCCCGAACGGGCGCCGGCGCCGATGCGCCGGACGCCCTCGCATCGACACGTCGATGCGAAAGCGCGATGGTATGATACCGATGGCCCAGGATGCTGACGCATCGGTCCACCTCGAATTTCCGATTTCAAGCCATAGGCTCGGCAGAAATTCGAGAACGGAACCAACGGTCATTCTCAACGACCGTTGGCATTACTCCCGCAGCGCCCGCTCGATCAGCCCCGCCGCCGCGAGCGCCCGTCCGTCGTCGCCGAACCGGGCGATCACCTGGATGCCGACCGGCAGGCCGGCGGAGGTCCGGTCGACCGGCAGGGTGACGCAGGGCACGCCCATCAGGGTCCAGAGGCGGTTGAAGCGCGAATCGCCCGTGTGGTCGAGGCCGGCCGGCGCCGCGCCCGGGGCGGCATAGGTCAGCAGCACGTCGAAGCCGCCCTCCGAGAAGACGTCCTTCAGGCCGCGCCGGGCGTGGTGGGCGGTGCGGCGGGCGGCGTCGTAGGAGGCGGTCTCGATCCCTTGCGCCGCGTCGAGGGCGGCGCGCAGGCGCGGCGGCAGGGCGTCGCGGTGGGTGGCGTATTCCCAGGCCAGCGCCTGGCGCGCCTCGTAGTCCTGGATCGTGCCGTGGACCGCGAAGGCCTCGCCGAACGGCGCCGGCAGGGTGAGGTCGCGGATCGCCGCGCCGGCCCGCTCGGCGGCTTGCGCTGCCCGGGCGAGGGCCGCCTCCGCCTCCGGCTCGGGGGCGGCGCAGAAATCCTGGCGCAGGATCCCGATCCGGGGCGCGCCCGCCTCCTCCACCCGCGCGATGGCCGGCCGGTCGGCCAGCAGCGCCAGCGCGTGGGCGGCATCCGCGACGCCGGCCGCGAACAGGCCGAGCGTGTCGAGGGCCCAGGAATAGCACTTCACTCCCACGGTCGGCAGCAGCCGGAACGACGGCTTGACCCCGACGACGCCGCAGAACGCCGCCGGGCGGATGATCGAGCCTCCGGTCTGGGTGCCGAGGGCGAGGGGCAGCATCCCGGCCGCCACCGCGGCGGCCGAGCCGGCCGAGGAGCCGCCGGGTGTGTGGCCGGGATGGTTCGGGTTGCGGGTCGCCGTGGGGTCGAGGAAGGCGAAGGGCGTGGTGGTGGTCTTGGCCAGCGGCACCGCGCCGAGGGTCTTCAGCCGCGCCACCGCCGGCGCGTCGGCGCGCGGGCGCCAGCCGTCATAGATGGCCGAACCCATCCGCGTCGGCAGGTCGGCGGTGTCGATGATGTCCTTGATCCCGACCGCGATGCCGGCGAGCGGGCCCTTGCCCGGGACGACCGGCGCCGGATCGACGCAGACCAGGGCGCCGACCTCCGGCTCGCGGGCCGCGATCGCCTCGCGCACGAGGCCGATCGCCCCCTCGGGCGTCAGCCGGCCGGCATCGATTCGGGCGCAGAGGTCGAGGAGCGAGAGCATCGGGCCGTCCGGGCGAGAGGAGTCGGGTGCAGGGAGAATCGGTCGAAAGACTTTGTAAGCGCATTAGGGCGATGTGTTCCAGGACACGAAGCGGGGCCCGGCGCGGCCTGGCGGGACTCGCGCGCGTTGCGGCCGGGGGCCGGCTTCGGCTAAACCGGCGCCGTTCATCCGCCGCACGGCCGCCTGGGGCGGATCAGGCCGACGCGGCGGGGCGCCGGGGACCCGGCATCCTTCGCGAGTGAGCCCGTGACCTTTCCCTCCGCCCTGCCCCTGCAAGCCGAAGCGACCCTGACGCGTGCCATGCCGACTGCCAGGACCGCCTCGCGCCTCGGGCGCCTGTTCGGCCGCGGGCGCAGGACCGATGCCCTGACGGCGGCGCAGGACGGTGCCGCGGACGGTTTCGGCGGGCCCGGCATCCTGGCGGTGGCCGGCCTCAAGAAGAGCTACGGCGCCCGCACGGTGGTGCACGATGCCGGCCTCACCGTGCGCAACGGCGAGGCGGTGGGCCTGCTCGGCCCCAACGGGGCCGGCAAGACAACGATCTTCTACATGATCACCGGCCTCGTCTCGGCCGATCGCGGCACGATCAGCCTCGACGGCCACGAGATCACCCGGCTGCCGATGTACCAGCGCGCCCGGCTCGGCATCGGCTACCTGCCGCAGGAGGCCTCGATCTTCCGCGGCCTCAACGTCGAGGACAACATCCGGGCGGTGCTCGAGGTGGTCGAGCCCGACCGCAAGGCCCGCGAGCGCAAGCTCGATTCGCTGCTCGAGGAGTTCAACATCACCCGCCTGCGCAAGTCGCCCTCGATCGCGCTCTCGGGCGGCGAGCGGCGGCGCTGCGAGATCGCCCGGGCGCTCGCCTCCTCGCCCTCCTTCATGCTGCTCGACGAGCCCTTCGCGGGCATCGACCCGATCGCGGTCGGCGACATCCAGGAACTGGTGATGCATCTCAAGGGCCGCGGCATCGGCGTGCTCATCACCGACCACAACGTGCGCGAGACGCTGGGCCTGATCGACCGGGCCTATATCGTGCATTCCGGCCGCATCCTCACCGAGGGCACGCCCGACGAGATCGTGGCGAACGAGGACGTGCGACGGTTGTATCTCGGCGAGGATTTCCGGTTGTAGGGAATCGGGGCCGCGCGAGGGAACCGGATCGCCCCACGATCATCCCGCCCATCGTCCCGGGACGATCGTGCGGGCGAAAGATCGATTCATTCCCGCCGACGCACGGCACAACACCACAAGACGGCAGATAGAACCGATCGCAGGTCGTTCTCACCCGTGATGGGATCGTCTGCTGCGCCGCCGCGCCCGCCGATTTCGCTCCCCTTGCGTCCCGGCGGCGGCAAGCCGTTTTTTCACTGGCGCCCCTTCCGGTCCTGCGCCACCCTCGCGGCGTGGCCCGCCAGGCTCGCACGATCGCTTTGACGCGTGTCACGCTTCGGTTTAAAGCTGCTGTCAGATGTGTGAAGCAAGACTTGTGCCGACCCCGGCCGTAACCGGGGCGTCGCATGGCGGGGCTGGCTGATGGGTTTGCTGCAACGGCTCGAGATGCGCCAGGGCCAGGCCCTGGTGATGACGCCGCAACTCCTGCAGGCGATCAAGCTTCTGCAACTCTCTCACCTCGACCTCGCGACCTATGTCGATGCCGAGCTGGAGCGCAACCCGCTCCTGGAGCGGGTCGAGGTCGAAGCACCGGAGCCCGGCGAGTCCCGCGGCGAGGCTGCCGAATCGGGCGGCGACGGGGACGGGTTCGACGGCGACCGGTTCGACGGCGACGGGGCGGCCGAGCCCTGGCTGTCCCACGACCTCAACCCGAGCCGCAGCGAGATCGAGGGCGATCTCGGCACCCGCCTCGACAACGTCTTTCCGGATGACGGCCCGGTGGGCCGCGAGGCGCCGGCGGCGGGGGGCGAGGCGCTGTCGCTCACCCCGGCGCCCTGGAGCGGCACCGGCGGCAGCTTCGACGGCGAGGCGCCGGATTTCGAGGCGACGCTGACCGCCGAATCCTCGCTGCACGACCACCTCTCGGCCCAGCTCGACATCGCGACCCGCGATCCCGTCGAGCGCCTGGTCGGCGGCTTCCTGGTCGATGCGGTCGACGAGGCCGGCTACCTGCGCGAGGACCTCGCAACCCTGGCCGAGCGCCTCGGCGTCGGTCTGGCCATCGTCGAGCGGGTGCTGGGGATCGTCCAGGGCTTCGACCCGTCCGGCGTCGGCGCCCGCGACCTCGCCGAGTGCCTGGCGATCCAGCTGCGCGAGCAGGACCGCTTCGATCCGGCGATGCAGGCCCTGGTCTCGCGCCTCGACCTCGTGGCCAAGCGCGACTTTTCGTCCTTGCGCCGCCTGTGCGGGGTCGACGAGGAGGACCTCGCCGACATGCTGTCGGAGCTGCGCCGCCTCGACCCGAAGCCCGGCCGCGCCTTCGGCGCCAGCCCGGTCGAGGTGCTGGTGCCGGACGTGTTCGTGCGCCCGGCCCCGGACGGCTCCTGGCTCGTCGAGCTCAACAGCGAGGCCCTGCCGCGGGTTCTGGTCAACCAGAGCTACTACGCCACCGTCTCGCGCGGGGCGACGACCGACACCGACAAGGCCTTCCTGTCGGAATGCCTCCAGACCGCCAACTGGCTCACCCGCAGCCTGGAGCAGCGCGCCCGCACCATCCTGAAGGTGGCGAGCGAGATCGTGCGCCAGCAGGACGGGTTCTTCGTCAACGGCGTCGCCTACTTGCGGCCGCTCAACCTGAAGACCGTCGCCGACGCGATCGGCATGCACGAATCCACCGTCTCGCGGGTGACCTCGAACAAGTCGATCGGCACCAGCCGCGGCACCTTCGAGATGAAGTACTTCTTCACCGCGGCGATCCCCGGGGCGGCGGGCGCCGCGGCCCATTCCTCCGAGGCCGTGCGCCACCGCATCAAGCAGCTCATCGATTCCGAGACCGCCGCCGACGTGCTGTCGGACGATGCCCTGGTGCAGCGCCTGCGCGGCGAGGGTGTCGACATCGCCCGCCGCACCGTGGCGAAGTACCGGGAATCGTTACGCATCCCCTCCTCGATCGAGCGCCGGCGCGAGCGTGCCGCGATGCCGGCGCGGTAGGACGCCCGGGGGCCGAGCCTCCGGAGGGCGCCGCCCCTCCTCCGCCGCAACTGAGCCGGCTTCGTTGACTTCGCGTCCGGGCGTTCTTAGCTCTTGAGGGCCGGCCCTGGCGCCGGAGACGTCCCCGAGCCAGGGCCGACGGACAACGAGACCGGAGGGAGCTGATGGCAGCGTTGCGCGTGTCGGGTCGCGGCGTGGATCTCGGGGAAGCCCTGAGAACCCGGGTGGAGGAGCGGATCTCGGCCGCCCTCGCCAAGTACTTCGACGGTGCCTACCACGGCCACGTGACGGTCGGACGGGACGGCAGCGCCTATCGTACCGACTGCGTGCTGCACCTGCCCTCGGGCATCACCCTCGAGGCGTCGGGCGCCGCCCACGACGCCTATGCGAGCTTCGACCAGACCGCCGAGCGGATCGAGAAGCGCCTGCGCCGCTACAAGCACCGCCTCAAGGCCCATCCGAACGGGCACGCCAAGGGCGCGGCCGCCGACGGGGCCTTGCGGGCTGTCGACACCGCCGTGATGGAGGCGGCCTACTCGGTGATGGAAGCGCCCGAGGAGGATACCGGCGAGCACCCGCCGATCATCGCCGAGAGCACCCGCACCCTGCACCGTCGCACGGTGAGCGAGGCGGTGGTGGAGCTCGATCTCACCGGTGTCCCCGTTCTCGTCTTCGTTCACGCTGGAACCGAGCGGGTCAACGTCGTATATCGTCGGGGCGACGGCGCGATCGGCTGGATCGATCCGCCGGAACGCGGCACTCCGTGAGCAGGTCTAACCCCCTGCCGCGGAAGGCCTCCGGTCCTGGAACAAGTGCGGGGCGCCGTCGCGCTCCCCGCCGATGAGGCAGCGGTCTCGATGCCATTGCTGGAATTCCTGAAGCCGGAGGCGGTCCTCCCGGCGCTGCGCGCGCAGGGGAAAAAGCAGGTTCTGCAGGAGCTGGCCGCCCAGGCGGCCCGCCACCTGCCGGGCCTGGACGAGCGCGAGATCTTCGAGACGCTGCTGCAGCGGGAACGCCTCGGCTCGACCGGCATCGGCGAGGGCGTGGCGATCCCGCACGGCAAGCTGCCGGGGCTCGACACGCTGTTCGGCCTGATGGCCCGCCTCGAGCGCCCGGTCGATTTCGAGGCCCTGGACGGCCAGCCGGTCGACATCGCCTTCCTGCTGCTCGCCCCCGAGGGGGCCGGCGCCGACCACCTGAAGGCGCTCGCCCGGGTCGCCCGGGTGTTGCGCGAGCCCGGCATCATCGACCGCATCCGCGCCGCCCGCGACGCCGATGCGCTCTACGCCCTCCTCACCCAATCCCCCGCCCAGGCGGCGTGAGAACAGCGGCGTGACGATGCGGACTTCCCTCTGTGCGGCGGCGCTCCTCGTCGTCGCCTCCGGTGGTGCCCGCGCCACCGACGGCACCTGCGCCCGCGACCTCCTGGTGGCGCAATCCTCGCAGAAGATGGCGATCGAGCGTCTGGACACCCTCGGCGACAGCGAGGCCGATCGCTGCCGCGGCTGGCGCCAGCATGTCGACACGATGCGCCGCGCCGCCACCGTCTACGGCCGCTGCCTCTCGGGCGCGGAGCGGAGCGAGCGCCTGGCCCAGGTCCAGGGGTCCGAGAAGGAATTTTCAGAACTGCTGCGGAGCCGCTGCAAGGGGCGGTAGGTGGTGGTCGGGCGGAGCGGCCCGTCTCGCGGCGTCCACGTGATTGTGTCGGGACCCGTCCGATCGTCAGAGCAGCAATGCGGCCTCCTCTTCGATCCCACACATACCCTCATCCTGAGGGGCGAGGCGATCGAAGAACGCGCGCGAAGCGAAAGCCTCGAAGGAGGGGCTCCAGCTCGCTCGGAGACTTCTGGGGGCCTCCTTCGAGGCTCGGCGATCTCCGATCGCCTCGCCCCTCAGGATGAAATCGTGGGTGCGATGAAATTTGGCGATCGCGTAAAACGCGCCCTCGCCGAGCAGCGCTGTTCCTCCCCCTACGGGGATCAGCGCCGCTGATGATGCGCGACGACGATTGTGCCCGCCGCCCGGTCGCCGGTGCCGCCCGACGGCGCCACCGGCGACGTCTCCCTCACGCCACCTCGGCCACGCGCCCCTCCGCCACCGCCTCATGCCCGCCATGCTGCTTCAGCGGCCGGTTGCCGCTGAGCCGCCGCAGCAGCACGTAGAAGACCGGGGTCAGGAAGAGCCCGAAGGCCGTCACCCCGATCATGCCGGAGAACACCGCCACGCCCATGGCGCGGCGCATCTCCGAGCCGGCGCCGGTGGCGGTGACGAGGGGCAGCACCCCCATGATGAAGGCCATCGAGGTCATCAGGATCGGGCGAAGCCGCAGGCGGCTCGCCTCGATCGCCGCCTCGACCGGCGTGCGGCCGGAGAATTCCAGCTCCCGGGCGAATTCGACGATCAGGATGGCGTTCTTCGCCGACAATCCGACCAGCACGATGAGGCCGATCTGCGTGAAGACGTTGTTGTCGCCCGCCGACAGCCAGACGCCGGTCATCGCCGCGAGCAGGCCCATCGGCACGATCAGCAGAATCGCCAGAGGCAGGGCCAGGCTCTCGTACTGCGCCGCCAGCACCAGGAAGACGAGGAGGAGCGCCAGCGGAAACACCCACACGCCCGAATTGCCGGCGATGAACTCCTGGTAGGTGAGGTCGGTCCACTCGAAGGCGAAGCCGCGCGGCAGGGTCTCGGCGGCGATGCGGGCGGCGGCCTCCTGCGCCTGGCCGGACGAGTAGCCGGGGGCCGCACCCGCATTGATGTCGGCGGAGAGGAAGCCGTTGTAGCGCATCGCCCGCTCGGGGCCGGCGGTCTGGCGCACGCGCAGGAGCGTCGAGAGCGGCACCATCTCGCCGGAGCCCGCCCGCACCTTCAGGAGGCCGACATCGTCGGAGCGGGCGCGGAACGGCGCGTCGGCCTGGACCCGGACCGAGTAGGTGCGCCCGAACCGGTTGAAGTCGTTGACGTACAGCGATCCGAGATAGATCTGCAGCGTGTCGAACACGTCGGTGACCGGGATGCGGAGCTGGCGCGCCTTGGTCCGGTCGATGTCGGCGAAGAGCTGCGGCACGTTCATCTGGAAGCTGGAGAACAGGCCGGCGAGTTCCGGCGCCTGCGCCGCCTTGGCGAGGAAGGCTTTCGTGGCTTCGTTCAGCGCCTCGTAGCCGAGGCCGGCCCGGTCCTCGATCTGGAGCTTGAACCCGCCGATCGTGCCGAGGCCGTTGACCGGCGGCGGCGGGAACATGGCGATGAACGCCTCGGGGATGGCGGCGTACTTCTTGTTCAGCGACATCGCGATGGCGGCGCCGCTCAAGCCCGGCTCCTTTCGCTCCTCGAAGGGCTTGAGGGTCGAGAACACGATCCCCGAATTCGACGAGTTGGTGAAGCCGTTGATCGACAGCCCCGGGAAGGCGACCGCGCTCTCGACGCCCGGCTCCTTGAGGGCGATCTCGCTCATCTTGCGGATCACCTCCTCGGTCCGGTCGAGGGTCGCGCCGTCGGGCAGCTGCGCGAAGCCGACGAGGTACTGCTTGTCCTGGCCCGGCACGAAGCCGCCGGGGATCTGGCGGAACAGCATCGCGGTGACGCCGACGAGGACGAGGTAGACCAGAATCATCGCGCCCTTTCGCGAGATGACGCCGCCGACGCCGCGCCCGTAGCCGTCCGAGGCCCACCCGAAGGCGCGGTTGAAGCGGCGGAAGAACCAGCCGAGCAGGGTGTCGACGACCTTGGTCAGCCGGTCCTTCGGCGCGTGGTGGTCCTTCAGGAGCAGCGCCGAGAGGGCAGGGGACAGGGTCAGCGAGTTGATCGCCGAGATGACGGTCGAGATCGCGATGGTCAGGGCGAACTGCTTGTAGAACTGCCCGGTCAGGCCGCTGATGAAGGCGAGCGGCACGAACACCGCCACCAGCACGAGGGCGATGGCGATGATGGGGCCCGAGACCTCGCGCATCGCCTGGTAGCTGGCGTCGCGCGGCGACAGGCCGGCCTCGATGTTGCGCTCGACATTCTCCACCACGACGATCGCGTCGTCGACGACGATGCCGATGGCGAGCACGAGGCCGAACAGGCTGAGCGCGTTGATCGAGAAGCCGAAGGCGTGCATCACCGCGAAGGTGCCGACGATCGAGACCGGCACGGCGAGGAGCGGGATGATCGAGGCCCGCCAGGTCTGCAGGAAGAGGATCACCACCAGGACGACGAGGGCCACCGCCTCGAGCAGGGTGTGGATCACCGCCTCGATCGAGGCGCGCACGAACTGCGTCGGGTCGTAGACGATCTGGTAGTCGATCCCCTCCGGCATGGTCTTCTTGATCTCCGCCATGGTCCGGCGGACCTCGTCGGAGATCTGGATCGCGTTCGAGCCGGGCGATTGCGAGATCGGGATCGCCACCGCCGACTTGTTGTCGAGGAGCGAGCGCAACGCGTAGTCCGACGCCCCGAGCTCGATCCGGGCGATGTCGCGCAGGCGCGTGATCTCGCCGTTCTCGCCGGTCTTGACCACGATGTCGCCGAACTGCTCTTCGCTGGTGAGGCGCCCCTCGGCATTGAGGGAGAGCTGGAGGTCGAGGCCGGGGATCGCCGGCGAGGCGCCGATGACGCCCGCTGCCGCCTCGACGTTCTGAGCCTGGATCTCCCGCACCACGTCGCCGGCCGACAGGCCGTGCTCGGCGACTTTCTGCGGGTCGAGCCAGATCCGCATCGCGTAATCGCCCGAGCCGAAGAGCTGCACCTGGCCGACGCCGTCGAGGCGGGCGAGGCGGTCCTTGATGTTCAGCACCGCGTAGTTGCGCAGGTACGTCATGTCGTACCGGCCGTTCGGCGACACGAGATGGACCACCATCGTCAGGTCGGGCGAGGACTTCACCGTGACGATGCCGAGCTGGCGCACGATCGCCGGCAGCCGCGGCTCGGCCTGCGAGACCCTGTTCTGGACCAGCTGCTGCGCCTTGTCGGGATCGGTGCCGAGCCGGAACGTCACGGTCAGCGTCATGATGCCGTCCGTCGTCGCCTGGCTCGACATGTAGAGCATGCCCTCGACGCCGTTGATCTGCTCCTCGATCGGCGTCGCCACGGTCTCGGCGATGACCTTGGGGTTGGCGCCCGGGAAGGTCGCCCGCACCACCACGGAGGGCGGCACCACGTCCGGGTACTCGGAGATCGGCATCGCGAACAGCGACAGCAAACCGCCGATGAAGATGAGCACCGAGAGCACGCCCGCGAAGATCGGGCGGTCGATGAAGAACTTGGAGAGGTTCATGCCGCCCTCCCGAGGGCGTGAGGAGGCCGTGAGGAGGCCGTGGGCAGGGTCTGCCGCACGCGAGTCGGATCGAGATGATCGCGGGATCCCCTCTCCCGGGTGGGAGAGGGGTAGGGGTGAGGGTGTGCCGGTTCAGGATCGAGCGCTGATCGGGGTGCTGGAACCGGAACGATCCGAGCTATTCTCGGCGGCGTAGCACCCTCACCCCTGGCCCCTGTCCCACACGGGACAGGGGAACGGTGATCCACTATCGAACGCCTGCGTCGATCGCAGGATCTGCTTGTGAAATTGTTAGATCTAGAGGACGCGAAGACGCTTCCGGCTGGCCCTCACCGTTGCGCCAGCTTCCCCGTCCCCGGTTCCTGCATCGGCCGCGCACCCATCGTCACGGGCGACGGGCTGACGAGGCTGCCCGGCCGCACCCGCTGCAAGCCGTTGACGACGATCCTCTCGCCCCCCGACAGCCCGGCGGTGACGACCCGCAGGCCCTCGACCGCCCGGCCGAGGGTCACGGCCCGGAACTCGGCCCGGTTGTCGGCCCCGACCACCAGCACGAAGCGCTTGTCCTGGTCGGTGCCGACCGCCCGCTCGTCGACGAGGAGCAGTCGCTCCGGCGCCGCCTGGCCGAGGCGCATGCGGGCGAACTGGCCCGGAATCAGGTGCCCGTCGCCATTGGCGAAGGTGGCGCGCACCCGCACGGTGCCACTGCGGGCATCGACCTTGTTGTCGATGAACTGGAGGTGCCCCTTGGCTCGTTCGCCGTCGGCGGTCGCCATCTCGACCGGGATGCGGTCGAGCTTGCCGCGCCGGCCCGACGGGTCGGCGATGGCGCCGAGCGCCTTCAGGACCACCGTCTCGTCGGCGTCGAAGCTCGCGTAGATCGGGTCGACCGAGACCAGGGTGGTGAGCACCGCGGCGCCCGCTCCCGTCGCCACGAGGTTGCCCGGGGTGATCTCCCGGCGTCCGACCCGGCCGCTCACCGCGGCCCGTACCTGCGTGTAGTCGAGGTTGAGCCGGGCGGAGGCCAGCGTCGCCTTCGCGGCGTCGAGATTGGCCTTCGCCTCCTTGAAGGCGTTCGCCCGCACGTCGAGGTCGCGGGCGGTGACGATGCGCTGGTCCGACAGGCGCTGCCCGCGCTCGTAGTCGCTCGCCGTCAGCGCCAGCCGCGCCTCGGCGCCCGCCACCTGCGCCTCCAGGCGCTGCACCTCCGCCGCGTAGGGCGCGGGGTCGATGGTCACCAGGAGGTCGCCGGCGCGGACGAGGTCGCCCTCCGAAAAGTGCGTCGCCTGGACCGCGCCGCCGACCCGGGCCCTCACGTCGATGCGCTCGACCGCCTCGAGGCGGCCCGAGAACTCGTCGAACAGCACCACGTCGCGGGGCTCGACCGCGGCGACCGGGACCGGGACGGCCTGCTCGACCGGCGGGGTCGCGGCGACCGCCTGATTTCCGGTGAGACGGGATAGGGGAGCGAAGTGATAGGATGCCCCTGCGAGAAGCGCGAGGGCGAGGCCGGCCGCGACGAGGCGCGGGGTGCGGGAGGGAACGACAGCAGGCTCGGGATTCACGACCGGCTCCGACATCTGTAAGGTGCGTTACACATGTCGGCATGGACGCCGGCCGTCAAGAGACTTATCTACCACTCGATACAAAAGTTGGAGCCAGCGGACAATGGTGATGGGGCGGCCCCGGTCCTTCTGCACGGACAAGGCCCTCGACGAGGCGATGGAGGTTTTTTGGCGCCACGGCTACGACGGGGCGACCCTCGCGATGCTGACGAAGGCGATGGGCATCAAGCCGCCGAGCCTCTACGCCGCCTTCGGAAGCAAGGAGGGCCTGCTGAAGGCCGCCCTCGACCGCTATGCCGAGCGGCGCTCCGAGCACATGCGCTACGTGCTGGCCGGCGCCACCGCCCGCGACGTGGCCGAGCGCTTCCTGTGGAGCATCGCCGAGAGCCACACCGATCCGGCCAACCCGCCCGGCTGCCTGCTGGTGCAGGGAGGGCTCGCCTGCGGCGCCGGCTCCGAGAACATTCCGTTCGAGCTCGCCGCCCGCCGCGCCCAGACAGAGACCGAATTGCGCGACCGCTTCGTGCGGGCGAAGGGGGAGGGGGATCTGCCGGAGGACGGCAACCCGGCAGCGCTCGCCCGCTTCCTGTCGACGGTCGCCTCGGGGATGGGGGTGCTGGCCTCCTCGGGGGCCGACCGGGAGGCCCTGCGGGAGGTGGCGCTCGTGTCGCTCGGCGCCTTCCCGCCGAGCGGTGCAGCGAAGGACGGGCGGGGCTGACGAAGAGGGATGCCCGCCTGGCCTCCTCGTCCGTCGGCGCGAGGCACTGTCGCATGCTGCCCGCCGACCGAAGCAGGCTTGCTTCGGCAGGCCGATGCGTCGCCCGCTCGAGTCTGGTTTGTCTCAGACTTTTGTCGCAGAACCGGCCATCACTGTCGCGAGAACTGCTCAGGGAGGCAGGACGGCTTCGGATCGATCGACAGTGATCCCGTTCGCGAACTAACCGTAACATCATAATTCAGGGTGATTTCTTCATGTAGCGTTCGTCGATCGACGCAGCGGTCGACCGTTAGATCTTTTACCGAAAATTATAGGAATTCTGGCTCCGTGTGATCCGGGGCATCGGCTCCTCATTCTCATAGGGCCCTTAACGAGGCTCTCAACGGCAAGCAGCGCATCGCGAGCTGGATCACCGCATGATCTCCCTGTCCAAGCTGGCCGTCAGGCTGCCCTCGACCATCATCGGGCTCGCGCTCGTCAGCGCGGCGGTGATGGGTGGCCTGAGCTGGTCTTCGGCCAAGAGCAGCCTGGTCGCGGCCGTCCAGGACAGGCTCGAACTCGCCGCGACGGCGACCGGCCACGGCATCGCTCTCGTCGCCGACCAGGCCAGGGCCGACTTCGTCGCCGCCGCCGGTCACCCGCAGGTCGCCTCGAACTTCACCGACCTGATCGAGACCCTCGATCCGGGCAAGCCCGATTACGCCGGGATCCTGGCAGCCTTCCGGGCCCCGCCGAATCCCGAGGCGCGGCTCGCCTTCGACGGCGCCACCACCAACACGATGTATGGCCGCCGGCACGTCAAGGTGCAGGAGGTGGCCCGCAAGCTCCTGAGCCAGCCGGGCTACGCCGACCTCCTGTTCCTCGATCCGAACGGGCGCATCGTCTACACGGCGACCAAGGGCGACGACTTCGCCGCCTCGGTCGGCGATCCGGCCCTGCGCGGGACCGGCCTCGCCCGGTTGTTCGCGCAGATGAAGGAGGCCGGGCCCGATGCGGTCTCCTTCGCGGATTTCTCCGCCTATCCGGTCGGCGGCGCCCCGGCGGCCTTCATCGGCAAGGCGATGAACCGGCGCGCCAACGTCGCCATGGGCACCGCGCAGGCGGTGGAGCGCGCCGGCTACATCGTGATGCGGATCACGCCCGCCCTGTTCGACGCGACCCTGGCGCAGCGCGCCGGCCTCGGCGAGACCGGCCAGACCCTGGTGGTCGGCGCCGACGGCCGCCTGCGCGGCACGCCGCCCCTCTCGACGGGCGTCACGGCCGGTGCCGCCGCGAGCGATCTCGGCATCACCCCGGACCGGCTCGCCGCGCAAGCGCCGTTCTCCTACGAGGCCCCTGCCGGACGCCGCATGGCGGTGAGCGCTGCCGTTCCGGTGTTCGGCGCCCGCTGGACCATGCTGGCCGAGCAGTCGGAGGCCGAAGCGCTCCGGACCGTGGACGCCCTGTCCCGCATCCTGGTGCTGATCGGCCTCGCCGTGCTGGTCGGCACCGCCCTGCTCGGGCTCCTGATGTCGCGGGCGATCGTCCGTCCCCTCGGCGCGCTCACCGCGGCGCTGACGGCTCTGGCCGCCCGCCGGACCCTCGACGAGGTGCCCGGCCACCGGCGCCGCGACGAGATCGGCGACATCGCCCGGGCCGTCGTGATGATCCGCGACCTGTCCCTCGAGGAGGCGGCCCGGCAGCTCCAGACCACCGAGGCGGCGCGCCTGCGCGAGGAGCAGGCCCGGCGCGGCCTGCTGCGCGACCTCGCCGACCGGTTCGAGGTCTCGGTCGGCGGCATCGTGGCGGCGGTCTCGGGGACGGCCGAGGGGCTGACCGGGGCCTCCGGCGCCGTGACGCATGCGGTCGAGGGGACCACGTCCCGCTCGGTCGGCGTCGCGGCCACCGCGCGGCAGACCAGCGGCAATATCGGCGCCGTCGCGGCGGCGGCCGAGGAACTCGGCGCGACCGTCGCGGAGATCGGCCGCCAGGTCGTGCAGGCCGCCACCATGTCGGCGGAGGCGGTGGCGCAGGCGCGCGACGCCGGCGGCACGATGGCGGATCTCTCCGCCGCCGCAGCCCGCATCGGCGATGTCGTCGGCCTCGTCTCGCAGATCGCCGGCCAGACCAACCTGCTCGCCCTCAACGCCACCATCGAGGCGGCGCGGGCGGGGGCGGCCGGTCGCGGCTTCGCGGTGGTGGCGGCGGAGGTGAAGGAGCTGGCCGGCCAGACCGCCAAGGCGACCGAGGAGATCGGCCGCCACGTCGCGGCGATCCAGTCCACCAGCCAGGGGGCGGGGGCGGCGATCGCCGGCGTCACCGCGCAGATCGAGGCGATGAGCCAGGTCGCGACCGGCATCGCCTCGGCGATCGAGGAGCAGGGCGCGATGACCCAGGAGATCGTGCGCCAGATGGCCGAGGCGACGGACGGCACCGCCGCGATGACCCGCGACATCGGCGAGGTCGCCGACGCGGCCGGCACCGCGGGCCGCGCGGCCTCCGAGGTGGCGCAGGCCTCCGACGCCCTGTCGGTCCAGTGTGCCCACCTGCGCCAGGAGGTCGACGGTTTCCTGAGCAGCGTCCGCGCCGCCTGACGGACGGGCCCGGCCGGTGCCGCCGGCGGTCATGCGAGGACGGCCGCCCTCGCACCGTCACCGGCCGAGAGGCCGGGTGACGCACCGGCGATCTGCGCGCGCACCATCCGGGTCTCGGGCGCGGTGTCGTCGCAGATGGAGTGGGCGTGCGGTGCACCCGCACGGTGTTCGACGGCAGGTGAGGTCGCGCGTCCCGGCGGTCAGGATCGGCCGTGCCTGCCGCCGTGAGACGGCCGACTGCATCGGGTCGTTCAGGTCGGGGCCGTCGACTTGCGCGGAATTGCACGGAGCCGTTCCGCGTTGCGTCCTGTTCCTGTCTCGTGTCTGCCGCCGAATCGGTGACCACCTCGTCGGACGATGCTTGGACCCGGCTGAATGCTCCAGCCGAGGGCCGACGGCGCCCCGATGATCGTCGCCGGCTGCGGGCAGCCCCGCCCGGCACCGCGACGCTCCTCACCGGCACCCGCAGCGGCGGAGTCTCCTGCACCGCCACGGACGTGAGATGGCGAGGCCCACGGAAGCGCCGCCCATCCGACGTCCGCCCGATCCGACGAAGGCCAGGCGCGGGACCCCGTCTCCCATGCGGGGGGAAGACGCGCTCTCCCTTGCGCGAACGGATCAGGCGGAAACCCCGTGAGCCGCCGTTCGGCGCTCAGGGGCGCCCGCGCGGGATCGACGCGCGGCTGCGCCCTCCGGTCTCCGTCTCGTCGGGCGGCAGCGCGTTGGCCTGGGGTGTCGAGGCGGCCGGCATCGCGAAGCTGACCCGGCAGCGCTGGCCGGCCGGGAGGGCATTGTTCGGGTTGCGCAGTTCGAGACGCACGCCGAAGGTGCCGCTCGCCGCGTCGAAGACCCGGTCGACCACCGTGACCTCGGCCTGGTAGGTGCCGCCGATCGGCTTGTCGAGCGCCACGGTGCCGACCGAGCCCGGCTGGATCTCGCCCCAGCCCGTCACCGGCACGTAGGCCTCGACGTAGAGCGGATCGAGCTGCACCAGCGTATAGATGGCGCTGTCCTGGCGCACGAACTCGCCGCTCGCCATCAGCCGCTCGGTGACGAGCCCGCTGATCGGGCTGCGGATGATGCGAAGCTCGAGCTGTGCCCGGGCGCGGGCGAGCTCGAGCCCGGCGAGGTCGTTCTTCAGGATCTCGGTCTTGAGGTCGCGCTTGCCGATCTCGTAATCGGCCTCGACCTGATCGATCTTTTCCTGGGTGACGATGCCCTTCGACAGCTGGTTCTGCCGGTCGAGCCGGCGCTTGTAGAGCTCCACGCGGGCGCGCTGGGCCTCGATCGGCTCCCGGCTCGACGCCTGCGCCTGGGCGAGGGCGACGTTGGCCTCCTCCACGCTCGTGTCGAGGCGCGCGATGACGTCGCCGGCCTTGACCGCGTCGCCCCGGTTGAAGGCGACCTCCTTGAGGATGCCGAGGGTGGCCGAGCCGATCTTCACCTTCTGGGCCGGCTCGATCACGCAATCGACGGTGCCCGGCTCGGCCCCGGCGGCCGTCGCGCCGGCGGCGAGGGCGGCGACAAGTGCGACGGGGAGCAGGCGGGCGGTCCGGGATACGGGTGGTGTCATCGGGCGGGTCTTCATTCTGAATGGCCGGCGAAGGCCAGGATGCGGTCCTGCATCCGGTCGGCGCGCAGGAGATCCCCGCGCATGCGCGCGTGAAGCCGCTCGGCGCGCGACTGGGCCCAGCGCAGCAGCAGCCGGCCGGCCGGCTGCCCGAATCGGGCGAGGAGGGCGCGGGCGAGCGGGCGGGGAACCGGGAGGCCGTCGAGCAGCGGGTCGTCGAGGGACAGGATCGCCTCGAAGCTGCCGGGTTCGCCCTGGCGCCCGGCGCGCCCGGCGAGCTGGCCGTCGATCCGCCGGGCGTCGTGGCGCTCGGTCATGATGACGTGGAGACCGCCATTCTCTGCGACCCAGGGGTCGAGCTTGATGTCGGTGCCGCGCCCGGCCATGTTCGTCGCCACGGTGATGCGGCCGCGCTCTCCCGCCCGGGCGACGATCTCGGCCTCCTGACGGTCCTGAGCGGCGCTGAGCACGGTGTGCGCCAGGCCGGCCGCGGCGAGCCGGGCGCTCGCGACGTCGGAGGCGGCCACCGAGCGCGTGCCGAGCAGCACCGGCAGGCCCTGCCGGTTCAGCGCCGTCACCCGCTCGATCACCGCCGCCCATTTCGTCTCCTCGTCGGGCAGGACCCGGTCGGGGCGATGGATGCGCCGGATCGGGCGATGGGTCGGGATCCGGGCGACCGCGAGCCCGTAGACGGTCCAGAACTCCGCCTCGACCCCGGCCGTGGTGCCGGTCATGCCGGCGAGCCGGCAGTAGCGCCGGAAGAAGCGCTGGTAGGTCATGCGCGCGAGGGTCGTGCGCGCCGAGGAGAGCGCGCAGCCTTCCTTGTGCTCGATCATCTGGTGGAGGCCGTCGCTCCAGGCCCGGTCGGGCATGACCCGGCCGGTATACTCGTCGATGATCACCACCTTGCCGTCGCGCAGGATGTAGTGCTCGTCGCGGTGGAACAGGTGGAGCGCCGAGAGCGCCTGCCGGATGAGCTCCTCCCGGGTGACGCGGGCGCGCCAGGCCGGCCCCGCCCCGGCGAGGCGGGCATCGATGGCCGTACGGCCCTCCTCGGTCAGCACGACGCGGCGCTGGTCGAGGTCGATGACGTAGTCCTGCCCCGCGGCGAGCGCCGCCGCGACCGCCAGCGCCTCCGTCAGAGTGGCGGAATCGAACTGCGAGCCGGCCGAGGCCGAGATGATGAGCGGCGTGCGCGCCTCGTCGATCAGCACGCTGTCGGCCTCGTCCACGATGGCGAAGTGCAGCCCTCGCAGGCGCAGCGGTGCCGTCACCCCCGGCTCCGCCGCGAGGCCGCGCAGCTTCAGCCGGATGTCGCTGGCGCGCTGGCCGAGGGCGATACGGTCGCGGAGGTAGTCGAAGGCGAGATCCTTGTTGGTGCAGTAGGTGATGTCGCACGCATGGGCGGCGGCCCGGGCGGGGAGCTCCTGCCCGTCGCTCACCACCCCGACGCTCAGGCCGAGCGCCGCGTAGAGCGGCTGCATCAGGCCCGCGTCGCGCTCGGCGAGATAGGCGTTGACGGTGACGACGTGGACCGGGAGGCCGGCCAGCGCCGCGGTCGCCGCGGCGAGGCCCGCCGTCAGGGTCTTGCCCTCGCCGGTGGCCATCTGGGCGACGCGGCCGTGCAGGATCGCGGCGGCGCCCATCATCTGCACCGGGTAGGGGCGCTGGCCGCTGACCCGCCCCGACACCTCGCGGATCAGCGCGAAGGCGTTCGCCACCAGCTCCGGCGGAAAGTCCCCGCGGCCGCGCAGCTCCGCCGAGGCGGTGCGACGCACGGCATCGAGGTCGGCGTCGGAGAGCGCCGCGAGCTCCGTCCAGCGCGCCATCGCGGCCTCGGCGATGCCGGCATGGCGCCGGCCCTGCCAGCCGGCGAGCCGCGCCCGCGCGGCGCCGACGACCCGGGTTGCCGCCCGGTCGATCACGCCGGGCCGCAGGACCTTGCGCTCCGCGTAGGCCAGGATCGGCGGGAGCCTGGCGGCCGAGGGCGGCGTGGCGGCGAGGGCCTCAGACACGGAACTGGCTCAGGAAGAGCTGGCGCAGGCCGCGCAACAGGCGCCAGCCGATCGCCTCGCTGCCGTGGTCGAAGCGCACGTGAACCCGCTCGCCGATGACGTCGAGGGGAATGCCGCCCGCGACCTGCACGTCGAAGACGAAGATGCTCTGGAGCGCCCGGGGCTTGTCGCCGGTCGTGCTGTCGACCGCGATCACGCCGCCGCCCTGCGGGGTGAGGGCGAGGCTCGGCACCTCGCTCTGCGCGCCGGGCACCTCCCGGAGGATCGTCGCCGCGTGCCGGAGATGCGGGCTGTCGGCGAAGCGCGCCGCGACCGGGCCGGGCCGGCTGCGCACCAGGTCCACGTCGGCCTGCGGCACCACAACCCGCACCACCGGGTCGTCGGCGCGCAGGACGAAGCCGATGCGGTCGCCCCGGCGGAAGTAGCGGCCCGGGAGGTCGGCGGCCGCCGGCACCACGAGCCGGCCGTCCCGCTCGGCCCGCAACACCCGGTCGGCGGCGCGGGTGCGGAACACCGCGAGGGTCTGCTCGGCGCTGCCGATCTGCTCCTCCAGGATCCCGGCCTGGACGCGGTCCCCGAGGCGGGCGGCGTCGTAGCGCATCCGCAGCTCGCCGAGCTGCGCTTCGAGCAGGGCGACCCGGGCGTCGAGGGCCGGATCGTCGAGCCGCGCCAGGGTGTCGCCCTGGCGGGCCTGGCGGCCGGGCTCGGTGAGGAACTCGGCCAGGATGCCGTCGGTGCGCGCCCGCAATTCCGAGCGGTCGGGCACCCAGACCACGCCCTGCGCGGTGGTCGCGTAGGGCAGGGGGACCGCGAAGACGACGGCCACCAGGACCGCCAGCGCCGCGCCGGTGACCCGCAGGGCCCGGCCGCGCCGGCCGTCGAGCTTGCGGTCGGTCAGGAGGAACAGGGCGCCCTTGACGAGCGGCTGCAGCACGATCCCGGCGACCGCCGCGGCCGCGAGCAGCACGCCGAACACGAAGAACTGCGTCGCCACGAAGGAGGCGATCGCGAGGGAGACGGTCGTGCGGTAGAGGAAGGCGCTCACCGCGTAGGCGACCATCCAGAACCGCTCGCCGCGGGCCGTGACCGGGCTCTCGGCGCTCTCGATCTTCAGCGCGTAGCGCTGGACGAGGTAGAACACGTAGCGGTTGGCGCGGGCGGCGAGATTGGGGATCTCGATCAGGTCGGCCAGGATGTAGTAGCCGTCGAAGCGCAGCAGCGGGTTGCCGTTGAACAGCAGGGTCGAGACGCCGCCGATCACCATCACGTTGAAGGCCGCCGCCTTCACGAGGCCCGGCTCGACCGTCGCCCACACGAATGTCGCGACGGCCGCGAGCGCCATCTCCACCAGGATGCCGGCGCTCGAGACCACCATCCGCTGCCATTTCGAGCCGAAGGCCGCCGAGCTGGAGGCGTCGACGTAGGGCGCCGGGATCATCACGAGGAGCATCACCCCGACCTCGTGCACCTCGCCGTTCCAGGCCTTGGCCGCGCAGGCATGGCCGGCCTCGTGCAGCGCCTTCACAACCGGATAGAGGCAGGCCATCACCGCGAGGTTCTGCGCCGACAGGAGCTGGGTCGCGAAGTCGCCTGTGACCTCCTTCCAGTGCAGCCCGGCCACGACCAGGCCCGCCGCCACGACGGCGAGCCAGACGAGCAGCCCCGGCAGCGAGAACAGCGGCCGGTACAGCGGGGCCAGCCGGTCGAGCAGCGCGTCCGGGTCGAAGAGCGGGAAGCGCAGGGCGAGGGGGTTGCGCAGGCGCGCGATCAGGCTGCGCCGCGCCACCGAGTCCGAGCGCTCGAGCAGCTCGGCGAAATCCGGCGGGAAGGCGCCCTCGAGCAGGTCCGAGCCGTGCAGCATCGAGATCAGCCGGATCGTCTCGTCCTGGGTCGGCGGATCGTCCTCGTTGCGGGCGACCACCCGCTCCCAGATCTCCTGCACGCTGCGGCGCCCGTCCATCAGGCAGACGATCAGGTTGGCGGCCGGCGAGAGCCGGTGGAAGCGGCCGGTCTGGTGATCCTGCAGGATGTACCAGACG
This sequence comes from Methylobacterium currus, assembly GCF_003058325.1. Lineage (NCBI taxonomy): Bacteria > Pseudomonadati > Pseudomonadota > Alphaproteobacteria > Hyphomicrobiales > Methylobacteriaceae > Methylobacterium > Methylobacterium currus. Next base: position 2,762,524 of record NZ_CP028843.1, read on the forward strand.
TCGCCGCGGAAGCGCTGGCGGTGGATCTCGGCGTGGCTGCGCAGGCGCGGCTTCAGCGCGGCGACGCGGTACCAGGATTGGCTGAACAGCGATTGCACGGCGCGTCCCTCACGGCATCCAGTGCCAGACGGCGAGGCGCAGCCAGTCGAGGATCGGCCGGGCCCAGGTCCAGGCCAGCAGGCGCCGGTCCACCTCGACCTTGGCGATCCCCTCCATGCCCGGGCGCAGGCGGGTCGCGGCCGCGGTGACCCGGCCCTCGACCCGGAACATGTTGCGGCCGTTCCTGGCCTCGGCGACCGGCGTGATGGTCTGCACCACGATCGGGTAAGGGGTGTCGGGCAGCGCGCCCGCCAGCATCTGGCCGGTCTGGCCCTCGCGCAGGTCGGCGATGAAGCGCTCGTCCACCGTGATCACGACACGGTAATCGTCGAGGGGGGCGACCTCGAACAGCACCTGCCCGCGGCTGATCGCTCCGCCGATCGCCTGGCTGAGGTCGCCCGAGACGATCAGCCCGTCGAAGGGTGCGTAGAACTTGAGGCGCGAGAGCTGCTCGTCGACGAGGTTGATCTGCGCCTCGGCCTGCTCGATCTGGCTGCGGACCACGTTGATCGTCGCGGGCTGGCGCGTCGCGAGCGCCTTGTCGTACTCGAACCGGCGCTGCTGGCGCTCCGTCACCCAGCGCAGGCGCTCCAGCACGAGGTCGCGGTCCTCGAGCGCGGCGAGCAGGTCGCCCTTGCGCACGGTGTCGCCCGCCCGGTGCTCCGCGACCTTGAGGTAGCCGTCGTAGGGAGCGACGATGGCGCGGCGCACCAGCCCCTCGACCCGTGCGTCCGCGGTCACGCGGTAATCCGCCTTCACGGTGGCGAGGGCGAGCCCGGCGATCGCGGCGGCGGCCAGGGACAGCTTGAGGGTCGCGTGATGCGGGCCGACCACGCGTCGCACGAGCGTCGCGCAGGCCTCCCAGGCCTTGGCCGCCAGCCAGCGGTCGTTCTGTCGCTTCTCGTCGAGCACCGGGCCGATCGCCGCGGCGGCCGCCGCGATGATGGCGATCGTCTCCTCGTCGAAGGGCTCCTCCCCGGTCCGCTCCAGGGTGAAGGCGCCCGCGAAATGGTCGCCCGCCATGAACGGCACCGTCAGCACCCGCCCGTCGTGGCGCAGGCGCGCGAGGTCGGCATGGGCCCGCGTGACCGTGCCGTCGCCGGAAGGGGCCGGGAACAGGACGAGGCTGCGCTGGTCGAGGGCCTCGTCCATGCAGGCGCCGAGCTTGCGCACGAGGTTCATCGAGCGCTCGAACTGCGCGGTGTGCGAGATCGCCGCCACGCGCGTCCGGCCCGCCTGCGAGAAGCCGACCGCCGCCCGGGTGCAGTGGAAGGCGATCGCCAGATCGGTCGCCACCGCCATGCAGGCGGCCTTGAAGCGCTCCTGCTCCAGCGCCCCGGCGAGCAGGTCGAGGGTGGCGCGGGTGCGGGCGAGCTGCCGGCGCTCGTCGCGCCCGGCGGCGAGCCCGCGCTTGGCCGCGAGCCACGCGGCGCCCCATTGCACCTGCCGGATCGCCGCGCGAAGTCCGTCCCGGTCGCGGGTGGCGAGGCGGAAGGCGACGCAGCCGAACAGTTCGCCGCCCTCGCCCTCGGTGAGCGGCACCGCGATCAGGGCCGCGCCCTCGCCGGATTTCGGCTCCTGGACGATCGGGTGCCTCTCGGTGACGGCCAGCCTGGCGGCGGCGGCGAGGTCGTCGCGGGTGCCGGCGGGCCAGACCGCGAGCGGCGTCAGCGCGGCCGCCGCGTCGCCGGCGAGCACGAGGCCGCTCTGCGCGTTGCGCAGCGACTGCGTCTGCAGGGGGAGCCAGGCCGCGGCGGCGGCCTCGAAGGTGGCGGCGGCCTGGAGCCGCTGCCACAGGGCCGGCTCCAGGACCAGCGGCCGCTCGTCGTTCACGGCGGCGTCACCGCCCTTGTCCGCCGCCACGCCGTTGCTCATCGCTCGTCGTCCGATGACACCATGACGCCGGATGCCCGCCGGCGGGGAGCGCGGAGCCCGGCCCCGCGGCGCGCGAAGGCGCGGGGTTGCGGTAAGTTCAGCTCTCGATGTCGAGACGGCCGTGACGGCTCTCGTACTCGCCGAGGACGCCGGTCAGCACCGAGAGCAGCCGCTTGGCCGCCAGGGGGGTGAGGATGATGCGGTTCGACAGGTCGACCACGACATCGGACTCCTCGCTCACGTTCCAGGTGCGGTTGGTGCCGAAGAACAGGTCGACCTGCTCGCGCGTCCCCTGCACGTTCACGACGTTCGCGAACTGGGTGACCATCTCGTCCTCGCGCCAGATGATGGCGCGGCTCTTCATCGAATCGGAACCGTTCTGCATCGGATGTCTTACCGTCCCTCTGCCGTCCCTCTGCGGTCGATCGCAGTGATATGGCGTGCGTGAGCAGGCGGCGGCGGGCCGGTCGGGCCTCGTCGTCGTCATGTCCGCGCCGGATTGTCGATCGAACCGCCCTATGCGCTGGGTGCGTCGCGCCCTACCCTTGATTGGTTCGCCGGTTCTGCGCAAGGCTCGAAACACAACACCGGGACCAACACTGCGTCCGTCTGTAGGCCGATCGCGGTTTCAGTACGGCAGGCAAGACCCGCTGCGTGGATTTGGTTGATCTAGAGTCTCACATGTCCCCACCGGCCCCTCCCGCCGCCGCCGCATCCGTGCCCGGCGCGCCCGCAGCGGACCACGCCTTTCCGGACGTCGAGCGCTTCCTGCGCCACGAATTCGAGGCGCGTGCCCTGGCGGCCGCACTCGGCCGCGGCGTCATCGACCGCCTGGCGCGGAGCGCGGCCACGATTGCGGCCCTCGCGGCGGAGACCGGCCTCGCGCCGGAGCGGCTCGCGCTGCTCCTCGGGCTCCTCGCCTCCGGCGGCGTGATCGCGGCGGCACCGGACGGCACGCTGGCGCTCACCCCGGCCTTCCGGGCGGTGCTCCCCTGCCGCGACCTGCTGGAGGCGAAGCTCGCCTTCCTGGACCTGGTCTCGGACGATCTCCGGCGGCTGTTTCCGGCCTTCATCGACGATCCCGAGCGCTTCCTAGAGCAGGCGCGCACCTTCGAGCTGTTCCGCTACGACCGCTGCCTCGTGGCGACGCCGGAGAACTGCGCCGCGACCCGGCCCTGGGTCGCCTACACCACCTGCCTGACCCGCTACGAGGCTGGCCCGATCCTCGACCGCCTCGACCTCGGCGCCCATCGCCGCCTGCTCGATCTGGGCGGCAATAGCGGGGAATTCGCCGCCCGGGCCTGCGCCCGGGCGCCCTGGCTGTCCGCGACGGTGGTCGACCTGCCGGTGGTCTGCGCGCTCGGCCGGGACAACCTGGCGAACCGGGCGGAGGCGGCGCGGGTCGCGTTCCGGCCCGCCGACATGCTGCGCGACCGCCTGCCCGAGGGGCACGACCTCGTCGTCTTCAAGTCGGTGCTGCACGATTGGCCGCCGCGCGAGGCGGCGGACCTCGTGGCGCGCGCCGCGGCCGCGGTCGCGCCCGGCGGGCGCCTCGTGGTGGCCGAGCGCGGCCCGATGCCGTTCGGGACGCGGCCGGTCGATTACGCGAGCGCGGCCAACCTCGTCTTCGCCCCCTTCTTCCGCGACGCCGCCTTCTACCTCGAGGCGTTCCGGCGGGCCGGACTCGTCGCCGTCACCGCCGGGACCATCGACCTCGACATGCCGTTCCACCTGGTCCAGGGCCGCAAGACAGGAGAGCCGGCATGAGGGCGCCGGGCGAGCGCGACGGACCGCGCCGGGTCGTCATCGTCGGCGCCGGCCTGGCCGGCCTGCTGGCGGCGGCGGTGCTGAAGCCGGCCCTGCGCCGCGCGCAGTGGCGGATCGAGCTCGTCGGGCCGCGGCCCCGCTCCGCCGGGCCGGCGGCCGTGGCGACCGGGCCCGACCTCACCCGCCTCCTGCGCGGGGCGGGCGTCGACGAGGCGGTGCTGATGCGCCGCTGCGCCGGCACCTATCGGCTGGCCAGCCGCTTCGAGGACTGGTTCGAGGCCGGTACCGGCCACTGGCTGCCCCTGGGCCCGACCGGGCCGCGGCCGAACGGGCTCGACCTCTTCCATTACTGGGTCCGCTTCGCCCTGGCCGGGGAGGGGGCCGGCGCCTACGGCGATTACGCCCTCAACGCCCGGCTCGCCGCGCAGGCGCGCGGGCCTTCCGGCCCGGACGGCGCCTCCCCGGTCGCCGAGGCCGGCGATTACGGCTTCCACCTCGATCGCGACGCGCTGCTCGGCTTCCTGCGCGATCTCGCCCGCGCGGAGGGCGTCCGCTGGACCGAGGGCCGGGTCGGCGGGGTCGAGCGGGACGCGTTCGGCCGGGTCACCGCCCTCGACCTCGACGACGGGCGCCGCGTCGCGGGCGACCTGTTCCTCGATTGCAGCGGCGCGGCGGGCCGGCTGATCGGGACGGAGCTCGGGGAGCCCTGGCTCGGGGAGGCGGCGGGGGAGCGCGAGAGCCTGTGGCTGTCCCTGCCGCCCGATCCCGCCTGGATCCCGGCGACGGCGTATCGGGGCCTCGGGGCGGGCTGGACCGCGCGCCTCCCGCTCGCCGACCGGACGGCCTGCCGCCTCGTCGCCGGGACCGGCGAGGCCGCCGCCCTGGCGCGGAGCCTCGGCGGGGAGGCGTCCGGCGCCGCGCCCCTGCGCACCGGGCACAGGGCCGCGCCGTGGCGGGAGAACGTGGTGGCGATCGGCGCCGCGGCGGGGGCGGTCGAGCCCCTCGCCGGGCTCGGCCTGTCCCTCGTCCTCGCCGCCGTCGGGGCCCTGATCGACTACCTGCCGCGCGGACCGGTCGAGGCGCCGCTGCGCCGGGCCTACAACGCGCGGATGGGGCGGCTCCAGGCGGCGGCGCGCGACGCGGTCGCGCTGCATTACGGCCTCGTCCGGCGCCCGGAACCGTTCTGGGCACGGGGGCGGGCGGCTTCCCTGCCCGACAGCCTGGCGGACCGGCTCGACCTCTACGAGGCGGCCGGCTGCATCGAGGAACCGCCCGGCGCTTTCGACGAGACGGCGTATCTCCACACCCTCGCGGGAGCCGGTCACCTGCCGCAGCGTGCCTTCGCCCCGGCCGATCTCGCGAGCCGTCACGAGAGCGAGCGGTTCCTGGCGGCGGTCCGCGACCGCATCGCGCGGCTGACCGAGGCGATGGCGCCCCATGCCCGGCATCTCGCGCGCATCCACGGCCCGCTGCCGGAGCCCGGCGCCGCGGCCGCCCTGCGGGCGGAGCCGGCCGCACCCGATCTCCTGGCGCCCCTGCGCGGCTCGGAGCACGGCGCGCGGCTGCTCGACCGGGTTCTCGCCCTCGGCCAGCCCTTCGGGTGCGAGCGCTCGATCAAGGCGGCAGGCGGCCGCCTGCAGGCCGACCGCTTCCTGCTCAGCCTCCACCGCACGGCGCTCGGCCTCGATCCGGGCCGGGCCGTCGGGCGGATCGCGGCGGAACTCGGCCTCGCGGCGCCCGCCCGCGCCGAGGCCGCGGCGGCGATCGCCGGGGCCGACATCCTGCATCTCGGCTTCGAGGACGGGCCCGGCGGACCGCTCTACAAGCTCTACGTCGAATGGTCGGCCGAAGCCGATCGCCGCTGGCGGGCGGGGCCGGAGCCGGGGGAGCGGCCCGTCCTGGTGCATCGCGCCTACAAGTGGAGCCCGCTGAGAGCCGCCGACCCGGTCGTGACGCTCTACCACTGGCCCTGCCTGCGCGGTCCGGACGAGATCGCCCTGCGCCTGGAACAGGTGGCGGACGCGACCGGCGGCGCCTTCGCGCTCGGCCTCGCCCGGGAGATCCTGGCGATCGTCCGCGCGCGGGGCAGCGGCCTGCCGCACTATCTCGAGGCAAGCGAGGAGCCCGGCCCGCGCCTCTCCTACGATCTCAACCTCTACGCGACCGGCCTGACGGTCGCGGCGGTGGAGGAGGTGATGGGCCGCGCCTTCGCGGCCCTCGGCGTCCCGGCCGCGGAGGCCGGCGCGGCGCTGGCCGCCCGCCGCGGCGAGACGCTCGGCCACGTCGCCGCCGGCCTCGGCCGCGACGGAGCGCCCTTCGTGACGCTCTATTCCGGGGTCCGGGGGCAGGATTCCGGAGCCCGGGGGCAGGAGCGGTGACCGGCTTGCCGCCCGACCGGCTCGAATGGGCAAGGCCCGGCGACCGCACCGCCGATTACTGCCTGTGGGATTACCCGCCCCTCGGCCCGACCACCGGCCGCCTCCGGCAGGCGACGCTGCTCTGGCACTCGCTGGCGGTCGCCGGGGCCGGCCCGCGCCTCCACGCGCTCTGCGACGCGCTGCGTGCCGGGCTCGGGCCCGGGCGGATCGTCTGGGGCGCCAAGCGGAGCGGCGGCGTCACGACCTGGGAGTTCTACTTCTACGACTACGACCGCCTGGAGCGCACCGTCTCGGTGGGCCGTGTGCTCGCCCTGCTCGCGCCCTTCGCGGCGAGCCCCCTCCTCGACCCGGCCCGGCGCCCCTACTTCATGTTCTCCCTCGATGTCGACGACGCGCTCGCCGAGGGCAGGCGCCCTCTCGACCGGGTCAACCTCTATATCGGGCATCCGGGCAGCAGCGTTTCCTCCGGCCTGTCCTACGCCTATACGAGCGAGGGCCTGGCCTTCGACAACCTCTACGCCTTCTTCGACGCGCGCCGGGAGATGGAGCACGTGCGCGCCAAGCTGGCCTGCTCGGCGCATCTCGACCTGCCGGGCCTGTCCCTCGAGGCGCTGCTCTGGCCGGAACTGATCCGCTGCGGCGTCGTGGTGGTGGCCAACAAGCGCAGCTGCGACGGGCTCTACTTCTCGCGGATCACCGTCGACCAGCTGATCCTGTTCTTCGAGCGGCTCGGCTACCCGGAGGCGGTGACCGGTTTCGTCCGCGAGAACCGCCGCCGCCTCGACCACCTTCTGTTCGATGTCGGCCTCGATTACGCGATGGTCGACGGCCGCCTCGGCATCACCAAGAGCGCCTATTACGGGCTGCTCTGACCGCCTCCGGATTCCTGACATCCATGAGCCGCTTCGACCACGCCGCCTACGTCTCGCTGACGATGGAGTTCCGCTGCAACCTCCGCTGCGTGCATTGCATGATCGAGGGCACGATGGACCGCCTCGCGCCGGAGAGCGACGGGCATTTCGAGGCGGTGCTCGCCCACAACGCCCGCGAGCGCTGCTGGACCGGCCTGATCCTCACCGGATCCGAGATCACCCTGCGGCGCGACCTGCCGGACCTCGCCCGGCGCGCCCGGGCGAGCGGCTTCTCGCATGTGCGGATCCAGACCCACGGCATGCATCTCGGCCAGCCGAGCTATTGCCGCCGGCTGGTCGAGGCCGGCATCGACGAGTTCTTCGTCAGCATCGCCGGCTCGGACGCGGCGAGCCACGACGGGCTGACCCTGGTGCCGGGCTCGTTCGAGAGGGCGCTGCGCGGCCTCGAGACCCTCGACGGGATGGAGGGCGTCGCGACGCTCACCAACACCGTGGTGACCGAGCGCAGCTACCGCCTGCTCCCCGGGATCGTCGCCCGCCTCGCCCATCTGCGCCGCCTCGCCCAGATGGAGTTCTGGCTCTACTTCCCGATGGCGGAGGAGGACGAGAAGGGGATGATCGCCCGCCATACCGAGGTCCTGCCCTACCTGCGCGAGGCCGTCCTCGCCGCCCGGGCCCTCGGCCGCGCCGTCGAGGTCAAGAACTTTCCGCACTGCCTGCTCGGGGATCTCGGCGACGCCCTGGTCAACGCGCAGCCGGAGCTGCATATCGACCCGCGCTTCTGGAGCGAGTTCGAGCGCAACGGCTTCTACCAATGCGTCCACCGCGACGCCTGTGGCTCGCGGGACTGCCTCGGGCTCAACACCGCCTATATCCGGAAGTTCGGAACCGAGGCCGAGGCCCTGCGCCCGCTCCCGATCACTCCTCCATCGCGTTCCACCACTCCCTGATCGTGTCGGGGCTGGCGACCTGCTCGTCGATCGCGAGGGCCCGCTGCTGCCTACGGTACTCGCTGGCGGTGACGCCGAACCGGCTGCGGAAGCTGCGGCTGAAATGCTCCTCGCTGTTGAAGCCGAGATCGGCGCCGAGCCGCGCGAGGCGCCGCCGCTCGAGCGGGTCCGACAGGGCGGCCTGCACCGCCAGAAGCCGCCGCTCCTGGACGTAGCGCATGATCCCGCCATGCGGCGTGAACATCCGGTAGAGGGTGGCGCGCGAGATCTGCAACTCGCAGGCGAGCCAATCCGGCGACAGGTCCGGGGAGGCGAGGTTGGCGCGCACCACCTCCTCGGCGAGGGTCAGCAGGCTCGTCCGGGCGCAGGCCGCCTCGACCGGGCGTGCCTGGGAATTCGGATCGAGGATGTGGCCCAGGAGGGCGCTGGCCTCGGCGACGGTCGCATCGACCTCGCCCGCCGAGAGGCGCATGCTGCGCTCGCGCAACGAGGCGATGTAGGCGGCGAGCAGGCGGTTCTGTGGGGGCTCCAGGCGGGGCTTGAGGCGGTCGAGCGCCTTTTGCCCCAGGAGCTTGCGGGGCACGATCAGGGCCGTGGTGTCGGAGGCGGCGGCCTGGGTGTCCACCCCGACGGCGAGATCGATCACCGCGACCTGCCCGCCCCAGATCGTGGTCTGCTCCCCGGTGATCAGGCCGTTGAAGCCGCCGGTCTTGTAGAGGTGGAACATGATGTGGTCCGGGGTGGCCCGGATGCGCTGCGCGTCGCGCACGAAGCCCTGCGCATTGAAGGTCGCCCGGGCGAGCATGATGTCGCCGATCATCACGGACGTCGTCGATCCGACCGGGATCTGGCGGCTCAGCTGCGACGGTCGCGGCTCGAACAGAGGTGAGATCACCTCGCGCCAGACCTTCCCGGCTTCGGCTGGCGGAAGATGGTTCGTCAGGTAGTGCAGGTGAGGGAGCATCGTCGGGCGAGGTGGGAGCCGCAGGGGGCAATGGTGTGAGGCCCGGCCGGCTCGAGATTGAGGCGGTCGTCCCACCTCTCCCGCGAAGGCGGGAAAGCTCACGGTGGACGGACGTGTTGCAGGCGTATTTCCAGCGTCTATTCTGATGTCCTGACCCTGGACGGGACGGCGCTTCTCCTTCCCGCCATCAAGGAAGAGACATGTCGCGCCCTGGCTGTCTGTCGTCTCCGTCCGGGACATCGGGGCATGGCCTGGAACGATGTCGACTCATCAATCCTAACGCAGGGTAGATTCCGTCACGGACCGCCATCGGCAGCGATCGCCTCCCGGATCTGCAGGTGTCGCCAGGCCTCGTGACTGCAGCTGTCTGGTCGAGACCTCTGGGCGCATCGGCATCGCTCAATCCGCGCCGGAAGTAAAGTCGTTCTCCCGCGATCGGACGACCAGGCCGTCCGGCGCCTCGGAGCCTGCTTCACAAGGCTGTTGCGCGGCGCCCGGCGAGGATCGTGGCAGCGGCGAGGACGAAGACGGCGAGCGCGGAAGATGCGGTCGCCCCGCGATCGCATGCCAGCCTGCGGCAGCGGCTGATCCAACCGACGGTCCTCTCGATCGCCGAGCGTCCAAGCAGAGTTGCACGGGGCAACTCTGCTTGGCTTCCTGTCTTCGCATCGGTTTCGTCGCCGAACCGGTAACCGCTTCGGCACCGGCCGTTTGCGGCCGGCGGAATGATGCTCAGGCTGGACGGCGAAGGCTTTTCGTCCGTCCTCCGGCTCGATTTCACCGACGCGGCGTTGCGGCCACGCGCAGGGGCGGGTCCATTTCTGGAGTCGACAGAGACGGCTGCTCGTTACATGCAGAATGCAACAAGCTTCGGCAGTCGTTTTAAGATCGAGATTTGGCGTGCTGCAAATGAAGCAGTCGATCGCGAAGCCGGTCTGCCGGGTTGCGTGCATATTTTTGATCGCAGCACAGGACCCGCCGCCGGTCGTCATGACCCGACCGGAACGATGGGGGATTCCCGGGCCCGCTTCGGCTCTGGGCGAGGGAGGCCGGGCGCGATGTCATGCCGGTGGCCGAGGAACGCGCGCCGGCACGCTACAGGTGCTCGAACCCGATCACGACGCCGTTCTCGAGGGTGATCCGGTTCTTGAAGCGTTGCCGACCGGTCTGCACGTATCTCCAGATCTCCGTCGTTCGCGTCTTGTGAACCTGCCGCCTGACATGGGTGGGATCGCCCCACGAATCCCGCAGCATCTCGGCCGTCATCCCCGTCCACATCTTTCCCGACAGGATGCGGTTGGCGATGTCGGCACTTCCATACTTGACGCGGAGCGGCTTGCGGCGACGGGCATTCCTGACGGCTCTCGACGCGCCGCGCAGGACGAGGCCGACGATGCCCAGGCCGAGGACGCCCGAGCCGAGGATGCTCAGGACGACGAGCTGGCCGGAGCCGGGACCGTCCTGGGGGTCAGGGCGAGGCCCGACCTCCGCCGCGCTCGGGGGACGGGGCGGCGCGGGTGGAAGGCCCGCCGCCTGAGCGGGGGCGGCGCGTGCTGCGGGCTCACGGGGAGGGGGCTCGTGGGAAGGGAACTCACGCGCAGGGAGTTCACGCGCAGGGACCTCACGGGAAGAGGGCTCGGCCGTCCGAGGCGCCTCCCGGGTGTCCTCGATGGGGCGCGGCTCCGGCTCCGCTGCCGCGCGCCGCTTCTCCTCCTCGACGAACTCGCTGGGCCAGGCGAGCGGCTTCGCCTCGACGAGCGCGGCATTGTCCGGCGCGACCGGCGCGACCCGGGACGTCTCCGCCTCGGGGGCGCGCCGGGCGGGCTTGGGAGCGATGCGCTGCCGCACGGCCTGAGGGAGCGTCTTGAGAAAGGGGCCCTGGAAAAAGGCCTCGCCGGCTCCGGGAGAGTAGACGCTGTCGTGCATCGCCACCATGGCGTCCAGTTCGTCGGCGCAGCGCCGCATCGGCTGCGTCAAGGCGGCGCGGAACTGTTTCCCGTCGCTCGCCGTCCTGACCGCCCGCTCGTTCAGGGCCTCGCGGGCGATGCACTCCCGGGCGGCGCGGATGGACGGAAGCACGCTCTTCCGGCGGCTGGCCTCGTCGACGGCATCCTGTGCAAACGCGACCCCGACGGCGCCTTGAACACAGAAGGCCAGGAGGACCGTAGCGCCGCGCATCATCATGCGCGCGACAATATCCAGTCGCGCCCGGGAGTCGAGACCGGCTGACGGAGCGGCGCCCGAATCGGGCAGGGACGACGGTCGGCCCACGACCGGGGCGTTGCTCCCCGTCGTCTTGAGGGCGCCCGCCCGTTGCGGGCCGTCGCGCGCGGATCGGGCGCCCGGCGTCTTCCGCCCGAGGGTCGCGCGCCGTGCTTGAAGTCCGGCTCCTCGTCATGCCGCTGGCCGCGGGCCCAACCCCGGCGGCCTCATCTCTGGAGGACTGACAATCCGAGGCGCTAACAAACGGTGTTGCCAATGCATCACCGTGAGACTTGGTTCCAGCCGTGAGACGGTAGGTCAACCCAAAACGACGCGCTCCCGATGCGAATCAGGTAAGCCGTCTGTTAGGCACGGCAACCAAGCAAAAACGCACCTTTGGGGGTTGAACACCGATGGCGAAGCAGCTTCTGATTTATGAGCGCGCCGTTCCGGTCACGCGCCAGCGTCACGGCACGCTGTCGATCAAGGCAGGCTCGAGCTACGAGTTCGCCCGGGACATCAATTCCGTCCCACTGATGGCGGCAGAATTCGCACCGGCCGCGCCCGAGTACACGATCGTCTTCGGCGGTGCAGGGACAGAGATCATTCCGGTCGTGCTGCTCGGCATTCGCGACGGCGAGAACCTCTACGTCGGCGAGGACGGCTCCTGGACCGGCAAATACGTTCCGGCCTTCCTGCGCCGCTATCCGTTCGTGTTCTCGGCCGACGATCCGAACGCGCCGGACGCGCTCTTCACCCTGTGCGTCGACGAGGAATTCTCCGGCTGCAACGCCGAGGGTCGGGGCGAGCGCCTGTTCGACGCGGACGGCGAGCGCACCCAGTACCTCCAGAACGTGCTGGGATTCCTGCAGGCCTACCAGGCGCAGTTCCAGCGCACCAAGCAGTTCGTGGCCCGGCTCGAGGCGCTCGGCCTGCTCGAGCCGATGCAGGCGCAGTTCACCCTGCGCACCGGCCAGCGCGCGACCCTCTCGGGCTTCAGCGTCGTCAACCGTGAGCGCCTGAAGGCGGTCCCGGGCGACAAGCTGGCCGAGCTGATGCAGGCCGACGAGCTCGAGCTGATCTACCTGCACCTCGCCTCGCTCGCGAACCTCTCGCCAATCGCCGAGCGGGTGGGCCAGCCGGTGCCGGACACGGCGCCCGCCGCCCCGGTCGCCGCCGCGGCCGACGACGGCGCGGTCTGATTCTCCGCGGGCCGCCGCCGCGGCCCGCGCCCGATCCGATTCCACAACGCTCCGGACGGTGCGCAGGCTGCCCTGCGCGCCATCCGTCCCGCGTCGGCTCCGCGCAGCCTGCCGTCCTCGTCGCGAGGCGGCCCGCGGAGCTTGCCGAGAGCCGCACGCACGTCAGGAGATTCGAGGATGGCGTTCCCGTTCACGTCGCAGGGCTTCTGGGGACCGCTCTTCCGCCGCCGCGAGCGCGCGCAGGCCGCGCTGCGGGTGCCGGCCGCCCGGCCGCGGCGGGCCTCGAAGCGCGATCTCGTCGCCAAGCTCAAGGCGAAGTCGCACCTCGCCCTGCGGCGCGACCGGCTGATCTTCGATCCGCTCGAGCCGCGCGTCCTCCTGAGCACCGACATCACGGTCAACATCGCCACCGACGCGACGCCGGTGGCCGGCGAGCACCAGCTGCTGGTCCGGCTGATCGAAACGACGGCCATCCAGCAGGCCAACAGCGTCCAGGTCGAGCGCGTCCAGATCCTGGACCTCAAGCAGGCCGGAACGAACGGCGACCCCGGCAAGGTCCTGGCCTTCGGCGATATCGGCGAGCTGCGCTCGGTCACGATCAACGGCTCGACCGGCAAGGACGTCATCAAGGTCGATGCGGCCTCCTTCGCCGCCCTCAACAAGTATGCCGCCGCCGCCACGCTGCCGAGCTTCACCATCCTCGGGGCCGGGGGGCAGGACTCGCTCGTTCTCGAAAGCGGGCCCTCGGCGCTGTGGACGCTGACCGGGACGGACCAGGGCTCGCTGACGGCGGGCAAGTTCGCCGCGAGCTTCAGCGGCGTCGAGTCCCTGAACGGCGCGAGCGGCAGCAGCGCCACCATGGCCCTCGGCAGCGGCGCCAGCCTCAGCGGCACCTTCGGCGGGGTGAAGGACCTCTCGTTCGATCTCAGCGGCGCCCTCGGGAGCGCCGCTTCCGACCTGACCCTCGCGGCGAGCGGGGGCGGCTTCGGCCTCGGCACGACCGGCGCGGCGTCGCCGCTCGTCGCCTTCCAGGCGCCGACGACGAGCCTCGGCATCCTGCTCGGCGCGGGCAACGACACGCTCCACATCGCCAGCCTGCCGCCCTCGGTCGCGGTGTCCGTTCAGGGCGGCGCGGGCGACGACACGCTCGTCATCGATACCGGGCCGACCGCCATCGCGGGCAATGTCGACCTGTCCTTCTCGGGCGGCATCGGCAAGAACGCCGCCAATTTCGGCACCTCCGGCATCAAGGCGACCGGGACCTTCGCGTTCTCGGCCGATGCGACCTCCGCGACGGTCCTGGGCAATTCGGGGAGCCATGCCCTGTCGAGCACCGTCGACGCCGAGATGGCGCTGACGCTCGCCAGCAATGCCGTGATCCAGGGCACCTCGGTCGACGTCGCGGTGCGCAGCAGCCTCGCCCTCAATGCGGGGGCGGACGACGCGGTGCCGGCGCTGGCCTCGACCCTGTCGGTGAACGCCACCGGCTCGGCCACCGTGACCCTGGCCGGCACGGTGACGGCCACCGCGGGGGCGGCCTCGATCGCCACGCGCGTCGACAACGCCGTCACCCTCACCTCCGCGGATTCGCCGCAGCTGAAATCCGTCACCCCGGTCCTCGTCAACACCTCGACGATCGCGGTCGGCGCGGGCGGGGCGGTGAACGGCAGCACGGTCGCGCTCACCGCCGACACGACGGCCGAGGTCGCCATCACGCAGCTCGGCCTGGTGCTGCCGGGTGTCGGCACGTTGACCGGGGCTGCCAGCGGCACGGGTGACCAGATGAAGGCCGTCGCCAAGGGCGACGCGGCTCTGTCGGATGTGTTCACGCCCGCCCAGCAGGCCGCCACCGGGCTGGTCAAGAAGACCGCAACCAGCGTGACCAACGTCACGACGATCAGTGTCGACCCGTCGGCCCGGATCGTGCAGGCCGCCAGCGGTCAGGCGCCGGCCGACCCGGCCGTGACGATCGCCGCCAAGGATCGCACCGACGTCGCGACGCGCCTCGTGGCGACGGATGGCGCCGCATTGCCGATCGTCAGCGACCTCCTCAACTTCTTCGCCCTTACGGGCAACGCCACGGTCGCCCGGACGACCGGAGTGACGATCGGCGCGACGACGGGAGGAACCCTGCCGGCGGTCGGGGCGACCCCGGTCATCGACGCGGAGGGCGGTCTGTCGCTTTCCGCCGACAATCGCGGCACGGTCATCACCAGCATCGGCGCGGCGACGCCCGGCATCGGCCACGACGCCAACGGGAACGAGATCGTCGTCGCCGGGGACGGCGAGGCGAACGGCTCGCTGGAGGCGCCGATTAAGGCCGGCGCGATCACCAGCACGATCGCCGACACGGTCTCGGTCACGGTGCGCGGAGTGGCGGTCAGAGCCGCCTCGGTCGAGGCTTCCGCCACCAACGAGACCGAAATCGAGGCAACCGCCATCCAGGCACGCAACGTCCTGACCGGGACCACCCGCGCCCTCGCCGAGGCGGCACGCATCACCGCGACCGGCGCAGTCTCGTTCCTGGCGTTGGACGCGACCCAGGCCACCGCGACCGCCGTGCCGGTCGACACGAATTCGGACACCGACGAGCCCCAGACGAGCGACGCGGCCGCGCTCGGGATCGGCCGCGGCTCGGCAATCAACACCGCCGAGCGCACCATTGCGTCGGCGCTCACGAACTCGGTGGTCACTGGCACCGAGGGCGTCTCGGTCCAGGCGCAGAACTCCCTGTCGCTGACGGCCGAGGCCGAGGCCGCTGCGGTAGCCTCGAAGGTCGGCGTCGCCGGCTCGATCGCCGCCAACATCGTGCTCGGCGGCACCACCGCGACCATCGACGGCGGCACGGTCCGGGCGACGGCGAGCGACTCGGCGCTCACTGCCGGCAGGACCGGCGACGTGCGCGTCAACGCCCTCGACCTCTCGGCTATCGACGCGCGGGCGCGCAGCTCGGCCGAGGGCGGGGCCCAGGCGGGCGGCACCGCCATCGGCGGGGCGTCGGCGCTCAACATCATCGGCTACCGGCTCGGCGGCATCGCCACCGAGGCGCTCGCCGACAAGCTCACCGGCACGGCGATCGACGCCATCCTCGGCACCGCCTTCTTCTCCGCCATGGCCACCCAGGCGGTGAGCGCACGCATCACCGCCGCCACCGTGCGGGCGGACCGCGCGGTTCAGGCGAACGCCTCGAGCGCCGGCACGGTCAACGCCACGGTCAGCACGAGCGTGACCAGCGCGAGCCCCGAGCAGACCGAGGGCCAGAAGGCGAAGGAGGACCTGAAGCGCAGCGCCCTCAACACGGTGCTGGCCCGCCTGAGCCTGCCGCAGCGCAAGGACCCGTCGGCCGGCAGCGGCGGCACCGCCAGCGCGTCGAGCCGCAGCATCGGCGGCATCATCGTCCAGAACCGGATGGCGCGCGCCGCCACCGCCGAGATCACCGGCTCCGCCGTGACCAACGGCGACGCCCTCACGGTGCGAGGCACCGACGTCGCCACCATCAACGCCAACGTCAAGCTCGTCGCCTCGAGCACGGCCGAGAGCGACGGCGGCCTCGACACCGGCAAGACCAGGCCCGCGGACTTCAAGGCCAGCGCGAGCGCGCCCGTGGCGATCGCCCTCGGTCAGCGCGTCGTGCTCGATGTCCCCACGGCGATCCCGAGCTCCCCCGATCCGGTCAAGCCCGGCACGGCGGACGCGGTCGATCCCGGGAATCCCGGCACCCCCGCCACGCCTCCCGCCCCCGCGACGCTGACGCGGGTGGTCCAGCCGGGCGACGTGGTCCTCCTGAAGGAGGGCTACCCGGCCGAGAAGGGCGAGGCCGGCGCCTATTACCGCTATGCCGGGACCGCCGCCTCGGCGCCGATCAACCTCGCCACGACCGACTATACCGACGTCACGCTCTGGAAGAAGATCGGCCAGAAGGGTGCCGTCTTCGCCTATATGGGCGCCGACATCCCGAGCAGCGCAGCGACGAAGCTCGACCTCAAGACCCAGGATTACGGCAACCTCGACCTCTGGCGCCCGGTCCGCGAGGCCGAGGCCGTGCAGCGCAAGGCGACCGGCGCGGGCGCGACGGCGGCCGGCGGCATGGTGGTGCGCAACGAGATCGCGGGCGGCGCCACGGCGCAGATCGCCGGCGCCAGCACGATCGAGTCCGGCAGCGTCGAGGTCGCCGCCAACCGCAGCGCGACGATCACCGCCAAGGCCGAGGCGACGGCGGAGGCCACCGCCACCCTCAAGGACAAGGCGGATGCCGGCGACGCCAGCGCCGACACCGCCGGGACCGTCTCAGCCTTCGACAAGGCGCAGACCTCGAACGCGACCGCGCTCGCGATCAACGCGGTGATCGCCACCAACACCGTCAACGCGCTGGCGACGGCCGCGATCGACGGCGGCAGCGTGACGACGACCGGCGAGAGCGGCGACGTCGCGGTGACGGCCGAGACCGCCGGCTCGATCGAGGCCACGATCGAGGCCGAGATCACCGCGAGCGCCACCGGAGCGGCCGGCACGGGCACGGGCACGGGCACCGGCAGCGGCGGCGGCGCGACCCCGCTCGCCACCCCGCCGCGCACGACCGCCCGCGCGGCCGGCGTGCAGCTCGCCTTCAATGCCGTCGGGTACGACAGCAGCAACCTGCTGTTCGACACCCTGAACGCGGTGATCGGCACCAATCTCGGCACCGGCAGCCCGGCCCAGGCGAAAGCCACCATCGCCAACGCCGACGTCACGGCGACCGGGACGGTCAAGGCCGCGGCGCAATCGGCCGGCGCCATCACGGCCGAGCTCGGCAACAAGGTCGGCGCCAGCGTCGAGGCGGCCAACGCCTCCGCCCTCGCCGTCTCGGGCCTGGTGGCGATGAACCGCGTCAGCGGCGCGGCCACCGCCACGATCGACGGGCAGTCCGGCGCCCGGACCATCCGGGGGGCCGGCGTCGCGGTGTCCGCCACCGACGAGGCCGCGATCGAGGCCACCACCTCCGTGGGCGCGAGCGCCGCGGCGACGAAGACCGGCGACGTGACCGGCGCGACCAAGGCGGTCGATCAGCTGCTCGGCGAGTACGACTTCACCACCGCCTCCGGCACGCGCACCGTCAATTTCGGCCAGAAGATCCGGCTCGGCACCGCCTGGACCCCGACCGGTGCCGGCAAGGGCGAGGCCGGCGCGGTCTACCAGTACATGGGCGGCACGCCGCTCGCGAACGCGGTCCTGGGCGACACCGCGCGCGACTTCTCCGACTTCTCCCTCTGGAAGAAGCTCGACGAATCGAACGTCGTGCCGGGCGGCACCACCGGCTCGCAGCCGAAGGCCGGGCGCATCGACTCGACCGGCATCGGCCTGCTCTTCGACCGCAACGAGGTCTCCGGCAAGGCGCAGGCGCTGATCACCGGCGCCCGCGTCGTCGCGACCGGTTCCGACGTCACGGTCACGGCCGAATCGGGGGCGAAGATCACCGCCTCCGATGCCAGCGTGATCGAGGGTGGCAAGGGCTTCGGCGGCGTCGCCGTGACCAACACGGTGCTGAACGGGGCAAGCGCCAGCATCGCGGCGAGCACGGTCGATGGCGGCCCCGGCCTGTCCACCGGCGGGCTCGTCGGCGTCCAGGCCCGCAACACCGGCGAGATCGAGGCCAGCGCCACCGGATCGGTGGCCGGCGAGACCGCGGCGGTCGGCTTCGTGCTGGCCTTCAACGCGGTCGGCTACCAGCAGGGCAACATCCTCTTCAACGCCGTCGACACGATCGTCGGCGACCCGCTGATCGCCTCGGCGACCCAGGCGGAGCAGCCCGCCAACGCCACCGCATCGATCACCGGAACGGTGGTCAAGGCCGGCGGCGACGTCGCGGTCGGGGCCGAGAATTCCGCCCAGATCGGCGCCGAGGTCGGCAACGAGGTCACGCAGGCCACCGCCGAGGATTACGAGCACGCGGCGAAGACCGGCGCGCGCGGCGTCTCGGCCGGGGCGATCCTGGCCAGCAACAAGGTCAGCGGCCGGGCCGAGGCCTTCATCGGCGCCCCGACCGTCGGGGCGACGGTGCCCGCGACCAGCCAGGGCAGCGTCGCCTCGGCCTTCGGCGGCGTCGCCGTGACGGCGACGAACGAGGCGGGCGTGACCTCGTCGAGCACCCTCGTCAGCGCGTCGGCGGTCGACGGGGTCGTCGCCGAGGTGGCGAGGATCGCCGAGGCGCGGGCCCTCAACACCTACGACTACACGACGAAGTCGGGCACCAAGACCGTCCTGACCGGCGACCGCGTGCGCCTCGCCGCGAACTACAATCCCGGCACGGCGACCACCAAGGGAATCAACGGGCAGGTCTACGTCTATATCGGCGCGAAGGCCGCGCTCGATCTCGGCGCGGTCGATTACAGCGACGCGACGAAGTGGCTGAACGTGGCGGAGGGCGTGACCGTCACCGAGGCGCCGACGAAGCCCTCCGACACCGCCGGCACCACCTCGGACGCCAAGGCGATCACCACGGTCAGCGAGGACGCGGGCTCCAACACCACCACCACGGTCAAGAAGACCCGCGCCCGCTACTCGTCGCTCGACGGCTACCAGTACATGCGCGTCGGCGAGGCCGTGAAGCTCTCGGTCAACGACACCGAGTCCACCGGCATCCGCGGCGCGATCTACATCTATCGCGGTCCCGACAACGCCAAGGTCACGCTCCGGGGAGCGGACTATACCAGCTCGGACTGGGTGAGCGCGCTCGCCCTCTCGGCCGCGCCGCAGATCGACAAGATCGCACTGCCCCCGGCGGTGACCGGCGAGGCTACGAAGACCGACAGCGGCGTGACGCCGACGACGGAACCGGACGCCAAGGACCCGGTCACCAACGCCGTCACGGTCCCGGCCAGCGCCGCCCCGACCCCGGCCCCCGCCTCCAAGGCCTTCGGCGGCCTCATCGTCATGAACGAGGTGACCGGCGGCGCGCTCGCCCGCGTCACCGATGCCACCGTCGCGGCGCAGGGCGATCTCTCGGTCCTGTCCACCGACAAGAGCGACATCGCCGCCACGGTGGTGAGCACCGTCACCGCGTCGGGCGGCCAGGCGTTCAAGTCGGCGGCAGCGCCCGCCCCGGGCGAGCCGGCGCGCAATTCCGGCACGCTGATCGCCGCGAACGGCATCGCGGTCACCAACGTCGTGCGCGGCGGGGCCGAGGCCTCGATCCTGCGCAGCACCGCCACGGCCGCGGACGGTTCGCTCACGGTCCAGGCCGACAACGAGGCCGGCGTCGATGCGCGGCTGCGGGCCTCCTCGACCACGACGGGCGGGGACAATGGCGGCGTCTCCGGCGCCGTCACGCTCGCCTTCAACTCGGTCGGCTACCAGACCCAGAACCTGCTCTTCAACACGCTCGACGCGCTGATCGGCTCGCCGACCCTGGCGGACGCGTTCGGCGGCGAGGTCGGCTCGGGCGCCAAGGCGACGATCGTCGCCTCCAGGGTCTCGGCGGGCACCGACATCGCGGTGGCGGCCAACGCCGCCGCGGCGATCAACGCGACGGTGAGCAACGCGGCGCTCAGCAGCACCGACGCTCTCAAGGGGTCGGGCGGCAGCGGCTTCGGCGTCGTCCTCGCCTCGAACAAGGTCAGCGGCAGCGCGACCGCGGCGATCGACAATGCCGGGCTCCCGGTCGACACGGCGGGCGGCACCGACACCGCCGTGGCGGGCGGCGGGGTGCGCGTCGCGGCGGTCGATTCGAACGGCATCGCCTCGAACGTCCAGATCGTGACCAGCTCGACGGTGACCAAGTCCGACGGCGGCAAGGTCACGAATCAGAGCAAGCTCAACAAGCTCCTGCCGTCGGACTTCTCGACCGACCCGAACGAGGTCCAGGCCGCGACGGTCCAGGGCAACCTCGTGCGCAACCGCCGGGACCTGCTGCCCGCCGAGGTGACCGCCCTCGAGGACAAGGTCGTCGCCCAGGTCGCCAAGGCGAAGGAGCTCGCCAGCGGCCTCTTCGACAAGCTCCAGGGCCTGGAGGACCAGGCCAAGGGCCTGGTCGAGAAGCTCACCACCCTCGATTCGGCGCTGCTGACCGCGCTCGACGGCGCCATCGCGGATGCGATCGACGGCGTCGTCACCACGATCGCCGCCAAGGCCGACGCCTCGGTCGAGAACCAGACCCTCAAATCCGCGCTGGTCCTCGCCAAGACCAAGCTCCAGGGCGCGGTCGACGGCAAGGCCGAGGGCCGCAAGGCGGCGATCGAGGGGCTGATCGAGGCCTCCGGCATCGGGCTCCTGCGCGACGAGGCGCTGCGGGCCGGGTCCGAGGCGCAGAAGCGCCTCGGCACCCTGCTCGGTCAGGAACTCAGCGTCGCGAGCCTGAAGAAGGAGGCGCAGGCCCAGATCGACCGGATCAAGGAGCGGATCGACGGGTTCCTGGCGCCGCTCGGGCTCTCGCTCTCGGATTTCGGCGACTTCGATTCCGCCGCTGCCGCGAAGCTCACGGCGAACCGGCAGGAGGTGAGCTTCGGCACGCGGGTGCGCATCGGCGAGGGCTACACCAAGCCGACCTTCGATCTGCGCAGCGCCTCCGCCGCCACCGTCACCATCAAGACCGGCAACACGCTCGCCACCGCGGGCGGCCAGATCTGGAAATACGTCGGCACGAGCGCGATCAAGGACGCCCTCCTCGCCTCGGTCGACCTCACCACGAAGACCGCCGGCAACGCCGACTGGGTCAAGATCGCCAACAGCGCCTCGGACTACAAGGCCGGCGACATCTTCGTCTATATGGGCGCCGGCCCGGCGACGCTCGACCTCGCGGCGACGGATTTCACCAACAAGCTGCTCTGGAAGCGGTCGCTCGACTCGTCGTTCATCCCCGACGACTTCAAGCTGCCGGGCAGCGGCGCGACGCCGGCGGCGCCCGCGCCGGCCACGGACGCGAGCGAGACCCAGGCGCCGACCGGGGACCCCTCCGCGGCCAACCCGGCGGCGGCGACGCGCCCGCAATCCGCCTCGGCGCTCGGCCTCGGCGGCCTCGTGGTGCTCAACAGCGTCCACGGCGACGCGACCGCGCGGATCACGGATGCGCGCGTGACGAGCGGGACGGGCGCGATCGAGGTCGCGGCCAGCGAGACCGGGACGATCGAGGCCAAGGCCGACAGCGCCGCCACGGTGAAGTCGGCGAGCTCCTACAAGCCGACCGGCGGCCAGGCGGCCGACAGCTCGCAGACCAGAAGCCTGGCGCTCGGCGGCGTGATCGCCACCAACGCCGTCCTCGGTGCGGCCAGCGCGACGGTGCAGAACGCCACCCTCGACGGCGGCGACGGCGTCACGGTGTCGGCGGACGACACGGCGGAGATCGCCGCCACCAACAAGAACGCCACCTCCAGCGACGGCAGCGCGGTCGCGGTCACGCTCGCCTTCAACACGATCGGCTGGCGCGAGCAGAACGTCCTGTTCCGGGCGGTCGACACGCTCACGGGCGATCCGGTGATCGCCAACGCCCAGCACCTCGACGACACCCCGGCGGGCGCCCGGGCGTCGATCGCCGGGAGCGCGGTCACCACCGGCGCCGGTGCGTCGCTCGCCGTTCAGGCGACGGACCGGGCGACGATCGCCGCCACGCTGACCAACAAGGCCAGCGCCTCGAACACCGCGCTGAAGGACGCGAGCGCCCTGGCGCTCGGCTTCGCGCTGTCGAGCAACCTCGTCAACACCCGTGCCGTCGCCGAGATCGACGGCTCCGCCTCGGCGACCTCGGTGGATGCCGGCGGCGCGGTGACGATCAAGGCCTCCAGCACCGCCGTGATCGATGCGGAGAATTCCCTCTCCTCGATCGCCAGCCTCACCAAAAAGAGCCTGCTGCAGGACTTCGCCGACAAGGTTCTCGGCAACTACACCTACACGACCCTCTCGGGCAGTCGGCAGGTCAAGTTCGGCGATACGGTCTACACCAAGGACGCGTCGGGCGAGAAGATCTACGTCTATTACGGCCCCACGACCACCATCGATTTCGCGAAATTCGACCCGACGAAGTCGTGGCGGGAGAACAATCTCCGCGAGTTCGTGAAGTTCCTGCCGCCGGGGATCCTCAATCTCGGCGAGAGCAAGGACGTGGGCGGCTCCTCGCAGCCGGCCGCGGGCGGCGGCGGCACCGGCGGCGGCACCGGAGGCGGCACGGGCCAGGCGGCGGCCAAGCCCTACGCCGTCGCGGTCAGCGGCATCCTGGTCCAGAACAGCATCCGCAGCGACGCGACCGCGGCGCTGAGGGACGTCACGGTCGAGAAGGCCGGCGACGTCACGGTCCAGGCCGACCAGAGCAGCACGATCACCGCGACCGTCGCCAGCAAGGTCGAGTCGAAGCTGAAGCCCGGCCAGGAGGCGGGCAAGACCTCCCTCGCCATCGGCGGCGTGATCGCCGGCAACGCCGTTCTCGGCTCGGCGAGCGCGACGATCACCGGCAGCACGCTCGGCGACCCCGCCCAATCCGCCACGGTCGGCGCCGTGACGGCGGCCGCCACCAACGCCGCGACGATCACCGCCACGGTCGACAGCACCGTCGATTCGAGCGGGACCGCGGTCGGCGTGACGCTGGCCGCCAACAAGATCGGCG
Source organism: Methylobacterium currus (assembly GCF_003058325.1). NCBI lineage: Bacteria > Pseudomonadati > Pseudomonadota > Alphaproteobacteria > Hyphomicrobiales > Methylobacteriaceae > Methylobacterium > Methylobacterium currus. The sequence goes on from NZ_CP028843.1 coordinate 2,785,400, forward strand.
TCTCCTCGCAGAACTTCCTGCTCGACCTCGTCGACGCGATCGCCGGCACCGACCTGGCGACCACGATCCAGGGCCAGTCGCCCTTCGCCGCCCGGGCGAGCATCGCCTCGACCCCGGTCAACGCCACGGGGCCGGTCACGGTCGCCGCGCACTCGCATGCGACGATCAACAGCGCGATCAAGAATGCCGTCACCAGCATCGGCGAGGCGACGACCAGCGTCGGCGTGGTGAGCGCCCTCAACCTCGTCAAGCTGGCCACCGCCGCCGACATCACCGGGGGCGGCAGCCTGACCACCGGCGGCGTCGCGGTGACCGCGACGAGCGAGTCCGCCATCGCGGCGGATGTCAGCGCTCCGGTGACGGCGGTGGTCTACCGCCTGCCCGACACGAACGGGGCGGGCGGCACTGGCTCCGGCACCGGGACCGGCGGCAGCGGTTCCGGGAGCGGCGGCACCACCACGACCTCGATCACGGTCGGGCTGAGCATCGCCCGCAACACGATCGTCGATGCCGCGCTGAGCGCAGGCATCGACGGCGTCGACAGCCTGACCGCCACCGACGGCAAGGTCACGGTGGCGGCGCAGAGCGCGGCGGCGATCCACGCCGCGGCGGCGGCGACCGCGGTCGCGGCGATCGTCAGCAAGGAGACGGGCAACAACGTCGGCTTCGCGGGCGGCGGCGCGCTCGGGTTCAACACCATCCTGGGCGGCGTCGACGCCCATATCGCGAACAGCGCCATCCGGGCGACCGGGACCACCCGCGAGACCGCGCAGGGCACCGGCGGCAGCGGTGCGGTCGACGTCTCGGCGCGCAACGCCTCGACGATCGCGGCCGACATCGAGGCCACGGCCGCGTCGGTGGTCGTCGGCAAGGACTCCGCCTCCGCCTTCGCGATCGGCGTCTCGCTCGCCTTCAACATGATCGGCTTCTACGGAAGCGGCCTGCCGACCGGGAACGGCTTCGGCCCCGGGACCACGTCCTCCCTCGACGTCTCGGCCCGGATCACCAAGACCAAGGTGAATGCCGACCGGCGCGTCTCGGTCGCCTCGGGCTCCGCGGCGGCGGTCGACGCGTCGATCGGCGCCACCGCGGCGGCGGTCGGCGCGTCGAGCGGCGGCGGCAGCTCGGGCTCGGGCAACACCTCGCTCGCGGGAGCCGGCCTCTATGCCGGCAACAAGATCGTCACCGCCGTCACGGCGCTGATCGACGGCACCGGGCGGGCCGATGCCGCCGTCGCGTCGGGCACGGAGGGCGTCGCCGTCAGGGCGCGGGACGAATCCGCCATCACGACCAAGGCCCGCGCCATCGCGGTCGCGGCCAATGTCAGCACCAAGTCGAGCGGCAACGGCACCTCCGTCGCCATCGGCGGCTCGTTCTCGACCAACGACATCGCCAGCGACGTGACGGCGGCGATCCGCGCCGTCCCGACGGTGTCCGGCGCCGGTACGGTCTCGGCCGTGGCCGAGCGCGCGGCGAGCATCACGGCGCAGACCATCGCCGCCTCGGTCACCGCTGAGGTCAGCGGACAGGGCACGGGCTTCGGGCTGAGCGGCGGCGGCGCCGTCGCGCTCAACACCATCGCGGGCTCGACGATCGCCGAGATCACCGATTCGGCCCTCGGCTCGGGCAACGGTGCGGTCGGCGGCGTCACGGTCTCGGCAACCGACACCTCGTCGGTGCAGGCGCTCACCGGCGCCCTCTCGATCGCGGCCGGCATCGCCGCGAAGGATTCGGCGACCGGCGTCGCCGTCGGCGTCTCCGTCTCCACCAACAGCGTCGGCAGCGGCGCGCAGGTGCGCGCCTCGCTGCTGCGCAGCCCGGTCAACGCCACGGGGGCGGTCGCCGTCACGGCGAGCACGGCCCGGACGGTGGACGCCACCGTCGTCGCCGCGGCCATCGGCATCGCGGCCTCCGGCTCGGGCTCCTCGACGAGCGTCAGCCTCTCGGGGGCGGGCGCCGGCAACACCGTCGGCGCCGCCACGGTGGCGGAGATCGCCGACGCGGCGACCCTCGCGGCGAGCGGCGTCACGGTCGCGGCCGGCAACAGCTCGGCCATCACCGCCAATCTCGGCGCTCTCTCTCTCGCGGTGGCGCTCGGCCAGGAGAAGGCGGTCTCGGTGGCGCTCGGCGCCAGCGTCGCGGTCAACCGCATTGCCGGCGACGTGGCGGCCCGGGTGGCGAACGTCGCCAGCCTCGCTTCCGGCGCGGGCGGCCTGTCCGTCGCGGCGACGAATTCCGGGCGCATCAAGACCGTGGCGGCGGCGGCGAGCCTCGCCGCCGGGGCGAGCGCCAGCAGCAGCGGCGTCGGCGTGGCCGCCGCCGGGGCGGGCGCGGTCAACCTGATCGACAGCACCACCTCGGCGCTGGTCGAGGGCGGCGCCGTCACTTCCGGCGGCGCGGTCGGCGTGACCGCCGGCAGCACGCTCGCGATCCAGGCCGACATCGTCGGCGCGGCGGCGTCGATCGGCGCCTCGGGCGGCGGCTCGGCCGGAGCCGGGGCGCTCGGCGTGGCCATCGCGTACAACCAGATCGGCGCCTGGACCGCCTACGACGCGGCGACGAACCGGATCTCCGACACGCCCGTCCAGGGCAACCGCGCGGGTGTCACCGCCACCCTGCGCAACGCACGGGTCGATGCGACCGGCGCGCTCACGGTCGCCGCCGCCACGACCAACACGGTCACGGCCACGATCGTGGCGGTCGCGGCCGCGCTCTCCGGCGGCAGCCAGAACGGCGGCGCGGTCAGCGCGGGCGGCACCTTCGCCCAGAACTTCATCGGTCTCGCCACGCAGGCGACGATCGACGGCGACGGCACCGGCGCCACGCCCGGAATCCGCGCCGCGAGCGCCGCCGTGACGGCGGCCGACACCTCGACCATCACCACCACGGCCCTGTCGGCGAGCCTCGCGGTCGGCGCCGGCGGCACCACCGGCGTCGCGGTCTCGATCGGCGCGAGCATCGCGCTCAACCGGATCGCCAACGACGTCGCGGCGACGATCACGCGGGTCGACCAGGGCCTGAAGACCACGAGCGGCGGGCTCGTGCTCTCGGCGAAGTCGGCCGGCACGATCGAGGCCGTCGCGGCCTCGGCGGCCCTCAGCATCGGCGCCGGCGGCTCCAACGGCGTGGCGGTCGCCGGCGCGGGCGCCTTCGCGTCGAACGTGATCACCACCAGCACCCGGGCGACCGGAAGCGAGAGCCGGCTCGACAGCGCCGGCGACCTCGCGGTCGCGGCGGAGGCCTCCGCCGCCATCACCGCGCGCATCGTGGCGGCCTCGCTCGCCGCCGGGGTCGGCGGCAGCAATGGCGTCGGGGTCGGCATCGGTGCGGCGGCGGCCGAGAACCGCATCGGCACCTGGACCAGCACCGGCAGCGGCAAGGACCGGCGCGACACCCTGGCGGCCGGCGGCGGCACCGTCGTCGAGGCCTCGCTCACCCGCGTGAGGACGCAGGCGACCGGCACCCTCAGCCTCGACGCGCAGTCGAAGAACACCATCAACGCCCTCGTGGCCGCGGCCTCGGTGGCGATCGGCGGCGGCGGCAGCACCGGCGTCGGCGTCGCCGCCGGCGGCACCGTGGTGGTCAACGCCATCGCGGTCTCGGCCCGGGCCTTCATCGAGGGAGCCGGCGTCCAGGGCAGCGCCATCGCCAGCAACGCCGTCACCGCGGGGGCGGTGCGGATCAGCGCCACCGACAGCTCGGCCATCGCGGCGACCGCCGGCACCGCCTCGATCAGCGCCGGCCTCGGCGGCTCGGCGGGCGTGGGCGTCTCGGTGGGCGTCGCGCTCGCCCTCAACAGCATCGCCAACACGGTCGAGGCGGCGGTCGCCGACGTGACGGACGGGCTCTCGGCGACGGGGGCGGTCTCCGTGGCGGCGCGCAGCGCGGCCACGATCTCCACCAGCACCACCGCGGCGGCGGTCAGCGTCGGCGGCGGCGGCTCGGCCGGCGTGTCGGTCTCGGCCGGCGGCGCCTTCGCGTTCAACGCGATCGTCACGGCGACGAAGGCGCATGTCGACGCCAGCCGGATCACCGGCAGCGCCAGCCTCGCGGTCGCCGCGGAGGCCGCCTCCACCATCACCGCCACCGTGCTCGCCGCAGCCTTCTCGGCCGGGGCCGGCGGCTCGGCCGGCATCGGCGTCGGGGTGGGGGCCTCCGCGGCCGCCAACCAGATCGGCGCCTGGTCGACGAGCGGCAGCGACCGCAACCGCGTCGACACGCCGACGATCGGCGGCGAATCGAGCGTGCTCGCCACGATCGCCGGCAGCAGCATCGCCACCACCGGCGCGCTCGCGGTGACGGCGACCTCGAACCAGACCATCGAGGCCCAGGTCGCGGCCGCATCGGCCGCCATCGGCGGCGGCGGCTCGGCCGGCGTCGGGGTGGCGGCGGCGGGCGTCGCCGTCACCAACGCGGTCGGCGTCGTCACCCGGGCGGTCATCGACGGGGACGGGGCGACCGGAATCGCGGCCGGCAGCGTCGCGCTCGACGCCTCGGACCGGTCGAGCATCCGGGCCCTGGCCGGATCGGCCTCCCTCGGCGGCGCCGGCGGTGGCGCCGCCGGTGTGGCGGTCGCGGTCGGATTCACCCTCGCCCTCAACAGCGTCTCGGGCGCGGTCGAGGCGGCGATCCGCAACACGGATACCGGCCTCACCGCCCAGACCGGCGACGTGACCGTCACGGCCCGCCGGACGGGCAGCATCTTCGCGGCGGCCGCGGCGGCGGCTTTGTCGGTCGCGGGCGGCGGCGCGGCCGGCATCGGCGTCAGCGGCGGCGGCGCCTTCGCGTCGAACGCGATCCTCGGCTCGGTCAACGCGACCGTGCAGGCGAGCCGCGTCACCAGCGCGGGGGCGCTCGCCGTCAGTGCCGCGGCGAGTTCCGCGATCACCGCGATCATCTCCGCGGTGGCTGCCGCGGGCGGCGGAGGCGGCGCGGCCGGCGTCGGCGTCGCCATCGGCGTCGCGGGGGCCGAGAACCGGATCGGCGGCTGGTCGAGCGGCGTCGACGGGAGCGGCCAGCGGGTCGATACCGCGACCGGCAGCGCCATGGGCGTGCAGGCGGCGGTCATCGATTCCGCGCTGGCCGTCACCGGCGCCCTCGGCGTCACCGCGACCGCCGAGCAGGCGATCACCGCGACCATCGTCGCGGCCGCCGCGGCGATCAACGGCGGCGGCGCGGCCGGCGTCTCGGTGACGGCGGCCGGCTCGGTCGCCGCCAACGCGATCGCGGTGGCGACGCACGCGATCATCCAGGGCGACGGCACCGGCATCCGCGCCGGCAGCGTCACGGTCTCGGCGCGGGACGCCTCGGCGATCAGCGCGATCACCGGGGCCGCCTCGCTGGCGGGCTCCGGCGGCGGCGCCGCGGGCGTGAGCGTGGCGGTGGGCTTCGCGCTCGCCCTCAACAGCATCGCCGACGACGTGCAGGCCTCGATCGACGGGGCGAATGACGGCCTCGCCGCCACGGCGGGCAGCATCTCGGTCGCCGCCACCAGCACCGGCACGATCCGGGCGGTCTCGGCGGCGGCGGCGGTCACGATCGCCGGCGGTGGCGCCGCCGGCGTCGGCGTCTCCGGCGGCGGCGCGGGAGCGCGCAACGCCATCGGCTCGAAGACCGACGCCTTCGTGACCAACAGCCGCCTCTCCGCGCAGGGCGCGGTGGGCATCGCCGCGAGCGCGGATGCGGCCATCACGGCGAGCATCGACGCGGCGGCGGCCTCGGGCGGCGGCGGCGGCGCGGCCGGCATCGGCGCGGCGATCGGCATCGCGGCGGCGAGCAACCAGATCGGCAACGGGAGCGAGGTCCAGGCCTACATGGCCGGCTCCACGCTCGACGCCACAGGTGCGCTCAGCGTCAACGCCCTGTCGCAGCAGACGATCCAGGCCCTGCTGGTGGCGGCCTCGGCCTCGATCCAGGGCGGCGGCGCGGCGTCGGCCAGCGTCGCCGGCTCGGTCAGCGGCGTCGTCAACACCGTCACTGTGCCGACGCGGGCCTTCATCCGCGATGCCGCCGCCGGCGGCATCCGGGCGGCGAGCGTCGCCGTCACGGCGGCGAACCGCGCCACGATCACGGCGATCGCCGGAGCGGTCGGCGTGGCGGGCGGCGGCGCGGGCGTCGCCAGCGTCGGCCTCACGGTCGCCGCGACGGTGGCGACCAACACCATCGCCAACGACACCGAAGCCTATCTGCGCGACCTCGGCAACGGGCTGACCGCCACGGGCGGCGGCGTCGCGGTCTCGGCCACCGACGGCGCGAGCATCGCCGCCACCGTCTCGGCGGCGACCATCAGCCTCGGCGGCGCCGGCATCGCCAACGTCCAGGTGGCGGGCGGCGGCGCCTCGGCGCTCAACGTCATCACCGGCAGCACCCGGGCCCTCGTCGACACCAGCGGCACGGGGCTCAACAGGATCACCAGCGCGGGCGACGTCGCCGTGACGGCGGCGAGCACCGCCGCGATCGCCGCGACCGTGGCCTTCGCCAGCGTGGCGGGCGGCGGCGCCGGCATCGCCAGCGTCCCGGTGGCGCTCGGCCTCGGCGGCGCGCAGAACCTGGTCGGCACGTGGTCGACGGACGACAACGGCCAGCGCCGCGAGCGGCCGCTCCAGACCGGCAGCAGCGCCGTCCAGGCGCGCATCGCCGACACCCGCCTCGACGCGCAGGGCGGCGTCGCGGTGTCCGCGACATCCACCAGCACCATCCGGGCGACCGTCACGGCGGCCGCCGCGGTGGTCACCGGCGCCCTCGTCGGCGTCGGCGTCGCCGGGGCGGGGTCCTATTCGGGCAACGCGATCGGGCTCTCTACCAGCGCCTCGATCGATGGCGCCACCACGCAGGTCACGGCCGGCGACGTCAGCGTCACGGCGCGGGACACCGCGACGGAATCGGTGTCCGTCGGCACCGCCGCCATCGCGGCGGCCTTCGGCGCCGTGGGCGTCGCGCCCGCGATCGGCGTGGCGACCGCCCTCAACGTCATCACCAGCACCGTCACGGGCGCGATCAACGCGGCCACCGTGACCGCCCGCACCGGCGGCGTCGCCGTCCAGGCGCTGTCGACGCCCACCATCAGCGCCGACGTGGCGGCGGCCTCCGCCGCCCTGTCGGGCGGCGGCGTCGGCGTCAGCGTGGCCGGCGGCGGCGCCGTCGCCACCAACCTGATCGGCGGCGCGACCCGGGCGACCGTGATCGACGCCACGCTCGGGGCCGGGACCGGCATCACCGTGCATGCCGAGAACAATGCGGCGATCACCGCCCGCACGGTCGCGCTGGCGGCCGCGGCCTCGGTGGGTGGCGTGTCCGTCGGGGTCAGCCTCGGCGTCAGCACCGCGTTCAACATCATCGGCTTCACCACCCAGAACCGCGAGATCCTCGACGGGACGACCGCCCGCCAGGCTCTCGCGGTCGAGGCCCTGGCGAGCAACGCGAGCCTGACCGCCAGCGGCCGGCTCGAGGTCAGCGCGCAGGCGAACCAGGCCATCACGGCGCTCACCGCCGCCGGCGCCGTCGCGATCGGCGGCGGCGGGGCGGCCAGCGCCCAGGGCGCCGGGGCCGGGGCGGGCACCCGCAACGAGGTGTCGGCGGGGGTCACCGCGCATATCGAGGGCAGCGGCGCGGGCATCCGCGCGGGCGACGTCGCCGTCACGGCGGCGGATACCTCGCGGGTCTCGGTGAGCGTCGGCGCGGCCTCGGTCGCCGCGAGCTTCGGCGCCATCGCGGGCTCGGTCGCGATCGCGGTCGCCACCGCGACCAACACCATCTCCAACGACGTCGTCGCCCGGATCGGCGGGACCACCGGCGGCCTCGCCGCCGCCGGCTCCGTGACCGTGCGGGCGACCGAGGCCGCGAGCCTCACCAGCCGCGCGGCGACCGCCTCGCTCGCCGGGAGCTTCAGCCCGTTCGGCTTCAGCCTCGCCGGGGGCGGCGCGGCCACGATCGACCGGGTCGACAGCCGCACCTCCGCCACCATCGCGTCGGGCGGCAGCGTCACGGCCGCGGGCGACGTGACCGTGGACGCGCAGGACACCACCTCGGTCGACAGCGCGGTGCTCAGCATCTCGGTCGCGGCCGGGATCATCGCCCTGGCGGCCGGCGGCGCGGTGACCGACGCGGCGGTGACGCCGACCGTGACCGCGGCGATCGACGGCGCCCAGGTGACGGGCGCCACCGTGACGGTGAACGCGGCCGCGACGCCCGACGTGCATGCGAAGGCAGCGGGCATCAATGTCGGCACCGCGGCGGTCGGCGCCTCGACCGCCCTCGCCCGCGTCGGTGCGACGGTGTCGGCCTTCACCCGCAACGCCACGATCACGGCGGCCAATCTCGCGGTCCAGGCCACCCTGGCGCAGGCCGCCAACAAGAGCAGCGCCCTCGCCGAGGCGACCGGGTCGGCGGGCGGCCTGATCGGCCTCAACTCCACCGTGACCCAGGCGACGAACGACAGCCGCGTCGCCGGCACCCTCGATGCCGGCACGGTCCTGACCGTGGCCGGGACGGTGACGCTCGCGGCGAGCGCCCGCACCCAGCAGATCGCCGATGCCAGCAGCGCCAGCGCCGGCCTGGTCGGCGCCGGTGCGACCGTCACCTCGGCGACCTCGAACACCCGGACGAGCGCGCAGGTGCGCAGCACCGGCGCGATCCGCGCCGGCGCCATGACGGTGACGGCGACCGGCTCGGACGACAACCGAGCGGCCGCCGAGTCCGGCGCCTACGGGCTCGCCTCGGGCAGCGCGGGCGTGGCGACCAGCACCTCGACCGGTTCGACCCAGGCGGGCCTCGATGCCGGCGCGCGCATCGACCTGACGCTCAACCCCTCCGCGAGCGGCCTGCTCTACATGGCGGCGAACCACGTCGCCTCCGGGAACGGCCAGGTCATCACCAGCGCCTACGGCGCGCTGGCCGGCAGCGGCGCGGTCGTGCGCACCGACTTCCGCCACGACACCGGCGCCACCTTCGGGGCCGGATCGAGCGTGCTGGCGCGGGACATCCAGGCCAGCGCCCAGAACTCCGTGCTCAAGCCGGTCCTCAGCTCGGCCAACATCGTCGGAACCACGGGCGGCCTCGCCAGCGGCGCCGGGGCCGACAGCCGGACCACCATCGCGGTCACCGCGACGGTGACGGTGGCGAGCAGCGCGCCGACGAGCCCGACCCAGCTCGAGACCGTCGGCGGCGTCGGCGCCCCCGGCGGCATCGCCCTCAGCGCCCTCAACCTGATCGACGTCTTCGACAAGGTGACGCTGAAGACGGGCGGGGCGCTCGCGGGAGCCGGCACGACCTCGAAGATCGTCACCGACGCCTTCGCCGCGCAGGTGCTGATCGGCGAGAATGCCAGCCTCTACACCCTCGGCACGCTGACCGCCTCGGCGAACGGACGGGGCAGCGCCAGCGCGGTCGCCAACTCGGAGACCTACGGCGCCGCTACCGTGGCGGCCGGCAACACGCTGGTGGACCTGCGGCCGTCGAACGCCGTCACGGTGGCGAGGGGCGCCTCGGTCACCGCCTACGGCGACGTGAACCTCCTGGCCGGCAGCGACCTGCGGCAGATCGACGACCTCTACGTCACCTCGGCGCGCACCGACACCTTCGCGGGCAGCGCGATCCCGATCCAGACGATCAGCGCCGACATCAACGTCTACCAGACCAACACCGTCACGGTCGCGGCCGGCGCCGGCATCGCCACGGCGGGCGACGCCAACCTCATCACCAACCGCCTCAACCTCGCCAGCACCGACGCGAAGGCGAAGGGCACCAACTGGCTCGCCGCGGTCGCGGGGGCGATCAACAGCCTGCTCGGCGGCAGCGCCGAGGCCTCGTATTCCGGCACCGCCAACCAGGGCGGCGTCGGCCGCGTCTCCGTCGACGGCACCATCGTCACGGGCATTGCGCGCAACATCGCCATCGCGATCGACCAGATGTCGGTCGACCCGACCAGCGGCGCCTCCAGCCTGACCGGCACCGTGCTGATCAACGACCAGCAGCTCACCGCCGGCGGCGCCCTCGTCCCGGCGGATGCCTCGCAGAAGACCTTCTCGATCGCCTCGGGCGGCAGCGTCACCCTCAAGCGCGTGCCGATCACGGTGAGCTTCGGCTCGGTCTTCGCGCAGAGCGCCATGATCGAGCAGCTCTACAACGCGCAGGACAAGCTGCAGAACTACGCCCAGAACGCGACGCTGCAGAACTTCTACCGGAGCGAGGTCCAGCGCCTGACCGACCTCCTCGAGAGCCAGGGCCTGGCCGAGGTCGTCCGCTACGGCAACGAGGTGACGGTGCTGCCGCTGCAGCAGGAACGGCCGGCGGTGACGATCGGCCGGTTCACGGCCGGCGCGGGACGCATCAACGTCGTGGCGGGGCAGCTCGTCGGCTCGGGCAGCCTCGACGCCAAGTCCGACACCAAGGTCGAGATCAACAACTACTCGAGCGCCACGCTGACGATCGCCGGCATCACGATGCCAGAATCGAATGGCGGCACCTTCTACAACGGCCAGAACGTCACCCGCACGGATGCCCTCGCCGACAAGCGCAAGGCGATCGCCGACGAGAACGCCCTGCTGTTCCCCACCCTGCCGGCCGGGTCGGCAAATTTCGGCACGCTGACCTCGGGCGGCGTGGTCTCGGCGACCAGCAACAGCCAGATCAAGCTCAAGAACTGGCTCGGCGCGACGGTCTTGAACGACACCCTGGTGCCGGCACCGACGCTCAACATCGCCGGCGACATCATCGCGGTGAATGCCGACCTGTTCACCGCGGCGGCGAGCGGCAACCTCGTCATCGGCGGCACGATCCGCGTGAAGAACAGCTTCAGCGACGTGGGCGGGTCCGTCACGATCAAGGACCAGACGATCTACGCCATCGGCGGCAATCCCTACGGGACCGTGGCCGGGGCGATCACCGGCGGCGATCCCAACAAGATCGTCGATGCCGGCGACGCGACCACGGTGCTCCGTGCGCTCCAGATGGCGCCGCAGGGCAGCATCATCGCCAGCGGCGACATCGTCATCAATGCGCAGTACCTCGACGTCCGGGGCCTGATCCAGAGCGGCCGCGACAGCTTCACCATCAACATCCTGAAGAACTCGGACGTCTCGGCCGAGATCGAGCAGATCAGGCGCGACCCCTACCGCACGACCGTCATCAAGTCCCTGACGAAGGACGGCTACTCCGCGGTCTTCGACCGCCAGAACAACCGCATCGTCATCAACGAGATCGCGACCACCGGCGGCAAGGTGTCGCTCACCGGGACGATCGTCAACACGAGCCCGAACCAGGGTGCGATCCGCGCGCTCGGCGGCTACGCCAGCGTGACGGTGAACAACCAGCTCGACTACGACGTGGTCGTGGCCCGCATCGACGTGTCGAAGCGCGGCGCCGGCATCATCGACATCACCGACCTCGCCTACGCCAATGCGGCGACCGGCGCCGTCGCGCGCAAGACCCTTCTGACCCAGCAGGCGGACGGCTCGGTCACCAGCTATCAGGCGCTGGTCGGGGCCAGCGGCCAGGAGATCGGCGGTCACCAGGATGGCGGCGCGATCGCCACCTACACCCCGGGTTCCGGCCTGAAGGACGGAAACGGCCGCGATCAGACCTACCGCTACGCCTTCACGGCGGGCCGCGGCGACAAGACCACCTACACCCTCACCCGCGGCACCTCGGCCTGGCTCGGCATCCAGGCCTTCGCCTCGCAGCCGGCCGACCAGAACCACTACGATACCAAGAACGTCAAGCTCGGCGCGCTGATTCCGAACAGCGACTATTTCTACCTCGATGCCACCGGGAAGGGCGCCTACAACTACGATTCCCGGGTGACCATCAATACGGCCGATCCGCAGCACCTGAAGGGCCGGAGCTGGACCACGAGCACGTGGTACGGCAAGAAGACCTATTACCAAGAGAGCATCACGGTCACCTATACGGAGACGGACGGCACGCACAGCGTGTTCGCGAGCTATCCGATCTCGATGGGCTTCATCGGCGGCAGCACCGGCAACGTCACCGTCACCTCGACCGGCGCGGGCCGGGTGCTGCTCGTCGGCGGCGTGGCCAACACCACCGGGACCACCAGCATCACCTCCGGCGGCGCCATCCAGGCGCTGAACCCGGCCGGCACGGTCTCGGGCGTGAACGTCGTGCTGAATGCCGGCGGTAGCATCGGGCAGGGCAGCGGAGCCTCGGCGACCGACCAGGCGCTCGTCGTCAACGCCACGGGCTCGGTCGCCGCGGCAACCAATGCGGGAACCATCTACCTGCGCAGCACGGGCGACCTCGCGGTCGACCGGATCACGGCGCGGAACGGCTACGACGTCATGCTGGTGGCGCGCGGCGACGTGAAGGTCGCGTCCGGCCGGGCCGGCGCGATCACGGCGGGCAGCCTGACCGTCACCGCCGGCGGCAATGTCGGCGCCGCGACCGATGCGGGCGTGCTCAAGCTCGATACCGGTTCCCGGCAGCGCGACCGCGTGACCATCACGGCGGCGGGCGACGTGGGGATCCAGGAGACCAGCGGCGACCTGCGCCTCTTCAGCCTCACCACCAACGGCAACGTCCTGGTGAAGGTCGATGCCGGCAGCCTGCTCAACGTCAACACCATCACGGTGCGCGACGAGCGGGTCGAGGCGCAGCTCATCAACGGCGTGTGGAAGGACCTCGCCCTCACCGACGCCGACGCCGACCGCAAGTTCAACGAGACGCTCGACGCCTACGAGAGCGTGGCCGAGCAGGAATACGCCACCTACTGGCGCTACCGGAACCTCCAGGCCGATCCCTCGCACTACGACCCGACCTACCGCTTCCGGTTCGCGGCCGGTTCGGCGGAGCTCGCCACCTACCAGGCGCTCTACCGCCAGCAGGGCCTCGACCGGGGCCTGAGCGGCAGCGACCTCGACGCCTCGGTGGCGCAGTCGATCGCGACGCTGGAGACCTCGCGCACGCTGCAGTACCAGACCCTGCACGCGCAATACGGGAAGTACGGCGATACCGATGTGGCGGATCTCTCCGCCGCCTACGCGACCTACTGGGGTTACCGCAACCAGCAGCCGAATTCCGGCGCCTACGATCCGGCCTTCACGGTACCGGTCTCCCAGGCCGAGCGTGCCGCCATCCGCGGCGAGGTGCTCACCTCGACCCTGGGCGGCGTGGTGCTGCAGTCCGGCACGGCCTACCAGGCACTGGACGCCCGCTTCGGTGCCCGGGGCAACCGCTACGACGCGACCTATGCCCAGACCCTGTCGGCCGCCGACCAGACCGATTACCGGACGTACTGGAACTATCGCGACCAGGTGCTGACGGACTACGTCGCCGGGCAGATCGACCGGCTCGAGGCGGCGCGCAACGGCGCCTACCAGGATCTCGACGCCGTCTTCGGCGGCCTCGGCAGCAGCCAGATCGCCGATTTCGGCGCCAAGTACGACGCCTACTGGACCTATCGCGGCAACCTCGCCGGCGACGGCACCCCGCTCCTCTCGTCGGCCCTGCAGACCTACTATCAGGCGCTCTATACCGACCAGGGCACGCAGGCCGGCAAGACCGGGAGCGATCTCTCCGATTACGTCGCGGCGAAGTTCGCGACGCTCCAGGCGAGCCGCTCGGCGGACTACGCCTCGCTCAAGGCGACCTTCGACCGCTTCGGCGGCGTCTACAACGCCGACCTCGCGACGAACTACGCCACCTACTGGGCGCAGCGCGCGACGCTGTCGAATGGCCGCGTGCACCTGACCGCCGGCGAGCGGGCGAAGGCCACGGAGACCTTCACGACGGCAGGCCGCTCGACCTCCCTCGGCGACGCGGCGATCGCGGATTACGTGGCCTCGCGGCTCGCGACGGCGGAGGGGCAGCTCGGCGCGTCCTACCAGGCCCTGCATGCCCGCTTCGGCACCCACGCCAACAGCTACGACGCGGCCTACGCCCTGACCCTGTCGGCCGCCGACGGGGCCGATTACGTCACCTACTGGGGGTATCGCAACCAGCAGGCGAATCCGGGCGTCTACAACGCCGCCTTCGCGCCGCGCCTCACCGGCGACGCGCTCGCCGCCGCCCTCGCGCAGTACCAGGCGGACGGCGCGGCCGCGCTCGCGGCCGGCACGCTCACCAGCGCGGTCATCGACGCCGCCGTGGCCGCCCGGGTGGCGACGCTCCAGGCCGAGCGGACCGCGGATTACGCCAAGCTCGACGGCTTCTTCGCGACCTTCGGCCTCGGCAACACGCAGAAGCAGAACCCGCATTTCTTCATCGACCAGACGATGCAGGATGCGATCAATGCCAGCATCAAGCGCTGGACGCAGGACGAGCTGCTCAACGCGGTCGGGCAGGGCCTGCTCAAGGAGACGACCAGCACCCAGGTCACCCGGCAGGACCCGATCATCAGCGGCGCGAATGTCACGCTCGTGGTGCGCGGCGCCAGCGCGTCCGGCAATATCGGCTCGGTCGACGGTGTCACGGTGATCGACCTCACCAACCGGCAGCCCCTGAGCCGCGACCAGCTCATCGCGCTCGGCGCGGCCGAGCGCAACGACATCGTCTTCCTGACCGCGGCCCCGGTCCAGGCGCGGGTCGACTTCGACAACGTGAACGGCCAGGGCCGGATCACCCGCACCGACGGGCAGGGCTGGGATCCGGCGATCTTCAAGGTCGGCGGCACGCTCTACATCGGCGGCGCGACCCAGAACGCCACCGGCGAGACGCCCAGCGTCTACACGATCGCCTCCGTCGCCGGCGGCGTGATCCTGACCACGGCCGGCCAGACCTTCGCGGCCGAGACCGCCAAGACGATCAGCCTCGGCCAGTCGGTCGCCAAGGGCGAGGGCCCGCGCATCACCGCCACCGTCGCCTTCGGGGCGGACGGTACCCTGACCCGGTCCTCGGGCAGCTTCATCGACGACGGCTTCGCCGTCGGGATGCGGATCGGCGTGGCCGGCACCTTCGGCGTCACCACGCGCAACCAGACCGACGCGACGACCTACTACACGATCGCCTCCGTGACGGCCTCGACCATCACGGTGGTCGAGGTCGCGCGGATCACCGCGGAGAGCGCGCGCGGCGTGGTGGTGTTCCAGTCCGCGCTGGACCCGACCAACCCGGGCAACCTGATCAAGCAGGTGCTGATCCAGGGCCGCAAGGCGATGAACCTGGCGGCGACCGGCGGGCTCGACGTCAACGCCGCCGGGCAGATCTTCCTCGGCACGCAGGGCGGGCTCAAGCTCACCTCCGTGGTCTCGACCACCGGCGACGAGATCCGCATCAAGGCGAAGACCGGCATCGCCAACGCGGGCGACGCCAACGGCACCACGGTGCGCGGCGGCAACATCGTGCTCGAGGGCGGCGACGGCGGCATCGGCGAGGCGGCCCGCGTGATCGGGATCGACCTCCAGGGGAGCGGCACGCTGACCGTGCGCACGGCCCGGGACATCTACGTCACGGAGCGCAGCGGCGACCTCAACCTGGAATCCGCCTATTCGCAGAGCGGGAACGTGACGCTCGTCGCCGACACCGGCGGCATCCTCGACGGGGTCCATACCGAGACCAACAAGATCGTCGCGGGCAGCGTCTACCTGAAGGCGAAGGGCGGCAGCATCGGCACCGCCGGCGACCGGATCGAGATGCGGCTGACCGGCACGGTCCTGGCCTCCGGCCGCGACGGCGCCTACCTGGAGGAGACCGGCGGCTCGATGAACGTGCTCGCGGTCACCGCGAGCAACGGCGACGTCACCCTGAAGGCGGCGGTCTCGATCCTGGATGCGGGCGACCTCGTCGACCCGACCGACATCGATTCCGCCCGCAGCGCCGGCGTCGACTCGCAGCCCGGGATCAACGTCACCGGCAACGGCGTCACGCTGATCGCCGGAAACACCATCGGCACGGCGGCGAACAACTTCGACATCGACAGCCGCGCCGGCGGCAATCGCCTCGGGGCGGTGTCCGCGCAGACGACCTTCGGCAACCTCTACCTCAACGAGGTGAAGGGCGATCTCGCCCTCGGCACGGTCGGCACCGGCAACCGGGGCGTCGCCTTCCTCACCGCGGCCGACGGCGCCCTCTTCAACGGCCTCGCGCTCTACGACGACGCCAACAAGGACGCGACCGGCTCGAACCTCACCTCCGGCAAGGCCTATCTGATCGCCAAGGGCGACATCGGCGCCAGCGGACGGCGGATCGTCGCCCGGATGAGCGCCGACAACGGCAGCACCTACGCGGACAGCTTCGGCGGCATCGAGGGCTACAGCACCGCCGGCAGCGTCTACCTGTGGAATATCGGCGGCCTGCGGGTCGGCGGCGTCACCACCAACACCGCGCCCGGCTTCCGCGCGGCGGGGACGCTGAGCATCCGCACGTCGAGCCCGCTCACCATCGACCGGGACATCATCTCGGGCAGCGACATCGTCCAGACCGCCGGCGAGACCGGCGCGTCCGGCGACGATCTCACCGTGCTCGCCGGCGTCACCATCTTCTCGACCGGCGGCTCGGTCACGCTCAACGCCGGCGACAACCTCACCATCCAGGCCGGCGCGGTGATCAAGGCCCGGGATGCGATCATCCTGCGCGGCGACTACAGCGCCTCGGGCACGCCCGACAACACCGGCGCGACCATCGACCTCAAGGGCCTCTACGTCGGCGCCTCGATCCGGATCGAGGGCGGAGCCAACAGCGACGTCATCCGTCTCGACGGCAGCTTCGCGACGGGCACGCGCACCATCACCCTCGACCAGAACGACAACCCGGTCGAGGGCGTGCTGACCGTCGGCGGTTCTCTGTCCATCCTGGGCAAGGACGGGAGCGACACCGTCACCCTCGCCGGCAGCTATCGCAGCGGTGCCCTGTCGATCGACGTGGCGGCACCGGGCGCGAGCGGCAACGACGCCGATTCGGTGAGCCTCGCGGGCACCTACGCGATCACGGGCGAGCTCGCGGTTTTGACCGGAACGGGCGTCGACGGTGTGACCCTGGGCGGGAGCTACGGTTCGGTCGCGAGCGGTGTGGTCGGCCTCGGCTCCCTGCGGATCGACGCGGGCGACGGGACCAGCACGGTCGCGCTCGGCGGCGAGTACAACATCGGCGGCGCGGCGCAGCTCGCATCGGGCTCCGGCGACGACACGGTCTCCCTCACCGGCACGCTGAAGGCGGGCTCGCTGGCGATCACGGCGGGCGACGGTACCAACGCGGTCACGCTCGACGGCGGCTTCACCATCGGTGGCGCGGCGCAGGTCACGACGGGCCTCGGCAACGACACGATCTCCATCACCCGGGCGATGCAGGCGGCCTCGCTGGCGATCACGGCGGGCGACGGCGCCAATACGGTCACGCTCGACGGCGACTTCACGGTCGCGGGCGAGCTGGCGGTGGTCACGGGGACGGGCCAGGACAGCATCACGCTCAAGGGGACCTATGGCTCGGTCGCGGGCGGCGTGGTCGGCCTGGGCTCCTTGCGGATCGACGCGGGCGACGGGACCAGCACGGTCGCGCTCGGCGGCGAGTACAACATCGGCAGCGCGGCGCAGCTCGCATCGGGCTCCGGCGACGACACGGTCTCCCTCACCGGCACGCTGAAGGCGGGCTCGCTGGCGATCACGGCGGGCGACGGTACCAACGCGGTCACGCTCGACGGCGGCTTCACCATCGGTGGCGCGGCGCAGGTCACGACGGGCCTCGGCAACGACACGATCTCCATCACCCGGGCGATGCAGGCGGCCTCGCTGGCGATCACGGCGGGCGACGGCGCCAATACGGTCACGCTCGACGGCGACTTCACGGTCGCGGGCGAGCTGGCGGTGGTCACGGGGACGGGCCAGGACGGCATCACGCTCAAGGGGACCTACGGCTCGGTCGCGAGCGGCGTGGTCGGCCTCGGCTCCCTGCGGATCGACGCGGGCGACGGGACCAGCACGGTCGCGCTCGGCGGCGAGTACAACATCGGCAGCGCGGCGCAGCTCGCATCGGGCTCCGGCGACGACACGGTCTCCCTCACCGGCACGCTGAAGGCGGGCTCGCTGGCGATCACGGCGGGCGACGGTACCAACGCGGTCACGCTCGACGGCGGCTTCACCATCGGTGGTGCGGCGCAGATCACGACGGGCCTCGGCAACGACACGATCTCCATCACCCGGGCGATGCAGGCGGCCTCGCTGGCGATCACGGCGGGCGACGGCGCCAATACGGTCACGCTCGACGGCGACTTCACGGTCGCGGGCGAGCTGGCGGTGGTCACGGGGACGGGCCAGGACGGCATCACGCTCAAGGGGACCTACGGCTCGGTCGCGGGCGGCGTGGTCGGCCTGGGCTCCCTGCGGATCGACGCGGGCGGCGGGACCAACACGGTCGCGCTCACCGGCGAGTACAACATCGGCGGCGCGGCGCAGCTCGCGTCGGGCTCCGGCGACGACACGGTCTCCCTCACCGGCACGGCCAAGGCGGGCTCGCTCTCCATCGATGCCGGCGACGGCACCAATGCGGTCACGCTCGCTGGCGACCTCACCATCGGTGCTGCGGCGCAGATCGCGTCGGGCACCGGCGCCGATACCATCTCTCTCACCGGCACGCTGAAGGCTGACTCGCTGGCGATCATGGCCGGCGACGGCACCAACGCGATCACCCTCGGCGGCCTCATCACGGTGACGGGCGAGCTCGCCCTGGTCACCGGGTCGGGCGACGACACCATCACGCTCAGAGGGACCTACGGCTCGATCGCCGGCGGCGTGGTCGGCCTCGGCTCGCTGCGCATCGACGCCGGACGTGGGCGCAACGCGGTCACGCTCGACGGCGAGTTCAATGTCGGCGGCGCGGTCGGGATCACGTCCGGCTCCGATGCCGACGCGATCACCCTCGCTGGCCGCTACAAGGCGGCGTCGATGACCATCGACGCGGGCGAGGGCGCGAACACCATCGACGTCAACGCCGACCTGGCCGTGACCGGGGCGCTCGCGGTGCGGACGGGCAGCGACGCCGACACGATCACCCTCGCGGGCACCATCCAGGCGGGCTCGATGGAGATCGCCGCCGCCTCTGGCAGCGGCCCGGGCAACGGCCGCAACGACATCAGGCTGACCAGCCTCACCACGGTCACCGGCGCCCTGACCATCCAGGGCGGCGGCGGGATCGACACCCTGACCGACGCGTCGATCGTCTCCGGCACCGTCCAGGCCTCCGCGACCGTCAACGCGGGCTCGGTGGCGATCGACTTGCGCGAGGGCGCCAACACCGTGACCCTCGGCGGCCGCTGGACCGCCTCGGGCGCCTTCACGCTCGACACCGGGGCCGATCTCGACACGATCACCGACGCCGTGTCGGCGAACGGCGTCGTGCTGCAGACGGCCGCGATCCAGGCCGGCTCGGTCGCGATCCGGGCGGGCGCGGGCGACAACGTGATCACGCTGCTCGGCAGCACGGTCGCGGCTTCCACCTTGGCCTTGACCACGCTTGCGGGACGCGACCGCGTGACCCTGCGCGGACGCCTGCGGTCGACCACGACGGACATCGCACTCGGCGCGGGCGACGACGTGCTCGACGCCGCGCTCACCGAGATCGCCGGCAACACCCGGATCCGCGGCGAGGACGGGCAGGACGCGATCACGGTCACCCGCCTCCCCAGCCTGTCGAGCGTCAATAACGGGCGCCGGGATACCCTCGACATCGACGGTGGCCAGGACACCGACACGGTGCTGATCCAGCTCGCCGGGACCTCCTCCTACCGGATCAACGTCCATGACAGCGGCGATGCCGACCGTGGCGTCGATACGCTGACGATCCTCGGGACCGACGCCGCCGACACCTTCCTCAGCCGCCGGAACTTCATCGCCCTGCTGCATCCCAACCCGGACGGCACCTACCCGGCCGATGCGGCGGTGGAGCGCATCAACGTCGACGCCTCGCTCAACGGCCGCATCGTGGTCGAGGGCGGGCTGGGCGACGACCGCTTCTACATGGACGACGACGCCGCGCTGATGACCATCGACGGCGGCGCCGGCGACGACTTCTTCCAGATGGGACAGGTCTTCGCGACCCCGCGCGACGTCGCGAACGGCCTGCTCGCCGAGGACGCCTTCGACACGGTCCAGCTCTCCTTCGGCGGTTACCTCTCGAAGGGCAACTCGGTGCCGATCGTCATCTATGGCGGCACCGGCAACGACACGTTCCAGATCTACTCGAACAAGGCCGACCTGCGCCTCAACGGCGAGGATGGCGACGACACGTTCGTGATCCGGTCCTTCGCGCTCGCCACCACGGGCAAGATCAAGCTCAATGCCGGCGCCGGCGACGACAAGGTCGAGTACAACATCAACGCCCCGCTCGACATCGACGGCGGCAGCGGCTTCAACAAGATCGTGGCACTCGGCACCGAGTTCGCCGACACTTTCGTGGTGACCAAGGACGGCGTGTTCGGCGCCGGGCTGTCGATCAAGTTCAGCAACATCCAGGCGGTCGAGGTGGACGGCCTGGAGGGTGACGACACCTTCTACGTGCTGTCGACCGCGGCCGATGTCGTCACCACCCTGATCGGCGGCCTGGGCAGCGACACCTTCGTGGTGGCGGGCGACGTCTCGGGCGAGGTCGTCTCGCGCGACGCCAAGGGCAACTCGGCGGTGATCAACCACACCACGTCCAGCGCCGACAAGCGCTACGACGGCGTGTTCGCCGCCGGCATCAACGCCACGGTGGGGACCGACCAGAGCCAGGCGATCGGCGATGGCGGCGGCCTGACGGTGCGCGAGGACAGCGCCGTGACCGCCGCGAACGCGGCGGGCAGCCGCGTCGCCACCTACACGGTGGCGCCGCCGCCGCCGGCCACCACGGCGCTCACCGCGACGGACGTCGCCGTGATCACGGTCTCGGCGGCGCAATCCTCGGCGCAGATGCGGGCGCTGGCGGGCCAGGCCGGCACGGTCGAGGTCTCGCTCGACGGGATCACCTATGCCGACAGCCTGACGCTGAGCTTCACGACCGTCGCGGACGGACGCGGCGGCTACGTCTGGGCGCCGGCCCGGACGGTCTATGTCCGCGCCAAGTCGGACACCGCCGCCGAGGGCGACCAGAGGATCGCGGTCGGTCATTCGGTGATCAGCTCGAATGCCGAGGTCGATGGCGCGGCCCTGCGCACCGTCATCGTCACGGTGATCGACGACGACAAGCCCGGCCTGATCATCACCCAGACCGACGGCGAGACCACGGTCCTCGAAGGCACCAAGCCGCAGCAGAAGGACAGCTACACGGTCGTCCTCAACAATCAGCCGCGGCCGGGCGAGACCGTCACCGTCGCCCTGTCGACGACGAGCGGCCGGATTCATCTGACCCGGGCCGACGGCAGCGCGCTTCCCGTCGATGCGGACGGCAACGCCGTCCTGACCTTCACGGCGGCCGACTGGAACGTCGCCCAGACCGTGCTCGTCTCGGCGCCGCCGGACGCCCAGGTCCAGAACCGGGAAACCGTCCAGATCACCCACCGGGTGACGAGTTCGCTCGGTGCCGGCGGCTTCTTCGGCAGCATGGCCGACGCGCCCGTGGTGAACGTCACGGTGGTGGACGGGAACTCCGCCGGCGTGCTGGTGCGTCCGGCCCCGGGCGGGGTCACCGTCACCGACACGCAGACCTCCTACTACGACCTGGTGCTGACGGCGCCGCCGACCGCGCCCGTGACGGTGACGCTGGCGGGCGACGGCCAGACGATCCTGTCGAGCAGCGATCCGCGCTTCACCGCGGCGGCGGCCGGACGGCCCGCCACCGTGACCTTCGGGCCGGCCGATTACGACGTGCCGATCCGCATCACCATCGCCCGCGATCCCCAGGGGGCGAAGACCCAGAACGACCTCAAGACCTTCTCGCGCCAGCCGCACGACGTCAGCGGCATCCAGGGTCCGCTGGTGCTCCAGGGCGGAACCGGTCCGCAGAACCGCGGGCTCCAGCAGGCGGTGGCCCTGCCGGGCGAGGCGAACGCCCCGATCGCGCGGGCCATCGCGTCGAACGGCCAGCCCGATCTCGACCGGCTCACCGTCTACAACGACTCGACGAGCGTGGGCGTCAGCGGCGTGCTCGAGGCCGACCATATCGGCGGCCTCGGGATGTCCGCGGCGAGCATCGTCACCGGCAGCGGGACCTATCGCGGCGGCGTCACCTATGCCGGGTTCGGCGTGGTCCAGGTGCTGCTCGGCCAGGGTGACGACACCTTCACGGTGGCGAGCACCGCGACCGCCACGCTCACCGAGATCCATGGCGGCGGTGGCGCCGACACGCTCACGGTGACCGGGTCCACCGGTCCGCTCGCCCTGTTCGGCGACACCACGGCCGACGGCAGCCGCTACGATTCCACGCCCGAGAACCCGACCGGTCGCGCCTACGCCTTCCGGCGCGAGGGCATGGTCGGCGGCGACGGCCGGCCCGTCAGCCTCGCCGACCGGATCGACGCCTCGGGCGCCACGGGCATCGTGATGATCGATGGCGGCGCCGGCGACGACGTGCTGATCGGCGGCCAGGGCCGCAACGTCATCGCGGGCGGCTCCGGCAACGACACCATCACCGGCGGTCCGGCCGCCGACATCATCCTGGGCGATTCCGCCTTCAACCTCGCGGCCGCGACCCGGATCCTGACCATCGACGACACCGGTGCGGCCGGCGCCGACACGATCGACGCCAAGGCCGGTGCCAACGTGGTGATCGGCGACCACGGCCAGCTCTACCAGGACGGGCTGACGACGCCGCAGGTGTTCCTCGAGGGCACGCACGTCCTCAGCCGTGCCGTCTCGACCAACACCGCCGCGGGGGCGGGCGACACCGTCACCACCACGGCCGGCGACAGCGTCATCATCGGCGGTGCCGGTGCCGACGTGATCACCGCCGGTGCGGGCAACCACGTCATCTTCGGCGACAACGGCGACGCCGTCTTCACGGGCGGCGTCCTGACGGCGATCACGAGCCTGTCGGGCACGATCGGCGGCGACGACACGATCACCGCGCAGGATGGCGACTCGGTCATCGTCGGCGGGGCCGGCGCCGACGGGATCCGCGTCGGCAAGGGCACGCAGGTCATCCTCGGCGATACCGGCGAGGCCACCTTCACGCCGGTCAACGGCGCTCGGGCCCTGGCGTCGATCACGACCCGGGACGGCGAGGCGGCGATCGGCGGCGACGACGTCATCGAGGCCAGCGAGGGCGGCACCACCATCATCGGCGGCGCCGGCGCGGACCGGATCACGGTCGGCAAGGGCCGCCAGGTGGTGCTGGGCGACAGCGGCCGCGCGACCTTCTCGGGCGGCCTGATCACCGGCATCACCTCGGTCGCGACCGGCATCGGCGGCGACGACGCGATCACGGCCGACGACGGCGACGCCACCATCATCGGTGGCTTCGGCGCCGATGCGATCACGGTCGGCCAGGGCAACCACGTCATCCTGGGCGACAACGGCACGGCCGCCTTCGCGGCCGGCGTGCTGACCCGCATCGAGTCGATCGATCCTGAGATCGGCGGCGCCGACACGATCGCGGCACACGACGGCAATTCGACCATCATCGGCGGCGCGGATGCGGACCGGATCACGGTCGGCTCTGGCACGCAGGTGGTGCTGGGCGACAGCGGCCGCGCGACCTTCTCGGGCGGCCTGATCACCGGCATCACCTCGGTCGCGACCGGTATCGGCGGCGACGACGCGATCACGGCCGACGACGGCGACGCCACCATCATCGGCGGCTTCGGCGCCGATGCGATCACGGTCGGCCAGGGCAACCACGTCATCCTGGGCGACAACGGCACGGCCGCCTTCGCGGCCGGCGTGCTGACCCGCATCGAGTCGATCGATCCTGAGATCGGCGGCGCCGACACGATCGCGGCCCACGACGGCAATTCGACCATCATCGGCGGCGCGGATGCGGACCGGATCACGGTCGGCAAGGGCCGCCAGGTGGTGCTGGGCGACAGCGGCAGCGCGACCTTCTCGGGCGGCCTGATCGCCGGCATCACCTCGGTCGCGACCGGCATCGGCGGCGACGACGCGATCACGGCCGACGACGGCGACGCCACCATCATCGGCGGCTTCGGCGCCGATGCGATCACGGTCGGCCAGGGCAACCACGTCATCCTGGGCGACAACGGCACGGCCGTCTTCGCGGCCGGCGTGCTGACCCGCATCGAATCGATCGATCCTGAGATCGGCGGCGCCGACACGATCGCGGCTCGCGACGGCAATTCGACCATCATCGGCGGCGCGGATGCGGACCGGATCACGGTCGGCTCTGGCACGCAGGTGGTGCTGGGCGACAGCGGCCGCGCCACGTTCTCGGGCGGCCTGATCGCCACCGTGACCGCGATCGCCACCGATATCGGCGGCGGCGACACGATCCAGGCCGATGACGGCGACGTGACCATCATCGGCGGCTTCGGCGCCGATGCGATCACGGTCGGCCGCGGCAACCACGTCATCCTGGGCGACAGCGGCAAGGCCAGCTTCACTGCCGGCCTGGCGGATCACGTCGAATCGATCGATTTCGAGATCGGCGGGGACGACACGGTCACGGCGTCGGACGGCAACGACGTCGTCATCGGCGGCGCGGGAAGCGACCTGGTCACGGCGGGAGCCGGCGATCACGTGATCCTGGGCGATAGCGGCCGGGCCGATTTCGTGGTTCGCCTCGCGAGCGGCGTCGCCACCGCCACCCGCACGCGGGTCGAGACCCTGGCGGCCGATATCGGCGGCGGCGACCGGATCAGCTTCGGCTCCGGGCGCAACGTCGTGCTCGGCGGCGCGGGCGGCGACGCCATCGAGGGCCAGGACCGCGGCGCGGTGATCCTGGGCGACAACGGCACCGTCACCTTCGACGCGGCCGGCACCATCCTGCGCGCGATCACGGCCTCGCCCGACATCGGCGGCGACGACGTCATCACCGCGGGGGCCGGCGACAACGTCGTGATCGGCGGCGTCGGGCGCGACCGCATCTCGCTCGGCGACGGCGCCAACGTCGTCCTGGGCGATGGCGGGCAGGCCGATTTCGAGAACGGTCAGGTGGTGGCGATCGCCAGCGTCGCCCCGACCATCGGTGACGTCGACACCATCGCGCTCGGCAAGGGCCGCAACGTGGTGATCGCGGGCGCGGGCGCCGACGTGATCACGGCCGGGGACGGGCAGAACGTCATCCTGGGCGACAACGGTCGCGCCACGCTCACGGCGACGGGCCTGCCGGTGCAGGCCGAGACCAGCGACGAGGCAGTGGGTGGCGCGGACCGGATCACGGTCGGCGATGGCGGCAGCGTCATCCTCGGCGGCTCCGGTGCCGACACGATCCGCGGCGGCAACGGCCGGGCCGTGGTGCTCGGCGACAACGGCCAGGTGGCCTTCGACGCCCTCGGCCGGCCGGCGACGGTCGTGTCGTCCGCCCCGATGGCGGGCGGGGCCGACACCATCACCCTCGGCGATGGCGGCAGCACCGTCATCGGCGGCGTCGGCGCCGACCGGATCGTCACCGGCAACGGCAGCGACGTCGTCATCGGTGACGACGGTAGCCTCACCTTCGCGGACGGCGTGCTCGTCCTGGCCCGGAGCCTCGAGTCCATGCTCGGCGGCGGCGACGTCGTCGAGGCGGGCGACGGCGACAACGTCGTGATCGGAGGCACTGGCGACGACACCCTCACCACCGGTGCCGGTTCGGACACGGTCCTGGGCGACGATGGCCGGGTGACGTTCCGTTCCGGCATCCTGGTGCGCGCCGAGACCGAGGACGCCAGCGTCTCGGGCAACGACGCAATCGTGGCCGGCGACGGGCGCAACGTGGTCTTCGGCGGTTCCGGCTCCGACTCCATCACGACCGGGGCCGGCGACGACGTGGTGTTCGGCGACAACGGTGCGATGGACTACGCCCTCGGCCTGCGCGCCGAGGTGATCAGCGACCGCACCGGCGGTGCATCCGACCGGATCATCACCGGCGCGGGGGCCGATATCGTGGTGGGCGGGCTTGGCGGCGACGTGATCGACGCGGGCAAGGACGACACCGATGCCGACGTGGTGCTGGGCGACGACGCTCACCTGACCTTCGACGGGCAGGGCCGTCTGGTGCGGGCCGAGAGCCTGGACCCGACACTGGGCGGCGACGACCAGATCGAGGTGGGCTCCGGCGACAACGTGGTGATCGGCGGCGTGGGGGCCGACGCGATCACGGCGGGGTCGGGGGCCGACGTGGTGATCGGCGACAACGGCTACGCGGTGTTCGCAGCCGGGGTGCGCCGCCAGGTCGGCAGCACCGATCCGAACGCGGGCGGGGACGACCGCATCGCGGCGGGCGATGGCGACAACATCGTCATCGGCGGCGTGGGCGCGGACACGATCACGGTCGGGACCGGCGGCGATCTCGTGCTGGGCGACGACGGTCAGGTGACCTTCTCGGGCGGCGTGCGGGCGGTGATGGCGAGCCTCGACCCGCTGTTTGGCGGGGACGACCGCATCAGCGGCCGGGACGGCGACAAGGTGGTGATCGGCGGGGCCGGCAACGACGCCGTCACCCTGGGCCGGGGCGACAGCGTGGTGCTGGGCGACAACGGCGTGGCGCGCTTTGCGGCCGGGATCCGGGCGGAGGTGAGCAGCACCGATCCGGACTCGGGCGGTCGCGACACGATCGTGATCGGCGGCGGCAACGCGGTGGTGCTGGGCGGCATCGATCGGGACGCGGTGACGACCGGGTCGGGGGCCGACATCATCCTGGGCGACGACGGGATCGTGCATTTCGATGCCGCCGGCGTGATCACCGACTTCGCGACGCTCGATCCGCGCAACGGCGGCGACGACGTGATCGCGGCTGGCGAGGGCGACAACATCGTGGTGGGCGGCGTCGGGCGCGACGCGGTGACGACGGGCGCGGGCTCGGACGTGATCCTGGGCGATGGGGGCGAGGCGCGCTTCGCGGGCGGCCGCCTGGTGCGGATCGCCACGAGCGACCCGAGCTTGGGCGACGACGACCGCATCGATGCGGGCGCGGGCGACAACGTGGTGCTGGGCGGCGCGGGCGCCGACCGGATCGCCGCGGGCGCGGGCCGGGACGTGCTCCTGGGCGACCTGGGCGAGGTCGCCTACGACGCCGACGGGCTGCTGCAACTGGTGCTCTCCACCGATACCGGCCTCGGCGGCGACGACGTGATCGCGGCGGGCGAGGGCGACAACCTCGTCGTCGGCGGCTTCGGGGCGGACACGGTCACGGCGGGCGGCGGGACCGACCTGGTCCTGGGCGACAGCGGGCGCGTCGAGCTCGCGGCCGGCCTCCTCACCCTGGCCGTGAGCCTCGACCCGGCGATCGGCGCGGCCGATGCCGTCACCCTCGGCGACGGGGCCAAGGTGGTGATCGGCGGCGCCGGGGCGGACGTGATCGCGGCCGGCACCGGCACCGGCCTGGTGATCGGCGATGCGGGTCTGGTGCGCTTCGCGGCGGGCCTGGCGGCGCATGCCGAGACCGGCGACGTCACGGTGGCGGGCGACGACGCGATCACCCTCGGCCGCGGCAACGCGGTGGTGCTGGGTGGCTCGGGTGCGGACACGATCGTGGTCGGCGACGGCCGCTCGGCGGTGCTGGGCGACAACGGCACGGTCGACTTCGACGGCCAGGGGCGGGCGGGCGTAATCACGGCGACGAGCCCGGAGGTGGGCGCGCGCGACCTGATCACGCTGGGCGACGGCGGCAGCGTGGCGCTCGGCGGGGCGGGCGGCGACCGGATCGAGGCGGGATCGGGCGCGAACGTGCTCCTGGGCGATGCCGGCACGGTGACGCTGAGCGCCTCTGTACCGGTCTCGGTGCGCACGCTGAGCCCGTCGGTGGGCGGGGCGGACGAGATCCGGGCGGGGACCGGGGCCAACGTGGTGCTGGGCGGCGCGGATGCGGACGCGATCACCACCGGGGCGGGGGGTGACGTGATCCTGGGCGATGCGGGCGAGGTGACGTTCGACGCGTCCGGGCTTCCGGTTCTGGTCCGGGCGACCGATACCGGGGTCGGCGGCGACGACGTGATCGCGGCGGGCGAGGGCGACAACCTCGTCATCGGCGGCTTCGGGGCCGACACGATCACGGCGGGCGCAGGCCGGGACGTGGCGCTGGGCGACAGCGGCCAGGTCAGCCTGACGGCAGGCGTGCTGGTGCGGGTCGAGAGCCTGGACCCGCAGACCGGGGGCGACGACCTGATCACGCTGGGCGAGGGCGACAACCTCGCGCTCGGCGGGGCGGGCAGCGACACGATCACGGCGGGCGCAGGCCGGGACGTGGTGCTGGGCGACAACGGCAGCGTCGCCTACCTCGCCGGCGTGATCGCCGAGGTGACGAGCGACCGCACCGGCGGTGCATCCGACCGGATCATCACCGGCGCGGGGGCCGATATCGTGGTGGGCGGGCTTGGCGGCGACGTGATCGACGCGGGCAAGGACGACACCGATGCCGACGTGGTGCTGGGCGACGACGCTCACCTGACCTTCGACGGGCAGGGCCGTCTGGTGCGGGCCGAGAGCCTGGACCCGACGCTGGGCGGCGACGACCAGATCGAGGCGGGCTCCGGCGACAACGTGGTGATCGGCGGCGTGGGGTCGGACGCGATCACGGCGGGGTCGAGGGCCGACGTGGTGATCGGCGACAACGGCTACGCGGTGTTTGCCGACGGGATCCGTCGCGAGGCGGCGAGCAGCGACCCGTCCGCGGGCGGGTCGGACACGATCCTGGGCGGCGCGGGCGACAACATCGTCATCGGCGGCGTGGGCGCGGATACGGTCACGGTGGGAGCCGGGCGCGACATCGTGCTGGGCGACGACGGGATCGTGCATTTCGATGCCGCCGGCGTGATCACCGACTTCGCGACGCTCGATCCGCGCAACGGCGGCGACGACGTGATCGCGGCCGGCGAGGGCGACAACATCGTGGTGGGCGGCGTCGGGCGCGACGCGGTGACGACGGGCGCGGGCTCGGACGTGATCCTGGGCGATGGGGGCGAGGCGCGCTTCGCGGGCGGCCGCCTGGTTCGGATCGCCACGAGCGACCCGAGCTTGGGCGACGACGACCGCATCGATGCGGGCGCGGGCGACAACGTGGTGCTGGGCGGCGCGGGTGCCGACCGGATCGCCGCGGGCGCGGGCCGGGACGTGCTCCTGGGCGACCTGGGCGAGGTCGCCTACGACGCCGACGGGCTGCTGCAGCGGGTGCTCTCCACCGATACCGGCCTCGGCGGCGACGACGTGATCGCGGCGGGCGAGGGCGACAACCTCGTCGTCGGCGGCTTCGGGGCGGACACGGTCACGGCGGGCGGCGGGACCGACCTGGTCCTGGGCGACAACGGCAGCGTCGCCTACCTCGCCGGCGTGATCGCCGAGGTGACGAGCGACCGCATCGGCGGTGCATCCGACCGGATCATCACCGGCGCGGGCGCCGACATCGTGGTGGGCGGGCTTGGCGGCGACGTGATCGACGCGGGCAAGGCCGACACCGATGCCGACGTGGTGCTGGGCGACGACGCTCACCTGACCTTCGACGGGCAGGGCCGTCTGGTGCGGGCCGAGAGCCTGGACCCGACGCTGGGCGGCGACGACCAGATCGAGGTCGGCTCCGGCGACAACGTGGTGATCGGCGGCGTGGGGGCCGACGCGATCACGGCGGGGTCGGGGGCCGACGTGGTGATCGGCGACAACGGCTACGCGGTGTTCGCAGCCGGGGTGCGCCGCCAGGTCGGCAGCACCGATCCGAACGCGGGCGGGGACGACCGCATCGCGGCGGGCGATGGCGACAACATCGTCATCGGCGGCGTGGGCGCGGACACGATCACGGTCGGGACCGGCGGCGATCTCGTGCTGGGCGACGACGGTCAGGTGACCTTCTCGGGCGGCGTGCGGGCGGTGATGGCGAGCCTCGACCCGCTGTTTGGCGGGGACGACCGCATCAGCGGCCGGGACGGCGACAAGGTGGTGATCGGCGGGGCCGGCAACGACGCCGTCACCCTGGGCCGGGGCGACAGCGTGGTGCTGGGCGACAACGGCGTGGCGCGCTTTGCGGCCGGGATCCGGGCGGAGGTGAGCAGCACCGACCCGGACTCGGGCGGTCGCGACACGATCGTGATCGGCGGCGGCAACGCGGTGGTGCTGGGCGGCATCGATCGGGACGCGGTGACGACCGGGTCGGGGGCCGACATCATCCTGGGCGACGACGGGATCGTGCATTTCGATGCCGCCGGCGTGATCACCGACTTCGCGACGCTCGATCCGCGCAACGGCGGCGACGACGTGATCGCGGCCGGCGAGGGCGACAACATCGTGGTGGGCGGCGTCGGGCGCGACGCGGTGACGACGGGCGCGGGCTCGGACGTGATCCTGGGCGATGGGGGCGAGGCGCGCTTCGCGGGCGGCCGCCTGGTGCGGATCGCCACGAGCGACCCGAGCTTGGGCGACGACGACCGCATCGATGCGGGCGCGGGCGACAACGTGGTGCTGGGCGGCGCGGGTGCCGACCGGATCGCCGCGGGCGCGGGCCGGGACGTGCTCCTGGGCGACCTGGGCGAGGTCGCCTACGACGCCGACGGGCTGCTGCAACTGGTGCTCTCCACCGATACCGGCCTCGGCGGCGACGACGTGATCGCGGCGGGCGAGGGCGACAACCTCGTCGTCGGCGGCTTCGGGGCGGACACGGTCACGGCGGGCGGCGGGACCGACCTGGTCCTGGGCGACAGCGGGCGCGTCGAGCTCGCGGCCGGCCTCCTCACCCTGGCCGTGAGCCTCGACCCGGCGATCGGCGCGGCCGATGCCGTCACCCTCGGCGACGGGGCCAAGGTGGTGATCGGCGGCGCCGGGGCGGACGTGATCGCGGCCGGCACCGGCACCGGCCTGGTGATCGGCGATGCGGGTCTGGTGCGCTTCGCGGCGGGCCTGGCGGCGCATGCCGAGACCGGCGACGTCACGGTGGCGGGCGACGACGCGATCACCCTCGGCCGCGGCAACGCGGTGGTGCTGGGTGGCTCGGGTGCGGACACGATCGTGGTCGGCGACGGCCGCTCGGCGGTGCTGGGCGACAACGGCACGGTCGACTTCGACGGCCAGGGGCGGGCGGGCGTAATCACGGCGACGAGCCCGGAGGTGGGCGCGCGCGACCTGATCACGCTGGGCGACGGCGGCAGCGTGGCGCTCGGCGGGGCGGGCGGCGACCGGATCGAGGCGGGATCGGGCGCGAACGTGCTCCTGGGCGATGCCGGCACGGTGACGCTGAGCGCCTCTGTACCGGTCTCGGTGCGCACGCTGAGCCCGTCGGTGGGCGGGGCGGACGAGATCCGGGCGGGGACCGGGGCCAACGTGGTGCTGGGCGGCGCGGATGCGGACGCGATCACCACCGGGGCGGGCAGCGACGTGATCCTGGGCGATGCGGGCGAGGTGACGTTCGACGCGTCCGGGCTTCCGGTTCTGGTCCGGGCGACCGATACCGGGGTCGGCGGCGACGACGTGATCGCGGCAGGCGACGGCGACAACGTGGTGCTGGGCGGCGCGGGCGCCGACCGGATCACCACCGGCGCGGGCGGCGACGTGGTGCTGGGCGATGCCGGCTCGGTGAGCTTCGTCGCCGGAATGGTCGGCCAGCTCGCCACCACCGACGCCACGGTCGGCGGCGACGACACGATCACGGCGGGCGACGGGGACAACGTCGTGCTCGGCGGCTTCGGGTCCGACACGATCGCCACCGGGGCCGGAGCCGACTTCATCCTCGGCGACAACGGCACGGCCAGCGTCATGGTCGTCGCCGGCCAGCGCACCCTGATCCGCCTTCAGGCCACCGACCCGCTCGCGGGCGGAGCGGACCGGATCGACGCCGGAGCGGGCAACGACTTCGTGGCTGGCGGCACGGGAGACGATACCATCGCGGGCGGCGACGGCCACGACCGGCTGTTCGGCGACCACGCGCTCTACGACACGGCGCTGCCGGTGAACCAGCGCGGCGTCGCGATCTTCACGGGGATCGATGACGGCGGTGGCAACGACGAGATCCACGGTGGTGACGGCGACGACGCCATCGTGGGCGAGCAGGGCAACGACCGCTTGTTCGGCGACACGGGCGACGACGACATCGTCGGCGGATCGAACGTGGCCGGCGCCGCCGACGGGGCCGACACGATCTCCGGCGGAGCCGGTGCGGACGTGATCCTCGGCGATAACGGGGTCGTCACCCGCCACGTTCTCGTGGACGACGTGAAGGCGGTGGCGTGGCTGCGCGATCCGGCTCCGTTCGGCGGAGTGCGGCGCGAGGTGATGCCGTTCGATCTCGTCGACGGGGTCGGCGGGAACGACGTGATCACCGGCGACGACGGCGACGACCGGCTCTTCGGCCAGCGCGGCGACGACCGGATCGAAGGCGGCCTCGGCGACGACGAGATCGTCGGCGGGCTGGGCGCCGATTCCCTGAGCGGCGATGCCGGCCGGGACGTCGTCCTGGGCGATGTCGGCCGCATCGTCCGGGCCTACCGGGCGGACGGCTCGGCCCTGCTCAACAGCGACGGAAGCTGGCACCGCGACGTCGTGCTGGAGGAGGTCGGCACCGTCACGGCGGTGATGCGCACCGACAGCCGCGACGGCGTCGATCTCACCCTGCAGATCGAGGCGCTGGCCAAGTCGGACCTGCTCCTCGCGACGGGAGCGCGGGACGCGGCCGGGGCGGCGCTCCGCCTTGCGGGCGGCAACCCGGACACCTCGGTGCTCGCGGTGTCGCTGGCACCCGCCGCCAACGACGTCATCGACGGCGGCGATGGCGACGACGCGCTGTTCGGCCAGCGCGGCGACGATACGATCCGCGGCGGGACCGGCGACGACCTGATCTTCGGCGACCGTGTCTCGAACGTCGCCGAGACGGTGTCGGATGTCCCGACCATCGTGAACGCGGTCCGCCTGATCGGTGCACCGGATTCGGCCGGGCTCGACCTGCCACTCGGCGGCGCGGTGGTGGTGCCGGCGGCCAACCTCATGCCCGAGGTGCTCAATGCGAGCGCCCCGCGCGTCACCGCCTACCCGAACCTCGCGGGCGCGCTCGGCGACATCGCCGGGGCCGGTCCGATCCGGCGCGGGGACGGGGCGGCGCTCACCGTCTACGCCGCGGTGGTGCCGAACCTCGTCGACACCCACGGCGTCCTGCCGGGGAACGACCTTCTCGAGGGCGGCGCGGGCGACGACACGGTCTACGGCGACGACGTCCAGATCTTCGCCCTCGACGTGACGCGCTACGCCGCGCTCAACGGCCGGATCGACGCCGTGACGCTCGCCATGCAGCAGTTGCTCGACACGCTCGACAGCTTCACCTCCGGCGTCGACATGACCGACCACGCCAAGGGCATCCGCTCGCCGGAGGAACTGCGGTTCGGGAACGACTCGATCGCGGGCGGCGACGGCAGCGACACCATCGTCGGCGACCAGGCCCGGATCGTGGTGCGCGGCCGCGGCCCGCTCGACGACCTGTCCATGGCCTCGGCCACCGCCCTCGCCGATTTCCTCGGCGACATGCGCTGGGCGGTCTCCGACCTCACCGCGACGGTGGGCCGGGCCCGCGAGTTCGTCGCCGCTTCGATGGCGACGATCTCCGGCTCGCTGGCGGATTTCCGGGCGCCGCACCACCTGGTGCTCGGGAACGACGTGATCGATGCCGGCGACGGCGACGATCTCGTGACCGGCGACAACCTGATCATGGTGCAGGCGGGTGTCGCCCGCACCAATGCCGAGTTCGATCCCGATGCCTGGGACCTCGCCAGGGCGGTGAACGGGGTCCTCGTCGCCAAGGTGGCGGAGCAGGATGCCGCGCTGAACGCCCATCTCGCCAAGGACCATCCGGCCGACCTGGCCGCCAAGGCCACGGTCGAGATCGTGTTCGGCAACGGGCAGGGCTACGCGCTCGACATCGGCAATGATCGCATCGCGGGCGGTGCCGGGACCGACGTTCTGGTCGGCGACACCGCCTTCATCCAGCTGCCGGTCGCGGGCACCAGCGAGGGCGGCCAGACCTCGCGCGACTCCCTCGCGGCGGACCGGATCCAGGTCCTCGCCCGGCTGTTCGCGGGCACCACCAGCCCGTTCTCCTGGAACGGCGAGGTCCGCGGCACCGGCGTCCTGCTCAGCGTGGCGACGGACGGCTGGGGACCGGACGGGCGCCACTTCTCCCGGGATCCGGGTGCGGTGCTGATCAACCGCGACGTGATCGACGGCGGCAACGAGGCCAACCGCATCTTCGGCGAGACCGTGATGCTGGTCCCGGCCCTCGACGCGGCCGGCGGCCTCGTCGGGCCGGACGCCCTCTATGCCATCGCCCCCGGCCCGGTCGGCCTGGCGCAAGGCGCGGTGACGCTCGGCATGGGCGGCGCCACCCGCGGGTTCATCACCGCGGCAGGCTCGCCCAGCTACGCGCTGAGCTACACGAACGGCGTCCCGGTGCCAGGCCGGTCGACCGGCGAGGCGCTCGCGGCCTACAACAGCACCTACTGGGGCATTCCCGCGACTGGGGGCGCCTACGGCCTCTACCCCTATGCGAGCTTCTCCTTCGGCTCGCCGCCCGGGGCGGCCGGCCTGTTCCCCTGGGGCTACCAGTATCCGTTCGCCAATACCCCGCATCCCGGGAAGAAGGCCATGATGGCCTGGTACAACTCCATGACGGCGACCGGGAACCTCGGTGCGGCGAGCTGGGGCGGCACCATCAGCTATCCGTTCCTGAACAACCCGCATCCGGGGAAGAAGGCGATGCTGGCGTGGTACCGGCAGGTGCAGGCCGTGGCGCCGTGGCTGACCACCGACCAGATCGGGGCGATCATGAGCGGCACCGCCCCGTCCTACCGGTCGGGGAACGACGTGATCACCGGCGGCACCGGCTACACCTTCCTCGGCATCTACAAGAAGGTGCCCTACTGGAGCTTCGATGCCGGCGTCACCCGTCCGGGCATGGGCCGGGCGGCCGCCGGCCTGCTCGCCGCCCAGGTCGCGGCCGACACGCCGATCCGGGGCCTCGCGCACAAGCCCCTGATGCCCGCCGACGTGATCCGGGCCATCCGGGACACGACGATCGTCGTGCGGGTCGACCCGACCGATCCCGAGGTGCTGAAGGGCCGCTACACGACCTACGTCCTCGACGAGGACAGCGGGGCTCTGGAGCGGAAGGCGGAGGCGGACGAGATCCGGTTCTACTGAGCGAATAGCGGAGAGCCGCCCGCGGCTCTCCGCCCGGCAGGGCCTGCTCCCGGGCCGGATCCGGTCCGGGCGAGGTGCTGTCCGACGCCGTGCGCACCGTAGCGGTGGTGCGGGATGATCCTCCCCCGGTTTCGCGAACACCTCGGGTACGCTCGGTGCGGGCGGGGAAGGTGTTTGATGGCAGAGACACGACGCGAGTTCACCCCCGAGTTCAAACGCGAGGCGGTGGCCTTGCTCGAGAGAAGCGGCCGGTCGCAGGTGCAGATCGCCGCCGAACTCGGGATCCAGCCCTCCATGCTGCGCCAGTGGCGGACCGTGCTGGTGGAAGGCTCCCCGCACGAGCGGCCCACAGGCTCGCCGGGCACTGCCACGATGAGCCCCGGTCGCCTCGCCGTCCGACCGGGCGGCCGAGATCGCCCGCCTGCGCCGCGAACTCGACCGGACGCGCATGGAGCGCGACGTACTAAAAAAAGCGATCGGCATCTTCGCGGCGATGCCCAAGTGACGTTCGCCTTCCATCGCGCATGCGACCACCTGGCCGGTGCGTCACATGTGCCGCGTGCTCGGAGTATCGCCCAGTGGGCATTATGGATGGCGATCGCGTCCTGAGAGCGCGCGGGCAGCCTCCAAGCGGCCACTCCTCGACGACGTGCGACGGATCCATGCCGGGCATCAGCGGCGATACGGTTCGCCTCGGGTGCATGCCGCTTTGCGTGCGGAGGGCCGTACAGCCAGCCGCGGGCGGGTGAGCGCCTGATGCGCCGTCCTGGCATCCGGCTCCTGGCGGGACGTCGGTTCCGGCCCTGCACGACCGACAGCCGTCATGATCTGCCGATCGCCTCCAACCTTCTCAAGCAGCTTCTCTCGGTCACGTTGCCCAACCAGGTCCGGCTGGCGGTCATCACCGATCTGCCCACGGGAGAAGGATGGCTCTTCCTGGCAGCGGTCCTCGATCTCGCCACCCGCAAGATCGTCGGCTGGCCGATGCGCGACCACATGCGGACTGAACTGACGTCGGCCGCCCTGATGATGGCCACCCAACGGCAGCGACCAGCCGCCGGGCTCATCTGTCACTCGGATCGCGCGGCAGCCAGTACGCGGTGGAGGTCTACCGTAGACAACTCGCCAGCATTCGGGCGACACCGTCCATGAGCCGCGCCGGCTACTGCTACGACAACGCCCCGATGGAACGCTTCTTCCACACCCTCAAAGTCGAACTCGTCCACCAGCGACGGTGGGCGACCCGGGACGAGACCAGGCGCGACCTGTTCGCCTACATCGAGGGCTACTACAATCGACAGCGTATCCACTCGGCTCTCGGCTACATCACGCCCGAGCAGGCCGAGCGGAACGCAGGCTAACCCCGTGTCCGCTGAAACGGGAGGATCACCGGTGCGCTTCCGCGAGCGATACGGACATGAGCCCGCCCAGGCCCATCTCCTTCTGCTTGCCGTCGCGGCGATAGATGAAGAGCCAGCGCTTGGCGCCGCTTGGATCGACGATGAGGTAGAGGCCGCCGCCGTCGGAATGCCGGCCCGGCTTGGTCGGCGTGGCGACCGCTCGGGCGCTGAGCTTATCGATTTCCCGGGCCACCTGCCCGCCCAGCCCCAGCACTCACCCCAGCGGTGATGCTGAATTGTAGGAGACAGTCTGGAACGACGGCAAGCCGTCCTCACAGCCAGCCCAATGGGTTAGGGGCGGCTAGAAGACGGTTGGGAACAGCCTGAAACGCAAATCTGGCGGAGACGGAGGGATTCGAACCCTCGAAGCCCCTTTCGGGGCTTGCTCATTTAGCAAACGAGTGCCTTCAGCCGCTCGGCCACGTCTCCTGTGGGTCAACGCTCTAGGGAATCGGCGGGGCGCGGTCAACCGGTTTCGTCGCGTGTCCGCGCTCCGCACCGGGGGGCGCCGCTTGACCTCGCAGCGCCGCCGGCTGTCAGATGGCGGCCGGGCAGGCGGGGAGGCCGGCGTGACCAAAGAGATCTTCGTGTCCTACGGCGTCGATGTCGACGCGGTGGCGGGCTGGCTCGGGTCGTATGGCGGCGAGGACAGCCCCTGCGACATTTCCCGGGGGGTCTTTGCCGGCAAGGTCGGGGCGCCGCGGCTGCTGCGGATGTTCGCCCGCTGGGGCATCCAGACGACCTGGTTCATCCCAGGCCACTCGATCGAGACCTTTCCCGAGGAGATGAAGGCCGTGGCGGCGGCCGGCCACGAGATCGGGATGCACGGCTACAGCCACGAGAACCCGATCGCGATGACCCCGGAGCAGGAGGAGGCGATCTTCGACAAGTGCGTCGGGCTCATCACCGATCTCGCCGGCAAGCCGCCCCGCGGCTACGTCGCGCCCTGGTGGGAGTTCGGGCCGAAGACCAACGAGCTCCTGCAGAAGAAGGGCATCCGCTACGACCACTCGCTGATGCACAACGACCACCACCCCTACTACGTGCGGGTCGGCGAATCCTGGACCAAGATCGACTATTCCCAACATCCCTCGACCTGGATGCGCCCGTTCGAGCACGGCACCGAGACCCGGCTGATCGAGATCCCCGCCTCCTGGAATCTCGATGACCTGCCGCCGATGATGTTCGTCAAGGCGGCGCCCAACAGCCACGGCTTCGTCAACCCGCGCGACATCGAACAGATGTGGCGGGACCAGTTCGACTGGGTCTATGCCCATTACGATTACGCCGTCTTCCCGATCACCATCCACCCCGACGTGTCGGGCAAGCCGCACGTGCTGCAGATGCACGACCGCCTGTTCCAGCACTTCAAGGCCCACGAGGGCGTGCGCTTCGTGACGATGGAGACGATCGCCGAGGATTTTTCGCGGCGCTTCCCGTTCGAGGGTACGGCGCGGCCGCAATCCTGACGGAGGGACTGCCCGATGTGCGGCCTGTGCGGCGCCTTCGGGGCGCCCGACCATTGGAGCGACGGCGTGAGGAGCGGCACGCCGCAGGCCGAGCGCCGGGCCCGCGCCGCTGCCGCCAACCGCGTGCTCGGCTTCTACGGCCTGCGCCTCGCCGCCTGGGCCGATCGCTACACCCTGTCCGGGCGCACCGGGCGGAGCGCGGTGGTCGATCATCTCGGCGCGCTATGGCCGGCGGCGGAGCGCCTGTCCGGGCGGCCTTGCGACCCCCTCGACCCGGTGGTGATCGCGGCGCTCGAGGGGCAGGGGTGATCCCCGTCACCCTGCTCACCGGCTTCCTCGGCGCCGGCAAGACCGCGCTGCTGGCCCGCCTGCTGCGCTGGCCGGCGCTCACCGACACCGCGGTGCTGATCAACGAGTTCGGCGAGGTCGGGCTCGATCACCTGCTGGTCGAGCCGTTGCAGGGCGAGGTGGCGCTCCTGCGCGGCGGCTGCGTCTGCTGCAGCATCCGCGGCGACCTGAAGGCGGCCCTGATCGACCTGCACGACCGCCGCCGGCGCGGCCGGGTCGCCCCGTTCCGCCGGGTGGTGATCGAGACGACCGGCCTCGCCGATCCGGGCCCGGCCGTGGCCACCCTGGTGGCCGATCCGGTCTTGCGCCACGCCTTCGCGGTGGGCGCCATCGTCACGGTGGTCGATGCGGTGAACGGGGCCCGCACCCTCGACAGCCACGAGGAGGCCGTGCGGCAGGTGGCCTGCGCCGACCGGCTGATCCTGTCGAAGACCGACCTGGCGGAGCCCGGCCTCGCCGCGGCCTTGCGGGCGCGGCTGGCCGCGCTCAATCCCCTCGCGCCGGTCACCGACCTCACCCTCGACGACGCGCCCGAGGCCGCCCTTCTCACCGACGACCCGACCGGGAGCCCGAGCGCCCGGCGCTGGCTCTGCGCCGAGATCCCCGCGGCGCCGCACGGCCCGGTCGGCGCGGTGCTGATCGAGAGCGGGCCGGTGGACTGGACCCGGTTCGGGCTCTGGCTCGGCATGCTGCTCAACCGGCACGGCGCCCGGGTCCTGCGCCTCAAGGGCCTGGTGGCGGTCGCGGGCGTCGACACGCCGGTGGTGATCCAGGGCGTGCAACACCTGGTGCATCCGCCGCGGCACCTTCCCGCCTGGCCCGACGGCGGCGCCCGCACCCGCCTCGTGCTGATCGGCCACGACCTCGATGCAAACCTCCTGCGCCGCTCCTATGGAGCCTTTACAGGCGCAAGAGCCTTCACGGGCGCACGCCCCTCCTTCCCGGGCGCACCCGCCGCCGTGGCAGCCGATCGTTAACCTTGACGGTCCTACATCTCCGCTCTGTCCGGCAGACGGGAGGGTGAGGCGTGAACGCACTGGTGCCGAAGGAACTCGCCGCGAAGCTGAGCGCCCTGCCGCGCCGTCCCTGCGCGCTGGGCGAGGCCGGGCACGAGCCGCACAAGCCGGTCTTCGCCGAGATCCTCGACCGGTCCGGCCACGGCACCGGCCACTTCGTCCGCCTGCCGCAGAGCATGGTGGAGATGATCACCCGCGAGGCGAAGGCGCCCGAAGCGGTGGTGCGCGCAGCCGAGCCGGCGCCCGAGCCCGAGGCGCCGAAGCCCCGCCGGACGTCCTCCGCCAAGCGGAGAACCCGCCAGGAGGCGTGAGGCGCTCCTCGCACGAAGTGGGCTGGAAGCCGGATCGCCTGACCCGCGCGGCGGAGCCGGCTTCGCCACGCGCTTGAGCGAGGCCGACATCCGCGCGGCCTCGGCGATCCGATCGGCGCGCCGGCTTCTCTCGCGCCGGGGTGATCGGCTATGATTCGCCCATGGCGACGCCAGCCCGCACGACACCGGATCCCGCCGGCCCCATCATCCTGTTCGATGCCGAATGCGTGCTCTGTTCGGCCAGTGCCCGCTTCGTCCTGGAACGGGACTGCCGCGCGACCTTTCGCCTGGCCTCGATGCAGAGCGAGGCCGGCCGGTCCCTCTTCCAGCGGCACGGCCTGGACCCGGACGATCCGGCGAGCCTGCTGGTGGTGGGCGACCGGGTCCGCCGGGACAGCGATGCGGTCCTCGGCATCTGCGAGGCCCTCGGATATCCCTGGCGGCTCGCTCGCGTCTTCCGGCTCGTGCCGGCCGTGCTGCGCGATCCGGTCTACCGAGTCCTCGCGCGAAACCGCCATCGCCTGTTCGGGCGACGGGAGACCTGCTGGGTGCCGCCCGACCGGTACCGGGACCGGATCCTGTGAGGGACAGGCCCTGATTCCAGCTCGTCGAAGCGATCGTCGCCTATCGCGGGACGCTGGAGCCCGGCGGGGGCGAAGGCGGCCGCGCTACCGAGCCCGATCGGTGATCCCGGCCCTGCGGTCCGTCAGCGCCCGCCCTCCGGCCCGCCCAGGCTCCAGCGCTCCCGCAGGGCCTCGGCCACGAAGGCCAGCACCGTCGCGGAGCTGCGCACCACGCGGCTCATCGTCAGGATGCCGTGGGTCTGGTCGGAGAGGTGCAGGGCGGTGACCGGCACGCCCTCGCGCTCGAGGCGGTGGGCGTAGAGGCGGCCCTCCTCGCAGAGCGGATCGTGGCCGCAGGTCAGCACCAGGGCCGGCGCCGTGCCGGCGAGGCTCGCGGCGCGGGCCGGGGAGGCGCGCCAGTCGGTGCGGTCGCCCGGCTCGGGGGCGTAGTGGTCGACGAAGTAGCGCATCGTGCCGGCGGTGAGGGGCTGGCCCTCGGTGATGCGCTCGAACCCCTCGCTGGTCAGGCCGAGATCGACGGAGGGGTAGAGCAGCACCTGCATCGCCGTCTGCGGCAGGGTGCCGTCGCGGCCCATCAGGGCCAGCACCGCCGCGAGGTTGCCGCCGGCGCTGTCGCCGCCGACCGCGAGCCGGGCCGGATCGACGCCTAAGCCTTCCGCCCGCTCGACCACGAAGGCGAGGGCCGCCGCCGCGTCCTCGACAGCCGCCGGGAACGGATGCTCGGGGGCCAGCCGATAATCGACCGCGATCACGCAGGCTTGCGTCAGGTTGGCCAGCCGCCGGCAGACCCAGTCATGCGACTCGATGCTGCCGAGCACCCAGCCGCCGCCATGCAGGTAGACGAGGCAGGGCAGGGCCGTCCCGGGGACCGTGCCCTCGCCGCGATAGAGCCGCAGCGGCACGGGCCCGGCGGGGGAGGGGGCGGCGAGGTCGCGGATCTCGGCGACCGGGTCCGGCGGC
This sequence comes from Methylobacterium currus, assembly GCF_003058325.1. Taxonomy (NCBI): domain Bacteria; kingdom Pseudomonadati; phylum Pseudomonadota; class Alphaproteobacteria; order Hyphomicrobiales; family Methylobacteriaceae; genus Methylobacterium; species Methylobacterium currus. Next base: position 2,826,596 of record NZ_CP028843.1, read on the forward strand.
GGCTGAAGGGCCCGGCGCCCGGCCAGGTAGCCGCGCCGCGCCGCCTCGGGCGGCAGGGCCTCGAGGGGCTGCGCGTTGGCGGCGCGCAGCATCGCCAGCAGGGCCTGGACGTCGGGATGGATGGCGGGCATGGGAGACTCGACCAGAGATTCGGGGCGGACAGATCCTTAACAGGTCTCCGCCCCGACCGTCGCGCTCAAGCTTTACGCCGTCGGCCAGGCGAAGAAGCCGCGTCCCTCCGATTCGAGGTGGCGGTTCAGCACCATGCGGTGGACCTCGTCGGCGCCGTCGACCAGGCGCGCCTGGCGGGCGTAGCGGTAGATCCACTCCAGCACCGTGTCCTTGGAATAGCCGCGGGCGCCGTTGATCTGGATGCCGATATCCGCCGCCCGGTGCAGGGTATTGGCGACGTGGACCTTGGCCATCGACACCTCCTTCCGGGCGAAGCGGCCCTGGTCGAGCTCCCAGGCGGCGCGCATCACCAGGAGACGGCCGATCTCGATATCCATGGCGAGGCCGCCGAGCATCAGCTGCACGCTCTCGCGGTCGGCGAGCCGCACGCCGAAGCCCTCGCGCTTGGCCGCGTAGTCCTGGGCGATCTCGACGCAGCGGCCGGCGAGCCCGAGCCAGCGCATGCAATGGGTGAGCCGGGCCGGGCCGAGGCGGACCTGCGTCACCTTCAGGCCCTTGCCCTCGCCCCCGAGCACGTCCTCGGGCTTGATCGTCAGGCCGTCGAAGGCGAGCTCGCAATGGCCGCCATGCTCCTCCGGTCCCATGATCGGGATGCGGCGGACGATCTCCCAGCCCGGCTGGTCGCGGTGGAACAGGAAGGCGGTGAGGCCGTAGCGGGGATCGTCCGAGGTGCGGGCGATCAGGATGAAGTGGGCCGCGTCCTCGGCGCCGGTGATGTACCATTTGCGGCCGGAGATCCGCCAGGACCCGTCCGGTTGGCGCTCGGCCCGGGTGCGGATCATCGACGGGTCGGAGCCGCCGCCGGGATGCGGCTCGGTCATCGCGAAGGCCGAGCGCACCGCGCCCGAGACGATCGGCTCCAGCCATCGCGCCCTCTGCTCGGGCGTGCCGAGAGCTTCCAGCACCATCATGTTGCCGTCGTCGGGGGCGGCGGAGTTGAACACGACGGGCCCGAAGATCGAGCGGTTCATCTCCGTGTAGCAGGCCGCCATCCCGACCTTGCCGAGGCCCTGGCCGCCGGTCTCGGGCTTGAGCTGCAGGCACCACAGGCCGGCGGCCTTCGCCTTGGCGCGCAGGGCGGCCAGGGCCTCGGGGCCGATATTCTCGTGCTCGTCCCAGGTGCTGCGGTCGGCCTCGACGGGCAGGATCTCGCTCTCGACGAAGGCCGCGATGCGGGCGCGGAACTCCTCGATGCGCGGGGAGAGCGTGAAGTCCATGACCGAATCCTCCGGGCGGTGGAATTATAATTCCGAACGCTTGCGCCACCCGGGGCCCGCGGTCAAGCACTGACCGACCCGCTACTTGCCGCGGGGCGGCCCGGTCGGCACCAGCAGGGCGATGCGGTAGGTGCCGCCCTCGCGGCCGATCAGGAACACGCTGGTGGGCGCGGCGTCGCCCTCGACCGGCGGCTCGTCGAACACCACCCGCAGCCGGTCGGTCACCGGCATGTTGGCCTTGAGGGTGCCCCGGGCGGTCGCCTCGGCGAGGCCGTCCTCCGGCATCGGCTCCAGCGCCGCCGCCTTGATCGGCCGGCCGAAGCCGGAGCGGATCTGGTAGAGCGTCAGCCGCTTGCGCTGAGCCCGGGTACCAGTCCAGTTCACCAGCCGCTCGAAGGCGGGGAGGTCGTGGTCGCGGATGGCCGTCGTCACGTAGGCGACGAGCGCGTCCGGCTGCGAGGGGAGGGGGGCAGCGGCACTGGCCGCCGTCACGTCCGGGGGGCTTTGCGCGCCCGCCGGCCCCGCGAGCAGGCCGGCGAGCGCCAGGGCGGCGAGACGCAGCCCCGGCTTCACCATCGAACGGCCCCTCACTCGACGAGAGATCACTTGGCCGCCGCCTCCTCGCCCATGACCCGGAACACCCAGATCACGCCGCCCTGGGGCAGGATGCTGACCCGGCGCTCCTCGGGGATGAGGGCGTTGATGCCGGTCAGCATGCGCTCGGCATCGACACCCCAGCCGGCCTGGACCGCGACGTACTGGACGCCGTCGACCATGTAGCTCGAGGGCACGCCGGTGACGCCGGAATTGAGCCGCGTCTCCCACAGCACCTTGCCGGTGGTGCCGTCCAGCGCCCGGAACTTCCGGTCGCTGGTGCCGCCGGCGAAGATCAGTCCGCTGCCGGTGGTCAGCAGCGGCCCCCAGTTGGCCGAATCCTGGAAGTCGTGCTGCCACACGCGCTTGCCGGTCTTCGGGTCCCAGGCCTGGATCGCCCCGATGGCGAAGGGCTTCGACTTGTCGACGCCGTCGCGCAGGCGCAGGGAGTTCAGCACCTCGTCGATCGGGATGCCGATATAGAGCTCACCCGGCTTGCGCGTGCCGGCCTGGGCGCCGGCCAGCTCCGAGCACAGGTTGTCGTTGCTGGGGATGTAGAAGAGGCCGGTCTTCGGGTTGTAGGCCTCCGGCGGCCAGTCCTTGCCGCCCCACAGGCCGGGGCAGAAGGCGGCGCGGCGGTTGATGCCGGGGATCTTGGACTGGTCGTAACTCGGCCGGCCGGTCTTCGGGTCGAGGGAGGAGAAGACGTTCTGGTAGACGAAGGGCTTGCCGTCGACGAAGCTCAGCGGCCCGTCCTTGCTGCGCTCCAGGGTCCAGAGATAGCCGTTGCGGCCGGCATGGATGGCGGCCGGGATCTTTTTGTCGTCGCGCTCGATGTCGATCAGCACCGGCGCCGAGACCTCGTCCCAGTCCCAGGCGTCGTTCCAGTGGTACTGGTGGTGGCCCTTGATCTTGCCGGTATCGAGGTCGAGGGCGACGACCGACGAGGTGTAGAGGTTGTCGCCCGGCCGGGCGTCCGGCGTCCAGGGACCGCCATTGCCGGTGCCGAAATAGGCGAGGTTGGCCGCCGGATCGTAGCTGCCCTGGATCCAGACCGAGCCGCCGCCGGTCTTCCAGGCGTCGCCCTTCCAGGTCTCCGCCGCCGGGTCGCCGGGACCGGCCACCGTATAGGTCTTCCAGGCCTCGTTGCCGGTCTCGGCGTCGAGCGCCGTGATGAAGCCGCGCACGCCGTACTCGCCGCCGGAGACGCCGACCACGACCTTGCCCTTCGCCACCAGCGGCGAGAGCGTCATGTAGTAGCCGTCCTGCCAGGGCGCGACGCATTTCTCCCACTTCACCTTACCGGTCGTGGCGCCGAGCGCGACCACGCAGGAATCGGTGGTGGTCATGTAGACGCTGTCGCCGTAGAGCCCGACGCCGCGGTTGGTCGGGTGGAGCTGGGACAGCTCCGGCGGCAGCTCCTTCTGGTAGCGCCACAGGATCTCGCCGGTGCGGGCGTTGATCGCCATCACCTGCGCCTGCGGGGTGGTGACGAACATCACGCCGTTATTGACGATCGGCGGGGCCTGGTGGCCCTCGCTCACGCCGGTCGACAGGCTCCAGGCCGGCACGAGCTTGGTGACGTTCTTCGCGGTGATCTGGTCGAGGGGGGAATAGCCCCAGCTCTGGTAGTTGCCGCGGTATTGCAGCCAGTTCTCGGGCTCGGGGTTGGCCAGCCGCTGGTCGGTGACCGGCTTGTAGTCGACCTTGCTGCCGGCTTGCTTGCCGTCGGTTGGCTTGCCGTCGGCCGGGCCGGCCTTCGCCGGGGCGGTGGCGAGTGCGAGGGCCACGGCACAGGGCGCGACCGCGGCGAGCCAGCCCCTGGCTCGAACGAGACGTGTCATGCTGCTCTCCTAGGCAGGGGCAGGCGCGGGCCGGCCCGGCATTTCCTCAAACCCTTGTGGTCTCGTTGTCCGGATCCGCGTCGTTGCTGCGCGGGTCTCGGTCCCCCTTCGCGGCGGCAGCGCGGCAGCGCTGCCGTCCTCTTCGTATGACGGGCAGCGCGGCAGCGCTGCCTGTCTGGGCGCGGGGCGGCTGTTGGCGCGGGGCGTCGCGCGGATGCCGTCCCGTCCCGCTCAGGCGGGGCCCGGCCCCGGCTTGGTCGTGAAGCCGCCGGCGACCATCAGCGTGCCGCCCTCCCCCTTGGCGAGCGGCAGAACCGGCAGGCGCTTGCGCGCCGGCCCCTTGGCCACCCGGCCGCCCTCGGCGGGCAGGAACTCGGAATGGTGGCAGAAGCAGCTCAGGCGCCGGGTCTCGTGGCTCCAGCCCGAGATGGTGCAGCCCTGATGGGTGCAGATGGCCGAGAGCGCCAGGACGCCGTCGACGGCGTGGGCGCGCTGGTCCTCGGCGACCTGCTCGGGGGCGACCCGCACCAGGATGATCTTGGCGAAGCGCGAGCCCTCGCGCTTGACCCCCTGCGGATCGACCGCCACCGCCTCGACGAGGTCGCCGCCGATCGGCAGGCCGTCGAGGGTCACGGGTTGCCCCGCCTTCGCCCCATCGCCGAGCACCAGCCGGTCGCCCTTCTGCGGCAGCAGCTCTTCGGGACCCGCCCAGGCTGCATGTCCCGCCGCGCAGCAGGCAACGGCTCCCATCACCACGCTGCGCCGGTCGAGTCCCTGCGCGCGTCGTTCACCGCGATCCATCGTTCCTCCCGGTGGAATCGTTCTTTGTTCTTATGATTTTCTATATGAGTAGCCGAGCCGGCGGTTGCGTCAACCCGCTTCACGCCGATTCACGGGATCCTGATGTTTCCTGTGCTTGGTGCGGTGCGAAGAAATGCTGTGCGATGCAGCGCGACCGCGAGGGGGCGGATCTCAGCGTGCAGATTTTCAACGGGCAGATTTCAACGGGAGAGCGCGCGCCGCAGGGTCTCGGCCAGCTCGTCCGGCGTGATCGAGGCCGGGAGCCGCCCCAGCAGCATCCCGGACGGGCCGACGAGGAAGAACCCGACCGGGTGGTCGACCACACCGTCATGGCGCCGGATCGGTGCCGCGTAAGCCGCGGCGAGGCCGTCGATGACGGCGACCGGGCCGGTCACCGCCACGATGGCGGGGTGGAACGTGTCGAGGAAGGCCGCGAGCACGGCCGGGCCGTCACGCTCCGGATCGGCGGCGATCAGCACCGGCGCCAGCCGGGCGAGCAGGGCGGGCGGCAGGTCGTCGAGGGCCTGCGTCACCGTCATCAGGGCGGTCGGGCAGAGGTCGGGGCAGCGCGTGTAGCCGAAAGAGACCAGGCGCAGCCGGCCGGCGAAGCGGGCCTCGTCCACGGGCGCCCCCGCCTGGTCGACCAAGCCATGCCCCGCGGGCCAGGCCAGGGAGCCGGCGGCCGCGGGCGGATGGATCGCCGCGCCGCCGGAGAGGAGGACAGCCAGTGCCAGCGCCCGGCCGAGACGCCGCAACCATGACGAGACCGCACGCATCCTTCAACCTCACGCCGTAGCGCGATGTAAGCGTGTCCGTCGGGAATCGCCACTGGACGGCGACGATGATCCCCGCATCTCGCAGGCTTTTGACGGATGATCGCGGGCCGTCTCGTCCCTCCTGGACGTTCGACGGACCCGGCGAGGGTCCCTTAACCTTGCCCGGCAGGCGGCGCCACATCCCGGCGCATTCGAATCATCGCCGCAGCCCTCCGTTAAGAGCGACCGGGTTGTCTGTCCGGGTCAGCGAACAGGTTGCGACGGCCGGCGATCATCGCCCCGAAAGGAAGCCATGTCGATCATCAAGCAGCTCATCACCTCGGGCGGGCCGGTGCTGGCCTATATGGGCGTCGTGCCGGTGCTGCGGATGGTGCCGTTCCTGCGCCGCGAGCCGCCGCCGCTCCTCGACGGGCCGCTGCAGCAGACGGTCGAGTTTCCGGCTGTGCAGCCCGCGGCCGAGACCTACCTGCCGCCGTTCTCGACGATCCTGTCGGGCAATCCGGCCCAGACCGCGACCTACATCTATCGCAGCCCGGACGGCCTGTTCGCCGCCGGCATCTGGACCTGCCGGGTCGGCAAGTTCCGCATCGACTTCGATCGAGCCGAGTTCATCCAGATCCTCGAAGGCGTAGTGACCGTCACCGACGCGGAAGGCGTCTCGCGGACCTACCGGGCCGGCGACGCCTTCGTGACGCCGAAGGGCTTCTCCGGCACCTGGGATGTGATTGAGCCGATCAAGAAGCACTTCACCTGGTATGGGGCGGGGAGCGAGGAGGGCTTCTCCGCCGTGTAGGGCATCGGGTGAGCGACCGCGGTCCCGCTCCATCGCGTCGTTCCATGTTCCGCGGATGCGGCCCCGGCACGACGCGGCCCGCGACGAGTGCCCGCGTGCTTCGTCCGTCCGCCACCGACTCGACGGGGCCTCGCGCCGCGGCCTCCAGGCCCGCGCGCGAACAATTCAGGAGATCAGAACCGAATGGTGCCGACCGGGAATGCCGGCAGCGTCGCGGAGCGCGCCGAACCGGGCCGCTATCATGCCCTCGACGCCTTGCGGGGTGTGGCGGCGTTCGGCGTTGTCATGACGCACAGCCTGCAGATGGTCCTTCCGGACGGCACCTTGAACCACACCCCGTTGCGTGTTCTCGCCAACGGACGCAGCTTCGTCATCTTCTTCTTCGTGTTGAGTGGCTTCGTCCTCGCCACCGCGCTGTGGAACAACAGCCGGCGCGACAGCTACTGGCGTTATGCCGCGCGGCGGTTTGCTCGATTGTATCCGCCCTATCTCGCCGCCGGGCTGGCGGGCATGGTGCTCTCCGCGGGCACCGGGCATAGCGATCCTGCGGGCTGGTTGCACTACCTGGCCTTCACCGGCCATCCCGCCGGCACGTCCGTCAACGCACCCAGCTGGTCGCTCGTCTATGAAATCCGCCTGTCGCTCGTCCTGCCGCTGATCTGCTTCCTCATTCTGCATCGGCCGCGCGCGACGTTCTGGGCGATGGTCGTTTTCCTCATCGGCGTCGAGGGGTTGTTCGTCGCTCTCCGGATCGGGCAGTTCCCCTATGGGTCGGCGGATCCCGTCGCGGCCGCCGTCATCACGGCGCGTTTTGCCGGATGCTTTGCCGTGGGTGCGTTCCTGGCCTGGGACCATCACGCTCGGCGATCCTTCTTTGCCGCCCTCTCCCGATACCCGCTGGCGGCATTCGTCGTCGCGCTCGTCTTGATGAGCGTCCTTCTCGATCAGTCGAGCCTGATCGCCGCCGCCGTCCTGATCGTGCTTGCGCTGGACTGGCCGGTCATGACCCGGGTGCTGTCGCTGCCGGTCCTGCTCTGGCTCGGCCGGATCTCCTACAGCCTCTATCTCACGCATCTCGTGCTGCTCGACAGCCTGAAGGCGATGCTGGCCGGGATCCTGCCGGTTCCCGTCATCATCACCCTTGCGCTTCCGCTGGCCCTGCTGCTGGCGGAATGCGTCTACGAGCTCGTCGAAAAGCCCGCGATCGCCTGGGCGCGCCGCATCGGCACGGGGACAGCGAAGACGCTGGCGCCCTCCGTCTGAGACCGCCGCGCTCGTGAACTTGAACCCAAGTCGCACCCCGCCCGTCCCAGCGCTGACGGAACCGGGGCCGCGCCGGCGGCGACCGCCCCGACCGTCCCCGTCGGCTCGCCCGCCCCGGCGTCCCTCCTAGCGGAGCGCCAGGGTATCCACCGCCGGCTCGCCCTCGCGCGGCAGGTTCGTCTGCCAGACCGTGCTGGCGCGGCCCTTCTGGTAGCCGTCCTCGTAGAGGCGGCGCATATAGGCGGTGTCGAAGCCCTGCGAGGCCGGGACCTCGGGGATGCGCCGGTCGATATAGGTCAGGTTGAAGCCCATTCCGTTGCGGCGGGCGAAGGCGTAGGTGCTGGCCAGCGTCGCCCGCGAGCGGGCGCGGCCGACGGTCGAGAGCGAGCGGACCGCGATCGGCAGGGTGCCGTTCTGCACCACGTCGAAGCTCGGCTCGATGCGGCCGTTGATGACGACGTAGATGTTGGGCTTGCCGCGGCTCGTGGCGATGCGCCCGTCCTGGGTCAGGAAGGCTTCCGGCAGGGTGAAGACCGGCGTCACCACCGAGCCGTCGACATGCATCTCCTGGAAGGCGTGGTTGCCGGCCTGGGCGTCGATCAGCATCGGCGGAAACACCGCCGGCACGCTGGCCGAGGCGGTCAGCACGTCGCGGAACAGGGATGCGGCGTTGGGCTGGCCGCTCGCCGCGATGGCGCCCATGTCCCAGATCACGGCGCGCTGCGAATCGAGGTTGGTGGTGACGACGAGGAGGCGCCGTCCCTTGCGGTGCTCCTCGGCCACCGCCGTCACCAGGTCCGGCGTGACGTAGCGCCCGACGAGGTCGCGCAGGCGCGCATCGCCGAACAGCCCGTCGCCGATCAGCACGTTGAGGGGGTTGGGCGAGCGCACCAGCGTCGCGGCCTCGCCGCTGGTATAGATCTGGCGCAACTGCTCGTCGTAGGCCGGTCCCAGGAAGGCGAAGGGCGCGATCAGCGCGCCGGTCGAGACGCCCGACACCATGGTGAAATTCGGCCGCCGGCCGGTCTCGCTCCAGCCGTTGAGCACGCCGGCGCCGTAGGCCCCGTCGCCGCCGCCGCCCGAAAGGGCGAGGTAGCTGAACGGCTCGCGCGAGGACTTCACCTGGTCGGCGACCGCCGCGAAGCTGCGGGCCGAGCCGTCGGCCCAGTAGCGCACGTCGGGGGTCTGGCCCGGCACGGTGGCGGCGGCCGCCTCGGCCGCCGTATAGGGCGCGCGCGGCAGCGACGCGCAGGCGGCGGCTTGCGCCCCGATCAGGGCCACCGCGAGGCCGCGTATCCAGGTCGATCGATGGAGCACGATCATCACACCACGAGTTTTGCCACGCCGCCTCGCCGGGAGTATCCGACGAAGACGACGAAACGGCAACGCTTATGGCAAAGCTCGAACGGCGGATCGGTTCCGCGGTCCGCCGACCCTATTCCGCCGCCTTCGGGCCGCCGCTGCGGCGGCCGAAATCCGGCTCGGCGGTCTCCTGGCCCATGGCGACGATGCCGCGGCGGATCGCCCGGGTGCGGGTGAACAGGGCGTGCAGGGCATCGCCGTCGTCCCAGCGGATGGCGCGGGCCAGCGCCGCCAGGTCCTCGTTGAAGCGGCCCAGCATCTCCAGCACCGCCTCCTTGTTGGTGAGGAAGATGTCGCGCCACATCGTCGGGTCGGAGGCCGCGATGCGGGTGAAATCGCGGAAGCCGCCGGCCGAGAACTTGATCACCTCGGACTGGGTCACGGTCTCGAGGTCGGCGGCGGTGCCGACGATGTTGTAGGCGATGAGGTGCGGCACGTGGCTGGTGATCGCCAGCACCAGGTCGTGGTGGGCGGGCGTCATGGTCTCGACGACGGAGCCGAGGCCCTCCCAGAAACCCCGCACCCGCGCGACCGCCGCCGGGTCCGTGCCCTCCGGCGGGGTCAGGATGCACCAGCGGCCGTGGAACAGGCTGGCGAAGCCCGCATCCGGCCCCGAATGCTCGGTGCCGGCGACCGGGTGGGCGGGCACGAAGCTGACGCCGTCCGGCAGGTGCGCCCCGGCGGCGGCCACCACCGCGGCCTTGACCGAGCCGACATCGGACAGGATTGCGCCGGGCGCCAGCGACCCGGCGATCTCGGCGGCCACCGCCCCGATGGCGCCGACGGGCACGCACAGGATCACGAGGTCGGCCCCCGCGACGCCGGCGGCGAGATCGGTCACCGCCTCGTCGGCGAGCCCGAGGGCCCGCACCCGCTCGATCACGCCCGGGTCGCGGTCGATCGCCACGATGGTCTCGGCGAGTCCGGCCGCCCGGGCGCCGCGGGCGATCGAGGAGCCGATCAGCCCGAGACCGACGAGGGCGAGCCGCCGGAACGGAGCCTCAGCCACGCTGGCCGCCCTTCACGAAGTCGGTCAGCGCCGCCACCACGGCCTCGTTGGCCTCGGCGGTACCGATCGTCATGCGCAGCGCGTTCGGCAGTCCGTAGGCCCCGACCCGGCGCAGGATCAGCCCGCGGGCGGTGAGGTAGGCGTCGGCCTCGGCGGCGGTGCGGCCCGGCTCCTCGGGGAAGTGGATCAGCACGAAGTTGCCGACGCTCGGCGTGACGCTGAGGCCAAGCCCTTCGAGGGACTTCGTCACCTTCGGCAGCCACTCGTCGTTGTGGGCCACCGCCTTCGCGATGTGGGCGTCGTCCGCCATGGCCGCGGCGCCGGCGGCGATCGCCGCCGAGCCGAGATTGAACGGGCCGCGGATGCGGTTGACCGCGTCGGCGATCGCGGCCGGCGCCACCATCCAGCCGATGCGGAGCGCGGCGAGGCCGTACACCTTCGAGAAGGTGCGGGTCATCACCACGTTCTCGGACTCGGCCACCAGTTCGAGGCCGGCGGCGTAGTCGTTACGCCGGACATACTCGGCATAGGCCGCGTCGAGCACCAGAAGGACGTTCTTCGGCAGGCCGGCATGGAGGCGGCGCACCTCGTCGAAGGGCAGGTAGGTGCCGGTCGGGTTGTTGGGGTTGGCGAGGTAGACGATGCGGGTCTTGTCCGTCACCGCCGCCAGGAGCGCGTCGACGTCGGTGGTGTGGTCGCGCTCCGGCGCCACCACCGGCGTGCCGCCCGCCGCCAGGATGGCGATGCGGTACACGAGGAAGCCGTATTGCGAGTACAGCCCCTCGTCGCCTGGGCCCATATAGGCGTAGGTCAGGAGCGAGAGCAGCTCGTCCGAGCCGGCGCCGCAGACGATGCGCTCGGGATCGAGCCCGTATTTCTGCGCGATGGCCTGGCGCAGCTTGGTGGCGGCGCCGTCCGGATAGAGTTCCAGATGCGCCGCCGTCTCCTGCATCGCCGCGATCGCCGCGGGGCTCGGTCCCATCGGCGTCTCGTTCGAGGACAGCTTGTGCAGCTTCACGCCGGCCGGGGCCGCGCTCTTGCCCGGGACATAGGCCTCGATCGCGAGGACACCGGGACGCGGGACGGGGCGAAGGGCAGCGGCGGACATGAGCGAACCTTGGGGTCGGCGTCGAACAACGTCACGCCGTCTAGAGCAAGTCGCGGGCTTTGGGAAACGGCGCGGCTTGCGCGGGAGCCTTGCACCGGGCACGACCAAGGCGACGACCGCAATTCGCCGATCTGCCGCGGCGGCCGCCCGGTAGCGCGGGCGGACGCGGGGCGGTACACGGGGCTGTCCAAGGTCGCCCGTCCCGGCGCGGCCCTTCGCCCCGCCGGATCATGCTGCCGAACCGTTCCCGTCCATGCGTCGCCTGATCGTCGAGGAACCCGTCACCCGGGCGGCCCCCTGGGCCCTGCGCCTCGCCTGGCTCTCCCTCGCGGTGGTCGGCCTCGCGCTGCTGCTCGTGCGCGACCCGCGGGCCCAGACCGATGCGGCCCTGGCGGCCCTCGGCTCCGGGGTCGGGCTCGCGGCGCTGGCGGTGCTGCTCGCCGTCGCCGCCTTCGTGCGGATCTGGCGCGAGGGGGCGCGGGGCCTCGGGATCGCGGTCGGCGGCCTGCTGCTCGCGGTTCTGGTCCTGGCCTACCCGGCCTATATGGCGGCCCGCGGCGTGATGCTGCCGCCGCTCACCGACGTTTCGACCGATATCGAGAATCCGCCGGCCTTCTCGCGCTCCCGCGCCGCCTGGGAGGCCCGAGGCTGGCGGCTGCCGCGCGATTCCGCCCCCGCCGCCCGGGCCTTGCAGCGCGAGGCCTATCCGCAGATCGCCCCGCTGACCCTCGATCTCGGCCCCGACGAGGCCTTCGCGCTCGCCATGAAGGCGGCGCAGAACCGCAAGTGGCAGGTGGTCGAATCCTACAAGCCCGGCGGCCGGGCCGGGAACGGCCGCATCGAGGCGGTGGTGCGCTCGCGCCTCCTCGGCCTGCCCTACGACGTCACCGTGCGGCTGCATCCGCGGGCCGACGGCACCCGCATCGACCTGCGCTCCGCCACCCGCTTCGGCGACCGCGATTTCGGCCAGAACGCCGATCACATCCGGGCTTATCTGGATGAGATCGGGAACCTGGCGCTGGCGGTGAAGTAGGGGCGCGTGCGCCGGGCCTGCTCGACCGTGGCCCGAATCGAGCAAGCCTCCGAGCCGACGGCCCTTGGACGTCATCCCGGGGCTGGCCGAAGGCGAAAACCCGGGATGACGTCGGAGGGTGTCGGGGCCGGCGGAGAGTCCTGGGAGGGCTTTCAGACGACCCGGTACTCCGCATCGAGCGCCGGAGGTCCGTCCGTCGCCACCCGCCCGCGCTCCACCAGGTCTTCCAAGTGGGCGAAGACCGACAGCGCCGCGGCCGGCCGCAGCATCGGGTCGAGGCCGGAATAGAGCGCGGCGACGAGGCCCGGGATGGTGCGCTCGCCCGCGCCCAGCCGCTCCAGGATGCCGGTCTCGCGGGCGCGGCGGTGGCTCAGGAGGCCGCGCACGAAGCGCTGCGGCTCCCGCACCGGGCCGCCATGGCCGGGCCAGTACACGCTCTCGGACCGCCCGCGCAGCTTGTCGAGGGAGGCCATGTAGGCGCCCATCGACCCGTCCGGCGGCGCCACGATGCTGGTCGACCAGGCCATGACGTGGTCGCCCGAGAACAGGGTGTCCTCCTCGGGCAGCGAGAAGGCGAGGTGGTTCATGGTGTGGCCGGGGGTGGCGAGCGCCGTCAGGGTCCAGCCCGGGCCTGAGACGCTCTCGCCCTCGGCCAGCTCGCGGTCCGGCCGGTGGTCGGCATCGCCGGCCGCGTCGAGCCGCCCCTGCTCAGGTCCGCGCACCGCACGGGCCGGGCGGTGCGGGCCGCAGCCGAGGATGGGGGCGCCGGTCGCGGCCGCGAGCGGGCGGGCACCGGGGGAGTGGTCGCGGTGGGTATGGGTGACGAGGATCGCCTCGACCCTCTCGCCGTCGAGGGCGGCGAGCAGGGCCGCCCGGTGCTCTGGATGGTCCGGGCCGGGATCGATCACCGCCACGCGGCCGTGCCCGACCAGATAGGTGCAGGTGCCGCTCTGGGTGAAGGGCCCGGCATTCGGGCAGACCAGCCGCCGGATCAGCGGCGACACCGCCTCGGTCCGGCCGCTCGCCGGGGCCTCGCGCAGGAAGGTGGGCGCCGCCTCGGGCGCCTCGGACTCGCTCACCGGACGGCCTCCTGATGCGGCGTTCACGACGCATCCGGGTTAGCGGCCGCGCTCCCCCCTGTCGAGGGGGCCGATCCGGGACCCCCTTGCCCGCGTCGTCCCGGCGTCACCCAGCCATCAACGCCCAGCACAGCAGGCCTGCGAAGAACAGGCCGGAACTCACGAACACGGCCGCGACTTCGCGGTACGGCAACAGACGATTCTCGAGCGCGGGCGACATGGCGAACGACGATGCGGGAGGGAGCCGGGCGAAGGCCTCGACGGAGTCAGTGTCGTCTCGGGAGCCTGTGAATCGCAAGCGCCGCGAGGGCGCAGTCCCCCGGAAGACGGCCCCTGTCTCCGGCCCGCAACAGACTCCCCGCGAGCCTGGCCGATCAGCGATAGGGGGAGGGCTCGACGATCCGGATCGGGGCGGCGCTCGCGTCGCTGACGACCTCGGCGAAGCCGGTGACGCCCGAGGCATAGCGCAGGCGTCCGAACCCGCCCCGGTGCTCGGCGGCCAGCGAGCGGCGGAACTCCGCCCGCACCCGCTCCAGGCGGCTCACGTCGAGGGTGCGGTCGAGCTCGCGCCGCTCGCGCGCGGAGATCATCGCGGCGCGGCGGAAATCGACGTAGCGGGCCTCGCCCCCTCGGTCGCGGCCGGCGAAGACCTGCGCCCCGGCCGCACCCGCCACCGCGTCGCCGGGCCGGAGTGTCGCGTCGCGCAGGAGGAGCCGGGCATAGCCGCCCGCGCCCGGGTTGCACGAGCAGCTCCCCACCAGCCGGCTCCGATAGGCGAAGGCCGCCGCGAGGCTGCGATAGGGCTTGCCGTTCCGGCCCACGGCCTGGTCGAGCTCCTCGCCGGCCCGCACCGTGTAGAGGGCGGTCTCCGCTCCGGGGCAGGCCGCCGCGCAGGCCTGCTCCTGCGCAGGGGCCGCGTCCTCTGATCCGAGATTCGCCAGCGGGAACATGTAGCCATCGCAGGTGCGAACGCAGACGGTGCGGGCATGGCTGCCGGCACCGCCGTGGCGGCTCAGGCCGGAGACCGGCTCGCGGGTCTGGCGGAAGGAGGAGGGCTTCGGTCCCGTGGTCTGCAGGCGCGGCGCCGGATCGGTCCAGCGCGGACGGGGGAGCGCGGCATTGGCCGGCCGGCTCGTCCAGCGCACCCGCCGCTCGCGCAACGAGGACGCTGCCGGCCGCGGGGCCCGCGCCGGCAGGCCCAGACTGCGCGGCACGTCGCCGAGCAGGAAATCGAGCACGCCGGCATCGTCCGCGGCATGCACCAGGGTGGTTCCGGCGCCCACGCCCCCGAGTCCGATCAGCGCGCCAAAAGCCAGCATGCGGGCGAGGGCGCGCATACGAGCGCCGCCGGACGCGGTCGGGGTCGAGTTCACGGGATGCCTCACCAAAGGTTAACGGCAGTTAACGGTTCGCCCCGGCCTCGCGCAACTGCGGAAAAGCGCTGAGTTAACAAATTCATGACTCGACACCGCTGACCGGGCGATTCGCCGTTCCGGTGTCCCGGCCGGGCGTCTCCCGTGCCTCGATGTGGCGGCCTGGGACGCGGCGTCCGCGGGCCGGGAAGCCGTTTGCGCCTCCGGCGCGTTGAAGAGGCAAGCGGCGGCGTGCGGACCGCCCGCCATGAAGGAGAGACGCGATGGATTCCGACCGGATCACTGGCGCCGGCCAAGAGCTCGGCGGCAAGGTGCAGCAGCGGGTCGGCGAATGGACCGGCGATGCCGGCACCCAGGCGCAGGGCCTCGCCGACCAGGCGGCGGGGGCGGCCCGCAGCGTGTACGGCCAGGCCAAGGACCAGGTGAGGGATGCGGTGCGCGGCCTCGCCGATGCCGCGCCGGACTCGATCGATCAGGCCCGCGAGACCGGGCGCGACTATTACCGGCGCGCCGACCGGGCGGTGGCCCGCCAGGTCGGCGATCATCACCTTGCGGCGCTGCTGATGGCGGGTGCGATCGGCTACGTCTTCGGCTGGCTGCTCCACAACCGCCGCTGAGGGCGGTACGCGAAGCGCCCGCGGGATCGCCGCGGGCGCTGTCATCGGAGCGTGAGATGCGACGGCGCCGAACGCCGCCGCGGACGATGTGGTCTCGGACGCCCTCGCCCTCGGACGCCCTCGCCCTCGGACGCCCTCGCCCTCAGACGCCCTCGCCCTCAGACGCCCTCGCCCTCAGACGCCCTCGCCCTCAGACGCCCTCGCCCATGGCCGATTGCATCATCCGGTCGCCGGTCAGGTCGTCGTCCCCGTAGCCGAGGAGCTCGGCCAGGCGGTTGCGGGCGCGGTTGACGCGGCTCTTGATCGTGCCGATCGCCACGCCGCAGATGCCCGCCACCTCCTCATAGGACAGGCCCTCGGCGCCCACCAGGATCAGCGCCTCGCGCTGGTCCGGCGGCAGCTTCGCGAGGCCGGCGCGCAGGTCCTGCACGTCGAGGCGGTGGCCTTGGTCGGGGGCGGTGAACAGGCGCGCCGCGTAGGAGCCGTCCTCGTCCTGCACCTCGCGCATCCGCTTGCGCTGCTCGGAGTAGAAGGCGTTGCGCAGGATGGTGAACAGCCAGGCGTTCAGGTTGGTGCCGGGCTGGAAGCGGTGCTGGTTCTGCCAGGCGCGCAGGATCGTGTCCTGGACGAGATCATCCGCCCGGGCGGCGTTGTTGGTGAGCGAGAGCGCGAAGGCGCGCAAGGAGGACAGGGCCGCCAGCATCCCCTCGCGGAATTCCGGCTCGACGGTGCGCCCCTGGGCGGCGAGCGCCGCCTCCAGCTTCTCGATCAGGGCGAGAAAGACGTCCGGCGTCGCAGCGGTCTCGAGCGGCGCATAGGCCGCGCGCAGCTGGTGGCCGAGATGGCGCTGGACGGTCGGGGACAGGCCGGGCTTGGATTCGCGGTTGAGGATGGGATTGTCGGTGGACGCCATGCGACTCTCACGTTCTGAAGCGGGGAGGGCGGGGCGGCGGCACTCTGACGGGCCGCTTTCATAAATACCCCGCCGGAGCTTCCTGGAAGGGGAAGTGGGGCGCGCCGCGCGCCTGTCGATGCGCGCATCGCCGCGGGCGGAAGGACGGTTCAGCAGCGCCGCATCCGGTCGCGTGCCGCACCCCCGATCCGCACGTCCTCGCACCGCATCGCCGCCGCTCCCGTCACTCCGCCGGCCGCGCGGCCGTGCGGCGCCCGGGCCGATGGCCCAGGTCGCGAGGGGCAACGGCTTCGTACTGCCCAGGTTCCCGGGACCGGACGCCTGCGACCAGGTTTCCGCGGTCGCGGTCCCGCGCTCGTCGCGTGCCGGCGCCTACCAGGTGCGGGCGCCGGGCTGGCTCCGGTACTCGGCCGCACGGATGCGGGTCATGAGACGGTCGAGCTCCGCCAGCAGGGCGGCCTCCTCTCCTTGCGCGGCGGCGGCGGCGGCCGGATCGGTGAGGTAGAGGCGCTCCTGCTCGGCCCTGGCGAGGCGCTGCTCCAGCTCCGTCCGTTCGGCGTGGAGGGCCATCAGCTCCCGGCGCCCGGGATCGTCGGGGCGATCGGCCCCGCGGCCTCCCTGGGCTCGATCTCGCTCTGTCGTGTTGAGGTTGTGCACAACGGCTCGTCCTGTCGGCATGGTCGCGGCTCGCGAGAGCCGGCGTCTTTCCGCTTCCCAACGCATGAGAGGCCTGGAACGTCGCATCCGGCCCGCGCTTGTCATCTAAGCGTCATGCAATCGTCATAGGGCCGGCGTCGCACCGGGCTTATCCCTCGCGGCGCGGCGGAGGCCCCGGCAACGATCGGGACATGATCGGCGCAGTCCGGGGAAACCGGTCGCGTCCTCACCGGCCGTCGACGCGCAGGATGCGGGCCAGCGATAACGCTCCTGCATCATGCCGGACCGATCCGAACACGGAGAGATACCAGTGAAGCCCTTCTCCTACGCGCTCGCCATCGGGCTCGCGACCGCCCAGATCGCCACCTCGGCGCTCGCCCTCGACATCACCGGTGCCGGCGCCACCTTCCCGTTCCCGGTCTATTCCAAGTGGGCCGAGGCCTACCGCAAGGAGACCGGCAACGGCCTGAACTACCAGTCGATCGGATCGGGCGGCGGCATCAAGCAGATCCAGGCCAAGACCGTCGATTTCGGCGCCACCGACGCGCCGCTGAAGGGCGCGACCCTCGACAAGGACGGCCTGGTCCAGTTCCCGACCGTGATGGGCGGCGTCGTCCCGGTGGTGAACATCCAGGGCGTGAAGACCGGCGAGGTCAAGCTCACCGGCGAGGTCCTGGCCGAGATCTACCAGGGCAAGATCAAGAAGTGGTCGGACCCGAAGATCGCCAAGCTCAACGAGGGCGTGAAGCTCCCCGACGCGCCGATCACCGCGGTCTACCGGTCGGACGCGTCCGGCACCACCAACATCTTCACCACCTACCTGTCGGACGTGTCGCCGGCCTGGAAGTCCGAGCTCGGCGCCTCGACCACGGTCAGCTGGCCGACCGGCCAGGGCGGCAAGGGCAACGAGGGCGTCACCGCCGTCGTCAAGCAGGTCCCGAACGCCATCGGCTACGTCGAGTACGCCTACGCCAAGCAGAACAACCTGCCGGTCGCCCTGATCCAGAACAAGGACGGCCAGTTCCCGCTGCCGGGCGACGAGGCCTTCCAGGCCGCCGCCGCCAACGCCGACTGGAAGGCCGCTCCCGGCTTCGGCATCTCGCTGACCAACCAGGCGGGCGCCAAGGCCTGGCCGATCACCGCCGCGACCTTCATCCTGGTCCACAAGAACCCGGCCGACGCGGCCCGCACCGCCGAGGTGCTGAAGTTCTTCCGCTGGGCCTACAAGAGCGGCGACAAGATGGCCTCCGATCTCGACTACGTGCCGCTGCCCGACAAGGTCGTGGGCCAGGTCGAGGACGAGTGGAAGACGGTCGTCGGCAAGGACGGCAAGCCCGTCCTCGGCATGTAACCCGGTCGGTCCGACCCTCTAGAACCGGGAGGGCGGGAATCCCGCTCTCCCACTTCCGCCGGCGCAGGATGCGGCGAGGCCGGGCGACCGCGCCCGGCCTCGCCGCTCCCGGGCCCGCGCGGCGCTTGAGGAAAGCCGAGATCCCGCCGCCCGCCGGATCGCGTCCGACTCGCCTCGATCCGCCGAGCGCGCTAGAGGCCGCTCACTCCAAGGGAAACCCGGATGGTCGCGTTGTCTGAGAACGTCGCTGTGGCGGCGAGGCCCGAAATCGCCCGCCGCGCCCCCCCAAGCCCCGTGGGCGACCGCATCTTCCGCGCCGCCGCCCTCGCGTCGGCGCTGCTCGTGCTGCTGGTGCTCGCCGGCATCCTCGCCTCGATCGCCTATGGCGGCTGGCCCGCCTTCCAGGCCTTCGGCCCGGGCTTCCTCGTCTCCAGCGCCTGGAATGTCGGGCGCGAGGAATACGGCGCGCTCGTCGCCATCATCGGCACCCTCGTGTCGGCGCTGCTCGCCCTCGTCATCGGCGTGCCGATCTCGCTCGGCATCGCGATCTACCTGACCCAGCTCTGCCCCGGCTGGGCCCGCCGCCCGGTCTCGATGACGATCGAGCTGCTCGCCGCGGTGCCGAGCATCATCTACGGCATGTGGGGCCTGTTCATCTTCGCGCCGCTCTTCGCGCGCTTCGTGCAGATCCCGGTCTCGAACGTCGTCGAGGGCATGCCGATCGTCGGCAGCCTGTTCTATGCCCAGGTGCCCTCCGGCGTCGGCGTCCTCACCGCCGGCATCATCCTGGCGATCATGATCGTGCCCTTCGTCGCCTCGATCACCCGCGACATGCTGGACCAGATCCCGACCGTCCTGCGCGAGAGCGCCTACGGCATCGGCTGCACCACCTGGGAGGTCGTGCGCCACGTCCTGATCCCGCAGGCCTCGGTCTCGATCATCGGGGCGATCATGCTGGGCCTCGGCCGCGCGCTCGGCGAGACGATGGCGGTCACCTTCGTGATCGGCAACGCCAACCGCCTCTCGGCCTCGATCTTCGATCCGGGCTCGACCATCGCCTCGCGCATCGCCAACGAGTTCAACGAGGCCGACGGCCTGCAGCTCAGCTCGCTGATGGCGCTCGGCTGCATCCTGTTCGTCGTCACCTTCATCGTGCTCATCATCGCCCGGCTGCTGGTGCGCCGCGCGAAGGTGGCCTGATCCCAAGATCGTCTCAAGATCATCGCAGGACACCTCCCGATGAACGCCTCCCCCGCCGCGGTCCAGGGCTCCGCCCCCGCCGCTCCCGCCCCGCAGGAATGGGGCCGGGTCCGCGCCGGCCGCCGCACCGCCGACAAGCTCCTGATCGTGTCCTGCACCGTCGCGACCGCGCTCGGCGCGGTGGTGCTCGGCTCGATCCTGCTGATGCTCATCATCGAGGGCGTGCGCGGCTTCACGCCGGCCCTGTTCACCCAGGTCACCCCCGGCCCCGGCTCCGAGGGCGGCGGCATCGCCAACGCGATCCTCGGCAGCCTGGTGATGACGGCGCTCGGCATCGCGGTGGCCACGCCCGTCGGCGTGCTGGCCGGGACCTACCTCGCCGAGTACGGCCGCACCTCGAAGCTCGCCGACATGATCCGCTTCCTCAACGACATCCTGCTCTCGGCGCCCTCGATCCTGATCGGCCTGTTCGTCTACACCCTGATGGTGCGGCCGATGGGCGGCTATTCGGGCTGGGCCGGCGGCGTGGCGCTCGCCATCATCGCGACGCCGGTGATCGTGCGCACCACCGAGGACATGCTGCGCCTGGTGCCCGGCACCCTGCGCGAGGCCGGCGCGGCGCTCGGCGCCCCGTTGTCGATCGTGATCCGCAGCGTCACCTGGCGGGCGGCGCAGTCCGGCATCGTCACCGGCGTGCTCCTCGCGCTCGCCCGCATCGCCGGCGAGACCGCGCCGCTGCTCTTCACCGCGCTCAACAACAATTCCTGGTTCAGCCCCAACCTGATGGGCGGCGTCGCGAACCTGCCGGTGATGATCTACCAGTTCGCGTTGTCTCCTTACGAGAACTGGCGCCAGCTGGCCTGGGCCGGCGCGCTCCTCATCACCGTCACCATCCTGGGCCTGTCGATCGTGGCCCGCCTCGTCCTGAGCGGCCCGAAGGGGCGCTGACCGTCATACCCTGCTTGGAGACAACCCGATGAGCGCCACCGCCACCGCCGTGCCGGTCGTGGGCCAGAGCACGGCCGACGAGTCCGCCCCGATCCGCCTCGCCGTCAAGGACCTGAGCTTCTACTACGGCGACTTCAAGGGGTTGAAGAACATCAACCTCAACTTCCTCGACCGCCAGGTCACGGCGCTGATCGGGCCGTCGGGCTGCGGCAAGTCTACCCTGCTGCGGACCTTCAACCGCATCTACAGCCTCTATCCGGACCAGCGCGCCGAGGGGCAGATCCTGCTCGACGGCCGCAACATCCTGGATCCGTCGATCGACCTCAACGAGCTGCGCGCCCGGGTCGGCATGGTGTTCCAGAAGCCGACCCCGTTCCCGATGTCGATCTACGACAACATCGCGTTCGGCATCCGGCTCTACGAGCGCCTCGGCAAGGCCGACCTCGACAACCGCGTCGAGGAGGCCCTGCGCAAGGGCGCGCTGTGGGACGAGGTGAAGGACAAGCTCAAGCAGTCCGGCATGGGCCTGTCCGGCGGCCAGCAGCAGCGCCTCTGCATCGCCCGCACGGTGGCGCAGCGCCCGGAAGTGATCCTGTTCGACGAGCCGACCTCGGCCCTCGACCCGATCTCGACCGGCCGCATCGAGGAGCTGATCGAGCAGCTGCGGACCGAGTTCACCATCGCCATCGTCACCCACAACATGCAGCAGGCGGCGCGCATCTCGCAGTTCACCGCCTTCATGTATCTCGGCGAGCTGATCGAGTTCGGGCCGACCAACCGGCTGTTCATGAACCCGTCGAAGCGCCAGACTCAGGACTACATCACCGGCCGGTTCGGCTGAGACCCGACGCCTCGTTGCGCCGGCCCGGCCCGGGCCGGTGCTGACCGTAAGCTCCACCTCATCGCGGGGAGTCACCCCTCATGTCGAGCCACATCGTCACCTCCTACGATCAGGAGCTGCAGAACCTGCGGCGCAGCATCGCCGAGATGGGCGGCATCGCCGAGAAGATGGTGGCCGATTCCGGCCAGGCGCTCCTGCGCCGCGACGCCGCCCTCGCCCAGGCGGTGATCGCCGTCGACCAGCGCCTCGACGGGCTGCAGCGCGAGATCGAGGAGAAGGCCATCCTCCTCATCGCCAAGCGCCAGCCGATGGCGGTGGACCTGCGCGAGACGATCTCGGCGATCCGCGTCTCGGGCGATCTCGAGCGCATCGGCGACCTCGCCAAGAACGTCGCCAAGCGCGTCGTCGCCATCGCCGACCAGGTCCAGCTGCAGAAAGTCGTCGTCGGCGTGGAGCACATGAACGAGCTGGTCCAGGGCCAGCTCAAGGACGTGCTCGACGCCTACGCCACCCAGGACACCGTCGCCGCCCTCGACGTCTGGGCCCGGGACGGCGGCATCGACGCGCTCTACACCTCGCTGTTCCGCGAGCTCCTGACCTACATGATGGAGGATCCGCGCAACATCACGTTCTGCACGCACCTCCTGTTCTGCGCCAAGAACGTCGAGCGCATCGGCGACCACACCACCAACATCGCCGAGACCATCCACTATCTCGCCACCGGCGAGACGCTGCCGACCGACCGTCCCAAGAACGACGGCTCGAGCTTCGCCACCCTCGATCCCCAGCCGGAGGCCTGACGGGTCGGCCCGCGCCCGGGCTCGACCCCGGCCCGGGCCACCCTCCGGCCCCCTGCCCGAAGTGCCCCGCATGAGTACCCGTATCCTGATCGTCGAGGACGAGGAGGCGCTGACCCTCCTCCTGCGCTACAACCTCGAGGCCGAGGGCTTCGAGGTCGACGCCGTCGCCCGGGGCGACGAGGCGGATATCCGCCTGCGCGAGCAGGTGCCCGACCTCGTCCTCCTCGACTGGATGATGCCGGGCCTGTCCGGCATCGAATTGTGCCGGCGCATCCGCGCCCGCCGCGAGACCGAGCGGCTGCCGGTCATCATGCTGACGGCGCGGGGCGAGGAGGGCGACCGGGTGCGGGGCCTGGCCACCGGCGCCGACGACTACATCGTCAAGCCGTTCTCGGTGCCCGAGCTTCTGGCGCGGGTGCGGGCGCTCCTGCGCCGGTCCAAGCCCGCCCACGTCGCCGACCTCCTGGTCGCCGGCGACATCGAGCTCGACCGGGTCAGCCACCGCGTCCGCCGCGACGGGCGCGAGCTGCATCTCGGCCCGACCGAGTTCAAGCTGCTCGAATTCCTGATGCAGAGCCCAGGAAGGGTCTTCTCGCGCGAGCAGCTTCTCGACGGGGTCTGGGGCCACGACGTCTATATCGACGAGCGCACCGTCGACGTGCATATCGGCCGCCTGCGCAAGGCGATCAACCGCGGCCGCGACGCCGACCCGATCCGCACCGTTCGCGGCTCCGGCTATTCCTTCGACGAGATGTTCGCACACGAGCCGTGAGGGCCAGCTTCGCGGTCGCTTGCGCGGAACCGACGCTTCGGCTGCTCACCGGCCCGGTGACCCGCGCGGGTCGGACGCCGAGCGGATGCCTCGCTCCGATTGGTTCTCCCACCTGCGCCCTCATCCGAGAGCCTGTTCGAGTTGGCCAACCGAACCGATACCCTCCTCGTCATCCCGACGCTCGCCGAAACGCGAGAGCCCGGATCCATGACTGCCGACGGCGCAAGACCGAGCGGAAAGCCTTCCGCCTCTTCCTGAGTCGTCAGCGCTGAGGGATCCCGGCTTTCGCTACGCGGCCCCGGGATGACCGGGAGGGGATGGAAGTGGAGAAAGATCCATCGAACAGGCTCTCAGGCCAGCCGCGGCTCCGGAACCGGGCGCGACCGCAGCACCGGGGCCACGGCGTCCCGCTCGTCCTGATGCGCTTCCCGCGCGGCGAGCGGCAGCTCGACCGGCGGAAACAGGTCCTGCAGCCCGCGCGAGACGCCGGTGAGGACCGGGGCGAACGAGCCGGCAAGCGGGGAAGGGGCCGCGTCGGCCTTGACGAATCGGGAGCTGGACATGGGGCAGTGCGAACCTCGGGGCCAGTCTCAACGCACCGCACCATGGTTTGGTTCACGGCCGGCGTTCCGATGATCCTCGGATCCGCACATCGATGCGAAGGCGCAACGTAGGCCGTCGTGGCGCGCAGGACCCGTCACGGATGGGGTGAGGAAGGACCTCGCGCAGGAGCGATCCGTCACGATGCTCGTCCGGCCCTTCGCAGACGCCACGGTTTGGCGCGCCGCCCTGCCCGGGCTTCTCCGCAGCGCCTTCTCGGCCCTGGTGAGCCGCCACCATGCCGGCGCCGTGCGGATGGTCGATCAGGCCGTGGGCCAGGCCGGCGACCCGTGGGTGCGCCCCCTCTCCCGCACCATCCGCCACCAGCGGCGCGGGGAGACCGGCCTGATCACGGGGCTCCGGGTCTCGCGGCGGCGGCTCGCAACCTGATGCTGCCGAATGGCCAGGTTTCGGGGGGGCGTGCGCGGCCCGGCCGGGCCGTGAGGATCCCGCTCAGCTCCGCGCCGTCGGGGCGATCAGGGTCTCGGTCGCACCGGCCGGATCCATGCCGATGCGGCCCCAGCCCGGCAGCTTCAGGGCCGGGCGGCGCAGGTCGAGTCCCGCCACCGCGCCGAGGATGTTCACCTCGATCCCCTCGACCCAGCCGAGGGTGAGGCCGAGATAGCCGCGGGCCGAGAGCTGCAAACCGGTGCGGCTCGGCGTCCGGGCGATCAGGCGCTCCGAAAAATCCTTGCCGAGGGCCGTCGGTGGCAGCGCCACCGCGAGGTCCGGCACCGCCCGCAGCACGTGGGCCACGAAGGTGTTGGAGTTCGGCCCCGGCCAGGCGCTGTAGCTGCCGGCCTTGGCATACGGATAGGCTGCGACCGCCGCGTGGATGCGCGGCACGGCCCGCGCCGCCGCCTCGCCGTCGAGGGCGAGCACCACCTGCGGCGGGTTGCCGAACCAGCGCGCATCGGCCGCGTAGGCGTCCTTGCGCACCGGCAGGCCCCACCCGACGACGTCGTAGCGGGTGTAGCGCGACGCGCCCGCCTCCTTGACGACGATCCAGGTGTGATGGGCGAAGATGCCCCGCCAGCGTCCGACCCGGGCAGCGTAGATCCGCACGCTCGCCTCCGGCGCGGCCGTGGCGGCGGGCAGGAGCCGGGCGCTCGACCAGTCGGCGGTGGTCCAGTCGGGGGCGAGGTCGTCGCGGCTCCACCACCACAGGGCGTGGGCGGCGAGCGGCAGCAGGAACAGGAGGATGAGCGCGAGCACGAGCGTGCGCGCGAGCCAGGCCAGGGCGAGGAGCATGGCCGGAGAGATGGCGCGCCGAGCGTGGCAGGGCAACCGGCGCGGCGATCGATCCGCAGCGATCGATCCGTCCTGCTCGAACCGGAGCCGGGCGAGACCGTTGTCGGCAAAGAAGCGAGTCGGACGGGAGGGCGCGATGGCCGAAGTGAAACGGGTGCTGGACGCCCTGGTGCGGAGTCGCCGCGGCGGGCTCGCGGCCTCCGCGGCCCTCGGCGGGCTGGCGCTGATCGCCGGGCTCGCCCTGCGGGCGACGCAAGCCGACGCGACTGCGGGGCCGGGGACGGGCACGCAACCGTCCGGGAAACCCTTCGATGCCGGGGCGCTGAGCGACGACGAGGCGACGCTCTGCCTGCGCATCATGGTGGCGGCGTCGGCTGCCGACGGGCTGATCGATGCCCGCGAGCGCGAGCGGCTCGACGCGGCGGTCGCCGAATCCGGCCTCGACCTCGCCGGCCGGCAATGGCTTGCCCGCGAGCTGGAGGACCCGGCGACGATCGACGAGATCGCCGACCGGGTACAGGATCCCGGGGCGGGCGCCCGGATCTATGCTGCGGCCCGCCTCGCCATCGACCCCGACACGATGCAGGAGCGCACCTTCCTGCGCCAGCTGGCCGAGGCCCTCGACCTCGACGAGACGGCGGTGGCCCGGGTCGAATCCGGCCTCGCAGCCTGACCGGAGACTCCCATGCGCCGAGGATCCGGGCATCCAAGCGGCCGGCAAGCCCTCGAACTGCTCGCCCGCCTCGGCTACGGCGCCCGCGGGGTCACCTACTGCCTCGTCGGCGGCCTCGCCGTGCTGGCGGCGATCGGCGTCGGCGGCCAGACGGGGGGCAGCCGCAGCGCGCTCCTGATCCTGCTGGAGCGGCCCTTCGGCTGGATTCTCCTCGGCCTCGTGGCGTTCGGCCTCGCCGCCTTCGCGCTCTGGCGGGTGGTCGAGGCGCTCACCGATGCCGACGGCTACGGCCGCTCGGCCAAGGGGCTGGCGACCCGGGCCGGCCACCTCGTCAGCGGCGTCACCTATGGCGGCCTCGGCCTCTCGATGATGCTGGCGGCGCTCGGGCGCGGCACGGCCCGCCAGTCCGAGGATCAGGGCGCGCGGGACTGGACCGCCTGGCTGTTGCAGCAGCCCTTCGGCCAGTGGCTCGTCGGCGCGGTTGGCCTCATCGTGATCGGCGCCGGCCTCGCCTTCGCGCTGAAGGCGTGGAAGGGCGACGTGTGCAAGCGCCTGTCCGTGCCCCATGACGCCCGCGACTGGGTGCGTCACGTCGGCCGCTTCGGCTATGCCGCGCGGGCGCTCACCTTCGGGCTGATCGGCGGCTTCCTGATCGCGGCGGCGATCGCCAGCCGGTCGAGCGAGGTCAAGGGCCTCGGCGGCGCCCTCCAGGCCCTGCGGGGCGAGCCCTATGGCTGGGTGCTCCTCGGCCTCACGGCGGCGGGCCTCGCCGCCTTCGGGGTATTCGGCCTCGTCCAGGCCCGCTACCGCCGCATCGACCCGCCGGACCTCGACGCGGCGCGCCGGGCGGTGGAGGATATCGCGCGATAGAACGCGAGAGAATCGGAGAAGACCGCATGGACGCGCCGCTGCCGCTCCGCACCGAGTTTCTGTTCCGCATCAGCCTCACGGTCGGCGCGCCGCAAGGCATCGGGCCCTCCCGCGGCACCGACCTGCGGGTCGTGCCGGTCACCGGCGGCACCGTCGCGGGTCCGCGCCTCGCCGGCGAGGTGCTGCCCGCCCCGGCCGGCGACTGGCTGCGGGTCGAGCCCGACGGCACGACGCATCTCGACGTGCGCCTGACCTTCCGGGCGGCCGGCGGCGGGCTCGTCTACTGCCAGTATGCCGGCCTGCGCGCCGGCCCGCCCGAGGTGCTGGCCCGCCTCGGCCGCGGCGAGGCGGTGGCACCGGACCAGTACTACTTCCGCACGGCCCTGCGCTTCGAGACCGGAGCGCCGGACCTCGCCTGGCTCACCAGGCTGATCGCCGTCGGGGTGGGGCAGCGGCTGCCGGAGGGGCCGGTCTATGATGTGTACGGGGTGATGTGAGGGCCTGCCCGAGCGGCTCCGTCAGGGGGTGACTTCCATCGTCGTTCCGGCATCGCTTGGCCCGAGCCCGGGATGACGCGGTCGGCATCGGCGCCATCGAGCGGATCGACGATCGATCGGGCGGCCCCTCATCCGCAGGAGCCGCTCCCCTCTTCCGCCAGCACGGCGCGGATACGGGCGAAAGCCTCCGCAACCGGCACTCCCCGTCCCGCCTCGGCGTCGGCGATCCCACGGGCCAGGGCGGCGTCCACGACCCTCAGCTTCTCCGTCGGCCCCGTCAGGATCGCCCCCGCAATGAGCGTGAACAGGTGGTCGGTCCGCGGCGCGAAAGCGGGCTGGTCGCCGAGCCAGGCGAGCGCGCCGACGAGCGCGAAAAGGTCGGCGCCGTCCATGTCGGCCCGCGCCGTGCCCGCCGCCTGGGCCGCCTGAAGCAGACGCGTGCCCGAAGCCCGCATCGTCACGCAGGATTCGTGCAGCGGCGAGGCCGGATCGGCGATCGCGGCCGCCATCGTCGCCAGGACGCCGCGGTACTCGCGCGCGATACCGACCGTCTCCCGCAGCCAGGTCGTCAGCGCCTTGGCCGGCGGGAGCGAGGCTTCGAGAATGTCCGCCCGTGTGGTCAGCGCGTCGAAACTCGTACGCAGCAACGCTTCGAGCAGCGCCTCGCGGGTCGGAAAGTGCCGATAGAGCGTGCCGAGCCCGACCTCGGCGCGGCGGGCGACGTCGCGCAGCGAGGCATCCACGCCCTGCTCGGTCACCACCGCGCGGGCGGCCGAGAGGAGCTGCTCGTAATTCTTCCGGGCGTCGGCGCGCATGGACCCTTCTTGACAAACGGAGCGGCGATCCGTTTATTCGGATCACCGCTCCGGATAGGCTAGCCGATCTGGCACGGCGGAGAAAGCCCACGGAGAGAAGGCCGATGACGACCACGATGAAGGCGGTGCGGCTGCACGCGTTCGGAGGTCCCGAGGTGCTGCGCTACGAGGACGTGCCGCTGCCGCGCTTGGGGCCGGGCGAGGTGCTGGTCCGGGTGCTGGCGGCCGGCGTCAATCCGCCCGACTGGTACCTGCGCGATGGCTACACGGCAGTGCCGGGCTTCAACCCGCCGGTGACGCTGCCGGTGATCGTGGGGTCGGACGTATCCGGCATCGTCGCGGCGGTCGCCGACGACGTGCGGGGCTTCACGGTCGGCGACGCGGTGTTCGGGATGATCCGCTTCCCGAGCTTCGGCGACAGCGCGGCCTACGCCGAATACGTCGCCGCACCGGCTTCCGACCTGGCGCGGAAGCCCGGCGGCCTCGACTTCGTCCAGGCCGCCGGGGCGCCGATGGCGGGCCTGACCGCTTGGCAGTACCTGATCGCGCTCGGGCATGACGCGCCGAATCCGTTCCAGACGGTGCCGCATCGCCCGGTGCCGCTGGAAGGCCGGTCGATCCTGATCAACGGGGCCGCCGGCGGCGTCGGCCATCTCGCGGTACAGCTCGCCAAGTGGCGGGGCGCGCGGGTGACCGCGGTGGCGTCCGGCCGCCACCAGGCCTTCCTGCGCGAGATCGGCGCCGACGACATCATCGACTACACCGCGACCGCGCCCGAGACGATGGCGCGCGATCTCGACCTCGTCCTCGATACGGTCGGCGGTCCCTCCACCGGCCGGTTCCTGCGCACGCTGAAGCGCGGCGGCGCCTTGTTTCCGGTCTTTCTCGGCTTCCAGGATGCCCAGGAGGCGAGGGAGCGGGGCATCACCGTATCGATGGCCCAGGTCCGCTCCAATGGCGCGCAGTTGGCGGAACTCGGTCGCCTTCTGGATGTGGGCGCGGTTTGCGTCGCGATCGACAGCACCTTTCCGCTCGCGGAGGCTGCCCGGGCGCATGAGCGCGCCGCGAGCGGGCATCTCCGCGGCAAGATCGTGCTGACGGTGGGGTGACGGGTGGCGCCGCTCAGCGCCGGTTCCCCTCCAGGAACGCGCCGATCCGCTCCAGCGCCCGGGCGATGTTCTCGGCCGAGTTGGCGTAGGACAGGCGCAGGTAGCCCTCGCCATGCACGCCGAAATCCGGCCCGCCGATCGTCGCGACGCCGGCCTCCTCCAGCAGCGCCGAGGCGAGCGCCTTGGCCTTCCAGCCGGTGCCGGCGATGTTCGGGAAGGCGTAGAAGGCGCCCTTCGGGGTGATGCAGGAGACGCCCGGCAGCCGGTTCAGCCCTTCGACCACCAGCAGGCGGCGGCGGTCGAACTCGGCCATCATCGCGGCGACGCAATCCTGCGGCCCGTCGAGGGCCGCGATGCCGGCCCATTGCGTGGCGGCATTGACGCAGGAGAAGGAGTTCACCGCGAGCTTGCGGGCCGCATCGTAGAGCGGCGCCGGCCAGACCGACCAGCCGAGGCGCCAGCCGGTCATCGCGTAGGTCTTCGAGGCACCGTCGAGATAGATCAGCCGGTCGCGGATCTCCGGATAGGCGAGCAGCGTGTGGTGGCGCTCGCCGTCATACGTCATCGTGCCGTAGATCTCGTCCGACAGGATCGCGACGTCGGGATGCGCCGCGAGGCCGGCGACCAACTTGTCGATCTCGGCTTTCGGAGTCACGCCGCCGGTCGGGTTGGCGGGAGAATTGAGGATCAGCAGGCGGGTGCGCGGGGTGATGAGGCTTAAGCTCTCCTCGGCCGAGAAGGCGAAGCCGTTCTCCTCACGGATCGGCACCGGTACCGGCGTGGCGCCGGTGAACTCGATCATCGAGCGGTAGATCGGGAAACCCGGATCCGGATACAGGATCTCGGCCCCCGGCTCGCCGAACATCAGGATCGCCATGAACATGGTGACCTTGCCGCCCGGGACGATCATCACGCTGTCGGGCGAGACCTGGACGCCGAGGCGCCGGTCGAGGTCGCGGGCCACCGCCTCGCGTAAGGGGAGGATGCCGACCGCCGGGGTGTAGCCGTGGTGCCCGTCCTGGAGGGCCTTCACCGCCGCCTCGACCACGTGGGGCGGGGTCGGCATGTCGGGCTGGCCGATGCCGAGATTGATCACGTCGCGGCCGGCCTGGGCCAGGGCCGTGGCGCGGGCGAGCACCGCGAAGGCGTTCTCCTCCCCGATGCGCGAGAAGGCGGGAACGATGGCGGGCATGGCGGTCTCTCGTTTCCTCGATGGCGTCCGGGCGGGGCGTGAGAGGCCCCGCCTTGTCGTCCCGCGGCCTTCCGGTGCCGTCGGGACGGACCGGTCAGCGCGACGTGTTGCGCTCGGCGAGCCGGCTGACGCCGAACGAGATCGCGCCGCCGAGGACGGTCAGGATGATGCCGGTCTTGATCGCCGCCCAGAGCAGCGAGCGCTCGATGCCCTCGTCGGTGAGCATCAGGATCAGGCAGACGACGACCGGGATCGCCACCACGATGGCGATCGGCACGAGCGGGTTGGACGTCTTCTCTTGGCTCATCGGCGGCTCCCCCGAGATATGTCGAGCGGTACGGTTCAACCGGCCTCATAGCACCGCTCGCCGGCGTTGCGACAGCACCGGCGCGATAAACTTTGGGCCTCCGGGGTCGCAGCCGCGGAGGCGCCGGACATGCGCGCGTCGGTGTTGCCTTCCTGCACCGGCCGGGTCCATAGGTTCCCGCGAACGGTTCTCGACAAGAACGGATTCGGGAAGGACGACCCCGCCATGGCCCAGACGCCGCGCCCTCGCATCGATGCCAGCCGCCTGCGCTCGCGCCTCTGGTTCGACAACCCGGACAACCCGGGCATGACGGCGCTCTACCTCGAGCGCTACCTCAATTTCGGCCTCACGGTAGGGGAGCTGCGTGGCGGCAAGCCGCTCATCGGCATCGCGCAGACCGGCTCGGACCTGTCGCCCTGCAACCGCCACCACCTCGAGCTCGCCAAGCGCGTGCGCGAGGGCATCACGGCGGCGGGCGGCGTGGCCTTCGAGTTCCCGTGCCACCCGATCCAGGAGACCGGCAAGCGGCCGACCGCCTCGCTCGACCGCAACCTCGCCTACCTGTCCCTGGTCGAGGTGCTGTACGGCTATCCCCTCGACGGCGTCGTGCTGCTCACCGGCTGCGACAAGACCATGCCGGCCTGCCTGATGGCGGCCGCCACCGTGAACATCCCGACCATCTCGCTCAATGTCGGCCCGATGCTGAACGGCTGGAGCCGCGGCGAGCGCACGGGCTCGGGCACCATCGTGTGGAAGGCCCGCGAGCGCCACGCCGCCGGCGACATCGACTACCAGCAGTTCCTCGACATCGTGGCCTCCTCGGCGCCGTCGGACGGCCACTGCAACACGATGGGCACCGCCTCGACCATGAACGCGCTGGCGGAAGCGCTCGGCATGGCGCTGCCCGGCTCGGCGGCGATTCCCGCGCCCTACCGCGAGCGCGGCCAGGCCGCCTACGCCACCGGCCAGCGCATCGTCGAGATGGTGTGGGAGGACCTGAAGCCCTCCGACATCCTCACCCGCGAGGCGTTCGAGAACGCCATCGTCGCCAACACCGCCATCGGCGGCTCGACCAACGCGCCGATCCACATCAATGCCATCGCCAAGCTGATCGGCGTGCCGCTCAGCTGCGACGACTGGGAGCGGGTCGGCTACGACATCCCGCTCCTCGTCAATATGCAGCCCGCCGGCCAGTATCTCGGCGAGGAATATTACCGCGCCGGCGGCCTGCCGGCGGTGATGGCCGAGCTCCTGGAGGCCGGCAAGCTCCACGCCGACGCGCTGACCTGCAACGGCCGCACGGTGGCGGAGAATTGCGAGGGCGCCAAGACCTGGGACCGCGACGTCATCAAGCCCTATGGCGAGCCCATGCGCGAGCGCGCCGGCTTCCTCAACCTCAAGGGCTCGCTGTTCGACTCCGCGATCATGAAGACCAGCGTGATCAGCCGCGAGTTCTACGACCGCTACCTCGCCAACCCGGACGATCCCTACGCCTTCGAGGGCAAGGTCGTGGTGTTCGACGGGCCGGAGGATTACCACCACCGCATCGACGACCCGGCCCTCGGGATCGACGAGCACACGGTGCTGATCATGCGCGGCGCCGGGCCGATCGGCTATCCGGGCGCGGCCGAGGTGGTGAACATGCAGCCCCCGGGCGAGCTGATCCGCAGGGGCGTGCTCTCGCTGCCCTGCATCGGCGACGGGCGCCAGTCCGGCACCTCGGGCACGCCCTCGATCCTCAACGCCTCACCCGAAGCGGCGGCCGGCGGCGGCCTCGCCCTGCTCCAGAACGGCGACCGGGTCCGGATCGACCTCAACAAGCGCACCGCCGACATCCTGCTCCCCGAGGAGGAGATCCGGCGGCGCCGCGAGGACCTGAGCGCCCGGGGCGGCTACCCCTATCCGGCGAGCCAGACCCCCTGGCAGGCGATCCAGCGCGCGATGGTCGACCAGCTCTCCGAGGGCATGATCCTCAAGGGCTCGGAAGCCTTCCAGCGCATCGCCCAGACGTACGGCGTGCCGCGGGACAACCACTGATCCCGGTCGCCCCGGGCCCGTGACGGTCCGGGGCGAGGGCAGCAAGGCCCAGGATCTCCCCGCGGGAGCGCGGAGATCCTGGGCCTTGCTGTTTCCGGGAGGTCCAGGGCACGCGTGCGACGCCGTCCACCGCCTTGACCCAGCGTTTTGCAGTGCAGGATGTTAGTTCTTCGCGCCATGTAACGGTTATGTGGCCGACATGGTCAAATCACACCGGATCTTAAGGCTCCGCCGGCTAACAAATTGGCCTCGTCTCTCTGATAGGCCATCCGATGAAGCCCCGGTTTCCCAGCATCGGCCTGCGCGCACAGATCGCCGTCCTCGGCGTCGGCGGTGTCCTGCTGTTAGGGATCGTCTTCGGCTGGGGCTCGTGGAGCCAGGAGCGGCTTCAGGCGAGCGCCGATCATGCCGCCGATCTCGCGGCCCGGATCACGGTCTTCGCCGACGATCTCCTCAAGGCCCATCAGATCGAGACCGACTTCCTGCTGCACCGGAAGGACACGCTGATCGGCGAGCGCGAGGCCCTGCTGACCAAGGCCGCCGAGCGCCTGGAGGAGATCGAGCGGCAGGTCGCCCCCCTGCCGGACGATGCGCCGCTCAAGGCGGCGGAGGCGTTGCGGGCCGGCCTCAACATCTACGCCACGCGTTTCCAGAACGTCGCGGCCGCGCAGCGCACCCTCGGCTTCACCGAGAAGGACGGGCTGCAGGGACGTCTGCGCACGGCCATCCACGACGTCGAGACGCGCCTCGCCCGGATCGACGAGCCGCGCCTCGCGGTGCTGATGCTGATGATGCGCCGGCACGAGAAGGACTTCATGCTGCGGGGCGACGACGCTTACGGCGACGCGCTGCGGGAGCGGGCGACGGAGTTCGTCGAGGCCCTGAAGAGCACGAGCCTGAGCCCGGCCGACAGGGAGGAGATCGGCGACCTCGTCGGGCGCTACCGGGACGGCTTCATGGCCTATCTGGTCGGCGCCGGCAGCCTGAAGGAGGAGGCGGACGACCTCGCGACGATCTATGCGCGCCTCGCGCCCCGCCTCGCCGCGGTCGCGCAGGCCGCCGAGGAGGAGCGGGCCCGCGCGCAAGGAGCGGTCTCCGCCTCGCGGGACTGGACCGGCCGGCTGATCCTCGGCTGCATCGGCTTCGTCGTCCTGTGCGCCGCCGGCCTGTCCTGGTGGGTCGGCCAGCGCATCTCCGGTCCGCTGACCCAGCTGGCGGCGGCGATGGGGCGCGTCGCCGGCGGCGACCTCTCGGTCACCGTGCCGGCCTCCCGGCGCCAGGACGAGATCGGCGCCATCGGGCGGGCCTTCGCGGTGTTCCACCGCACGATGGTCGAGAACGCGGCCCTCGTCGCCGAGCAGGCGGCGCAGCGGGCGCGCAGCGAGGCGGAGCGCCGGGCGGCGTTCCAGGACATGGCCGACCGGTTCGAGCAGGCGGTCGGCGCCGTGGTCGCCACGGTCTTCGCCTCGGCGAGCGCCCTCCAGGAGACCGCCCGCGGCATGAGCGCCATCGCGTCCGGGACGGCGGAGCGCTCCGCCGCCGTGGCGGCGGCGGCCGAGGAGACGGCGCAGAATGTCGAGGCGGTCTCCGCGGCGGCCGAGCAGGTCGGCGCCTCGGTGGCGGTGATCGGCGGTCAGGTGCGGGACTCGGCCGACCTCGCGCGGCGGGCCGTGGTCGAGACCGACGAGGCCGGCGCCCTCGTCCAGGCCCTCGACGGGGCCGCGTCCCGGATCGGCGACGTGGTCGGATTGATCGCCAGCATCGCCGGGCAGACCAACCTCCTG
Organism: Methylobacterium currus; assembly: GCF_003058325.1. Classification (NCBI taxonomy): domain Bacteria; kingdom Pseudomonadati; phylum Pseudomonadota; class Alphaproteobacteria; order Hyphomicrobiales; family Methylobacteriaceae; genus Methylobacterium; species Methylobacterium currus. Next base: position 2,860,274 of record NZ_CP028843.1, read on the forward strand.
GCGCTGAATGCCACGATCGAGGCGGCGCGGGCCGGCGAGGCCGGCCGCGGCTTCGCGGTGGTCGCCGCCGAGGTCAAGGAGCTCGCCGCTCAGACCGCGCGGGCGACGGAGGAGGTCGGCGGCCAGATCGCGCAGATCCAGGCCGCGACGGCCCGCGCCGTGGCGGCGATCGGGACGGTCACGGCGCGCATCCGGGAGATCGACGGGGGCGCCGCCGCGATCGCCGGCGCCGTCGCGCAACAGGGCGAAGCCATGCAGGAGATCGCCCGCAACGTGGCGCAGGCCTCGACCGGCACCGGCGAGGTGACGCGCACCATTTCGGGCGTCGCCCAGGATTCCGAGGAGGCCGGTGCCGCCGCCGCCGAGGTGCTGGCCTCGGCCTCCGCGCTGGCGCGCCAGTCCGACCGTCTCGGGAGCGAGGTCGCGTCCTTCATCGCCTCGGTGCGCGCCGCCTAACGGGCTCCCATGATGGTTCCGGGCGCCGTCCTCACCCCTCGCGGCTGCGCCGTCGCGGCGTGAGAGATAACCGGAGCGGGGCGACGACCGGTTTACAGCGGGCCGCGCCCTATGAAAGGCTGGCGCCCCGATTCCCGCGAGACGATCCCGATGACCGACCCCGCCGCGCGCCGCGCCGCCTTCCGGCGGCTCCACGAGGGCGGCTGCTTCGTGATGCCGAATCCCTGGGACATCGGCACGGCCCGCTACCTCGCGGCGATGGGGTTTCCGGCGCTCGCCACCACCAGCTCCGGCTTCGCCTTCACCCGCGCCCTGCCGGACACCGACTGGGCGGTGCCGCTCGACGCGATGCTCGCCCACATCGCCGAGATCGTCGCGGCCACCGACCTGCCGGTGAATGCCGATTTCGAATCCGGCTACGCGCACGATCCCGAGGGCGTCGCCCGCAACGTCGCGGCCTGCTTGGGCACCGGCGTCGCCGGCCTGTCGATCGAGGACGCCACCGGAAATCCCGACCGGCCGCTCTACGAGATCACGGAGGGCGTGGAGCGTATCCGCGCCGCCCGGGCGGCGATCGACGCCTCCGGCGCCGACGTGGTGCTGACCGGCCGGGCCGAGTGCTACCTCACCGGCCATGCCGAGCCGCTGCCCGAGGCGATCCGCCGGCTCCAGGCCTATGCGGAGGCGGGGGCGGATGTCGTCTACGCGCCGGGCCCGAAGCGGCGCGAGGAGATCCGTACCCTGGTGGATGCGCTCGCGCCGGTGCCGGTCAACATCCTGATGAGCACCAATCCGGGCCTCAAGGTCGCCGATCTCGAGGGTTTGGGCGTGCGCCGGATCAGCGTCGGCTCGTCGCTGGCGCGGGCGGCCTGGACCGGCTTCATCCGCGCCGCCCGGCGCATCCACGACGAGGGCAGCTTCGGCGGCTTCGACGGCTCGGTGAGCTTTTCCGAGATCAACGGCTTCTTCCGCAACGACCTGAAGGAGCGGGGCGGCGCATGAACCCCGACCGCGATCCCGTCACCGGCCTGCCGATCGGCCGGCCCGTCGCCGTCACCGCCCCGGCCCCCGCCCCGGAGCGGGTGCGCCTGGAGGGGCGCCACGTCACGGTCGTGCCCCTCGACGCGCAGGCTCACGGCACCGCCCTCGCCGAGGGCGCGGTCGGTCCCGGCAGGGAGGCGCTGTGGCAATACATGGCGGCCGGCCCGTTCGACGACCGCGAGAGTTTCCAGGCCTATCTGACGGCCTGCGAGGCTTCGGCCGATCCGCTCTTCTACGCCATCCTGGACGCCCGCACGGGCCAGGCGATCGGCCACGCCTCCCTGATGCGGATCGACCGGGCGAACCGGGTGATCGAGGTCGGCAACATCCTGTACACCCCGGCGCTCCAGCGCACGCCCGGCGCCACCGAGGCGATGCGGCTCATGGCCGGTTACGTCTTCGATCTCGGCTATCGCCGCTACGAGTGGAAATGCAACGCCCTCAACGCGCCCTCGCGGAAAGCGGCCGAGCGCCTGGGCTTCGCCTACGAGGGGCTGTTTCGGCAGGCGGTGATCGTCAAGGGCCGCAACCGGGACACGGCCTGGTTCTCGATGCTGGATGGCGAGTGGCCGCAGATCCGCCAGGGCTTCGACCGCTGGCTCGATCCGGCCCATTTGTCGGAGGGCGGCCAGTCCTTGCGCCTCGGTGCGCTGAACCGGGCGACGATCCCGGGCACACCCTTACGCCGGGCGACCATCGCCGACGAGGCTGCCCTCGCGGCCCTGCAGGCGGCGGCCTACGCGCCGAACCGCCCGCTCCTCGGCGTCGAGCCGGTGCCGCTCCTCACGCCCGCCGCCGAGGTGCTGGCGCGCTACGAGGTCTGGTTGCCCGACCATGACGGCAGGCTCGCCGGTGCCCTGATCCTCGATCCGACGCCCGATCACCTGATGATCTGGAGCGTGTCGGTCGACCCGGCGCACCAGGGTAGCGGCCTCGGCAATGCCCTGCTGGCGGCGGCCGAAGCCCGGGCGCAGGACCTCGACCTGTCGGTCCTCCGGCTCTACACCGGGGACAAGCTCGTGCGGAACATCGACTGGTACGCGCGACGGGGCTACGCCACCGAGCGGGTCGAGGATCTGCCGGACCGGCGTCTGGTCCACATGCTCAAGATCCTCGCCTGACGGCGGGAACGCCCAAGCGCCTCGCCTGAGGCGGCACGGTTCACGGACAAGCCCCGCCGGCGAGCGGGGCAGGACACGCACGGGAGGACAGTATGGCGGGACGGCTGACGGGCAAGCGCGCGGTCGTGACGGCGGCGGGCCAGGGGATCGGCCGCGCCATCGCGGCGGCCTTCCTGGCCGAGGGCGCGGAGGTGCTGGCGACCGATCTCGACGCGGGCAAGCTCGAGGGACTCAAGGGGGCGCAGGCTTCCTCCCTCGACGTGCGCTCGGACGCGGCGGTGGCGGAATTCGCGAAGGGGGCCGGGCCGGTCGACGTGCTGGTGAATGCCGCGGGCTTCGTCCACCACGGCACCATCCTCGACTGCACCGATGCCGAGTGGGATCTGGCCTTCGATCTCAACGTGCGCTCGATGCACCGCACCATCCGGGCCTTCCTGCCAGGCATGCTGGAGCGCGGCAACGGCTCGATCGTCAACATCGCGTCGGCCGTCGGCGCCGATGCGACGGCGCCGAACCGCTACGTCTATGGCGCCTCGAAGGCGGCGGTGGTGGGCCTCACCAAGGCGGTGGCGCGGGACTTCATCCGCAGCGGCGTGCGGGCGAACGCGATCTGCCCCGGCACGATCCAGTCGCCCTCCCTCGACGAGCGCATCGCGGCGCTCGCGGAGATGAACAAGACCTCGGTCGAGGCCGCCCGCCAGGCCTTCATCGACCGCCAGCCGATGGGCCGGCTCGGCACGCCGGAGGAGATGGCCCTGCTCGCCGTCTACCTCGCCTCGGACGAGTCCCGCTTCACCACCGGCCAGACCCACGTCGCCGACGGCGGCTTCACGCTCTGATCCGACGGCGCAGGAGTTTTATCCCATGCATATCCTCATCCTCGGCGCCGCCGGCATGGTCGGCCGCAAGCTCCTCGACCGCCTGGTCAAGGACGGAAGCCTGGGCGGCGAGACCATCTCGCGCCTGACCCTGCACGACGTGGTGCCGCCCGAGGCACCCGCCGGCACCACGATCCCGGTCTCGCTCTCGGCTTCCGACTTCTCCGATCCCGGCGAGGCCGAGCGCCTGGTCGCCGGACGGCCGGACGTGATCTTCCACCTCGCCGCCATCGTGTCGGGCGAGGCCGAGGCCGATTTCGACAAGGGCTACCGGATCAACCTCGACGGCACCCGCCGCCTCTACGACGCCGTGCGGGCGATCGGCGAGGGGTACAAGCCCCGCTTCGTCTTCACCTCGTCGGTCGCGGTGTTCGGCGCACCGATGCCGGACCCGATCCCCGACGAATACCTGACGGCGCCGCTCACCAGCTACGGCACCCAGAAGGCGATCGGCGAGTTGCTGCTCTCCGACTATTCGCGCCGCGGCATCTTCGACGGCGTCGGCATCCGCCTGCCGACCATCTGCGTGCGGCCGGGCAAGCCCAACAAGGCGGCCTCCGGCTTCTTCTCCGGCATCATCCGCGAGCCGCTGGCCGGCCAGGAGGCGGTGCTGCCGGTCTCCGACCAGGTCCGCCACTGGCACGCCTCGCCGCGCTCGGCGGTCGGCTTCCTGCTCCACGCCGCGACGATCGACACCAAGCGCCTCGGCGACCGCCGCAACCTGACCATGCCGGGCGTCGGCGCCACCGTGGCCGAGCAGATCGAGGCCCTGCGCCGCGCCGCCGGCGATTCCGCCGTCGCCCGTATCCGCCGCGAGCCCGATCCGACGATCGAGCGCATCGTCTCCGGCTGGCCCCGCACTTTCGACGCGCGGCGCGCGCTGGAGCTCGGCTTCAAGGCCGAGCCCGACTTCGACGCCATCGTGCGGGCGCATATCGAGGACGAGCTGGGCGGTAAGGTGCCGGCGTAGCCGGCCCCCACGGCTTCAGGATGATCTTCGTCTCCTCCCCCTTGCGGGGAGGAGGGCAGGGGTGGTGCAGTCGTGGAACTCGGTACGCCTTCCGCACGCTCTTGGGCGTCGAAATCTGTTTAGTCCGGTCCTTTGTGTGGCTGCCCGGGGCAGCGGCTGTTCGATATAGTGTCGGGTGCTGGCCTTCCTGAGAGTCTGCGTCCGTATTCGCTCAACCGAATGCTTTGACGATGTTAAAAACGATTTCAATTCTGCTGATTGCGGCTATTTACGGCGCCTCACCTGCGGCTGCCGAGGATTGGCCTCGTGGGCCGGGATGTGGCTTCGCCAATCTTGGGGGATGCAGAAAGAGTATAGAGATCGGCGAGCATTTTACTGCATCAAATGTTTATGCATTTCGCAGGCCGTCAGATCTACAGGCGTGGAGAGAGAGAAGAGAAAAGGATTTTTTCGAAAAAACAAAACACACCCTACCGATCGAATTGGCGGAAGGTGTACTTTTTATCGAACCAGATGCCGTCATGTTGGCGAAGAGCCGTCTACCCGTGTGTTGTCCCGGCGGTGCTTTTGAAGGAGTTGTCGAGCACCCGGAGCTCGGAGAGATCTATATCATCAACTTTGGCAGGTTTTAGATATAAAATCAATGTTAATATTGTCAGATTATCTAGAGTAATGAGTAATGCGATAATTAAAGATCTGATGTTGCTGCGCACCGGATCTTGTTCCCATGAAACGATTTGCCAATTTTGGCGCGCTGCCGATTGATACCGCCGCGCCTTCGAACGGACTCGTTCGAAGGCGCGGCTAAGCCCGAACGGGCGCCGGCGCTGATGCGCCGGACGCTTTCGCATCGACACGTCGATGCGAAAGCGCGATGGTATGACAGTCCAAAAAGAAACGGGCGGCACTCGCGTGCCGCCCGCTCTCATTTCCTTGAACTACAATCTCAGCCGCGCTGAGCCACCGTCACGTAATCCCGCTTGGGGGCGCCGGTATAGAGCTGGCGCGGACGGCCGATCTTCTGGGACGGGTCCTCGATCATCTCGGCCCACTGGCTGATCCAGCCGACGGTGCGGGCGAGCGCGAACAGCACCGTGAACATCGAGGTCGGGAAGCCCATCGCCTTCAGGGTGATGCCCGAGTAGAAGTCGATGTTCGGGTAGAGCTTCTTCTCGATGAAGTACTCGTCCTTGAGGGCGATCTGCTCCAGCTCCATCGCGACGTCGAGCAGCGGATCGTCCTTGATGCCGAGCTCGCTCAGCACCTCGTGGGTGGTCTTCTGCATGATGCGGGCGCGCGGGTCGTAGTTCTTGTAGACCCGGTGACCGAAGCCCATCAGGCGGAAGGGATCGTTCTTGTCCTTGGCCTTGGCGACGTACTCGCCGACGCGCTCAGGGGTGCCGATCTCGGCCAGCATCTTCAGCGCCGCCTCGTTGGCGCCGCCATGGGCGGGGCCCCACAGGCAGGCGATGCCGGCGGCGATGCAGGCGAAGGGGTTGGCGCCCGAGGAGCCGGCCAGGCGCACCGTCGAGGTCGAGGCGTTCTGCTCGTGGTCGGCGTGCAGGATGAAGATCCGGTCGAGCGCGCGCGACAGCACGGGGTTCGGCTGATACTCCTCGCACGGCACCGCGAAGCACATCCGCAGGAAGTTCGAGGTGTAGTCGAGGTCATTCTTCGGATACACGAAGGGCTGACCGATCGTGTACTTGTACGCCATGGCCGCGAGCGTCGGCATCTTGGCGATCATGCGCATGGAGGCGATCATGCGCTGCTTCTCGTCCGTGATGTCGGTCGAGTCGTGGTAGAAGGCCGAGAGCGCGCCGACCGAGGCCACCATGACGGCCATCGGGTGGGCGTCGCGGCGGAAGCCCTGGAAGAACCGGTTCATCTGATCATGCACCATGGTATGGCGCGTGACGCGGTAGTCGAAATCGGCCTTCTGGGCGGCGGTCGGCAGCTCGCCGTACAGCAGCAGGTAGCAGGTCTCGAGGAAGTCGCCGTGCTCGGCCAGCTGCTCGATCGGGTAGCCCCGGTACAGGAGCACGCCCTCGTCACCGTCGATGTAGGTGATCTTCGACTCGCACGAGGCGGTCGAGGTGAAGCCCGGGTCGTAGGTGAACTGGCCGGTCTGCGCGTAGAGCTTGCTGATGTCGATGACGCTCGGGCCGATCGTGCCGGCCTTCGTGGGCATCTCGATCGCGCGGCCGTTCACCGTGAGGGTGCTGGTGGGGAGGCTCATGGGGTTGCGGACCCTTTCCATCAACGTGACTGAGCGTTGGCGCCTCGACCGCGGCCCCCGGGGCAGGGCGGCGACTTTGCTGCGGGTGCTCACTCGCCGACCGGGTTAGCGGATCGACGCACCGGCATCAACCGCGGCCCCCCGCCCGGGTGACAGAATTCAGTTTCTGTTCATGGGCGATCGAATCACCCCCGCGCGCGCAGATTCGCGGGGGTGCGCGGTTCGGTTGTGCCTCAGGCTGCCTGCGCGCGCAGGCGCTCCAGGCTTTCGTCGCGGCCGAGCACCGCCATCACGTCGAAGAGCGGCGGCGAGGTCGCCCGGCCGGTGAGCGCGGCCCGCAGCGGCTGGGCCACCTGCCCGAGCTTGACCCCGGCGCTCTCGGCGAAGTGGCGCACCGCCCCCTCGGTCGAGGCGGCGGTCCACTCGTTCAGTGCCTCGAGATGGGGCAGCGCCCCGGCCAGCCGCTCGCGCCCGCCATTGCCGAGGAGGCCGGCCGCCTTCTCGTCGAGAACCAGCGGGCGCGGCGCGTAGAGGTAATAGGCGCTGTCGACGAGCTCGATCAGGGTCTTGGCCCGCTCCTTCAGCCCCGGCATCGCGGCGATGAATTTTTCGCGCAGGGCCGCATCGAGGGGGGCGGAGAGGCTCCAGCGCGACCCTTGCGTCGGCAGGATCGCCTCGATCGCCTCCACCAGCGCCTCGTTCGAGGACGAGCGGATGTAGTGCCCGTTCAGGCTCTCGAGCTTGGCGAAGTCGAACCGGGCCGGCGAGCGCCCGACCTGGGCGAGGTCGAAGGCGGCGATCATCTCCTCGGTGGAAAAGATCTCCTGGTCGCCGTGGCTCCAGCCGAGGCGCACGAGGTAGTTGCGCAAAGCCGACGGCAGGTAGCCGAGGTCGCGATAGGCATCGACGCCGAGCGCGCCGTGGCGCTTGGACAGCTTCGCCCCGTCCGGCCCGTGGATCAGCGGGATGTGCGACATGTTCGGCACGTCCCAGCCGAGCGCCTGATAGATCTGGGTCTGGCGCGCCGCGTTGGTGAGGTGGTCGTCGCCGCGGATGACGTGGGTGACGCCCATGTCGTGGTCGTCGACGACCACCGCCAGCATGTAGGTCGGCGTGCCGTCCGAACGCAGCAGGACGAGGTCGTCGAGGTCCTTGTTCTGCCAGACCACCCGGCCCTGGACCGCATCCTCGACCACGGTCTCGCCGTCGGTGGGCGCGCGCAGGCGGATCACCGGCTTGACGCCGGCGGGCGCCTCCGCGGGGTCGCGGTCGCGCCAGCGGCCGTCGTAGCGGATCGGCTTGCCCTCGCGGCGCGCCGCCTCGCGCATCTCGGTCAGTTCGTCCGGCGTGGCGTAGCAGTGATAGGCCCGGCCGGCGGCGAGCAGCCCCTCCGCCACCTCGCGGTGCCGGGCTGCGCGGGCGAACTGGTAGACGACGTCGCCGTCCCAATCGAGGCCGAGCCAGTTCAGCCCGTCGAGGATCGCGTCGATGGCGGCTTGCGTCGAGCGCTCGCGGTCGGTGTCCTCGATGCGCAGGAGCATCCGGCCGCCGTGCCGGCGGGCGTAGAGCCAGTTGAACAACGCCGTGCGACCCCCGCCGATGTGGAGGAAGCCCGTGGGCGACGGGGCAAAGCGGGTGACGACGGAGGACATGCGCGACGAGAACCGGGTGAGAGCGAAAAAACGGTGTGGCCGGGGCCGTTAGGGCAGGGTCGGCTGAGTCGACCCGCCGGCGCCGGGTCCTGTAGCATGCGCGAGACGAGCCGTTAAGAAACCGCTTTCCGGGCCGTCCTGTCGCTGCGAGGGATTTGGCGGCGGGATCAGCGGCGGTTGGGCGCAGCCTCGTCGGGTCGGGGCGCGGGATGGCGGGGCCGGGCGCGGGGACGGGGCTCTTGGTGCGCGGTTTCCGCGCGCTGCCGGCGCCCGTGCTGCTGCTGCCGGCGCTCGGCTCCTGGTTCTCCGCCGGGCTCGCGACGGAAGCCGCGCAGCGCCGGCTGTTTCCCTGGCTCGCCGTCGCCTTCGGGGCCGGCGCGCTGCTGTTCCTCACCGTGGCGGACGGCCCGGTCTTCCTCGCCGCGCCGCTCGGCACCGGGGCCGCGCTCGCCGGGGCGGCTGTCGCGCTGCGGGCCCGGGCGGTGGCGCCGGCCCTGCTCCTGGCCCTGTCCTTCGTTTTTCTCGGCTTCGGCGCCGCGGCCTATCGGACGGCCAGCGTCGCCGCGCCGGCGCTCGCCCGCACGGTGATCGCGCCGCTTCATGGCTTCGTCGAGGCGCTGGAGGAGCGCGAGGAGGGCGCACGGCTCGTGGTGCGGGTCGTGCGGCTCGGCGAGATGCCGGTCTCCGAGCGCCCGGCCCGGGTGCGGGTCTCGTATCGCCGCGCCGACGGCCTCAAGCCCGGCGACTACATCGAGGCCAAGGCGCGCCTGCTCCCGCCGCCGGAGCCGGCCCGGCCGGGCGGCTACGACTTCGCACGCGATGCGTACTTTCGCGGCATCGGCGCCGTCGGCTCGCTCCTCGGCCAGGCCGCGGTCAAGCCGCCGCCCGAGCCGGCGCCGCTGGGCTTGAGGCTCGCCGCCGGCCTGGACGAGGCCCGCAACGCGCTCACCCGCCGCATCGCCGAATCCAATGGCGGCCAGGACGGCATCACCCAAGCCGGCGCGGTGGCGGCGGCCCTCGTCACCGGCAAGCGCGGCCTCATCGACCAGCCCACCAACGACGCCCTGCGGGCGGCCGGCATCTATCACGTCGTCGTATGAGGAAGGTTGACCGGCACGATCCTTGGGTCCAGGGTTTCGGTCATGCCGCGCATCAAGGCTTACTCCTACATCCGCCTGTCCTCGGAGAAGCAGCTCAAGGGAGACGGCGAAACCCGCCAGATCGAGCTGCGGGACCGCTTCGTCGCGCAGCACGACCTCGATCTCGACGAGACCCTTCGCGACCTCGGCGTCTCCGCCTTCGACCGCGACAACGTGGAGCGCGGTGCGCTCGGGAAGTTCCTGCGCAAGGTCAAGGCGAGGGAGATCCCCCGGGGGTCCTACCTCCTCGTCGAGAACCTTGACCGTCTCTCGCGCGACAACGTCATGAGAGCCTTCCGGGTGTTCATGGACATCCTGGAGGCCGGCATCGTCATTGCGACGCTCGGCGACGATCGGATCTACAGCGAAGAGAGCATCAACCAGAACTGGACCGAGCTCATCATCTCGCTGGCGGTGATGTCGCGTGCTCACGAGGAGAGCATGCGCAAGGTCCAGACCCTGCGAGGTGTCTGGGTCCGCAAGCGAGCCGACCGCGGTCGGAAGATGACGCGCAAGTGTCCGTCATGGCTTACGGTGTCCGATGATGGAACGGAATGGATCGTCAATCGGAAGCGAGTCGAACTCATCGAGCGCATGCTGCACGAGCTTGCCTCCGGCATCGGTCGCGACAAGATCGCCCGGCGCCTCAACGCCGATGGCGTGAAGCCCTGGGGACATGGCCGCGAGTGGCACGGCGGAACGGTGACCAAGTTCACCGACAACGAGGCTCTCATCGGCCGCCTCCAGCCCTGCACCGTTGAGCGCAAGGTTGTAGATGGGGTGAGGATCGAGAAACGCATCCCCGTCGGCGACCCAATCGAAGATTACTATCCCAAGGTAATCTCGGACAAACTCTGGCAAGATGCCCGCAAGGCCTCGGACAAGGTGGCGCGGCAGGGCAAGGGCAACACCGGCGGCCGGAGAGGCACCATCCTCTCCAACCTGTTCGGCGGCCTCGCCAAGTGCGACGCCTGCGAGAGCCCGATGAACTACCGCGACAGGGGGCCGCGGAGTACGCCGTGCCTGCGATGCTCGGGCAACCGCAACGGGACGTGCGACAACGAGAGCAGGCCCCGATACTTGCCGTTGGAGCGGACGGTCCTGTCATGGGCGAAGCTCGCGGACGAACCAGCGACACAACACGGCATCCCGGAAAACGAAGCGCTGGCCACGGCGGAGCGCCTGCGGGATCAAGCCGCCGCCATCGTCGAACGTCTGGTCGTCGCGATCGAGCAAGGCGCATCGCTGGACGGGCGGCTGATCCAGCGTCAGACCGAACTGGCGCAGGCGGAAGAGGCCGTTGTGGCGGCGCGGCGTGCCGCGAGGGCGGCGGTGCCGACGTCGTCGCCGGAAGCGCGGTGTGGCATCATCTCGGCCGTCGAGGCATCTCGCGACCTACCCGAGAAGGAACGGTTCGACGTTCGGTCCGCCGCCGCTCAGGAGCTTCGGGACCTCATCACGGAAATCCGCTGCCACGCCGACGGCAGCGTCACCGTCTGGACCGGGGACATGGGGTTCCGCATCCACATTCAGGGCGACGAGGCCTGGATCGACGGCGGCGTCGAATTCCCGTCCGGGACCATGGCGCTGAGATGGGAGAGCAGGGACGGCGTCGTGACGCAGCCGGCCCTGCCGGTAAGCAGATGATCGCCATCATTTCACGGGGCGGGATGGAAGGGTCGCGCGAGAAAGAACGCCTCAACGGATTCAGGGCCGCGACGTGATTTTCGGCTGGCTCTCCCGCCTTCGTGCCGCCCGCGCCGTCCGCCGCGATCTTGTCGAGCGCGATGCCAGGGATCTGGTCAAGCGGTTCGGGGGCTCGGCGTACTCGGTGGCCCGGGATCGCGCCAGGGCCGCACGCGACGGCAGGACGTTCGACGCCAACAGGTCGAGCGCGCACTGGGGAAAGGTGAAGCTGCGTATCGCGGCCATGTCGGGCCACGCGATCGGTCTCGACACCGCGACGCGCTGGCTCGAATCGGACGACAAGGCGAAGCCTCCTCGGTAGGGTCACCCGATCGGCGGGCGTTTGCGGGCATCTCTCGTAGGATCGACAGATAATTTCAGACCTGAGCGACTATGCGGGCCATGCCCGCGTCGCCACGGCGATAGCCCTGCCTCGGCGCTTCAGACGCCTCGCCCGTCACTGCCAGTGCGAGCGCCTCGTCGAGACGCAGCATTTTCCAGCCGGTGCGCTCTCCGCTCACGCTGCCGCCGCTCACCTGCCAGACCCGCATCACCGCATGGTTTTGGCGAGTGAAACCGCAGGCGTGGACCTCAACGACGCGGACATAGCCATCGTACCGCACCTCAAGGCATCGACCCTGAGCCAGGGCCTCCTGTGCCGTCTTCATCATCATTGTCGCCTCTCCTATCACAAAGGCTCCCCAGGACTGTGAAAAGTCATGGATCACGCTACTTGACACGTACAAAAATCGCGACACCCTATCATCTAATGCTTTGTTGGGCGTAAGGTTTTATTTCAACGTCCCTGCAATCGGCCGATTAACAGCTCCCAATAGAGTTCGGAGGCACCTTCGGGGGTCAGCTTCCGCTCGTCATCCGTTCTCCTGCTTGCCATGCCGAGCGAGCGCAGGAACATGCCCTGGTCGTCTGCGTCGACCCGCAGGTTCTCGTTGAACGAGTTGCTCTCCGCCCGGTCGTTGGCCGAGTAGGAGATGCCTTTGCCGAGCATGCCGCCGAGCACCACGCTGCAGCGGGAGACGGCCTGCCCGCGATCGTAGACGACGGCAGTGAAGCGGTTTGCGTCGAGCCTACGGAAGTTGGTCTCGATGCCCTCGTTGCGCTCCTGGAGCTCCTCAAGGGACCCTTGGAAAAAGCGCGCCATGTACTCGTAGGCATCCGTCAGGAAGCGGTCGCGGTCCGCTTCGGTGAACACCTTCTTGAGGCGCAGATTGCTCGACCTCGGCCCCGTGATCGGCGCGGCTGCCTCCGGGCCGGGCACGCCACGCGGGGGCGCGGGCGCGGGGCCCGGCTTGGGAAGGGCCGCGCGGATCCACTTCACGACGTCGAGGAAGGCTTCGTCGAGATCGGGCCAGCGCGTGATTGCGAGGCCATCGCGAGGCACTCCCAGGATCTTGCCGAACGGCATTGGGTGCCAGTCGCATGGACGCAGGATCACGGGGATGACGCGGGCTTCCCCGCGCTCGTGACGCTCCATCGCGCGGGTCATCTCCACGTCATGGCAGTAGTCCGAGGCAATGAAGTCCGGGGACACGAGCAGCAGGATGACGTCAGCCCGTTCGAGCTCGGCCCTCACTCCCGTGTCGAAGTCGTCGCCAGCCCTGAGGCGGCGATCGTGCCACGTCTCGATCAAGCCCTGGCGCTTCATGGTCGTGAGGGCGACCTCCAACCGGTCGCGCAGCGCTTCATCCTTGTGCGAGTAGGAGAAGAAGATCGTGGCCATGCGTCTTTCCTGACGACCGCGTAGGTCCGGGAGTTGCGAGGGTTCAGTACAGCTGGGGCTCGTCCTTGGCCCAAGCGAGGGTGATCACGCCGTTGCGCTCGCTGACGGGAAGGCCCGTCATGCTCTTGAGGGTCTCGACCATGCCGGCGAAGGCAGCTTTGCCGACCTTGCCGGGCACCAGGGAGAGAGAGGTACGCTTGGCCGCAGCAGCCTGGATCGCCTCCTGCAGGATCGCCTCGATGCTCGTCTCGACGAGATCGACGCCGGCCTCCCGGCCGAAAACGGCGACGGCATCGAAAATCCGGTGGGATTGCTCTGAGTAGCTCCGCCATGAATTCGTGTTGGCGATGGCCTTCGAGTAGGCTGCTTGGACCTCGGACTTGAACTTCTCGGGGGACATGGCTCTTTCTCCTGCCGATGGGGCTTCAGGAAGCGATCGCGGTGGCCCGCGTTACTTCGGTCGGTGCGGCCGGGGTCGTCTGCGAGGCGTACCAGCCTTGGTAATCGAGGTGCTTGGCGAGGGCGGCCGGCCGGTAGGGCGCGACGCCGTCGCACTGCACGACGGAGGGCAGCGCGAACCGATCGGCGACGCTGGGGTGCACGGTCGCGTCCGGCTTGATCTCTCGATCCTTGGCCTCCCAGGTCTTGCCCTCGGCCCAGCGGCGCACGAAGCCCGGGATCCAGGAGGCCGAGACGCGCGCGGCGATCGTGTCGCGCATGCCGGCGACCTCGCAGTGCTGGACCCCGGCCGCCGAGGGATGCAGTCGCAGCCTCGGGATCTGCATCACCTCGATTGGGTGGCGGGGATCAGCGACCGGGGGCATCCCGTCGACCTTGAGGCCATCCGGGATCCCGACGGCCTGCTCCAGCATCCACTTCAGCGCGATGTCGGACAGGCGGGATTCGGTCTCGTCGTAGCTGCCGCCGATGTCGGAGTGGTTGCCGGCGAACCAGAACTGCCGAAATTGGTCAGGCGTCCCCGGCTCGCGCGGGGGGCGCACCTCCGTGGGCCCCCACTTCACGCGGTCGAAGTCCTTGCGCCGCTCGTCGATGGCGATGGCCGCGCGTGCGTAGCCGACCTGGGCGCTGAGTAGACGGTCGAAGTTCTCCCCCTTCCACTCGGCGACGTGGCTGTGGCTCTGCCCCTTTGTCGGCCAATCGGTGATCTTCTTGGTCTTCTTGGCCACGAAGTGACGGCGCACCGTCAGGGCGGCCAGCGCCGACGCCGTCACGAGGACCGCGGAGGTGCTCAGGTCCGCCCACCAGAAGGAGCGGTCGAAGAGGTACGCGAGGCCCCCGACGACGGCGGAGGTTACCGCGATCAAGACCGCGAGCGGGATGGTCACCGCTGCGACAAGCCCAGCCTTGATCAGCGTGCGCTTGGGACCGGCGACGCCCAGCGCCGCCACCGTGTCGAAGGTACCGACGAAGTATGGTTCGACGTTGGACTTGGCCGTGCCGTCCAGATGGGTCGAGCCGTATCGCTCGCGGAAACGGCGGGCGAGCTCGCGTCGCTCCTCGTCGAAATCCTTGCGAGGGTGCCCGGCGCCGTGCTCCAGAACCGTGTCGACGGCCTCGCGGGCGATGTCGCGCGACATCTTGCGATAGCGCAGGAGCGGCACGCCGTCGCCCGTGGTCGGGACGCCGCAGTACATCAGCAAGTTCGCCACGCAGCGGACCGTGTAGGCGCCGCGGCTGAAGCCGATCAGGTAGATGCGGTCACCCGGCTCGTAGTGGTCGATGATGAATCGGTAGCAGTCCGCGATGTTCGTGGTGATGCCGCGCCCCGAGAGGGAGGCCGCCATCTTCTGCGCGAACCTGACGGGAGCCGTCAGCGCCGTGGCGCCGATATCGGTGCCGAGGCCCGGGTCATAGAAGGCAACCTGCTCGGCCGGGTCGATGCCGCTCTCCGGCCCGACCTTGCACACGCGGTACATCTTGTAGACGTTGCTGACATGCTGCTCGGGGCGGACGCCGCCGTCCTGCCCGGTGCCGTCCGAGAAGACCACGATATTTTTGGGCATCCGCCTACCTCTGGAACGCCGGAGCCCGGAATGGGCGACAGCCGCCTTGATGTCCTAGGCAGTGATGCCGCCCAGGACGGGTTTTCAGATTTTTGGCCCGCGTTGGGGGCCCTTCAGGCGACGGGGCAAGGAATGTATGGCTCGACCTCGTCGACCAGGAAGTTCCTCTGGATCTCCCGCCCGGCGCCCTCGACGAGGACCCGTGCCATGGCCGGCAGCTCCGCCTTCGCGCGCAGATAGTCGTCCAGCGCGATCGGGTTGGTGCTCTCGGGCGCGTCGATGCGCGTGAGCCGGTCGCGGCCGATGAGCAGGCCCGCCTGTCCGATGGCGTTGTGCGACTGCGCCTTCATGGCCGCCTGGATGACGCCGCGCCACTGGATCATGCCGCCGGAGGTCTTGTTCGCGTCGACCTTGAAGGCCGTCTCCCCGCAGCCGAGGGTGAGCACCTGGATCTGGCTGCGGTCGATGTCGAAGCATGCGAGCGCGTCGACCACCGCGTTCATCGTCGGATTGTTCGACCACAGCCCGCCGTCGACCATCACGTAGCCGTTGTTCGACAGCGCCTCGAAGTAGGTCGGGGCGGCCGCGGTGCTCAGCGCGACCTTGACCATGCGCTCGGAGCGGTCCTTCCGATAAGCGGGGTGGTGAGGCGTCTTGAACACGAACGGCTCGCCGTGGAATCCCTCGAAGGCGGGGATGCAGAGACGGGTCTTGGCCTCGCCGAAGGTCGTCTCCCCGAAGATCCGCAGCAGTTCGTCTTCGAGGGGCTTGCGCTCGTAGACGTAGCGGTAGCGCTGGCGCACGAACCGGGTGAGGCGCTCGATGCGCGACGGCGGCGGGAAGATGTTGCCGCCGCGCTCGACGTAAACGTCGCGGATCGCGCGGGCCGTCAGGCCGTGGGCGAGCGCGAGGGCGATGATGCCGCCGGTCGAGGTCCCGGCGATCATGTCGAAGTGTCGGGCGACCGAGTGCCCATCAAGGAAGCGGCCCTCAAGCTCGGCGAGCACCGCTGCCGGGAGGATGCCGCAGATGCCGCCGCCGTCGATGGAGAGGATCCGGAAGGGCCGGTCCTTGGGCCAGGGCAGGGGCTCCCTGCGGCCCTGCTGGGTGCCGTCGGAACGGCGCGGGGGTACGTAACTCATCGTCCGGCTTCCTTAGCGGCAGGGGGTTCGGCGTGCCGGCCGCCCCCGGACCATTGTCCGGTCGCGCGCCAGCCCTCGTAGCAACCGAGCCAATCGAGAGCCCAAGGGATGGTCGTCTCGGCGATCAGGCGGAACGGGGTCCACTCGCCGGTCTCGTGATCGAACAGGCACAGGATCGGATCGCCGGCCCTGTCGACGTAGACGTGCGGCAGCGAGCCCTCGCTGTTGCCCGGCTGCCGCTTCAGAGCCGGCGAGATCACGCGGACCTCGGGCTGCTGCCGGAGAGGGGCGATGCGCTCGATGACGAGAGGGAGCCGATACGAGACCTGCACCTCGTAGCCGAGCATGAAGGGCTTGAGCGTCCCGCGCCAGGTCGCCGCCCGCTCTGAGCGTTCGACGAGCCGGAACGATGGCCAGGAGGTCCGGATGGCCCAGTCCTGATCGGCGATGGAGGGGAAGACGCTCACCACCGGCGCCCCCCACGGAAGGTGTGGGAACTCGCCGAGACCGGCGCCGCGGCGGCGACGGCGCCGACGCCAACCAGCGCGGGGCGGCTCGGGACGTAGAGGCCGCCTCGCGGCGTGTAGGCGTGGAGCCCCGACTGGACCGCGCGGCCGGTCCTGTCGTTGAAGCGGCGGACCGAGGTAGAGACCACGTGGCTGCCGAAGCGTTCCCGCAGCCAGTCCTGGATATCCTCCAGGCTCGAACCGTGCTGCTTGATCCACGCAAGGCCGTCGGCGAGGTCCGTGAGCTTGGCGGCGTAGTCGTCCTGCTGGGCGAGGTTCTCCGGCCAGCGATCGGTGAAGCAGTCGTCCGTATGGACGGGGTTGACGACCTTGATGCGCTCGCGGCGGTTGCTGGCCGCGCGCAGGGAGCTTGCCACGGCGCGAGCCAGACGGATCACCATGTCGGTGAGAGGCAGGCCCGGCTGGGAGGCGTGCCCGGCGAAGCAGGAGAGCATCACCGAGGGCGGGATGCGCCCCTTGACGCCGGCATAGGCGACGTTGCGGTGGCGCTTGAGCAGCTGCAGGGCGACCGTCGCCACCGCCTTCACGATGATGGGAACTTGGTCGAGGATCTCGTCGACCTCCGCATCGGCACGCACCTCCATGCCGTAGGCCTCGTGCAGCCGCTTGTTGAAGGCAGCCGCGAACCGGCGCTCCAGCGGCGTGCGGGCTTGGTACCATTCGGCGAAGCCGTAGGCGTTCATCGGCACGTGGAAGTGCTTCGATGCCGGCTGGTCCGGGTGGGCATGGAAGATGTGGCTGACCCGCTCCGCGCCGTATCCCAGGCGCACCGCCGGGGTCACGTCGACATGCATCCGGTCCGCGTAGCGCACGGTCACGCACCGGGTCTGGCGCTCGACCTTCTGGCTGGTCGGGTAGCCTTCAAGCGAGCGGTAGAGCAGGTCGAGCACCGCGTCCGGATCGGACTGCGGATCGAGATCCAGCGCCGCGACGATGTCGAGGTCGTACTCGTCGTCGGTGCCCCGCGTCGACGTCGTCGCGTCGATCGCCATGCTGCCCTGCGGATAGAACCGCAGGATGCGCCCGTTCAACGGGCTGCCCGGGCGCTCCGCATAATCGCGGATGGCCTCATAGCGCCCGCCAGCCTTCGCGTGCAGGCCCGGGGGCAGCTGCACCGAGATGGCGATGTCGGCCATGACCGCGTCGAGCGCGCTGGCGAAGGGATCGAGGTCCATGGGGTGTCGAAAATGGTTCATGAAAACTTTCCTTGGCTAGACACTCGCCGAGGTTGAAAACCGTCGTGTCCGTGGCATCCTGCCGAGGTATGCCGGCCAAGCTCGCGTCTCAGAATTTGGCTGGCTCGGATTCTGAAAAATGTCGGCGGGGGGCATAGGGGATGTCGGTCGGACGATGGGCCGAGCGGTCGGCTGCGGAGGCGAGCCGGGGGCGAACGGGTGGGAGATGACTTCAGCCCGGAGGAATTCGGGGCGGCCTGTCGCAGCTTATCGCGCGACGACCGCAAGAAACTGGGCGCCATCGCGAAGCGGTTGTGCGGGGGTACCACGCTCAACCCGGACGATCTCCTGAACGAGGCGATCTGTCGAACCCTGCTTGGCACAAGGCAGTGCGACCGGGAGCTGAACGTCGTCGCCTACCTCGCGGGTGTGATGCGCAGTCTCGCCTCGCACGAGCGGGACAAGCAAAACCGGTCGGTCTCGACCGACGACGCGGAGAAGGTCGACGCGCATATGCGGGCTCGGCTCGGCGGGATGCCGAAGGCCGGGAGCGCGGAGGACGCCATCATCGACGCCCAAGAGAGGGCGAGGATCATCGAGGAGGTGTTCGAGATGTTCCGGGACCAGCCGAAGGAGCTTGCGGTGCTCGAAGCTCTCAGGGACGAGCTCGCCGGCAAGGCGCTGCGGGAGCGCACCGGGCTGGCACAGGGCGATCTCGACTACGCGAAGAAGCGCATCAGGAATGCGCTCTCCCTCCGCTACCCGAAAGGATGGAGATCATGAACCGAGAGATGACCAAGGACGAAAGGTTCCTGGATGCCCTGGATGACCTCTACATCGAGGGGATCCTGGCGGCCTCTCCCGAGGAGCTCGATGCGGAGCTGCTCGCCATCGGGGAGGACCCGGACACACTCGTCGCCATAGCGGATGCCGCCTTCGAGCGCGCCCACGCCACTTGCGCCGCCGCCACGTGCCCCGCCCCAACCGTTACCGCTTCAGCCGCGGCGACGGCCGAAAGCGGGATCGACCCCTTCGCCGTACGGGCCGACGGGGGATTGCGTGGGGTGGCGCGCAGCTTCGGCTGCAACCTGAACTTTCTCGGGCGGCTCAAGGACCGGCTCGTCCGCGCCGAGGATCTGAGCGCCGCGTTCGTCGCACGCTTGGCTGAGGCGCTCGGGACCGGCCCGGACGAGCTCGCCCGCTTCCTCGCCGGGCCCGCCCGGGTGCCTGCGAACGCGCGGTTCAAATCGGACGTCAAGCCGGAGGCCAGAGAGAAGCAATCGCTGGCCGAGGCCATCGAGAGCTCGGGCCTGAGCGACGAGCAGAGGCGGCACCTGGCATCGCTTTAGAAGGACATCGCCGTCGTGAACGGGTTCGAGGTTGTCAGGCTGAAAGCGGCGCAGGTTCACGCGGCTGCGGTCGAGGGCGGCGCCGATCCGCTCTGCCCGCTGGATCTCGTGGTCGCTGCCATCGATGCCCATGAGATCGATCTCAGCTGGCTCCGCCCCGGCGATGCCTACCTCCGCGGCGGACGCGGCCTCTACGACCCGACCCTTCCGGCCATCGCCTGCGAGGATCGCGGGGACGCCACGGCCAAGGCGCTGCTCGCGGGGCATGAGCTGGGACACGCCGTCCTGCACGATCCCGACGATGTCATCGTCGACGGCGACATCGATCCCAGCCGCGCCGTGGAGGCCGCCGCCACGGGCGTGGAGAAGGTCGAGGGCTACGGCCGGCGAGAGCGCCGGGAGTTGCAGGCCGACCTGTTCGCCCGCGAACTGGTCCTCCCGCGAGCCTTGGCGCGGCGCCTCTTCCTGGAGGACGGGCAGGGTGCCACCGACATCGTCCGTCTCACCGGCCTGCCCCATGCCCTCGTCGCCCAGCAATTGGCCGATTGCCTGCTGCTACCGGAGCACCGTCCGCGCGCCGAACTGGGTGCCGGTTCGGGACCTCCGCTCGACAAGAGCCAGCGGGCTGCCGCCTTTCACGAGGGCACCCCGTACTTGCTGCAGGCGGGTCCCGGAACAGGGAAGACGCGCACGCTGGTCAGCCGCATCGAGCGGCTGCTCGACCGGGGCGCGACAGCCTCGGAGATCCTCGTCCTTACCTTCTCGAACAAGGCGGCGGGCGAGCTTGTCGAGCGGTTGACCGCTCGCGTGCCCGAGGCAGCGGCCGCCGCCTGGATCGGCACGTTCCACGGCTTCGGCCTCGACGTCCTGCGGCAGTTCCACGACCGCGAGAGGCTGCCCGACGATCCTCGGCTCGTGGACAAGGCCGATGCCGTCGGCATGCTCGAAGATCTCGTCCCACGGTTGCCGCTTCGTCACTTCCGGAACTTGCACGACCCGACGCTCGACCTGAGCGACATCCTTGCAGCTGTGTCCCGGGCGAAGGACGAACTCACCCTTCCAGACGACTACATGGCCCTCGCCGAGCGCATGGCGGAGCGGGCTGGCGCCGACGAGGAGGCGGGTCTACGCGCCGAGAAGGCAATCGAGGTCGCCGCCGTCTACCGCGCCTACGACGCGGAGATGCGGCGGCTCGGTCACCTCGACTTCGGCGATCTCGTCATGCGACCGACCCTCCTGCTGGAACGGGACCCCGACGCCCTGGATATCCTGCGCGGCAAACACCGCCACATCCTCGTCGACGAGTACCAGGACGTGAACCGGGCGAGCGTCAGGCTCCTCAGGGCGTTGGCTGGCGGGGGCGAGCGGCTTTGGGTCGTCGGCGATTCTCGCCAATCGATCTATCGGTTCCGCGGCGCCTCCTCGGCCAACATGACCTGCTTCGAGACCGATTTTCCCGGCGCGCAGGTCGGGCGCCTGACGATGAATTACCGTTCGTCGGAAGAGGTAGTCGCGACGTTCTCGGCCTTCGCGGCTGACATGGCGGCCTCGCGCGGCGTCCTGCCGCTCGACCTCACCGCACACGCGGGGCCCGCGCAAGCCCTCCCTGAGACACGCAAGGTCGAACGCCCGGAGGACGAGGCCGCCGCGATCGCGGCCCGCATCCTCGAACTGCAGCAGACCTGCGGCGTGGACTTCCGGGATCAGGCCGTGCTCTGCCGTGGCAACGGCCGCTTGGCTGCGGTCGCGGCGGCGCTCGAACAACGTGACGTCCCGGTGCTGTTTCTCGGTAACCTCTTCGAGCGCGAGGAGGTCCGAGATCTCCTCGCCGTGTTGGCGCTGTTGGTCGATCCCAAGGCCGGCACCTTGGCACGGGTCGCGCGCATGCCGCGATACGCCATGCCACTTGAAGACGTCGGTCGCCTCCAGCGCGTGAGCGCGCGGTGTGAGGAACCGATGGAATGGGCGTCGGAATCGACGGCCCCGCCCGGCGCCCCGGCGGCGGCGCTGGCGAACCTCCGAGCCGACTTCCAGGGCCTCGACGCGACCAGCCATCCCTGGGAGGCACTCTGCCGCCTGCTGTTCGACCGACGGCACCTGCTGCCCGATCTTCGTACCCCCCTTGGGACCCGGGACCGGATGCGGATGGTGGCACTCTGGCAGTTCCTTGCATTCTGCCGGGACCTACCATCGGGCCAGGGCCTCGCGATCCAACGCCTGCTGGACCGCACCAGGCGGTTGGTCCTTCTGTCCGAGGAAAGGGACCTCCGCCAGATGCCCGCGGCAGCGGCCGCGATGGACGGGGTTCACCTGATGACCGTCCACGCCAGCAAGGGCCTGGAGTTCGAGGCCGTGCATATCCCCGGCATGGTCGGACAAGGATTTCCGAGCGGCGGCCGGACGCCGCGCTGCCCTCCTCCGGATGGCCTCATCGTCGGCGCCGAGGGCTTGCCGGGCGTGGAGGCGGTTCGGCGCGGGCATGCCGAGGAGGAGGAGTGTCTCTTCTTCGTCGCGACGTCCCGGGCGCGCCGCCATCTCACGCTCCTCGCGGCAAGCCGCAAGGCAAACGGCAGCGGTCGCCAGCTCTCACCTTTCTTCGACAGGGTTGCCGGGGTCGTGCGGGACGTGGCCAATCCCCCGCTGCACTTGCCCGAGATACCCGAGCCCGACCAGAACCGGATAGGCGTCGCGTGGGCGGGACCGCCCTCCTTCACCGCTGAACAGATCTCCCTCTACGACCAGTGTCCCCGTCGCTTCTTCTACACGCACGTGCTGGGCGCGGCCGGCGGGCGCCGCGCGACCCCCTTCGCCAGGATGCACGACGTGGTCTACGAGGTACTGCGCTGGCTCAGGCAGGATGCGCGGAACTGGAGCCTGCCGCTTGAGGCGGTGCGGGCGCATTTCGACGCGGTCTGGTCCGTGAAGGGGCCGACCGAGGGCTACGTTGCGGATCTCCAGCGTGCGGGCTTCGAACTGTTGGAGACGCTCATGCGGACCCGGGAGGGGTATGTCCCCGGGCCGCGTGAGCCAGTCACCATCGATCTCGGCGGCCTCGACCTCGTCGTGTTGCCAGACGAGGTGCGCGGCGAGGGATCGGGCACGGTCTACCGGCGTGTGCGAACCGGTCGGAGGCGGAAGGAAGAGGAGGACGATCTCGTCTACGCCGCCTATTCCATGGCGGCCGGCCTACGCTACGGCCCCGGCGCGCGGGTCGAGGCCATCCACCTGAGCGGTGACGGCGTCATGAGCGTCTCGTTGACCGCAAGGAAGCAGACGAACCGCGAGCAAAAGCTCCGCCTCATTGCCGAGGGCATCCTCGCGGGCAACTTTCCCCCGGACCCTGACGAGAAATCCTGCCCACGATGCCCGCACTACGTGACATGCGGGCCTGTTCCGGCCGGCACCCTCACGGTTCGTGATCCCTGCGGGGTGGAGCCGGTAAACGCCTAAGAGCGTTCATCCTTGCACCAAGTGAGCAGCAGGTCGCAGCGATCTCAAGAGTCGTATCCAGTGGTTCCCGGCATGAATGGCCGCGCTGACTAAAGCATTCCTCATCCGTCACACCATCGGGCCCAATTCCCAGGTGTCTGCGCCCGACGGCGGGCGCACGGTCGGGAGTACATCATTCCCGACTGGAAGCATTCCATGGGACAGGCGGCGCCGAGCCGCCGGCTGAGCCGGGCAGGCATTTCGTGGAAGCCAGAAATCCATTCCATGTAAGCCGCGCATGCTGCATGGAATGGATGTCTCGGACGCGACGCGGCCCCGACGCCACACGCCGGCCCTGCGCGTCGTTACGGATTCTGCTTGCCTGTGCGAGAGCGCTCCGCCTGACGGCGCCTCTCGGAGCCGCAGGGAAGGGGTATCCACCGAGGGGCGGGCTTGTGCCGGCAAACGTAGCGCCCCCGGCCCTACCAGGGTTGATCACCGGGCCGCGTGCGCCTGACGGCGGGCGCACGGTGGGGAGCACATTATTTGCTGGCCGAGGAGCCTCTCGGGCCTTCTCGACCGGGTGCGACCAGCCCCTACTCGGTCCAGCCCGACCCATCGAGGTACCGGCGTCGTCCCTCACAGCGGACCAAGCCAACCGCGCGCAGGACAGCCTTCGCGGCCTCCCCGGCCCACGATTTGACGCCGAGCCCCTGTATCGCGTCCGAGAGTTCACGGCGGGAGAGGCCGCTTGTCCCAACCTCACTCAAGGCGCTCGGTACCGCCCACATCGCCTCGGCCGAACAGGACCCGGTCGGTTGTCCCTCGGTCGGTCGGAGACCGGCGCTGCCCTCCGACGCATGCTCTACGCGCCTTCCCAGTCCCTCAATCGCAACGACGAGGCCCGCGATTGAGGGCGCAGGCTGGGTCGCCAGCACGCGGACGCGGTGCGCCCCGCGGCTCGACCTCAGGCCGCCTCGCCCTCGGGCATGGTCGAAGTCACCTCCGCGATCGTCCGGAACGGTTCGAGCAATTCGGGATGCCGGGTGGCGAGGAAGCGATGCACCTGCCGGTTGGCGAGGAGCTTAGCGAGGTACCCCTTGGCCACCGTCAGGTGGAGGTTGTCCCGGCTGAAGGAATCCTGGATCGCGCCCATGGACATCTGCAGGTTCTCCAGCTCCCGCTCCATCCGGGCCATCGCCGCCGGGCTCACGCCCTTCGGCTTGGATTTCGCTCCAGAGACGAGGTCCGCCTGAGGCGTTCCGGCGAGGATCGCCGATGCGTAGGCCACGCTGAAGTTGTTGTGCTGGACCATGAGGTCAGCGACGGCCATCTGCCGCAAGGGTTTCATCTTCCGAAGGATGTCGAAGACGGCCAGCGGGCAGTGTCGGTCCGTCAGCTGGGTTACCACCTCATCGCATATCCCATCCAGCATCTTCACCCGGCGCTGGATGCTCACAACGTCCATCCGAAGCGCGGCGGCGATCTTCTCCTGCGGCACGCCGCGCTCAATTGTGCGGACGATCATCGCCCGCGCCATCACGGGGGTGAGGCGGTTGAGGTGGCGGTTGTAGGTGTACGCCTCGTCGTCCTTGGAGACGATGCATTCCACCTCGGTCGCCCCCTCGTCCTTCAGCACCTCTACTCGGACGTGGCCGTCGAGCAGGAGGTAGCGCCCCGGGGCAGCCGCGTCCCTCGATATCACGGGGGGCTCGACCACGCCGATCTCTCGGATGGACTGCGCGATCTGCGCGTACGCGAGGCTCGCCCTCAGGGTCGGCCTGAGGATCTTCACCGGCATCAGCGAGGCGATCGGCACAACGACGATCCCCGGCTCGAACCCGAGGCTTACTGATTGTCGCCGCCCCTCGCTCATGACGTCCTCCCGGCCACGCGGGCCTCTAGGTCAGCCGGCATCGCATCCAGCCTCTCGGCCTGCAGCAACTGCACGAAGGCTTGGTCCCCTCGAAGCTTACGCATGGCCTCGACAATGAACATCAAGCGGGATTGCGTGAGCTCCGCCTTCTTAACAAGGACCCTCTCACGATCGGCCTCTTGCTGAAAGATGCGGAGCAGCGCGGTCGGTGATGTCGGGGACCGTGGGGGTTCCTTGCGTCCGAAAGCGTTGGTGTCGACCTCGCGGCCCCGCTTCCGGCGGGCTTCGAGCAGGAGGCGCGCCTTCACCAGCTTCCCGCCCGACAGCTTCTTCTCCGCGTATGCCTGTGCCAGGAGGGCCTGCTCCCCCGCTTCGTCGGCCTTCGCGATCTCGATGGCCACGCTGATCGGCAGGATCCCGGTCTCGACGGCCGACAGGAGGCGTTCCTCGCCCCGCTCGATCAAGCTGCCGATCATGTTGACCCATTGTTGCGTGCAGCCGACCTTCGTCGCGATTTCGGCGTCGTTGTAGCCGCGCTTGCGGAGGGTCCCGATGTCGTGGAGCAGGTCGACTGGGCGATGCTGCCGACGCGCGCAGTTCTCGACCAGGCCCATCACCAAGCAGTCCTGCTCGCTCGCATCGACCACGATGGCGGGGATCTCCGTCTGGCCGAGCTCGATGCATGCCCGCAGGCGCCCCTCGCCGCAGACGACGCCATAGGCCTCTTGGCCATCTTTGGACGGGATGTGCCTGACGGTGATCGGACGCTTCAGGCCGACCCTGCCGATGTTCTCCACGATTTCCTGGAAGCGCCGCTTCTCGCGCGATCGCGGGTTGAGCACCGTAATCCGGTCGACCGGGATCATGACGACGCGCTTGGTGACCCGTTCCATCACGCGGCCTCCGTGAAGCTGGCCCTCTTGGCTAGCGAGTAGAAAAAGTCGAGATCGTCGAACCGGTAGCCGTCGAGGGAGAACCCGTTGCGCTCGGCGAGGCGCAGCCGTGGCTCGGTCATGTCGATGCTCGGAAGGACGTAGTAGTCCAGCGGGGTCTCGTTGCCCGGATTCATGCGGACTGCGACGGTGAAGTCCGGCGCAAGGCCCGCATCGAGCCGCAGGCGCCACCGGGACGATCCCGCAGCGGTGCTGCGATGGCGGGAGATCACGATGGAGGTCGTGAACTCTCCGTTGACGCCGAGAAGGTCCGTCGCCGGATCGCGGTCGACCGTGCCGCCGACGCGTTCCAGGCCCTCGACCACGGAGCCGACCACCTCGGGATGCAGGGCCCTCAGGCGCCGGTTCTCCTCAAGGTATCGATAGTCCCGATCCGGGGTGTAGCCCACCAGCCGGTAGGCGCGCAGGAGGCTGCCGAAGCGGCGCCGGTAGACGCTGCTCGACGGCATGTCGTCGCGCTCGTCGATGACCAAGCTCGACAAGGCGCCCGCCGCCTCCAGCAATTGCGCCAGCAGTTCGAGCAGCTCCGCGTCGTCGTAGCGGCGGCTGCGACCTTCGACGATCGCGCGCGCCTTCTCGAAGATGTCGCTCGCCACGACCGGCTCGAAGGCCCCCTTCGCGACCACCCACAGGCCTGGCGGGTTCACGACCCGGCGCTGCTTCAGCTTGTTGGAGACCCGGTTGTAGACGTTGTCGCCGACGTACTTCGGGTTCGTCAGCACCTGATGCACCGTCCCGCGCGTCCATGGGCGCCCGAGGTCGGTCCGGCCCCCCTCGCCGTTCAGCCTATCCGCGATCTCGCGCTCCGGCTCGCCGGAGAGGAAGAGGGCGTAGATGCGCCGGACGGTCGCCACCTCGGCCTCGGGACCCGGCACCAGGATGACGCGATCGGTCTGGAGGCTCTTGCGCTCGCCGAGGCGCAGCTCGGTCTTGGCGGCGCCGTGCTCATCGACCATCAGGCGGCGCAGTCCGTACCCCGCCATCCCGCCCTGCCGAAATCCCTTCTCGATCAAGCGGCACTGCCCGGCGAAGACCTTGACCGACAGGTCCCGGCTGTACTCGCCGGCCATCAGGCGCTTGACCGTCTTGAGGAGCGTCGAGCCGATGCTGCCGTCGTTGTCGAACTGCTCGGCGCAGTAGTGGACCGTGATGCCGGCGCGGCGGCAGACGTGCTCGTGGTAGGCGCCCTCGTCAGCATCCTGGAACCGGCCCCAGCGGCTCACGTCGTAGACCAGGATCGCCTCGAAGTCCGCTCGGCCGCCCTCGACCTCGGACAGTAACCGGCGCAGGGAATCGCGTCCCTCCAGCGTCAAGCCGCTGCGTCCGGCATCCTCGTAGACCCGGAGGATCTCGAACCCGTGCTTCTCGGCGAAGCGGCCTATGAAGGCGAGCTGGTTCTCAGGCGAGAACGTCTGCGGCTCGGTCGACATGCGCACGTAAGCCACCGCCGGCTTGGGCCCGCGCCGACAACGACCGTCCAGGGTGTCTTTACCGGTCGGCCTCAACCAACGATCCTCGTTTACACGGCTTACTATGCGATCGCATCTTGGAAGCCGTAAGCTTCTCTCATCCCGAACCTACTGACAGGAGGTTGGGAATGTCGTTTCCGAAAGAGAGCAACAAGTTTCCAGTCGGCGGGGACAGACCTCCCGTTTCGGAAGGCACGGTCGCCACGGAGATCGCTAAGGCCCTGCGGAGGGAGCTCGGCAACTCACACGCCGCGGTGAAGACGGTGGCGCAATGGACGGGCGCCAGCGAGCGTGCGGCAAAGAATTGGTTAGCCGGACGTTTCGCTCCGAGCGGGGAGCACCTCGTCTCGCTGGTCGAGCGCTCCAACGAGGTACTGTTCGTATTTCTGATCCTGGCGCATCGACACGACGTCGCCACCGCCGCGGTGCTCGTCGATGTTCGCGACAGGTTGAGGGCGGCGTTCCTAACCGTGGATCGGATACTCGGAAGTGATCGCGAGGAAACTTAACGAGCGAGGCGTGGCCTTTTGCGGATCCCCGCTGCTCCTTTCCTCTGTCAGACTTGGGCGCAAGCGCGACGAACACGACCTGGATCAAGGAGCTTTGAACACCACGGCATGCGCCCCGCCGGCGCCCGCCGGCGCCCGCCGCTCCTTCCGCGTCCGGTCGTTCATGCCGACCGCCGGACGATGTCCCCGAGTGGCATGCGCGTCGTCAATGGCTCGCACGGTACTCCGCCACCATCTCCGGGGTGATGTCCTTCGCGTAGCAGAGCGGCGAGTAGCCGCCAGGTCGGACGTAAGCGGCTCGACGGCCGCAGGAGGAGCCGTTGCGGGCGCTCTGGTAGGGGCAGGCGCAGGGACCCGGGTACGCCGCGATTGAATCCGCAATCAGGATCTTCGCGATTTCCGCCGAGGACAGCTTGGGGGCGACCGTGGCCGGCTTGGGCTGCTCCTTCGCCTCCTGCACCAGGGGCTCCGCCCGGAGCCTCTTAGCCTGGATCCACCCTTCACGCTGCGTCGGCCGATGCCGAACGCGGATCCATTCCTCGCCGCGTTCCAGCACCTCGACGGGCTGCCCGGACCCGTAGCGGTCGACGACCTTGCCTTGGGCGCTGGGCTCGGCACGCAACGCGACCTTGCGTCCGGAAACGAACAGCGTCTCGGTGGCCGGTGGTTTGGCGGCGGCCGGGGAGACGGGGGGCTCCACCGCGGGCTGCGGGCTCGGCCTGTCGCGGGCCTCGACGGGCGCTTGGGCAAGGCCCACCGGCGCCGGGCCAGGCTGCAACGAGGCATAGGACGTCGGCGGATCCAGGCGCGGCTTCGTCGGGCCGGAGAAGGCCCCGAACAGGAGCAACGGCCCACCCACGACGAGCATGAGCGCGAGAGGTAAGCCACCTCCGCCCTTGGAGGATCTGCGCCCGCGCTGCGGCATGTGACGACCTCGGAAGCCCAGCGCCAAGGTTGCCGAGGCGTGGCATATGGTCAACCGGGCCGTGCAGGTTTGAACCGGGACTTTCCTGGGCCCCGCAGCACGGCCGAGGTCCGGGCGCTATCGGATCTTCGGTCGGGCTCGGCTGGCAAGGAATGGACGGGGAGGCCAGACAATCCGTGGGTTTTCTCTGCTGGTGCCGTCGCCGGGCATTCCTTCATCTCAGGGGGACGCCCCAGATGTCGGTCATCCCCCACAGCCTCCAGGCACGCTCCTTCTCGCAGGCATTCCATTCCTCGATCCGGGCGACCGCCGCTCGGGCGCGTTCGGTCGCTGCCAGGCACGATGCGACGGTCGGGTCCAATCCCGACAGGCGCCGACGCAGCGTCAGTGCCCGGACGGCGGGAAGCGCGCGAAGACGTCCGAGTGCAGGGACCGCACCGCCTGCGACATGTCTGCTACCGCCTCCGTCAGGTCGGCCAAGACCTCGATCAGGTCGTCGAACCCCGACGATCCCTCCGGGCACTCCGACGCCAGCGCCGACACAATCACGTGCAGCAGGCGCTCCTGCGCGTCGAGGCGTTGCGCGAGTTCCGTGTCCATTCCCGAGCCCTTCCAGCTTGATTCCGTGCACCCGGGCCCGTACCTCCGCGGCCAGGATGCGGTTTCCTTCGAGCCGCCTTGCCGCGGCCCCGATGACTCGCGTCACCAGGTGCGCGGTGCCGGCGCCATCCACGATCACCGGCCCTTTCCGACCCTGGCGCAGGGCGAGCCCCCGAACCTCCAGGGCGGCATGGAAGCCCGGGCCATCCGCGCTCGCGCGCCAGGCGGCGAGCGCCAGGCGTCGCACCTCTTCCAGTTGCACGCCGGTGCGCTCCTCGATCAGGCGCTCCTGCGGGGATGTCGCCGCGACCGGGCGGGCCGCCTTCGTTGAACCGTGGGCCACGAGCCAAGCGGCCACGTCGGCCCGGCCGTCGGCGCGCAGGCGCTGGACAATCGAACGGGCGTGCTTGGACGCAACCGGCGACAGGCCGGCCTCGAACTCGACGATCCTGCTGCACTTTTCCCGACGCGGAAAATCCCACGCCAGGTCGGCCACCTTCCCGTTCGCCCGGACGAGGCCATAGACGCGGTGCTCGTGCCCGCGACCGCCCTTGACGTGCACCACACCACAGTAGGGCTGGTCCTGCAGCCCGAACTCCGCCTCGAACAACCTCCACCATCGCGCGCGGGCGGCGGCCTCGTTGCGGATCCCCGGATCCGGGTTGACGTGGACATGGTAGATCGGGCGGTCGGTCCGGCCGCCCACCGACAGCGCCACGAGTTCCCGCACCTGATCCACCAGCCCGGTCGCACCGAGGCCGCGCGCCGCAATGACGGTGACGGTATCGTTCTCGGCCTTGAGGAGATGCCGGGCGAGAGCGTCCCCGGCACCTTGCCCGCGGACAGCCCCGGAGATCACCGCCGCGGCTGTTTCATCAGGACGGGGATCAGCAGGGCCCGAGCCCGATCCAATCCTGCCTTGGCCGCGGGCGCGTCGGAAAGGCTGATCGCGGCGTTAACCGAGGCCAACTCGCGGACCGCGGCCGATATGGCCTTCACGTCCTCGCTGGGCATCGGCAGCACGTTATGGCTCTTGGCGTCCAGCGGGGAGGTCAAGCCTATCCGGTCGAGCAGCTGGCGCCGGGCCCAGGCCCCCGCCGTGATGCCGTCCCGGCGCGCCTCGACCGCGATGGCGTTGCCGAGATCGTGGCTCATCCGGACCACGAACCGCATGTCGAGGCGAACCTCGCTACGCGGGCGCCCCCTGCGCCTGGGTACATCTCCGCCGATTGCCGCCGTGGTCGATCGCGGTGTCTCGTTCGCACTCACTCGAAAGCTCCGTACTAACTTGGGGTATCTGGATTGGGGCGGGCCTACCGCTTGGTGGGGCCTTCCGGCTCCGGTGGCGCCGGGGCGGGGCCGTCACTGCCGGCATCGTCTTGGCCGCGCCGCCGTGAGATCCGCTTGCGGGCCGCATCCCGGCGGCGGGCTATAGCGTCCTGGACCTCGTCGGGCACCGGTAGCGGTTCGGGCGCCGGCAGTTCGAGCAGGCGAGCCTCTGCGGTGAGGCGATCGAGGCGCGCCACCGCACGTTCCCAGGTATCGATGTCCTGCATCATGGTTCGGGCGACGATGCTTCGCTCGATGCGCTCGTCGGCATCCGGGCGCGCCCGCCAGGGACGTTGATCGGTGAGGTGGAGCGCCCGCTGCCACGTCCAGATCCACGGCCCCATGGCCTCTATGAGCGGTGCGAGATCCCGATCCCGAGCCGTCGCGAGGGTACCGTTGTCCACTCGCCTCGCGTAGTCGCGCGTCGCGGTCGACAGCGCGAGGAGCCGCATGCCGGAGGATCGCATCGGGGCAGCGGGCTTCCGATCTTCCTCTGTTCGAGATGGTGGGTCCGGCAAGGCTTGCGAGAGCGTAGATCGATAAGATTTGATTAAAATGCCTATTTTACGTAGCAGCATGACAAATAACCCTCCACACACGCTGTATGAGATGAGTATTTGCCTCTGAGAGGCCGGAATGTATAATGAATACCGAATTATTATACTTGTGATCATGCCATGTAATTTAGGATACAATCCAAGATAGCAATATTGTATAAAATTCTCTCTTTATCGGCGAAATCATGTTCTAACAGGTAAGCCAATGCGTTGGCGGCACTGGCGAATCGGTCAGGCAGCCAATCAAGAAACAACGCCATTCTGCGGGCGTCGCAATAATGTAATGCTAAAATCCTGAGCGCTGATTCGTGCGGATATCGCGGAGATTGGTGCCATATTCGCATGACAGCTATGGCTTGTTGTTGTATGTCCTTTCGTCAGACAAGGTCGAAGATTTGGATAAACGGGATCGCATAGGAACAATTGGGCTTCCATCCGGAGACCCATGATGTTCGACGCACTGGTTCGCCTTCTTGGCATAAGCGGGAGGCCTCGCCCTCCGGCACGCTCTGCATCGGCATCCCCGCCGGCTCAGCGATCGCGTCGCCAACGGGGTGCTCAAGCCCAGCCACTGAAGAGGCCGCCCAAATTCGCGCATGCCCCGAAAGCCGGCGCGCCTGTCTCGGGGAGGGCAGAGCCAGCCATGGCGGGCATGCCCGCCAGTTCGTTCTCCCTTCGGGAAAGCCGACCAGGGGCTCCGCCCCGTGGACCCCATGGAATAGCCGAGTTCCCGCCTGGCATCAGGATGCACGCACGATGCTTGGCGCCGGGTGCCACGCCCCCCGATAGGTCAGTGCCGACAGCCTTCGTCGAACCATTCCTCCGTCCCCACCGAGAACCGCCAGTGGGTATGCCCTCATGCGTCGCGGCGAGCCTTCAGGGCCTTTCCTACAAGAATCGATTGGACGATCCTTCGGCACAAGTATCTCATAACAAACGATTTTTTGCCTTGCGAGGTGGGGCGGGCCATGGCAATAGAGGGTGGCTGTGAGTGAATTCATCCCTGGGCCGCGCGGTCGCGGGCCGGACGGGCACGTCCCGATCAGCGAGGACCTCATCGCGGAGGAGGAGGCGCTCCGGCGCTTCGGCCACCTCCTTGAGGACAAGGAGCTGCGGCGTGCCCGCCAGGCCGGGCGCATCGGGTTCCTTCGCCGCAAGCGGCGGGTCTTCTACCGGCTCAGCGAGCTGGAGCCGTTCCTTGACGCCTTGTTGGACGAGGAGTTCGTCGCGTGCCGAAAACCCGTGGAAAAGCCCTCGCCGACGGCGTCCTCTACCGGGACGGGGACGTCTGCATCGCGCCCCTCCCGGGCGGGAGCACCCTCTACGCCTGGTGGTACGACCCGTCCTACGGAGGCGGGGACCGCCGCCGTGCTTCGCTTGGCACGGGCGATCTCAAGGTCGCCGTCGAACGATTGAGCGCCTTCAAGGACGCCGGCTTCGATCCCGCGGTTCTGAAGGCCGCGCGCCGCGGCGTCATCGTGTCCGACCGCGACCGCGATCCCCTCCTCGCCGACCTCATAGCCGACTTCCTGGAAAGCCCGGAGCACAACGGTGCGTGGACGACCGCCTCGCGCATGGCGTTCCCCACCATCGAGAGGCTGTGCTCCGAGACGCGCGTCTCGCGCCTGACGCCCGGCTTGCAGAAGGCGATCATCCGGGACGTCCACGCCCGCGGCTACGCGACGTCGACCGTCATCCACATCATGCAGTTCATCACCCGGGTCGTGAACTGGGGGGCGAACGGCGACGACGACGCGCAGATCCGATCGCTTTCGCGTCCGAAGATCATCAACACCATCTACAAGGTGTGCAAGGTTCTCGACGTGCCCGAGCCGGAGAAGCGGAACTGGCACCCTGACCCGGACGGGATGGCCCGGGTCCTTGCCCTCCTTGCCGACGACGAGCCGATGCGGCGATGGGCCCTGACGATGCTGACCTTCGCGTGCCGGGTGGAGGCCGCCCTGGAGGCCGGCGGGGCGCAGCTGCAGGGCGAGATGTTCCACCTGAATCCGCGAGGGCGCCGGCAGCGGGACACGAAGTGGCGGCCGTCGCTGCCCGTCGCATGGTCGGCACTCGCCGAGTTCCGGACCTGGGGGGAGGGCCCGTGGATCGCCGGGCTGACGGTCCAGGACGCGGGCAAGCGTCTCCGGGCTGTCGGGCAGCAGCTCGCGATGCCGGAGCTTTGCCCCTCGTGCCTGCGCGACTACGCCTCGACGGGGCTGCGCCACGCCGACGTCGACTTCCCGGTCCGCCCCGTCGACAAGGAGCACCGAGAGAAGTGGATGGGTCACCGCAAGATCGAGGACATCAGCGACGGCTACGGGCGCTTCAGGCCCGAGTTCCTGATCACGCCGCGGGTCGCCACCGAAGCGTTCCTGCGCGACCTCGACCGGAGGTCCGGCGGCGCCCTTTTCCGACAAGGCCCCGACAAGACGCCGCTGCGGGGGCTCTATCCGGCACGCCGCGAGGACGATGACGGGATCGGATATCGGCCAACGCACGCAAGGGCTTACGTGAGCCAACCGGTTTCCGACAACGACGACGATCCGGACCCGGGCGGTTCAGGGATTCAGAGTGACGTGCCCGGTGCGACCCGTGGCACGGTGGTGGTTCTCGGGGCAAAGCGGGATCAGGAGCGTGCAAATGGCTCCATTCCAGGTCCTTTCCGACAAATTGCCGACAAGCCGGGGACCGGCCAGGAGGGCCCGGAGATGGAGGCCATCCGGGCCGCGATAGCCCTGCTCGCGGAGAATGGAATCCGGCTGTTCGAGCGCGAGGTATCGGGCGGCCGGGAGGTGTTCCTGGTGGCACCGGCGGAAACTCTCGTGCCCGTCAGCGCCGTGCCCGACTTGCTGCGGCTGGCGCGACCCCGGCTGCGGTGGCCTAAGCGCCTGCCCGGCAACCCCAAGATCGGCCGTTTGGCGAGGTTGCGACCCGCGGATGCCCTCGGTAAGGCCGGCGCGCTGCCGGCCAACCTTCCCAACAGGGTCTCGATTTCCGGCCTCCACATGGTGCTGGCCGCCGGCGTGGTGTTCTGGCTCGCCCGGGCGCTCCTCGCCTTGGGCGCGGGGCTGGCGCTCGCCTGGCCGATCAAGAAGATCGCGGCCGCCCTCGCGATGGTCGGGGTCACCGGCTACTGCGCCTTCTCGGGCTGGGACCTCGCGGCCGAGCGCTCCCTGGTGATGACCCTGGTGATGCTCGGCGCGATCCTGGTCGACCGGCCGGCACTGAGCCTGCGCAACCTGGCGCTCGCAGCCCTGATCTCGCTCGCCCGCGAGCCGGAAGGGCTGCTCGGCCCGAGCTTCCAGATGTCGTTCGGGGCGGTGGCCGGGCTCATCGCCTGCGCCCGGCTGATCGACGGGCGGCTGTGGAACCCGGAGGGGGCTGGGCCGATCACGCGGGCGCTGGCCTGGTGCCTCGCCACGGTCGTCGGCACGCTCGCCACCACCCTGGTGGCGCAGGTCGCCACCGCGCCCTTCGCCACCTACCACTTCCAGACCGTGCAGCCCTTCGGCCTCGTCGGCAACGCGCTCACCCTGCCGCTGGTCTCGCTGGTGGTGATGCCCTCGGCGGTGCTCGGCATCCTGGCCTACCCCTTCGCCCTCGACCGGCCGGTCTGGTGGGCGATGGGCCTCGCCGTGCGCGGGATGATCGAGATCTCGGCCTGGATCCAGGGCTTCGACCGCGCCACCCTCGTGCTGCCGG
The DNA here is from genome assembly GCF_003058325.1 of Methylobacterium currus. Lineage (NCBI taxonomy): Bacteria > Pseudomonadati > Pseudomonadota > Alphaproteobacteria > Hyphomicrobiales > Methylobacteriaceae > Methylobacterium > Methylobacterium currus. The sequence continues at coordinate 2,894,766 of NZ_CP028843.1, forward strand.
CCTTCGGCCCGGGCGCCCTCGGGTTGATGACCCTGGCTTTGCTGCTGCTGGTGCTGCCGGTATCGGGCCTGCGCTGGCTCGGCCTCGCCCCCGGCCTCCTCGGCCTTGCCCTGGCCGGCGCACCCGAACGCCGCGACCTCTACGTCGACCGCGAGGGCGGCGGCGCGGCCCTGCGCGGGGCCGACGGGCGCCTCGTGGTGCTCGGCCGGCCCCCGGCCTTCGTGCTGGAGCAATGGCTGAAGGCCGACGGCGACGGCCGCTCCCGCGACGATCCCGGGCTGAAGGCGGGCGCCCGCTGCGACAAGCTCGGCTGCGTCGGCCACGGCCCTCGGGACGTCAGCGTCGCCCTGGTGCGCGACAAGCGCGCCTTCCCGGAGGATTGCGCCCGGGCGACCGTCGTGGTCAGCCGGCTGGAGGCGCCGCCCGGTTGCGCCGCGGCGCACATCCTCGACAGAAAGTTCCTGGCGGCGCACGGGGCGACGACCCTGCGGTTCACGGCCGAGGGCGTACGGGTCGAAACCGCCAAGCGGCCGGGGGAGACGCGGCCGTGGCGGCCGGCACCGGTGGTGAAAGTGCCTGCGCCTGCGCCGCCCGCAGCGCTGGTGCCGCGCGTGGCGCCGCAGCCGATGCAGCCCGCCGCGCCGGAGGGCGAGGAGGCAGAGGGGCAGGGTGAGCCGTGATGCTCCAATAGGCCCCTGCGGAAAGTCGACAAATTTGTCACCGTCGCATTCATGCGCAATGCGCGGCCGATCTCGCGGGTGAAAGGAGCGCTGAAGGCGTTCGGAACTTTTCCCGCCGCCGTACAGGATGAAATCCTCGACGCGCTGACCCTCGCGGCCGACGGAGCGATGCCCGCCACGGCGAAGACGTTCGAAGGCGTTGAAGGCCTCACCACCCGCGACGCCGAGGCGGCGACGGGGGTGGCGCACAGCGAGTTCTCCCGCATCCGCTAGGCGCAGCTGCGCCGCTTCACCCTCGACCGGCCGATGACCATCCTGGGGAAGCTGGACGGCGACCTGGAGGTGAGGCTGGTGGTGCGGACCCGCCGCGGCGAGGCTCGCCCGGCCTGACCGGACGGAGCCCGGTCAGGCCTCATATCGACGCTACGGCATCAGCCGCAGCGCATCGGCGAAGAAGTCGGGCCCGCCGAAATTGCCCGATTTGAGCGCCAGCCACATGTCCCGGTCTGTGGTGCGCAGGACCGGCACGCCGGCGGCGATCTCGGGGCCGACCCGGAAGGCCGGGAGCCCGAGACGGTCGACCACCGCGCCGGAGGTCTCGCCCCCCGCCACCACCAGCCGGCGCACCCCGCGGGCGACCAGCCCCTCGGCGATCCGCGCCATCGCGGCCTCGATGGCGTGGCCGGCGGCATCGCGGCCGTACTGCGCCTGGACCGCGGCCACCTCGTCGGGGCCGGCGCTGCTGGCGATCAGCACCGGACCGTCACCGATCCGCTCCATCGCCCAGGCCAGGGCCGCGCCGGCCTCGTCCTCGCCGGCGAGCAGCCGCGCCGGATCGAGGCGGCGCACGGGCATCGCCGCCTCGGCCCGGGCGATCTGCCCGAGCGTCGCCTGCGAGCAGCTGCCGGCGAGGCAGGCCGCCGGGCCGCCGATCGGCTTCCCGAGATCGCTCTCGGCCGCCGCCGGAGCGACGCGGCCGGCCGCCACGAGCGCGCGGGCGAGGCCTAAACCCAGTCCCGAGGCGCCGGTCGAGACCTTGCGGGTCAGGGCGGCGGCGCCCAGCACCGCGAGGTCGCGGTCGAGCACCGCATCGGCGATCGCCGCACCCTTGCCCTCGCGGGCGAGCGCGTCGAGCTGGGCGCTCACGGCCTCCGCGCCTTGCGCCACCGTCGCGAGATCGATCAGCCCGACCTCCGCCCGGCTCTGGCGCGCCAGCACCCGCACGAGGTTCGAATCCCGCATCGGGTTGAGCGGGTGATCCTTGAGCGGGCTCTCATGGAGCGGCACCGCGCCGACGAAGAGATGGCCGAGATAGACCGTGCGCGCCGTCTCCGGGAAGGCCGGGGTGACGAGGGCGACCGCCTCGCCGGCATCCACACGCAGCGCGTCCGTCACCGGGCCGATATTGCCGGCATCAGTGGAGTCGAAGGTCGAGCAGACCTTGAACAGGAGGTGGCCGGCGCCCCTGGCGTTGAGCCACGCCGCAGCCTCGCGCGAGCGCGCCACCGCCTCCTCCGCGGGGATCGACCGGCTCTTGAGCGAGACCACCACGGCATCGACCTCGGGCAGCGCGAGATCGTCCGCCGGCACCCCGATGGTCTGGACCGTGCGCAGGCCCGCCTTGGTGAGCGTGTTGGCGAGGTCGGAGGCGCCGGTATAGTCGTCGGCGATGCAGCCCAGCGCCAGGGTCATGATGCGCGTGCTCCCTTGTAGGGGGCGAACCAGCCGAGCCCTTCGCGCGTGCCGGCCCGCGGGTTGTACTCGCAGCCGATGAAGCCGTCATAGCCGAGCCGGTCGAGCTCGGCGAACAGGAAGGCGTCGTTCATCTCGCCGCTGCCGGGCTCGTGCCGCTCCGGCACGCTCGCGGTCTGGACGTGACCGATCATCGGCATCAGCTCGCGCAGGCGCATCGTCACGTCGCCGTGCAGGATCTGGCAGTGGTAGAGGTCGAATTGTAGCTTCAGGTTCGGCAGCGCCAGGTCGCGGATCAGGTCGGCGGCGAAGCCGAAGTCGTTGAGGAAGTAGCCCGGCATGTTGCGGGCATTGATCGGCTCGAGGACGAGGTCGAGGCCTTCCTGCTGCAGGCGCTCCGCGGTCCAGGTGACGGCCCGGCGGTACGAGTCCTGCGCTTGTCGGTCGGCGCGGTCGGCCATGCCGGCCATCAGGTGCAGGCGCTTCACGCCCGTCGCGCGGGCGTAACCGAGCGCCGTCTCGACGCCGCCCTTCAGCTCCTCGAAGCGCCCGGGGAACGCCGCGAGGCCGCGCTCGCCGGCGGCCCAGTCGCCGGGCGGCAGGTTGAACAGGGCCTGCGTCAGGCCGTGCGCCTTCAACCGCTCGCCGACCGCCTCGGGCGGGTGGTCGTAGGGAAACAGGAACTCGACGGCCTCGAACCCGGCCTCGGCGGCCTGCGCGAAACGGTCGAGGAACGGGACTTCGGTGAACATCAGGGTCAGATTCGCGGCGAAGCGCGGCATGAATGTCCTCCCTTGATCGGCGCGCCGGCGCCCTGGCGGGCCTGCTTCCTCGGGCTGCCGGAGCCGTCCGAACAGGCCATTCGGTGACGGTTTCCCTCCGCGTCATCCCGGGGGCCGCGAAGCGGAACCCGGGATCCATGAACCCTGAGCTTTCAGGATGAGGTGGAACGGTGCCCGCCCTGCCCTGCACCGTCAGCGGCCATGGATCCCGGGTTCCCGCCGTCAGCGAGCCCCGGGATGACGCGGAGGGCTTCAGTCCAGTTGCGTGTCCATCAAGACGTCGAGGCCGTCCCACCCGGCAGCGCCGTCCCGGTCACCTGCGCGTAGATCCGCGCCACCGACGCGTCGTCGTCGCGGCCCATGCCGGCGCCGGCGGCCATCAGGAACATCTGGAGCGCGGCCGCCGCCACCGGCACCGGGAATTTCTGGGACCTGGCCATGTCCTGCACGATGCCGAGATCCTTGACGAAGATGTCGACAGCGCTGCGCGGCGCGTAATCGCCGTCCAGCACGTGCGGCATCCGGTTCTCGAACATCCAGGAATTGCCGGCCGAGGCGGTGATGACCTCGTAGACCTTGCGCAGATCGAGCCCCTGGCGGGCCGCGAAGGCCATCGCCTCGCTCGCCGCGGCGATGTGCACCCCGGCCAAGAGCTGGTTGATCATCTTGAAGGCCGCGCCCTGGCCGGCGGCATCGCCGAGCTCGTAGAGCTTGGCCGCCATGGCGTCGAGGGCGGGCCTCGCCGCCGCGAAGGCAGCCGCGTTGCCCGAAGCGAGGATCGTCAATTCGCCCTGCGCGGCGCGCTGGGCACCGCCGCTGATCGGCGCGTCGAGATAGTGGCGGCCGGTGGCCTCCAGACGGGCGGCGAGGCGACGGGCGATCTCCGGGTCCATCGTGGCGCAGGAGACGAACACCGCGCCTTCCGGCATCGCCGCGGCGACGCCGTCCGGCCCGAACAGCACCGCCTCGGTCTGGGCCGCGTTGACGACGACGCAGACCACGATTCCGGCCTCCGCCGCGGCGTCCGCCGGGCTCGCGGCGCCACGGCCGCCCTCGGCCGAGAAGCGCGCCACGTTGTCGGGCACGACGTCGCTGCCGGAAACGTCGAGGCCGGCCCGGCGCAGGGCCTGCGCCATGCCGTAACCCATCGAGCCGAGACCGATCACCGCGACGCGGGCGGGTGTGTCGCTCATGCGCTTTCCTCCCTTCGGGCCGCTCGCACAGCCCGTGCGGGCCCTGACCGACCCGAACCTGCGCGATCTGTCGCCGCGCCACCGTCCCAAGCTCTAGCACCGATTTGGCAGCGCTGCCAATCCGGATCATGGATCCGTTGAGCCGGCCCGGGAACCATGACATCGTGGCGCTCCCGAGCGTCCGTGACAAGGTGCCGGGTCGAGACGGGAGGGCGGATGGACGAGGGGGGCAAGGAGGTCTTCGCGGCCGAGGACGAGGGCTTGCGGGACGGGATCGGCCGGCGCCCGATCACCCTGGCTGACGTCGCCCGCGAGGCGCGGGTCGGCGAGAGCACGGTGTCGCGGGTCCTGCGCAGCCACGGCTCGTTCTCGGAGAAGACCCGGGCCCGGGTCGAGGCGGCGGTGGCGCGTCTCGGCTACGTGCCGAACCGCATCGCCGGGACGCTGGCCTCCACCGGCTCCCGGCTGATCGGCATCGTCATCCCCTCGCTCACCAACATCGTCTTCCCGGACCTCCTGCGCGGCGCGACGGCGGCCCTGGACCAGGAGGGCTTCCAGTCGGTCATCGCCGTCACCGATTACGACCAGGACCGCGAGGAGGCGGTGGTCGACTCGCTCCTGAGCTGGCGCCCGGCCGGGCTGATCGTCACCGGGCTCGAGCACAATCCGGGCACGCGGCGCCGGCTCATGGCCAGCGGCGTGCGGGTGGCCGAGCTCCTCGACACCGACGGGCCGGGGCTCGACATCGTGGTCGGCTATTCCAACCGCGCGGCCGGCGAGGCGAGCGCCCGCCACCTCGCCGGCCGCGGCTATCGCCGCATCGGCTATATCGGCCACGACCTGACCAAGGACAGGCGCGCCGCCAAGCGCTACGCGGGTTTTCGCGAGGGTCTGGGCGCGGCCGGGCTCGCGCTCGCCGGCGAGGAGCGGGTGGCGAGCCCGTCCTCGGTCGAGGCCGGCCGGCACGGGCTGGAGGCCCTGCTGGCGCGGGTGCCGGACCTCGACGCGGCCTATTTCTCGAACGACGACATGGCGCTCGGCGGCTACTTCCACTGTCTCGCCCACGGCATCGCGGTGCCGGGACGGCTGGCCCTGTTCGGCTATAACGGCCTCGATGTCGGCCGGCTGATGCCGCAGCCGCTTGCCACCATCCGCACCCCGCGGGTCGAGGCCGGCGCGACGGCGGCCCGGCTCCTCTGCACCGGGGGGCCGGCGACGGTGGTGGATCTCGGCTTCGAGCTGATCGAGGGAGCGACGGCGTGACGGATGTATCGACCAAGAGCGAATCGGCCCTGCGCGAGGCGATCTGCCGCTTCGGCCGCTCGCTGTTCGAGCGCGGCCTGACGCCGGGCTCGTCGGGCAACATCTCGCTGCGCCTCGACGACGGCGGCTGGCTGGTGACGCCGACCAACGCCTCGCTCGGCTTCCTCGACCCCGCCCGGATCTCCCGCCTCGACCGCGACGGGCGGCTCCTGTCGGGCGACAAGCCCACCAAGGAGATCCCGCTCCACGGCGCCCTCTACGACAGCCGGGCGGAGGCCCGGGCGATCGTCCATCTCCACTCCACCCACGCCGTCGCCGTCTCGATGCTGCCGGAGGTCGACCCCCGCGCGGTGCTGCCGCCGCTGACCCCCTACAGCCTGATGCGGGCCGGGGCCGTGGCGCTGGTGCCGTATTACCGACCCGGCGACCCGGCGGTGGCGGATGCGATCCGGGGCCTGGCCGGGCACTATTCCTCGGTGCTGCTCGCCAATCACGGGCCCGTGGTCGCCGGCGACACCCTGGAGGCGGCGGTCTTCGCCACCGAGGAGCTGGAGGAGACCGCCAAGCTCTACCTGCTCCTGCGCAACCTCAACCCGCGCCACCTGACCCCGGCGCAGGTGCAGGACCTGGTGGCGCATTTCGGCCTGACGCTGCCGGAGCATGGGCACGAGCATTGATGGCTCGCTTGACGAGCCCCGACAGCCTTAACACAACGGGGTCATTCCGGGGCCGCGTAGCCGAGCCCGGAATGACCGGAAGAGTGTCAAGACTGTCGCGCAAGGCAAGCAGAGTCTTATGCCATCGCGCTTTCGCATCGACACGTCGATGCGAAAGCGTCCGGCGCATCAGCGCCGGCGCCCGTTCGGGCTTAGCCAGCCGCTTTGAACGAGTCCGTTCGAAGGCGCGGCGGTATTATCTTTCTATTCTAACCGAGACGGCGGATCACTGCGATCATGGCTGACGATTCCGCCTGGGTGACTACCGACAAGGCGCTCTTCTCGTCCCTCCCGGGCGGACGGGCCGTGATCGACTGGTTCGGATTCTGCCCGAGCTTCCACGATGCCACCCTGGAAAGCATCACCATCGCGAATGGCAGCGCGTCACTCACGCTCAGGGCGTTCCGAATAACGGATCGGACCGACGAGACAGGTTGTTTCATCCTCGATCGGCACACGCAGGTGGTCATCCGTCTGCGCCACGTCACCGGGCTGAGCCTGGCTGGCGACGCAATGTCCATCATCTCGGAACTGACGGTCCGACGCCTGCCCGCGACTCCGGACCGATCCGAATGGCCGACCTGCGAAGGGCCCGCAGACGGCGACATCGAGGTTGCGTTCGGCACCTCGATCGGTCTCACCGGATCGCTCTATGCGAAGGAAGTAGAATTCGAGCTTCTGCCTGCCGGATAATCAGCGTAGCGCGAGAAGACTCGGAAGATTTCCGGCCCTGGCGCTCCCAAGGGGACTCGAACCCCTGTTTTCGCCGTGAGAGGGCGACGTCCTGGACCGCTAGACGATGGGAGCTTGCCGGGCGGGATGGCGGCGGTATAGCGACGGGCCTGGACGGGCACAAGCCCGAAATCGTATCCCGGCGACGTTTTCGACCGAGGCGTCTGGAGTGGTGGTTTTGAGCGAGGCTGACGTGCGGGACGGCGTGATCCCGCCGGGGGAGGGGAGCGAGCGCCTGGACCGGGCCCTGGCGCGGCTGTGGCCGGATCTGTCGCGCAGCCGCCTGCAGGCGCTGATCCGCGACGGGCAGGTGACCCTGGAGGGCGCCGCCGCCGGCGACCCCTCCGCCAAGGTGGTGGGCGGCCAGCGCGTCGCCGTGACGGTGCCGCCGCCGCGCCCGGCCGAGCCGGAGCCGGAGGCCCGCGACCTCGCGGTCGTCCACGAGGACGACGACCTGATCGTGATCGACAAGCCGGCCGGGCTCGTCGTGCATCCGGGCGCCGGCAACGACAGGGGCACGCTCGTCAACGCGCTGCTCGCCCATTGCGGCGCCAGCCTGTCGGGCATCGGCGGGGTCGCGCGGCCGGGCATCGTCCACCGCCTCGACAAGGACACGACCGGCCTGATGGTGGTGGCGAAGACCGACCTCGCCCACCAGGACCTCTCGGCGCAATTCGCCGATCACGGCCGCACCGGGCCGCTGGAGCGGGCCTACCTGGCCCTGGTCTGGGGCCTGCCCGCTCCCGCCACCGGCACGATCGACGCCGCGCTCGCGCGCTCGGAGCGCAACCGGGAGAAGATCGTGGTGGTGCGCGAGGGCCGTGGCCGCCACGCGATCACCCATTACCGCCTGGAGGCCGCGCTCGGGACGCAGGAGCCGGTGGGGCTGGTGCGCTGCCGGCTCGAGACCGGGCGCACCCACCAGATCCGCGTGCATCTGGCGCATCGCGGCCATCCCCTGCTCGGGGATGCGGTCTACGGCGCGGCGTTCCGCACCAAGGCGAATCGCTTGGGAGCGGAGGCCCGCGCGGCGCTCGACGCGCTCGGACGCCAGGCGCTGCACGCGGCTCTGCTCGGCTTCCGCCATCCCCGCACGGGCGAATCCTTACGCTTCGAGAGCCCGCCGCCGGCCGACATGGCCCGGCTGATCGCGGCGCTGACGCCCTGAAACGCCCGGTCCGGCGCGCCTGACGGAGGTTTGTAAGACCTTGGCGGGACGAAAACCCCCGCCCCGGACGTCTCATTGACGGGGGCGGGCCCGCGGCTCACCCTGCGGCAGTGCGGCACCGCACGCGGCGAACCGCCACGGCAGCACAAAACGCCGCTTCACGCGTTAGTCGCGACACCCGTCGCTACCCGGCCGGACGGCTCTCTGCTATGGTGGCAGATCGAACGACCGGCCAACGGGAGGTCGTTCGCGCTCGCCCATGTCTTGCGGGGAGCTTTGAGGAGGTTGGAATGGCTGCTGCACTTCCCGTGCTCGCCAACGAAGGGGGCCTGTCGCGCTACCTCGACGAGATCCGCCGGTTTCCGATGCTGGAGCCGACGGAGGAATACATGCTCGCCAAGAGCTGGCGCGAGCACGGTGACCGCGATGCCGCCCACAAGCTCGTGACCTCCCACCTGCGGCTCGTGGCCAAGATCGCCATGGGCTATCGCGGCTACGGCCTGCCGATCGGCGAGGTGGTGTCCGAGGGCAATGTCGGCCTGATGCAGGCCGTCAAGCGCTTCGACCCCGACAAGGGCTTCCGCCTCGCCACCTATGCGATGTGGTGGATCAAGGCGGCGATTCAAGAATATATTCTGCGCTCGTGGTCGCTCGTGAAGATGGGCACGACCGCGAACCAGAAGAAGCTGTTCTTCAACCTGCGCAAGGCCAAGGGCCGGATCTCCGCCCTCGACGAGGGCGACCTGCGCCCCGACCAGGTCAAGCAGATCGCCACCCGCCTCGGGGTCCCCGAGCAGGACGTGATCGACATGAACCGCCGCCTCGGCGGCGACGCATCGCTCAACGCGCCCTTGCGCGAGGAGGGCGAGGGCGAGTGGCAGGACTGGCTCGTCGACGACAGCCCGACGCAGGAGACCGTGCTCGCCCGCGAGGAGGAGGGGCAGAACCGCCTCGCCGCCCTCAAGGACGCCCTCGGCGTGCTCAACCCGCGCGAGCGCCGGATCTTCGAGGCCCGCCGCCTCGCCGACGACCCGATCACGCTGGAGGACCTGTCGAGCGAGTTCGGCGTCTCCCGCGAGCGGGTGCGGCAGATCGAGGTGCGGGCCTTCGAGAAGGTCCAGGATGCGGTGAAGCGCAACCTCGCCACCCGCGAGGCGCCGCGGGCGGGGGTGCCGGCATAGGGAAGCCGGCACCGGCCCTCTGCCATCGGCGCGTCACCCCATCGGCACGAAGGCCGAGAGGCCGATCAGCACCAGCGGCATCGCCACCAGGGCCAGCACGGTCTGCACCGCCGTGATGCCCGCCATCAGTGGCGCATCGCCGCCGAGCTGGCGGGCCAGGATATAGGCCGAGGAGGCGGTGGGCAGCACCTGGAACAGCAGGGCCGTGGTCAGGGCCGGCCCGTGCAGGCCGAGGAGCGAGGCGACCAGCAGGGTCGCCGCCGGCATCGCCAGGAACTTCATCGCCGAGGCCGAGACCACCGGCCGCAGCCAGGCCCGCGCCCCTTCGAATTCGAGCGCCGCCCCGACGCAGAGCAGGCCGATCGGAAGCGAGGCTGCGCCCAGCGTGCGCAGGGCCGGCTCCAGCCCAGGCGGCAGCCCCCAGCCCAGGAGCCGGAAGGCCAGCCCCGCGAGCGACGACACGATCAGCGGGTTGGTGGCGAGCTGCCGCACGATGCCTCGCGGCGTCAGCCTGGCCGCGCCGTGGCGGGCGAAGACCAGCACGCACAAGACGTTGACCGTGGGCACGATCGCCGCGTTGCAGATCGCCGCGAGCGCGATCCCCTGCGCTCCGAACAGCCCGGCCGCCAGGGTGACCCCGACATAGTTATTGAAGCGGACGCTGCCCTGGAACACCGAAGTGAAGGCCGGCCCGTCGATCCGCATGACGGGCCGCAGGGCGACGACGAGGGCCGCTACCACGAGCGTCGAGAGGATCAGGGTCAGGGCGAGGGCGCCCACCGGCACCGCCTCGACCCGCGCGGTGGCGAGGCTGTGGAAGAAAAGGCTCGGCAGCAGCACGAAGTACCCGAGCCGCTCGGCCTGCGGCCAGAAGCTCTCCGTGAGGAAGCGGCGGCGGCGCAGGGTCAGGCCGAGGGCTGTCAGGATGACGATCGGCAGGAGGGCCAGCAGGACGGCGCCGGTCATGGGGCGGGGTTCAAGGTGGAGCTATCCTCGGGCGGAGCCGGGCGGGCGAGGCCCGCGGCGGGTCCCGGGTGGGGACCACGGCTCAGCCTAGCGCGCCGGACCGCCTCGTCCCAGCCGGTCCCGGGAGGGGCGGCCATGCGCGGATCGACGGGATCCGGCCGGGCACGCCCTCGACCGGAGCCATGCGCCGGGCTCTTCAATGACGCAGGGGGAGACGAAATCCCGAGCGGCGCTGGATGGCCGCTGCCCGGACGCGCCGGGGCTTACGGTCGTCTCCGCTCCAAATAACGGTGACACGTCCGATACCTGACACAACGGCACTTTTTGTTAACCATCCGGGAATAGCCAGGAAGTCTGATATGGGGGCGGTCCATGCTGAGGCTATCTAGCTTTAAAATCCTATATAAGCTCGCCGGCGTCATCGCGCTGATCAGCGTCATCGTCAGCGGCTGCGTCTGGTACGCGCAATCGCGGATGACGAGCATCGACGATGCCTACAGCCTGTTCATCACGCGGGAGGCGCGGGCCGTCGCGACCGCACGCCGGGTGAACGGCCTCGCCTACGAGCTCAATTATTGGGTCTACCGCATCATCGCCGAGACCGAGGACGCCCAGATGAAGGGCGCCGATGCCGGGTTCCAGGCTGCGATGCCGGTGATGACGAAGGCCTTGGCCGACCTGCGGAGCGAGGCGCCGACCTTCACGTCCCGCCTCGACGCCCAGGCCGCCCGCGTCGAGCGCTTCATGAAGGACGTCGTCGAGGTGCGCCGCCTCGGTTCGGCCAACCACAACGCCGAAGCGATCGACCTCGTGCACCGGAAGATCGACCCGACCTTCAAGGCGATGGTCGACGAGGGCACGGCGCTCGCCGACGACATCCGCAATTTCATGGAGAAGGGGTCGGACAGCCTCACCGACGAGACCAACGCCACCCGCTTCAACCTGATCGGCCTCAGCACTGCGGGCATGGCCGCCGGTCTCCTGGCGGCGATCCTGATCTCCGTGTTTGGCATCACGCGTCCGCTCGGGCGGCTCGTCGTGGTGTTGCAGCGCATGGCCGCCGGCGAGATCGACGCCGAGATCAAGGAAGCGGCCCGCGGCGACGAGGTCGGCGCCGTCGGCCGCGCCGTCGAGGGCATCAAGGCGATGGCGGCCCGGAAGGCCGCGGAGCAGGCCGAGATCAAGCGCCTCGCCGACGCTGCCGCGTCGCAGGAGCGCCGGCGCACGATGATCGAGCTGGCCGACGGGTTCGAGCGCGCGGTGGGCGGCGTCGTCGGCATCGTCTCGTCCTCCGCCACGGAGCTTCAGGCGACGGCGCAGCAGATGACCGCGGCGGCCTCCGAGACGGCGGCCCAGTCGACCACGGTGGCGGCAGCCGCCGAGGAGGCCTCGGTCAATGTCGGCACGGTGGCGGCGGCGGCCGAGGAGCTGGGGAACGCGGTGCAGGAGATCGGCCGGCAGGTCGCCGGCTCGGCCGGCCTGGCCCAGGCCGCGGTGGACGAGGCCGACCAGACCTCGCAGCTGGTGCAGCAGCTGAGCCAGGCCGCCGAACAGATCGGCGCCATGGTCGGGCTGATCTCCTCGATCGCCGGCCAGACGAACCTGCTCGCCCTCAACGCCACGATCGAGGCGGCGCGGGCCGGGGCGGCCGGACGCGGCTTCGCCGTGGTGGCGGCCGAGGTGAAGGAGCTCGCCGCGCAGACGGCCAAGGCCACCGAGGAGATCGGCCAGCGCATCGGCCAGGTGCAGGGCGTGACGAGCCGCGCGGTCGGCGCCATCGGCACCATCACCGAACGCATCCAGGAGATCAACGCCGTCGCGGCCTCGATCGCCGCTGCCGTCGAGGAGCAGGGCGCGGCCACCCAGGAGATCGTCCGCAACGTGGCGCAGGCGGCCAGCGGCACGTCCGAGGTCACCGGCAACATCGCGGGCGTGGCGCGCGCCTCCGAGGATACGGGCGCGGCGGCCTCCCAGGTGCTGGCCTCGGCCTCCGAATTGTCGCGCCAGTCCGAGCACCTCACGTCCGAGGTCGCGCGCTTCCTCGCCACGATCCGGGCGGCGTGAGGACGATCGCGAGCCTTCACTTGGACGGGGGCCGTCGCGCCGACGGGCCCCGTCCCGCTTATGGCTGGTCGGCCGGGATGCGGCGGCTCACGGCTGCCACTGCGCGAAGGCCTCCCGCATCACCTTCTCGCCGGCATTACCCTTCTCGAAGGTCAGGATCGCGCGGTTGCCGTTGGCGTAGCGGAGCGGGAGGTCGATCCAGTTGCGCTTGAGCAGCAGGTCGCTGTTGCGCTCGATATCGGCCTTCAGGTTGGAGAGGCCGATCAGGAACAGGTTGTCGCGCACCGGCACCGGCAGGCCGGAGACCGGGGAGCCGCGGCCCGACTCGTCGTCCTTGAACTGGATCAGGCCGACGTCGCGCACGGTGCGGTTCTGGTCGGTCGTGGTGAAGGTGAGCTCGATGATGTGCGAGGCCGGCAGCGTCGCGTCGGTGTTGCGGCGCAGGACCAGGGCGAGGCTCAGGCCCGCATCGGGCACGTCGATCGTGGCGCGCACCACGGTCTGGAGCGGCTGGCCCTGGCCGGCATTGATCGCATCGAGGCGCCAGACCACCCGGGCCTGCGTGGCCTTCGGCGCCGAGCCCTGCGGGCCGTTCTCCTCGTAGAGCGTGCCGCGCTGCGCCACCGCGATGTCGGGCGTCGGCGAGGGACGGGCCGGGCCGCCCTGCTGGGGCGCGGCGGGGGCGGGGGCCGGAGCGGGCGCCGGCGCGGCGCGCTCGCCGCCGACCCGGTCGGCGAATTTCGAATCCTGGTTCTCGGCCGGACGGTTGGGACCGTTCTCGGCGAAGCCCGTCGGCAGGGCGGCGGGATTGTCGCGCAGGGACCAGGCCGTCACGGCGATCGCGCCGACGACCGCCGCCAGCACCGCCGCCACGATGCCGTTGCGGACCAGGCGCGAGCGGTCGCGCTTGGGCACCACCACGTCGAGCCGGGGGCGCTGGGAATTCGTGGTCTCCGCGCCGGGCGCGTCCTCGGCGGCATCGGCGTGCCGCGGCCGCGTCGGCGGCAGCTTCAGCTCGACCGGCGGGCCGGCCTCCGGCAGGGCGTCGGCGTGGTGCGGGGCCGCCGCCTCGACGGGCGGCTCCGGCAGCGGCGCGGGAGACGCGGTGCGGGGGGGCTCGCCGGCCTGGGGCGGCTGGACGACGTCCGGTGGCCGCGGCGCTGGCGAAACAGGCCGCGGCGGTTCCGGGGCAGGGGGCGGCGCGCCGGGCGCGGGATCCGGCTCGGGCACGCCGCCATGCTCGATCTCGAGCCGGGCGATCGCCCGGTCGAGGGAGACGCGCTCCGCCTCGATGTCGGTCTCCGACAGGGGCGGGTCGAGGGAGCGAAGCTGGCCGATCAGCGCCGCGCGGGCGCGCTCATAGACCGTGTGCCGCAGGTCGGGCGAGCGGTCCGGCAGGGCCTCGAGGGCACGGGCGAGCAGGGGATAGTAATCGGCCATGGTCGCCGCATGCCTTGTCGTGCGGGGCGGCGGGCGTCAAGCTTCGCCCGCCTTCGTGTGCGCAGGATTCCCCTCAATCCTCCAATTTCCCCTCAATCCTCGAAGGGGTTGTGGACCAGGATGGTGTCGTCCCGCTCCGGCGAGGTCGAGAGCAGGGCCACCGGCGCGCCGATCAGCTCCTCGATCCGGCGCACGTACTTGATCGCCTGGGCCGGCAGGTCGGCCCAGGAGCGCCCGCCCGCGGTGGTCTCGCTCCAGCCCTCGAAGGCCTCGTAGATCGGCTCGACCCGGGCCTGGTCGGCCTGGCTCGCCGGCAGGTGGTCGATCACGCGGCCGTCGAGGCGGTAGCCGGTGCAGATCTGGATCGTGTCGAACCCGTCGAGGATGTCGAGCTTGGTGAGCGCGATGCCGTCGATGCCGGACGTCCGCACGGTCTGGCGCACCAGGGCGGCGTCGAACCAGCCGCAGCGGCGCTTGCGCCCGGTGACGACGCCGAACTCGCGGCCGCGCTCGCCGATCCGCTCGCCGATCGCGTCGGTGAGCTCGGTCGGGAACGGCCCCTCGCCGACCCGGGTGGTGTAGGCCTTGACGATGCCGAGCACATAGCCGATCGCCCCCGGGCCGAGGCCCGACCCCGTGGCCGCCTGCGCCGCCACGATGTTCGAGGAGGTCACGTACGGATAGGTGCCGTGGTCGACGTCGAGGAGCGCGCCTTGCGCGCCCTCGAACAGGATGCGCTTGCCCGAGCGCCGCGCATCGTCGAGGAGCGACCACACCGTGTCGGCGAAGGGCAGGATCTTCGGCGCGATGGCCAGAAGCTCGGCCTTCAAGGCCGCGCCGTCGATCTCCTCGATGCCGAGGCCCCGGCGCAGGGCGTTGTGGTGGGCGAGCAGCCGCGAGATCTTGGCGTCGAGCATCTCGGCGTCGGCGAGGTCGACGACGCGGATCGCCCGGCGGCCGACCTTGTCCTCGTAGGCCGGGCCGATGCCGCGCTTGGTGGTGCCGATCTTGAGCACCGCGTTCGAGGTCTCGCGAAAGTGGTCGAGTTCGCGGTGCAGCGGCAGGATCAGCGTCGCGTTGTCGGCGATGCGCAGGTTCTCCGGCGTGATCGTCACGCCCTGCTGGCCGATCCGGGCGATCTCCTCGACGAGGTGCCAGGGATCGACCACGACGCCGTTGCCGATGACCGAGAGCGTGCCGCCGCGCACCACGCCCGACGGCAAGAGCGACAGCTTGTAGGTCACGCCGTCGATCACGAGGGTGTGGCCGGCATTGTGCCCGCCTTGGAAGCGGACCACGACGTCGGCCTGCTCGGAGAGCCAGTCGACGATCTTGCCCTTGCCCTCGTCGCCCCACTGGGCGCCCACGACGACGACGTTCGCCATATCACAAATACCCGTCCCTGCCCGCCGCGCGAAAAGCCCCGGCGCACGGAAAGGCGCGGGGCTGATCGGCTGCGAATGGTGTCACGCGTGTGCGCTCTTCGGCGATCCCGGCCGGGAAATCAAGCTGCGCCCGGGAGATGTGCCATGCGCGGAGGTTTTCGGCTCTACTTGGCCTGGGTGTTCGGGCCCTGGCCCGGCAGCTCGCCCGGCTTGATCACCGGGGTCGAGTTCGGGGTCGGCTCCGGGGGCTTCACCGCCATGTCGGGGGCGCCGGTGGCCGGCGGCTTGATCACCCCGTCCGATTGCTGGAGCTTGTCGCTCAGGGTCGAGCCGGTGGTGTCGGTCTTGTCGGCGTTCGAGGTCGCGTCGCCCGGCCGGACCTTCTCGGGGATGGTCTGGTTCAGGGGCGGCAGGTTCGGGTCGCGGTCGCGCGCCTTCAGGGGCACCTCGGGCGACTGGGCGAGGGCGGCGGTGGCACCGGCGACGATCGCCAGCACGGCGAGCCCGCCGCGCATCAGCTTGGACATTCGGCTTCTCCCATCAGGGGTCTCCCGAGGGAAACAGGGCCGACACCGGTCAGTTCCGGCCCCGCTTGGCTTTAGCCGGCGACCGCCATCTCGAGGTAGAGGCCGCGCAGGCGCCGGGTCATCGGGCCGGGCTGGCCGCCGCCGACGCGGGTCCCGTCGATTTCGGTCACCGGCATCACGAAGGCGGAGGCCGAGGTGAAGAACGCCTCGGCGGCCTGCTTCGCCTCCTCGACCGTGAAGGCGCGCTCCTCCACCGTCAGGCCGTTCTCCTCGGCGAGCCGCATCACTGCCCGGCGGGTGATGCCGGGAAGCAGAGCTGTCGAGAGCGGGCGGGTGACGATGCGGCCGTCCTCGGTGATGATGAAGGCGGTCGAGGATCCGCCCTCGGTGACGAACCCGTCCTCGTGCATCCAGGCCTCGGCGACGCCGGCGGCGGCGGCCTGCTGCTTGGCCAGGACCTGGGCGAGCAGGGCGACCGACTTGATGTCCCGGCGCTTCCAGCGCAGGTCCTCGACGGTGATGACCTTGGCGCCGCGCTCGGCCAGGGGATTCGCCGAGACGTTCTTGGCTTGCGTGAACATCACCACGGTCGGCGGCGTGCCCTCGGGCGGGAAGGCGAAGTCGCGCTCGGCCACCCCACGGGTCACCTCCATGTAGACGAGGCCTTCCTTGAGGTCGTTGCGGGTGACCAGCTCCTCCTCGAGCCGCGTCCACTCGGCGATCGAGTGGGGATTGCGGATGCCGATCTCGCCCAGCGAGCGGTCGAGGCGGGCGAGGTGGGCCTCGTTGTCGACGAGGCGGCCGTTCAGCACCGCGCTCACCTCGTAGATGCCGTCGGCGAACAAGAACCCGCGGTCCATGATCGGGATCGTCGCCTCTTCGAAGGGCACGAAGCGGCCGTTGACATAGACGATGCGGGACATGCGGGTCTTCCTCTCGCGGCGCCGCCGACGCGGCCGTGCTCGAACAAGAGGCCCTTGAAGCACCAGCCGGAGCCCGGCCGCAAGCGGGATTCCGGCCGCCCCGCCTTGCGTGACACAGGCAGGCGGCCGGGGCCCGCGGCGGTTGCGCGGGACGCCACCCACGACCTATCGTCCGGCGAACACGAGAGGAAACGACATGCGGCTCACCCCCGACGCGAAGGGCGTCTTCCCCATCGCCCCGACCCCGTTCCATCCGGACGGCCGCATCGACGAGGCCTCGGTCGACCGGATGACCGATTTCTACGGCGAGATCGGCGCGACCGGACTCACCGTCCTCGGCATCATGGGCGAGGCGCCCAAGCTCGACGGCGCCGAGGCGGTGGCCTTGGCCTCGCGGGTGATCCGGCGCACCAAGCTGCCCGTGGTCATCGGCGTCTCGGCTCCGGGCTTCGCCGCGATGGGCTCGCTCACCCGCGCCGTGATGGATGCGGGTGCGGCCGCCGTGATGATCGCCCCACCGCCCTCCCTGCGCACCGACGACCAGATCGTCGGCTACTACGCCCAGGCCGCCGAGGTGATCGGGCCCGACGTGCCGTTCGTGATCCAAGACTACCCGCTGACCTTGAGCGTGGTGATGACGCCCGGCGTGATCCGCCGCATCGTCGCCGACAACCCGAACTGCGTCATGCTCAAGCACGAGGACTGGCCGGGGCTGGAGAAAATCTCCGCTCTGCGCGCCTTCCAGCGCGACGGCTCGCTGCGCCCGATCTCGATCCTGTGCGGCAATGGCGGCCTGTTCCTCGACTTCGAGTGCGAGCGCGGAGCGGACGGCGCCAATACCGGCTACGCCTTCCCGGAGATGCTGGTCGACGTGGTGCGGCTCTCCGCGGCCGGCGAGCGCGAGCGCGCCCACGACATCTTCGACGCCCACCTGCCGCTCCTGCGCTACGAGCAGCAGCCGGGCTTAGGTCTCGCGGTGCGCAAATACGTGCTGATGCGCCGCGGCATCCTGGCGTCGGACGCCCAGCGCAAGCCGGGGGCCGGATTGTCGGCGACGGCGAAGGCGGAGGTGGACTTCCTGCTGGAGCGGTTGGGGAGGCACGACCCGCGGGCGCGGATGTGATACCGCCGCGCCTTCGAACGGACTCGTTCGAAGGCGCTGGCTAAGCCCGAATGGGCGCCGGCGCTGATGCGCCGGACGCTTTCGCATCGACGTGTCGATGCGAAAGCGCGATGGTATGAGACGTTGCCCGCTCGGTTTCGTCGATCGGACGGGCTACCCCTTGGCGTGTCGCTCCGTCATCGCGGGGCTCGGCTCAGCCGAGAACCCGGGATGACGCCGAGGACGGTGAGTCGACTTGCGAAGGCATTCGATCCCGAAGGTCAGGCGTCGTCTCACCCCGCCACCCGCACGGGCTCGACTTCCCCCCGCGCCACCTCCTCCTCGGCCCGCCGCAACCGCACCTCGGCCTCCGCGACGTAGTCCCGCGTCAGCGGCACCACGTCGTTGCGGCGGGTGAGCTGGAGCTGGAACACCACCGCGTCCTCGTACCGGAAGGCGGCCTCGGCACTCGCCAAATACCACTCCCACATCCGGCAGAAGCGCTCGTCGTAGAGGGCGGCGGCCTTCTCGCGGTGGGCGAGGAAGCGGGCGCGCCAGGCGCTCAAGGTCTCGGCGTAGTGCAGCCGCAGCACCTCGACATCGGCGAGCATCAGCCCGGCGCGCTCGATCGCCGGCATCATCTCGGACAGGGTCGGCAGGTGGCCGCCGGGGAAGATGTAGCGGGTGATCCACGGATTGGTCGGCCAGGGCACGCCGGTGCGGCCGATCGTGTGCAGGAGCATCACCCCGTCCTCGGCGAGGCGGTCGCGGGCGGTGCGGAAGAAGGCATCGTAGTGGGCCGGGCCGACATGCTCGAACATGCCGACCGAGACGATGCGGTCGAAGCTGCCCTGGAGGGTGCGGTAATCCTCGAGCGCGAAACGCACGCGGCCCGACAGGTCGCGCTCCGCCGCCCGCGCCTGCGCCACCCGGTGCTGCTCGGCCGACAGCGTGATGCCGCGGACCGACGCGCACCCCGCCACCTCCGCGAGGTAGAGGCCGAGCGCCCCCCAGCCGCAGCCAATATCGAGCACCCGCTGGCCCGGACCGGCGAGGAGCTTGGCCGCGATGTGGCGCATCTTGGCCGTTTGCGCCTCTTCGAGGCTCATCCCGGGCGTCGCGTAATAGGCGCAGGAATAGAGCCGGTCGGCGTCGAGGAAGAGGGCGTAGAGCCGGTCGTCGAGGTCGTAGTGGCGCTCGACGTTGCGGCGCGCGCGCAGCAGCGTGTTGCGGCCGGCGATCCGGCGGCCGAGGCGGCGCAGGGTAGCGAGCGCCCGCACCTGCCGCAAGGACGGCTCGCCGTGATTGCGTCCGAGCAGCACCGCCAGCAGCTCCGGCAGGCTGCCGACTTCGAGAATCAGGCGGCCGTCGGTGAAGAGCTCGCCGAATTTCAGCTCCGGATCGAGGAGCAGCTCGCGCTCGGCCGCCGCGTCGGCGAAACGGATCGCCGCTTCGGGGCCGTCGCCGTCGCCGGCGCGGAAGCGGCGGCCGCCCGCCATCGTCACCGTCAGGGTGCCGCTCAGGCCGCTGACGCGGAACGCCGTCTCCAGCAGATGATCGAGGACCACGCCGCCACCTCGTGAGACACGAAGATGCTCCCCCGCTGTGAGAAGTCGCGCTGCAGCATCATGGCGTCAAGGTCGCCGGCTCGGCGCAAGTCACTGTGGGCCCTGCATCTTTCGCGGGCCAGCCCTGTGGTCGGGCGCAATGCCGCGCCCGACCCGTCTCCTTACTCGGACGCGCCGAAGACGCGCCGGAAGATCGTGTCGACATGCTTGAGGTGGTAGCCGAGGTCGAAGCACTCGGCGATCGCCTCGGGCTTGAGCGCCGCAGTGACCTCACGATCGGCCTGCAACAGGGTGAGGAAGTCGCCCTCGCCGCGCCAGACCGGCATCGCGTTGCGCTGCACCAGCCGGTAGGCGTCCTCGCGCGACACGCCGGCCTGCGTCAGCGCCAGCAGCACCCTTTGCGAGTGGACGAGGCCGCCGAGCCGGTCGAGGTTGCGCTGCATCTGCTCAGGGTAGACCAGCAGCTTGTCGATCACGCCGGTGAGGCGGGCCAGCGCGAAATCGAGGGTGATCGTGGCGTCCGGGCCGATCATCCGCTCGACCGAGGAATGCGAGATGTCGCGCTCGTGCCAGAGCGCCACGTTCTCCATCGCCGGGAGCGCATAGGAGCGGACCATGCGGGCGAGCCCGGTCAGGTTCTCGGTCAGCACCGGGTTGCGCTTGTGCGGCATCGCCGAGGAGCCCTTCTGGCCCTCGGAGAAGTACTCTTCCGCTTCCAGCACCTCGGTGCGCTGCAGGTGGCGCACCTCGATCGCCAGCCGCTCGATCGACGAGGCGACGACGCCGAGCACCGCGAAGAACATCGCGTGGCGGTCGCGCGGGATGACCTGGGTCGAGACCGGCTCCGGCGTCAGCCCCATCTTCTCGGCGACGTACTCCTCGACCCGCGGGTCGATATTGGCGAAGGTGCCGACGGCGCCCGAGATGGCGCAGGTCGCGACCTCTTCCCGTGCCGCCACCAGGCGGGCCCGGGCACGGGTAAACTCGGCGAAGGCCTGGGCGAGCTTGAGCCCGAAGGTGACCGGCTCGGCATGGATGCCGTGCGAGCGGCCGATGGTCGGGGTGAGCTTGTGCTCGAAGGCCCGGCGCTTCAGCGCGCCGAGCAGCCCGTCGATATCGGCGATGAGCAGGTCGGCGGCGCGGACGAGCTGCACGTTGAGGCAGGTGTCGAGCACGTCCGACGAGGTCATGCCCTGGTGGACGAAGCGCGCCTCGGGCCCGACGATCTCGGCGAGATGGGTCAGGAACGCGATCACGTCGTGCTTGGTGACGCGCTCGATCTCGTCGATGCGCGCGACGTCGAACACCGCGTCGCGGCCCTTCTCCCACACCGTCTCGGCGGCTTCCTTCGGCACGACGCCGATCTCGGCCAGCGCCGTGGTGGCATGGGCCTCGATCTCGAACCAGATCCGGAAACGCGTCTCCGGCGACCAGATCGCCGTCATCTCGGGCCGGCTGTAGCGGGGGATCATCGTCGGGGCTCCTGCTCACGAGCGGGGTGGGATGCCGCGACGGCTATGGGATGCGGGGCGAGAAGGCAAGGAAGCGGAAGGGGCCTTGCCGGCCGGCATCGTGCGCAGGCCGTCCCTCGGACCGTCCGGCGCGTTGCTGGGGCGTCCCCGCCGCCCTCGTCCCAGGCGTGGCGGGGCGCCGTCCGCCACGGCAGCCCCGAGCAGGCGGCAGGGAGGCGAGGGTCTAGAACCGCATCGTCAGCCCGCCATTCACCGCGTAGCCGTCCCCGCCCGTCCGGGCGAAGGTGGTGCCGCCGGTGAGCGTCAGGCTCACGCCCGGGGTCACGTCGGCGGCAAGCCCCGCCTCGACGAGGCCGTAGGTGCCCCGCGCCCCGCGGCCGAGCGGGGTCAGGATCGGCAGGAGCGGGGTCGAGGTGAGGGAGGTCACCAGCGTGCGGCCGCCGTCCAGGAATTCGTGCTCGGCGGTGACGTTGACGAAGGTCCTGACCGGCAGGCCGACGAGGCTGACGGGTGCGGCGCGCAGCTGGATTCCGGCGCGGCCGACCAGCGAGTCGAGGCCGGTGGCGCCGACGACTTGCGTGAGCACCGGGTCGCCCCGCTCGGTATAGGCGCCGACCCGGGTGGTGGCGTAGGTGAGGCCGACGATCGGCCCGAGGCGGACCGGCCCGAAGGTGTCGAACAGGTAGCCGGCCTTGGCCGCCACCGCGACGCTGTCGCCGCCGGTGGCGCCATTCAGCGGGTCGATCACGCCCGGACGGGTCACGGCATAATCGTGCCGGCCATAGGCCAGGACCGCGTCGGCGAAGAGGTGGGTCGCCGTGAACGACCCGTAGGCGGCAAAGCCGTAGCTGTCGATGTCGATCGAGCCGGCGCCGCCCCGGAGGTTGGCGTGCGGGTTGGCGTAGTTGAAGGCGAAGCCGAAGCGCACGCCCGGGGCCGGCGTGGCCTCGAGCCCGATCGTGCCGCTCGGGCTGTCGTAATCGTAGCCGGTGGCGAAGCCCCGCGTCGCCCGGCTGCCGCCGGCGTAACCGCCCTGGCCCCACACGATCAGCGGGCTCGGGGCTGCGCCCAGCGGCGCGACGCCGGTGGTGCCGAGAGCCCCCGTCGCCTCGCCGGGGCCGGGGGCGAAGAGCCGGTAGGCGTCGAGGCGCTGCAGGAGGCTCGCGGCGAAGCTCGTCGTGCCGATCTGGCCGAGCTCGGCCTGGGCGGCGATGCCGTTTGGCGCCGCCACGGCATTCGCCATGTAGCGCGACAGGACGAGGTAGCCGCCCTCGGTCAGGTGCACGCCGTCGAGGGACAGGAAGGTGTTCTGCACCGCCTTCGGTGCCGTGAGGCAGGCGGCGACGAGGGCGCAAGGAGCCGTGGCGTTCGTGAAGCCGTAGCGGCCCGGATCGGCGATGATGCGCTGGAAGATCTGGCCGTTGTCGAGGAGGAAGATCCGGGTGCCGGCGGCCGAATAGGGCGCGAGGCCGGCCTGCAACCCGTCGAAATAGGAGCGCGCGAAGAGGTCGCCCGAGGCGGCGTTGCCGGAGGCCGCCACCCGCGGCAGGCCGTTCAGGGTGGTGAAGCCGTTGAACACGATCGTGCCGGCGCCGGCACCGACGAGCTGGCCGACGCTGCCGACGGCATTCGCCGCCGAGACCCGGCCGAGGAGGGGCGCCTGGGCCGGGGTCAGCCCGGCGAGCGTCGCCGCAATGCCGTCATTGCCGCCGATGTTGATGGCGACGAGGTTGCCGGGGCCGAGGCGCTGCCCGCTCGCCAGGAAGGTCGCCACCTCCTGGGTCAGGCCCGGCAGCAGGGCCGAGCCGACATTGCCGGTGCCGGTCTGGGCGCCGCCGACGGCGTAGTTGGTCACGGCGGAATCGGGCAGGCCGTAGATCGCCTGCAGCCCATCGACGAAGTTGGCGCCGTTGGAGTAGCGGCCGTTCACGTAAGGGGCGGGGAGGGGACGGCCGGTGAGGCGCACGACATTGCCGGTATCGGCGTAGCTGTCGCCGAAGACCGTGAGCCCGCTCACCCCCTGCGCGGCGGCGCCCTGCGCGGCGGCGCCCTGCGCGCCCGCCAGCGCCGTGCCGGCGAGGAGCGCCGTGGCCATGCCCGCCCGCCGCAGGCGTCCGAAACCCGTGTCCATGGTGTGTCCCCCGAGGCCCCGCAGCGTCGCCGCGCCGCTTTTGGGTCATCATGGGGCAGGCCGGGGCCGGTCCGGTCAAGCTTCCGGCGGTCGGGTTACGATGGGGAGAAGATGAGGCAGCCGGCCTGTTGCCCGGCCGCGACAGTCTCCCCGGGGCCGGGACGTCCCCGCCGTCAGGACTCCTCCACCCGGGCCCAGCCGTTGGGCATCAGCCGTTCCTGGGGGGTGAACTTCGCCTTGTACTGCATCTTGCGCGAGCCCTCGACCCAGTAGCCCAGGTAGAGGTAGGGCAGGCCGAGGCTGCGGGCGCGCTCGATATGGTCGAGGATCATGAAGGTCCCGAGCGAGCGCTCGGCCTCCGCCGGATCGTAGAACGAGTACACCATCGACAGCCCGTCGGAGAGCACGTCGGTGAGGCAGACGGCGATCGGCGCACCGGTGCCCCGGCCGTTGATCGCCGTGTCCGGGCCGCGCTTGCGGTAGACCACCAGATGGGTCTCGACGTGGCTGTCCTCGACCATCATGGCGTAGTCGAGCACCGTCATGTCGACCATGCCGCCGTCGCCGTGGCGCGCGTCGAGGTAGCGGCGAAAGAGCGCGTATTGCTCCGAGGCCGGGCGGTTGGCCTGGGCCTGGCCGACGAGGTCGCGGTTGCGCTTCAGCACCCGGCGCTGGCTGTCGCTGGGCGAGAAGTCGTCCACCACCACCCGCACCGAGATGCAGGCGCGGCAGGTCTCGCAGGCCGGCCGGTAGGCGATGGTCTGCGAGCGGCGGAAGCCCCCCTGGGTCAGGATCTCGTTGAGGTCGCGGGCGCGCCGGCCGACGAGATGCGTGAACACCTTCCGCTCCTGCTGCCCGGGCAGGTAGGGGCACGGCGAGGGCGCCGTGAGGTAGAACTGCGGTGCGTCCCGCGGATGGCTGGTCACGCTTCGTTGGTCTCGCAGGCAGGGGGCCGGCGCGTGTGCCGGGAAGGCCAGGATAGCACCGGCGCGGCCCGCCTCAACAGGCACGGACCGCCCCGGTGCGAAATCCTGAGATTTAAGCGCGACCGAGGCCGAAGGTTGCAGCCTCAGACTGTGCTGCCTTGGGCGTGTGCCCGAGATGCGTTCATGCCTCGCGGACGATCGCGAGATCGAGGATGAGGTCGTGGCCCATGCGCCGGTCGGCCCGCAGCACGCCGATGCCGATATCGAGGAGCCAGAGCAGGAAGGTCGACAGCGCGACGTAGAACAGGAGCGCGTGCACAGCCGCCGTGATCCAGTCGACCGGCCCGCCGGTCGTCGCCCGCACCGCCCGCAGGCCCATCATCCGCATGCCGAGGGTGCTCTGGCGCGACCCGCCGACCGTGATTGCGCTGTAGAGGACGCCGCTCGCCGGCAGGATCGCGTAGAGCGCCCAGGCGACCCCGAAGGTGATGACTCCGAGGAACGAGATCGCCAGCCACAAGAGGCAGCTGAAGCCGAAGATGAACACGATGTCGAGCAGGTAGGCGATGAAGCGCCGCGACAGCGAGCCATGCGCCACCAGCACCGGCGGCCCGGCCCAGCCGGAGCCGGACGGGGGGATCGTGCCCTGCTGGTAGGGGCTGCCCTGATAGGGGCCGCCAGAGGGCCCGCCTTGCCAGGAATTCGCCATCGCATCCGCCTCCGCCTGTTCGCCCGCTTCGATAAGGTGGGCGCAGGCGTGCTCCGGCTCAAGGGTGCGGTCGCGGGCATCGGCGGATCTCGCATCTGCGTCATCCCGGACCGGATCAAGTCCCGGACCGGCATGTGCCGCTACGCACCGCCCGGTAGAGTTGCCGGGATTAAATTTGGATATAATTGATGTGCGTGTGCGCACATCAATCAATGACGTTGTATTTCAGGTTCTCGATATGGAACAGGCAGGTTCCTGCTCACGGGAATTGTGCCCCGGATCGAGGATGAATCGATGAGGACACGCATACTCACCACACTGGTTGCCGCCACTCTGGCCCTGCCCCTTCTCGCGGGCGCGGTCCGGGCCGATGGCGGCGGGGATGGACGCATGCCGGCGGGCGGCGCGCATATGAGCAGCTACGTCCACCACCCCTACCACGACCCGCGCTCCGCGCATTCGCAGGCACGCGGCACCGGGCAGCTGCTCGGCGCGCCGATGACGGCTGATCCGGCCACCCGGCTCCTCCCTCGCGGCACCGGCGTGCCGGCCTGGGCGGCGCAGCCTGGGCGGCGCTGAGCTGCCACGTCCCTCCGGCCCCCGATCGGGGCCGGCGGACGACACGGGTCGCGAGTTCGCAATGGCACGATAGGGGGAGACGCGCGTGGGGAAGCCGTATTCGGGATCACGTTCAAGGTTCCGGCAGTCGGGCCGTGGCGGGGGCCGGAGCGGCGCGCCCGCGGGCGTGCTGCGGAGGGATGGCGGCAAGGACTCCCGCGGGGCGTCCCGCCGGGGGGAGACGGCCGGCGCGAGGTCGCGGCCTCCGCTCCGGCGGGTGCTCGCCGCCGCCGGCCTCGCCCTGGGGGTATCCGGCCCGGCCGCGGCCGGCTCCGCCGCGCAGCCCGGGCAGTCATCGGGGCTGCCGGTCGGCGCACAGATCCCGCACGGCCTCTACTGGATCACCGCGACGAATTTCGGCGTCCGCCAGACGAGCCCGGGGGTGACGCCGCTGAACGTCAACACGACGACCCTGGCCTGGGCGACGCCCTGGGATATCGCCGGCGGCCGGCTGCAGCTCTTCGCCGGCGTGCCCTACTCGGCGGTCGGCCCCCAGGACAGCGACTGGCAGAGCGGCTTCGGCCAGCCGCTGATCGCCGGCCAGCTCGCCTGGGATCTCGGCGGCGATGTCGGCTTCAGCTACCTGCTCGGCGGCTACCTGCCCAGCCGGACCGGCTTCACGACCCAGGCCTCGTCGCTGACGCACCGCTTCGCGCTCAGCTATGTCGGCAACGACTGGAACGTGACCGCGCACCTGTTCTACGGCCATTTCCTCGGCGACAAGCCACCTCCGGGCGTGGCGGCCTATCCGGACTACATGAACCTCGACCTGACCGCGACCCGCAACTTTGGCAAGTGGCAGCTCGGCGCGGTCGCCTTCGGCTCCACCGACCTGCCGACGGGTGTCGCGGGGTATCGCTCGCAGGGACAGGTCGCGGTCGGCGGGCTGGTCGGGTACAATTTCGGTCCGGTGAACCTCCAGGCTTTCGTCACCCGCGACGTGATCGCGCGCAATTACGGCGGCCGCGACACGCGGGCATGGCTGCGCGCGATCGTGCCCCTGTACCAGGACAAGCAGGAGGCCGCGCCCGACCGCACGCTGCTGACGCGGGAGCAGACGCGCTGATCCGCGAGCGGCGGGCAGCGATGTGCGCCGGGGTCAGCCCCCCGACGCCGCATTCCCGTGCGGCCCGATCCGCCGCGGCTCCAGCCCCTCGCGGCTGAGCGTCTCGAGGATCTCGGCGGTGTGGCCCGGCCCGCGCGTCTCGATCGTCACGTCGATCGAGACGCTTTTTGCCGGCACGTCGAGGTGGAGGCGGCCATGCGAGACCTCCAGGATGTTGGCGCCGAGCTCGCCGAGGCGCCCGGCCACCCGGCCGAGCACGCCGGGCCGGTCGCTCGCGGTCATCCGGAACGAGATGATGCGGTCCTCACGCTCCAGCTCGCGCACCATCACGGAGGCGAGGAGCCGCGCGTCGATGTTGCCGCCGCACAGAACGAGACCCACGGTGCGGCCGGCGAACAGGTCGGGCCGGGCCAGCAGGGCCGCGAGGCCCGCCGCGCCCGCGCCCTCGGCGAGGCTGCGCTGGAGCGTGGCGTAGTCGTGCACCGCCCGCTCGATCTGCGGCTCGTCGACGAGGACGATCTCGCGCACGAGGTCGCGGATGATCGGCAGGGTGAGATGGCCGACGGTCTTGACGGCGATGCCCTCGGCCAGGGTCGGCCCGCCGATCGGTCGCTCCTGCCCGTCGATGGCGTTGAGGAAGGACGGGTAGAGCGCGGCCTCGACCCCGTAGAGAGCCACCCGCGGCCGCAGGCTCGCACCGATCGCGATGCCGCTCATCAGCCCGCCGCCGCCGATCGGCACCACCAGGCCGTCGAGGTCGGGGGCATCCTCCAGCATCTCGAGGGCGATCGTGCCCTGGCCGGCCATCACCAGGGGATCGTCGTAAGGATGGACCAGCACGAAGCCGTGCGTCTCGACCAGGCGGTCCACGGCGGCTGCCGATTCCACCAGCGTCTCGCCCTCCAGCACGACGGTGGCGCCGTGGGCGCGGGTGTTCTCGACCTTCACCAGCGGGGTCGTGGCCGGCATCACGATGGTGGCCGGGATGCCGAGGCGCCGCGCGTGGTAGGCCACGGCCTGGGCATGGTTGCCGGCCGACATCGCCACCACGCCGCGGCGGCGCTCGGCCTCGGTCAGGGCGCTCAGGCGGTTGACCGCGCCGCGCTCCTTGAAGGCGCCGGTCGCCTGCATGTTCTCGTGCTTGACGAGGACCCGCGCCCCGGTCAGCTCCGACAGGCGCGGCGCCGGCACCAGCGGCGTGCGCAGCACGTGGCCGCGGATGGTGTGGGCGGCTCGGACGACGTCGTCCGGGGTGATGGCGTAGGGCTGGCTCAAGAAGGGGCCTCCGGCAGGCCGCCAGTCTATCCGCCCTTCCGCCGGCCGAGAACGGCCGCAGCATCACCTGGGCCGGGCCGGTGCGAAAAAAGCGGGCGACGAGGGCGACGCGAAGCGGGACACGACGGGCGGCCGCCCGCCACGGTCGAGACTTGGCGGTCGAGACTTGGCAGTCGAGACTCGGCGGGCGAGACTCGGCTGGGGAAACTCGGCTCACGGCCGGCATGCGGCCCGGATCAGCTCCACGAGATGGGCGACCTCCGGCGGCTTCGGATGCGCGAGGTGGCGGTCCCGGTCGGTCCGCTCGACAATGACGAGGTCCTCCGCCGGGATCACGATGGCGTATTGTCCGCCCGCGCCCCAGGCGAAGTACGATCCGGCGGGCAGGCGCAGCAGGTTCTCCCTTGGCGTCGGCGCGTCGGCCGTCCACCAGAGGTAACCGTAGCCGAAATCCCAGTCGGCGTCGGAATGGGGACGGGTGCTTTCCCGCACCCACTCGGCCGGAATTACCGGCGTGCCGTTCCAGCGCCCGCCGTCGAGGAACAGCAGGGCGAAGCGGGCGAGGTCCCGTGCGCTCATCCGGAACGGGTAGGTGGGGTGGAGGGACGCGGCGCCCCGGACGTAACGCTGCGCGGCCGGATCGTAATCCTGCATGCCGATCTTGCGGGCGATCTCCCGCGCGAAGGCCTGGTGGATCGAGGTGCCGGCGGCGCGCTCGTAGATCGTGCCGAGGGCGTTGAAATCCCAGTTGTTGTAGTACCAGAACGTTCCCGGCGCGTGGCTGAACCGGGGCGGGCGCCGGGCCGCCATGCCCGCCGTCTCGGACAGGGCCGGGTGGTAGATGCCCGAGCGGGCCTCCAGCAGCATCCGCACCGTCGCCCGTTTCTCCTCGGCCGAGAGGGCGGGGACGGTGTCGTCGATGCCGAGCCGGTCGAGGGTCGCGTCGAGGTCGATCTGATGCCGGTGCACGGCGAGTCCGACGAGCGCGCTGAGCAGGCTCTTGCGGACCGAGGCGAGCTCGGTAGGTTTCGTCGTGTCCCCCCATTCGACGACGACCTCGCCGTGCCGGACGACCATCAGCGCCGTGACGTTATGGGCCTTGGCGTAATCGGTCGCTTCGGCGAGCTTCGCCGACGACCATTCCGAGGCGGCGGCCGGCGCGCGGGTCCATTCGGCGGCGGGCGCCGCCTGCACCCGGACCGCAACGAGCGTGAACAGCAGCAGCCAGGCGTAGCGCACGGTAAGACGATCTCCGTCCGAGTCGGCAGAGAAGTCCCGATTCGGTGCCGTAAGGTCAAGGATCGTGCTGTCGGGGACGCCGGGATGCGATCCCGATGGGATCAGCCCGCCCCCGGCTCGGCGAGCGCCGCATCCGGCGTATCGAGGTAGTAGTGCTTGAGCAGGTAGAGCGCCGCGCCGCCGAGCGGGCCGCGGTCGCTCGTCAGCCCCGAGAGGTCGGTGCGGCTCATCCCGGAGAACTGGCAGATCGCGTAGCGCGGCAGCGGGCTGCGGCCGTCGCGCTCCTGCGAGAAGTCGATGCGGATGCTGCGCTCCTGCGGCCCGGCGGCCTCGCGCAGGACCGCGACGCGGGATCCCGCCGGTACCAGGGTCGGCAGGGCCCGCCGGCAGATCCGGGCCTGCTCGGCATCGGGCGTACTGGCGCAGGCGCCGAGGCCGAGGAGGGCGGCGAGACTCACGAGCCTCGCCCGCCGTCCCAGACACACCCTTCCCAGACTCACTCTTCCCAGACTCACCCTTGGCGCAGCCGCTCGGCGACCCGGGGAGCGAAGTAGGTGAAGACGCCGTCGGCGCCGGCCCGCTTGAACGCGGCCAGGCTCTCCATCATGGCGCGCTCGCCGTCGAGCCAGCCGTTCTGGGCGGCGGCCGCGATCATCGCGTACTCGCCCGAGACCTGGTAGGCGAAGGTCGGGACCGAGAAGGACTCCTTCACCCGGCGGATCACGTCGAGATACGGCATCCCCGGCTTGACCATCACCGAATCGGCGCCCTCGTCGAGGTCGAGGGCGACCTCGCGCAGGGCCTCGTCGGTGTTGCCGGCATCCATCTGGTAGGTGCGCTTGTCGCCCACCAGCGTGGCGTTGGTGCCGATCGCGTCGCGGAACGGGCCGTAGAAGGCGCTCGCATACTTCGCCGCATAGGTCATGATCTGCACGTCGCGGTGCCCGGCCCGGTCGAGCCCGGCCCGGATCGCCCCGACCCGCCCGTCCATCATGTCGGAGGGGGCGATGACGTCGGTGCCGGCCTCGGCCTGGATCAGGCTCTGCTCGACGAGGAGCGCCACCGTCTCGTCGTTGACGATGACCCCATCCTCCAGGAGGCCGTCATGGCCGTGGCTGGTATAGGGGTCGAGGGCGACGTCGGTGATGATGCCGATCTCCGGCACCGCCTTCTTCACCGCCCGCACGGCGCGGCAGACCAGGTTGTTGCGGTTGAGCGCCTCGGAGCCGGTCGCGTCGCGCAGGGACGGCTCGACAAAGGGGAAGAACGAGATCGCCGGGATGCGCAACGTGGCAGCGCGCTCCGCCGCCCGCACCGCCTCGTCGACCGAGAGGCGCTCGACGCCCGGCATCGAGGCGACCGGCTCGCGCCGGCTCTCGCCCTCGATCAGGAAGACCGGCCAGATCAGATCGTCGACGGTCAGCGTGGTCTCGCGCACCAGGCGGCGCGACCATTCGGCCTTGCGGTTGCGCCGCGGGCGCTGGGTGAGCCCGAGGGAGGCCGGTTCGGTCCGGGCGGCTTCCCTGGCGAGCGGCCGGGGCATCGGCTGGATCTGCGACATCCGGGGTCGGGCCTCCTCGCGGCCCGCTCCGCGCGGGCCTATTCAGCGTCGAATTCGTCCAATCCGGAGGTAGCACAGTCCGGGCGGCGCCAGAACCCGGGCGGAGGGGCGGAGAACGAAATCGGACGCATGGCAGGGTCGCTGGCGGCAGTGCCGCGCGACCGAGACGCCCCGTGCCGTTGACGCGGCGGGTTGCGCCCGGTTAACCGCCCTTAACCGGGAGGGTGCATCATGAGCGACGCGGGCGTGACGGCGGAGAGCGCGGTTCTGTGCGAGCGGCGGGGCGCGGCCGGGCTCATCACCCTGAACCGGCCCAAGGCCCTCAACGCCCTCACCCTCGAGATGGTGCGCGCCATGCGCCGCGCCCTCGATGCCTGGGCGGCGGACCCCGCGGTGACCCGGGTGGTGGTGCAGGGCGCCGGCGAGCGCGCCTTCTGCGCCGGCGGCGACATCCGCCGCATCCACGAGGAGGGGAGCGCCGGGAAGTATGCCGAGGCCCAGAGCTTCTTCCGCGAGGAATACGAGCTCGACGCGCTGATCCAGCGCTACCCGAAGCCCTACATCGCGCTGATCGACGGCATCGTCATGGGCGGCGGCGTCGGCGTGTCGCTGCACGGCTCGCACCGGGTCGCGGCGGAGCGCACGGCTTTCGCGATGCCCGAGACCGGCATCGGTTTCTTCCCGGATGTCGGCGCCACCTATGCCCTGCCGCGGCTGCCGGGCTTCGTCGGCACCTATCTGGCGCTCACCGGCGAGCGGATCGGCCAGGGCGACGTCCTCGCCTTCGGCCTCGCCACCCATGCTGCCCCCGCCGCGCAATTCGAGGCGATCCGCGACGCGCTCAGCGAGGGGCAGCCGATCGATCAGGCGATCGGCGCGCATGAGATCCCGGCCCCCGGCCCGCTCCACGCCGAGCGGGCGCTGATCGAATCCTGCTTCTCGGCCGACAGCGTCGCGGAGGTGCTGGCGCGCCTCGACGGCGCCGGGTCGGCGTTCGCGCAGAAAACCGCCGCGACGATCCGCACCCGCTCGCCCACGAGCCTCACCCTGGCGCTGGCGCAGATGCGCCGCGGCGCCTCCCTGTCCTTCCCGGAGGCGATGCGGCTCGAATACCGCATCCTGTGCCGGATCCTGCGCGGGCACGACTTCTACGAGGGCGTGCGCTCCGTGCTGATCGACCGGGACGGAAAGCCGGACTGGCAGCCCGCCACCCTGGAGGCCGTGAGGCCCGGCGACATCGAGGCCCACTTCGAGCCGATGCCCGGCGAGCCGAGCTTCACCTGACCATGCGCTCGCTCAGCAAGGTCCGGGGCGGCCCCCGGCGCGCCGGCCCCGAGGAGGCGTCCGACCGCATCGAGCGCCGGGCCCCGCGGCCCGAGACGCGCTGGGACGTGGTGCTGGTCTGGCTGATGCGGGTCGTGGCGGTGGTCTGGATGGTCAAGGGCCTTAGCGCCTGGGCCGAGATCCTGGGCGCCCGCCCCAACGCCGCGCCGTTCGAGACCGCGCCGATCGGCCGGCAGGCGGTGATCGTCTATTTCGGCGTCATCAACCTGCTGGCGGCGGTGGGCCTGTGGCTCGCCACCGCCTGGGGCGGGGTGGTCTGGCTTCTCGCCGCCACCTCGGCGATCGTGCTCGCCCTGCTCACCCCGCAGCTCCTGCCGATGTCGCTCCCGAGCCTCGCCTTCGACGGCATGATCATCCTGGTCTACTTCACGGTCTCTTGGCTGGCCTCGCGCGAACTACGCTGATTCTCAACCTTTCTCGAAAGTGAATGATTGGGTTCATCTTCGGTTTACCGACAGAGGTAAATCGAGAATTTATCCTGTCGTTTAAACTCACATTCACGGGGTCCGCCTAATTTGAACCCATAAGCGGAGCGGGAGACACCGCCGAGCATCCCCGTACAGAGTGAGGCGTTCCGATGAAGACCCAGGCGACGAAGGTGGCGCAGACGATCTCCGCTCCCGAGACCGAGACCGCCGTGCGCCCCCACTACCTCGAGGCGCTCCACCTGGTCGAGCGGCTGCACCGCCGGCTCCTCGACGTGATCAAGGACGAGTTCGAGCGCCGCGGCCGCGAGGACGTCAACAGCGTCCAGGCTCTGCTCCTCTACAATATCGGCGACAAGGAGCTGACCGCGAGCGAGCTGCGCACCCGCGGCTACTATCTCGGCTCGAACGTCTCGTACAACGTCAAGAAGCTGGTCGAGACCGGCTACCTGCATCACGCCCGCTCGAAGACCGACCGCCGCTCGGTCCGCATCAGCCTCACCGAGAAGGGCCGCGAGGTGCACGAGATCGTCCGCGGGCTCTACGACAAGCACGCCAAGACCATCCAGCCGATCGGCGGCATCTCCGAGGACGATTTCGGCCGCCTCAACCAGGCGCTCGCCCGGCTCGAGCGCTTCTGGACCGACCAGATCCGCTACCGCCTTTGAGAGGTTGGGCGATCGATCGGTCTGGTCGTTCTCGTGCACAGGGTCACGTCCCTCCACGTCATCCCGAGGCTCGCCGAAGGGCGAGAGCCCGGGATGACGTGGGGGATTTTCAGCCGATCCGCCACATCGGATCGCCTCCGAGCCACGCTGCCAGCTCGGTCTCCGCACCCCAGCCGCGCGGGGCGGCGTCGTGCCGCACTCACGCAAAGTACTGAGACAGCGAAACTCAAGGATCGACTTCTTCGTACGTAGACGAACATCGATGCGTCAAGATGTCATGCGTATCCAAATGCGGCGCATCGGGTTGCCATTGAAGTCGTATCTCCAATATAATTTTGGAAATACGTAGGTAATCCAATGGGCGGCCCATGGCAGTCGATCGATCGAAGAAAGTGGCCTTGATCACGGGGGTGAAGGGGAAGGACGGTGCCTATCTGTCGGAGATCCTGCTGCAGAAGGGCTACGTGGTGCACGGGATCAAGCGCCGTTCGTCCTCGTTCAATACCGGGCGGATCGAGCACCTGTACCAGGGCGTGGAGGAGCAGGGGCGCTGCGCCCGGACCGGGCGCGTCCTCGTCGAGATGGACCCGCGCTACTTCCGGCCGACCGAGGTCGACCTGCTGATCGGCGATCCGACCAAGGCCCGCGAGAAGCTCGGCTGGGTCCACGAGACCCAGTGGCAGGAGCTGTGCGCCGAGATGGTGCGCCACGACCTGGAGACCGTCGCCCTGGAGCAGCGCCGCCATGGCAAGTGACCCCAAGCCGAGCGACACCAGGCCAAGCGACGCCGGGCCAAGCGACGCCAGGCCAAGCGACGCAGCCACGCCCAATCACACTGTCATGCCGAGAGAGGCCGCCATGCGAAGTGAGATCGTCTATCCCCTCGCCGGCAAGCGCGTCTGGGTCGCGGGCCACCGCGGCATGGTCGGCAGCGCGGTGGTGCGCCGCCTCGCCGGGGAGGGCTGCGAGATCCTCACCGTCGACCGCAATGCCGTCGACCTGACGCGCCAGGCCGACACCGAGGCCTGGATGGCGCGGGCGCGCCCCGACGCGATCGTGCTCGCGGCCGCGAAGGTCGGCGGGATCCTCGCCAACAACAGCTATCCGGTCGACTTCCTGTACAACAACCTGATGATCGCCTCGAACGTGATCGAGGCCGCCCGCCGCAACGGGGTCGAGAAGCTGCTCCACCTCGGATCGAGCTGCATCTACCCGAAATTCGCCCCCCAGCCGATCACCGAGGACGCGCTGCTGACCGGCACGCTCGAACCGACGAACGAGTGGTACGCGGTCGCCAAGATCGCCGGGGTCAAGCTCACGCAGGCCTATCGCCGCCAGCACGGCTGCGACTTCATCTCGGCGATGCCGACCAACCTCTACGGGCCGGAGGACAATTTCGACCTGGCGAGCAGCCACGTCCTGCCCGCCCTGATGCGCAAGGCGCACGAGGCCAAGCTGCGGGGCGACGACGAGCTGGTGATCTGGGGGACCGGCTCGCCGCGGCGCGAGTTCCTGCACGTCGACGATTGCGCCGACGCGCTGGTGTTCCTGCTCAAGACCTATTCCGGCGACACCCATGTCAATGTCGGGTCGGGCACCGACATCCCGATCTACGATTTGGCGCAGATCGTCGCCGAGGTCGTCGGCTTCCGCGGACGGATCGCGACCGATCCGAGCAAGCCGGACGGGACGCCCCGCAAGCTGATGAGCGCCGAGCGGCTCCGGGCGATGGGATGGGAGCCGCGCATCCCGCTCGATGACGGGATCCGCGCGGTCTACGACTGGTTCCTGGCGAACTGGACGGACGCGCACGCGTAGCCGCCCTCCCGCGGTGCCCGGCCCGATCGCATCGGGCCGGGCAGTCCGGCGCTCCGGTCAGGAAGGCCGGAATTACCGTTCCTGCAGGGCCAGCCGGATGCCGAGCCCCAGATAGATCGCACCGATCACCCGGCCCTGCCAGCGGCCGATGCGGCGGTGACGTACGAGCCAATCGGCGACGCGTGCGGCGGCGAGCGCGATCATGACCGTGTAGACGGCACTCATGGCCACGAAGACGAGCCCGAGCACCAAGAGCTGAGCCGCCACGGAACTCTGCTCGGGACGGACGAATTGCGGCAGGAAGGCGAGGAAGAAGAGCGCCGTCTTGGGGTTCAGCACCTCGGCCAGCACCGCCTGCCGGAAGGCGAGGCGGGCATCGACCAGCTGCGCGGAGCCGAGACGCAGGTCTCCGCCGCGCTCCGCCAGCGCGCGGAGGCCGAGGTAGATCAGGTAGGCGGCGCCGGCATATTTCACGAGGCTGAAGGCCAGGGCCGAGGTCATCAGCACGGCGGACAGGCTGATCGTCGCCGTCGCGGTGTGCAGGAGGTCGCCCGCCGCGATCCCAAGGCCGGTCGCGATGCCGACGCGCCGGCCGCCGACGGAGGCGCGGGCCAGCACGAGCAGCACGGCCGGACCGGGAATGAGGAAGAGGCCGATCACCACGGCGGTGTAGGTCGGGAGCGTGTCGAGATCGGGCATCGCTGGCCCTCGTCAGCATCGATGACTCGTCAGACCCGGCAGCGATCTCCGGACGGCCCGCTTCATACGGGCGAGCCGACCGCGAGCCGATCCGGGATGTCGCTCGCGACGCTCCCGATCACCATCGCCGCACGCGCGGGCGGATCGTGAGCGGCGTCAATTCAGGAGCGCCCGGCTGCGGTTCTCCCGGGCCCGCACGGTCGTCATCGGCAGGCGGAAGACGCGGCGCTGGTGCTGGTCCTCGACCCGGAAGGCGCTGCGCCTCCAGTCGCAGGCGACCTCGCCATCGTCGAGCAGGGCGGCCGCGAGCTTCGCCGCCACTTCCAGGGCATCGGCCGCGCTCCGCAGCTCGACCCCCTCGGGGTCCATGATCAGGCGGCCACCCGATTGGAAATGGAAGTAGTAGACGGTCATCACGGGCTCGGCGGCGATTCGACGGAATCTATGCCACAGAAAACGTCGCCCGGCGATCCTCTTGACGGTAAGCCCGTGAAAACTGCGCCTCTTGGGCAGCGCGGGGCCGTCTCAGTGACGTTATACCTTGAAATAATTCCTTTAACCGCAAGCGAAGACTTTGCGGCATGACCGAATGGGCTTTCGCTTTCGCCCAATAAGAAAGCCGCCCGAAGGCGGCTCTCTAAAATGTCGCCGAAGTGTTGCTAGAGGTCAGGCCCGCAGGCGGGTCCGCACCTCGCCGAGGCTGCGGCGGACCAGGTCCTGGGCGGCGTCGCCGCTCACCTTCTCCCGCAGGATGGTCTCGGAGACCCGCACCGCGGCTTCCGCCGCGGCGGCCCGCACCTCGGCGGCGGCCTGGGCCTCGGCCTGGGCGATCTTGGTCTCCGCCGCCTTGGTACGGCGGGCGACGAACTCGTTCAGGCGGGCATGGCCCTCGGCGGCGGCGGCCTCGGCCTCCGCACGGGCATTGGCGACGATCTCGGCGGCCTCGCGCTCGGCCTCCGCGCGGCGGCGCTTGTAATCCGCCAGGACGGCCTCGGCCTCCTCGCGCAGGCGCCGTGCCTCCTCGAGTTCCTTGCGCACACGGGCGCCGCGCTTGTCGAGCCCGCCGATGATCTGGTCGAACAGGCCCATCTTCCAGGCGATGCCGCAGAACACCACGAAGGCGACCGCGACCCAGAATTCCGCATCGAACAGCATGTCGTGATCTCCTGCGGCTCAGTGCACGGTCTGGGCGGCGGTGCGGTCGTAGGCCGCCTCGACGGCGGCGCGGTCCGGCGCGTGGCCGGTCAGGCGCTCGACGATGGCGGTCGCGGCATCGGCGGCCACCTCGCGCACGCTGCTCATCGCGGTCGCGGTGCGGGTGCGGATCTGGGTCTCGGCCTCGGCGAGCTTGGTCGCCAGGTCGGCCTCGAGGGACTTGCGGCGCGTCTCGGCCTCGGCGGCGAGCTGCTCGCGGGTGGTCTGGGCGATGCCCTTGGCCTTGCCCTGGGCGTCCTTGAGCGCGCGCTCGTAGGTGTCGCGGGCGCTGTCGGCCTCGGCCTTGGCGCGGGCGGCCTGGTCGAGGTCGCCGGCGAGCCGGGCCTGCCGGTCATGCAGGATGCCGGCGATCTGCGGCAGGGCGACTTTCGACATCAGGTAGTAGAGCAGGCCGAAGGCGAGCGCGAGCCAGAGGATCTGCGCCATGAAGGTGCTGCTCTCGAACGGCGGAAAGCCGCCGCCATGCTCGGAGGCCGGCTCGTGAATCAGCCCCTCCTGGGTGGGGGCGGGTGCATGTGGCTGCGCCATGGTATCGTCCGGGTGTGGGGGAGACGAAGCGCTCCCGCCGAGCGCTCGGCCGGGCCGGCCGTCGCGCCGCCACGCCTCAGCAGGGGCGGCGGCTGCACGAAGTGGTGTCGGGTGCCCCCGTGTCTCTCACACAACTCCCGGTCACGACCATCGCTCGGTGCGACGGCGTCGGTGCAGCGGGAGTTGTGCGAGTGCACTTAACGCACGCGCACCGGAGCCTCGTGTGAAGGCCCGGTGCGCGGGTGGACCACCTCTCTCGGTAATCCTCGCCGAAATCAGACGGCGAACAGCAGCAGCAGCGCGACGAGCAGCGAGAAGATGCCCAGCGCCTCGGTCAGCGCGAAGCCGAGGAGCAGGTTGGGGCGCTGGCTGTCGGCCGCGGAGGGGTTGCGCAGGGCGCCGGCGAAGAACTGGCCGAACAGGTTGCCGAGGCCCACGGCGGCGCCCGCCATGCCGAGGCAGGCGAGGCCGGCGCCGATGTACTTCGCAGCAACGGGATCCATCGTGATGCTCCTAAGGTCGTCTAGTCGTCTGGCGGGTGGTATCCGGCCGCGACACGGCGAACCGGGGTGGGAAGCTCTGTTTTGCTGATCGCAGGCGGGGGCGGAGCCTCGGGTGAGGCCCCGGCCCTCAGTGGCCCGGATGCAGGGCGTCGCTGAGGTAGATCGAGGTCAGCGTCGCGAAGACGTAGGCCTGCAGCACCGCGACCAGCACCTCGAGGGCCGTGACGGCGACCGAGAGGGCGAGGGGCAGGGGAGAGAGGATGCCCCAGACGCCGGCGGCGAGGAGGGCCGGGACGAAGCCCGCGAAGATCTTCAGCGCGATGTGGCCCGCCAGCATGTTGGCGAAGAGACGGACCGAGAGGCTGATCGGCCGGGAGATGAACGACACGACCTCGATCACCACGATCAGCGGCTTGAGCCAGCCGGGCACCCCGGGGGGCACGAACAGGCCGAGGAAGTGGGTGCCGTGGGCCATGAAGCCGTAGATCACCACGGTGAGGATCACGATCAGCGCCAGCATGAAGGTGACGATGATGTGGCTGGTCACCGCGAAGGCGTAGGGGATCATCCCGAACAGGTTCAGCATCAGCACGAACATGAACAGGGAGAAGACCAGCGGCACGAAGCGCTCGCTGCCGTGGCCGGCCGACTGGTGCACCGTCTGGCCGATGAACTCGTAGAACACCTCGGCCAGGGACTGCGCCCGGCCCGGCACCACCGCGCGGCTCTTCGTGGCCCAGATCGTCAGGAGCGCGATGAGCCCCACGGCCAGGAACATGTACAGCGCCGACTGGGTGAAGGCGATGTTCTGGTGGCCGATATGCCCGAACGAAACCAGCGGCTTCAGCTCGAACTGGTGGATCGGATCCATCTTGACGGCCATGCCGGTCCCGCCCCCTCGTGTATCGCTGCCGCGGGTTTCTCCCGCCGCGCTGCCAATCCGTGCAGGCGGATGCACGGCATCCACCGGATGATCAAGACCCTGGCGGGCCTTTCTTCGTGTCCGCGGCCGGAAAAAATCCGGAAACGCGCATCACGTTGTAGATTCCGGCCGCGAAGCCCAGGACGAGCAGGACGATCAGACCCCAAGGCTTGGTGCCCAGGAGATGATCGCAGCCCCAGCCGAGTAGGCCGCCCGCCAGGACGCCGGCCACGAACTCCGTGGACAGCCGCATGGCGATGCCGAGGGACGAAGGCTGGCCGCTGTCTTGACGCGCAGAAGGATCGGGAGCTGCCGCGGGGCGCTTCCGGTCGATCTGCATCTCGAGACGCTTGAGCCTCGCGGAGAGGTCGTCGTCGGGTGAGGAGCCCTCACCGGTGCCGTCCTTCCCCCGCGGGTCGTTGCCGTTCATGGCGAAAACCTCGCGCGTGAAGGATGAGGAGATCCGGTCCGGCTACCCCCGTCGAGCGGGCGCACCATAGTTTCGCCCACCTTGGGTGTCAAGGCGCCGTGAACAGGCGTTAAGTCATTGGACTTTCGACCGATTCCGCACCGCACGCGGGGCCGCCGTCAAACCGTCTCGACCAGCCGTTCCGCGGTCGCGAGGTCGACCGAGACCAGCTGCGACACGCCCCGCTCGGCCATGGTCACGCCGAACAGCCGGTCCATCCGCGCCATGGTGATCGGATTGTGGGTGATGACGAGGAAGCGGGTGTCGGTGTCGCGCGCCATGGCGGCGAGAAGGTCGCAGTAGCGCTCGACATTGGCGTCGTCGAGGGGCGCATCGACCTCGTCGAGGACGCAGACCGGCGACGGGTTCGTCAGGAACACCGCGAAGATCAGGGCGGTCGCCGTCAGGGCCTGCTCGCCGCCTGAGAGCAGCGTCATGGTCTGGGGCTTCTTGCCCGGCGGCCGGGCCAGGATGTCGAGGCCGGCCTCGAGCGGGTCGTCGGAATCGACGAGGGTCAGCTCGGCGGTGCCGCCGCCGAACAGGGTCGTGAACAGCCGCTCGAAATGCCCGTTCACCGCCGTGAAGGCGGCGAGCAGGCGCTCGCGCCCCTCTCGGTTGAGGCTCTGGATCGCGCCGCGCAGGCGCCGGATCGCCTCGATCAGCTCGTCGCGCTCGCGCCCCAGCTCGTCGCGCCGCCCTTCCGTGTCGCGCAGCTCCTCCTCGGCCCGCAGGTTCACGGCGCCGAGCCGGTCCCGGTCGGCCCTCAAGCTGGCCGCCTTCGCCTCGACGGCGCTCATCTCCGGCAGGGGATCGCCGGGCTCCGCCCCGGCAAGGCCGTAGAGCCCTTCGGGCGTGGTCTCCAGGCTGTCGGCGATGGTGCGGACCACCTCGGCGAGGCGCCTCGTCAGGGCCTCGTGCGCGGCCGCCGCCGCCGCCCGGGTCTCGCGGGCGGTCGCGAAGGCGTCGAGGGCCTTCCGCGCCCGCGCCTCGGCCTCGGCCAGGGCCGCCTCTCCGGCAGCCAGGCGCTCGCCGGCCTGCGCGCGGGCAGCACGCGCGGCCTCCGTCGCGGCAGCGAGGCGGCGGTTGTCCTCGGCGAAGGTTTCGGGCGCCTCGGCGAGGTCCGCCTGCTCCTCCTCGGCGGCAGCGAGGCGGTCCTCGAGCTCGGCCAGCACGCTGTCCGCCCGCTCGGCCCGCTCCTGCCAGCGTGCCCGATCGGCGGCGAGGGCCGCGCGGCGCGCGGCGGCCTCCTCGGCGGCCCGGGCCAGCGACAGGCGGGCCGCCCGGGCCTCGGCGGCGGCGAGCCGGCGCGCCTCGGCCTCCCGGCGGGCCCCGTCGAGGCGGGCGGCGAGGTCTTCGGGCTCGTCGAGGGCGGCCAGCGCCTCCTCGGCCGCCTCGACCCGTGCGGCCGCCTCCTCGGCCTCGGTTGCGAGGCGCGCCTCGGCCTCGGACAGCGCGACCCGGCGGGCGGCGGCCTCGGCCTCCCGGCGCTCGGCGTGGCTCAGGATCTCCCGGGCGCCGTCGAGGTTGCGGCGGGCGAGGCGGGCGCCCTCGAGGGCGCGGATCTCCGCGGCCGCCGCGCTTTCCGCCTGGGCCTGGAGGGCGTCGTGGGTCTCCCGCGCGGCCTCCGCCTGCTCCCGGGCCTCGGCCGCGGCCTCGACCAGCGCCTCGAGCCGGTTGCGCTCGGAAAGGCGCCGCGCCGCCGGGCGCGGCGCCTCCGCGGCGGCGGTGAGACCGTCCCAGCGATGGAGGTCGCCGCGCATCGTGACGAGGCGCTGGCCCGGGTGGAGGCGCTCGCGCAGGCGGGCGGCATCCGCCGGTTCCACCAATCCGACCTGGCGCAGGCGGCGGGCGAGGGCCGGCGGGCCGGCGACCCGCTCGGCGAGCGGGCGGGCGCCGGCCGGCAGGGCCGGATCGGTGCCGGGATCGGGAAGGAGCGTCCAGTGGGTCGGGGCCTGCGGGTCGAGGCCGGCCTCCAGGTCGTCGCCGAGGGCCGCCGCCAGGGCCGCCTCGTAGCCCGGCTCCACGGTGAGCGCGTCGAGGACCGGCGGAAAGCGCGATTCGGCTGCCGGCGCCACCAGGCGGGCGAGGGTGCGGGCCTCGGTGTCGAGCCGCGCCGCCTCGCGTTCCACTGCCGCCAGGACCGGCCGGCCCCGCGCTTCGGCCTCCCGCGCCTCCGCCACGGCGTCGCGGGCGGCGGCCGCCGCTTCCTCGGCCTCCTCGACGGTCTCCTTCGCCTCGTCGTAGGCCTCGCGCAGGGCGGCGAGCCGCTCGCCTCCGGCATCGCCGGCCGCGGCGGCCTCGCGGGCGAGGCGGGCCTGCTCCCCCGCGAGCCGCGTCGCCCGGGCGCGCTCGTCGGATGCCGCGCGGATCAGGGCGCCGCGCCTCGCCGCGTGCTCGGCCTGGGCGCCCTGCGCCGCGGCGAGCGCCGCCTCGGCGCGGGCGAGTCTCGTCTCCGCCGCCGCCTCCCGCGCCGCGGCCTCCTCCCGCGCGGCCTCGCCGTCGTCGGCCTCGTCCAGGGCCGCCGCCTCGCCGTCCAGGCGCTCCAGGGTCGTGCGGGCATCGTCCCGGGAGGCGGCCTCGCGGGCGAGGTCGCGGCGCAGGTCGACGATGCGCCGGCCGAGGTCGCGCAGGCGCTCGGCGCTGCGGCGCTCCTGCGCCTCGAGCTGCGCCGCCGCCAGCATCAGGCGCTGCAGCTCGGCCGACGCGGCGCCCTCCGCCTCGCGCAGGCGGGGCAGGGCGGCGGCGGCGATCCCTTGCGCGGTGGCCGAGTCCACCTGGTCGGCTTGCGCGCGTGCCAGCCGGTCGAGGGCCAGGGCCAGCGCCGCGTCCGCCGCCTGGGCCTCGCGGCGGGCATGCGTGTGGGCGATCAGGAGCAGCAGCGCCTCGTGCCGGCGGATCTCGGCGGCGATCGCCCGGTAACGCTGGGCCGAGCGGGCCTGGCGGCGCAGGGATTCGACGCCGGCGGTGATCGCCGTCAGCACGTCCTCGACGCGCGATAGATTCTCCTCCGCCGCCCGCAGGCGCAGCTCCGCCTCGTGGCGGCGGGCATGCAGGCCGCCGATGCCGGCGGCGTCCTCCAGGATGCGCCGCCGCGCCTGAGGCTTGGCCGCGATCAGCTCCGCCACCTGGCCCTGGCGCACCATGGCGGGGGACCGCGCCCCGGTCGCCGCATCGGCGAACATCAGCTGCACGTCGCGCGCCCGGACCTCGCGGCCATTGACCCGGTAGGTCGAGCCGGCACCCCGGTCGATGCGGCGCGAGACCTCCAGCAGGTCGGCGGCGTTGAAGGCGGCGGGCGCGGTGCGGGCGCCGTTGTCGAGGGTGAGCGTGACCTCGGCGTGGCTGCGGCCGGACCGCCCGCCGGAGCCGGAGAAGATCACGTCGTCCATGCCCGACGCCCGCATGCTCTTGTGCGAGCTCTCCCCCATCACCCATCGCAGGGCCTCGACGAGGTTCGACTTGCCGCAGCCGTTCGGCCCGATCACCCCGGTCAGCCCGGGCTCGATCAGGAACTCGCTCGGCTCGACGAAGGTCTTGAAGCCGACGATGCGCAGGCGCGTGAATTTCATGAGGGGCGCTGCCCGGGATCGCCTGAAGAGCGGATCCCGGGCTCGATCCTGCCGCGTTCGTCCAGCGAGAGCCGGTTACGCCCCGACGATCGGCTTGATCACCTTGTCCATGCCGTCGATCGTCATCTCGCCCTGGTACTTCTGGCCGTTGATGAAGAAGGTCGGCGTGGCGTTGACCTTGAAGGTCGTCATCGCCTTCTCCTTCACGGCGTTGACCGCGTCGTAGAGCTTCTGGTCCTTCAGGGTCGCCTCGAACTTCTCCTTCGAGAAGCCGGCTTGGCGCATCATCTGCTCGAGGGCGTCGAGGGGCTTCGGCACGAAGGCCCAGTTCGGCTGCTGGTCGAACAGCATGTCGGTGATCGGGTAGTAGCGCGCCGCGTCGTCGGACCGCGCCAGCATGAAGGCCGCGGTGGCGAGCGGGTCGAGGGGGAACTCGCGTAAGGTGAAGCGGACCTTGCCGGTGTCGATCCAGCGCTCCTTGAGCGCCGGCCAGGTCGTCTTGTGGAAGGCGGCGCAGTGCGAGCAGGTCATCGAGGCGTACTCGATGATGGTGCAGCGGGCATTGTCCGGCCCGAGCCAGACATCGCCGAGGGGGCCGGGCTGCATCAGGCCGTCGACCACCGGCCCTTGCGCCAGGGCGGCCCGAGTCAGGGCGGAGAACGGCAGGACCGGCGCGAGCAGCGCCGCGCCGAGGGCCGAGCCGGTGAGTGTCAGGGCCTCGCGACGGGTGAGCATGGCAGGCGTCCTCGTGGAGGGTGCGGGAGGGTCCGCGGTGGTGAGTGCGGTAGAATCCCGGCCGCCTCGTGGCAAGCAGCCGGCGCATCAACAGCCCGCGACGCTTCATCCTTGGTGCCGCCGCCTGCGCGACGGCGTCCGGCGCATCGGCGCCCGGTCGGGCTTGCCGCGGGCTTCGCCCACGGAGCGCGGAACGGGTGTCGCGGCTAGCGCCGCTGCGCCCCGAGCACCGCGAGGCCGAGACGGTCGAGGGCGTCGCGGAGCGCCGCCTCGCTCACGGTGGAGACGGCGAGCGCCACCTCGCCGCGGCGCACCGGGTCGAGGGGCGGCGGAGTGGCCTTCCGCTGGCGCGCCTGGGCGACTCGGTCCTGGCGCAGGCGGATCTTGCCGACGCAGGCCCAGCCGTAATGGCGGTTGATCCGCTCGATCACCAGGGGCCCGAGGTGCTGCAATTCGAGGGCGAAGGCGCCCTCGACCCGCACCGTCAGGGTGCCGGGCTCCGGCCGCTCGCGCGACGAGCCGCGCCGGCGCGGCCATTCGAGCTTCTCCGGCTGGCAGGCCCGGGCCAGCCGCTCGCCGACGATCTCCGACCAGGAGGCCAGGATGTCGGTGGAGGCGAAGCCCTGCGCCGCGAAGACGGGGCCGAGGGACCGCTCGATCAGCTCGCTCAAGGGTTTGGGCCGTGCCATCGCCCGTCCGTCCTGAAAAACCGCCGCGTCCGGCGTGACGCCCCGACAGGTAGAGCCTTCGTGTAAGGGAACACTTAACCCTCGGCCCCGCTGCGGCCAGGGAGGCTCTCGACGACAGCCGTCGAAATCCCGCTCCCGCAACCGCGGAAAACCCGCTAAGGCGGGCCGCATGGTAGCGCCCGCCGCGTCGCACTCAAGGCCGGAAGCCGCCGACCTCCTGGTCTGGTACGACCGCCATCGTCGCGCGCTGCCCTGGCGCGCGTTGCCCGGCGTCGCGCCCGATCCGTACCGGGTCTGGCTCTCCGA
This sequence comes from Methylobacterium currus, assembly GCF_003058325.1. Classification (NCBI taxonomy): domain Bacteria; kingdom Pseudomonadati; phylum Pseudomonadota; class Alphaproteobacteria; order Hyphomicrobiales; family Methylobacteriaceae; genus Methylobacterium; species Methylobacterium currus. The sequence continues at coordinate 2,939,035 of NZ_CP028843.1, forward strand.
GATCATGCTGCAGCAGACCACCGTCGCTGCGGTGAAGCCCTACTTTGCCCGCTTCCTGGAGCGCTTCCCCACCGTCGAGGTCCTGGCGGCGGCGCCGGAAGACGCGGTGATGGGCGCCTGGGCCGGCCTCGGCTACTATTCCCGGGCCCGCAACCTGCATGCCTGCGCGAAGGCGGTGGCGGAGGCCGGCGGCTTTCCCGACACGGTGGAGGGACTGAGGAAGCTGCCAGGCATCGGCGCCTACACGGCCGGCGCCATCGCGGCGATCGCCTTCGACCGGCCGGCGGCGGCGGTGGACGGCAATGTCGAGCGGGTGGTGTCGCGGCTCTACGCGATCGAGACCCCGATTCCGGCTGCCCGGCCCGAGATCCGCCGCCTCGCGGAAGAGATGGTGCCGCAGGAGCGCCCGGGCGACTTCGCGCAAGCGGTGATGGATCTCGGCGCCACGCTCTGCACCCCGAAGCGGCCGGCCTGCGCCCTCTGCCCCTGGATGCAGCCTTGCCGCGCCCGGGCCGAGGGGCTGCAGGAGACCTTTCCGCGCAAGGTGAAGAAGGTGGCGGGCGCGTTGCGCCGCGGCGCCGCCTTCGTGGTGCTGCGGGCCGGCGACGATGCGGTGCTGCTGCGCACTCGGCCGCCGGAAGGCCTGCTCGGCTCCATGGCCGAGCCGCCGACGAGCGAGTGGCGGGCCGATTACGACCCGGCCCAGGCGCTCCTCGACGCCCCCCTCGACGCGCGCTGGAAGCGGCTGCCCGGCCTCGTGCGCCATGTCTTCACGCATTTCCCGCTCGAGCTGACGGTCTTCCTCGCCCGGGTCGCCGCCGGGACCCCGGCTCCCGAAGGCATGCGCTTCACGCCCCGGGTCGGCCTCGAGGCCGAGCCGCTGCCCGGCGCGATGAAGAAGGTGCTGGCCCACGTCCTGGAGCAGAAGCTGGCCGCCCCCCCTGCCGCTGCGGCGCCCCCGCCGGCGCCCGACCTCGCGACGCTTCCCGAGCCGGAGCCGCCGCCGCGCCGGGCGCCGCTGCCGAAGGTGCTGTCGCGACGGCCCGCCTCGGCGGCCTCGGTGGTCAAGAGCCCCGGGCGGGGCCGGCCCCGGACGCGGTAGGAGGCTTTCCCGATCGCCGGACGGAACGGGGCGTCGGGGACGAACAAAACGCCCGCGGCCGTCAGGCCGCGGGCGTTTCGCGAGGCTCTACCGGTCAGATCCTGCCGCTCACGCGGCCGAGCCCATCCCGGCCCGCATCGTGCCGCGGAAGTCGTCGATGCAGACGAGGCGCCCGCCGCGCTCGGCGTGCCAGAAGGTCCAGCCGTTGCAGGCCGGCAGGCCCTGGACCAGGGCGCCGATCTTGTGGATCGAACCGGAGGCCGGGCCGACCCCGAGGGTGCCGTCGGGCCGCACCAGGGCCTTGTGGCGGCGGCGCTCGTCGGTGAGCGTCTCGCCGGCCCGGACATGGCCGGCCTCCAGCAGGCTCAAGAAAGGCACCCGTGGCTCGGCGCGCTTCGTCGGCGCGGTGAGGAGGGCGGCGCGCGACAGGGGCTCGATGCCGGCGATGCGCTCGCGCGCGGCCGCCGCATAGGCCGGCTCCTGCTCGATGCCGATGAAGTGCCGCCCGAGGCGCTTGGCCACGGCGCCGGTGGTGCCGGTTCCGAAGAACGGGTCGAGCACCACGTCGCCGGGATTCGACGACGACAGGATGGTGCGGGCGAGCAAGGCCTCGGGCTTCTGGGTCGGGTGCAGTTTCCGCCCGTCATCGCCCTTCAGGCGCTCGTCGCCGGTGCAGAGCGGGATGAACCAGTCCGAGCGCATCTGAAGGTCGTCGTTGCCGCCCTTCAGCGCCTCGTAATGGAAGGTGTAGCCCTTCTGCTCGCTGCGCGAGGCCCAGATCAGGGTCTCGTGGGCGTTGGTGAAGCGCTTGCCGCGGAAGTTCGGCATCGGGTTGGCCTTGCGCCACACGATGTCGTTCAGGATCCAGAAACCAAGATCCTGCAACGCGCTGCCGACGCGGAAGATGTTGTGGTATGAGCCGATCACCCAGAGGGTCGCGGTCGGCTTCATCACCCGGCGGCAGGCCGAGAGCCAGGCGCGGGTGAAGGTGTCGTAGGCCTCGAAGCTGGCGAACTGGTCCCAGTCGTCGTCGACGGCGTCGACGGTGCTCTGGTCCGGGCGCAGCAGGGCACCGGCACCGAGCTGGAGGTTGTAGGGCGGATCCGCGAAGACCAGGTCAACACTGGCCGGCGGGAGCCGCTCGAGGGCAGAGAGGCAATCCCCGAGGATGACCTCGTCCAGGGGAAGACGCTGTGCGGGGGTAACGAGACCCATCCGCGGCGCCGACACCACTCGCCCGGTACGCGAGACCTGATTCCGGGCGGCGGTGCCGGCGACCGCGGTACGCGGGGAAGCCATGGCAAACACCGGTTACGCGACTGACCACCAGACATTGCCGCCGCTACGGTAAAGGTCACGTTTCCCGCAGATACGAATTGCGTCTCGAAATGGGGCTGCACTTCTTGCCTAGTCGTCGCGCGGCCGGGCTCATCCGTTAATGAAATGCTATGGCCGACGAGGGCGATGCGCCCTCGTCGTGACCGGCCTTCGATGTCCGGTTCGTGCAGAGCTGTCCGGGGACGGGACGAATGACGGGTTCTCTCCTCTCTCCGCGCGCTGAGAGGGATACGCCCTCGTCCTGAGGGGGCAGCGAGCAGGCAACCGCAGGTTCGCCGCGAAAATGAGGTGGGTCCGGGGGAGATTCGTCGTCGAGCCTCCTCTCCCTCGCTCGGGCTGCGCCTCCGCTTGCTTCACCCCCGCCCAGAGCACGGGATCGTCGCGTGCCAGACCTCCTCTCCCGCCCGCAGGGCGCGGGGAGGCCAGCGCCTAACAGCCCTGCCATTCGCCCCAGAGCCGACGGTGGCAGGGCTCGCCCGTGCTTCTTCCGAATGCTGAAAACCCGAGTGCAGCTGCCCGGAACGGCAAGTCGCCAGTAAGGTTTCCGGACAGTCGATAACTTGAGAAGTCAATTCTTAACGATCCGCAAGATATCGGCCGAGAATGCGGCATTATCCGCCTAAAATCGGGTCGTCATATTTTCGTCCTGTTTGGTCTCGATTGGCTCTGCCGTCAGCAACCACCAAGGACAGTGGAATGAACAGCGCCCAGCCTGTGCGTCGGTCGAACGCGGCCCGTTTCGTGGCTCTCGCGGGGGGCATCGCCCTCGCCGGGTGGGGGAGCCTCGCCGCTTCGTCGACGGCCCAGGCCCAGAGCGGCAAGGCCTCCTGGTACGCGTCCGGCCATCGCACGGCGAGCGGCGAGCGCTTCAACCCCAACGGCCTGACGGCGGCGCATCGCAGCCTGCCCTTCGGCACGCGGGTGCGGGTGACCAACCAGGCCAACGGCCGCTCGGTGGTGGTGCGGATCAACGACCGCGGGCCGTTCGCGCATGGCCGCATCATCGATCTCGCCCGGGGCGCGGGCCGGGCGATCGGCATGAACGGCGTCGCCCGGGTCGCGGTCGCGGTGGTGGACTGACCCACCCCGGCGTGATCCGGATGGGCCGGCGCGTCCGGGCAGGGAATGCCCGCACGGCCGGCCTCAGTCCCTCTCCTTCAGCGTCGTCCCGGCACCGCGGGCGCAGGAATCGGGTTGGACGGCTTCGCGGGCGGAACCGGCACCAGCCGGAACCGGACCGGCCCCGATTGCCAGTCCCACGGCACCGGCAAGGTCGCCTCGCAGGGCGTGATCAGGACCTGCCCCTGCGCATTCTCGACCTCGAAGACGTGGCCCGGCCGCGTCAGCGAGGGGCAGTCGGGCCAGCGCGAGAAATCGATCCAGTCCGTCATGCGCTTCTCCCTTAGAGCCAGATGCTGCTCGCCGCGAGCGTCGGGCGGTTGAGGAGGGTGACGGCGAAATCCGTGACCTTGTCCCCGTTCACGTCGCCCATCAGCATGCCGCCATCGTAGCGCAGCTCGCCCGCCTTGCCGTCGAAGGCCCGATTGGCCAGGAAGGCGAAGGCCTGGTCGCCCGCCACCAAGCTGTTGGCGTCGATCCCGCGCAGGTCGATGCGGTCGGAGCGCGGGTCGAAATCGACGATCGTGTCCCGGACCGAGAGGATCGAGTCCAGCAGGGCGTCGAACTCGAAGATGTCGGCGCCGGCGCCCCCGGTCAGCGTGTCGGCACCGATCCCACCGATCAGGGTGTCGTTCCCGTCCCCGCCCAGCAGCATGTCGGCGCCGTCGCGGCCGTTGATCAGGTCGTTGCCGGCCCCGCCCTCGATCCTGTTGCCGCCGGCATCGCCGAAGAGCAGGTCGGCGAAGCCCGAACCGAACAGGTTCTCGACGCTGCTATAGGTGTCCCCCTTCGCGTCGCCGGTGTTCCGGCCCGGCGTCAGGAGGTCCGCCGTCAGGCCCGCGGCGGCCGTGGCGTAGGAGGCGGTGTCGATCCCGGTGCCGCCGATGAGCCGGTCGGCTCCCGTCCCGCCGATGAGCCAGTCGTCGCCGTCGCCGCCGTCGAGGGCATCGTCCCCGGCTCCGCCGATCAGGGTGTCGTTGCCCTGGAAACCGAAGAGCGAGTCGTTCCCGGCGCCGCCATCGAGGGTGTTGGCGGCCTGGTTGCCGTTGATGACGTCGCTGCCGGTGCCGCCGACCGCGTTCTCGATCAGCGAGCGGACGTCGCCGTTGGACTGGTAGGCATTGGCGATGTTGCCCGGGGCGAGGACCGGGGTGGCGCCGAAGACGTTCGTCCGGGCCAGCTGGGCCTGCGCGGTGGTGGTCCACTCGCCCGGCCGCAGGTCGACCTTCAGGTTGGTGCCGTAATTCGAGAAGTCGTAGGTGTCGGTGCCGCCGCCGTCCCAGATCGTCTCGAAGATCCGGTTCGCGCCGGGCTTGCCCTGCTTGACGCCGTTGATGCTCTTTTCGCCGGTGAGCGGGTCCCACGTGTAGACGGTGTTGCCCGCATTGGTCGAAAAATTCGCCCCGTAGAGCATCTGGATGCCGCGGATGTCCTCCATCATCAGCGATTGCGGGTAGCCGAACTGCTCGTTCGTGTAGCCGGTCGTCGTCGAGGCGTTATAGTATGAGCGGTAGCTCATCACCGAGTAGGCCAGGTTGTCGTGGTCGAGCGGCATGGCGTTGAACGCGCCTTCGACCTCGTGGCCGTGCTTGAGGCCGAGCGAGTGCCCGATCTCGTGCAGCACCGTCGCGTAGGCGTAGGACCCGACGACCGGGGTGTCGTACTGGCCGCCGGAGGTGCGAAACCACGCGTCGCCGCCCGCGGGGTTGATGGTGGGGAAATAGGCCATCGCCGTGCCGACGGCGTCCGTCCTGGCGTAGCGCAGGTCGGCGTGGGTGGTCGCGGTCTCGGTGATCTCGGTGAATGTGAGATTGGAGATCGCGCCGTATGCCTTGAGCACGCTGCGGATCGCGGTCTGCTGGGCGGCGGTGACCGGCGCGAAATTCTTGGTGTAGCCGCCCAGGGCATATCCCGTCCCGTACATCGCGGTGCTCGTCGGGAAGCTGAAGGTGAGGGCGGTCTGCGCCCACTTCACGCCCTCGAGGACGCCGTTGAGATAGGGATTGCTGGTGGCGGAGACATTGGCAACGGCGGGCACGGTCTTGCCTTCGATCGGAGGTCGGGCGGTGCCTCACCTTGGCAGCAGGAGCCTACCCTGCGGTATGGCCGATCCGGAAAATTTGACGATCCACAGTCATCCGGCCCGGGCGGGAAGCATCGCCTGATGCGGGGGGTTCGCGGCAGCCGGATCGGATCGATGTGAGAGGGCGACGTTGCCGTGGCGGCGCGCATCCCCACATCAGGCTCGTCGTGCGAGCGGAGCGTGATGATGGCAAAGCCCCTGGTTGTCGTGATTCCCCATCAGCTCGGTCGGGCCGAGGCCCGCCGCCGGCTCGAGAACGGGATCGGCCAGGCCAAGGACATGCTGCAGAAGGCGGGGCTCAGCATGGCCGACGCGTCCTGGAGCGGCGACCGGCTCTCGTTCCTGGTGGCCGCCATGAACCAGCGGGTCGACGGCGACATCGACGTGGAGGACGACGCGGTGCGGGTCGAGGTGCGCATGCCGCTCCTCCTGTCGCTCTTCGCCCACAAGGTGCAGCAGATCGTCAGCCAGAACGGCGCCAAGCTCCTGACCAAGCAGTAGCGGGACGCAGCGGAACCGGGGCCCGGCGCCCCGGTTTGGACTCGACCAAGAGACGTGACCAAGCGAGGAGCGCTCGATGTCGAATCCCGGCCCGATCCCGGACCAGCCCTACGATCCCGTGCCCCCCACACCCGGTCCCGATACGCCGAATCCCGGCGGGCCCGATCTGCCGAGCGAGGCCCCGGGCGACCGGCCGGTCGAGATCCCGGTGAACGATCCCGGCAACTCGCCGGCGATCACCCCCGACCCCTCGCCGACCGGGCCCGCCAACCCGACCATGTAAGGCCGATCACCGCCCCGCGGCGTAGCCCTGCATGCCGCGCGGGTTGGCCGCCGCCCGCAGGCGGCGGCCGTCGCGGCTCGCGGCCGTCAGGCGCCCCTCCGACCAGTCGGACCCGACCTCGACGACGTGGCCGCGCCGGCGCAGCTCCGCGATCGTCTCCAGGCTGACCCGGTTCTCCACCACCACGACGCCCGGCCGGGCCGTGCGCGGCCAGAACGAGGACGGGAAGTGCTCGGTGTGCCAGGCCGGCGCGTCGATCGCGGCCTGCAGGTTCATGCCCGCATGGACGTGGCGCAGGAAGAATTGCGGGATCCACTGGTCCTGCTGGTCGCCCCCCGGCGAGCCCCAGGCGAGGTAGGGTGCGCCGTCCCGGAGCGCCATCGTGGGCGAGAGGGTGGAGCGCGGCCGCTTGCCCGGGGCCAGGGCCGCCGGATGGCCCTCGTCGAGCACGAACATCTGCGCCCTTGTGCCGAGGCAGAAGCCGAGGGCCGGGATCACCGGAGAGGATTGCAGCCAGCCGCCGGACGGCGTGGCGGCGATCATGTTGCCGTGGCGGTCGATGATGTCGAAATGGACCGTGTCGCCCCGCACCACCCCCGCGCGGGCGTCGTCCGGGGGCACCGTCGCCTCGATCCTGCCGACGGTCGGCTCTCCCGCGCCGGAGCTGCCGACCGCCGTGCGGGCGCCGTCGCTCACCCGGGCGTCGAGGGCCTTGCCGAAGCCGGGGATCGTGCCGGGCCGCTGCTCCAGCGAGGCAGTCCCGGTGACGAGCTTGCGGCGCCCGTCGTTGTAGGAATCGGAGAGCAGGGTCTCCACCGGCACGTCCACGAAGGCGGGATCGCCGTAGAACGTGTCCCGGTCCGCGAAGGCGAGCTTGGCGCACTCGACCTGGAGATGGATGAAGTCGGGCCCTGCCGGATCGAGGCCGTCGAGGGAGAAGCCCTTGAGCAGGGCGAGCTGCTGCAGGGTGGCGAGCCCTTGCGTCCAGGGCCCGGCCTTCAGCACGGTGTAGCGGCCGTACTCGTACCCGATCGGCTCCTCGACGCTCGCCTGCCAGGCCGCCATGTCGGCCCCGGTGAGAAGGCCGCGATGCGGCGTTCCGGTCACGTCCATGACCGGTTCACCGCGGCAGAACCCGTCGATCGCCTCGGCGACGAAGCCCTGCGACCAGATCCGGCGGGCGCGCTCGATCTCCTGCTCGCGCGACCCGCCGGCCGCCTCGCGCAGGATCCGGGCATAGGTCTCCGCGAGGACGGGGTTGGTGAACAGCGTGCCGGGGGCGGGCACGCCGCCCTCCTTGAGGTAGACGTGAGCCGAGCTCGGCCAGTGCTCGCGAAACAGCCCCTCGACGGTGGCGATGGTGGCCGAGACCCGCTCGACAAGCGGGAAGCCGTCCCGCGCGTAGGCAATCGCCGCCTCCAGCACGTCGGCGAGGCGCCAGGTGCCGTGATCGCGCAGGATCAGCATGTAGGCGTCGAAGGTGCCCGGCACGCAAGGCGCGAGCAGCCCGGTGCCCGGCACGAGGTCGAGGCCGAGATGGTCGCGCACATGCGCGATGGTGGCGGCCTGCGGCGCCGGGCCCTGCCCGCACACCACCTGCGGCCGGCCGACCCGGACGTCGTGCAGGATCACCGGCACGTCGCCGCCCGGCCCGTTGAGGTGCGGCTCGACCACCTGCAGCACGAAGGCGGTGGCGACCCCCGCATCGAAGGCGTTGCCGCCCCGCTCCAGCACGCCCATGCCGACCGCGGTGGCGATCCAGTGCGTCGAGGCCACGACCCCGAAGGTGCCGTCGATCTCGGGGCGGGTGGTGAAGGGGTCGGGGTTGACGAAGCTCATCGGCGGTCCTTCCGGGCGGTCCTCTCCGGGGCGGTCGCCGTCGCGGGCACGCCCTGTCGCCCGCACTTTAGGAGCCCGGGCCGGCTCGGGGCAGCCCTGCCGGCGGCACCCCCCGTGCGCGCTGGCGCAGGGCTCGCCTTTCCCCGGAGCCTGCCGTAATCCCCCACTCCATGGCCGCTCCTCCGCTCCTCACCCTCCAGGGCATCGCGCTCACCTTCGGCGGCACGCCGCTGCTCGCCGGAGCCGACCTCTCCCTGAGCCCCGGCGACCGCACCTGCCTCGTCGGCCGCAACGGCTCGGGCAAGTCGACCCTGCTCAAGGTCGCCGCCGGACTGGTCGAGCCCGACAAGGGCGTGCGCTTCATCCAGCCCGGCACCACCATCCGCTACCTCGCCCAGGAGCCGGATTTCTCCGGGCATGCCACCACCCTGTCCTTCGTCGAGGCGGGAATGGGGCCGGGCGACGAGCTCTACCGCGCACGCTACCTGCTCGAGAGCCTGGGGATGACCGGCGAGGAGGATCCGGGCCGGCTGTCGGGGGGCGAGTCGCGCCGCGCGGCGCTGGCCCAGGCGCTGGCGCCTGAGCCCGACATCCTGCTCCTCGACGAGCCGACCAACCATCTCGACCTGCCGGCGATCGAGTGGCTGGAATCCGAGCTGAAGGGCAGCCGTTCGGCCCTAGTCCTCATCAGCCACGACCGGCGCTTCCTCGAAGCCCTGTCGCGGGCGACCGTGTGGCTCGACCGCGGCACGACGCGGCGCCTCGACCAGGGATTCTCCGCCTTCGAGGCCTGGCGCGACCAGGTGTTCGAGGAGGAGGAGCGCGACCGCCACAAGCTCGACCGCAAGATCGCGGCGGAGGAGGACTGGCTGCGCTACGGCGTGACGGCCCGGCGCAAGCGCAACGTCAAGCGGCTGGCCGGCCTGCACGAGCTGCGCCGCAAGGCCCGCGAGCATCGCGGCCCGGTCGGCGCCGCGACGATGACCGTGACCGAGACCGAGGCCTCCGGCGCCCTGGTGGTCGAGGCGCGCGACGTCGCGAAATCCTACGGCGACCGCCCGATCGTCCGCGATCTGAGCTTACGCATCGCCCGCCGCGACCGCCTCGGCATCGTCGGCGCCAACGGCACCGGCAAGACGACGCTGGTCAACCTGCTCACCGGCCGCCTCGAACCCGATTCGGGCGTCGTGAAGATCGGCGCCAACGTCACCCTCAACCTCCTCGACCAGCGCCGCAGCGCCCTCGATCCGGAGCGCACCGTCGCGGACGTGCTGACCGGCGGGGGCAGCGACAGCGTCCAGGTCGGCGGCCAGAGCCGCCACGTCGTCGGCTACATGAAGGACTTCCTGTTCTCGCCCGAGCAGGCGCGCACCCCCGTCGGCGTGCTCTCCGGCGGCGAGCGCAACCGGCTGCTGCTCGCCCGCGCGCTCGCCGAGGCCGGCAACCTGCTGGTGCTCGACGAGCCGACCAACGACCTCGACCTCGAGACCCTGGACCTCCTCCAGGAGATGCTCGGCGACTATGCCGGCACCCTGATCCTCGTCAGCCACGACCGCGACTTCCTCGACCGGGTGGTCGATACGGTTCTGGTCTCGGAAGGGGAGGGGCGCTGGGTCGCCTATGCGGGCGGCTATTCCGACATGGTCGCCCAGCGCGGCGTCGGGGTGCAGGCGCGTGGGGTCGTGGCCCCGAAGGGAGCCGCCAGGGAGGCCCCCAGGGACGCCTCGAAGCCCGCGGCGAGCCGTCCTTCGGCCAAGCGGCGCCTCGGCTTCAACGAGCAGCACGAGCTCAAGACCCTGCCGGCCCGGATCGCCGCGCTGGAGGGCAACCGCGGCAAGCTCAGGGCCGCCCTCGACGACCCGACCCTCTACGCCCGCGACCCCGCCCGCTTCGAGGCGATCTCCCGCACCCTGGCGGCGACCGAATCCGACCTCACCCGCGCCGAGGAGCGCTGGCTCGAGCTCGAGATGATGCGCGAGGAGCTGGAGGGCTGACGCCGCGCCGCAACCCGATTCAGGTCGTGGCCGCGGAGTGGGCTTCCGGCCTAGGAGAAGACAGGGCGACGCGCGAGATCTTCAGTTCTCGCTCGCCACGCCCCGGATTTAGCTGACCCGCGTAAGGTTTCGTGGCGTCTGTGCAACATTACGGCGGAAAGCCGGTGACTTGGCCGTCCCGGGCGCTGATGCCGGTTGATCGCCGTTAGCGCCTCGCACATGGTGCCCCTGCACCGGACACAACCCGGTGCGGCCCGGATGACATCCCTTCAGGGAGCGCCGGGCACAAGGGGATAAGAGTGGCGTGGTTCGGCTCCCGTTGGATCGTCGAGACACAGTCGTTCACCCCCAGGGTCTCGAAACTTTGGAGGTCTCGATGAAGCTCGTGAAGAGCCTTTTGCTGGGTTCGGCCACCGGTCTGACCGTTGTCGCGGGGGCGCAGGCTGCCGATCTGCCGATCAAGAAGGCGGCGCCTGTCGAATACGTTCGTGTCTGCTCGGCCTACGGCGCCGGCTTCTTCTTCATTCCTGGTACCGATACCTGCTTGCGCGTCTCCGGCCGCGCCCGCTTCGAGGCCGGCTACTCGCAGGGCTACTCGCGGTCGAGCAACAACGGCGACCTGATGGGCTACCGCGGCCTCGGCCGTCTGAACCTCGACGCCCGCACGCAGACCGCCTACGGCACCCTGCGCGCCTTCGTGCGCTTCGAGCTCGCCTCCCGCACCGGCGCCTACCTCAAGTCGGGCACCCAGGAGCGCATCGCCAACGCCTTCCCGGCGCTCGGCGTCGACACCTTCGCCCGCGCCCAGCAATACGTGAACGTCGACAAGGCCTTCATCCAGTTCGCCGGCCTCACCGCCGGTCGCGCGGCCTCGTTCTACGACTTCTACGCCCACGACTTCGAGATCATCGGCACCTCGCTGGGCTCGGACGTCGCCTCCACCAACCTGCTCGCCTACACGGCGACCTTCGGCCAGGGCTTCTCGGCGACGATCTCGATCGAAGATCCGATCTTCCGCAAGAACCCGCTGTTCGGCACCGCCACCGCCGGCAACGCCGCGAGCCAGTTCGCGGTCTTCACCACGGCCGCTGCCAACCTGAGCCCGGTCGTCGCCACCAACGCGGCCGGCGTGCCGATCGGCGAGGCGTTCTACGACCTGCGCCAGACCTCGCGCATGCCCGACTTCGTCGGTGCCCTGCGCTACGACGCCGCCTGGGGCTCGGCCCAGCTCTCGGCCGCCGTGCACGAGCTGAATGCCGGCAACGCCGCGACGGTCCTGACCTTCGGCGGCGCGGCGATCCCGGCCGGCACGGTCGTGACCCCGCGCGTCAGCACCGAGTACGGCTGGGCTATCCAGGGCGGCCTGAAGTTCAACCTGCCGTTCATCGCCCCGGGCGACGCCCTGTACCTGCAGGGTTCGTACGGTGAAGGCGCGCAGATCTATACCGGCTACTCCCAGTACATCGGCACCTACACCGCCAGCGCCGGCAACACCCAGGGTGCGCCGTTCGCGACCTACTTCACCGATGCCGTCGTCAACCCGCTGACCGGCAAGATGGAGCTGTCGACCAGCTTCACGGTGGTCGGTTCGTACCTGCACTACTGGACGCCCGAGTGGCGGTCGGCGATCATCGGCAGCTACGGCGAGATGTCGTACGGCAAGAACAGCCGTAACCTGCTCGGCGGCCTGAACTTCAACGGCCTCGGCAACCCGGTCAACAGCCCCGGCAACTTCCTGTTCAGTGCCGCCCTGCGCGACACCAGCCAGATCGTCGCCGGCGCGAGCCTGATCTGGTCGCCGGTGAAGGACCTCGATATCGGCGTCGAGGGTCTCTACAACCGCGTCGACATCAAGAACGGCCGGGTCATCGACGTCAACAAGGCTCCGGGCGGCGTCGCGGCCGGCGTGAACGCTGCCGGCCTGCCGGTGGCCGCCAACGGCGCGATCCTGCCGACCACCAACTACGCGGACACGTTCCAGGTCCGCATGCGCGTCCAGCGCGACTTCTAATCCGTCCCGGCTCCCTTCGGGGACCGGATCCGGACCAATCGGGGTCCCGGCGCAAGCCGGGGCCCTTTTTCGATTCTCTTCCTCGACGGCCTGTCGCGCCTTGCTGATGCCGAAAACCGGCCCCAGGGTGGTGGTTGCGCGCGAGGTTCCCGCCGCGCGCCGTTTTCGCGACGAGGTCCCGTGTGGCGATGCGCTCGATCGGCTGGCTCGCCGGCCTTCCCCTCCTCGCCGGCGCCTGGATTGCCGCCACGGCCTTCGCCGAGCCGCGGCTCGAAGCCGCCCTGGACGCCTCCGCCCGCACCGTCGCGGCGGGGACCGGCCGCGATGGGGCGGAGCCCTGGCTGCGGGTCGAGGCGCGGGGCCGCGACCTCGTGGCGAGCGGCGAGGCGCCGATGCAGGGCGCCCTCGACGAGGCCCGCGCGGCGCTCGCCGCCGTGCCGGGTCACCGCCGGATCCTCGACCGCCTCGGCCTCGTCGCCGAGGTCTCGCCCTTCACCTGGGCGGCGGTCCATCGCGCGCCGGACCGCCTCGACCTCATCGGCCACCGCCCGGCGGAGATCGGCCGCACGGCTTTGGCCGAGACCCTGAGCGCCGGCCTGCCCGCCGGGCTCAGCCTGCGTGACGCCGCGCGGGCCGCCCGCGGCGCGCCCGAGCCGTTTTCCGAGGCCGCCCGCTTCCTCCTCGCGCAGGTGCAGCGCCTGAAGCCCGGTGCCACCGCGGCGATGAGCGACCGCATCCTTTCCATCCACGGCGAGGCGGCGAGCGTCGAGGCCTATGCCGGCCTCATGGCCGATCTCGCCCAGCCGCCCGCCGGCTTCACGGTCGGCGAGGTTGCGGTCGAGCCGGCCCTGGTCTCGCCCTTCACCTGGTCGGCGGGCCGCGGTCCCGACGGCATCCGCCTCGACGGCTACACCGTCTCGGAGGCCGACCGCGCGGCGATCCTGGCCGCCGCGCGGCTCCTCGCCGACGGCGCCCCGGTGACCGATTCGATGCGCACCGCCCGCGGGCTCCCCGCCGGCATCGACGCCCGGGCGCTGATCGACCGCGCCTTCGCGGCCCTGGCGCTGGTGCGGGAGGGCCGCGTCTCCCTCGATGATTCGGCCCTGTCGATCCGGGGCGCCGCCATCGACATCCAGGCCGTGCGCGAGGCCGAGACCCTTGCCGGCAGCCTGCCCGCGGGCGTCTCTCGCGGAACAGTGGCCCTGACGGCGAGCCCGGTCTCGCCCTACCTTGTCACAATCCGGCGCGGGCCGGACGCCTTCACCCTCACCGGTCACCTGCCGGATGCCGAGGCGCGCGCGGCGATCAGGGCGGCGTTGCGGCCCTATCTCTACGGCGAGCGGATCATCGACCGCACCCGCCTCGCGGATGGCGGGCCGCCTTCCCTTCTCGACGGCCTGACCGCCGGGATCGGAATCATCGGCCAGCTCGCCGAGGGCGAGGTCACGGTGCGCGACCAGAGCCTGCGCGTCGCCGGCGAGGGTCTCTATCCCGAGAGCGCGCGCCGCATCGCCATGGAAGCCGCCCGGATCGCGCCGGCCGGCTGGCGGATCGACGTCGCGGTCGAGGGCCGCGGCGCCGCCCCGGTCCGCGATCCGGCCGCCTGCCGCGAGACCTTCGCGGCGCTCGCCGCGGAACCGACCCTGCGCTTCGATCCCGGCAGCGCCGACCTCAAGGCCGCCTTCTACCCCGTCCTCGACGAGGTCGCGGGCCTCGCCCGCGCCTGTCCGCAGGCCCGGATCGAGGTCGCCGGCCATGACGACCCGCCCGGCACCGTCGTGCCGCCCGCCCCGAAGGAGGCGCCCGCGCCCTCCACCGCCAAGGCCAAGCCGGGGGCGAAGCCCGGCCGGCAGGCCGAGAAACCCGTCGGGAAGCCCGCCGAGACGTCGTCGATGCCCGATCCCGGCCTGCCGCAGCGGCGCGCCGCGGCGATCGTCGACTACCTGCTCAAGGCCGGCATCCCGGCGGACCGCATCGCCGCCGCGCCGGCGGAGGCCGCCACCGACCGCCGGGCGGTCGCCTTCGCGCTGCGCTCGTGAGAGGTGTCGTGCCGATTCTCGTCGCCATCGCCTGGCCGGGCCTTCTCGCGGCCCTCCTGATCGGGGCCAGTACCGGCCGCTGGGCCGGCCTGCCCGCCGGCCGGGGCCCGCGCCTTGCCGCCGGATTCGTCGTGCTCCTCGCCCTGGCCGCCGGGGCGGCGGCCCTCGCCGGCCTCGCGCCCGGGCCGTTTACCGTGCCGGGTCGGGAGGGATTCTGGCTCGAGACCGCCGCCCTGATGCTGGCCTTCTACCTCGCCGGTTGCGTCCTCGGGGCCGCCCTGACGCGCCGGGCCTGAAACGTCACGCCGGCGGCCTCGAGGCGCCGGCGCATCGCCGCCTCAGAGCGCCGTTCGGGTCGCCGGCGTGACGAGGCCTGCGATCGTCGCGACATCGGCGTCCCGCGGCTCCGGGCGGCCGAGCAGATAGCCCTGCACCTCGGTGCAGCCCTCGGCGATGACGAGGTCGAGATGGGCCGTCGTCTCGACGCCCTCGGCGACGGTCGTCACGCCCAGGCGCCGGCCGAGATCCGCCACCACCCCGACGATCGCGGCGCAGTCCGGCCGCGTCACGGCGTCCCGTACGAAGGAGCCGTCGATCTTGATCTTGTCGAACGGGAAGGCCCGGAGATGGGCCAGCGAGGAGAAGCCGGTTCCGAAATCGTCGAGCGCCACCCGCACGCCCATGTCCCGGATGCGGCGCAGGTCGGCGAGGCCGGCCTTCTCGTCGCCGAGGAGCGCACTCTCCGTGACCTCGATCTCGAGCCGGTCCGGCGGCAGCCCGCTCGCCAGCAGCGCCTCGAGCACCGCCGGCGCCAGGGTGCCGGTGCCGAGCTGGCGCGGCGAGACGTTGACGGCGACGCGGGCGCCGTCCGTCCAGGTCGCCGCATCCTCGCAGGCGCGGCGCAGCACCCAGGCGCCGAGGTCGCGGATCAGGCCGCTCTCCTCGGCGATGGGAATGAACTCCGCCGGCGAGATCCAGCCGCGGGCCGGATGGTGCCAGCGGATCAGCCCCTCCCGCGCCGTGACCCGGCGGGTGCGGACGTCGGTGATCGGCTGGTAGAACAGGAAGAGCCCGTCCTTGGTGCAAAGTGCCGCGCGCAGCTTCGCCTCGAGGTGGAGTCGCTCGTGGAGCCGGGTCTCCATCTCGGCGCCGAACAGCCGGCAGGTGCGCTTGCCCGCGGCCTTCGCCGAGTAGAGCGCCATGTCGGCGCGGGCGAGGAGCGCCTCCGGCTCGCGCCCGTGCTCCGGTGCCACCGCGATGCCGATGCTTGCCCCGACCTCGAGGCGGCGGGTCGTCTCGGCGTGGTAGGGCGCCCCCAGAGCGTCGATCAGCCGCCCGGCGAAGGCCGCCAGCGCGCCGAGCTCCGTCTCCGGCGTCATGACGGCGAACTCGTCGCCGCCGAGCCGCGAGACCATCACGCCGGGCAGGTCGCACAGGGCGCGCAACCGGTCGGCAACCTGGCGCAGGAGCGCGTCGCCGACGAGGTGGCCGTACGAATCGTTGACGATCTTGAAGCCGTCGAGATCGATGAAGAGCAGCCCCAGGTCGCTCCCCTCCCGGGCGAGGACCGACCCGAGATGGCCGCGGAAGGTCGATCGGTTGGCGAGCCCGGTCAGCGTATCGTAATGGGCGAGCTGCTGGATGCGCGCCTCGGCCGCGACCTGCTGGGTGACGATCGACAAGGTCAGCATCGGGCCGAGATAGGCCCCGTCGGTTCCGTGGACTGCCGAGGCCTGCAGGTCGAGCACCTCGGGGCCGATCTTGATCCGGGCGTGATGGGGCAAGTTGGCCGGATCGGCGAGGAGCTGGCGCTGGTGCGTCGGGTCGCGGTGGAACACGTCGATGGAGGCCCCCAGCAGGGTCTCGGACTTGATCGGCAGATGCGCCTCGATCTGGCCCAGCGTGCGCTTCGAGGTCTCGTTGACGTAGGTGATGCGGTAGGTCGCGGGATCGACCGTCATCACCGCCACCGGCATGTCGTCGATCATGCGCAGGAGACGGTATTCCTCCTGCTCCTTGAGCACCTCCGCGGTCGCGGTCGACCAGACGAGGAGCGCCCGGCCGACGCGCCCCCCGGGCTCCGGCAGGGCGTGGATCTGCAGGTCGAGCCACTCGTCGCCGAAGCGGAGGCGCGTCTTGTGCGGCAGCCTGCCGGGCTCGCTGAGCGGGCTGCGCTGGGAGACGAGATCTTTGTGGAACACGTCGATCGACGTGCCGATGATCGCGTCCGGGGCGATCCCCAGCCTGTCGCGGATCGCGTGCAGCAGTGCGATCGAGGAGGGATTGGCGTAGTCGATCGTGAAGGTGGTCAGATCGCAGGTCATCGCCGCGACCGGCATCACGTCGCAGATCTGCGCGAACGAGAGCGGCTCGGTCGACCCGGCCGCCCGCCGCGCGGATGCCCCGCCGGAAAGTGGACACCCCGTCATGCCCGCACGCGTCCCGTCACCTGCCGCACCTCGGGCCGGCATGGCTTGAGGTTACGCGAAGCAGGAAACAATAGGAGCCGCGGGTTGCCGGATCCTGAATGTTGCGCGGGGCCGTGACCGGCCCCGGCTTGGACTTTAGCGGCGCTCGTAGAGCAGCCGCGCCCGGATCGTGCCGTCGATGGAGCGCAGCTCCTCGAGCAGGGCCTCCGGATCGACGTCGGTCGCGTCGGTCTCGACTACGACGTAACCGACCTCGCCGTCGGTCTGGTAGAACTGCGCCGCGATGTTGATCTGCTTGCGGGCGAAGGTCTCGTTGAGGCGCCCGAGCATGCCCGGCAGGTTGCGCTGCACGTGGATGAAGCGCAGGCCGGTCGGCCGGGCCGGCAGCTGCACCTGCGGGAAGTTCACCGCGCCGACCGTCGAGCCGATATCCGAGTAATCGACGAGCTTGCGCGCCACCTCGGCGCCGATGCGCTCCTGCGCCTCCTCGGTCGAGCCGCCGACATGCGGGGTGAGGATGACGTTCTCGAGGCCCTGGAGCGGCGAGACGAAACGCTCCTGGTTCGATTTCGGCTCGACCGGGAAGACGTCGACGGCCGCGCCCCGCAGGTGGCCGTCCCGCAGGGCCGAGGCCAGGGCGTCGAGGTCGACCACCGTGCCTCGGGAATTGTTGATGAGGTACGCGCCGGGCTTCATCGCCCGGATCTGCGTCTCGCCGATCATGTTGTGGGTCGAGGGCGTCTCGGGCACGTGCAGCGAGACCACGTCGCTCTGGGCGAGCAGCGCGTCGAGGCTCTCCACCGGCTCGGTGTTGCCGTGGCGCAGGCGGTCGGTGAGGTCGTGGAAGATCACCCGCATGCCCATCGCCTCGGCCAGGTTCGAGAGCTGCGAGCCGATATTGCCGTAGCCGACGATGCCGAGCGTCTTGCCGCGGACCTCGAACGAGCCGTTCGCCGACTTGTCCCAGCCGCCGCCATGGGCCGAGACCGAGCGCGGCACGATCCGGCGCAGCAGCATCACGATCTCGCCGATGACCAGCTCGGCCACCGAGCGGGTGTTGGAGAACGGTGCGTTGAAGACCGGGATGCCGCGCCGGCGCGCCGCATCGAGATCGACCTGGTTGGTCCCGACCGAGAAGCAGCCGACGGCCATCAGCCGGTCGGCGGCCTCGAAGGCGGCCTCGTCGAGCTGGGTGCGCGAGCGGATGCCGAGGATGTGCACGCCCTTGAGCGCCTTGTGCAGGTCGGCCGGATCGAGCGCCTTGGCCAGCCGCGTGACGGTGACGTAGCCAGCCGCCTCGAGCAGCGCCACCGCACTGTCGTTGATGCCTTCGAGCAGCAGGACGCGAATCTTGTCCTTGGGCAGTGAGAGCTTGTCGGCCATGGCGGGTCTTCTTGGCAGGTATTTTGGGAAACGGGAGGCGGAGACCGCGGAGAGGCGCGGAACCGGTCGGCTCGACCGATAGGAGAGCGCGCGACGCAACGCAACATGGAGGCCCGCGACCTGGGCCTGCCCGGGCGCAGGGCAGCGCTGCGCCCAAAGCGCGGGCAATCCCTTCCCCCTTTCCATCGAAGCAGGTTCTCTCGGGGCGGCCCCGTGCCGAGTTCTTGTCGGGGCGGCCCCGTGCCGAGCTCTTGTCGGGGCGGCCCCGTGCCGAGCTCTTGTCGGGGCGACCCCGTGCCGAGCTCTTGTCGGGGCGACCCCGTGCCGAGTTCTTGTCGGGGCGACCCCGTGCCCCCTTGCAGCCTCGGGCCGGCGGTGATCCACCGGCCGCGTCCGCCCTCGGCAAGCCAGGAAGAGTCCGCCCGATGTACCTCACGCCCCGGATGCGCCGCGCCGCGATCCCGCTCCTCGTCTTCGTCCTCGGTCTGGCCGTCCTGGGCATCACGGCCAGCCTGATGCTCGGCCGCCCGGCCACCGGCACCAGCGCGGTCGGCGGGCCGTTCACCCTGGTGAACCAGGACGGCCGCACCGTCACCGACCGGGACTTCGCCGGCAAGCCGCACCTGGTCTTCTTCGGTTTCACCCACTGCCCGGACATCTGCCCGACCACCCTGCAGCAGATCTCCGACGTGCTGGCGGCCCTCGGGCCGCGGGGAGGCGACGTGAAGGCGCTGTTCGTCACCGTCGACCCCGAGCGCGACAATCCGGCGGCGCTCAAGGAATACCTGTCGAGCTTCGATCCCCGTATCGTCGGTCTCACCGGCTCGCCCGAGGCGGTGGCCGCCACCGTGAAGGCCTACCGGGCCTATAGCCGCAAGGTGCCGCTGAAGGAGGGCGACTACACGATGGAGCATACGGCGCTCGTCTACATCATGGACGGGCGCGGCAACTTCGTCGGCTCGCTCAACCTGATGCGTCCGGCCAAGGACGCCGCCGCCGAGATCGCGCGCCAGCTCTGACAGGTCAGCGCCGCCGCAGCGCCCCGCTGCGGGAGGTGGCGGAGAGCCCGTGCTCGGTCTTGTTCCAGCGATAGGGCGCCATCAGCAGCTCGATGAGGCCGAGCCAGGCCGCCGCGCTGACGAGGCCATAATAGAACGGCAGCGCGAGCACCCACGGGGCGAGGCTCCACCAGCCCCGCCGCAGGCACCCGACGAGCGCCGGCACCCCCATCGCGCCGAGCCCCGCGGCGAAGACGGTCGCGCCTGTCGCCGTCGCCAGGTTGCTGAGGACGTCCGGACCGGCCGGCAGCGGATCCGCGGCGAAGTGCCAGGCCGTCAGCGCGATCCCGAACGGGTAGGCCAGCGCCGAGACGACCGTGCCGGGCACCATCGCGACCGCACAGAACAGGCCGAGGGGGCCGAGGCGCCGCAAGGCCCGGACGGGGTGCCGGCTGTGGGTGATCGTGGTCTGGACGTACCCCTTCATCCAGCGGGTGCGCTGGCGCAGCCAGGGCCGCCCGTGGGCGGGGGCCTCCTCCAGGGTCGAGAGCGGCAGGTCGCCGACCCGGTAGCCGGCAAGGCTCAGGCGCAGGCCGAGATCGGCATCCTCGGTGACGTTCCAGGCGTCCCAGCCGTGCAGGTCGCGCAGCACTCGCGTGCGGAAATGCGTGGTCGTGCCGCCGAGCGGCACCGGCAGGTGCGCCGCCGTCAGCAGCGGCAGGAGCACGTCGAAGAGCGCCGCGTATTCGAGGGTGAAGCAGCGGGTGAGCCACGAATCGTTCGTGTTGTCGATCACCAGCCGGCCCTGCAGGCAGGCGAGCCGGTCGGAGCCGGCGCGGAACAGGGCGGCGGCTGCCCGCAACTGGCCCGGATCCGGCACGTCCTCGGCGTCGTAGACCACGAGGTGCTCGCCGCGGGCGAGCGGCAGGGCGACGTTGAGGGCCCGCGGCTTGGTGCGGGGCAGGCCGGCGGGCGCCGTCACCACCTCGAACCGCGCCGGCAGCGTCAGCGCGGCCAGGGCCGCGGCGGTGGCGTCGTCGTCGGCCTCGATCATGAATTTGATGTCGAGCTTCGAGGCCGGGTAGTCGAGGCGGCTGAGCGCGCCGATCAAGCGCGGCACCACCTCGGCCTCGCGGTAGAGCGCCACCAGCACGGTGTAGACCGGCAGCTCAGGCTCCGGCACGGGTGCTGGCAGGAGAACGGGCAGGGGATCGGGATGCAGCAGCGGGGCGGCGAGGCGAAAGACGATCGCCGCCAGGATCGTCAGGTTGAGCACCACCAAGGCGGTGAGCCGCAGCCAGGGCGAGGCGTCGAGGAGGAGCGGTGCCCCCGCGACGGCGAGCAGCAGGACGAGGATCTGCGCCGGGTGCAGCCCCGGGCGGTAGGCCCAGTCGGGCGCGCCCACCTCCAGCGCCTCCGCGACCCGGGCCGCGGCCCGGGGGCCGGCGGTCTGGAGCACCGCCGCGGCGAGCGCCGCCGGCGTGGTGACGACAGCCCCGGGCGGCGCGCCGGCGGACAGGAGCGCCGCCACCGCCCCGGGCGCCGGGGCGAGGACAACCTCCCCTCCGGCGCCGGTGGCGGCGCCGCGGTGGACGTCGTCGGGAAAGCGGGCCTCGGGATGCAGGACGAGGCCGGCACTGCGGAACGGCCGGCCCAGAGCCCGGGCGAGGGCGGCGTAATACGCGGCCTCGCTCATCAGGCCAGTCCGCAGCAGCGCCGCCGCCGGCTCCGTGCCCTCACGCTGCGCGATGAAGGCGGCGTCCCGCACGACCGCCAGATCGACGCCCTGGCCGAGCAGGAAGGCGAGCTCGCCGGGTAGGACGATCGCGGCGCCCTGCGGAGACCGGACCTCGACGAACATCCCGGGCCCTCGACGATGCCGGCTCCCGCCGGCGAAGGTTCGTGGTAGGAGAGCTTATGGCTCTCTCCGATCCCGCAACAGCCTCGCGGACATCCGCCGGCGGTTTTCCCACGGCCGTGGCGCGGATGCCCCTGCGTCAGATGCGCGGCCTGCTGGCGAGCATGCTGATGCTCGCGGCGGTGCCGGCCCTCGCCGCCGAGGCGGTGACGATCCCGAACTTCTGGAACCCCCGCGCCCGGCTGGAGCGGCCCGTGCCGCCGCAGGCGACGCGGCCGGTGCGCTTCCTCACCGATGACGAGTACCCGCCGCTGCACTTCGCCGGGCCGGACGGCAACCCGACGGGCTTCTCGGTCGAGCTCGCCCGGGCGGCCTGCGAGAAGCTCGGCCTGACCTGCACCGTGCAGGTACGCCGCTTCGACACGCTGCTCGACGCGCTCCAGGCCAACCAGGGCGACGTGGTGGCGGCGGCGATCCCGCTCACCCCCTCCCTGCGGGCCAACCATCGGGCGACCCGGCCGTATTTCCGCTGGCCGGCCCGCTTCGCGGTGCGGGCTGACAAGAGCCTGCCGGCGCCCGACGTGAAGGTCTTGTCCGAGCACCCCGCCGGCGTGGTCTCGGGCACCGCGCACGAGGCGTATCTGCGCACATTCTTCCACGTGACCCCGAAGACCTACCCGGATCTCGGCACCGCCGAAGCGGCCCTGCGCCGCGGCGAGATCGCGTATCTGTTCGGCGACGGGCTCGCCCTGGCGCTGTGGATCGGCGGCACCGAAGCGGCGGGGTGCTGCGCCTTCTCGGGCGGCGACTACCTGGAGAATCGCTATTTCGGCGAGGGTACCGGCTTCGTCACCCGCAAGGAGGACGAGGTCCTGGCCCGCGCCCTCGACGACGCGCTCCAGCGCCTGTGGGACGAGGGGAAATATGCGGAGCTGTACCTGCGGTTCTTCCCGGTCAGCCCGTTCTGAGCCGAGGCTGTCAGGCCTTTCGCGGCACGAACGGATGCGTGCTTGACAGTCCGCCATCGACCGCGAGCGCCTGGCCGTTGATGTAGGAGGCCTCGTCGCTCGCCAGGAAGACGGCCGCGGCGGCGATCTCCTCAGGGAGGCCCGCCCGGCGCGAGGGATTGAGCTGGCCGATGCGGTCCGCCTTGCCTTTCGCCCGCGCCGCGGCGAACAGGCCGGCCGTCATGCCGGTCTCGATCAGGCCGGGGCAGACGGCGTTGATCCGGACACCTGTGCCCGCGAAGGCGTCCGCCGCGGTCTGGACCAGGCTGATCACCCCGGCCTTGCTGGCGCTGTAGGCCGCACCCGCCGCATTGGCCCTGAGGCCCGCAACGGAGGCGGTGCAGACGATCGCGCCGCCGCCGTGGCGCAGCAGCAGCGGCCCGCCATGCTTGATCGCCAGGAAGGCGCCGATCAGGTTGACGCGCAACACCTCCTCCCAGAGTTCGACGCTCTGCTCGGTGAACGGCACGGTGCCGCCGCCGATCCCCGCATTGGCGTGGATCACGTCGAGCCGGCCGAAGGCCCGCTCGGCGGCCGTGAGAAATCCGGTCACGTCGGGCTCGCGGCCGGCATCCGCCGCGAGCGCCAGGGCCCGGCCGCCCTCCGCGGCGATCATCGCCGCGGTCTCCTCGGCACCGGCCGCGTCGCGGTCGACCACCGCGACGGCAGCGCCCTCGCGGGCGAAGAGCAGGGACGAGGCGCGGCCGATGCCGCTGCCGGCACCGGTGACGAGGACGGCCTTGGCCGTGAAGCGTGCCATCGCGTTCTCCCTCACGCCCAGATCTTCTCACGCGACCGTGTAGCCGCCGTCGATCACCAGCACCTGGCCGGTATGGTAGGCCGACGCCCCGCTCATCAGGTAGACGGCGATGCCCCCGAAATCCTCCGGCCGGCCGAAGCGGCGGGCGGGGATGCGCGGCAGGTTGAAGGTCACGAACTTCTCGTTCGCCATCAGGCCCGCCGTCATGTCGCTCTCGATCCAGCCCGGCAGGATCGCGTTCGCCGTCACGCCATGGCGGGCGAGCTCGACCGCCAGCGCCCGCACCATCGCGTTCAGCGCCCCCTTGGTGGCGCCGTAATGCTCGTTGCGGGCCGCACCGAGCAGCGAGGCGACGCTCGACGTGGCGACGAGCCGCCCGAAGGCGTCGCCGTTGCCGGCGCGCTCGGCCATGTGCCGCGCCGCGACCTGGAAGCTCGACACCACCCCGTCGAGATTGACCGCGAAGGTCCGCCGCCACTCCTCCGCGTCCCGCTCCAGGAACGAGCGCCGCCCGCCCCCGGCCACCCCCGCATTGGCGAACATCCCGTCGACCCGGCCGAAGCGCGCGAGCGTCGCGTCGAAGGCGCGCTGCACCGTCTGGCGGTCGGCGACGTCGCAGGTCTCGGCGGCGACCGGGGCGCCCGTGGCTTCGAGGCGAGCGAGGGCGCGCCGGTTCTTCTCCGCGTCGCGGCCCCAGATCGAGACCGCACATCCGGCTCCGGCCAGGGCCTCGGCCATCCCGAGCCCGATGCCGCCATTGCCGCCGGTGACCACCGCCACCCGGCCGGTGAGATCGAACAGGGCCGCCATGGATCCTCCCAGGGTCGCCCGTCTCGTCGCAACCGCGGGCGCGGGACCCAGCATCGGAGAAACGCCGAGGCCGGGCAAGGCTTCGTTCGAACATGTGGAATGGTCGATGTCGGCCACTCGCCGCTGAGGACGGAAGAGGCGGTATGGTTGCGGGCCCCATCGGCCGCCGCGCCGTCCACGCATGTCACGCATCGGCCCGGTGCGCTTGCATCCGTCGGCCTCAGGCCAAATCTTGAACGCCAGCAGGGGACACGCACTCACACCCGGGATCCGCCGATGCCGCCACTCTCCATTCTCGACCTCGCGCCGATCCCGCAGGGATCCACGCCCGGCGACGCGCTGCGCAACACCCTCGACCTTGCGCAGCATGCCGACCGGTGGGGCTTCACCCGCTACTGGGTGGCCGAGCACCACAACATGACCGGCATCGCGAGCGCCGCGACCGCGGTGGTGGTGGGCTACATCGCCGGGGGCACGCACCGGATCCGGGTCGGGGCCGGCGGCATCATGCTGCCGAACCACTCGCCGATGGTGATCGCCGAGCAGTTCGGCACGCTCGCCGAGCTCTATCCGGGCCGCATCGACCTCGGGCTCGGCCGGGCGCCCGGCACCGACCAGCGCACCCTGCGGGCGCTGCGCCGCGATCCCGCCGCCTCCGACCATTTCCCGCAGGACGTGCTGGAACTCCAGACGCTGCTGGGGCCGCTCGATGCCGGGCGGGTGATCCAGGCGGTGCCCGGCACCAACACCAACGTGCCGCTATGGATCCTCGGCTCCAGCCTGTTCGGGGCCCAGCTCGCCGCGATGCTGGGGCTGCCCTACGCCTTCGCGTCGCATTTCGCGCCCGATGCGCTGATGCAGGCGATGGAGGTCTACCGCGCCCGCTTCGAGCCCTCGGCGCAAGCGGCCAAGCCGCACGCCATGGTCGGCGTCAACGTGATCGCGGCGGAGACCGACGGCGAGGCGCGCCGCCTGTTCACCTCGGCGCAGCAATCCTTCACCAATATCTTCCGCGGCACGCGCGGCCAGCTGCCGCCGCCGATCGACGACATCGAGACCTACTGGTCGGGCCACGAGAAGCTCCAGGCCTCGGGCATGCTGGCCTGCTCGGTGGTCGGCTCGCCCGAGACGGTGCGGCAGGGCCTCGCGGCCATCGCGGCGCGCACGGGGGCCGACGAGCTGATGGTGGCTGCCGCGATCTACGACCATCGGGCTCGCTTGCGCTCCTACGAGATCCTGGCGGACTTGCTGCCGGGCGTTTCGCAGCGGGCCGAGACCGCGATCCGCGCGCCCGCCCACGCTTAACGAATCGTCTCGCGTTGACCCCCGGGAGCGCGGCCCATAGGGTGCCGGGCTTCCTTCACCGCTCACCGGAAGGCCGCGCCCGGCGCGGCCTCGACAGGCCAAAATCGCCTCGCCATGTCCGCATTCAGCATCGATCCCGCCCTGGCGGAGGCTGCCGCCTCCGCGTCCGCCTGGCCCTTCGAGGAGGCGCGCAAGCTCGTCGCCCGGCTGGAACGGACTGGCAAAGGCGAGGTGCTGTTCGAGACCGGCTACGGCCCCTCGGGCCTGCCGCATATCGGCACCTTCGGCGAGGTCGCCCGCACCTCGATGGTGCGCCACGCCTTCCGGATGCTCACGAACGATGCCGTGCCGACCCGCCTCGTCGCCTTCTCGGACGACATGGACGGGCTGCGCAAGGTGCCGGACAACGTGCCGAACAAGGCGCTGCTGGCCCACAACCTCAACAAGCCGCTGACCGCCGTGCCGGACCCGTTCGGCACCCATGACAGCTTCGGCGCCCACAACAACGCCGAGCTGCGCCGCTTCCTCGATTCGTTCGGCTTCGACTACGAGTTCCTGTCCGCCACCGAATGCTACCGCTCGGGCCGGTTCGACGCGACGCTGCTGCGCGTGCTCGAGCGCTACGACGCCGTGATGGCGGTGATGCTGCCCTCGCTCAGGGCCGAGCGCTCCGCCTCGTACTCGCCGTTCCTGCCGCTCCACCCGGTCACCGGGCATGTGATGCAGGTGCCGATCGACGAGGTGAAGGTGTCCGCGGGCACCATCGTGTGGCGCGATCCGCAGACGGGCGAGGCCTACGAGACCCCGGTCACCGGCGGCCACGCCAAGCTGCAATGGAAGCCCGACTGGGCGATGCGCTGGGTCGCGCTCGGCGTCGACTACGAGATGGCCGGCAAGGACCTGATCGACTCGGTCAAGCTCTCCGGGCAGATCGCCCGGGCGCTCGGCGCCGAGCCGCCGGAAGGCTTCAACTACGAGCTCTTCCTCGACGAGAAGGGCCAGAAGATCTCGAAGTCGAAGGGCAACGGCCTGACCATCGACGAGTGGCTGGCCTACGGCACGCCCGAGAGCCTGGCCTTGTTCATGTACAACAAGCCGCGCGAGGCCAAGCGCCTGCACTTCGACGTCATCCCGCGCCACGTCGACGATTACCTGTCCTTCCTGGAGAAGCTTCCGGGGCAGGAGCCGAAGCTGAAGCTTGGCAACCCGGTCTGGCACCTGCATGCCGGCGAGCCGCCGCTTCCTGAGCGGGTGGGGGAGGGCGGGGCGATCCCGTTCGCGATGCTCCTCAACCTCGTGGCGGTGGCCAACACCGAGGATCCGGCGGTGCTGTGGGGTTTCATCCGCCGCTACGCGCCGGAGGCCTCGCCCGAGACGCATCCGCGCCTCGACCGGCTGGTCCACCACGCCGTGCGTTACTTCCGCGATTTCGTGCGCCCACAGAAGACCTACCGCACGCCGAGCGAGGCCGAGGCGGCGGCGCTCACCGACCTGTCGGAAACGCTGGCCGCGCAGGCCGGCTCGACCGATCCGGAGGCGCTGCAGGCGGCGGTCTACGAGGTCGGGCGGCGCCACTTCCCCGACCTGTCGGGCAAGTCGAAGAGCCCGGACGGGCGGCCCGGCGTCTCCCAGGCTTGGTTCACCACGCTCTACGGCATCCTCCTCGGCGAGGCTCGCGGGCCCCGCTTCGGCTCCTTCGTCGCCCTCTACGGCGTCAAGGAGACCCGCGCGCTGATCGACCGCGCCCTGTCGGGAGCGCTCGCCGAGGAGCACGCGGCCTTCCTGGAGAGCCGCAACAGGCCTGAAGCGGCCTGATCACCTCCGGTCCCCGCCGCCACGGCGGGGATCGTCCCCACGTTGTCCCCACCCATCCACCCGTTTACCTTGGCAGCAGGGAATCAGTGGTGGTATGGAACATATCAGGAACAAACGCCCCGAGGCACCCGTGATGCGCGCCGTGATGCCGCTCCTGCTGATCGCCCTGTCGGGACCAGGCCAGGTGACCGAGACCCATGCCATCGAGGTGGCGCGGCCTGCCCGAGAGGCGGCGGCGATCGCGCGGCTGAAGGGCTGCCTGGCGCGGGAATCCGCCGCCGCGCGGATTCGGCACGAGACGCCGGAGCATTTCGCCGTGCGGGCCCAGCATATCTGCCTGGCGGCCAAGCGCGACGCCGCCCGGGCGAAGGCCGTGGCCCTCGTCGCCGCCGGCTTCACCGAGGCGCCGGACCTCGTCGGCGCCGTCGAGCAGCTGCTCTCCGACCACGAGCGCGAGACGGCGGAGGCCTATGCCCGCAGCCTCGACCGTCGGCGCGTGGCCGGAACCCCGTGAGGGACTCTCCGGGTGAGGCGCTTCCTGGGACCGGGCACCGCCTGAGACGACGCCGGACTTGATCAACCGGCGCTAACCCTCTAAGCGGGCCGCGCCTTCCGCCCGGCTGGACGTCGTGGGCGGGCTTGCCGCAGGTGATGGATATGGCCAAGGAAAAGTTTTCGCGGACGAAGCCGCACTGCAACATCGGCACCATCGGTCACGTTGACCATGGCAAGACCTCTCTGACCGCGGCGATCACGAAGGTCCTGGCTGAGTCGGGCGGTGCCACCTTCACGGCGTACGACCAGATCGACAAGGCGCCGGAGGAGAAGGCGCGCGGGATCACGATCTCGACCGCCCACGTCGAGTACGAGACGCAGAACCGGCACTACGCGCACGTGGACTGCCCCGGCCACGCCGACTACGTGAAGAACATGATCACGGGTGCGGCGCAGATGGACGGCGCGATCCTGGTCGTGTCGGCGGCGGACGGCCCGATGCCGCAGACCCGCGAGCACATCCTGCTGGCCCGCCAGGTCGGCGTTCCGGCGCTGGTTGTGTTCATGAACAAGGTCGACATGGTCGACGATCCGGAGCTTCTGGAGCTGGTCGAGCTCGAGGTACGCGAGCTTCTGTCGAAGTACGACTTCCCGGGCGACGACATCCCGATCACCAAGGGCTCGGCGCTGTGCGCGCTGGAGAACCGCGAGCCGAAGATCGGCCACGAGGCGATCCTCGAGCTGATGAAGACGGTGGACGCGTACATCCCGCAGCCGGAGCGTCCGATCGACCTGCCGTTCCTGATGCCGATCGAGGACGTGTTCTCGATCTCGGGCCGCGGCACGGTGGTGACGGGGCGCGTCGAGCGCGGGATCGTCAAGGTCGGCGAGTCGGTGGAGATCGTGGGCATCCGCGCCACGACGACGACGACGGTGACCGGCGTCGAGATGTTCCGCAAGCTTCTGGACCAGGGCCAGGCGGGCGACAACGTCGGCGTGCTTCTGCGCGGCACGAAGCGCGAGGACGTGGAGCGCGGCCAGGTCGTGTGCAAGCCGGGTTCGGTGAAGCCGCACACGAAGTTCAAGGCCGAGGCGTACATCCTGACGAAGGAGGAGGGCGGGCGCCACACGCCGTTCTTCACCAACTACCGTCCGCAGTTCTACTTCCGGACGACGGACGTGACGGGTGTGTGCCAGCTGCCCGAGGGCACCGAGATGGTGATGCCGGGCGACAACGTGACGATGGACGTGACGCTGATCGTGCCGATCGCGATGGAGGAGAAGCTGCGCTTCGCCATCCGCGAGGGCGGCCGCACCGTCGGCGCCGGCGTCGTCGCCTCCATCACCGAGTAAATCGGACGAGATCGGTCCGGGGCCGTCGCGGCTCCGGACGGGGCAAGGGGCGGGTGCCGCACGGCACCCGCCCCTTTCGCGTTGATCGGGTGCCGACCGAGCATCGGGACAGTTCCTGGATCCGTCGATCGCCCTTGGATGGGGCTGGGAATGGCCCGGCGCCGCCGGCCGCCTTGGCCGGAGCGCGCGACGGCGCGCATTCGCAGGGCGGGTTGCGACATTCCGCTTGCATCCGGGCCGGGGATCCGGCTAGAGAGCACTCGCGCCGCGGCGCTGCAGGAGTGTAGCTCAACTGGTCAGAGCACCGGTCTCCAAAACCGGGGGTTGGGGGTTCGAGTCCCTCCACTCCTGCCAGGAACCGCGAGCCGACCGGAGCTTCCAGCGAAAGCCGGCAGACCTCCGTAACAATCCGTCCGGGCCAGTCGACAAGCGCACGCAACTGCGCTAGAGGCTGCGCCCATCCCAGATCGAACAGGCGGCTATGCGGGCCGGGGGTGATCCTTGAGCCTGCCTGCCGCCGTTGGTTTCGAGCGCATCGGTTGTCCGAGCCATGGCATCGAACGAAGCGACGAAGAAGATGGACCTCGGGCGCAACGCCTCCCGTAGCACCCCGCCGACCCGCGGCGGTGCCTCGCCGACGCCGCCCGTGCGTCCGGCGCAGAAGCGGGTCGGCCCGTTCGAGTTCCTGCAGCAGGTGCGCGACGAGGGCCGGAAGGTCACCTGGCCGACCCGCAAGGAGACCCTGGTCACCACCCTGATGGTGTTCGTCATGGTGGTGGTGGCGAGCGTGTTCTTCACCGTCGTCGACCAGGTGCTGCGTTACGCCGTGACGCTGGTGCTGGGCATCGGGGCCTGATCGAGCCGCAAGATCCCGGCAGAGCCGGCCCGGGGATCGGGGCCGCCGCCGGATTGGAGTGAACGCCGTGTCGAAGCGCTGGTACATCGTCCACGCCTATTCGAACTTCGAGAACAAGGTCGCGCAGTCGATCAAGGATCAGGCGGCGCAGCGCGGCCTGACGGAAAAGTTCGACGAGGTCATGGTTCCGACCGAGAAGGTCGTGGAGGTGCGCCGCGGCCGCAAGGTCGATGCCGAGCGCAAGTTCTTCCCCGGCTACGTGCTGGTGAAGTGCGACCTCACCGACGAGGTCTACCACCTCATCAAGAACACGCCGAAGGTCACGGGCTTCCTGGGCGCCGACAAGTCGAAGCCGGTGCCGATCCCGGACGCCGAGGCCGAGCGCATCAAGGGTCAGGTCCAGGAAGGCACCGAGCGCCCGAAGGCCTCGATCGCCTACGAGGTCGGCGAGCAGGTCCGCGTCGCGGACGGCCCCTTCGCCTCGTTCAACGGCATCGTCGAGGAAGTCGACGAGAGCCGCTCCCGCCTCAAGGTGGCGGTCTCCATCTTCGGCCGGGCCACCCCGGTCGAGCTCGAATACGGTCAGGTCGAGAAGCTCTGATCGTAACCGGCGGATTGTTTCGGGACACGCACGAGGCGCGGCTGCGGGCCTCGTGCTCAGCCGTTCCCGACACGCCGCCTCTCACCCGCGGAAGGCCCGCCCGGCAACGCCTCCGGGAGCCCGGGCCGCACCGCGACCTGCAACCGCCCTTCGACGATAGGGCTATTCTGGGAGCAGTCCCATGGCGAAGAAGATCACGGGCTACGTGAAGCTTCAGGTCCCGGCCGGCGCCGCCAACCCGTCGCCGCCGATCGGTCCCGCGCTCGGTCAGCGCGGCCTCAACATCATGGAATTCTGCAAGGCCTTCAACGCGAAGACCGCGCAGATCGAGAAGGGCACCCCGATCCCGGTGATCATCACCGCGTATCAGGACCGCTCCTTCACCTTCGAGATGAAGCAGCCCCCGGTCTCGTTCTTCCTGAAGAAGGCGGCCGGCCTGAAGATCGGCAAGAAGCCGGCCTCCGGCTCGAAGACCCCCGGCAAGGGCGCGCCCGCCGGCAAGGTCTCCGAGGCGCAGATCCGCGAGATCGCCGAGAAGAAGATGCCCGACCTGAACTGCGATTCGGTCGATTCCGCCGTCGCCATGATCCGCGGCTCCGCCCGCGCCATGGGCCTCGAGATCACCGCGTAAGGGGAGGGCGACATGGCACAGACAGGCAAGCGCATCCGCTCCGCCCGCGAGGGCATCGCGGTCACCAAGCTCTATCCGCTCGCCGAGGCGGTGAAGCTGATCAAGGAGCGGGCCAGCGCCAAGTTCGACGAGACCTTCGAGGTCTCGATGAATCTCGGCGTCGACCCCCGCCACGCCGACCAGATGGTCCGCGGCGTCTGCAACCTGCCGAACGGCTCCGGCCGGACCGTGCGGGTGGCGGTGTTCGCCCGCGGCCCGAAGGCCGACGAGGCGAAGGCCGCCGGCGCCGACATCGTCGGGGCCGAGGACCTGCTCGAGACGATCCAGGGCGGCACGATCGACTTCGATCGCTGCATCGCCACCCCGGACATGATGCCGCTGGTCGGCCGCCTCGGTAAGGTGCTGGGCCCGCGCGGCCTGATGCCGAACCCGAAGGTCGGCACCGTCACCATGGACGTGAAGGGCGCCGTCGCCGGTGCCAAGGGCGGTTCGGTCGAGTTCCGCGTCGAGAAGGCGGGCATCGTCCACGCCGGCATCGGCAAGGTCTCGTTCGACGAGCAGAAGATCGTCGAGAACATCCGCGCCTTCGCGGACGCGGTCGCCAAGGCCAAGCCCGCCGGCGCCAAGGGCACCTACATCCAGCGCATCGCCGTCTCCTCGACGATGGGCCCGGGCGTGAAGGTCGATCCTTCGAGCGTGCTGGTCGCCGCCGGCGCCTGACGCCGACGCGACTGTCGCGATGACGAAATGAGGCGCCCGGTCCGGCAACGGACCGGGCGCTTCGCGTTGTGCGGGCCGGGCTTCGCGTCGTAAGGGCCGGACTTGCCGTCTGACGCAGCGGCATGGCAGCCATCCGCACCGTGCCGCGGCGCCGCGAAATCCCGACGCGGCGGGGCAGCCTTCCGGCGGCGCTGTGCTAGATAGGACGCCATGCGCAGCACCGTCCCGGTCTCCTCCTCGCGACGCATCCTCTGCGTCTTCCCCGCCTACACGCCCTCGTTCGGCACCTTCTCGCACGCCTATCCGCTGATGGGCGGCGTGAAGGCCTTCATGCCGCCGCAAGGGCTGCTCGTGATCGCCGCCTACATGCCGGAGGCATGGGAGGTGCGATTCATCGACGAGAACATCGCTCGGGCGAAGCCCGAGGACTTCGCCTGGGCCGACGCGGTGTTCGTGTCGGGCATGCACATCCAGGAGGGCCAGATCCACGAGATCGGCCGGCGGGCGCACGCCGCCGGTAAGGTCGCGGTGCTGGGAGGCCCGTCCGTGTCCGGCGCGCCGGAAAAGTACCCGGACTTCGACTACCTCCATCTCGGCGAGATCGGCGACGCCACCGACGCGCTGATCCGGCGCCTCGACGAGACCGTGGCGGTGCCGGCCGAGCCGGAGCGGTTCGAGACCAAGGACCGCCTCGCCCTGTCCGACTTCCCGGCCCCGGCCTATGAGCGCGTGCCGCTCAAGCGCTACCTGATCGGCTCGCTGCAATTCTCCTCCGGCTGCCCCTATCGCTGCGAGTTCTGCGACATCCCGCAGCTCTACGGCCGCCAGCCGCGGCTCAAGACCCCCGAGCAGCTCTGCGCCGAGCTCGACGCCATCGTGGCGCAGGCCGCCCATCCGGCGGTGGTCTACTTCGTCGACGACAACTTCATCGGCAACCGCAAGGCGACTCGCGAGATGCTGCCCCACCTGGTGGAGTGGCAGAAGCGGAACAACTACCCGCTCCAGTTCGCCTGCGAGGCGACGCTGAACATGGCCAAGCAGCCCGAGATCCTCGAGCTGATGCGCCAGGCCAACTTCATGACGGTGTTCGTCGGCATCGAGACCCCGGAGGCCGACGCGCTCAAGGGCATCGACAAGACCCACAACGCCGCCGTGCCGATGTACGAGGCGATCGAGACCCTGAACTCCTACGGGCTCGAGGTCACCTCCGGCATCATCCTCGGCCTCGACACCGACACCGACAAGTCCGAGCAGAACCTGATCGACTTCATCGACAAGTCGGCGATCCCCGTGCTGACCATCAACCTGCTCCAGGCCCTGCCCAAGACCCCGCTCTGGGACCGGCTCGAGCGGGAAGGGCGGCTCGTTCACGATGCGAGCCTCGAGTCGAACGTGCTGTTCAAGCGCCCGCACGACGACGTGGTGGGGTCCTGGCGCCGGGCCATCGCCCATGCCTACTCGCCCGAGCAGCTGTTCGAGCGCTTCAAGCGGCAGTGCGACGTCACCTATCCGCACCGGATCACCACGCCGACGGCGGGCAAGCTGACCCTGACCAACCTGCGTCGCGGGCTGATCCTTGGCTTCAACATCATCACCCGGGTCGGCTTGTTCTCCGACTACCGCAAGCCGTTCTGGCGCGCGGCCGCTCACGCCCTCAAGCGCGGGCAGATCGAGGCGGTGTTCAACATGGGCTTCGTCGCCCACCACCTGATCCGCTTCACCCGCGAGGCCCTGCGCGGCGAGCACAACGCCTCGTTCTACGCCGCGCAGGACAAGGCGAAGGCGGAGGCCGCGGCGAGGGCAGGGGCCCGGCAGGCGGCGTGACAGGTCGAGGCACTGACGGAAATTCGCCCCTGCGACCGAATTTCCCTGGTCCGGGTACTTGGCAGGCCGTTTGCACGCCGCTATAGACCCGGCTCCACGTTTCCGAGATCGAAAGGATTCGGCCTTCCGGCCGGTCCTTGAGAGAGGTCCCCGGGCAACCGGGTGACCAAAGTGGCCGGAAGGGCTCAGGGGGCAACCCCTCGCGCCCCGTCCGGCCATGTCCTGTCCGAGACTGCAGGCGCTGGCATCCGCCGGCTTAAACCGCAAAGCCTGCACAGACGGGGAAGACCGAGTTTCACCGCCTCGATGGCCGTATAGGCCGGCGAGGCGTCGGTTTGAACCATCTCGCCCGAGGCGAGGGACCGCACCGGTCCTTGGCATCGGGGGCAGGGCCGTGAAGCGTCGTTCAGGACGTCGCGGTCTTCGCGTGAAGGCCCCGGCTCATCCTGGGCGGCAAGTGCAACCGGCGGGGCCCATCCGGGTTCCGCCAACCGGAGAGAGCCAAGGTGGACAGAGCAGCTAAAGCTGATCTCGTCTCGACGCTCAACGGGGTGTTCGCGAACACCTCCGTCGTCGTCGTGGCCCACTACAAGGGCCTCACGGTCGCCGACATGCAGAAGCTGCGCTCGCAGATGAAGCAGGCCGGCGCCACCGTGAAGGTCGCGAAGAACCGCCTCGCCAACATCGCTCTCGAAGGCACGGACGTCGCCTCCATTCAGCCCCTCCTGAAGGGCCCGACCCTGCTCGCCTATTCGAGCGATCCGGTCGCGGCCGCGAAGGTGGCGGTGGACTTCGCCAAGGCCAACGAGAAGCTGGTCATCCTCGGCGGAGCCATGGGGAAGACCGCCCTGAACGCCGACGGCGTGAAGGCCCTGGCCTCGCTGCCGTCCCTGGACGAACTGCGCGCCAAGATCGTGGGCCTGGTCCAGGCTCCCGCGACCAAGATCGCTCAGGTCGTCAACGCGCCGGCCGCCAAGCTCGCGCGCGTGTTCGGGGCCTACGCCAAGACCGGCGACGCCCAGACCGACGAAGCGGCCTAACGGGCTGTTCGAGACCAAACCGTTCAAACCGACAACATCAGGAAGTGAAAAATGGCTGATCTTGCCAAGCTCGTCGACGACCTCTCCTCGCTGACCGTTCTCGAGGCTGCCGAGCTCGCGAAGATGCTCGAGGAGAAGTGGGGCGTCTCGGCGGCTGCCGCCGTTGCCGTCGCCGCCGGCCCGGCCGGTGGCGCCGCTGCCGCCCCGGTCGAGGAGCAGACCGAGTTCACGGTCGTGCTCGCCTCCGCCGGCGACAAGAAGATCGAGGTCATCAAGGAGGTCCGCGCGATCACCGGCCTCGGCCTCAAGGAGGCCAAGGACCTGGTCGAGGGCGCTCCGAAGCCGGTCAAGGAAGGCGTGTCCAAGGACGACGCCGCCAAGCTCAAGGCCCAGCTCGAGAAGGCCGGCGCCAAGGTCGAGCTCAAGTAAGGCGATGGCGGGCCTTCCGGCCCGCCTCGTGCTCCGGATCCGGTCTCGGCCGATCCGGGGCCACCAGCCCGCGGGCCTCGCGCTCGCGGGCTATGGTCGCTTTCGGCGCACCCCCTCGGGATCCGGGGTACGGATCACCATATCAGTTTTCAAAGGTTGCGGGCAGCCGGTGCACGGGCGGTCCGCGCGGTCCCAAGGCAGGTCTGATGCCGGCGCGATTCGGCTGGCGTCCCACCGGGGCCGTATAAGCGGTGGATGAGGAGCGAGGTCAACCCATGGCCAACACGCTGGTCGGTCGCAAGCGCATTCGCAAGTTCTTCGGCAAGATTCGGGAAGTCGCCGAGATGCCGAACCTCATCGAGGTCCAGAAGGCGTCCTACGACCAGTTCCTGATGGTGGACGAGCCCGAGGGCGGCCGCGCCGACGAGGGCCTGCAATCCGTCTTCAAGTCCGTCTTCCCGATCTCCGACTTCTCCTCGACCGCGCTCCTCGAGTTCGTCAAGTACACCTTCGAGCAGCCGAAATACGACGTCGACGAGTGCCGCCAGCGCGGCATCACCTTTGCCGCGCCGCTCAAGGTGACGTTGCGGCTGATCGTGTTCGATGTCGATCCCGATACCGGCGCCAAGTCGGTCAAGGACATCAAGGAGCAGGACGTCTACATGGGCGACATGCCCCTGATGACGGAGAACGGCACCTTCATCGTCAACGGCACCGAGCGCGTCATCGTCTCGCAGATGCACCGCTCGCCGGGCGTGTTCTTCGACCACGACAAGGGCAAGACCCACTCCTCGGGCAAGCTCCTGTTCGCGGCGCGCATCATCCCGTATCGCGGCTCCTGGCTCGATGTCGAGTTCGACGCCAAGGACATCGTGCACGCGCGCATCGACCGCAAGCGCAAGATCCCCGTCACCTCGCTGCTCTTCGCGCTCGGCCTCGACGGCGAGGAGATCCTGTCGACCTTCTACAACCGCGTCACGTATAGCCGTGACGGGCGCGACTGGCGCGTGCCCTACGATGCCGAGCGGCTGAAGGGCTTCAAGGCCTCGACCGACCTGATCGACGCCGATTCGGGCGAGGTGGTGCTCGAGGCCGGCAAGAAGCTGACCGCGCGCAACGCCCGCCAGATCGCCGAGAAGGGCGTGAAGGCCCTGCGCGCCACCGACGACGACCTGATCGGCCAGTACATCGCCGAGGACATGGTCAACTACAAGACCGGCGAGATCTACGCCGAGGCCGGCGACGAGATCAGCGAGAAGGTCCTCAAGGGCCTGACCGATGTCGGCATCGAGGAGATTCCGGTCCTCGACATCGACCACGTCAATGTCGGTCCCTACATCCGCAACACGCTGGCG
Organism: Methylobacterium currus; assembly: GCF_003058325.1. Taxonomy (NCBI): domain Bacteria; kingdom Pseudomonadati; phylum Pseudomonadota; class Alphaproteobacteria; order Hyphomicrobiales; family Methylobacteriaceae; genus Methylobacterium; species Methylobacterium currus. The sequence goes on from NZ_CP028843.1 coordinate 2,975,013, forward strand.
GTCGACAAGAACTCGGCCCGCGAAGGCGCGCTGTTCGACATCTACCGGGTGATGCGCCCGGGCGAGCCGCCGACGCTCGAGACCGCCGAGGCGATGTTCCACTCGCTGTTCTTCGACGCGGAGCGCTACGACCTCTCGGCCGTCGGCCGCGTGAAGATGAACATGCGTCTCGACCTCGACGCTGCCGACACCGTGCGGACGCTCCGCAAGGAGGACATGCTGGCGGTCGTCAAGGCGCTGGTGGACCTGCGCGACGGCAAGGGCGAGATCGACGACATCGACCACCTCGGCAACCGCCGGGTGCGCTCGGTCGGCGAGCTGATGGAGAACCAGTACCGGCTGGGCTTGCTTCGCATGGAGCGCGCCATCAAGGAGCGGATGTCGTCGGTCGACATCGACACCGTGATGCCGCAGGACCTGATCAACGCGAAGCCCGCGGCGGCCGCGGTGCGCGAGTTCTTCGGCTCGTCGCAGCTGTCGCAGTTCATGGACCAGACCAACCCGCTCTCCGAGGTGACGCACAAGCGCCGCCTCTCGGCCCTCGGCCCTGGTGGCCTGACCCGCGAGCGCGCCGGTTTCGAGGTGCGCGACGTGCACCCGACCCATTACGGCCGCATCTGCCCGATCGAGACGCCGGAAGGCCCCAACATCGGCCTGATCAACTCCCTGGCGACCTTCGCCCGGGTGAACAAGTACGGCTTCATCGAAACCCCGTTCCGGCGCGTGCGCGACGGCGTGGTCACGGACGAGGTCGCCTATCTCTCGGCCATGGAGGAGGCGAAGTACTACGTCGCCCAGGCCAACGCGCAGATGGACGAGAACCGCAAGCTCACGGAGGACCTGGTGGTCTGCCGGCGGGCGGGCGAGGTGATCGTCGTCGGCCCCGAGCGGGTCGACCTGATGGACGTGTCGCCCAAGCAGCTCGTGTCGGTGGCCGCGGCGTTGATCCCGTTCCTCGAGAACGACGACGCCAACCGGGCGCTGATGGGTTCGAACATGCAGCGCCAGGCGGTGCCGCTCGTCCGTGCCGACGCGCCCTTCGTCGGCACCGGCATGGAGGCGGTGGTCGCACGCGACTCGGGCGCGGCGATCGGCGCCCGGCGGGCGGGCATCGTCGACCAGGTCGACGCGACCCGTATCGTCATCCGCGCCACCGACGAGGCCGACGCCTCGAAGCCCGGCGTCGACATCTACCGGCTGCAGAAGTTCCAGCGCTCGAACCAGTCGACCTGCATCACCCAGAAGCCGCTCGTGCGCGTCGGCGACGTGGTGAAGAAGGGCGACATCATCGCCGACGGTCCCTCGACGGAGTTCGGCGAGCTGGCGCTCGGCCGGAACGTGCTCGTCGCGTTCATGCCGTGGAACGGCTACAACTTCGAGGACTCGATCCTACTCTCCGAGCGGATCGTGAAGGATGACGTGTTCACCTCGATCCACATCGAGGAGTTCGAGGTGATGGCCCGCGACACCAAGCTCGGGCCGGAGGAGATCACCCGCGACATCCCGAACGTCTCGGAGGAGGCGCTCAAGAACCTCGACGAGGCCGGCATCGTCTATATCGGCGCCGAGGTCCACGCGGGCGACATCCTGGTCGGCAAGATCACCCCGAAGGGCGAGAGCCCGATGACGCCAGAGGAGAAGCTCCTGCGCGCCATCTTCGGCGAGAAGGCCTCGGACGTGCGCGACACCTCGCTGCGGGTGCCGCCGGGCGTCACCGGCACGATCGTCGAGGTCCGGGTGTTCAACCGCCACGGCGTCGACAAGGACGAGCGCGCGCAGGCCATCGAGCGCGAGGAGATCGAGCGTCTCGCCAAGGACCGCGACGACGAGCAGGCGATCCTCGACCGCAACACCTATGCGCGCTTGGGGGACCTGCTGGTCGGACAGTCGCCGGTCGCCGGCCCGAAGGGCTTCAAGAAGGAGACCACGCTCACCCGTGAGCTCCTGGCCGATTACCCCCGCTCGCAATGGTGGCAGTTCGCCGTCGTCGAAGACCGTCTCATGACCGAGATGGAGGCGATGCAGAAGCAGTACGACGAGTCGAAGAAGCGCCTCGAGCAGCGCTTCCTCGACAAGGTCGAGAAGCTGCAGCGCGGCGACGAGCTGCCCCCGGGCGTCATGAAGATGGTCAAGGTCTTCGTGGCGGTGAAGCGCAAGATCCAGCCCGGCGACAAGATGGCGGGTCGGCACGGCAACAAGGGCGTGGTCTCGCGCATCGTGCCGATCGAGGACATGCCGTTCCTGGAGGACGGCACGCATGCCGACATCGTGCTCAACCCGCTCGGCGTGCCGAGCCGGATGAATGTCGGGCAGATCCTCGAGACGCATCTGGGCTGGGCCGCCGCCGGCCTCGGCCGGCAGGTCTCGCAGGCCGTGGACGCGTATCTCCGCACCCACGACGTCGAACCCCTGCGCGAGCGCATGAAGGCGATCTACAGCGAGTCCGAGCTGGCCGGCCTGTCCGACCAGGAGCTCGCCGAGGTCGGCAACAACCTGCGCCGCGGCGTCCCGATGGCCACCCCGGTGTTCAACGGCGCCAAGGAAGCCGACATCGAGACGATGCTGGAGATGGCGGGTCTCGACCGTTCGGGCCAGTCGACGCTCTATGACGGGCGCACCGGCGAGCCCTTCGACCGCAAGGTCACGGTCGGCTACATCTACATGCTGAAGCTGCACCACCTAGTGGACGACAAGATCCACGCGCGCTCGATCGGTCCGTACTCGCTCGTCACCCAGCAGCCCCTGGGCGGCAAGGCGCAGTTCGGCGGCCAGCGCTTCGGCGAGATGGAGGTGTGGGCCCTCGAGGCCTACGGCGCCGCCTACACGCTGCAGGAGATGCTGACGGTGAAGTCCGACGACGTCGCCGGCCGCACCAAGGTCTACGAGGCCATCGTGCGCGGCGACGACACCTTCGAGGCGGGCATCCCGGAGAGCTTCAACGTGCTGGTGAAGGAGATGCGGTCGCTCGGCCTCAACGTCGAGCTGTTGTCCTCCAAGCGCGCGGCCAACGACCAGCTCGAGGCGCCCCCGGAGGCGGCCGAGTAGGCCCTTCCCGACACTGCCCATCGCGACAGCGGCGGGGCCCTCGCCTGAGGGCCCCGGCCGCTCAAACCCGTTTCATCGGACGGCGGCCCCGGCCCGGCCCTTCGCGGCGCCCCGTCAGCCAAGGAGCAGATCATGAACCAAGAGGTCATGAATCTTTTCAACCAGCAGGCTCAGCCTCAGAGCTTCGACCAGATCAAGATCTCGATCTCGTCGCCTGAGAAGATCCTGTCCTGGTCCTACGGCGAGATCAAGAAGCCCGAGACCATCAACTATCGCACGTTCAAGCCCGAGCGTGACGGCTTGTTCTGCGCCCGGATCTTCGGGCCGATCAAGGATTACGAGTGCTTGTGCGGCAAGTACAAGCGCATGAAGTACAAGGGCGTGATCTGCGAGAAGTGCGGCGTCGAGGTGACCCTCGCGCGCGTGCGGCGCGACCGCATGGGCCATATCGAGCTGGCCGCGCCCGTCGCCCATATCTGGTTCCTGAAGTCGCTGCCGAGCCGCATCGGCCTGCTGCTCGACATGGCGCTCAAGGATCTCGAGCGCATCCTGTACTTCGAGTCCTACGTCGTCATCGAGCCGGGCCTCACCCCCCTGAAGGAGCGTCAGCTCCTCTCGGAGGAGGAGTACCTGCGCGCGCAGGAGGAGTACGGCGAGGACAGCTTCACCGCCATGATCGGCGCGGAGGCGATCCGGCGCATCCTGCAGGAGCTCGATCTCGACAAGATCGCGGCCGACCTGCGCGAGGAGATCGCCACCACCACCTCCGAGCTGAAGCCCAAGAAGCTCCTGAAGCGTCTCAAGATCATCGAGGCGTTCCAGATGTCGGGCAACCGGCCCGAGTGGATGATCCTGACCGTCGTGCCGGTCATCCCGCCGGACCTGCGCCCGCTGGTGCCGCTCGACGGCGGCCGCTTCGCGACCTCCGACCTCAACGACCTCTACCGCCGCGTCATCAACCGCAACAACCGCCTGAAGCGGCTGATCGAGCTGCGCGCGCCGGACATCATCATCCGCAACGAGAAGCGGATGCTGCAGGAGGCCGTCGACGCGCTGTTCGACAACGGCCGCCGCGGCCGCGTCATCACGGGCGCCAACAAGCGCCCGCTGAAGTCGCTCGCCGACATGCTGAAGGGCAAGCAGGGCCGCTTCCGCCAGAACCTGCTCGGCAAGCGCGTCGACTATTCCGGCCGCTCGGTCATCGTGGTCGGCCCGGAGCTGAAGCTGCACCAGTGCGGGCTGCCGAAGAAGATGGCGCTCGAGCTGTTCAAGCCGTTCATCTATGCGCGCCTCGACGCCAAGGGCTTCTCGGCCACGGTGAAGCAGGCCAAGAAGCTCGTCGAGAAGGAGAAGCCGGAGGTCTGGGACATCCTGGACGAGGTGATTCGCGAGCACCCGGTGATGCTGAACCGGGCGCCGACGCTGCACCGGCTGGGCATCCAGGCCTTCGAGCCGAAGCTGATCGAGGGCAAGGCGATCCAGCTGCACCCGCTGGTCTGCGCCGCGTTCAACGCCGATTTCGACGGCGACCAGATGGCCGTGCACGTCCCGCTGTCGCTCGAGGCGCAGCTGGAAGCGCGCGTCCTGATGATGTCGACGAACAACATCCTGCACCCCGCGAACGGCGCGCCGATCATCGTGCCGTCGCAGGACATCGTGCTCGGCCTGTACTACCTGTCGATCGTCGCCGACGGCTCGCCGGGTGAGCACAAGCCGAACGACCCCAAGAACCCGATGAAGGGCGTGTTCGGCGATTTCGGCGAGCTCGAGCACGCGCTCGCGGCCCGCACCGTCACGCTGCACACCAAGATCAAGTGGCGCTGGAAGGGCCTCGATTCCGAGGGCAACGAGGTCACCCGGATCTACGACACCACGCCGGGCCGCGTGATCCTGTCGAGCGTGCTGCCGCGCCACAAGCGCGTGCCCTTCGACGTCGTCAACAAGCTGATGACGAAGAAGGAGATCTCGGCGATGATCGACACCGTCTACCGCCATTGCGGTCAGAAGGAGTCGGTGATCTTCTGCGACCGGATCATGGGTCTCGGCTTCATCCACGCCTTCCGCGCCGGCATCTCGTTCGGCAAGGACGACATGGTGGTGCCGGACAACAAGTGGTCGATCGTCGAAGAGACGCGCTCGCTCGTCAAGGACTACGAGCAGCAGTACCAGGACGGCCTGATCACCCAGGGCGAGAAGTACAACAAGGTCGTGGACGCCTGGGCCAAGTGCTCCGACCGTCTCGCCGGCGAGATGATGAACCGCATCTCGTCCGTGCAGAAGGACGAGCACGGCGCCGACAAGCAGGTCAACTCGATCTACATGATGAGCCACTCGGGCGCCCGTGGCTCGCCGGCGCAGATGAAGCAGCTCGCGGCGATGCGCGGTCTGATGGCCAAGCCCTCGGGCGAGATCATCGAGACCCCGATCATCTCGAACTTCAAGGAAGGCCTGGACGTGCTCGAGTACTTCAACTCGACGCACGGCGCCCGCAAGGGCCTCGCCGACACCGCGCTCAAGACCGCGAACTCGGGCTACCTGACCCGCCGCCTTGTCGACGTGGCGCAGGACGCGGTGATCCGCGAGGTGGATTGCGGCACCGAGAGCGGCATCCGGATGCGGGCGATCATCGATGCCGGCCAGGTCGTGGCCTCGCTGGCGACCCGCATCCTCGGCCGTGCCACGGCCGAGGACCTGGTCGCCAATGACGGCTCGATCATCGTCGCCAAGGGCGAGACCATCGAGGAGAAGCACCTCGATGCGATCACCAAGGCCGGCATCCAGGAGGTGAAGATCCGCTCGGTCCTGGTCTGCGCGACCCGGAACGGCGTCTGCGCCACCTGCTACGGGCGCGACCTCGCCCGCGGCACGCCCGTCAACATGGGCGAGGCCGTCGGCGTCATCGCGGCGCAGTCGATCGGCGAGCCGGGCACCCAGCTCACGATGCGCACCTTCCACATCGGCGGCGCGGCCCAGATCGCCGACTCGTCCTTCATCGAGTCGAGCTTCGAGGGCACGGTGAAGATCCGCAACCGCGGTCTCGCCCGCAACTCGGACGGTGACCTGATCGCCACCGGCCGCAACGTGGCGGTGGTGATCGTCGGGCCGGACGGTACCGAGCGGGCGGTCCACCGCCTGCAATACGGCGCCCGCGTCCGGGTCGACGAGGGCGACGCGATCAAGCGCGGCCAGCGCATCGCCGAGTGGGATCCCTATACCCGGCCGATCCTGACCGAGATCGACGGCATCGTCGCCTACGAGGACCTGATCGACGGCCAGTCGATCACCGAGACGACCGACGAGTCGACGGGCATCGCCAAGCGCGTGGTCATCGACTGGCGCGGCTCGGCGCGGACGGCGGACCTGCGTCCGGCGATCGCGGTCCACGACCAGAACGGACGGGTGCAGAAGCTGCCGCGCGGCTCGGACGCGCGCTCGCTCCTGCCGGTCGAGGCCATCATCGGCGTCGATCCGGGCACCCGGGTCAAGGCCGGCGACATCCTCGCCCGCGTCTCGACCGAGAGCGCCAAGACCCGCGACATCACCGGCGGCCTGCCGCGGGTGGCGGAGCTGTTCGAGGCGCGCCGGCCGAAGGACGCAGCGATCATCGCCGAGAAGTCCGGCACGATCTCGTTCGGGCGCGACTACAAGAACAAGCGCCGCCTGAGCCTGACCCCGCATGACGGCTCCGAGCCGGTGGAGTACCTGATCCCGAAGGGCAAGCACATCCACCTGCAGGACGGCGACGTGGTCGAGCTCGGCGACTTCATCGTCGACGGCAACCCGGCCCCGCACGACATCCTGGCGATCAAGGGCGTGGAGGAGCTCGCCGCCTATCTCGTCAACGAGATCCAGGAGGTCTACCGGCTGCAGGGCGTGTCGATCAACGACAAGCACATCGAGGTCATCGTCCGGCAGATGCTGCAGAAGGTGGAGATCACCGACGGCGGCGATTCCGAGATCCTGACGGGCGACCAGATCGACCGGATGGAGCTGGCGGAGATCAACGAGCAGCTGCTCGCCGAGGGCAAGAAGCCGGTCCAGGGCGTCCCCGTCCTGCTCGGCATCACCAAGGCTTCGCTGCAGACGCGCTCGTTCATCTCGGCAGCGTCGTTCCAGGAGACCACCCGCGTCCTCACCGAGGCGGCGGTCAACGGCAAGGTCGACAACCTCGAGGGCCTGAAGGAGAACGTGATCGTCGGCTCGCTGATCCCGGCGGGCACCGGCGCGATGATCTCCGACATCAAGTCGATCGCGCGTCGGCGCGACGCCCTGATCATGGCCCAGAAGTCCGCCGAGAGCGGCGCGGCCGTGGCCGAGCGGCTCCCGGCGGCCGAGTAGGGCAGGGGGCTTACCGGCTGTCGCCCACCTCCGCCGGACCCGAGAACGAAGGCCGGCGCTCCCTCAAGGGGGCGCCGGCCTTTTCGCGTAAGCAGCCAAGCCTTAACGGGAAGTTTCCGCTTGACGGAGGCGGGATGAGCCCGTAATAGGCCCTCCTACTGAACGGCTGGCCGTAGGCGACAGCTGATCGACGTGCCCCTCGTGCCTCGATCCAAGTCTCCTAAACGCGACCGAACTTCAACCGACTGACACGTGTCAGACCGGCATGATCGCCGGGGCTTTGCTCCCGGTGGTCCTCTGCTCGCATGGCGCGCCAAAGGCTGGTTTCAGCCTGGGGCGCGATTTGCGTTGCGCTTCTTACCCGAGGCGACGGTCGTTCAGACGAGATTTTAGAAAACGACGGTCGCCTGGACGGCGCCGCGTTGCGAGAGGAATGGCATGCCGACGATCAACCAGCTGATCGCCAATCCGCGGAAGGCGCAGAAGGCCCGCAACAAGGTGCCGGCCCTCGATGCCTGCCCGCAGAAGCGCGGCGTCTGCACCCGCGTCTACACCACGACCCCGAAGAAGCCGAACTCGGCGCTTCGTAAGGTCGCCAAGGTCCGCCTGACCAACGGCTTCGAGGTCATCGGCTACATCCCGGGCGAGGGCCACAACCTTCAGGAACACTCCGTGGTGATGATCCGCGGCGGCCGCGTGAAGGATCTTCCGGGCGTGCGCTACCACATCCTGCGCGGCGTGCTCGACACCCAGGGCGTCAAGAACCGCAAGCAGCGGCGCTCGAAGTACGGCGCCAAGCGTCCGAAGTAAGACGCGGATCGGTCCCTCTATCGCCTGTCCCGCAAGGATGTCGCCGGCCTTCAAGGCTCCAGGCGGCCTGCGTGGGACACAACAGTTGATTTTTAGAGCTTAAGAACGGAGCGAGCGATGTCCCGCCGCCACAGTGCCGAGAAGCGCGAGATCATCCCCGACGCCAAGTACGGCGATATCGTCCTCACCAAGTTCATGAATTCGGTGATGTACGAGGGCAAGAAGTCGGTCGCCGAGAGCATCGTCTACGGCGCGTTCGACATCATCGAGGCCCGGGCCAAGGCGAACCCGATCGAGGTGTTCCGCGCCGCCCTCGACAACGTCGCCCCGGCGATCGAGGTCCGCTCACGCCGCGTCGGCGGCGCGACCTATCAGGTCCCGGTCGAGGTCCGCACCGAGCGCCGCCAGGCGCTGGCGATCCGCTGGCTGATCCAGGCCGCCCGCTCGCGCAACGACCGCACCATGGTCGAGCGTCTCTCCGCCGAGCTGCTCGACGCCGCCAACAACCGCGGCAATGCCGTGAAGAAGCGCGAGGACACCCACCGGATGGCCGAGGCCAACCGCGCGTTCTCGCACTATCGCTGGTAAACGCTGCTTCGCCGCCGCCCTCCTGGTGCGGCGGCCCCCTTCTTCAGGAGCCCCCCGATGCCCCGCACGCACGCGATCGAGGACTACCGCAACTTCGGCATCATGGCCCACATCGATGCCGGCAAGACCACGACGACCGAGCGGATCCTCTACTACACCGGCAAGTCCCATAAGATCGGCGAGGTCCATGAGGGCGCCGCCACCATGGACTGGATGGAGCAGGAGCAGGAGCGTGGCATCACGATCACCTCGGCTGCGACCACCTGCTTCTGGCGCGACAAGCGTCTGAACATCATCGACACTCCCGGCCACGTCGACTTCACCATCGAGGTGGAGCGCTCGCTCCGCGTGCTCGACGGCGCCGTCTGCGTGCTCGACGGCAACCAGGGCGTCGAGCCGCAGACCGAGACGGTGTGGCGCCAGGCTGACAAGTACGACGTGCCGCGCGTCGTGTTCGTCAACAAGATGGACAAGATCGGCGCCGACTTCTTCAAGTGCGTCGCCGACATCATCGACCGCGTGGCCGGCAAGCCGGTCTGCCTGCAGCTGCCGATCGGCGCCGAGAGCTCCTTCAAGGGCGTGATCGACCTGATCAAGATGAAGGCGATCGTATGGTCGGGTGAGGCGCTCGGCGCCAACTACTCCGAGGAGGAGATCCCGGCCGACCTCGCCGATCAGGCTGCGGAGTACCGCACCAAGCTGGTCGAGGCCTGCGTCGAGATGGACGACGACGCGATGACCGCCTATCTCGAGGGCAACGAGCCCGACGAGGACACCATGCGCAAGCTGGTGCGCACGGCGGTGCAGCGTCGCGCCTTCCACCCGGTGCTGTGCGGTTCGGCGTTCAAGAACAAGGGCGTGCAGCCCCTGCTCGACGCCGTCGTCGACTACCTGCCGTCTCCCGCCGACCGCGGCGAGATCAAGGGCATCGACTTCAAGACCGAGGAAGAGGTCGTCCGCCGTCCGGTCGATTCCGATCCGTTCTCCATGCTCGCCTTCAAGATCATGGACGATCCCCACGTCGGCACGATCACCTTCTGCCGCGTGTATTCGGGCAAGGTCGAGTCGGGCGCGAACGTCATCAACTCGACCCGCGACAAGAAGGAGCGGGTCGGCCGCATGCTCCTGATGCACGCGAACAACCGCGAGGACATCAAGGAGGCGTTCGCCGGTGACATCGTCGCGCTCGCGGGTCTCAAGGACACCCGCACGGGCGACACGCTGTGCGATCCGGTCAAGGCCGTGATCCTCGAGAAGATGGAGTTCCCGGAGCCGGTCATCGAGATCGCCGTCGAGCCCAAGTCCAAGGCGGACCAGGAGAAGCTCGGCATCGCGCTCTCGAAGCTCGCTGCCGAGGATCCGTCCTTCCGGGTCTCCACGGACCAGGAGTCGGGCCAGACCATCCTGAAGGGGATGGGCGAGCTTCACCTCGACATCAAGGTCGACATCCTGAAGCGCACCTACAAGGTCGAGGCCAATATCGGCCAGCCTCAGGTTGCGTACCGGGAGAAGCTGACCAAGCGCACCGAGATCGACTACACCCACAAGAAGCAGACCGGTGGTACCGGCCAGTTCGCGCGGGTGAAGTTCGTGGTCGAGCCGAACGAGCCGGGCGCCGGCTACCAGTTCGAGTCGAAGATCGTCGGCGGCTCGGTGCCCAAGGAGTACATCCCGGGCGTCGAGAAGGGCCTCAACAGCGTGCTGACCGCCGGTATCCTGGCGGGCTTCCCGGTGGTCGACATCAAGGTGGAGCTGATCGACGGCGCCTACCACGAAGTCGACTCCTCGGCGCTGGCCTTCGAGATCGCCTCGCGGGCGGCGCTCCGCGAGGCCCTGCAGAAGGGCGGCTCGGTCCTGCTCGAGCCGGTGATGAAGGTCGAGGTCGTGACCCCGGAGGACTATACCGGTTCGGTCATCGGCGACCTGAACTCCCGGCGCGGCCAGATCCAGGGCCAGGACATGCGCGGCAACGCCAACGTCATCAACGCGATGGTGCCGCTCGCCAACATGTTCGGCTACGTGAACCAGTTGCGCTCCTTCACCCAGGGCCGCGCGAACTTCACGATGCAGTTCGACCACTACGAAGAGGTCCCGCGCGGCGAGGCCGAGAAGGTGGTTGCCAAGTACGCCTGATGAGCAAGGCCTAACGGCCTGCTCGCAGCTTCGGCGCCCGCCACGGCGGGCGCCAATTCAAGACTAAACCGCACGCATTCGATCGACGGAGTTTTGGCGATGGCCAAGGAAAAGTTTTCGCGGACGAAGCCGCACTGCAACATCGGCACCATCGGTCACGTTGACCATGGCAAGACCTCTCTGACCGCGGCGATCACGAAGGTCCTGGCTGAGTCGGGCGGTGCCACCTTCACGGCGTACGACCAGATCGACAAGGCGCCGGAGGAGAAGGCGCGCGGGATCACGATCTCGACCGCCCACGTCGAGTACGAGACGCAGAACCGGCACTACGCGCACGTGGACTGCCCCGGCCACGCCGACTACGTGAAGAACATGATCACGGGTGCGGCGCAGATGGACGGCGCGATCCTGGTCGTGTCGGCGGCGGACGGCCCGATGCCGCAGACCCGCGAGCACATCCTGCTGGCCCGCCAGGTCGGCGTTCCGGCGCTGGTTGTGTTCATGAACAAGGTCGACATGGTCGACGATCCGGAGCTTCTGGAGCTGGTCGAGCTCGAGGTACGCGAGCTTCTGTCGAAGTACGACTTCCCGGGCGACGACATCCCGATCACCAAGGGCTCGGCGCTGTGCGCGCTGGAGAACCGCGAGCCGAAGATCGGCCACGAGGCGATCCTCGAGCTGATGAAGACGGTGGACGCGTACATCCCGCAGCCGGAGCGTCCGATCGACCTGCCGTTCCTGATGCCGATCGAGGACGTGTTCTCGATCTCGGGCCGCGGCACGGTGGTGACGGGGCGCGTCGAGCGCGGGATCGTCAAGGTCGGCGAGTCGGTGGAGATCGTGGGCATCCGCGCCACGACGACGACGACGGTGACCGGCGTCGAGATGTTCCGCAAGCTTCTGGACCAGGGCCAGGCGGGCGACAACGTCGGCGTGCTTCTGCGCGGCACGAAGCGCGAGGACGTGGAGCGCGGCCAGGTCGTGTGCAAGCCGGGTTCGGTGAAGCCGCACACGAAGTTCAAGGCCGAGGCGTACATCCTGACGAAGGAGGAGGGCGGGCGCCACACGCCGTTCTTCACCAACTACCGTCCGCAGTTCTACTTCCGGACGACGGACGTGACGGGTGTGTGCCAGCTGCCCGAGGGCACCGAGATGGTGATGCCGGGCGACAACGTGACGATGGACGTGACGCTGATCGTGCCGATCGCGATGGAGGAGAAGCTGCGCTTCGCCATCCGCGAGGGCGGCCGCACCGTCGGCGCCGGCGTCGTCGCCTCCATCACCGAGTAAGCGCTCAGGCGCTTCCACGAGCGGACAGGTGACGGGGCGGGCCTCGTGCCCGCCCCATCCCGTCGCGAGGTAGACATCACATGAACGGCCAGAACATCCGTATTCGCCTCAAGGCGTTCGATCATCGCATCCTGGACTCGTCGACCCGCGAGATCGTCTCGACGGCGAAGCGGACCGGGGCGCAGGTCCGCGGGCCGATCCCGCTGCCGACCCGGATCGAGCGCTTCACCGTCAACCGCTCGCCCCACATCGACAAGAAGTCGCGCGAGCAGTTCGAGATGCGCACCCACAAGCGCGTGCTCGACATCGTCGATCCGACGCCCCAGACCGTGGACGCGCTGATGAAGCTCGACCTCGCCGCCGGCGTCGACGTGGAGATCAAGCTCTGAGGACCCGCGGGTTCTTAGAGCTTCACTAGGCCGCGCGGGGGAGAACCATGCGCTCAGGAGTCATCGCACAGAAGGTCGGCATGACCCGCGTCTTCACGGACGCTGGCGAGCATGTTCCGGTCACGGTGCTTAAGGTCGATCAGTGCCAGGTGGTGGCCCACCGCACGATCGAGAAGAACGGTTACGTCGCGCTCCAGGTGGGCGTCGGCAAGGCCAAGGTCAAGAACGTCACCAAGGCGCAGCGCGGTCATTTCGCTGTCGCGAAGGTCGAGCCGAAGCGCAAGCTGGCCGAGTTCCGCGTGAGCGAGGACGCGATCATCCCGGTCGGCGCCGAGATCACCGCGGACCACTTCCTGGCGGGTCAGTTCGTCGACGTGACGGGCACGACCACCGGTAAGGGCTTCGCCGGCGGCATGAAGCGCTGGAACTTCGGCGGTCTGCGTGCCACCCACGGCGTGTCGATCTCGCATCGTTCGATCGGTTCGACCGGCGGCCGTCAGGACCCGGGCAAGACCTTCAAGAACAAGAAGATGCCGGGCCATCTCGGTGTCGAGCGGGTGACGACCCAGAACCTGCGCGTCGTGCGCACCGATGTCGAGCGCGGCCTGATCCTTGTCGAGGGCTCGGTCCCGGGCGTCGATGGCGGCTGGATCTTCGTCCGCGACGCCGTGAAGCGCAAGCTGCCGGCCGACGTGCCGATGCCGGGCAAGTTCCGTGAGCAGGCTGCTGCTCCGCAGGAAGCCCCTGCTGACAGCCAGGTCGAGGCTCCCGCGGCTCCGGCCACCGAGGAGAACGCGTGATGAAGTTCGAGATCACCACGCTCGACGGCGCCGAAGCGGGCTCGGTCGAGCTCGACGAGGCCATTTTCGGTCTCGAGCCCCGCGCCGACCTGCTGCAGCGCTGCGTCCGCTGGCAGCTCGCCAAGCGCCAGGCTGGGACTCACCAGACCAAGCAGCGCGGCGAGATCGCCCGCACGACCAAGAAGCTGTACAAGCAGAAGGGCACCGGTAACGCCCGTCACGGTGCGGCTTCGGCTCCGCAGTTCCGCGGCGGCGCCCGCGCCCACGGCCCGGTCACCCGCTCGCACGCCCACGACCTTCCCAAGAAGGTCCGGGCGCTCGCGCTCCGCCACGCGCTCTCGGCCAAGGTCAAAAGCGCCGAGTTGATCGTCATGGACGATGCCCGCCTCGAAGAGGGCAAGACCAAGGCGCTCAAGGAGCGGTTCGGCAAGCTGTCGCTCTCGAACGCCCTGATCATCGGCGGCGCCGAGCTCGACCAGAACTTCGCCCGTGCGGCCCGCAACCTGCCGCAGATCGACGTCCTGCCGGTGCAGGGCATCAACGTCTACGACATCCTGCGTCGCGAGAAGCTCGTGCTGACGCGCGCCGCCGTCGATGCGCTGGAGGCGCGATTCAAATGAGCGCTGATCCGCGCCACTACGACGTGATCGTCTCCCCGGTCATCACCGAGAAGGCGACGAACCTCTCGGAGCTCAACAAGGTTGTGTTCCGGGTGGCCCCGAAGGCGACCAAGCCGCAGATCAAGGAAGCGGTCGAGAAGCTGTTCGAGGTCAAGGTGAAGAGCGTCAACACGCTCACCACCAAGGGCAAGGCCAAGATGTTCCGCGGTCAGCGCGGCCAGCGCTCGGACGTGAAGAAGGCGATCGTGACCCTCGAAGAGGGTCAGAGCATCGACGTCACGACCGGGCTCTGACGGGAACGGCGTAAGGGAACAAGACAATGGCTTTGAAGACATTCAAGCCGGTCACGCCGAGCCTTCGCCAGCTCGTGATCGTGGACCGTTCGGAACTCTACAAGGGCAAGCCGGTCAAGTCGCTGACCGTGGGCAAGTCGTCCACGGGCGGCCGCAACAACCTCGGCCGCGTCACCGTCCGCTTCCGCGGCGGCGGCCACAAGCGGACGCTGCGCAACGTCGACTTCAAGCGGCGTGAGCACGCCGGCAAGGTCGGCACCGTCGAGCGGATCGAGTACGATCCGAACCGCACGGCGTTCATCGCGCTGGTGACCTACGAGGGTGGGGCGCAGAGCTACATCCTGGCGCCGCAGCGCGTTAAGGCCGGCGACAAGGTGGTGTCGGGCGAGTCGGTCGACATCAAGCCCGGCAACGCCATGCCGCTCGGCAACATGCCGGTCGGCACGATCGTGCACAACGTCGAGCTGAAGATCGGCAAGGGCGGGGCGATCGCCCGGTCCGCGGGCAACTACGCCCAGATCGTCGGCCGCGACCAGGGCTACGTCACGCTGCGCCTGAACTCGGGCGAGCAGCGCCTGGTGCACGGCCAGTGCTACGCCACGGTGGGCGCGGTCTCGAACCCCGACCACATGAACATCTCGCTCGGCAAGGCGGGGCGTAACCGCTGGCTCGGCAAGCGTCCGCACAACCGCGGCGTCGCCATGAACCCGATCGACCACCCGCACGGCGGCGGCGAGGGTCGCACCTCGGGCGGTCGTCATCCGGTCACGCCGTGGGGTATCCCCACCAAGGGCAAGAAGACCCGCTCGAACAAGCGCACCGACACGTTCATCGTGTCGAGCCGCCACAACCGCAAGAAGTAAGGGCTTCGTCCCATGGCACGTTCAATCTGGAAGGGGCCGTTCGTCGACGGCTACCTCCTCAAGAAGGCGGACGCCGCGCGCGGCGCGAGCCGCAACGAGGTGATCAAGATCTGGAGCCGTCGCTCCACGATCCTTCCGCATTTCGTTGGTCTGACCTTCGGGGTCTACAACGGGCAGAAGCACATTCCGGTCTACGTCTCCGAGGAGATGGTCGGGCACAAGTTCGGCGAGTTCTCGCCGACCCGTACCTTCCACGGTCACGCGGCCGACAAGAAGGCGAAGAGGCGCTGATATGGGCAAGGCAGCAGCACCCCGCGCGCTCCCCCGGAACGAGGCGAAGGCCGTCGCGCGCATGCTGCGCGTCAGCCCGCAGAAGCTGAACCTGGTGGCGCAGCTGATCCGCGGCAAGAAGGTCTCGACCGCTCTGGCCGACCTGCAGTTCTCGCGCAAGCGGATCGCGGTCGACGTCAAGAAGTGCCTCGAGAGCGCCATCGCGAACGCCGAGAACAACCACGACCTCGACGTGGACGATCTCGTCGTGAAGGAGGCCTATGTCGGCAAGGCGCTGGTTCTCAAGCGCTTCCACGCCCGCGCCCGCGGCCGTGGCGCCCGCATTCTGAAGCCGTTCGCGAACCTCACCATCGTGGTGCGGGAAGTCCCGGCCGAAGCCGCCTGAGGAGGAATCGATGGGCCAGAAAGTCAACCCGATCGGTCTCCGGCTCGGCATCAACCGGACCTGGGACTCGCGCTGGTACGCCAACAAGGGCGAGTACGCTCGCCTGATGCACGAGGACGTCGCGATCCGCAAAGCGCTGCTCAAGCAGCTCAAGCAGGCCGCCGTCTCCAAGATCGTCATCGAGCGCCCGCACAAGAAGTGCCGCGTCACCATCCACTCGGGCCGTCCGGGCGTGGTGATCGGCAAGAAGGGCGCGGACATCGAGAAGCTGCGCAAGCTGGTCAACTCGATGACCAAGGCCGACGTGACGATCAACATCGTCGAGGTGCGCAAGCCGGAGATCGACGCCACCCTGGTGGCCGACTCGATCGCCCAGCAGCTCGAGCGTCGCGTTGCCTTTCGTCGCGCCATGAAGCGCGCCGTGCAGTCGGCGATGCGCCTCGGCGCCGAGGGCATCCGCATCAACTGCTCCGGCCGCCTCGGCGGCGCCGAAATCGCCCGGCTCGAGTGGTACCGCGAGGGCCGCGTGCCCCTGCATACCCTGCGCGCCGACGTGGATTACGGCACGGCCACGGCGTTCACCACCTACGGCACCTGCGGCATCAAGGTGTGGGTGTTCAAGGGCGAGATCCTCGAGCACGACCCGATGGCGCAGGACAAGCGCGCGCACGAGGAGGGCGGCCGTTCCGGCGGGCGTCGTGACCGCGAGCGCGGCGAGCGCGGCGGACGGGACGCGGCGGCCTAAGGGCCGCCCGTTCCCCGCCCTTCAGTTTTGAGAGGCTGCCATGCTGCAACCCAAGAAGACGAAGTTCCGCAAGCAGTTCAAGGGCCGCATCCACGGCGCCGCGAAGGGCGGAACCGATCTGAACTTCGGCTCCTACGGCCTCAAGGCCATGGAGCCGGAGCGGATCACCGCGCGTCAGATCGAGGCGGCCCGCCGCGCGATCACCCGCGAGATGAAGCGTCAGGGCCGGGTCTGGATCCGGATCTTCCCCGACGTTCCCGTGACCGCGAAGCCGACCGAAGTCCGCATGGGCTCCGGCAAGGGCGCGCCCGAATATTGGGCGGCCCGCGTGCATCCGGGCCGCATCATGTTCGAGATCGACGGAGTGGCCGAGGACATCGCCCGTGAGGCGCTGCGCCTGGGTGCCGCCAAGCTGCCGGTCCGCACGCGCTTCATCCAGCGCATCGCCGACTGAGGAGAATATTCGAGATGAAGTCGAGCCAGAGGCTGTCTGACCTGAGCGCGCTGTCGCCGGATCAGCTCGGCGAAGAGCTCCTGAACCTGAAGAAGGAGCAGTTCAACCTGCGCTTCCAGCGGGCCACGGGTCAGCTCGAGAACGTCGCCCGGGTGCGCGAAGTGCGCCGCGACATCGCCCGCGTCCGCACCTTGCAGCGCCAGAAGACGCTGCAGGCGGCGCAGGGCTAAGGGAGTTCAAGACCATGCCGAAGCGCGTGCTGCAGGGCGTTGTCGTCAGCGACAAGCAGGACAAGACCGTCGTCGTGAAGGTGGAGCGTCGCTTCACCCACCCGGTGATGAAGAAGACCATTCGCCGGTCGAAGAACTACCACGCCCACGACGAGAACAACGTGGCCAAGGTCGGCCAGACGGTGTTCATCGAGGAGTCGCGGCCCTATTCCAAGCTCAAGACCTGGAAGCTGGTCGAGGGCGAGGCGGTCGCGACCGCCGAGGCGTAAGACGGGGCGCCGCTTCGGCGCCCCATTTGCCTCGCGGGAACGGGGCGCCCCGCGGCGCCCCTTTCGCCTTATCGGAACGGAGTGCCTTTTGGCGCTCCGGCTCCTTGTCAACGAGGCCGATCCGGTGTAGATGGCCGGCCTCCACCGAAACATGAAGGGCGTGTGACGCGCTCCTCATCGCGTTCGTTGACCGCGCCAGCGTGACATCGCGCTGCTGCGCGGTCTTTTAATGGACGGGGACGCGAGATCCCCATCAGGCTGCCGTCCGCCGGGCAATCCTGCCCTGTGGAGACCTGCCTGAAACAAGGAAAGGGCGTTAGGCCGTGATCCAGATGCAGACGAATCTGGACGTCGCCGACAATTCCGGCGCACGTCGCGTGATGTGCATCAAGGTACTCGGTGGTTCCAAGCGCAAGTATGCCGGCGTCGGCGACATCATCGTGGTGTCGGTGAAGGAGGCGATTCCGCGGGGCCGCGTGAAGAAGGGCGACGTCATGAAGGCGGTCGTCGTGCGCACTGCCAAGGACGTCCGTCGGGCCGACGGTTCGGTGATCCGCTTCGACCGCAACGCGGCCGTGCTGATCAACAACCAGAAGGAGCCGATCGGCACCCGTATCTTCGGGCCCGTGCCGCGCGAGCTGCGCGCTCGCAACCACATGAAGATCATCTCGCTGGCGCCGGAGGTGCTGTAATGGCTGCGAAGGTGAAGAAGGGCGACAAGGTCGTCGTCCTGACCGGCCGCGACAAGGGTCGCACCGGCGAGGTCATCCAGGTGATGCCGAAGGAAGATCGGGCCCTGGTGCGGGGGATCAACCTGGTGAAGCGCCACACGCGCCAGACCCAGACCTCCGAGGGCGGGATCATCTCCAAGGAGGCGGCGATCCACCTGTCGAACCTGGCGGTCGCCGACCCCAAGGACGGCAAGCCCACCCGGGTCGGTTTTCGCATTCTGGAAGACGGGCGCAAGGTTCGCTTCGCGAAGCGCTCGGGAGATCTGATCGATGGCTGAGGCGCTGAAGGACGGCTACACGCCGCGGCTGAAGAAGCACTACGAGGAAGTGGTGCGTCCGAAGCTGATCGAGGAGTTCGGCTACACCAACCCGATGCAGGTGCCGGCGATCGAGAAGATCGTCGTCAACATGGGCGTCGGCGAGTCGACCCAGGACTCCAAGAAGGCCACCGTGGCGGCCGAGGATCTCGGCCTGATCGTCGGCCAGAAGCCGGTGGTCACCCGGGCCCGCAAGGCGATCGCGACCTTCAAGGTCCGCGAGAACATGCCGATCGGCTGCAAGGTCACGCTGCGCAAGCAGCGGATGTACGAGTTCATGGATCGCCTGATCACCATCGCGCTGCCGCGCGTGCGTGACTTCCGCGGCCTGAACCCGAAGTCGTTCGACGGCCGCGGCAACTACGCCCTCGGGATCAAGGAGCACCTGGTGTTCCCCGAGATCAACTACGACAAGGCCCAGAACACCTGGGGCATGGACATCGTCGTGGCGACCACCGCCAAGACCGATGCCGAGGCCCGGGCGCTCCTGAAGCACTTCAACTTCCCGTTCCGGCAGTGAGGGCTCTACGCCCCCATACGCGGACACCGGAGAGCTAGAACATGGCTAAGACGAGCAAGATCGAGAAGAACAAGCAGCGGCGGGAGCTGGTGAAGCGTTTCGCGCCGAAGCGCGAAGCGCTGCTGGCCACCGCCAACGACGAGTCGCTGTCGATGGAGGAGCGCTTCGAGGCGCGCCTCAAGCTGGCGGAGCTGCCCCGCAACTCCAGCGCGACCCGCATCCGCAACCGCTGCGAGATGACCGGCCGTCCCCGGGCTTACTACCGCAAGCTCGGCATCTCCCGCGTCGCGCTCCGCGATCTGGGATCTCGGGGTCTGATCCCGGGCCTGGTCAAGTCCAGCTGGTAAGGGGAGGGCGCCACAGATGATCAACGATCCCGTGGGCGATATGCTCACCCGCATCCGCAACGGCCAGCAGCGTCGTCGCAACGTCGTGCAGACCCCCGGCTCCAAGCTGCGGGCCCGCGTCCTCGACGTCCTGAAGTCCGAGGGCTACATCCGCGACTACGCCACGACCGATTACGGTAACGGGCGCACCGAGTTCGCGATCGAACTCAAGTACTTCGACGGCCAGCCGGTGATCCGCTCGATCGAGCGCGTCTCCAAGCCGGGCCGCCGGGTCTACTCGTCGGTCGATACCCTGCCGCGCGTCGCCGACGGCCTGGGCATCACCATCGTCTCCACCCCTCAGGGCGTCATGGCCGACCACGAGGCGCGCGAGCGCAACGTCGGCGGCGAGGTGCTCTGCAAGGTCTTCTGACCTTCGGACCCTGACAGCCGAAAAGGAGAGACGAGCATGTCCCGCGTAGGCAAGAAGCCCGTGACCGTGCCGGCCGGCGTGACCGCCACCGTCGACGGCCAGAACGTCAAGATCAAGGGCCAGAAGGGGGAGCTGCAGTTCCGTGTCCCCGACCAGGTGTCGGTCAGCCACGAGAACGGCGCGATCTCGGTCCAGCCCCGGTCGCAGACCAAGGAGGCCCGCGCGATGTGGGGCCTCTCCCGCGCCCAGGTCTCGAACCTGGTCGAGGGCGTGACCAAGGGCTACGAGAAGAAGCTGGAGATCAACGGCGTCGGTTACCGCGCCGCGGTCGCCGGCAAGGTGCTGAAGCTGTCGCTCGGCTACAGCCACGACGTCGAGTACCCGATTCCGGACGGGATCACGATCGCCACTCCGCGGCCGGTCGAGATCATCGTCACCGGCATCGACAAGCAGCGCGTCGGCCAGGTCGCGGCGGAGATCCGCGAGTATCGCGGCCCCGAGCCCTACAAGGGCAAGGGCGTGAAGTACGCCGGCGAGTTCATCTTCCGCAAGGAAGGCAAGAAGAAGTAAGGACCGCCGACGATGTCTCGCAAAATCGAACTGCTCGATCGGCGCCGCGCGCGCGTCCGGCGGGCGATCCGCAAGGCGGCGAACGGCCGTCCGCGGCTCTCGGTGTTCCGCTCCTCCAAGCAGATCTACGTCCAGGTCATCGACGACGCGACCGGCCATACGCTGGCCGCCGCCTCGAGCCTCGACAAGGACCTGCGCGCCCGCCTCAAGACCGGTGCCGACAAGGCCGCCGCGACCGAGGTCGGCAAGCTGGTGGCGGAGCGCGCCAAGGCCGCCGGGGTGACCCAGGTCATCTTCGACCGCTCGGGCTACCTTTATCACGGCCGGGTCAAGGCCCTGGCCGATGCGGCCCGCGAGGGCGGCCTCGACTTCTAACCTTGGACTTCTGATCCCGAGAGGGGAGGGCGCGTCCTGGCGCCGCCCCGGTCGGGTCGGCACGATGTCCCGGAGGCGAGGGGGCCCATGCGGCTCCCTCTCTCTTTACGGCGGATGACACAGCAGCGAGCGGGACCGCCGCCCGCGTCAGTCGATGGACAACACACATGGCACGTGAGCGTGAGGGTCGTCGCCGCGACGACCGCGAGGAGCGCGACAGCGAGTTCGTGGACAAGCTCGTCCACATCAACCGTGTCGCCAAGGTGGTGAAGGGCGGCCGTCGCTTCGGCTTCGCGGCCCTCGTCGTCGTCGGCGACCAGAAGGGTCGCGTCGGTTTCGGTCACGGCAAGGCCCGTGAGGTTCCCGAGGCCATCCGCAAGGCCACCGAGGCGGCCAAGCGCGGCCTCGTCCGCGTCGCGCTCCGCGAGGGCCGCACCCTGCACCACGACGTGCAGGGCCGTCACGGCGCCGGCAAGGTGATCCTGCGCGCGGCTCCGGCCGGTACCGGCATCATCGCGGGCGGCCCGATGCGCGCCGTCTTCGAGACGCTCGGCATGCAGGACGTGGTGGCGAAGTCGCTCGGCTCGTCGAACCCCTACAACCTCGTGCGCGCCACCTTCGACGCGCTGAAGAACGAGGATTCGCCCCGTTCGGTCGCGGCGCGCCGCGGTCTGAAGGTCTCGGCCCTCCAGGCCCGCCGTCGTGATGCTGACTCGGCCGCCTCGGCCGACTCCGCCGACGCTGCGTAAGGGAGGCTCGGGATGACTGAGAAGACCGTCCGCGTGCAGCAGATCGGCTCGCCGATCCGCCGCGAGGCCAGCCAGCGCCAGACGCTGATCGGCCTGAAGCTGAACAAGATGCACCGTATCGCCGTCCTGCCCGACAACCCGTCGGTGCGCGGCATGATCGCGAAGGTGCATCACCTCGTGCGCGTTCTCGACGACGCGGCGTGAGGAGGGCACCATGAAGCTCAACGAAATCCGTGACAACGAAGGCGCAACCAAGAAGCGGATGCGCGTCGGCCGGGGTATCGGCTCCGGCAAGGGCAAGACCGCCGGCCGCGGCGTGAAGGGCCAGAAGGCGCGCTCCGGCGTCGCCATCAAGGGCTTCGAGGGCGGCCAGATGCCGCTCCACCGTCGCCTGCCCAAGCGCGGCTTCAACAACCCGGGGGCGACCGACCTCAACGAGGTCAATATCGGCCGCATCCAGCAGGCGGTGGATGCCGGCAAGCTGGACGCCTCGGCTCCGGTGACCCTCGAGGCGCTGATCGCCGCCGGCGTGGTCTCCAAGGCCCGCGATGGCGTGAAGATCCTCGGCGTCGGCGAACTCACCGCCAAGCTGACTTTCCAGGTCTCCCGGGCGTCGAAGTCGGCGGTCGAGGCGATCGAGAAGGCCGGCGGCTCGGTGACCCAGTCGCTCGCGACCGCCGACGACGCGGTTGCGTCCGCCTGAGGCACACTTTAAGTCACCGATCATCGGCGGCGGCCCGTGCGACCAGCGCGAGGCCGCCGCTCGTGTTTTGGGGGATGCCCGCGCATCCCTGACCGCGACGCCGCGGATCCCGACCCTGAGGACACGTAACCCATGGCCTCTGCAGCCGAGCAGCTCGCCGCCAACCTCAACTTCGGCGCCATCGCCAAGGCCGAAGAGCTCAAGAAGCGGATCTGGTTCACGCTGGGCGCCCTGATCGTCTACCGGCTCGGGACTTACATCCCGCTGCCCGGCATCGATCCCGATGCGCTCCGCCAGAGCTTCGCCAACGCGCAGGGCGGCGTGCTCGGCCTGTTCAACATGTTCTCCGGCGGTGCCGTCGAGCGCATGGCGATCTTCGCGCTCAACATCATGCCGTACATCTCGGCGTCGATCATCGTGCAGCTGCTCACCTCGGTGGTGCCGTCGCTCGAGACGCTGAAGAAGGAGGGCGAGTCGGGCCGCAAGGTGCTCAACCAGTACACCCGCTACCTGACGGTGGTGCTGGCGATCTTCCAGGCCTGGGGCATCGCGGTCGGTTTGCAGAGTTCCGGCGGCATCGTGCAGGATCCGGGGCCGTTCTTCCTGGTCTCGACCGTCATCACGCTGACCGGCGGCACGCTGTTCCTGATGTGGATCGGCGAGCAGATCACCTCGCGCGGCATCGGCAACGGCTCCTCGCTCATCATCTTCGCGGGCATCGTCGCGCACCTGCCCTCGGCGATCGCCGGCACCCTCGAGCTCGGGCGGCAGGGCGCGCTCTCGACGGTGGTGATCCTCGGCGTGCTGGTGATGGCCGCGGCCGTCGTCTACTTCATCGTGTTCATGGAGCGCGCCCAGCGCCGCCTCCTGATCAACTACCCCAAGCGCCAGGTCGGCAACCGGATGTACGAGGGCCAGACCTCGTTCCTGCCGCTCAAGCTCAACACCTCGGGCGTCATCCCGCCGATCTTCGCCTCGTCGCTGCTGCTGCTGCCGGCCACCGCCGCGAGCTTCCAGACCGATCCGAACGGCACCGGCATCATCGCCACCCTGGCGACCTATCTCGGCCACGGCCGGCCGCTCTACATGCTGCTCTACGCGGCGCTGATCATCTTCTTCGCCTTCTTCTACACGGCGGTGGTGTTCAACCCGCAGGAGACCGCGGACAACCTGAAGAAGCATGGCGGCTTCATCCCCGGCATCCGTCCCGGCGAGCGCACCGCAGAGTTCATCGACAAGGTCCTGTCGCGCATCACCGTGATCGGCGCCGCCTACCTGACGGTGATCTGCCTGATCCCGGAGATCCTGGTCTCCTACGCCTCGCTGCCGTTCTACTTCGGCGGCACGTCGCTCCTGATCGTGGTCTCGGTCACCATGGACACGGTGGCGCAGGTCCATGGCCACCTGCTGGCGCACCAGTACGAGGGCCTGGTGAAGAAGGCGAAGCTGCGCGGCGCGCGCCGGCGCTGACACCGTCGCGAGCGACAATTCCCGGGGGCCAATACAACCGGCCCGGGCGCCCTTGCGCCGGGGCCGGGCCTTAGCGCATGGTCGGATAACGGCCGGAGCGGGTCTCGGGTTAGAACAAGCAGAGAGGCCGCGCCCCTGGGAGGAAGGATCCCGTGCGGGACGCGGTGGAGGGGAGTGACAGGTTATGCGGATCATTCTGCTCGGCCCGCCCGGCGCCGGGAAAGGCACCCAATCGGCGCGGATCGTCGAGCGGTTCGGAATCCCGCAGCTCTCGACCGGCGACATGCTGCGGGCCGCGGTGGCGGCCGGCACCCCGGTCGGCCTCAAGGCCAAGGCCCTGATGGAGAGCGGCGCGCTCGTCTCCGACGACATCGTGATCGGCATCGTCGCCGACCGGATCGAGGAGCCCGACGCCCGCAGCGGCTTCATCCTCGACGGCTTCCCGCGTACGGTGGCGCAGGCCGTCGCTCTGGACACGATGCTGGCCCAGAAGGGTCTGCGCCTCGACGCGGTGATCGAGTTCAAGGTCGACGAGGACGCGCTGGTCGGGCGCATCGCCAAGCGCGCGGCCGAGACCGAGGCTCGCGGCGAGCCGGTGCGCAAGGACGACACGCCGGAGGTGTTCAAGACCCGGCTCGACGCCTATCGCACCCAGACGGCGCCGCTCTCTGCGCATTACGCCGGTACCGGCCTCCTGCGCCAGGTCGACGGCATGGCGCCGATCGACGAGGTGACGAGGCAGCTCGAAGCGATGCTCGCCCCGTTCCAGGCCGTGTCGGCGTGACGCAGGTAACGAGTTGACAACGGTTCGCGCCCGCGCTAGTGGGCGCTCCTTCGTTCAGACCCGGACGGCCCGGCGTGCCTCTCTGGAGGCCGCTCCGGGCCGATTTGCCGTCGGGACGACGCGCAGGGGCCGGACTCCACCGGACGCGCGTGAGACCTTAGAGAATGCCGTCCGGGCCCGACGCCTGGGCGCGATGGAGAGCAGGAACACCATGGCCCGTATCGCCGGCGTCAACATCCCGACCAACAAGCGCGTCGTCATCGCGCTGCAGTACATCCACGGCATCGGTGCCAAGAAGGCCGAGGAGATCACCGAGAAGGTCGGCATCCCGGCCGAGCGTCGCGTGAACCAGCTCACCGACGCCGAGGTGCTGCAGATCCGCGAGACGATCGACCGCGACTACGTCGTCGAGGGCGACCTGCGCCGCGAAGTCGCGATGAACATCAAGCGCCTGATGGATCTCGGCTGCTACCGCGGCCTGCGTCACCGCCGCAACCTGCCGGTCCGCGGCCAGCGCACCCACACCAACGCCCGCACCCGCAAGGGCAAGGCGAAGCCGATCGCCGGCAAGAAGAAGTAAGCCGCGATCCGCTAGTCCAATCGGCGGGGCCGGGCTTTCGGTTCCGCCCGACACCGGCGGCGCGAGAGCGCCGTCACCGCTACTCGTAAGAGACGTCCCGAGCGCCTGGCACCACGGGCGCGCCTGAAGGATCGAAAGACAGTATGGCCAAGGAAGCAACCCGCGTCCGTCGTCGCGAACGCAAGAACATCGTGTCGGGCGTCGCCCACGTGAACGCCTCGTTCAACAACACGATGATCACCATCACGGACGCCCAGGGCAACACGATCTCGTGGTCGTCGGCCGGCGCCATGGGCTTCAAGGGCTCCCGCAAGTCGACCCCCTACGCCGCCCAGGTCGCGGCCGAGGATGCCGGCCGCAAGGCCGCCGAGCACGGCATGCGCACTCTCGAGGTCGAGGTCTCGGGCCCCGGTTCGGGCCGCGAGTCGGCTCTGCGCGCGCTTCAGGCGGCGGGCTTCACGGTGACGTCGATCCGCGACGTGACCCCCATCCCGCATAACGGCTGCCGCCCGCGCAAGCGTCGCCGCGTCTGATCGTCCACAGGTCCGGGAGGCGTCGCGAGAAGCCTCCCGACCGACGGCCCGCGAAGAGGATTGCGTGTCGACACCCCTCACCGCCGACATCGTCCGGCCCGGCGTCCTCCCCTGGACGCTGGGCGATCGCGTTGTGGTCGCCCTCAGCGACGGCTATCTCGTGGCGTCGCTGGGGCTGGTCCAGGGCATCCCCGTCGACGAGGCCGCGAGCCTGCAGGAGCGGGGTTTCCGCAGTGTTGAGGCGCCGCGGATCTCCGTCAACGCCTTCCTGATCCTCGGCGGGCCGGCCCCGGTCCTGGTCGATGCCGGGATGGGGGCGGGCGGGCCTGCGACCCTCGGGCACCTGCCGGCGGCGCTGGCCGCCTGCGGCGTGGCGCCGGAGGCGATCGGCACCGTGCTGGTGACCCACCTGCATTCCGATCATATCGGCGGTCTGGTGGGGCCCGATCGCGCCGCCCTCTTCCCGAATGCCGAGGTGGTGATCCCGCAGGCCGAGGCCGCCTACTGGCTCGCCGAGGGGGCCGAGGGACGGGCGCCGGAGCGGGCGAAGGCGGGGTTCCGCCGCGCCCACGCGCTCGTCGGGACCTACGGCGACCGGATCCGCCGGGCCGGCGAGGGCGAGGTGCTGCCGGGGATCGAGGCGATCCTGGCGCCCGGCCACACGCCCGGCCACACCGCCTACCGGGTCCAGTCGGGCGAGAAGAGCCTGCTGATCTGGGGCGACGTGGTGCACCTGCCGGCGATCCAGCTCGCCCGGCCGGAGGCGGGCGTCTCCTTCGACGTGGACGGCGCGATGGCTGCCGCCACGCGCAAGCGCATCCTCGATCAGGCGGCGGCGGACCGCAGCCTGGTCGCCGGGATGCATCTCGAGTTTCCGGCTCTCGGCTCGGTCCGGCGCGATGGCGCCGGCTTCGCCTGGGTCCCGGAGCAGTGGAGCGCGGCGTCCTGACCGCCCCTGCTTCGAACGCGTGAGAGATCAGGACGGTGGTGTCTCCCGGGCGCGGGGGAGACCGCGAGGGGAGGGCCTTCCGGGCCGCCCCGGTGTAAGTTGGCGAGAGGTGCGAACGTGGTCATTCAGAAGAACTGGCAAGAGCTGATCAAGCCGAACAAGCTCGAGGTCACCCCCGGGCACGACCCGAAGCGGATCGCCACCGTGGTGGCCGAGCCGCTGGAGCGCGGCTTCGGCACGACCCTCGGCAACGCCCTGCGCCGGGTGCTCCTCTCCTCGCTCCAGGGCGCGGCCGTCACCTCCGTGCACATCGACGGCGTGCTGCACGAGTTCTCCTCGATTCCGGGCGTGCGCGAGGACGTCACCGACATCGTCCTCAACATCAAGACGATCGCCATCCGGTCGTCGAGCGACACCCCGAAGCGCATGACCCTGCGCAAGACCGGCCCGGGCCTGGTCACCGCCGGCGACATCGCGACGATCGGCGACGTGCAGATCCTCAATCCCGACCTGGTGCTCTGCACCCTGGACGACGGGGCCGAGATCCGCATGGAGTTCACGGTGTCGGCCGGCAAGGGCTACGTCCCGGCCGAGCGCAACCGGCCCGAGGACGCGCCGATCGGCCTGATCCCGGTCGACGCGCTGTTCTCGCCGGTCACCAAGGTGTCCTACCGCATCGAGAACACCCGCGAGGGCCAGGATCTCGACAAGGACAAGCTGACCATGACGGTCGAGACCAACGGCGCGGTCTCGCCCGAGGATGCGCTGGCCTACGCCGCCCGCATCATCCAGGATCAGCTCCAGATCTTCGTGAACTTCGAGGAGCCCCGCAAGGAGGAGGCCGCGCCGCTCGCGCCGCAGCTGCCCTTCAACCCGGCCCTGCTCAAGAAGGTCGACGAGCTCGAGCTGTCGGTCCGCTCGGCCAACTGCCTCAAGAACGACAACATCGTCTATATCGGCGACCTCATCCAGAAGACCGAAGCCGAGATGCTGCGCACGCCGAATTTCGGCCGCAAGTCGCTCAACGAGATCAAGGAAGTCCTGGCCGCGATGGGCCTGCACCTCGGCATGGACGTGCCCGGCTGGCCGCCGGAGAACATCGAGGATCTGGCCAAGCGCTTCGAGGAGCACTACTAGGCCTTTCGCGGCGGCGCGGGGTCATTCCTTGCGCCGCCACTCCGGATGCGCCCTCGCTCGGGGGCGCATCCGGAGTGGCGGTCTTCGCCACTCGCACCACAAAGGACGGCCGACCCGTGGCACGGCGGCCGAGAACCAAAGGAGAGAGCCATGCGTCACGGTTTCCGGGGTCGCCGTTTCAACCGCACCGTCGAGCATCGCAAGGCGATGTTCTCGAACATGTCGGCCGCGCTGATCAAGCACGAGCAGATCATCACCACCCTGCCGAAGGCCAAGGACCTGCGTCCCGTGGTCGAGAAGCTGATCACCCTCGGCAAGCGCGGCGACCTGCACGCCCGCCGTCAGGCGATCGCGGCGCTTCGCGGTGACGAGGTGATGGTCAAGAAGCTGTTCGACGTGCTCGGGCCCCGCTACCAGGGCCGCCCGGGCGGCTATTGCCGCATCATGAAGGCGGGCTTCCGCTACGGCGATAACGCCCCGATGGCGGTGATCGAGTTCGTCGACCGCGACGTCGACGCCCGCGGCAAGGATTCCGGCCCGGTCCAGGTGGCCGACGAGACCGCTGCCGAATAAGGCGGTCATCGCGTCGATTGCCTTGAAGGCGGCCCGCGAGGGCCGCCTTTTTTGTTCGGAACATCCCGGCGCGACGCACGATCTTCCTGCGGCATCCGCCTTCGAAGGAAACGTGATCCATGACCAAGCTGACCATCCCGGCCCTCGCCGCCCTGATCCTCGCCGGCACCGGCACGGCCGCGCTTGCCGACAAGGTCGGGGCTGACTGGATGCCGATCGGCCAGGTGATCCAGAAGGTCGAGGCCGCCGGCTACACCATGATCTCCGAGATCGAGGCCGATGACGGGCACTGGGAGGGCGAGGGGATGAAGGACGGCAAGCCGATGAAATTCAAGGCCGATCCCCGCACCGGCGCCATCCTGTCGGAGAAGCCCGGCAAGTAGGGGCAAAAGTCGGGCCGCAAGTCGGGCAGCAAGGCGGAGCCGGCGGAAAAGATCGTCCCGGCGAGGGACCGCCGCCGGCAAGCCGCTGGATTCCGGCGCCCGGGAGGCGCAAAGGTGACGCGCTTTCCGTCCCACCAGCGAAACCGTCCCATGACCGCGATCCCCGCCCTCGCCGACCTCCAGGCCCGCTACGCCGCGCTGCAGGGGCGCGGCCTCAAGCTCGACATGACCCGGGGCAAGCCTTCGCCCGAGCAGCTCGACCTGTCGGAGGGCTTGGCGGCCCTGCCGGGCAACCGCGACCACCGCACCGAGAGCGGCGAGGATGCCCGCAACTATGGCGGCGTGCAGGGCCTCGCCGAGGTGCGGGCCCTGTTCGCCCCCGTGCTCGGCGCCCCGCCGGAGCGGATCGTCGTCGGCAACAATTCGAGCCTCGCCTTGATGCACGACTGGATCGTCTACGCGCTGCTGAAGGGCGTGCCGGGCGGGGCGCGGCCGTGGTCGAAGGAGGAGGAGATCCGCTTCCTCTGCCCGGTGCCGGGCTACGACCGCCACTTCGCCCTCTGCGAAACCTACGGCATCGGCATGATCCCGGTGCCGATGACCGCCGACGGCCCGGACATGGACGTGGTCGAGCGGGAGGCCCGCGACCCCCGGGTGAAGGGGATGTGGGCGGTGCCGCAATATTCGAACCCGGGCGGTGAGACCTACAGCCACGCCACCGTCGAGCGGCTCGCCCGGATGGAGACCGGCGCGCCGGACTTCCGGCTGTTCTGGGACAACGCCTACGCGCTGCATCATCTGACCGAGCGGCGGCCCCAGCTCCGCAATGTCCTCGATGCCTGCGCCGAGGGCGGCCACCCGGACCGGGCGATCGTCTTCGCCTCGACCTCGAAGGTGACGCTGGCCGGCGCGGGCCTGGCGATGCTGGCCTCCTCCGAGGCCAACATCCGCTGGTACCTCGCCCAGGCCGGCAAGCGCAGCATCGGGCCGGACAAGCTCAACCAGCTGCGCCACATCCGCTTCCTGCGGGACAAGGCCGGGATCGACGCCCTGATGGACGGCCATCGCCGGCTCCTGGCGCCGAAGTTCCGCGCGGTGACCGAGACCTTGGGCCGCCATCTCGGCGATACCGGCGTGGCCCGCTGGAGCGAGCCGGAGGGTGGCTACTTCATCCTGCTCGAAGTGCCGGAGGGCTGCGCGACCCGCGTGGTCAAGCTCGCCGCCGGCTGCGGCCTTGCGCTGACGCCGGCCGGCGCCACGCATCCCTACGGCCGCGACCCGCAGGACCGCCTGCTGCGCCTCGCCCCGTCCTATCCGAGCCTCGCCGAGGTCGAGGCCGCCGCGGAGGTGGTGGCGACCTGCGTGCTGCTGGCCGCCGCCGAGAGCCGGGAGGCCGGCGGGAGCGGGCAGGTCGCGGCCTGAGCCGCGCCCGAGGGGTGCCGGCGGCACCCGTACGCCCTCGGAGCCGTTGCGCGGATGATCCCCGGTTCGCATCACGGAACCCTGGTTCTCTCGCGAGGGAGGTCCGGGGCCGGCCTCGTCGCCCGCCGCTTCAAGCCCGGCCGATCGAGCCCCGATAGTCGCGCGGAGTCACGCCATAGGCCTGCCGGAACGCCCGGCTGAGGAGGGCGCCGTTGCCGAAGCCGTAGGCCTCTCCGATCTCGCCGATGGACCGCCGGTCGAGCGGATCGTCGAGAGCCGCGCGGATCGCCGCCAGGCGCTGGCGCGCGAGGGAGCGCGCGATCCCGCCCTCCGGCTCGAACAGGCGGTAGAGCTGCGAGCGCGACAGGCCGAGCGCCTTCGCCATCGCGTCGATCCGGAGCGGCGTGCGGAGATGGCCGCGGAGGAACTGCTTGGCGGTCCGGAGCCGGGCGGCATCGAGCGGGGTCATCGCCCGTTCGGCCGCTTCCAGGCTCGGGCGCACGCAGGCCGCGACCATGTGGAGCGTGGCCTGGGCGATAGGGCCCGCGTCCACGCTCGTGATCGCGTGGCTATGCGTGGCCAGGCTCCGCAGGTGGTCGGCGAGGAGGCGGCCCGCGCCGCCATGCAGGATTAGCCCGTGCAACGCCTCCTCGTCGGGCAGCACGGAGGCCACGGACGCGCGCGGCAAGGCGAGGATCAGCGAGCCGGTCTCCGGCACCCGGCTGCGGCGATAGGGCTGCGACAGGTCGTTGAGGCTGACCGCGCCCACCGGCACGTCGGTGACGCCGTGCTCGGTCTCGACGCGGTAGGCGTGCTGGCTCAGATGCAGGATGAAGCCGTCCTGGCCGTCGCGCCGGATCTGGGATCGGGACCGGGCAGGCCCCTGGGGGGCAGCGTTCATGACCCGCAGCGCCATCGGACCGACCTGGGTCGTCTCGATGCTGCCGCAGAACCCGACCGGGTCTGCGTCGAGGGCGTGAGCCGCGAACAGCGTGCGCCACGCATCGAAACGGTCGCGCTCGGGCAGGCTGTCCGTCGTGAAGAGGGACCGGGGGACGGGGCTCACGGGCAGGTCGGCTCATCGGGATGTCGGTCGATGTTAGCTCCTGTCGCATGGCTGGCCAGCGATATTCGGGACACACGCGACGATCGCCCGTTGCCCCGCTGCACGAGCGTCCCGTGACGGCCGCCGCGCCCGGCCGGAAGCCGGGCCTTGGCCATCCGGTTCCGGCAGGGGCGGCGCCCCCCGCCGTCACTGCATCGCTGCCTCCGCCGGTGCGGGCGCGCCCGGCTCCGCCGGGACATGCACCGGTGCCGGGCGCCGACGCGAGAAGAGCAGGATCAGCACCGGCAGGATGATGAGGATCAGGATCGGTGCCAGGCTCATGCCGCCGACCACCACCAGCGCCAGGGGCTTCTGCACCTGCGAGCCGACCCCGGCCGAGAAGGCGGCCGGCAGAAGGCCGACGCCGGCGACGACGCAGGTCATCACCACCGGGCGCATCTGGGTATAGCAGGTGCGCAGCATCGCCTCGGCCCGCTCCTCGCCGCGGGCGATCAGCCCGTTATAGTGGGTGAGCACGATGATGCCGTCCATCACGGCGATGCCGAGCAGCGCGATGAAGCCGATCGCCGCCGAGACCGAGAAGGGCGTCTCGGTGACGGCGAGCGCCAGGACGCCGCCGGCCACCGCCATCGGGATCACGCTGAGCGCCAGCAGCGTGTCGACGAGGGAGCCGAAATTCACGAACAGCAGCACGGCGATCAGCAGGATCGCCAGCGGCACCGTGACCGAGAGGCGGGCGAGCGCGCCCTGCATGTTGTTGAACTCGCCGACGAGCTCCAGCCGGTAATCCGGCGGCAGCTTCACCTCCTGCGCCACCCGCTCGCGGGCCTCGATGATGGTGCTGCCGAGATCGCGGTCGCGCACGCTGAACTTCACCGGCAGGTAGCGCTCCTGGCCCTCGCGGTAGATGTAGGCGGGGCCGGAGACCAGCTCGACGTCGGCGACGGCACTCAGCGGGATCTGGACGGTCGCGCCGCCCTGGGTCTGCCCGGCGATGCGCAGCTCGCGGATGGCGCGGACGCTCTGGCGGTACTGCGAGGCCAGGCGCACGATGATCGGGTAGTGGCGCTCGCTGCCGGTGTCGTAGAGCTCGCCCGCCGCGTCGCCGCCGATCGCGGTGCGGACCGTGGTGTTGATGTCGCCGGGGGTGAGGCCGTAGCGGGCGGCCCGGGTGCGATCGACGTTGATCTGCACCGTCGGCTGGCCGAGGGAGGTGAAGACGCCGAGATCGGTGACGCCGGGCACGCGCTTCAGGGTCGCCTCGACCTGGCGCGCCACGTCGGTGAGGGTCTGCAGGTCGGGGCCGAACACCTTGAACGAGTTCTCGCCCTTGATGCCCGACACCGCCTCCGCGACGTTGTCCTGAAGGTATTGCGACAGGTTGAACTCGACGCCCGGGAATTCGGTCCGCAGCCGCTCCAGCAGGGCGCCGGTCATCGCGTCCTTGGTCATGCCCTCGCGCCATTGCTCGGCGGCTTTGAGGGGCGCGAAGAACTCGCCGTTGAAGAAGCCGGCGGCGTCGGTGCCGTCGTCGGGCCGGCCATGCTGCGAGACCACGCGCTCGACCTCCGGCACCTCGGCGATCACCCGGCGGATCCGGTTGACGTAGAGGTTGCCCTCCTCCAGCGAGATCGTCGCCGGCATGGTGGCGCGGATCCAGAGGTTGCCCTCCTCGAGCTTCGGCAGGAATTCGAGGCCGAGATTGCGCCCCTCCACCGCCACGCCGAGGCCGAGGAGCGCCGCGAGGCCGAGCGTGAGCGTACGGTGGGCGAGGGCCGCCCGGACCACCGGCCGATAGAGCCTGTCGAGGGTACGGACCAGGATCGTCTCGACCTCGTGGATGTGCTCCGGCAGCAGGTAGGCCGAGAGCACCGGCGTCACCGTGAAGGTGGCGATGAGGCCGCCCGCCAGCGCGTAGGCGTAGGTCTGCGCCATCGGCCCGAAGATGTTGCCCTCGACGCCCGACAGCGTGAACAGCGGCAGGAAGCCGGTCACGATGATGATGGCGGCAAAGACGATCGAGCGGCTGACGTCCGAGGAGGCGAGCGCGATCAGCCCGAGCTTCCGCGGCATGCCCTTGGCGCCGACGAGGCCGGGGGGCAGGGCTGCGCCGTGGCCCGAGAGGCGCCGGAAGATCGCCTCGACCATGATGACCGTGCCGTCGACGATCAGGCCGAAATCGAGGGCGCCGACCGACAGGAGGTTGGCCGATTCGCCCCGCACCACCAGGATGATGACGGCGAAGAACAACGCGAAGGGAATCGTCGCCACGACGATCAGGGCGCTCCTCAGGTTGCCGAGGAACAGCCACTGCACCACCAGGATCAGCAGGATCCCGACCATCATGTTGTGCAGGACGGTGTGGGTGGTGACGGCGATGAGGTCGGCGCGGTCGTAGATGCGCTCGATGCGCACGCCCGGCGGCAGGATGCCGGCGGCCTCGATCCTCGCCACCTCCGCCTTCACCGCCTCGATCGACGGGGTCGAGCGCTCGCCGCGGCGCATCAGGACGATGCCCTGGACGATGTCGTCGTCCTCGTTCATGCCGGCGATGCCGAGCCGCGGCTGGTGGCCGATGGTGATGGTGGCGACGTCCTTCACCAGGACCGGCGCACCGCCCGACTGCGCCAGGACCGTCTCGCCGATATCGTCGACGGAGCGGATCAGGCCGACGCCGCGCACCACCGCCGACTGGCTGCCTAAGGTGATGCGGTTGCCGCCGACATTGAGGTTGCTGTCGTTGAGGGTCTTGACCACGCCCGACAGGGTGAGTCCGTGGGCCATCAACCGGTCGAGGTCGACGCCGATCTCGAAGGTCTTGGTCTTGCCGCCCCAGCCGATCACGTCGATGACGCCCGGCACCGCGCGGAAGCGCTTGCGCAGGACCCAGTCCTGCAGGGTCTTGAGATCGAGCACGCTGTAGCCGTCCGGCGCGACGAGCTTGTAGCGAAAGATCTCGCCGATCGGGCTCACCGGCGAGATCGTCGGCTTGGCGCCGTTCGGCAGGGTGTCGAGCTGGGCCAGCCGGTTGAGCACCTGCTGCTCGGCCTCGCGGTAGCTGTTGGCGAAGCCGAATTGCAGCTTCACGTCGGACAGGCCGTAGAGCGAGACGGTGCGGACCTGCTTCAGGTCGGGGAGGCCCGAGGTGATCACCTCGATCGGCACCGTGATGTAGCGCTCGATCTCCTCGCCCGAGAGGCCCGGCGCCTGAGTGATGACGTTCACCATCGGCGGCGTCGGGTCGGGATAGGCCTCGATGTTGAGGCTCTGGAACGCCGCGAGACCGCCGATCAGCAGGGCCACGAAGGCCAGGACGACGAGGGCGCGCTGGCGCAGGGCGAGGCCGACGATGCCGGTCATGGCCGTTGATCCGAAGGTGCGGGGTCGGAAAAAGGTGCGGAAGCGGTAAGGGTCAGCTCTGGGTCGACATCCGGTCGATGAAGAGCGAGCCGCGGGAGATCACCCGCTCGCCTTCCGCCAAGCCGTCGAGGATCTCGACGGTGGAGCCGTCGACGATGCCGGCCCGGATCGGCCGGTTCTCGACCGAGTTGTCCGGCTTGAGCACCCAGACGCTGGCCTTGTTGCCCTCCAGGATCACGGCGGCGCGGGGCACGGCGTGGGACAGGGTCTCGCGCTCGTTGATGATGCGCACGCTGGCATACATCTCGGGCTTGAGCAGGCCTTGCCGGTTGTCGATCTCGGCCCGCACGGTGATGCGCCGGGTCGTCGGATCGACCGAGGTGCCGATGAAGTTGATCCGGCCCTCGAAATCGCGCTCCGGATGGGCCGGCACCCGGAAGGTGATCTTCTCGTCCATCTCGACCTTGGCGGCATCGGCCTCGCGCAGCTGCGCCACCAGCCACACCTTCGACAGGTCGCCGATGATGTAGGACGGCTCGCCGCTCGAGCCGACATACTGGCCCGGACCGATCTTGCGCTGGATGATGGTGCCGCTGAGCGGCGCGTTGATCGGCGTGTCGGGGTTGATCGCCGAGCCCTTCTGCAGGGCCGCCATCTCCTCGTCGCGCAATCCGAGGATACGCAGGCGGTTGCGGACCGCCTCCAGTCCGACCTCGGCGGTGCGGTTGTCGTTGGTGGCGGTGGTGAGGTCGTTCTGGGCCACCTGGAGATCGCGCAGGGTGGTGGCCCGGGTCTCGAACAGGTCGCGCTGCCGCTTCTCGGCGGCTTGCGCGAAGCCGAGCTGCGAGCGGCTCTTGTTCAGCACGTTGAGGGCGGCGAGGTAGTCGTTCTGGGCCTGGACCATCTCGTTGGCCTGGACCGAGAACAGCGGCTGGCCGCGCTTCACCTGCTCGCCGGTGCGGGCGAAGATCGCGATGACGCGGCCGGGATAGGGCGAGAAGACCGGCGTCGCCTGGTATTCGTCGACCCCGATCTTGCCCTCGGTGACGATCTCCTCGAAGAACCGGCGCTTGACCACCGGCTCGCTCGAGACCGTCGCGAGCTGGGATGGGGTGAGGGTGAAGCCCTTGGCCGCCGGCGGCCGGGCCGCCACGTCCGCGAAGGCGGTGATCGGCTCCTGGCGGTGGCTCGGACGCAAGATGGTGTAGGCGAAGACCGCCCCGGCGGCCACGACGGCCAGGACGACGACTTGGCTGATCGGTCTCAGCGTCCGGGGCATGTTCGTCACACTCTTCGTCGGCAGGCGCGCCGCTGCGGCGCGACGGGGATGACCGATCGGCAACGCACGGGCAACACTTAGCCAAACTTGCTGACGCAAGCGTGAATAACTCTCGGGTCCAAGCCGTTCCGGGCCGGCTGTGCCGTTGGCGATACATTCGGCGGCAGGAGATCCGCGGCGCCATCGCGGCGCCATCGCGCCATCGCGGCGTCTGGGGTGCGGGTCGGCCCGGATTCCGGGTCACGCCTCCGGCGCGAGCAGGGCCGCCACCCGGGCGGCCAGATCGGCGGAGGGGAAGGGCTTCTCCAGCACCGAGAAATCCGCCGGGATGCGCGCCGCCTCGGCGTGGCCGGTGACGAGCAGGAACGGCAGGGAGGGCCAGCGCGCGCGCACCGCCTCGGCGAGGTCGAGGCCGCTCATGCCCGGCATCGCCAGGTCGGCCACGACGATGTCGAACCGCTCCGCGTCGAGCCGTTCGAGCGCCGCCTCGCCGCTCGGCACCTCGGCCTCGTCGTAGCCGAAGCCGTTGAGGAACGAGGCGGTGACGTGGCGGACCTGCGGATCGTCGTCGACGACCAGAACCCGGGCCCGGCGCGGCGCCGGAGCCGGCGCGGCCGGTGCGGTGGGCGACGCCTCGACCGCCTCGCGGGAGCGCGGCAGGTAGAGCAGCACGGTGGTGCCGCGCCCGACCGCGCTGTCGATCCGGATCGTGCCGCGCGATTGCTGGACGAGGCCGAACACCATCGCGAGGCCGAGGCCTGTGCCCTGGCCGACGCCCTTGGTGGTGAAGAACGGCTCGAACACCCGGCCTAAGATCTCCGGCGGGATGCCGGTGCCGGTGTCGCGGATCGCGATCACCGCGTAGTCGCCGTCCGTCAGGTTCGGATCGGTGCTGCCCCGGACCGTCTCGTTGCGGGTCGAGAGGGCGACGATTCCACCCTCCGGCATCGCGTCGCGTCCGTTGATGCAGAGGTTGAGGATCGCCAGTTCGAGCTGGTCCGGATCGACCCTGGCGGCCCACAGGTCGTCGCTCAAGGAGCGCTCGACCTGCACGAAGCCGCCGAGGCTGCGCCCGAGCAGGTCGTCCATGCCGCGGATCACCGCGTTGAGGTCGACGACCCGGGCCTGGAGGTCGCGGCGGTGGCTGAAGGTGAGAAGGCGCTTGGTCAGGGCCGCGCCGCGCTGCGCCGCCTGGGCGGCGTTGGTCATCAGCCGCGACAGGCGCGCGTCGCCCGCCACCTTCGGCAGGGCGAGCTCCAGGCTGCCGAGGATCGCGGTGAGCAGGTTGTTGAAGTCGTGCGCGACGCCGCCCGCCAGGGTGCCGAGGGCCTGCATCTTGTCGGCCTGGCGCAGGCGCGTCTCCAGCAGGCGCTGCTCGGTGATGTCGCGCTCGATCACCGCGAGGTGGACGACGGCGCCGCCGGGGTCGCGGATCGGGACCCGGGTGACCTGGTTCCAGGTCGGGGCCGCCTCGGGTCCGCTCGCCGCCACCGTCTCGGTCGGCGCGCCGGACGCGATCGCCGCCCGGTCGGCGGCCTCCGCCGTGTCGGCGCCGGCACCCAGGATCTCCGACTCGGTGCGGCCGAGGCAGGATTCGGGCGAGGGCGCGCCGAGGCGCGCGGCCATGCGGGCGTTGAGGCGCAGGAAACGCCCCTCGGTGTCCTTGAACGCGATCGCGTCGCCCGAATGGTCGAGGAGGCCGCGCAGGAGCGCACGCTCCGTGGCGAGATCCCGGGCGAGGCGGTGGCGCTCGTAGGCGCCCCGCACCGCGTTGCGCAGGAGCGCGGGGTCCCACGGCTTGGTGACGTAGCCGGTGATGCCGCCGCGGTTGAGCGCCGAGACCACCGCCGAGATGTCGGCATAGCCGGTGAGCAGGATCGCCTGAGCGTCGGAGATCTCGCGCGCCTGGGCGAGCAGCGCGTCGCCGGTCAGGCCCGGCATGCGCTGGTCGGACAGGATGACGTCGATGTCGGGCTCGGCGGCGATCAGCTCCAGCGCCTCCGCCGGCCGGCTGGTGGTGAGCACCCGGTACTCGTCCTCGAACAGATCCTCGAGGGCGACCAGAATATCCGGCTCGTCGTCGACCGCCAGGATCGTGCCGCGCACGCCCGAATTCATCGCCTCGCTCGTCGTCGCCATGGTCATGCGGCCCGCCTCGGAATGCTGATCACGAAGCAGGCCCCTCCCTCCGGCGACGATTCCACGGATAGCTGTCCGCTATGCGCCTGCACGACGCTGTACGCAATGGCAAGGCCGAGCCCGGTGCCGGATCCGACCGGCTTCGTGGTGAAGAACGGCTCGAAGATCCGCTCGCGCAAGCCCTCCGGCACGCCAGGGCCGGTGTCGCAGATCCGGATCACGTCGTTGTCGTCGCGGATCGCGGTCTCGATCGTGATGGTGCCGTCCCCGGGGATCGCATCGGCGGCGTTGCCCAGGATGTTCATCACCACCTGGTTGAGCAGGGCCGGCGAGCAGCGCATCTCGGCCGCGCCGGAAAAGTCCTTGCGCACCGTGATGCGGGTGCCGAGCTTGTGCTGGATCAGCGCCAGCACGTTCTCGATCGCGTCCGGCACGTTGACGGTCTGCATCTCGCCCTCGTCGAGGCGCGAGAACTTGCGCAGGTTAACGACGAGGTCCTGGATCCGGGACAGGCCGAGGCGCATCGACCCGACCCGGTCGCGGGCCTTGTCGAGGGCGCGCCGGGCCGGCGTGCCCTCCGGCACCGCGCCCGCCACCTCGCCGATCAGCCGTTCGACCGTGCCCTGATGGGCCAGGATGAAGGCCAGCGGGTTGTTGATCTCGTGGGCGATGCCGGCGACCAGCTCGCCGAGGGACGCCATCTTGGCGGCCTGGACGAGCTTGGCCTGCGTGTCCTTGAGGCGGTGGTTGGCCTGTTCGAGGTCGTGGTTCGCCTGGGCGAGGGCGCCGGCGAGCGCCGCCTTCGCCTCGGCGGCGGTGGCCTCGGCCTTGGCGCGCTCGGCGGCGAGGGCGTGGCGGCGCACCTCGTCGGCGACCCGACGGTCGTCCTCCTCCAGGAGCTTGCGGCGCACCAGAGTCCGCACCCGGATCGCCAGGAGATCGGCGTCGGCGCCTTTCGCCACCACGTCGTCGGCCCCGGCCGAGAACGCCTCGACCAGCAGGTCCTTGCTGGAGGAGGCCGCCGAGCCGATGCCGACGAGGTAGAAGCCCGGCGCCCCCGCGCCGGTGGCGGCGCCGCGGAAGCCGTCGATCCGGCGGCAGAGCGCGATGGCGTCGAAGCCGGTCCCCAAGAGGTCGACCGTGACGCAGTCGAAGCCCTCTCCCGGCGCCTCGAGCGCCGCCATCGCCTGGTCGGGCCCGTCGGCGGTGACGACCTCGTGGCCCTCCTGGGCGAGCAGCGCCGAGAGGTAGGCCCGGAAGGTGGCCGAGCCGTCGACGACCAGGATGCGGGCGCGGCGGAAGCTCGCCGGGCGGCCGGGCTCGTCCGCCGGCACGGCGGCGCGCTCGCGCAGCAGCGCGCGGATGCGCAGGAGCAGGAGGTCGCGGTCGGCGGATTTCGGCACGTAGGCGTCGGCGCCGCTCTCCAGGCCCTGGCGCTCGAAGTCGCGCCCGCTCGCCTCGGTGAGCATCAGCACCGGCGTCGCCCGGGTGCGCATGGCGAGCCGCATCTGCCGGGTCAGCTCGTCGCCGTTCATCCCCGGCAGGTGGTAATCGGCCACCACGAGATCGGGCAGGCCGTGATTCATCGCCTCGAGGGCTCCTTCCGCGGTGGCGTGCCGCGTGACCGAGAAGCCGTTGCGCTCCAGGAAGAGCCGCAGCTGCAGCGCCTGGGTCTCGGAATCCTCGACCAGGAGGATGCGGGGCGAGGTCGCGGGCAGCGCCGTCACGCCGAGAGGCCCGGCTGCACCGACCGCAGGATCCGCGACGCGATCAGGTCGAGGGGGAGCACGCTCCCGGCGGCCTTGAGGCGCACGGCGGCCGCCGGCATGCCGTAGACGACGGCCGAGCTCTCGTGCTCGGCGATGGTGGCGGCCCCGGCCAGGTGCATGTCGAGGAGACCGGCGGCGCCGTCCTCGCCCATGCCGGTGAGCAGCACCCCGAGGCCCCGCGGGCCGGCCGAACGGGCGACGGAGCGGAACAGCAGCGTCGCCGAGGGGCGCTGCCCGCCGAGAGGCGGCTCGTCGAGGAGCGTCAGGAGCCCGCCGGGCCCGAGCGTCAGGTGGCGGTCGCCCGGCGCGACGTAGACGTGGCCGCTCACGGGCCGCACGCCCTCGCCCGCGATGACGACGGTGAGCGGCACGACGCCGTTCAGCCAGTCGGCGAAGCCCTCCATGAAGGCGGCGCCCATATGCTGGACGAGCAGGACCGGGAGCGGAAAATTCGCCGGCAGGGCGCCCAGCAGCTTGGCGAAGGCCGGCGGCCCGCCGGTCGAGGCGGCGACCGCGAGCACGCTCGGGGCCTGCGTCGCCGGGATCGTTCCGCGCAGCTCCTCCCGGGGCGCGTCGGGGCGGGCCAGGCGCTCGGCGCCGATCGGCCGGCGCCGGATCACCGGGACCTGGCTCATGATGCGCAGCTGGGTGCAGATCTGGTCCGAGATCGCCTCGTAGGCGCGGTGCCCGGTGCCGACCGGCTTCTCGACCACGCTCAAGGCGCCGGCCCGCAGGGCGTTCATCGAGATCTTCAGCGAGGAATCCTCGACCGCGTCGGCGACGACCACGATCGGGGTCGGGCGCTCGGCCATGATCCGCCGGGTCGTCTCCAGCCCGTCGATCCCCGGCAGGCGGATATCCATCGAGATCACGTCGGGCTGGACCCGGTGGATCTCCCGCAGGGCCTCCTCGCCGGAGGCGACGGCGGCCACCAGGGCCAGGCGCGGATCGCGGCTGACGATGTGGGCGAGGAGCTGGCGCACCACCAGCGAATCCTCCACCAGCATGACGCGGACGGGGGCGCTCACAGCAGCTGACCGATCGTGTCGAGAAGCTCGCGCTGGTCGAACTTCTGCTTGGTGATGTAGGCGTCGGCCCCGAGATCGAGGCCCCGGCGGATGTCGGCGGGATCGCCGCGGGAGGTCATCAGGATCACCGGCAGCCGCGTCAAGCCCGGATCGGCCTTCACCGCCTGGAGCAGGCCGAACCCGTCGAGGCGCGGCATCTCGACGTCGGCCACCACGAGGTCGACGTCGCCTCCGTCCCGCCGCAGCCGGTCGAGGGCGTCCTGGCCGTCGACGCAGACGAAGACCCGGTAGCCATGCGCCTCCAGGATGCTCTTCTCCAGCGTCCGTGTGGTGATCGAATCGTCGACGACCAGCACGGTGGGCACGCGCCGCGCCCGGCGCTCGGGCAACGCTGCCGGGGCCGCCACCAGCCCGCCGCCGCGGGCCCGGGCGCACAGGCCCTCGGGGTCGAGCACCAGGGCCGGGTTCTCGTCGGCGAGCATGACGGTGCCGGACATCAGCTCGGGGTCGCCGCCGAAGGGCGGGGCCGGACCGACGAGGAGCACCCGCACGTCGAGCAGCCGGTCGACGGCGACGGCGCACAGGGACGCGCCGCAGCGCAGGAGGACGGCGCGGACCTGGCCGTCACGGAGAGGAAGGGGGACAACACCGGATCCGAGGAGCGACGCGAGGGGAACGAGCGGCACGACAACGTCCCGTCCCCCCTGCTTGATCCGTGCCGCCGGCTCGCCCGCCACGGACGCGAGGTCGCGCTCGCCGAGGCGCAGGAGCCCGGCGACCGCGCCGCTCGGCAGGCCGAAGGTCTGCGGCGCCTCCCCCGGCCGAAAGCCCGCCTCGACCAGCAGCACGGGCTGGCGCGCGGCGGAGAGCGGCACGGTGATGGTCACTTCCGTGCCGGAGGGCTCCGCCGGGCGCAAGGACGCCCGGCCGCGCAAGGCGCGCGCGGCCTCCGCCACCACCGACAGGCCCATGCCGCGCCCGGCGATCCGGTCGACGGCCGTCGCCGTGGAGAAGCCCGGCGCGAAGACGAGGTCGAGGATCTCGTCCCGGCCGGGCTCGGGTCCGGGCGGCACCAGCCCCTGGCGCCGGCCGGTCTCGAGGATGCGGGCGAGGTCCGGGCCGCGGCCGTCGTCGCGGATTCTCACGACGAGCTGCGAGCCCTTCGAGGCGACCGAGAGGGTGACCGACATTGCCTCCGGCTTCGCCAGGGCGCGGCGCGCCTCGGGACGTTCCGCGCCGTGGCTGATCGTGTTGCGCAGGGCGTGCAGCACCGGGTCCTTGAGGGCCTGGAGCAGGCCGCGATCGACCTGGAGGTCGA
The DNA here is from genome assembly GCF_003058325.1 of Methylobacterium currus. Taxonomy (NCBI): domain Bacteria; kingdom Pseudomonadati; phylum Pseudomonadota; class Alphaproteobacteria; order Hyphomicrobiales; family Methylobacteriaceae; genus Methylobacterium; species Methylobacterium currus. The sequence goes on from NZ_CP028843.1 coordinate 3,017,070, forward strand.
GCCCGTGCAGCCGCACCTCGATCGGCAGTCCGGCCTCGCGGGCGATCTCCCGCACCATCCGGCCGTAGCCGCCGAACACCGTCTCGGCCGGGACCAGCAGCAGGCGGTCGGATTCGTCGCGCAGGCGCCGCAGGGCGGTGTCCACCGCGCCGGTGCTGCGGCTCTGCACCCGGGCGAGGCTCGAGATGCCGCGGATCACGGCCCGCAGGTCGCCGTCGAGGCGCCGCACCCGGTCGACGAAGCCGTCGAGCGCCGCGCCCGCCGGATCGCCGGCCTCGCGCAGGCGGCGGGCCAGCGCCACCATCTCGCCGGTGCGGCCCTGCACCGTGTCGACGCTGCGGCGCAGGTTGCGCGCGGCGGATTCGAGGCCTGCCACCGCGCCGCCGATCACCTCCTGGCCCTGGAGCACGGCCGTCAGGTCGTGCACCGACTTCGACAGGCTCTCGACCTGGTCGCTGGCGATGCGCAGATAGGAGACGGCGTGATCCTGGTGCGCCTGCGGCGCCGGCTCGGATGTCGGCTCGGGCCCGGTATCCGGTTCGGGGTCCCGCTTGCCCTGCGGTGGGGCTTCGGGGATCGGCGCGCCGGACAGGCAGGCATCGAGGGCCGCGATGGCGTCGGCCGGCGCCGACGGCTCGGGGTCGTCCGAGAGGCCCGCGACCAGCCCCTCGATCCGGTCGAGGGCGAGGTCGACCACGCCGGCGGTCGCGCGGTCGAGGCCGGCCCGGCCCTGCACCACCCGGTCGAACAGGGCTTCCAGCCGGTGGGCGACCTCCTCCACCGCCGGCAGGTCGACGGCGCGGGCCGCCCCCTTCAGGCTGTGGGCGCGGCGGAACACGTCGTTCCAGTCGGCCGGCCGTCCCGCCTCGGCCTCGGCGAGCGCCGTCCGGATCGCCGCGATGTGCTCGCGGTGCTCGGCGTCGAAGGCCGCGAGGAGGAGCTGGCGGATATCGTCCATCGGGTTGAGCGCGACGCCTTACGTCAGAGCCGGTAGCGCTCGGCGAGCGCCAGGAGGGCGCCGGCGAGCTCGCTCAGGTTGGCGGCGGCGGCCTCGACCTGGCGGGTGCCGGCCGCGGTCTGCTGGCTCGCCTGGCGGATGTTCTGGAGCGCGCCCATCACCTGCTCGATGCCGAGCTGCTGCTGGTTGGTCGAGGCGACGATCTGCTGGAAGGTCTGCACGCTCTCCTGCACCCGGGCGGTGATCTCCTCGATCGTCGCGTGGGTGGTGTCGGTGCGCTCCTTGCCGACCGCCACGCGCTTGACCGCCTCCTCGGTGAGCATCACCGAGGCGTTGATGCCGCGCTGGATGTCGCCGAGGATCGCGCGAACCTGGGCGGTCGCCTCCTTGGCCTGGTCGGCGAGGGCCTTCATCTCGGAGGCCACCACCGCGAAGCTGCGCCCGCTCTCGCCCGCCGCCGCCGCCTCGATGGCGGCGTTGAGCGCGAGCAGATGCGTGCGCTCGGAGACGTCGTTGACCGTGGCGATGATCTCGCCGATCGCCTGCGTCTTCTCGCTGAGCGCAACGATGTTCTCCGCCACCGCCTCGCTCTGCTCGCGGATCGCGTCCATGGCGCGCGCGGTCTCGTCGACGGCGCGCAAGCCCGCACTCGAGGTCTGGGCGGTGGCCTGGGCGGTGGCGATCACTTCCTGCGCGCGCTTGCCGATCTGGGCCCCCGCATGGGTGATCTCGTCGACGGTGGCGGCGGTCTCCTGCACGGCGGCGAACTGCTCCTCCACGCTCGCCGCCTGCTCCTGGGCCGAGGCGCGGATCTCGGCCGCCGCCGCGTTGAGGTTCGAGGTCGAGGCGCGGTTCTGGCTGGCCAACTGGCGCAGGCCCTCGACCATCTGGTTGAGCACGGCGCCGAGGCGCCCGAGCTCGTCGCGGCTGGTCTCGGCGATCCGGCCGGTGAGGTCGCCGCCCCCGACCTTGCCGACGAAGGCCATCACCGCGTCGAGGGGCTGCACCACCGAGCGGCGGATCAGCACCGTGATGACGAGCGCCATCACGACGCAGACCACCAGCGCCGCGATGGTCGAGAGCCGGCTCTCCTCGTAGATCGCCCCGACCCGGCGCTGGCCGGCCGCGATGGCGCCGTCGAGGGCATCGCGCGCCGCCCCCATGGTGCGCACGAAGTTGTCGCCGGACTGGTCGAGGGCGGTCTCGGCCGCCTGGATGCCCGGCACGTCGTTGGCGGTGATCGCCTCGAACTGGCGCTCGGTGGCGGTGCGGGTGGTGCGCAACTCGGCCCCGGCGGCGACCAGCAGCTCGGCGATGCGCTGCCAGGCGGCGGCACGGTCGGGCGAGAGCGACTGGGCCCGGTAGTCGTTGGCGGTGGTGATCGCGCCGGCGAGCGCCGTCTCGGCGGCGGCGGCGTTGCGCCGCCAGGTCACCGTCGGCTCCTCCTTGGCCGTCGGATCGCGGCCCATCGCCCGCAGGTAGTAGCGGGTGGTCGCCTCGTCGCGCAGGTCGCTCATCCGGCGCTGCGCCTCGCGGATGTTCTCCAGCTGGTGCATCACCGTCAGGTCGCGGGTGACGATGATGTCGGTGGCGTTGCGCACCTCGCCGATCTGCCCGACCGCGTAGACGCCGAGCGCCACGATCACCAGGACGACGGCGGCGAAGCCGAGGAGGATGCGGTTCCCGATCGAGAGCGACACGCGTGGGGTTCTCTTTGGCTGGAGGCTAAGTCAGGCCGGCCCGGGACGGCCGGCCGCGAGGAGCGGCGCCAGGAGAGAGGCGAGGTCGATCACCGCGAAGCCCGATCCGGAACCGTTCGATTCCTGACGGGAGCCCGGCGATGCGGCGCGGGCATAGCCTGCCACCGCCCGCCTGCCCAGGCCCCCGGTTTCGACCGAGGTTCCGGCCAAGGCCTCGACCTGGGCCTCGACCACCGACAGGACGCGCTCGACCCGGAGGCCGATCCGCGGACCGTCGCGGCGCAGGGCCACGACATGGCCGAGGCTTTCCTCCGCGGGCGCCGGCGCGGCACCCAGGGCCACCGCGAGATCGATCACGCTGACGAGGATCCCGCCCCGCCCGGTGAGGCCGACGAGCGACGGGGGCGCCCCCGGCACCGGCGTGCAGGGCCGGAACGGAAACACCTCGGCGACGCCCTCGAGGGGCAGGCCGACCGTCTCGGCCCCGGCGCGGCAGACGAGGAGGGACCGGGTCGGCCGCGCCTCCGGCGCCGCGCCGCGGGTGGCGAGGCTGCGGGTGCGGGCCTCCAGGATCTCCTCGATCCGGGCCGGGGTCAGGGCGGCCTCGCCGGGCAGGGCCGGACCGGCCGGAATGGCGGCAGGGCGCGTCGATTGCGGCATCAGGCGGCCTCGCCGCCGAGGAACGGCCGGGCGGCACCGGACAATTCGGCGGCCGTGAGCCCGTCGCCCTCCGGCAGCTCCGCCTCGGCGGGCAGGGCTGCCGCGAGCCGCAGGGCATTGGCCACGGCGCGGCGGCCGGCCTCGGCGCGGCCGGCAGCGATCAGGGTCAACCCGAGGTGGTAATGCGCCATGACGAAACCTTTATCGAGGTACAGCGCGCCGCGAAAGGCGCGTTCCGCCTCGTCCGGCCGCGCCCGGGCGCGGGCGAGCAGGCCCTCGTAGTAGCGCAGGCGCGGATCGGTCGGGTCCCGCCCGAGGGCGGCCCGGCAGGCCTGCCAGCTCGCCTCGAGGTCACCCGCATCGGCGAGCGCCCGGACGGTGGCGAGGGGCGTGTCCGTCGGCCTGCTCGTCGCGACCCGGGCGGGCACGGGCTTCGCCGGGAGAGGCCGGGGAGGGGGTGGGGACGGGGCCGGCGGCATCGGTGGCAGGAGCGGCGCCCAGTCCGGGACCGGCTCCGGCAGCGCCGGCGGCGCGCTCATGTCCGGTATCCCGCCATCCTCTGGGCGGCGATAGGCGGCGGTGCCCGGCAGGGAGACGGGTTCCAGGAATTCCGCGAAGGCCGGGTTCGGCTCGGCATGGCCGAGCAGCAGCCAGCCCCCGGGCCGCAGGCGCTGGGCCAGCGCCCGCACCATGGCCTGCACCACGTCCGGATGGAAGTAGATCAGGACGTTGCGGCACAGGATGAGGTCGTAGTCGGTCAGCGCCAGGGAGGCGGTGCCGTCGATGAGGCTCATCAGGTTCTGCGGCTCGAACCGGGCGAGCCCGCGGAACTCGGGACGCAGCGCGAAGGTGCCCTCCCGCGGGCCGGGCCGGAAGTAGCGCGCCCGCTCCTCCGCCCCGAGGGTGCGCAAAGCCCAGGTGCCGTAGACCGCGCGCCGCGCGACCGCCAGGACGTCGCGGTTGATGTCGGTGCCGGTGAGCGCGATGCGCCAGTCAGGGAGTCGCTCGCCCAGCAATTCGTGCAGCACGATCCCGACCGAATGGGTCTCGGGGCCGGTGGAACAGCCGGCGCTCCAGATCCGCAACCGGCGCTCGGACCCCCGCGCGGCGATGCGCTCGGGCAGGATCGTGCCGCGCAGGGCTGCGAATTGCTCGGCGTAGCGGAAGAAGAACGTCTCCCCGATGGTGATCTCGGATTCGAGCGCCGCCCACTCGGCCTCCGAATTCTCCAGCAGCACGAGGTAGCCGGCGGGATCGGGCACGCCCCGGGCGCGCATGCGCCGGCCCAGCCGCTCCCACAGGAGGTCGTCCTTGTCGGCATAGTAATGGTGGCCGGTGCGGGCGACGAGACGCGCCTTCAGGGCCGCGAAGGCCGGATCGCCGACCGGGGCCGTGCCCCGCACGCTTGGCATGTCCGGCTCAGGCCGCCCACTCGGCGAGCCGCGCCTGCGCGTCCCGCGTCTGCGCCGCCAGCCGCTCGCGCTCCTCGGCCAGCAGGATGCGGTCGATGGCGAGGCCGTGCACCAGCGTCTCTCCAAGGCGGATCTCGGCGGCGACGCAGCCGTTCAGGGTGGCCGCGTCGCCGACCGGCCGGACGTGAGCCGGTTCGACCCGCACGACATCCGCGACCCGGTCGACCAGCAGGGCCAGCGGAGCGTCTCCGTGAAGGAGGACGAGGTGACGGTAGAGCGCCGCCTTCGCGGTGACCGGCCGCCCGAGGCCGAATAGGACCGCGAGGTCGAGGACCGGCACGGCGCTGCCGGCGAGGTTGAGGAAGCCCGCGAGCGCCCCCGGCGCCCCCGGCGGGCGCCACAGGCGGGGCAGGGGCAGGATCTCCCGCACCGCCCGGCGCGGCAGGGCGCAGTCCGTTCCGGCGATATCGACCAAGAGGTAAGCCGTCCCGGTCGTCATCCCGTGCACTCCCGCGAGCCCATCCGCCCGCGCCTGAGATAGGGGAGGCGGGGGAAGTTTCCAAACCGCCCGAGCGCCCCTGTCGGTCTGCGCCGGAGGTGCTATGAGGCGCCGCCCGGCGCGAGAGGAGCGGTTGCGTCATGATCGAGATCAGGCATGTCGGCCATGCCTTCGGGGAGCGCACGGTCTTGCGCGACCTCACCCTCGACCTGGCGGAAAGGCGGATCGCGGTGGTGGGCGGCAACGGCAGCGGCAAGAGCACCTTCGCGCGCCTGCTCAACGGTCTCCTGGTGCCGAGCCACGGCACGGTGCGGGTCGACGGGCTCGACACCCGGCGCGACGGCAAGGCGGTGCGCCGCAAGGTCGGCTTCGTGTTCCAGAACCCCGACAACCAGATCGTGCTGCCGGTGGTGGCCGAAGACCTCGCCTTCGGGCTGAAGAATCTCGGGCTTGCCAAAGACGAGATCGCCCGGCGCACCGACGAGGCCCTGCGCCGCTACGACCTGCACGACCTTCGCGACCACCCGGCCCACCTCCTCAGCGGCGGGCAGAAGCAGCTCCTCGCCATCGCCGGCGTCCTCGCGATGGCGCCGGACGTGATCGTGTTCGACGAGCCGACGACGCTGCTCGACCTGCGCAACAAGCGCCGGATCGCCCAAGCGATCGACGGGCTGGCGCAGCGCGTCGTCGTGGTCTCGCACGACCTCGCCTTCCTCGAGCATTTCGACCGGGTGCTGGTGTTCGAGGACGGCCGCGTCGTCATCGACGACCGCCCCTCCGCCGCCCTGCCGGCCTACGTCGCGATGATGTCGTGACCCCGTACGTCCCGGGCGAGAGCCCGGTCCACCGCTGCCCGGCGGGGGCGAAGATTTTTGCGATGATCGCCGTCGGCACCGTCCTGTTCGCGCTGCCGCGGCTCGACATGGCCGCCGTCCTGGCACTCGCGACCCTGGGCCTGACGGGGCTGCTCTACCGGCTCGCCGGCATTCCGGGCCGCCTCGCGCTCGCGCAGCTGCGGCCGCTCGCCTGGATCCTCGCCGTGCTGGTCCTGGTCCAGCTCGCCCTCGACGGCTGGCTCGCCGGACTTCTGGTGGCCTCCCGCCTGGCAAGCCTGGTGCTGCTCGCCGGCCTCGTGACGCTCACGACCCGCAGCGCCGACCTGATCGAGGCGCTGCAACGCGGCCTCGTTTGGCTGAAGCCCCTCGGCGTCAATCCCGCCAAGGCCGGCCTCGCCATCGCGCTCACCTTGCGGTTCATCCCGGTGCTGGCCGCCATCACCGCGGAGGTGCGGGAGGCGCAGCAGGCACGGGGCCTGGAGCGCAGCCTCGTAGCGCTGACCGTGCCGGTCGTCGTGCGGATGCTGAAGATGAGCGACGACATCGCGGCGGCGATCGACGCCCGGTCCTACGACCCGGACCGGTCCGGCCACTGACACCCTGCACTCTGAATCCAAGGACTCCCATGTCGACCCGGGACATCGTCTTCGTCGCGCTCTTCGCCGCCCTCACCGCCGCCCTCGGCCTGTTCCCGCCCGTGACCCTGCCGGTGGTCGGCGTGCCGATCACCGCGCAGTCGATGGGGGCGATGCTGGCCGGCGCGATCGCAGGGGCGAAGCGCGGCGGCGCAGCCCTGGCCCTGTTCGTCCTCCTGGTCTGCGCCGGGCTGCCGCTGATGGCCGGCGGCCGGGGCGGGCTCGGCATCGTCATGGGGCCGGGCGGCGGCTTCGTGCTGATGTGGCCGGTCGCCGCCTTCGTGATCGGGCTCCTGGTCGAGCGCTCCCTGCGAGATCTCCCCCTCTGGAAGGAGGCGCTGATCCTCGTCCTCGGCGGCGTGGTGCTCACCTATGCGGTCGGCATCCCGTGGATCGCCGTGGTGGCACGGGTCGACCTCGCGAAGGCGGCGATCGGCTCGGCCTGGTTCCTGCCCGGCGACGGCGTGAAGGTGGTCCTTTCCGTCGCGATCGCGCGGGCCGTGCGGCGGGCCTATCCGACGCTCCAGCCTCGCTGAGCCGGATCGTTAACGCGGCTCGATAACCGGTTGACCCTGCCGGGCGACGCGCGTAGGGTCCGCGCCACTCTCTCAAGGGCAGGCTTATCACAGCATGCGTGCGGTCCTTATTGTAGCGGAGGCGCCACCGAAGGGGCGGGCTTGAGAAGCCCGGCATCCCAAGGGTGGCGCGTGCAGGGTCCTTCGGGGCCCTTTTTTGTTGCGTAAAACGGACCCGAGAGCGCGGACGAGACCAAGGAACGGAGCGCGGCGATGAGTGCGGGCGAGGTCATGACGGGCGCCGAGATGGTGATCCGGGCGTTTCAGGATCAGGGAGTCGACACCCTGTTCGGCTATCCGGGCGGCGCGGTGCTGCCGATCTACGACGCGCTCTTCCACCAGGACTCGGTGAAGCACATCCTGGTCCGGCACGAGCAGGGCGCCGTCCACGCGGCCGAGGGCTATGCCCGCTCGTCGGGCAAGGTCGGCTGCGTGCTGGTCACCTCGGGGCCGGGCGCCACCAACATCGTCACCGGTCTCACCGACGCGCTGCTCGATTCGGTCCCGCTCGTCTGCATCACCGGCCAGGTGCCGACGCACCTGATCGGCTCCGACGCGTTCCAGGAATGCGACACGGTCGGCATCACCCGCAGCTGCACCAAGCACAATTACCTAGTCAAATCGATCGAGGACCTGCCGCGGATCCTGCACGAGGCGTTCTACGTCGCCTCGCATGGCCGGCCCGGCCCGGTGGTCATCGACCTGCCGAAGGACATCCAGTTCGCCAGCGGCATCTATCGCCGCCCGGTCGACAACAGCCACAAGACCTACAACCCGCAGACCCAAGGCGATCCGGAGAAGATCCGCGCCGCGGTGGCGCTGATGGCCGGCGCGCGCCGGCCGGTCTTCTATACCGGCGGCGGCGTCATCAACTCCGGTCCCGAGGCCGCGCAGCTGCTGCGCGAACTGGCCCGCGCCACCGGCTTCCCGGTCACCTCGACGCTGATGGGTCTCGGGGCCTTCCCGGGCTCCGACCCGCAGTTCCTCGGCATGCTCGGCATGCACGGGACCTACGAGGCCAACCTGGCGATGCACGAATGCGACGTCATGGTCTGCATCGGCGCGCGCTTCGACGACCGCATCACCGGCCGGCTCGACGCCTTCTCGCCCTTCTCCAAGAAGATCCACGTCGACATCGACGCCTCCTCGATCAACAAGACCGTCAAGGCCGATATCGGCATCGTCGGCGACTGCGCCTCGGTGCTGGCCGACATGCTGCGCGAGTGGCGCAGTCTGACGCCGGAGCCCGACAAGGGGCGCCTGACCGAGTGGCTGTCGAAGATCCGCGGCTGGAAGGCGCGCGAATGCCTCGGCTACTGGCCGTCGGGCACCACCATCAAGCCGCAATACGCGGTCCAGCGCCTCTACGAGGCGACCAAGGAGCGCGAGACCTACGTCACCACGGAGGTCGGCCAGCACCAGATGTGGGCGGCGCAGTACTACAAGTTCGACGAGCCGAACCGCTGGATGACCTCGGGGGGCTTGGGCACGATGGGCTACGGCCTGCCGGCGGCGATCGGCGCCCAGCTCGCCCATCGCAACGCCCTGGTGATCGACATCGCCGGCGAAGCCTCGATCCAGATGAACATCCAGGAGATGTCGACCGCCGTGCAGTACCGCCTGCCGGTCAAGATCTTCATCCTGAACAACGAGTATATGGGCATGGTGCGCCAGTGGCAGCAGCTGCTGCACGGCTCGCGCTACTCCGAGAGCTACTCGGAGAGCCTGCCCGACTTCGTCAAGCTGGCCGAGGCCTACGGCGCCAAGGGCATCCGCTGCTCCGACCCCGGCAGCCTGGACGCGGCGATCGCCGAGATGCTGGACTATGACGGTCCGGTGATCTTCGATTGCATCGTCGACAAGACCGAGAACTGCTTCCCGATGATCCCGTCGGGCAAGGCGCATAACGAGATGCTGCTGTCGGACTACCTCGGCGAGACCGGGGCGGATCTGGGCGACGTGATCTCCGACGAAGGCAAGATGCTGGTCTGACCGGGCGAGGGTTTGAGGACGATGAACGCCATGAACACCCACTACCCCGATCCGGTCCGCGTCGAGCCGGTGAACCGCCACACGCTGGCGGTCATCGTCGACAACGAGCCCGGCGTGCTCGCCCGCATCGCCGGCCTCTTCTCCGGCCGCGGCTACAACATCGAGAGCCTGACCGTGTCGGAGACCGAGGAGGCCCGGCATATCTCGCGCATCACCATCGTGACCGCGGGCACCAACGCGGTGATCGAGCAGATCAAGGCGCAGCTCGACCGCCTGGTGCCGGTGCACCGGGTGGTGGACCTGACGCTGCAGGGCGATTCGCTGGAGCGGGAGCTTGCTCTCGTGAAGGTGGCCGGCAAGGGCGAGCACCGGGTCGAGGCGATGCGCCTCGCCGCCGCCTTCGGCGCCCGCACCCTCGACGCGACCCTGACCTCGTTCGTATTCGAGCTCACCGGCACGACCGACGAGATCGACCGCTTCGTCAAGCTGATGGCCTCGGTGGGACTGGTCGAGGTCTCGCGCACCGGCGTCGCCGCGATGGGCCGCGGGCCGGAGGCGATGTAGCGCGCCTCACGCGGCGGGGCCGCCGGTCCGTGCCCCGCCGCCTCGCACTCGCTGCGTTACGCGGCCGCCCGCCGCTCCGGATACAGGCCGAGCAACCCCTCCGGCGTCGCCTCCGCCACGCCCCGCTCGGTGATGATTCCCGTGACGAGGCGCGCCGGCGTCACGTCGAAGGCCGGGTTGGCCACCGGGCTCCCGGGCGAGACCACCGCCACGGTCGCGAAGGCGCCGTCATCGGTCCGGCCGGTGAGGTGGGTCACCTCGCGGGCGTCGCGTTCCTCGATCGGGATGCCGGCGACGCCGTCGGTCAGCGTCCAGTCGATCGTCGAGAACGGCAGGGCGGCGTAGAACGGCACGCCGCAATCGCGGGCGGCCAGCGCCTTCAGGTAAGTGCCGATCTTGTTGCAGACGTCGCCGGTCGAGGTCGTCCGGTCCGAGCCGACGATGCAGAGATCGACCTGCCCGTGCTGCATCAGGTGCCCGCCGGCATTGTCGGCGATGACGGTGTGGGGCACGCCGTGGGCGTTGAGCTCGAAGGCGGTCAGCGCCGCGCCCTGGTTGCGCGGCCGGGTCTCGTCGACCCAGACATGGACGGGGAAGCCGGCATCGTGCGCGACGTAGATCGGGGCCAAAGCCGTGCCCCAATCGACGGTGGCGAGCCAGCCGGCATTGCAATGGGTCAGCACGTTGACCGGCCCGGACTTCTTGCGCGCGATCGCGGCGATCAGCGCCGCCCCGTGCTCGCCGATCGCCCGGCAGCTCGCCACGTCCTCGTCGGCGATGCGGGCGGCCTCCGCGAAGGCGGCGGCCTCGCGCTCGCTTGGGCCGAGGGGTTGCAGCAGGGCCGCGACCCGGTCGAGGGCCCAAGCCAGGTTGATCGCGGTCGGCCGCGTCGCGGCGAGCCGGCGCCGCGCCCCGTCGAGGTTGCGGTCGGACGGGTCCTCCCGCATCGCCAGCGCCAGCCCGTAGGCGGCGGTGGCGCCGATCAGCGGCGCGCCGCGCACGATCATGGTGCGGATCGCGACCGCGGCCTCCGCCTCGCTGCGCAACACTTTCGTCTCGAAGGCGAAGGGCAGGCGGGTCTGGTCGATCACGCAGATCCCCTCGCCGTCGGGCGCGGGGAAGATGGTGCGGTAGTGGCGGCCGTCGATCTTCATGGCGGGGGTTTAGCACGAAAGGCGGGGAGGGGGAGATCGGCGCAGCGGCGCCGTCACCGAAGACGGGGGGCTCCGCGCGCCCGAAACCACGGTCCGGAGCAGGCCGAGGCGTGCTGGAATGATCGCAGAGAGGGGATCGCCATGAAAGCCGTGGTACTGCCCGACGGAAGCGTCAGCCTCCCCGCGACCTTGCGCGAACGGCACGGCCTCACGCGCGGCGGAGAAGTGCTGGTCGAGGATACCGGCGATGCCATCGTGCTGCGCACGCTCGATCAAGCCGTCGCCCGGGCGCAGGCTCTGAGCCGGCGTCTCGTCGCTGGCCAGGCGGGTGCCTCGGTCGACGACTTCCTTGCGGCGCGCGCCGGTGACACAGGGGCCGAATGAGCGGCTTCGTTCTGGACGCTTCAGCCCCGCTCGCGCTGTTGCGCGACGAGCCGGGCGTGGATCGCGTGAAGGCCGTGATCGATGGCGCCGCCATGGGTGCCGTGAACTGGGCAGAGGTCGTCAGTCACTATGCCAAGCTCGGCGCGGCGCGCTCCGACATCGAGGCGACGCTGCGGCCGCTTCCGATTCGGGTCGTGCCGGCCGATGCGGATCTGTCCGTGTTCGCCGGCACGCTGAGGCCGATCACCTTGCCTCTCGGCTCGTCGCTGGGCGACCGCGACTGCCTCGCTTTGGCAGGACGGGAAGCTGCGACGGCGCTGACGGCCGAGCGGCGCAGGCGCGACATCGCGGCGGCGGCCGCCGTCGCAGTCGAATCCATCCGCTGAGGGTGCGGGAGGCAAGGCGGCCTCCCGCCTCCATCCGGCTCAGAACCTCACCGCCCGCGCCCGCTTCACCTGCGGGATCGCCTCGATCGCCCGCAGGAGGTCGGGCGAGACCGGCTCGTCAACCGCCGCAAAGCAGATCGCGTCGCCGCCGGGGCGGTCGCGGCCGAGATGGAAGGTGGCGACGTTGACGCCGGCCTCGCCCATCAGCGTGCCGAAGCGGCCGATGAAGCCGGGCTGGTCGGCGTTGCGGATATAGAGCATGTGCGGCGCCACCGCGGCTTCGAGCGCGATGCCGCGGATCTCGACGAAGCGCGGGCGGCCGTCGCCGAACACCGTGCCGGCAGCGTCGCGGGGCATGTCCTCGGCCTCGATCGTGAGGTGCAGGCGCGAGGCGTAGGGACCCTCGACGGCGGTGCGGGTCGCGGTCTCGACCTGGATGCCGCGGGCCCGCGCCACCTCGATCGCCGAGACCATGTTGACGTCCTCTAGGAACGGCTGCAGCGCGCCGGTCACGGCGGCGGCGGTGAGCGCCTTGGTGTTCAGCTCCGCCGCCTCGCCCTCATAGACGATGCGGATGCCGCGGATCGGCGCCTCGGTGAGCTGGCCGAGGAACGAGCCCAGCTGCTCGGCCAGCGTCACGTAGGGCCGCAGGCGCGGCGCCTCCTCGGCGGAGATCGACGGGAAGTTGACAGCGTTGCGGATCGCGCCCTGCAGCAGGTAATCGGACATCTGCTCGGCGACCTGGAGCGCCACGTTCTCCTGCGCCTCGGTGGTGGAGGCGCCGAGATGCGGCGTGCAGACCATGTTCGGGTGCCCGAACAGCACGTTCTCCTTGGCCGGCTCCTCCGTGAACACGTCGAAGGCCGCGCCGGCGACATGGCCGGACTCGAGCCCGGCGCGGAGCGCCACCTCGTCCACGAGGCCGCCGCGGGCGCAGTTGACGATGCGCACGCCGGGCTTCGTGCGGGCCAGCGCCTCGGCGGAGAGGATGTTGCGGGTTTTCTCCGTCAGCGGCACGTGCAGGGTGATGACGTCGGCCCGCCGCAGCAGCTCGTCGAGCTCGACCTTCTCGACGCCGAGCGCCACGGCCCGCTCCGGGGTCAGGAACGGGTCGTAGGCGATGACCCGCATGCGCAGGCCGATGCCGCGATCGGCGACGATGGCGCCGATATTGCCGCAGCCGATCACCCCGAGGGTCTTGGCGGTGAGCTCGATGCCGAGGAAGCGGTTCTTCTCCCAGCGCCCGGCCTGCGTCGAGGCGTCGGCCTGCGGGATCTGGCGGGCGAGCGACAGCATCAGCGCGATGGCGTGCTCGGCCGTCGTCACGGCGTTGCCGTGCGGCGTGTTCATCACGATCACGCCGCGGGCGGTGGCCGCCGGCACGTCGATCGTGTCGACGCCGATGCCGGCCCGGCCGATCACGGTCAGGTTCCGCGCGCGCTCCAGCAAAGCGGCGGTGACCTTCGTGGTCGAGCGGACGGCGAGGCCGTCATACGCGCCGATGGCGGCGGCGAGCGCCTCCTTGTCCTTGCCGAGCTCCGGTCGGAGATCGGCCTGGATCCCGCGCTCGCGGAAGATCGCGACGGCGGCGGGGGAGAGGGTGTCGGAGATCAGGACTTTTTTGACAGTGGTGGGCATGGCGGCCTCGAACGGGTGCGCGCCATCGCCCCGCAGGGGAGCGGGTCGGCCGGGGGCATCGCTTGCCCGCGCGGATCGCGACGTCACACGTCTCCGCTCGCGCCGACCTCGTCGAGGAGGCGCGCTTCCCCTCTCCCGTGTGGGAGAGGGGTCAGGGGTGAGGGTGGCACGCTTCAGTGTGAGGCTGAGAGCGTCGTGCTGGCAGCGGAACGGTCCGGTTATGTCCGGAACCGTCTCCACCCTCACCCCTACCCCTCTCCCACACGGGAGAGGGGATCCCGCGCCTGCCTCATGAGCGTCGGCGCGGACAGGAGATGTCGATCGAACGCGGCCTGTCGGGGAGCGAAACCCGGCCGACGCCGGCTCCCGCTCGTGCGGGGCTCCGGCGCCTTGTGTGGCGATGCGGGTGGGTCAGGCCGCCTGGGTCAGGCGGGCCTTCTCCTGGGCGAAGGCCCAGTCGAGCCACGGGGTCAGGGCTTCGAGATCGGAGGCCTCGACGGTGGCGCCGCACCAGATCCGCAGGCCCGGAGGGGCGTCGCGGTAGGAACCGATGTCGAGGGCGACGCCCTCGCGCTCGAGGCTGGTGGCGATGCCCTTGGCGACGGAGGCCACCGCCTCGGGGCCGCGCCCGACCACGTCGGGATCGCTCACCACCAGGCAGACGCTGGTGTTGGAGGCGGTCGCCGGCTCCTCGGCCAGGTTGGCGATCCAAGGGGTGCGGGCGACCCACTCGGCGATCACGCCGGCATTGCGGTCGGCGCGCGCCCGCAGGGCCGGGAGGCCGCCCAGCGTCTCGGCCCAGCGCAAGGCGTCGATGTAGTCCTCGACCGCCAGCATCGAGGGCGTGTTGATGGTCTCGCCCTGGAAGATGCCCTCGATCAGCTTCCCGCCCTTGGTCATGCGGAAGATCTTCGGCATCGGCCAGGCCGGGACGTGGCTCTCCAGCCGCGCGACGGCGCGGGGCGAGAGGATCAGCATGCCGTGCGCCGCCTCGCCGCCGAGCACCTTCTGCCAGGAGAAGGTGACGACATCGAGCTTCGCCCAGTCGAGATCCTGCGCGAAGGCCGCCGAAGTGGCGTCGCAGATCGTCAGGCCCTCGCGGTCGGCGGCGATCCAGTCGGCATTCGGCACGCGCACGCCCGAGGTGGTGCCGTTCCAGGTGAACACCACGTCGCGGCTGTGTGTGTCGACCGTGGAGAGGTCGGGCAGGCGGCCATAGGGCGCCTTGATGACGCGGGCATCGAGCTTGAGCTGCTTGATCGCGTCGGTGACCCAGGTCTCGCCGAAGGATTCCCAGGCCAGCATGTCGACCGGGCGGGGGCCGAGCAGCGACCACATCGCCATCTCGACGGCGCCGGTATCGGAGGCCGGCACGATGCCGATGCGATAATCGGCCGGCACCTGCAGCACCGTGCGGGTGAGGTCGATCGATTCCTTGAGCTTGGCCTTGCCGAGCTTCGCCCGGTGCGAGCGGCCGAGCGCCGCGTCGGAGAGGGCCTCGGGCGTCCAGCCGGGGCGCTTGGCACAGGGTCCGGACGAGAAGAAGGGCGCGCGGGGGCGTGCCGCGGGGCGGGTCGTCATGCTGGTGTCCATCCTTCCAGATGGGCGCCTCTCGGTGGGGAGAGGTGTCCCGCCGTCTCGCATGCGCCAGGCCGGACGCGACGTCAACCCTGCGGCGGCAGCAGGCGGACAAGGTGGGCGCGGTGGGCCTCCAGCGTCGCCTGGAAGTCGGCGAGCAGCGCCTCGGCGAGTTCAGCGGTCTGACCACCCCAGGGTGCGAGGCGGGCCGCCAGGGCGCGCTGGCGCATGACCCGGACCTCCGCTTCGATGACGTGGCGCAGGGCCATCTCGAGATCCGTCTCTTGGAGCGGATGAGCCGCTGGCATGGCGGCGCCCTCCTGGCTCGGGTCCGGCCCCGCGCGCCCGATGGGCGGCCGGCGGAACGCGCACCGGTCCCTCCGGCACTATGGCACGGGCCGGCCCACCCGGATAGGACGGACCCGGACCGGGGTGAGACGGAGGTGACATGGACGAGCTCGGGCGCGCCCTGGGGCTGGCGGTCGCGATGATCCTGCGGGCGGATGCCGAACTCGTCGCCATCGTCGGCCTGTCGCTGCGCGTCAGCCTGACGGCGGCCGGCCTCGGCTTCCTCCTCGGCGCTCCCCTCGGGGCGCTGCTCGCCGCGACGCGGTTTCCCGGCCGCGGCGCGCTCCTCGTCCTCGTCAACGCGTTGCTCGGCCTGCCGCCGGTGGTGGTGGGGCTGGTGCTCTACCTGCTCGTCTCGCGCTCAGGCCCCCTCGGGAGCCTCGGCCTGCTCTTCACGCCCGGCGCCATGGTGATCGCCCAAGGGGCGCTCGCCCTGCCGATCGTCGCGGCGCTCTCGCACCGCACCTGCGAGGCCCTGTGGGCGGAATACGGCGACGCCCTGCGGGTCGACGGGGTCGGGACCGGACACGCGGCCCTGATCCTGCTGGCGATGGCGCCCGCTCCCCTCGTCACCGCCTTCCTGGCGGCGTTCGGGCGGGCGATCGCCGAGGTCGGCGCCATCCTGATGGTGGGGGGCAACATCCGCGGCTACACCCGCACCATGACGACCAGTATCGCCCTCGAGACGAGCCGCGGCGACCTGGCGCTCGCGCTCAGCCTCGGGCTCGTCCTCGTCACCCTGACGCTGGTGGTCAGCGCCGCCGCCTTCGGGATCAATCGCGCGGCGGCTCTCCCAAGAGGGTGAAGACCGGGGTGAAGACCGGGGTGATGACCGGGGCGGTCATTGGCTCGGCATCGTGCCGGCAGGGAAGAACAGCTGCTCGCCGTTGATCTTGAACGAGGCGATCGCCGCCCGGCCGCGCTCGGAGGTCAGCCATTCGTGCCAGATCCTGGCATTGGCGGCGTGGATCTGCGGCGACTTGGCGGGGTTCACCAGGATCGAGCCGTAGGGATTGAACAGGGCGGGGTCGCCCTGGACCAGGATCACAAGGTTCTGGCGGTTCTTGAAGCTCGCCCAGGTCGCCCGGTCGGTCAGGGTGTAGGCGTCCATCGCGGCGGCCGCGTTCAGCGTCGGGCCCATGCCCTGGCCGAGCTCGCGGTAGCTGCTCCCCAAGCCCCGGGCCTCGATCCCGGCCTTCTTCCACAGCCGCAGCTCGGTGCGGTTGGTGCCGCTGTCGTCGCCGCGGCTGGCGAAGGGCGCCTTGGCGCGGGCGATGCGGGCGAGCGCCTCGGTGGCGTCGCGCCCGCCCTTGAGGCCGGCCGGGTCGGCACTCGGCCCGACGATCACGAAGTCGTTCGCCATCACGTCGCGGCGGTCGAGGCCGTAGCCCTCGGCCACGAACGTGTCCTCGCCGGGCCGGTCGTGGACGAGGAGCGCGTCGGCATCGCCCTTGGCGCCGATGGCGAGCGCCTGGCCGGTGCCGACCGCGACGACGCGCACCGCGATGCCGGTCTCGCGCTGGAAGATCGGCAGCAGGTGGTTGAACAGCCCCGATTGCTCGGTCGAGGTGGTCGAGGCCAGGGTGATCGCCCGCTCCTGCGCGGCGGCACGCTGGCCAAGGGCGGGCGCTATGGCGAGGAGGGCGATGAGGGCGAGGCGGCGCGGGATCGGGCGGCTCACGGACTTGGCTCCGGGGGGATCTGAGGGCCAGCGATACCCTGCGGCGCGGACCGGGCGCCAGGGCGTATCGGCCTGCCTCGGATCGGCCCTTCGTCGCCTGACCGGTGGCCGCGAGGCTGTTGGCGATGGTGGTGCGCATCGCGACGGCGCGGGTCGCGGTCTGCGGCTCCTGGTGGGCCTCGGCCGGAGCGTTGTCCGGCGAAGCGGATCCCGGATCGTTGC
Source organism: Methylobacterium currus (assembly GCF_003058325.1). Taxonomy (NCBI): domain Bacteria; kingdom Pseudomonadati; phylum Pseudomonadota; class Alphaproteobacteria; order Hyphomicrobiales; family Methylobacteriaceae; genus Methylobacterium; species Methylobacterium currus. Next base: position 3,034,292 of record NZ_CP028843.1, read on the forward strand.
AGAAAATCCGGCAAAATCAGAGGCCTGGAGCATCATCCGATGGCAGCGCGACCGGATGATGCCGCCGCTCGGCCTCGATCACCGCCTCGACCCGCTCGGCCGACGGGACCACCTTGCGCTCGACGAGGGCGAGCATCAGGCTCTCGATCAGCATCAGGGCAGCATGCCCGGCGGCTGGGGCCGGATCATCCCTTCCTCAGTGGCCGGCATCGTCGCCACCCTTCCCCCCGTCGCCGGCCTGCCCGGCACGCTCCCCGACGAATTCCGGGCGGCCGCGCTCGGGCGGGTCGAGGAGCGGCCTGGCGATCCGCCCCAGTGTGTCGAGGTCGCCGATCGTCACCCGGCGCCCCCGCATCGTGACGATGCCGTCCTCCCGGAATGCCCGCAGCACCCGGTTGACGTGCACGTTCGAGATACCGAGATGGTCGCCGATCTGCTCCTGAGTCATCGGCAGGTCGTAGGCCAGGGCCTGGGGCGGCAGCACTCCCGAGCGGATCAGGCGGCCGCGGAAATCGATCAGCAGCATCGCCAGGCGCTCGTCGGCGCTGCCGCGGCCGAGCCCGACGACCCAGTTGTGCAGCCGGCGCTCCTCCTCGATCACCTGCCACATGCAGCGGGTGGCGAGGTCGGGATCGCGCTCGTAGGCCGCGCGGAGGGTGAGGTGGTCGACCTGCTCGACCAGGACCTCGGACAGGGCCTGCACGGCGTCCGGGCTGTGGGTGACGAACAGGCTCTTCACCGCGAACAGGTCGCCGGGCAGGAAGATCAGGATGAACTGGCTGCGCCCGTCCTCCAGCGTGCGCAGGCGGCCGACCCAGCCCTTGCGCAGGCGGAAGATCGTGGTGTTCGGGCTGTCGGCCTCCACCAGCAGGCGGCCGGCCGAGTAGAGGCGGCCGGTGCCCTCCATGACCCGGTCGAGGGCCGCCTCGCCCCGGCGCAAGGCCTCCAGAATCTCGGGCCGGTGCTGCAGGTAGCGGGCGGAATCGGGCATGGCGGGCGGGGCGGTCCGAGGGAGACATCGCGGAGGACGGCGCGAGGCAAGGCGCCCGGCGACGGGACGGGTCTAGGAAGGCCTGTTCCCTCGGACATTTACCTGCGTCGCGTTTTCAACATCCTGCGCCGGAGTTGGTTGCCGGTCACGAATCCCGGTCCGTCGCCAGGAGGTCCGGGCGCCGCTCGCGGGTGAGGCGGGCCGATTCCGCGGCCCGCCAGCGGGCGATCGCCGCATGGTTGCCGCCGGTCAGCACCTCCGGGATCTCCCGCCCCTCCCATTCCCGGGGCCGGGTGTAGTGCGGATATTCGAGGCCGCCGCTCTCGAAGCTTTCCTCGACGCCGGAAGCGTGCTTGCCCATCGTGCCGGGCAGGAGGCGCACGCAGGCATCGAGCAGCACCAGGGCCGCGGGCTCGCCGCCCGACAGCACGTAATCGCCGATCGAGACCTCCTCGAGGGCGCGCCCCGCGATCACCCGCTCGTCGACCCCCTCGAAGCGGCCGCAGACCACGATGACGCCCGGCCCCTCGCTGAGCGCCCGGACCCTGCTTTGCGTCAGCGGCCGGCCGCGGGGGCTCATCAGCAGGCGCGGGCGGGGATCGCCGGCGGGCGCCGCGGCGTCGATCGCGGCGGCGAGCACGTCGCAGCGCAGCACCATCCCGGCCCCACCGCCGGCCGGCGTATCGTCCACCGCCCGGTGCCGGCCGATGCCGTGGTCGCGGATGTTGCGCGCCTCCAGGCTCCAGGCGCCCCGCGCCAGCGCGTCGCCGGCGAGCGAGAGCCCGAGATGGCCCGGGAACATCTCGGGGTAAAGGGTCAGGATCGTGGCCCGCCAGGGCGAGAGGGGGGCGGAGGCTTGAGGGGTGGTCATGCGGGTTGATGGCCCCGGCGGGGCGGGCCGGTCAACCGCGCGGGCGGGCCGTCACGCCTCTTCCGCCCGGCACAGGTCGTCGACCGCCTTCAGGTAGGCCTTGGCGTCGAACTTCCTGAGCGTGTTCTGCCCCAGATAGCGCACGGTGCCGAACACCTTGCGCCGGCCCCACGGCCGGTCGTGCAGCCCGAACAGCCAGGCGACGTTGGTGAAGGAATTCGGGTCGCGCCCGTCGAGGAAGTAGCGGTTGTTCAGCCGCAGCGTCACCGCGAAGGCCTCCTCCGGCGAGGGGGACCATTCGAGGATCTTCTTGCCCCAGTACATGCGCAGGTGGTTGTGCATGTAGCCGGTGACGCGCATCTCGCGCATCGCGGCGTTCCAGTACTCGTCGTGGGTGCGGCCTTGCGCCAGCGCCTCCTCGTCGTAGAGGTGCGGGCGGGGATCGCCTTCATGCTCGGCCAGCGCCTTGCGGGCCCAGTCCGGTACCGCCTGCGCGTAGGCGTCGTAGCCCGGATTGGTGTGGACGTGGTTCATCGCCAGCTCGCGCCGGACGATCAGCTCTTCCAGGAACGCCGCCCGGTCCTCCGGCCCGCCGGCCTTGGCGGCCTGCACCTTGAGGGCGGCGGCCACCGGCGAGATCTGGCCGAAATGCAGGTAGGGGCTCAAATGCGAGGCGGCCCCCGCCTCGGGCCGGCTGCGCACCGTGCCGTACTCGGCGAACGGCCCGGCCAGATAGGCGTCGAGCCGGCGATAGGCCTCGGTCTCGCCGCCGCGGAAGCGCCGCACCGGCGTCACGGTACGGTCCAGCGTCATCGCGGCGAGCGCCGCGTCGGGATCCGAGACGTCGATGTCGCTCGTCAAGCCGAGAGCGTCGGCCGGATGCTTCACCTTTCGCGCCCGCAACGGCGCGAGATAGGGCTCCCAGGTCCGATGCAGCTTCGGCCGCAGCGTCCGGGCGGCGAATTCGTGCTTCCCCGAGGCGACCTCGACCGGCACCACCACGTCGCCCTCGACCTGGACCAGGCGGCCGTCGAAGCCCTTAACGATCTCGGCGTACCAGCTCTTCTGGATCGTCAGGTAGCCGCGGTCGAGGACCAGCATCGCGGCTTGTCTGCCCAAATTCAGGGCAGCCTTGGCCGGGGTGGTGCGGCGCAGCACGAAGGCGATGCCGCGGCGCTCCAGGCCGGCCTTGGCGTCGGCGAGACCCTGGAGCAGGAAGGCGTAGTGGCGGGCATTGGCCTCCGGGAAATGGGCGCCGCCGTCGAGCAGGCCGAACCCCGCCACGACCGGCAGCCCGAGGCGGTTAGCCTCCTCGACGGCGTATTCCAGGGCCGGGTTGTCGCGGCTGCGCATGCCCTGCTGCATCAGGTAGAGCACGTAGGCGCCGTCCCGCGGCGCCACGTCCTTCAGAACCCGGATCCGCCCCGCCTGAATCGCCATGCCGCGCTCCCGTCACGCCCGGGAAACTAGGCTGTGGTCGGGTTTGGTCCAGCGTCGGGCGAGTGCTGCCCGCGAAAGTGGCAGCCCTGCCGACAATCGCGCCTTGCCATCCGGCGGCGCACACCTATGTTATTGCGGTGCGGGAACGCGATCGCGTCGCGCTCCCGCTGCCCTCCTTGGGCGTTTCCTCCCTAGACTTCGGGCCGCTCGCGAGAGTGGCCTTTTTTCTTGCCCTGTTCTCGCGGCGAGAAATTTCGGTCAAGCTCCCCTTGCGGCCGGCGGAGCTTATGGCCGCGCTCCACGTTGTCCCCCGTATGCTGGCCCGCCTCGTGCATCGCGGGGCGATCGGAGCCGAGCGTAAGGGAGCGGTCGATCGATGCGGCAATTCACTTTGCGGGTCGAGGAGAGCGGGGAAGGCCTCGTCTGCATCACCAGCCCGGAGATCAAGAGCCTGTTCGTGGCCGACGAGACCCTGGCCGGCGCGCTGGAGGCGGTGCCGAGCGTGGTGCGGGCGCTGATGCGCGAGGAGGGCCGCGGCACCCTGCCGGGCGAGGAGGCCGCCGAATAGGCGCGCCCCGGCCCGGGGGCGACGCCGATCAGCCCCGGGCCCGTGCCCGGATCATGAAGTTGTCGTAAGTGTACTCGGCGACCTGGAACCAGAGATATTCCTCATTGCGAAACGTCTTCAGCGCGTCGTAGAGGCGCTTGAAGTCCGGGTTCTTGGCGCCGAGCTCGGCATAGATGTCGTTCGCCGCCTTGAGGGCGGCCTCCATCACCTCCTGGGGGAAGGGGCGCAGCTGCGCCCCGCCGCCGACCAGCCGGCGCAGGGCGGCCGGGTTGCGCGCGTCGTACTTGGCCTGCAGATCGCCGTTGACGCTCGCCGCCGCAGCCGTCGCGATCGCCCGGTAGGCCTTCGGCAGCTCGCCCCATTTCTGGGCGTTGAACCAGAAGTGCAGCATGGAGCCGCCCTCCCAGAAGCCCGGATAATAGTAGAACGGTGCCACCTTGTTGAGACCGAGCTTCTCGTCGTCGTAGGGGCCGATCCACTCGGCGGCGTCGAGGGTCTTTCCTTCCAGCGCCGCGTAGAGGTCGGCGCCGGGCGTCGTCTGGGTCGCGACGCCGAGCCTGGCGAGCACCTGCGCGCCGAGACCGGCGATGCGGAAGCGCAGGCCCTGCAGGTCCGCGACGGACTTCACCTCGCGCCGGAACCAGCCGCCCATCTGGGTGCCGGTATTGCCGCCGGGCAGGGCGTAGAGCTTGCTCTTGGCAAAGATCTCGTTGAACAGGTCGAGCGCCCCGCCCTGCAGCATCCAGGCATTCTGCTGGCGGGCGTTGAGGCCGAAGGGAACCGCCGTGGCGAGGGCGTAGGTCGGGTCGCGGCCGACCTCGTAATAGGCGGCCGAATAGGCCATCTCCAGGGTGCCGGCCCCGACCGAATCGAGCAGTGCGGCGGATTCGCCCGAGGGCGCCGCCGCGACCTCGATCTGGAAGCGGTTGTCCGTCGCCTCGGCGACCAGGCGGGCGAACAGCTCGGCGGCGCCGTAGAGCGCGTCGAGGTTGCGCGGGAAGGCGGAGTGCAGGCGCCAGCGCAGCTCGGGCGCGCTCTGCGCCACGGCCGGGGCCGCCACGGCGGCGCCGGCGAGGCCGATGCCGGCCGTCAGGATGTCGCGACGCTTCATGCTCTCCCCATCGGCGAAAAATGCCCTCCATTCCAGGGCGTCCGTGGGATCACAGGTAGCGCGCTTCGCGCGAAAGCGCACCGGGGCCGGATACGCCTTGCCGCCGGTGAAGCCTTCCGTGCGGGCTCTCGGATCCCCGTGCGGGCTCTCGGATCCCGGGCGGGATCGGGGATCTCGTGCGGGCGTCAGGCCTGTGCTAACCCAAGGCTATCCCGCGGCGGCGTCCCCGCGCCCCGCCCCTCGCCGGAGCGCGACCTGACCGTGAAGCCCGAACCGATCTCCCTGCACACGGTCTGCGGCCTCGAGGAGCTGGGCCACCACTCGACCCGCGGCGTCACCCACGTGCTGTCGATCCTCGATCCGGCCTGGCCCGAGCCCGAGGCCTTCGGCACCTACGACGCGCATCACCGCACCACGTTGCGCTTCCACGACATCATCGAGCCGACCGACGGCCAGATCCTGCCCGAGCGCCGGGACGTCGAGGCGATCCTGCGCTTCGGCGAGGAGCTGGCGGCCGAGACCGCGCGGCGCAAGACGCATCTCCTGATCCACTGCCACGCCGGCATCTCCCGCTCCACCGCCGCGATGACGATGCTGCTCGGCCAGGCCCATCCGGACCTCGATGCGCAGTCCGTCGTCGCCAAGGTCCACGATCTGCGCGAGAAGGCCTGGCCCAATGCCCGCCTGATCGCCTTCGCGGACGAGGCTTTGGGCTATGACGGCAGCCTCGCCGAGGCCGTGCGCCGCCTCCACGCCGAGCAGCTCCGCATCCGGCCGCACCTCGCCGAGCTGATGCGGGGGTTGGGGCGGGGGCGGGAGGTGGATGCGGCGCTCGCTCGGTAGTCTCGTCGGGGCACGTCCTGCGGCAGCGTCCGGCGCGGGCGGCCCTCGCCGCGACCGAAACGGTGGACGGCCTCGCCCTCATCGTCGAAGCGGGTCGCAGGGAAGGGTCCGGCATGGTTGCCGGGCGCCGTCTCAGCCTCCTCGCCGCGCTCCTCCCGGGGTCGTCCGTTCCGGCTCTCGCCGTCCCGCGCCTGCCGCTCCGAGAGGGTGAGTTCACCCGAGGCGCGTGCCAGGCCGAGCCGGGCAGGCGCCGTCCGGTTCCCGGACCTCTCCGAAAGCATTGGCGTCTACGTCGTGCAGGACGTCCCCAAGCCCTACCAGTTCCTGTCACCCGCCGCCGAGAATCAATCCGGTTACTGCATGGTCAAGCCGTTCAAGGCCGTGGGCAAGCGCGTCTCGGGCCGGGCGCCCTGCGAGGACGGCGGCAGCAGGATCCCCTATCCGTCCGGCACCTATTCGTTTGATTATGAGATCATCAATGCGCAGACTTTCGTGTCGCGCGGCGTGACCTCTTCATGGTGCTCGCCGCATCGATGAGATGCGGAGGCTGATCCGGACATTGCGGACGATGTCGCGGCAGGCCGGGTTGGAAAACGCCTCAGTCGCCGCTCGTCAGAACGAACCGCCCGATCGCCTCCGCGAACCCCTCTTCCTCGTTCGTCCCCGTCACATGGGTCGCCGCCCGCTTCACCGCGTCGCTCGCGTTGCCCATCGCGATCGACAGGCCGGCGCGGGAAAACATCGCCGTGTCGTTGGCCATGTCGCCGAGCACCGCGACCTCGGCGAGGGAAACTCCCAATTCTCCGGCGATGCGCGCCACGAAGTGCCCCTTGTCGATCCGGGGCGGCGTGACGTCGAGATAGTAGGCCTGCGAACGATGGACCGCGGCGCCGTCGCCGATCTCGGCCGCCAGGCGCGGTTCGAGGGCGGCGAGGCCCGCGTGGTCGCGGGAGACGCCGACGAGCTTGGCCGCGCGGGCGAGATAGGGTGCGAGGTCGTCGACCACGCAGGGATCGGCCTGGAGGGTGCGGCGCTCGAGATCGGTATAGGGGCCGTCCGGGTCGGTCAGGAGCCACGCGCCGTCCGCGAAGACCCAGAGGTCGATGCCGTCGGTGGCGAGGCGCGCGGCGGCATGCCTCGCCGCATCTTCCGGGATCAGCGTCTCGTCGATCGGGGTGAGGTCGGGGCGCACCACCGTCGAGCCGTTGAAGGCGCCCATCGGCAGGCTGAGCCCGAGCGGCGCGACCAGGGCGCGCAGGCCGATCGGCGGGCGGCTCGACGCCAAGGTGAAGGCGATGCCGCGCTCACGCAAACCTTCGACGGCGCGGACCGACCGCTCGGTCAGCCGCTTGTCGCCGGTGACGAGGGTGCCGTCGACGTCGGTGACCACGAGGGCGATGGGCATCGAGGAGACCTCTCAGATCTCGCGGTGCACCGGCACCGGCTCGGGGGCGGCCTCTGGCCGCAGCGGGACGATCGCGGGCGCCATCACCCGGTCGCCCAGGGCTTGCGGCCCGAGCGTCAGGGCGAAGAAGTCGTACTCGCCCGGCAGGTCGTTGGCCATCAGGAACTGGAAGTGCATCCGGAACGGCCGGAACGAGATCCGCCGGTAGACGTCCGGGACGATGATGTCGCGGAACTTCGTCGAGCGGATCAGCGGGTTGCGCACCGGGCCCGCCGGGGTCTCGCCGAGGTCGTGGGCGGGGTTGAAGCCCGGGAAGTTCATCCAGTCCTGCGGCGCCTGGTAATCGGCCCAGACCAGCCGCGCGCTGCCGACGAGGCGCATCACGTCGGCCCGCACCCGGCGGGCCCGCGGGTTGATGGCGACGAGGGGCAGCCCGGCCCCGAGCGTGAGAAGCGACAGGCGCGGGGTCTCCGGCAGGTCGTGCTCCAGCACTCGCGCGGCGACCTCGGCGGCGGTGAGCCCGCCCGAGGAATGGCCGACGATCAGCACCTCGTCGACCTCGCCCGCCCGGCAGATCCCCGCGACGTGGTCGGCGAACAGGGCGAGGCGCGCCTCGTAATCCGGGCGCCAGCCGTTGCTGTGCTGCCAGTTGAACACCCAGTCGTTGATGAGCTGGCGCAGGAAGATCCGGTCGAGGAGCGGGGTGGCGCCCAGCACGAGGCCGATCCCGGCGAGCGCCCCGATCACCCCGGCCGCGAGACCGGGCAGCCAGCCGGCGAGCAGGTGCGCGACGCCGGTGCCGAGCAGGGCCGCGAGCGCGCCCAGGATCACCGTCATGCCGAAGGGATAGAGGATGACGTTGCCGTATTTCCAGTTCAGGCCGTAGAGGCGGAAGAGCTTGCCCGTCACGAGGCTGTGCAGGATGCCGGCGGTGAGGAGCGCCATCGAGGCGATCAGCGGCCGGCGGAAATCCGCCCGGACGAGGTCGTCCCACAGCAGCACCTCGTAGGTGGTGCGGGTCTCCAGGCCGGGATGCCCGGTCTCCACGGTCCAGGTCTGCACCAGGCCGTCGGCCCTCGTCTCGGCCCGGGTGATGGCTTTCTTGCCGAGGTCGAAGCGCTTGGCGTAGCGGGTGAATTCCCGCGCGAACAGCGCCCTGTAGCGCTTGCCCGAATCCGGATCGTAGCCCGGCAGGTAGACGACGTGGCGCCGCCGCACCGGCCGGGACTCGTGTCCTTGGCCCTGGGCGGCCGCGTCGGGCGGCGTGTAGCCGATCTGTGTGGTCATCGCTGCCCTGTCATCCGCGCCACGCCATCCTGACGCCGTGATTTGGTAACCCTTGTCGTGTTGACACGACACGATGAAGGCCGCGCCGGCCTTCGGACCCTGTGTCTAGCGGGGAAGGCGACGCCGGGGGAGGGCTCCCGACAGCACTGTGACACGGGGGCCACGGACAGGGGTCCCCGACTCGGCTAGGGACCACTCTCAAGGTAAGGACGAGCACTCTCGCTGATGCGCGCACTCCCGATCGCCCTCTGCACCGCGCTCGCGGTCTCGGGCTGCTCCAACTTCCTGCCGGCCTCCGGCCCGTCGGCCAACGCGGTCGCGTCGGGTGCCGACGTCGCCACCGACCAGGGCCTGCTCGCCCGCTACGAGATCGTCGACGTCAACGCTGCGGTGGTCGAGGCCCTGCGCGGCCGTCCCCTCGACAGCCTCCTCGCCTCCTTCGGCGACCGCCGCCCCTCCGTCGAGCCGGTGATCGGCGTCGGCGACACCGTGGCGGTGACCATCTACGAGGCCAGCACCGGCGGCCTGTTCTCCGGCACCCTGTCGGTCGATCGGTTCTCCTCCGGCTCGAAATCGGCCACCATCCCGCCGCAGGTCGTCACCCGCGACGGCGCCATCACGGTGCCGTATGCCGGCCGCATCCAGGTGGCGGGCAAGCGTGTCCAGGACGTGCAGTCCCAGATCGAGCAGGAGCTCGCCGGCAAGGCGATCGAGCCTCAGGTGATCGTCACCGTGGTGCAGCCGACCAGCACCGCCGTGACGGTGACCGGCGAGGTGACGGCGGGCGCCCGCCTGCCGCTCTCGACCAAGGGCGACCGGCTGCTCGACGTGGTCGCCTCCGCCGGCGGCGTGCGCGCGCCGGTGAGCGAGACCTTCGTGCGGCTGTCGCGCGGATCGACCACCGCGACGGTGCCGCTCACCGCGATCGTCTCGAACCCGCGCGAGAACATCTTCCTGCGTCCGGGCGACACCCTCACCCTGGTGCGCGACCCCCAGACCTTCCTGGCCGTCGGGGCGCTCGGCGCCCAGGCCGAGATCCCGTTCTCGGCCGAGGGCATCACGCTGGCCCAGGCGCTGGCCAAGGCGCGGGGCCTCTCGGACGTGCAGGCCGACCCGGCCGGCGTGTTCATCTTCCGGTTCGAGCCGGCCTCGGTGGTGCGTCGCCTGCGGCCCGGCAGCCCGCTGCTGTCCTCGAACTTCGTGCCGGTGGTGTACCGGATCAACATGCGCGATCCCAACAGCCTGTTCGTCTCCCAGGCCTTCCGGATGCGCAACCGCGACCTCGTCTACGTCTCGAACGCGCCCTTCACCGAGGTTCAGAAGGTCCTCAGCGTGTTCTCGACCATCACGGCCCCGGTCTCGGCCGGCGCCTCGGTCTACGCCGGCGTACGGTAAGGGCCCCGGAGGGGCGGGCGCCCGGCGCCGGCCCCTCGCTCGCGTCAGGCGGTCACCACCCGCACCGGCGCGCCCCGGCGCCAGGCCGCGATCGCCTCGACGGTGTCCTCATAGAACATCCGGAACGTGCTTTGCGTCACGTAGCCGAGATGCGGCGTCAGCACCGCGTTCGGCAGGCGGCGCAGCGGATGGTCGGCGGGCAGGGGTTCGCGGTCGAACACGTCGAGCCCGGCCCGGATGCGGCCTTCGCGCAAGGCCGCCACCAGGGCTGCCTCGTCGACGAGCGGGCCGCGGGAGGTGTTGATCAGGATCGCGCCCTGACGCATCCGGGCGATCTCGGCCTCTCCGACGATGCCGCGGGTCGAGGGCGCCAGCACCATGTGCAGGCTGACGATGTCGCTCTCCGCGAACAAGGCCTCGCGCGTGACGAGGGCCACGCCGCCGGCCTCGGCCCGCTCCGGCGTCAGGTTGGGGCTCCAGGCCGTCACCCGTAGGCCGAGCGCCTTGGCCACAGCCGCCACCCGGGCCCCGATGCGGCCGAGGCCGAGAAGCCCGAGGCTGCGCCCCTTCAGGCCCTCGCCGAGCGTCTCCTGCCAGCGCCCGTTCGACATGGTGGCGAATTCCCGCGGCAGGTTGCGGGCGCAGGCCAGCATCAGCGCGACGGTCAGTTCGGCGGTGGCGATGCCGCCCTCGCCGTTGCGGGTGTTGCAGACGGTGATGCCGCGGGCGTGGAGCGCCGCGCTGTCGACGGACGGGTTGCGCCCGCCGGTGAACACCACGAGCCTCAAGGCCGGCAGGGCCGCGATCAACTCGGCGTCCAGCGGCATGCGCTCGCGCATCAGGCAGAGTACGGCGTAGGGCGCGAGCCGCGCGGCGGCCTCCGCCCGCGGCACCGGCTCGGACAAGAAATCCACCGTGACCTCGGGGCCGAGGCTGCTCCAATCGGCCAGCCCGGCGGCCACGCCCTGGTAGTCGTCGAGCACCGCGACCCGGATGCCGTCATCGTGTGTCATCACGCGATTTCCTCCCTGAATCCCTCCATATCCGGCACCGGACGGGCGTTCCAGCCGGGGCGTCCGTGCTATGCTCGCCGCAGCACCCTGACGCGCCGCGCCCCCCTTGCGCCCCCGCGGGCTCGCGCCCGATAGAGCCGGGCGCCCTTGCGGATCCGCACGGACGAGGGGGCGCCGGCCGTGCTTGGCACGGAAAGGGACGGATCGCCGTGCTTCGCACGGACGAGGAATGATTCCCGTGCTTCGCACGGACAAGGGGGCGACGGCCGTGCTAAGCGGCCGGACGATCGAGGCCGGAGGTCGGAGTGGTTCGAACGATGCGGGAGCGCCGAGGATGACGCGCACCAGGGCCGTCGCCGCCCTGTGGCTGGCGATCGGAGCGCTGCTGGTCGGGGCGGGCGCCGCCTGCGCCGACGTGACGGTCGGGGTCGCGGTGCCGCGCACCGGCGCGATCGCGGGCATCGGCGAGCAGGTGCTCCAGGGCGTGCAGGCCGCCGTCCGGGACGCCAATGCCCGCGGCGGCATCGCCGGCGAGCCGATCGTGCTCGACGTGCAGGACGATGCCTGCGACCCGGGCCAGGCGATGGCGGTGGCCGAGCGCTTCGTGCGCGCCGGCGTCCGGCTGGTGATCGGGCACGTCTGCTCCAGCGCCTCGCTCGCCGCCTCCGACGTCTACGCGGCGGCCGGCGCGGTGATGATCAGCCCGGCCTCCAACGCCGCGCGCCTGACCGATCGCGGCCTGCCGACCATCTTCCGGGTCTCCGGCCGCGAGGACGACCAGGGCCGGCTCTCGGCTACGATCCTGGCGGAGCGTTTTCGCGACAAGAAGATCGCGATCCTCTACGACGACACGCCGCTGTCGCGGAACCTCGCCGAATCGACCAAGGCCAACCTGAACAAGATCGGCCAGAACGAGACCCTGTTCGCCGCGATCGTCCCGGGCCAGACCGACGACGTGGCGCTGATCAAGCGCCTGCAAGGGGCGGGGATCGAGGTGGTCTATTACGGCGGCCACTACCAGGAGATGGGCAAGCTGGTGCGCAAGGCGGCGGATGCCGGCTATCGCCCGCAATGGTTCGGCACGTCCGGCATCGCCACCAAGGAATTCGGGGCGCTGGCCGGCGCGGCGAGCGACGGCGTGCTGATGACCTTCAACCCGGACCTGCGCCGCAAGCCGGAGGCCGCCGCCGCCGTGAAGGCGCTCCAGGCCGACGGGATCGACCCCGCCGGCTTCACCCTCTACGGCTATGCCGCGCTTCAGGCCCTCGCCGAGGCCGGCAACTTCGCCAAGTCCACCGACCCGAAGGCCATCGCCGAGACCCTGCATGCGGAGCGCTTCACCCTGGTGCTCGGCAATGTCGGCTTCGACCAGAAGGGCGACGTGACGGCGCCCGGCTACGTGCTCTACGTCTGGCGCGACGGGGTCTTCACCTACGCCAACTGAGAGTCGCGCGAATCAAGACCGGCGCGAACCGAGGTCGAGGGGGATCGTCCCCTCCGCGACCGTGAGGGTGCGCCCGCCGATCCAGTCGGCGCCGTCGTAGTCGACGAAGATCCGGCCGCTTCGGCCGAGCCGCGTGCCTTGCGCGGCGACATAGGGCCCGGTGGCGCGGCCGGTCTCCCGCAGCCAGCCGGCGACGGCGGCGTTGAAGCTGCCGGTCACCGGATCCTCGACGAGGGCGCCGGCGCCGTCGCTGAACAGGGTGCGGATCTCCCAGGCCACCTCCGCACCCGGCGGGTGGGCCCCGACGAGGCCGATATCGATCCGGCCTTCGTGGTGGCGCATCGGCTCGACCGCCAGCACCTCCTCGGCGGAAGCCAGCATCACCCCGACCCAGCCCGGGCCGTTATCGGCCCAGCGCGCCTCGACGATCCTCTCGGGGTCGATCCGCAGCACCGTCGCGACCTCCCGCAGGGTGGCCTCGTCCACCGCGCCCGCGCGCAGGAGCGGCGGCGCGGCGAAGGCGAGGCGGTCGGCGTCCTGCCGGATCGGCACGAGGCCGGCGCCGCATTCCTGCACCATGCGCCCTGGGTGACGCGGCGAGCCGCCGAGGGCCGCCCAGGCGTGGCAGGCACCGAGGGTCGGGTGGCCGGCGAAGGGCAGCTCATGGGCGAGAGTGAAGATGCGCGCCCGGTAATCGGCACGGGAATCGGTCGGCGGCAGCAGGAACACCGTCTCCGACAGGTTGAACCAGCGCGTCATCGCCTGCATCGTCGCCGAGTTGGGCTCGGCCCCGCTCACCACCGCGAGCGGGTTGCCGGTGAAGGCGCCGTCGTGGAACACGTCGACCAGGGTGAAGCGGGCGGTCATGGTTCGGTCTCCGGGCGGCGGAGGATGCCGCTCCATTCCGTGTTTGCCCGATTCGCCCGCCGCCTCCACCGGCACCCTGATCTGACCGATCTCACGTCCAGTACAGCACCCGCGCCGCCGGCAGCCGCTCCGACAGGTCGCGCGTGAGGCCCTGCCGCATCTCCCGCATCAGCTCGGCCGGAAACACGTACTTCACCGAGCCGAACTTGGTGAGTTTGCGGCTGCGCTCGTCCTCCCGCATCGGCAGGTCGGAGCCCGGATACCAGCCCGCCAGCACCTCCTTCGAGCCGGGGGTGAAGCGGTGGGTGATGAGCTCCGCGGTGACGTCGAGGTCCCGGACGCCGTCGAGTTCCGCGGCGGCGCGCGCGAACAGGTCGGCATAGGCCGCGCGCCAATCCGGAACGGGTAGAATCGGCGCGACCGTGAGCCCCACGGGATAGCCGGCGCGGGCGACCGCGCCCATCGCGGCGAGGCGGTCGCGCAGGGGGGCAGTGCCGCCCTCGTAGCGGGCGGCCGAAGCGGCGTTGACCGAGAAGCGCAGCCGGGTGCGGCGCCGATGCTCCAGGCCGAGCAGCGGCTCCACCGCCGCGAACTTCGTGGTGGCACGCAAGCTCACCGGCGCGTTCCAGGCGCCGAAATGCCGGATCGCCGCGGAGAGGGAGCCGGTCAGGTGCTCGATGCCGAGGGGATCGGTGTAGCAGGAGGCCTCGAAGGTTGTGCCCTCATGCGCGCGCTCCGCATTCGCCGAGGTGACGCCGCCCTGGCCGGCGTAAGCGGCGAGGTTGTCAAGGATCTCGGGCAGGTTGGCGTAGACCCGGGTCACCGGGGGCCCCGAGAGCGAGCCGGCGAGGTAGCAATACTGGCAATGGGCCGGGCAGCCCTCGGCGAGGTCGACGCGCCAATCGGCGCTCGGCGGGATCGGCTGCAGCTTCAGCTTGGTCGGCGGGGCGACCACCACCGCGAGGGTGTTCTTGGCCTCGATATAGGCCCGGCGCGGGTCCGGATGGCGCAGGCCGGTGAGGCGGTTGCCGGGCAGCGCCTCGACGGTGAGCCCGAGGGCTTCGGCGCGGGCCATGATCGCCCGTCCATGGGCGTGCTCCCGCGCCGCCGCAGTGACGACGACCCGGCGTGGGCGCCAGAGGCGGGCCATGCGGGCGGGAGCGGGATCGTGGAATGTCATGCCCCGCGAACGCGCGGGGCTCTTCTCCGGATCCCGATCGCTAACGCCGCCGCGGCACGGGCGTGACGGCCGAAGGTTAATGCCGCGCTTGGGGCCGCACCGTGTAGGTGCCGCCGCGGATCCGCTCGGGAAAGCCTTCCGCGTAGCGCGCGGTGGCTTCCTCGCCGTAGGTCTGGACCAGCTCCTGGAAGGCCGCGAACAGGGCGGCCTGGGCCATGCAGTCGCCGTCGATCCCGTCCAGGCAACCTTCCGCGAAGGCCTCCGAGACGTAGCTCAGGGCGGCGCGCTTCGCGTCCTGATCGGAATCGAGCGCGGGGTCGTGGGTTTCGAATTCGGTCATCGACAGCCTTGAGATCGGGTCTCTGGTGAGAACGGCGGTCTCGGATCCGCAGCGGCCTCGTGTGATGACGTGACTCATAGGCTCTCGCCCGGCGGCGGGCCAGCAAGGAATTGCGAAGAGGTTAACAGCGCCACGAGAATGCCTCCCTCTTCGACACGGGCGCCACAGCTGTGGCGATCCCGCAACAGGGAGGCGGTCAGCCGCCGAAACGCCCGGCCAGGGCGACCGACAGGCGCTCGCCCTCCGCGATGAAGCGGGTGGCGGCCTCGACTGCCGAGGGCGTGCAGACCCGGTAGGTGACGGCGTAGCCGCCATAGCCGCGGTTATAGGCCCCGGCCAGGCGGTCGCGCCGGCCCGGGCTGGTGCCCTCGGCATCGAGCAGGGATTTCATCCGGGCGGGCCATTCCGGCGCGTCGGGGTTGCCGCATAATTCGCGCAGGAAGCTCAGCGCGCCGATGATCTCCGACAGGCGCAGGAGGTCGCGGTCATAGGGCGCCGGTGCGTCGGCCGGCGGGGGAGGGGCGGGAGCCTCCTTCTCGGGCGCCTTGGGAGCGGCGGGCTTCGGCCGGGTCTGGGCGAGTGCGGGCATCGCCGCGGCCAGGCAGGCGGCCAGGATGACGGCGCGCTTCATGCCCCGTCTCCCACCGCCGCGAGGGCCTGGGCGATCACCCCGTGCAAGCCCTGGGTGGTCGGCAGGTCGCGCGCCTCCGCCGGCGTCACCCAGCGCAAGTCGAGGGCTTCCGGCCCGGTCGTCGGCTCGCCGTGGCGCCAGCGGGCGGCGTGGGGGTGGATCACGAAATGGTGCAGCACCGCGCCGTCGGCGTCGCGCTCGATCACCTCGAGGGGGTCCAGGCCCGCGACCACCTCGGCCACCACCCCGACCTCCTCGAGCAGCTCGCGCAAGGCCGCCTCGGCCAGGCTCTCGCCCACCTCCACCTGTCCGCCCGGCAGGGTGTAGATCCCGCGCATCGGCGCCTGGCCGCGGGCGGCGAGCAGGACCCGTCCGTCGCGCACCACCGCCGCGGAGGCGGCGAGGAAGGGGCGAAGGGGGTAGCGGCGGCGCCAGGCCGGGTCCTCGGCATCCGCATTCAAGGCTGCGCATCCCCATCCTGCACCGTGGCGAGCCGTCCATCGGCCAAGGCCACCACGACCTGCCGGCCGAGCACCGCGAGGCCGGCCCCGACCGGCGCCGGCAGGCTCGCGCGGGCGC
The DNA here is from genome assembly GCF_003058325.1 of Methylobacterium currus. Lineage (NCBI taxonomy): Bacteria > Pseudomonadati > Pseudomonadota > Alphaproteobacteria > Hyphomicrobiales > Methylobacteriaceae > Methylobacterium > Methylobacterium currus. Next base: position 3,050,257 of record NZ_CP028843.1, read on the forward strand.
GCTCGGTCAGGTCCTTCAGCGACACATAGGCGAGGGCGGCGCGGTCGCGGGACGCCACCACCAGCTCGCTCCCGAGGACGGCACCGGGGGCCGCGAACCCCTTGCCGTCAGCCCCCTTGCCGTCGCCACCCTTGCCGCCCTGCGCCAGCCGTGTGGGCTTGCCGCCCGCGAGGCTCCAGTGTTCGAGCCGGCCCTCCGCGCCGCGCACCAGCACGGCGCCGGGCGTCGGGCCCGGGAGGTCGGCCGCGAGGGCGAGGGGACCCGGCTCGGACGGGGTCTCGGCCCGGACCCGCCAGGTGCCGTCCTGGCGCCCGATGAGCGAGAGCCCGGTGCCCTCCGGGTGCTCGCCGAGCGCCAGCAGGTGGAGCGCCCCGTCGATCTCGACCGGCCGCAGGGTATCGGCGGAGAACACCGCACCGCTCCCCGGCGGCACCGTCGCGGTCACCACCGGCACGGGCTTCGGGTCGGCGCTCATCGTCACCGTCTGGCGCTCGCGCAATGTCACGCCCGCGGCGCCCGGGCGCCCGTCCGGCCCGCGGCTCGGGCCCGACAGGTAGGCGCTGACCGGCCCCGCCAGCACCCGGCGCGTGCCCGGCAGAGCGCCTTTCGGCGTCTCGCCGACGGTCAGGCCCTCGATCGCGTCGAGGGGAAGGGACACGACCGCGATCCGGTTGCCCGACAGCGTCAGGACGGCCGCGCCGCCCTCGCCCCACACGACCGCGACCGGGCCGGCCTTGCGCGGCAGCTGCGGCAGCCCGGCGGTCGTGACGGCCAGCGCCGCCTCGCTGCCCGCATCGCGCAGCTGCGTCACCCGGAACGGCAGGTCGAGGAGCGTGACCCGGGGCTCGGCAGCGGCGTGCGCCGCGGAGAGCAGGGCGGCAAGGCCGCCGCAGGCGAGCGCGACGGCGAATGCCCGCCGCTCAGACATGCTGGCCGCCGTTGATGTGCAATTCGGCGCCGTTCACGTAGGACGAGGCCTCGGTGCACAGGAAGTAGATCGCCTTGGCGACCTCGTCGGGCGTGCCGAGGCGGCGCTGCGGGATCTGCGCCACGAGCTTGTCGGTGCCCGGCGACAGGATCGAGGTGTCGATCTCGCCGGGCGAGATCGCGTTCACCCGCACGCCCAGGGGGCCGAAATCGGAGGCCATCTCGCGGGTCAGGCCGGCGAGCGCCGCCTTCGAGGTGGCGTAGGCCGCCCCCGCGAAGGGATGGACGCGCGATCCGGCGATCGACGTCACGTTGACGATCGAGCCGCGCGCCCGGGTCAGCTCCTCGCACAGGCCCCGGGCGAGCAGGATCGGGGCGAAGAAGTTGACCTGGAAGACCCGCTGCCAGTCGGAGAACGGGGTGTCGATCGCGCCGAGCCGCGCACCCCCGGCGCCTTTCGGCGAGATGCCGGCGTTGTTGACCAGGGCATGCAGCAGCCCGCCCTCGGCTTCGAGCCGCCCGGCCACCTCCTTGACGGCGCGGATCGTGTCGTCCGGGTCGGCGAGGTCGACCTGGAGGTGGTCCTCCGGCCCCATCTCCCACGGGCAATTCTCCGGGAAGGAGTGGCGCGAGCAGGTGATGACGCGCCAGCCCGCCGCCGAGAAGCGCTTGACGGTGGCGTGGCCGATGCCCCGGCTCGCGCCGGTGAGCAGCATCACGCGGCGGCGTTCGTTCGACGGTTGGGCCACGGCCGTTCCTCGGGATGTCCGGTGCGGGGCGCCGGCGGCTGGCGCGCGGCGCGGAGAGCCCCAGGGTAGGGCCCGGCGCCCCGGAAATCCAGGGCTCGCCGCGCCGCAGCAAAGCTCCGGCGCGTCACCGATCAGGGATAGAGCCGGGTCCCCTGCCAGCCTCCGTCCCGGCGCGTGAAGCGGACCCGGTCGTGCAGGCGATAGGCGCCGTCCTGCCAGAACTCCATCGTCACCGGGGCGATGCGGTAGCCGGTCCAGTGGGGCGGGCGCGGCACGGTCTCGCCGGGAAAGCGCGCGCCCACCTCCTCGACGGCCCGCATCAGGGTCTCGCGGCTGTCGAGGGGCTGCGACTGGCGGCTCGCCCAGGCGCCGAGGCGGCTGTCGCGGGCGCGGGTGGCGAAATAGGCGTCGGCCTCGGCGTCCTCGACCTTCGTCACGGTGCCGCGGGCCCTCACCTGGCGGCGCAGGCTCTTCCAGTGCAGCACGAGGGCGGCGCGCGGATTGTCCGAGAGTTCCAGCCCCTTCATCGACAAGGTGTTGGTGTAGAACACGAATCCGCGCTCGTCGGCGTCCTTCAGGAGCACGATGCGCACGTCCGGCAGCCCGTCGGCGCCGCTCGTGGCGAGCGCCATGGCGTTCGGATCCTCGGGTTCCGAGGCCTGCGCGTCGGCAAACCACTGCCGGAACAGGCCCCAGGGATCCGGGTTCTGGGTGAAATCATCTTTCGTTAACCCGTCCACGGCATCGTCCTTACCCAAGTGGCTTCAGTGCCAATGTGACAACCGGAACCGGGGGCGGGCCGGCGTCGCATCCTCATGCGTCGCGGCGGGCCGTCCGGTCGTGAGAACAGGTGTAATGCGTCGCGGTGCATGTAAAGTCGGTTCGGTGACGCTCGGGCTCGTCGTCGCGGCGAGCGCCCTGGGCAGCGTCCTGGCGAGCGGCGGCTGCAGCCAGCCGCTCATCATGTTCACGCCGCAGGTGGACGTGGCGCCGCCGGAGCCGGAGAGCACCGGCAGCATCGAGCCCGCGGCGCCGAAGAACTTCGGTTCGGACCTGTCCGGCGAGGATTGGCGCCGCGCCAAGGCGGCGCTCTCCGTGGCGCTCGATCCCCAGGGCAACGGCCAGCCGGTGAAATGGGACAACCCGGATTCGGGCATGCGCGGCATGGTCAACCCGACCGGGCTGCCCTTCGTGAAGAACGACGAGATCTGCCGCGGCTTCCTGGCCTCGGTGATCGGGCCTTCGGGCAACCGCTTCGTGCGCGGCACCGGCTGCCGGCCCTCCGGGGGGGCCTGGGAGCTGAAGAGCCTGAAGACGACGACGAAGCCGGGCTGAGCCGGGCGGCGCCAGGAGTTGGCGGCACCCGTGAAGCGGTGCCGAGAGAAATGGCGCTCCTGCGGGAACTGACGTAACCTGACCTCTCCTGCGCCGCCTGCGTTGCAATCCAGCAACACGGTCGCCAGATAAGGCTCATCGTTTTCACGCAGCGGCTTCGCTCAGGCGGTCATGCCCCGGGCTGGCGCCGCTCGAATCGCCATCGGATCGCCATGCGCAACCCATACGACGTACTCGGCGTGAGCCGCTCGGCCGACGAGGCGGACATCAAGAAGGCTTTCCGCAAGCTCGCCAAGGCCTACCACCCCGATCGCAACAAGAACGACGCCAAGGCGCAGGACCGCTTCGCCGAGGTCAACCAGGCTTACGAGATCCTGGGCGACGCCAAGAAGCGCGAGCAGTTCGACCGCGGCGCCATCGACGGCGAGGGCAAGCCCCGCTTCACCGGCTTCGAGGGGTTCGGCGGAGGCGGCGCCGGCCGCGGCGGCGGGGCTGGATTCGACTTCGAGTCGATGGCCCGGGCCCGCGGTGGTGCGGGCGGCGGAGGGGCCGGCGGCTTTGGCGAGGACATCTTCTCGCACCTGTTCGGCGAGGCGTTCCGCACCGCCGGCGGCGCCGGCCGCGCCGCGCCCCAGAAGGGCGAGGACGTCGCGGCCGAGCTGACCGTCACCCTTGATCAGGTCGCAGGTGAGGCGAAGCTGCGCCTCAACCTGCCGAGCGGCCGCGAGGTCGACGTGGTGGTGCCCAAGGGTGTGGTCGACGGGCAGGTGATCCGCCTGCGCGGCCTCGGCTATCCGGGCGCCCACGGCGCCGAGCCGGGCGACGCGCTGCTGACCATCCGCTTCGGCGCCGATCCGCGCTTCCAGGTCGAAGGCTCGGACCTGCGCACCACCGCCGAGGTTCCGCTCGAGGACGCGGTGCTGGGCGGGCCGATCCGGATCCAGACCCTGACCGGCGCGGTCGAGATGAAGATCCCGGCCATGACCAGCTCGGGCCGGGTGTTCCGCCTGCGCGGGAAGGGCCTGCCGAAGAAGGACGGCACCCGCGGCGACCTGCTGGCCACGATCGCCGTGACCCTGCCGGCCAGCGCCGACGAGGCCCTGACCGAGTTCGCCCGCAAGCGCCGGGCCGCAACGGCGACGAGCTGAACCTGAGGGCGTCCGCGGCTTTACCGGAGCCGGCGCACTTCCGTCGCCCGCGGGCGTCGGTTAAGGAAACCGCTGGGGAGCCATGCACGGCCGGGTCCAGCTGGCCGCCGTCGGCCTCCCGTGGCGGCTGTTCTTTGGGTGACTCATGGCTGACTCGAACCGGGCACAGGTACAGGAAGACGGGCAGGCCGGCTCCCTCAAGACCGGGCTTCTCGCCGGCAAGCGCGGCCTCGTGCTCGGCGTCGCCAACAACCGCTCGATCGCCTGGGGCATCGCCCGCAGCGCGCGCCAACATGGCGCTGAGCTGGCCTTCACCTATCAGGGCGAGGCCTTGCGGAAGCGCGTCGAGCCCCTCGCCCGCGAGCTCGACGCGGCGGTCGTCGGCCATTGCGACGTGACCGACCCGGCCTCGATCGATGCGGCCTTCGAGGCCACCGGCCGCCACTTCCCGGACGGGATCGACTTCGTCGTCCACTGCATCGCCTTCTCGGACAAGGACGAGCTGACCGGCCGCTACATCGAGACCAGCGAGGCGAATTTCTCGAAGTCGCTGCTGATCTCCTGCTACTCGTTCACGGCGATCGCCCAGCGCGCCGAGAAGCTGATGCGCAACGGCGGCTCCCTGCTCACGCTGACCTATTACGGCGCCGAGAAGTGGATGCCGCACTACAACGTGATGGGCGTCGCCAAGGCGGCGCTCGAAGCGTCGGTACGCTACCTCGCGGCCGATCTCGGGCCGCAGAAGATCCGCGTCAACGCGATCTCGGCCGGCCCGATCAAGACGCTCGCCGCCTCGGGCATCGGCGATTTCCGCTACATCCTGAAGTGGAACGAGTACAACGCTCCCCTGCGGCGCACGGTGACCATCGACGAGGTCGGCGAGACCGCCGCCTATCTGATCTCCGACATGTCCCGCGGCATGACCGGCGAGATCCTGCACGTCGATGCCGGCTACCACGTCGTCGGCATGAAGAATCCCGAGGCGCCGGACCTCAGCCTCGACAAGGATTGAGTGCACCTCGCAAAACTCCCGCTCCGCCGACGTCGCCAGGGCGAGCAGCGGCGGTAACGGGAGTTTTGCGAGAGACACTGGGATTCGGGGCTGGACCGGCGGGCCGTCCGGCCCAATGTGGACCTCGCGTCGTCATGCGGAGCCCACCATGTCCACCCAGAAGATCGCCATGCTCACCGCCGGTGGCCTCGCCCCCTGCCTGTCGGCGGCGGTCGGCGGGCTGATCGCCCGCTACACCGACCTCGCGCCCGAGGCCGAGATCATCGGCTATCGCAGCGGCTACAAGGGCCTGCTGCTGGGCGACCACCTCCCCGTCACCCCGGAGGTGCGGGCTCAAGCCGAGGTGCTCCTGCGCCACGGCGGCTCCCCGCTCGGCAACAGCCGGATCAAGCTCACCAACGTCAAGGATTGCGTGAAGCGCGGCCTCGTCAAGGAGGGGCAGGACCCGCTGAAGGTGGCGGCCGAGCGGCTCGCCCACGATCGGATCACGATCCTGCACACGATCGGCGGCGACGACACCAACACCACGGCGGCCGATCTCGCGGCCTATCTGGAGGCGAACGGCTACCACCTGACGGTGGTCGGCCTGCCGAAGACCATCGACAACGACGTGGTGCCGATCCGCCAGACGCTGGGCGCCTGGACGGCGGCGGAGCAGGGCGCGATCTTCGCCGAGAACATCGTCAACGAGCAGAGCGCCAACCCGCGCATGCTGATCGTCCACGAGATCATGGGCCGCAAATGCGGCTGGCTCACCGCCGCGACGGCCCGGGCCTACCGCGAGCGCCTGGACCGCACCGCCTTCCTGCCGGAATTCGGGTGTGAGCGGGCGCACAAGGAGGTGGACGCGGTCTACCTGCCGGAGATGCCCCTCGACATCGAGCGGGAGGCCGCGCGGCTCAAAGAGCGGCTCGACGCCAAGGATTGCGTCACGGTGTTCTTGAGCGAGGGCGCCGGCCTCGACGAGATCGTGGCGGAGATCGAGGGCCGCGGCGAGGTGCTGGGCCGCGATCCGTTCGGCCACGTCAAGATCGACACCATCAATGTCGGCAAGTGGTTCGCCGATCGCTTCGCGCCGATGATCGGGGCGGAGAAGACCCTGGTCGTGAAGTCGGGCCATTTCTGCCGCTCGGCGGCGCCGAACCCGGCCGACCTGCGGCTGATCCAGGGCATGGTCGACCTCGCGGTCGAGTGCGGCCTGAAGGGCGTCTCCGGCGTCATCGGCCACGACGAGGACCAGGGCGGCCGCCTGCGGGCGATCGAGTTCCCGCGCATCCGCGGCGGAAAGGCCTTCGATCCGGCCGCGCCATGGTTCGCCGCGCTGCTGGACCAGATCGGGCAGGGCCGGCCGTAGCGCGCCGGGGTAAGAGGAGCCGGCGCCATCCTCCGGGGCCGGCATCCTATAACTCTAGGTCAGAATCACGACCCCGTCGCGTCGAGGGCCGGAGTCGCGCGGCCGTCCTCCGCGACCGGATTCCGGCGGAGGAAGGGCAGGACGTTTCCGCCGGTCTCGAAAGGCTCCGCCTCGGCCCGAACCCGCGGGTGCTCCGTTGTGAACGACATCCAGCGGACCACCTTGCCGTCACCGTGGCGCGCCAGATGCCGCTCGACCCGCCTCCGCGCCCAGCGGGGCACGCTATCGCCGAACTTCATGGGGCTTCCCTCCCTGCTCGTCCGCCACGCGACAGATGTCGCCTTGTGAACGAAACAGGGCCGCTCACCTCCTGTCATCACCCGTTTGGGTGAGGAACCGTCAACCTCAGGTTTTCAGCACGATACAGGCGCCGCCGATCCCGCGGATGCGGCCGCACAGGGCCTCGGCGCTGGCGCGGGTCTCGGACGGGACGCGGATGCGGTAGAAGGCCCGCGTGCCGCGGTGGCGCAGCCGCGTGCCGATGATCATCGGGCGCACGTCGCCGAGGATCGCCGCGTAGCGGTCGCGGGCCCGGCCGAAGCTCGCCAGGGCGATCGACTTCGAGAAATTGCCGGCGAGCTGGACACCCCAGGGCGCGAGCGCCGCCGCGGTCTCGGCGAAGAAGGTCTCGGTGCGCCCGCGGATGCGCAAGGCCGCCGTGACCTGCAGGCAGCGGGTGTCCTCGGGCTCGGAAAGGTCGCTCTTCGGCTCGGCCTTGGCGGCGGCGGCCCAGTCCTCGGCGCTGCGCCCGGTGATCGCCGCGACATAGGCGCGGGTCTCGGCCGGCAGGCCGCCGGTGCCGGCGAGCCAGGCGGAGACGCGGCCGGGCCCGCCATTATAGGCCGCCGCCGCGAGGCCGAGATTGCCGAAGCGCCCACGCAGGTCGATCAGGAACCGCGCCGCCGCCGGGATCGCCTGTTCGGGATCGAACGGATCGGCGAGGCCGCGCTCCTGCGCCGTGCCGGGCATGAACTGCGCCACGCCCTGCGCGCCGGCCCGGCTGACGACGCTGGGTCGGAAGCTGCTCTCGCGCCAGATCAGCCGGGTCAGGAAGGCGACCGGCAACCCCTTGGACTTGGCCGCGCCCTCGATCAGCCGGCACAGGGCCTGCTCTACCGTCTCCTCCCTGCTCTCGGCGGCGGAGGCGGCCGGCGCGGGCGCCGCGGGGGCGGCATAGGCCCTGGCCGCTAGCGCCGGGACGGCGAGGGTCAGGACGAGGAGGAGAAGGACGAGGCGGGTCACGCCTGCACCTTTACCGGATTTCCTGACCAATTCGGCAAGGGGCGATCGTCGCGGAGGTGTTTCGGGTGCCCATGGCAGGGACTCTCGCGGAGAAGGGACTTTTGCGGAGAAGGGACTCTTGCGGGAAAGGGCTCCTGCGGTGACTCGTGTCGCTGAGGCCCTGGCGCCGGGGGCGGGTCCGCGCCATCTAGCGGGCGATGTCCTCGCCGCTCCTGTTCGACTCCGCCCTGATCCGCAAGCGCCTCGCCCGCGCCCGCCGCGCCGGCTTCGCCGACTTCCTGGTCGCGCGGGCGGTCGACGATCTGTCGGACCGTCTCGGCGCGGTGCTGCGGGAATTTCCCCAGGCCCTCGACCTCGCCACCCCGGTGCCGGCGGCGGCGACCTGGCTGCGGCTCAGCGGCCGGGCCGGCGCCGTCACGCGTCTCGCCCCCGTTCCCGAGCCGGGCAGCCCCGGCCTTGCGATCGCGGCCGGCGACCCCGAGGCGCTGCCCTTCGCGGATCGGAGCTTCGACCTCGCGGTGTCGCTGCTCGCGCTCCAGCACGCCAACGACCTGCCGGGCGCACTGGTCCAGGTCCGCCGGGCGCTGAAGCCGGACGGGTTGTTCGTCGGCTGCCTGCTCGGCGGCCGCACGCTGACGGAGCTGCGCCAGGTCCTCGCCCAGGCCGAGAGCGAGGTCGAGGGGGGCTTGAGCCCGCGGGTGGCGCCCTTCGCGGAGGTGCGCGACCTCGGCGGGCTCCTGCAGCGCGCCGGCTTCGCCCTGCCGGTGACCGATGTCGAGACCGTGACGGTGCGCTACGGCGATCCCTTCGTGCTGATGCGCGACCTGCGCGCCATGGGGCTCACCAACGCCCTGCGGGAGCGCCGCGGCCGCCTGCGCCGCGAGACCCTGATGCGGGCTGCCGCCCTCTACGCCGAGCGCTTCGCCGATCCGGACGGGCGCCTGCGCGCGACCTTCGAGCTGATCTGGCTCTCGGGCTGGGTGCCGCACGAGAGCCAGCAGAAGCCGCTGCGGCCGGGCAGTGCCCAGGCGCGGCTGGCCGACGCCCTCGGCACCGTCGAACGCAAGGAGCCGTCATGACGGACCACCCGATCACGATCACGCCGAACCCGCACCGTATCCGCGTGATGCTTGGCGGCACAATCGTCGCCGAGACCACCCGGGCGCTCACCCTGCGCGAGGGCAGCCTGGCCCCGGTGCAGTACATCCCGCGGGAGGATGCCGAGATGGACCTCTTCGCGCGCACCGAGCACCGCACGCATTGCCCGCACAAGGGCGATGCGAGCTACTACTCGCTCACGGCAGGCGGGGTCGAGCGGGCGAATGCGGTGTGGAGCTACGAGGCGCCGTTTCCCGCGGTGGCGGCGATCAAGGAGTACCTGGCATTCTACCCGAGCAAGGTCGACGCGATCGAGGAGTTCAGGGACTGAGCGTCACGGCCCCAGCAGGTCGACGATCGCCGGCAGCAGCGGCAGGTCCGCCGGGGGCATCGGGTAGCTCGCGAGGTCGCGCGGGCGCACCCATTTGAGCGCCTGCCCCTCCTGCGACTGCACGAACCCCTCCCAGCGCCGGCAGACATAGAGCGGCATCAGGAGGTGGAAGCTCTCATAGGCGTGGCTGGCGAAGCTGAGAGGCGCCAGGCAATCGGCCTTCACGGCGATACCGAGCTCTTCCGCGAGCTCGCGGATCAGCGTCTCCTCCGGCCGCTCGCCGGGTTCGATCTTGCCGCCCGGGAACTCCCACAGGCCGGCGAGCTGCTTGCCGGGCGGGCGCTGTGCCAGGAGCACGCGCCCGTCCGTGTCGACGAGGGCGACCGCCACCACGAGGAGGAGCTTGAGAGGATCTGCCATGCGGGGGCGGCTCGCCTGAAAGGGGGGAGGTCGCGCCCGTCAGGGCGCGATCGTGTACGTGACCTCGACGGCGGCCTCGACCGTGAGCGTGCCGGGCTCGACCGGCACGGCGAGGCCGCCGGGGGCGGCCTTGGCGGCGAAGGCGCGGGCGTGCACCGGCGCCGGCGCGCCCTCCCGCGGCGGCGAGACGATGCTCTCGAGGCGGCCGAGGCGGGTGCCCGCCGCCTCCGCCAGGGTCTCGGCCTGGCGACGGGCGTCCCGCACCGCGTCGGCCCGGACGGCATTCTCCGTCTGGCCGGGATCCGACAGCCCGAAGGCAACGCCGCCGATCCGGTTGGCCCCGCCGTCGAGCAGGCGGCGCATCAGGGCGCCGAGGCGCTTGAGATCGCGCACCCGCACCGAGACCGCGTTGGTGGCCTGGTAGCCGTCGGGAACGTCCCGCATCTGCCCGCCGGGATCGCGCACGGTCTTGCTGGCGGGACGCAGGGACACCGAGGCCGTGGCGAGGTCGGGACCCACGATGCCGAACTCGCCGGCGAGGTCCACCACCTTGCGGGTGGCGGCCGAGTTCTGGTCGAGGGAAGCGGCCGGATTCGGGCCGCGGCTCTCCACCGCGACCTCCACGGTGGCGAAGTCCGGCGCCACCTCCCGGCTCGCCCGGCCGACGACGCTGATCCGGCCGGGCGCCTCCTCGGCGAGGGCAGGCGCCGCCAGCACGAGCGCCAGAAGGATCGCGACCGCCCTCACGAGCGGTAATCCCCGTTGATCTCGACATAGGCCTTGGTGAGGTCGCAGGTCCAGACCCGGGCGGCGCCGGCCCCGAGACCCAGATCGACCCGGATCGTCACCTCGTCGCCGCGCATCGCCGCCGAGGCCGCCTCCTCGTCGTAGCCGGCATCGCGGGCGCCCTCGACGGCGACGCGCACGTCGCCAAACCAGATTGCCAGCCGGTCGCGGTCGGCGGGCTCGCCGGCCTTGCCGACCGCCATCACCACGCGGCCCCAATTGGCGTCCTCGCCCGCCACCGCGGTCTTCACCAGCGGCGAGTTGGCGATCGACATCGCGATCCGGTGGGCGGAGGCATCGTCGGTCGCGCCCCCGACCTCGACGGTGACGAACTTGCGCGCGCCCTCGCCGTCGCGGGCCACGAGCTGGGCCAGCTCGATCAGGAGGTCGTCGAGTCCTTGCGCGAACTCGGCCAGGGCCGGATCCTCCACGGACGCGACCGGGGCGTTGCCGGCCTTGGCGGTGGCGAACAGCATCAGGGTGTCGGAGGTCGAGGTGTCGCCGTCGACCGTGCAGCAATTGAAGCTCTTGGCGACGCCGCGAGTAAGCAGCGCCTGCAGCACCCCGGCCGGAAGGTCGGCATCGGTGAACACGAAGGACAACATCGTCGCCATGTCGGGGGCGATCATGCCGGCACCCTTGGCGATGCCGTTGATCGTCACCTCGGCCCCGCCGAGCCGCACCCGGCGGGTGGCGAGCTTCGGGAAGGTGTCGGTGGTCATGATGGCGCGGGCGGCTTCGGCCCAGCGCTCGGCGTCGGGGCCGGTGCGGCCGGCGCAGTCGGCCAGCACGCCGTCGAACTTGGTGGCGTCGAGCGGCTCGCCGATCACGCCGGTCGAGGCGATGAAGACCTCGCCGGGTGCGCAATCCGCCGCCTTGCCGGCGATCTCGGCGGTGAGGCGCACCGATTCGCGGCCCTTGAGACCCGTGAAGGCGTTGGCGTTGCCGGAATTGACCACCAGCGCCCGGGCCGATTGCCCGCCGCGCAGGGTCTCGCGGCACCAATCGACCGCCGCCGAAGGGCATTTCGAGCGGGTGAAGACGCCGGCGGCCCGGGTGCCGGGATCGAGCAGGACCAGCAGCACGTCGGTGCGGCCGCGGTAGCGGATGCCGGCCTGCGCGGTGGCGAGGCGCACGCCGGCGATCGGCGGCAGGGCGGGCTGGTGCTTGGGCGCGAGCGGCGAGACGGGGTGAGACATGCGGGGCTCCGGTCCGCCGACGCCTCGTCGTCCGCGTCGGCGCCGCGGTGTTGCCCCGTCAAGGCGCCCTGCGTCAACCGCGCCGGAGCCTCGACCGCAACACCGGTTGCATTGGCAGTTGTGCATGTTCGGGTTGAAGAGCCGGCGTCATCGCGCTCGCGCCAACCGCACGCTCGAAGCGGAGACGATGAAAGGCGTTTTTCGCCAAACGGCTGACGCAGGGGCGAGACGGAGTTTCCTTATCTAGAGTTGCAGATTATTATCTAGAGGATCAGGCTCGGAGGGCGCGGTCGCGCGCCCCCGTCCGCCGTCCGGAGGTTCCCGTTTGGCCCACCCGCAAGTCCTTCGTGACATGGCGCTCTTCGTCGAGGTCGCGAAACGGAAGAGCTTCAGCCAGGCCGCTGTGGCCCTCGACGTGCCGATCTCCTCCCTCTCCCGGCGCATCACCCAGTTCGAGACCTCGATCGGCCTGCGCCTGCTCGACCGCACCACCCGCAAGCTGGTGCTGACCCCGCACGGCGAGGCCTATTACGAGCAGGCGACGCGCCTGGTGGAAGAGGCGCAGCGCACCTTCGACGAGCTGATCGCCCAGGCGAGGGGGCCGAGCGGCCTTCTCAAGATCGCGGCGCCGCCCGATCCGTGGGTGGTGCATCATCTCTCGGCCATCGCGGGGGAATATGCGCGGCTTTACGCGCAGGTGCGGGTGCATCTCGATCTCTGGCCCCATCTCGTCGACCTTGCCCAGGAGGGCTACGACCTGGCGCTCGCCGTCGGGGCGCCGCGGGAGACTTCGATGATCACCCGCAAGGTGGCGCAGCTCGAGAACGGCCTGTTCGCCGCCCCCGATTACCTCGACCGGGCCGGGCGGCCGGAGCGTCCGGCCGATCTCGCGAGGCACCAGGCCACGATGGTCGGCGTCCCCTCCGCGTCGAGCACGGCCGCGGCGAGCACCTGGCCGCTGGAGCGGGGCGAGGAGATGGTCTCGGCGCCGATCGGCCGCGCCATCTCCAGCAACAGCCAGGGCATGGCCCGTCGCCTGGCCCTCGCGGGGCACGGCATCGGCCTCCTGCAGGCGATCGACGTCGAGTCCGACGTGGAGTGCGGCCGCCTGGAGCGGGTGCTGCCCGAGTGGCAGGGCCTGCCGAGCCCGGTCTACATCGTCACGACCTCGCGGCTCTTGCCGGCCAAGACCCGCAGCTTCATCGCCTTCGCGTCGCGACAGCTCGCCGAGCAGCTGGCTCCCCGCGGCGTCACCCTGGACGAAGCCGAGCTCACTGCCCTGTACGACCTGCAGGAGGCGTGACGCGCCCCGTCCGCCGGTGCATTAGCTCGGGTGGGCGGGGCAGCGGCGTGACGGCACTCTCGGATCTCATCTTCACGGGCGGGGCACTGGCGGTGGCGGTCCCGGCCGATGCGGCGGCGGCCCTGCCGGCGGAGCGGCTGATCCTGCCGCCGGACGAGGAGGCGCGCATCGCCCGCTTCCGGCAGGCACAGGACCGTCACGAGCGGGCGGCGGCGCACGGGCTGCTGCGCCACCTGCTCGGGTCCTGGCTCGGCCGCGACCCAGGCGCGATCGTCCTCGAGCGGGACGCGGGCGGCCGGCCGTTCCTGCCCGGCACGCCCGACCTCGACTTCAATCTGAGCCACGGTGGCGGCTGGATCGCGGTCGGGCTGTCGACCTCGGGCCGGATCGGCGTCGATGTCGAGGGCGCCGCCCGGCCGGTCGATTGGGACGGCGTGGCGCCGATCTTCCTGCACCCGGCCGAACTCGCCACCTATCGCGGCCTGCCGGCCGGGGCGCGGCCGCGGCGGGCGCTGGAATTCTGGTCGGTCAAGGAGGCGTGCCTGAAGGCGACCGGCGAGGGCCTCGTCGCCGAGCCCCGCTCGGTCTGCCTGACGCAGGACGGGGCGGCTTGGCGCCTGGCGCGGGCCGGCTTGTCGCTGCTCGCGGCGTCGCGAGTCCTGCCGGACGGAGCGCGGTTCGCCTGGGCGGTGGAGGAGGGGGTGGAGGTGGCGGTCGTGGTGGCAGGCTGACCGGGAGGATCGGCAGATGCGTGACGCGGCAATCTCCCGTCTCGTCGGCAAAGACTGATCGAATCCGCATCGACGGACTTTTCGCCCTCCGGGTCGTTCCGGGCGCCGCTTCGCGGCTCCGGAATGACCTGGAGGTCGTGACGTCGTCCGGAGGGAACCTTCAGACGTAAGCGCTCATGCCGGCATTCGATTGCGGGAAGCGCTCGGCCAGGGCGCGGCGCAGCTTCTCGAGGGCGCGGTTCTCGATCTGGCGCACGCGCTCCTTGGAGATGCCGAGGCGGTGACCCAGGGCCTCCAGGGTGGCCTGGTCCTCGGCGAGGCGCCGCTCGTGCAGGATGCGCAGCTCGCGCTCGGACAGGACGGTGAGGGCTTGCCGCAGCCAGGTCAGGCGGCGCTCGCCGTCGACGGCGTCGGAGACGGTCTCGTCGGGCAGGGGAGAGGTGTCGACCAGGAAATCGACCCGCTCGGCCGAAGCCTCGCCGTCGTCGCCGACGGGGGCGTTGAGGGACATGTCGGGGCCGGAGAGACGGGCATCCATCAGCGCCACGTCCTCGCGGGAGACGCCGATGGCGGTGGCGATGCGGCGGTGGATCTCGTCGCCGACGCGCTCGTCGGTCGATTGCATCAGGCGGGCGCGCAACCGCCGGAGATTGAAGAACAATGCCTTCTGGGCCGAGGAGGTGCCGCCGCGCACGATCGACCAGTTGCGCAGGATGTAGTCCTGGATCGAGGCGCGGATCCACCAGGTCGCGTAGGTCGAGAAGCGCACGTCCCGCTCCGGCTCGAAGCGGGCGGCGGCTTCCATCAGGCCGACATGGCCTTCCTGGACCAGATCGGCCATCGGCAGCCCGTAATGGCGGAAGCGGCCCGCCAGGGCGATCACGAGCCGCATATGGGCGGCGATCAGACGGTGCAGGGCCTGCTCGTCCCGTTCGTCCTTCCAGCGCACCGCGAGGCCGCGCTCTTCTTCCCTCTCGAGGAAGGGGGCATCCATCGCAACTCGAACGAACTGCCGACGTATGCCTGCGATTTCCGCCATCCCCGCCTCCGCCGCTGTGGTGAGCGCTGTGTGTCGCGATGAGGACGATGCGCAGCGTGGAGCGCGCCCGTTACACCGCAAGGCCTGCGACAACGGCGCGACCGCACGGTCGGTTCCCGCATCGCGAAAAAATCCTCGGCGGCACGATTCTTTGGGGGATGCAATGGTGCGCGGGCTATCCTGGGGTGTCCGCAGGGGGATCGGACGGTCGGGAGCGGGGATCCGAACATGCGAAAGCCCGGCGCGATGGCCGGGCTCTCGTTCGCCTCAACGGTGGGGGAGGCTCAGGCGGCCTCGGCCTCGTCCTGGATGTCCTCGCCGTCGGCTTCGGCCTCGGCGCCCTTCGCACGGCGCGGCGACTTGGCGAGGCTCTGCTCGATGAGCTTGAGCGACTCGGTGTCGGTGATGCGGTTCACCGCCGCGATCTCGCGCACCACCCGGTCGAGGGCCGCCTCGTAGAGCTGGCGCTCGGAATAGGACTGCTCGGGCTGGGCGTCGGAGCGGAAGAGGTCGCGCACCACCTCGGTGACGGCGATCAGGTCGCCGGAATTGATCTTCGCCTCGTATTCCTGGGCCCGGCGCGACCACATCGTGCGCTTCACCCGGGCGCGGCCGGTGAGCACGTCGAGCGCCTTCTTGACCAGCTCGGGCTCGGCGAGCTTGCGCATGCCGACCGAGTTCGCCTTGGCGGTCGGGACCCGCAGGACCATCTTGTCCTTCTCGAACGACACCACGAACAGCTCGAGCTTGTAGCCGGCGATCTCCTGCTCCTCGATGGCCGTGATGCGGCCGACGCCGTGAGCCGGATACACGATCGCTTCGCCGGTCTTGAAGCCCTGCCGGGCGGCTGTCGTCTTCTTGGCGGTCGTCATGCGGGGGTGGCCTCCAGGTCACCGTTCGCGGCAATGTCCGCGACCGGATCGTTCATCCGGGTCAGGGCGCCCGGCGAAAAATACGCGCCTGCCGGACGTCCCGAGGGGCGCCCGTCAGTCCCTGTCAAACCATAGCTAAGGAACGTCCGAACGCGCTGCGGACCGCATAAGATCCACCTCGGCTGATCGCATGCCGCCTCGTCCCATCGAAAAATTCCCGCTCAATGGACGAAGGCTGCACGTCGGACGCAAGCGACGGCAATCAGGAACCTAGCACGAAGAGGCCTGAAAATCAAAAAAATTCAGGCGCCCGGCATAGCTGCGCAGGCACCTTGCACCCTGTTTCACCAGCTTGGCGGGCAGACCGCAGACCCGTCATGCGATCTCGGCAGGGATCGTTACCAACCGGCAACGATCCTCTTAGAATCGCAGGGACCCCGCCCAGACACCTGCGACGAAACCCGTTCAGTCGCCCGAGCCCGGATTGGCCGAGAAATGCGCCTCGAACTTGCCGGGCTTGCCGTCCCACTCCTTGGCGTCGGCCGGGGCGGCCTTCTTCTGGGTGATGTTGGGCCAGCTCTTCGCCATGTCGGCATTCAGCTTCAGCCAGCTCTCGAGACCCGGCTCGGTGTCGGGCTTGATCGCCTCGGCCGGGCATTCCGGCTCGCACACGCCGCAATCGATGCACTCGTCCGGCTGGATGACGAGCATGTTCTCGCCCTCGTAGAAGCAGTCGACCGGACACACCTCCACGCAGTCCATGTACTTGCACTTGATGCAGTTGTCGGTGACGACGTAGGTCATGGGCTGGTGAAACCTCGACGGCTGGGAAGGGCGCTCGGCATCGGCGCCCAGGCATGAGGGCGGGCCTTAGACCCGGGCGGGCGGGCTTGCAAGCCGCCCGTTGCAAGGCGGCCGCGTGTTGCCGGGAAGCGTCGCCTTCGCGTCACGCTTTCGCGTGGCGCTACGCTTTCCCGCAATGGCGGTCAGCCCGCCTCGTCGGGCGGCAGGGCTGCCGAGAGGTCGGCATAGAGCAGCCGGGCCTCCGGCGCCGGGCCACGCCGCTCGCCGAGATCGAGCACCCGCACCGCCGCGGTGACGTGCTGGGCCGCGACCGTGACCACATCCCCCACCGCCAACGCCTTCGACGGGGCGTCGGCCCGCTGGCCGTTCACCCGCACGAAGCCGTCGGCGATCAGGCGCGCGGCGAGCGAGCGCGTCTTGGCGAAGCGCGCGAACCACAGCCACTTGTCGAGACGCTGCCGGTCCGCGCGCATCGGGCCCCGTCAGCGCTTGTCGCCGTCCCTCGCCTCCATCTGCGCCTTGAGGGCGAGAAGCTTGGCGAAGGGGGAATCCGGGTCCGGAGCGCGCTCGCGCCGGGGCGGCCGGGCCTCGTGCATGCCGCCGTTGCGGGGGGCGCCGTCGCGCCTGTCCTGCCCGGGACGACCACCGTCGCGACCGCCCTCGCGACCGCCCGGATACGGCCCGCGCGGGGGTCGGCCGTCGCGGCGGCCCTCGCCCCGGTTCTCGCTCCCGCGGCCCTCGAAGCGGTTCTCCGGCCGGCCTTCGCCGGCGGGACGGTTCTCGCCACGATTCTCGCCCGGGCGCCGATCGCCCCAGCGCTGGCCGTCGCGGGGAGCGCGATGGGCGCGCTGCTCGGCCGGCGCTCCCTCGCCGCCCTCCGGGCGCGGATCGGGGCGCTGGAAGCCGCCGCGCGGGCGGCCGTCGCGCTGGCCCTCGCGCTGCTGGCCGTCCTGCGGCCGGCCGCGGCCCTGGTGACGGGGTGCGTGGCTGCGCTGGTGGCGGTGCATCCGCCACACCTCGATGACGATCGGCTCCGCCGGTGCGGCGGGCTCGCCCGTCGCCTCGGTGGTCTCCGCCGTCGCGGCTTCGCCGGTCTCGGTGCCCGCCGCAGCCTCGGCGCTCTCCGTGGTGGTCCCGGCCGCCTCGGCATGGGCGACCGGCGCGGCATCGGTAGCCTCGGCTTCGACCGGGGCCGGCTCCTCGGATGCGGACGCCTCGACGGACGCCTCGACCGCGGCCTCCGCAGCCGGAGCCTCGTGAGCCTCTGCGTCCCGGGCGAGCGCATCTCGCGCCGGCGCCTCGGCCGCGGGCTCCGCCGCCTCGGCCCGGACCGGCTCCGCGGCCGGGCTCTCGTCGGAGGACGCCTCGTGGGCCGCCTCGTGCTGCACGCTCTCCTCAGGCAGCGCCTCGTCGCCCGGCGCCGCCTCGGCCGTCACGGCCTCGGCCTCCGACGGCGTCTCGGACGGAGCCTCGGCGGCCTCGCCCGCCTCGTCCGAGGCCTCGCCGGCTTCCGCCGACTTCGCCTGAACCGGCACCGTGGGGGCGGCCGGGCGCAGGGCGACGGTGATGGCCGGGCCGGGCCGGCGGTCGACGACGTAGCCGAGGGACTTCAGGATCGAGGCGAAATCCTCGCCCGAGCAGCCGACCAGCGAGGTCATGCCGACGGTCGGCACGAAGCCGTCCTTGTCGGCGGCGCCCGGAGGCGGCTCGCCCGGGGTGGTGCCGGGCACGTAGGCGATCGCCGGGCGGATCAGGTCGGCCAGGCGCTCCAGGATGTCGACGCGCACGGCCCGGCCGCCGCAGACCCGGAAGCCGGCGGCGCGGTAGAGGCCCTTGGCGATCTCAGGGTCGACCGGCATCGAGGTGCGGCCGGATCCGGCGAGATGCGCGATCTCGTCGAGGCCGCGCTGGTCGAGGCCGCCATTCTGCAGGGCCCAGAGCTGTGCCGCGAGGGTGCGGGGCGCGGGCTTCAGCAGCGCCGGCATGGTGATGTGGTAGGCGCCGAAGCGCACGCCGTGCTTGCGCAGGGCCGCGCGGCCCTCCTGGTCGAGGCTGCGCATCTCGTTGAGGACCTTGGCGCGCTCCAGCACGCCGAGGGCCTCCGCGACCTGGAAGCCGATGCCGCGGGCCAGCCCCGTCAGGTCGGCCGCGGTCTCGAGCTCGAGGGCCGGCCCGAGGAGGCGCACGATATGGGCCTTGAGCCAGGCGTTCAGCCGGGTCTCGACCTTCTCGCGGGCCGGGCCCGTGAGCTGCTCGTCGGCGAGCAGCCGCAGGCCGGGGGCGTAGAGCTTCTCGCCCGGGACGAGCTTGGCGACCGGGTTGCCGGTCCAGCGGATCGTGCCGTCGTTCGAGAGCACCAGGGCCGCGTCCGCCGCGGCGGCGAACCGGTCGGCCCGCGCCTCGATCTCGCTCGCCAGCGCCTTCTCGGCGGCGCTGCGCAGGGTCTTGGCTTCCTGGCCCTCGGCGCCGGGATCCGGCACGAACTGGAACCCGTGCAGGTGGCCGACGTGCTGTCCCTCGACCGTCACGTCGCCGCCCGCGGTGATCTCAGCTTCCAACATGGTATTCTCTCTCAGGCGCCGCATCAGCACGCTGGTGCGCCGATCGACGAATCGACTCGCCAGCCGCTCGTGCAGGGCGTCGGACAGCCTGTCCTCTACCCGACGCGTCTCGCCCTGCCAATGCTCCGGGTCGGCGAGCCAGTCCGGTCTGTTCGCCACGAAGGTCCAGGTGCGCACATGGGCGATGCGCTGCGACAGGGCGTCGATGTCGCCGTCGGTGCGGTCGACCATCGCCACGTGCTGGGAAAACCAGTCGACCGGGATCCGCCCGGCCATGCCGCGCATCAGGAAGCGGAAGAGCTGGGCGATCAGGTCGGCATGGGTCTGGATCGCGGATTTGCGGTAGTCCGGCACGCCGCAGACCATCCAGAGCCGTTCCACCGCGTTGCGCGAGGTGGCGTAGGCGCGGATGTCGTCCTCCTTGGCGAGGAGGTCGAGGGCCGCTTCGTCGTCGCCGATGGGGGCCCGGGTCAGGCCGCGCTCGGTCGGGTGCTCGCCCAGGCTGCGGCGCAGGGCGTCGATCGAGCCGAAATCGAGGTCCGGGTTGCGCCATTGCAGCATCCGCAGCGGCTCGAAGGTGTGGCTCTCCAGCGCCTCGACCATCTCGGCCTCGAGCGGGGGGCAGCGCCCGGTGGTGCCGAAGGTGCCGTCGCGCAGGTGGCGCCCGGCGCGCCCCGCGATCTGCGCCATCTCGGAGGGGGAGAGGTCGCGAAAGCGCGTTCCATCGAACTTGCGGTTGGACGCGAAGGCGACGTGGTCGACGTCGAGGTTGAGCCCCATCCCGACCGCGTCGGTCGCCACGAGGTAATCGACCTCGCCGGACTGGTAGAGCTCGACCTGGGCGTTGCGGGTGCGGGGCGAGAGGGCGCCGAGCACCACTGCGGCGCCGCCGCGCTGGCGCCGCAGCAGCTCGGCGATCGCGTAGACCTCTTCGGCCGAGAACGCCACGATGGCGCTGCGATGGGGCAGGCGCGAGAGTTTGCGGCTGCCGGCGAAGCTCAGCTGCGACAGGCGCGGCCGCGTCGTGACGTGGATGCCGGGGATCAGCGACTGGACCAGGGGTTCCATCGTCGCCGAGCCGATCAGCAGCGTCTCCTCGCGGCCGCGCTGGTGCAGGAGGCGGTCGGTGAAGGTGTGGCCGCGGTCGCGGTCGGCGCCGAGCTGGATCTCGTCGATGCCGACGAAATCCACCTGGTTGTCCCGCGGCATCGCCTCGGCGGTGCAGATCCAGTAGCTCGGCCGGTTCGGCTTGATCTTCTCCTCGCCGGTGACCAGGGCGACCCGCTCGGGGCCGACCCGCTCGACCACGCGGTGATAGACCTCGCGGGCGAGGAGCCGCAGCGGCAGGCCGATCATGCCCGTCGGGTGGCCGAGCATCCGCTCGATGGCGAGGTGGGTCTTGCCGGTATTGGTAGGACCGAGCACCGCCGTGGCGCCGCGCAAGCGGGCCTGCGGAGAAAGGGAACGGCGCGTCATCGGGCTGGACTAAGATCCTCGGGGCGAGCTCCGGGGGCGGCCGCCGCACCGTCCCGATCCCGGCGCCGGGATCGTCGCGCGATCCCTTCAGCGCTCCGGGCCACGACCGCCCCGCGGCCGTGGCCCGAGCAGCGGCCTCCCGTCATATGGGGCGGGCGCGGACCGATCGCCATACGGGGATTGCTCGCCGTACGGAGAGGATGGCGCGAGACCGGGAGCGATGATCTCGATGCGGGGAGTGGGCGCCCCGCCCTGCTCCAGGTCGGCGCAGAGCGTATCGGGCACGGCCGTGAGTGGTCCCGGCGGGTTCGTGCCGATCGTGGCTGAGGAATAGGCGTCGCCGCCGCAATCGGGTCCGTTCGCGGGGTCCCGCCCGGGACCGTTCGCCAGGGCCGGGAGCGGGGCCAGCAGCAGGAGGAGGGGGAGGGCGCGTCGCACGAGCGGTGGTCGCATGGCCCTAGCGTGCGTCCGCCGGCGTCTCCGGGGCTTGCGCGGCCGCCTGCACGGTCGCGTCCGGCGCGCTGGGCCCGCCGCCGTTCTGGGCCCAGCGCGTCGCCTCGATGATGTTGAGGCCGATCTGGGTGCGCACGGCGATGCGCAGGGGGAGCAGCACCCGCGCGCCCTCGACGGGGGCGAGCCACACCGACATCTCGGTGTTCTCCTCCATGAACTTCACCCCCGGCCGGTCCGGCCGGTGGCCGGCGATCGGCTGGTAGCGGGCGTTGCAGACCAGGACCGGGCCGGCATAGCCGGGCTTCTGCACGCTGCGGGTCTCGCCGTAGCTCAGCACCACGTTGAACCGGCTCGCGCCGTCGAAGACCGGGATGGTACGGTTGCAGTTCTGCGGGTCGGTGAGATCGCCGCGCCCTTGGGCCGGCATCATCAGGGCGCTCACCGGATCGATGATCCCGCGCTTGTGCACCTCGCTGACCGTGACCCGCTCAGGGTCGGGCACCAGCGGGGGCGCGATATCGGCCGCGACCACGTTGCCGCGGGCCAGCGCCATGCGCACGGTGATCGAGGCGCTGGCGCTGTGGGAGGCGAGGGCGAAGGCGGCCGGCACCGGCCGGGCCGCCACCGTGCCGCTCGCCCGGCCCGAGCCGTAGCCGCCGGTGATCGCCCCGACGAGGCCGGTGAGGCGGGCGCTGACATCCATGGTGTAGCGCTGGCCCTGCACCGACCCGGTGACCTGCGCGGTGCCGATCGGCATCCCGGCCAGCATGATGCCGTAATCGACCGTGACGGCGGTCTCGCCGGCCTTCGGCGCGCGGCCCCGCGCGGCCTTGGCCGGCGTCGCCTCGCCGGCCGGGAGGGCGAGCCCCGCCGCGAGGGCGAGCGAGAGAAAGGCCTTGGAACGCATTGGGGGAACCGATCCCGATCACCGTCGCCCGCCACCGATGAAGCGGGGAGAATCTGGCCTCATCGTGACGCGATCAGGGTTAACGGATCGTCTCGGACTCGCGGCGGACGGCTCCGGCGGTGGACTGCGGCGGGACCCGCGCCTGAGCCTGCACCTTGACGTGACCCGCCTTCCGCCTCTATAGGCGCGTGCTTTCCAGGGACTTCGCGGGGTCCGGTTCAGGCCGGGGTGCGCAGCACGCCCGGCTCTCGCGTTGCGTGGTCCCTCTCCGCACGAAGACCAGTTGAGGATTGAAGACCATGTCGCGTCGCTGCGAGCTCACCGGTAAGGGGGTGCTCACCGGCCACCTCGTGAGCCACTCGAACCACAAGACCAAGCGCCGGTTCCTCCCGAACCTGTGCAACGTCACCCTGCTCTCCGACACGCTCGGCCGCTCGGTGCGCCTGCGCATCTCGGCCAACGCCCTGCGCTCGGTCGAGCACCGCGGCGGCCTCGATGCGTTCCTGATCAAGGCCGGCGAGACCGACCTGTCGCAGAACGCCCGCCTGCTGAAGCGCGAGATCGAGAAGAAGATCGCCGAGGCGGCCTGATCTTTCGGGCGGAGGCGCCAAGGGACTGTTCCTCACCGGGACTGCCTCTCACGCCTCCTTCGCGACGATCACGAAAAACCCCCGGATGCGCCAGCGGCGCCCGGGGGTTTTTCGCGTGGGCGGATGCAAGGGGGCGGATGCAAGGGCCGCCGCGCGGCCCCGGTGGGTGGGGCGGCTCAGCGCCGCCCGCCCGCCGCCATCCGGCGCACCGGCATCGTGCCGGCATCCTCGTCGAACAGTTCGGCCAGCTTCTCGGTCATCACGCCGCCGAGCTCCTCGGCATCGATGATGGTGACGGCCCGGCGGTAGTAGCGGGTCACGTCGTGACCGATGCCGATGGCGAGCAGCTCCACCGGCGAGCGGGTCTCGATCTCGTCGATCACGTAGCGCAGGTGGCGCTCCAGGTAGTTGCCCGGATTGACCGAGAGGGTCGAGTCGTCGACCGGGGCGCCGTCGGAGATCACCATCAGGATGCGGCGCTGCTCGGGCCGGCCGAGCAGGCGCTTGTGGGCCCAGTCCAGCGCCTCGCCGTCGATGTTCTCCTTGAGCAGGCCCTCGCGCATCATCAGGCCGAGATTCTTGCGTGCCCGGCGCCACGGCGCGTCGGCCGACTTGTAGACGATGTGGCGCAGGTCGTTGAGCCGGCCGGGGGTCGGCGGCTTGCCCGCTTGCAGCCAGGCTTCCCGTGACTGCCCGCCCTTCCAGGCCCTCGTGGTGAAGCCCAGGATCTCGACCTTGACGCCGCAGCGCTCCAGCGTGCGGGCCAGGATGTCGGCGCAGGTCGCCGCCACGGTGATCGGCCGCCCGCGCATCGAGCCCGAATTGTCGAGGAGCAGGGTGACGACCGTATCGCGGAAGTTGGTGTCCTTCTCGTGCTTGAACGAGAGCGGCTGGAACGGATCGATCACCACGCGCACCAGGCGCGCCGGGTCGAGCTGGCCCTCCTCCAGGTCGAACTCCCAGGCGCGGTTCTGCTGCGCCAGGAGCCGCCGCTGCAGGCGGTTCGCGAGGCGCCCGACCACGCCCTGGAGATGCGCGAGCTGCTTGTCGAGGTAGGAGCGCAGGCGCGCCAGCTCGTCGGCGTCGCACAGGTCCTCGGCGTGGACGACCTCGTCGTATTTCTGGGAGAACACCTTGTAGTCCGGTCCACGCGGCTCGTTCGCGCGCGGACCCGGCGGGCGCCACGATTCGGAGGCCTCCTCCGAGTCGGCGTCCTCGGCATCCTCCGGCAACTCGCCGGAGGGCGCGTCGGCGGCCTCGGTGGCGCCCTCCTCGATCTCGTCGGAGGCCTCGTCCGAGACCTCCATCTCGGCCCGGTCGCCCTGGCTCTGCTGCTCGGCCTCGCCCTCGCCGGCCTGCTGGTCGTCGGACTCGGCCTCGTTCTCGTCGTCGTTCTCGTCATCGTCGGGGTCGAGGGGGGCCTCGTCCGCCATGTCGAGGGAGGAGAGCAGGTCGCGCACCGAGCGGGCGAACGCGCGCTGGTCCTCGATGCTTCCCGTCAGACCGTCGAGGTTGCGCCCGGCCCGGTCCTCGATGAACTCGCGCCATAAGCCCACGATGCGCTGCGCCGCCGGGGGCGGAGCCTGGCCGGTCAGGCGCTCGCGCACCATCAGGGCGACGGCGTCTTCAAGGGGCGCGTCGGCCCGGTCGGTGATCTCTTCGTACTTGCCGCCGCGGTGGTAGCGGTCCTCCAGCATCGCCGTGAGGTTGCCGGCGACGCCGGCCATCCGGCGCGAGCCGATCGCCTCGACCCGGGCCTGCTCGACCGCGTCGAAGACCGCGCGGGCGGCGGCGTTCTCGGGGGCGAGGCGCCGGTGGACGGCGTTGTCGTGGCAGGCGAGGCGCAGGGCCATCGAATCGGCGTGGCCGCGCAGGATCGCGACGTCGCCGGGGGAGAGCTTGCGCGGCGGCTCGGGCAGGCGGGCTTTGTCGCCGGTGAGCGCCGGCCGGTCGGTCGCGAAGGTGACCTCGATCTCGGCCTTGCGGGCGATGGCCCGCAGCGTCCCGGCCACCGAGCGCTTCAGCGGCTCGGCGACGGACTCGCGCTTCTCGCCGGGCTTGCGGTTGGAGATGGACATGGCGAGGCTACTTCTTCAGCGAGTCGAGGTCGAAGGGGCGCAGCATCATGGTCTGCTGCGCGAGCGCCGGGGCAGATCGGTCGTCCGCCGGGCTTGCCGCCGGACGACCCTCCCGATGCCGTCAGCTCAGCGCGACGTTGACCGCGCTCTCGGGCAGCTCCTTGCCGAAGGAGCGCTGGTAGAACTCGGCCACCAGCGCCCGCTCCAGCTCGTCGCACTTATTGAGGAAGGTGACCCGGAAGGCGAAGCCGATATCGTTGAAGATGTCGGCGTTCTCGGCCCAGGTGATCACCGTACGCGGGCTCATCACGGTCGACAGGTCGCCGTTGATGAAGGCGTTGCGGGTGAGGTCGGCCACGCGCACCATCTTGTTGACGATGTCGCGCCCGCCCTCGCCGCGGTAATGCGGCGCCTTGGAGAGCACGATATCGACCTCGCGGTCGTGCGGCAGGTAGTTGAGCGTGGTGACGATCGACCAGCGGTCCATCTGGCCCTGGTTGATCTGCTGGGTGCCGTGATACAGGCCCGACGTGTCGCCGAGGCCGACCGTGTTGGCGGTGGCGAACAGCCGGAAGCCGGGATGCGGGCGGATGACGCGCTTCTGGTCGAGCAGCGTCAGGCGGCCCGACACTTCGAGCACCCGCTGGATCACGAACATCACGTCCGGCCGGCCGGCATCGTACTCGTCGAAGACGAGAGCGACGTTGTTCTGCAGCGCCCAGGGCAGGATGCCGTCCTGGAAGGCCGTCACCTGCTTGCCATCCTGCAGCACGATCGCGTCCTTGCCGACGAGATCGATGCGCGAGACGTGGCTGTCGAGGTTGATGCGCACGCAAGGCCAGTTCAGGCGGGCGGCGACCTGCTCGATATGGGTAGACTTGCCGGTGCCGTGATAGCCGGTGATCATCACCCGGCGGTTGCGGGCGAAGCCGGCCAGGATCGCCAGGGTGGTCTCGCGGTCGAACAGGTAGTCGGGGTCGAGATCCGGCACGTGCTCGTCGGTGGCCGAGAAGGCCGGCACCTCGAGGTTCGAATCGATCCCGAACACCTTGCGCACCGAGACGGTCGTGTCCGGGAGAGCGGGTGGCGTATTCTCAGCAAGCATACGGAGCCTCGTCGGGGCAGGCTTGGCCCTCCATGGGCGTCCTGCGGGTGTCGCGACGGCGCGGGGTGACCGGCGGGCGCCGCATGTCAATAATCTGCGGGGGAAGCCGGCGCAAACGTGCCTGACCCGGATATATGGGGGAGGCGCCGGGTTTCGAGCCCCTCCCGCCGCGGATCAGGGATGCGAGATCCGTGCCCATCGGATCCTCGCCCGTCCCCGGCTCAGCACAGCCCGGCGGCCCGCAGGGTGTCGTGGGCCTTGATGATGTCGCGCAGGCGGTCCTCGAACGAGCGGTCGCCGCCATTGGCGTCGGGGTGGAAGCGCTTCACCAGCACCTTGTACTGCGCCTTGATGGCGGCCGTGTCGGCGCTCTCGTCGAGGCCGAGCACGTCGAGGGCCTTGCGCACCGGGGCCGAGTAGCGCGGCGGCGGCGGCTCCGCCCGGGCGCGGCGCGAGGCCGGGCCGGCGCCCTCGCCGCGCAGGATGCCGAGCGGATCGACGTAGTCCCAGTCGCGCTGGGCTGCGTCGGGCTTCGGGCCGGCCTTCGCACCGGGATTGACGCCCATCGCCCAGGTCGGGCGATGCCCGATCACCGCGTCCTTCTGGTAGGCCTGGACGGCGGCATCGTTCATCCCGTCGAAGTAGTTGTAGGCAGCGTTGTACTCGCGCACGTGCTGCATGCAGAAGCGCCAGTACTGGCCCTCCTGCTTGCGCCCCTTGGGCGCCTTGTGCAGCCCGGGCTGGGTGCAGCCCGGCCGTTCGCAGGCCGGACCTTCGGCCTTCTTCGGCTCGTCGCAGGAGGGCCGGATGCGGATGCGGTCGAACAGGGGCGAGTTCAGATCCATGACGGGGCGATTATGAGGGGCGGCGGGGCGGGCACAAGGCCTTCGGGCCTGATGCCGCAGGCGGAACCGAACGGCTTGACGGGGACAGCCCGCTCCGGTCAGTCGAGCCGAAGCAGGTTAAGGACGGGTGCGCGATGAGCCTGGGCGACTGGATCAGGACGACGCTGGAGGAGCGGCTGGCGCCGACGGCGCTCAGCGTCGTCGACGAATCACACCAGCATGCCGGCCATTCCGGCTGGCGGGAGGGGGGGAAACTCATTTCCGGCTGGATGTGGTGTCGGCCGCCTTCGAGGGAAAGAGTCGGGTCGAGCGCCACCGCATGGTGAACGCGCTCCTCGACGACGCCTTCAAGCGCGGCCTGCACGCCCTGGCCCTGCGGGCTCGGACGCCGGGCGAGGCGGGATAGGCTCGGGCGATCCCCGGCCCGGATCGACGGGAACGATCTGCCCGAACACCGGCTCCCGCGGCGCGAAGGCGTACACCCCTGTCGCAGCCAGCAGCGCCAGGCCGTAGGCCAGGAACAGCCGGCCGTAGAGCGCGTCCGGGGCGAGCCCGCCGGTGCCCAGCACGAACAGGGCGGAGAATCCCTGCGCTGCCGCCGCCCCGCCCATGAAGACGATGTTCATGAGGGCGACGCCGCGCCCGAGCAGGGGGGCGGGGAAGAACCGCCGGGCATGGGCCATCAGGATCCCGTAGCTCAGGCCCGCCGCGCCGATCAGCGCCAGCAGGGCGACCGCCAGCGCCGTGGAGCCGCCGCCGAACAGGCCGAGGCCCGAGAGGGCCAGGCCGGTGACGAGGCAGCCACCGAGCGCCGTGCGCTTCGGGTCGCGCACCAGGCGCTCCAGCGGCCCGTAGCCGATGGCGCCCATCGCCATCGCGGCGCTCATGGCGAGGGTGCCGTTGCCGCGCTGGAGCGCGCCGAGGCCGTGGACGCTGCCGAGATAGGAGCCGACCCAGAGCGACCGGGTGGCGATCACGACGGCGTAGCTGACGAAGACCACGGGGAAGACCGGCCACAGGGCCCGCATCCGCGCGACCTCGGCGAAGCCGCGCCAGACGGAGGTCCGCGGCGGGTCGGCGAGGCGCGGCGGATCGACGATCAGCCACAGGACCAGCCCGGCCGCCAGCAGGGTGACGGCGCAGAGCCCGAACAGGATCGCGCGCCAGCCGAAGGCGTGGCTCGCCAGCGCCAGCGGGGTCGAGCCGAGAAGGTCGCCCGCCGTGCCGAAGCCGATCATCAGCGAGGACAGCATGGCGAAGCGCTCAGGGGGATAGACCCGCCCGAACAGGTAGAGCCCGCCCATCAGGGCCGGCGCGCAGCCCAGCCCGATCAGCGCCATCGCGGCCGCGGCGCCGGCGAAGCCCTGGGCAAGGCCGAGGCAGGCCGTGCCGAGGGCGGCGGCGACCAGGAACCCCGACACGGTGCGCCGCGGCCCGATCCGGTCGAGGAGGAGCCCGGTCGGCACCTGGCCCACCGCGAAGGCCAGGAACCAGCCCGCCGACAGGAGCGCGAGGTCCGAGGGCTGAAGGCCGAGGTCGGGCCCGAGATCGGGCGCGACCATCGCCAGGAAGCCGCGGTCGAACTGGCTGATCGTGTAGGTGAGCAGCAGGACCAGGAAGGATGTCACGGTCCTGCCGCCCCTTTTCTGTATGGCTACTTGATGCGTTCGAGCACGCTGACGTAGTTCGCCACCGCGACGCCGCCCATGTTGAACACGCCGGCCAGCGTCGCGTCCGGGATCTGCATGCCGCCGGCCTCGCCGCAGAGCTGCATCGCCGAGAGGGCGTGCATCGACACGCCGGTGGCGCCGATCGGGTGGCCCTTGGCCTTCAGCCCGCCGGACGGGTTGACCGGCAGCTTGCCCTCCTTGGTGGTCCAGCCCTCGCGGATCGCGTCGGCGCCGCGGCCCTCCTTGGTCAGGCCCATCGCCTCGTACTCGATGAGTTCCGCGACCGTGAAGCAGTCGTGCGTCTCGACCAGCGACAGGTCGTCGAGGGTGATGCCGGCCTGAGCCAGCGCACGGGCCCACGCGGTGGCGGCACCCTCGAACTTCAGCACGTCGCGCTTCGACATCGGCAGGAAGTCCTGCGCGTGGGCGGTGGCCCGGAAGGCCACGGCACGGCGCATGCGGAGCGCCGTCTCGGTGTCGGCGAGCACCACGGCGGCGGCGCCGTCCGAGACCAGCGAGCAGTCGGTGCGCTTCAGCGGGCCGGCGACGAAGGGGTTCTTGTCCGATTCGGTGCGGCAGAACTCGAAGCCGAGGTCCTTGCGCATCTGCGCGTAGGGGTTCTGGACGCCGTTATGGTGGTTCTTGGCGGCGATCATGGCGAGCGCGTCGGACTGGTCGCCGTGGCGCTGGAAATAGGCGCCGGCGATGTTGCCGAACACGCCAGCGAAGCCCGCCGGGTTGTCGCCGTCCTCCGGCAGGTAGGAGGCCTTGAGCAGGGTGCGGCCGATCTCGGGGCCGGGCGTGCGGGTCATCTGCTCGACGCCGACCACCAGCACCACCCGGGCACGCTTCGCCTCGATGGTCTTGATGCCCTGATGCACCGCCGCGGAGCCGGTGGCGCAGGCATTCTCGACCCGGGTCGCCGGCTTGAACCGGAACCCGTCATCGGCCTGGAGCACCAGGGAGGCGGTGAAGTCCTGCGGGGTGAAGCCGGCATTGTAGTGGCCGAGCACGATCTCGTCGACGTCCTGCGGGCCGATCCCCGCATGGGCCAGCGCCTCGTTGGCGACGCGGACGATCAGGCTCTCGACGGTCTCGGAATCGTGCTTGCCGAAGGGCGTGTGGCTCCAGCCGACGATGCAGGCGGTCATGGTTCTCTCCTCCCGTGTTTGCGGTGCAATGTGCGCAACGGAAGGGCGGCCTGCAAGCGCCCGTCACGCATCCTCGGCGCGGAATCGCGCATAGCCGGAGGCCCGCAACGCGCAGGCCGGGCAGGTGCCGCAGCCATGGCCCCAGGCGTGCAGGGCGCCGCGCTCGCCGAGGTAGCAGGTATGGCTCTCGCGCACGATGAGGTCGACCAGGGGCTCGCCGCCGAGGTCGCGGGCCATCCGCCAGGTCGCGGCCTTGTCGATCCACATCAGGGGCGTATGCAGCACGAAGCGGCGCTCCATGCCGAGATTGAGCGCGACCTGCAGCGCCTTGATCGTGTCGTCGCGGCAATCGGGATACCCGGAAAAGTCCGTCTCGCACATGCCGCCGACGATGTGGCGCAGGCCCCGGCGATAGGCCAAGGCCGCCGCGAAGGTGAGAAAGACGAGGTTCCGGCCCGGCACGAAGGTATTGGGCAGGCCGCCCGCCTCCATGGCGATGGCGGTCTCCCGGGTCAGCGCGGTCTCGGAGACCGCGCCGAGGGCATCGAGGCTCAGCGTGTGGTCGTCGCCGAGGCGTCCGGCGAAGGCCGGCACGATCCGGGCCAGCTCCGCCCTCAGGGTCTCGCGGCATTCGAGCTCGATCCGGTGGCGCTGGCCGTAATCGAAGCCGAGGGTCTCGACGTGGGAAAAGCGGTCGAGGGCCCAGGCGAGGCAGGTGGCGGAATCCTGCCCGCCGGAGAACAGCACCAGGGCGCCGTCGGACAACATCATGCGGGCTCCACGAGAAAGGGCGGCCCCATTGTCGGTGCCGCCCTCTCATATAAGCCCGTCGCGCCGGGTCGGCCTACTGGCCCCGCGCCCTACTGGCCCTGCGCCTGGCCGTTGCCCTGGTTCTTGTTGGCGTTGTGGTGGCCCACCGCGCAGCCGGCCGCGGCTCCGGCCTTGCCGTGCCCGACCGCCTTGCCGGCCAGGCCCCCGACGATGGCGCCCTTGATGCAGCCCTTCGCCTCGGCCTGGTGCGGCACCGCGACGGCCGAGACCGCGAGGAGGCCGGCGGCGAGGAGGGAAGCGGAACGGATCATGAGGATCTCCCGTGGCTATGTGAGACCCTCAACCGTTGATCGAGAAGAGCGTTCCGAAGCCGGATCCCAGGGCAATCGGGTGAATGCGGGAGGTGACAAGGACCGGAAGCTCTGAATCGGTCGTCCGCCACGACGTGGTTTAGGAGGCGGGCGATGGACGAGGCGAGCGAGCCGGTAGCGGCGGTGTTCGAGGCGACGGTGTTTCTCGATCATTTCGCGGACCTGCCCGATCCGCGCCAGCCCGGCAAAGTCGCCTATCGCCTGGACGAGGTTCTGCTGCTGGCGTTGCTGGCCATCCTGGCGGGGGCTGAAGGCTTCACCGATATCGCCCGGTTCGGTCACACGAAACTCGACCTTCTGCGCCGATTTCTGCCGTTCCGGAACGGCACGCCGAGCCACGATCATCTCGGTGACATCTTCGCGGCGCTCGATCCCGTCGCATTTCGACGCTGCTTTGCGGCCTGGGCCGCGACGCTGACGCAAACGCCGCTCGACGTGATCGCGATCGACGGCAAGACCTCGCGGCGCTCGGGCCGGGCCGGTGCGCGAGATGCCCTTCACGTCGTCTCCGCCTTCGCCGCACGCCAGCGGTTGGTGCTGGCCCAGACCAAGGTGAGCGGAAAGTCCAACGAGATCGCGGTAATCCCGGCCCTGCTCGACCTCCTGTCGATCGAGGGGGCGATCGTCACCATCGATGCGATGGGCTGCCAGCGTGCCATCGCCCACAAGATCCTCGACAAGAAGGCCGACTATGTCCTGGCGCTCAAGGGCAACCAGGGCACGCTGCACGAGGACGTCACGCTCTTCGTCGAGGAACAGAAAGCTCGGGACTTTGCCGATTGCACCGTCAGCACGCACGAGACCGTCGAGGGCGATCACGGGCGGATCGAGACCCGGCGCGTGACTGTCATCCATCAGGTCGCCTGGCTCCAGGCGCGCCACGCCTGGCCGGGGTTGAAGAGCCTCATCGTCGTCGACAGCACCCGTGACTTGAGCACCCGTGACCCGGTAAACAGGATCGAGCGTGAGACGCGCTGCTATCTGACCTCGTCACCGCTCGGCGCCGACCGCCTCGGGCCTGCCGTCCGGCAGCATTGGGCGATCGAGAACGGCCTGCATTGGATCCTCGACGTCACCTTCCACGACGATCAGTCTCGCATCCGTACTGCTCATGCCCCCGAGAACATGCTGACGGTCCGCCACATCGCGGTGAACGTCGCAGCCCGCAAAAAGGGCAAGGATTCCATGCGCCTCGCCCTCAAAACCGCAGGCTGGGACGACGACTACCTCGTCAGGCTCGTCGCACCATGACCCTTCACCCGATTGCCCTGAGCCGGATCCGTTCCGGCGTTGACGTTCCGCGCGCTCGCGTCTATAGACCGCGGCTCGCGGACCTGCGGGCTTTCGCCCGGCGGGTTGCCCGTGCTTCCATGCCCTGACACGCGACGCCACGATCCCGCCGGGATCGCTCGGGCCTCGCTTTTTTGAATGAGGAACGCCGATGGCCAACACCGTGTCGGCCAAGAAGATGACCCGTAAGATCGCCAAGCGCACGGCGATCAACCGCTCGCGCCGCAGCCGCATGCGCACCTTCATCCGCAAGGTCGAGGAGGCGATCGAGTCCGGCGATCACGGCACCGCCCTGACCGCTCTGCGCAGCGCCGAGCCGGAGATCATGCGCGCGTCCCAGAAGGGAATCGTGCACAAGAACACCGCCTCGCGGAAGGTCTCGCGCCTCGCC
Organism: Methylobacterium currus; assembly: GCF_003058325.1. Taxonomy (NCBI): domain Bacteria; kingdom Pseudomonadati; phylum Pseudomonadota; class Alphaproteobacteria; order Hyphomicrobiales; family Methylobacteriaceae; genus Methylobacterium; species Methylobacterium currus. The sequence goes on from NZ_CP028843.1 coordinate 3,082,326, forward strand.
GCCCGCGTGAAGGGCCTGCAGGCCGCCCAGGCGTAACGCCTTTCCCGAGGGCTGAGCGCCGCTCAGGTGCTGCCGGCCCGAGGGACGAGAGGAAATGGCCCGGCTTCGCGCCGGGCTTTTTCGTGTCCGGAAAGCTCTTTTGCGGTTCCGGGTTGTGCCGGCATGGCCTGCGAACTAACGTTGCGGCAGCCAGCCAGCCCGAAGGCCCTCCCGCATGGTCACCCGCGTCGCCACCGTCGCCTTCGAGGGGATCGAGGCGCGCGCCGTCGACGTGCAGGTGCAGATCACGCCCGGCGCGGTCGCCTTCAACGTGGTCGGCCTGCCCGACAAGGCGGTAGCGGAATCCCGCGAGCGGGTGCGCTCGGCCCTGATCGCCTCCGGCTTGGCGCTGCCGGCCAAGCGCATCACCGTCAACCTCGCGCCTGCCGACCTGCCGAAGGAAGGCTCGCATTACGACCTGCCGATCGCCCTCGGGGTGATGTGCGCGATCGGCGCCCTGCCGGCGGACGCGCTCTCCGGCTACTGCGTGCTCGGCGAGCTGGCCCTCGACGGCAGCCTCACGGCGGTGGCCGGCGTGCTGCCGGCCGCCATGGCGGCCAATGCCCGCGGCCTCGGCCTGATCTGCCCGGCGGCGAGCGGCCCGGAGGCCGCCTGGGCCGCCGGCGACATGGACGTGCTGGCGCCGCGCTCGCTGATCCAGCTCGCCAACCACGTCAAGGGCAGCCAGGTGATGGCCCGCCCGGTGCCGGCGGTGGCCGCCCCCGCCGGTCCGCTGCCGGACCTGCGCGAGATCAAGGGCCAGGAGGGCGCCAAGCGCGTCCTGGAGATCGCGGCCTCGGGCGGCCACAACCTCTTGATGAACGGCCCGCCCGGGGCCGGCAAGTCGATGCTCGCCGCCCGGCTCCCCTCGATCCTGCCGCCGCTCGGGCCGCGCGAGCTGCTCGAAGTCTCGATGATCCAGTCGGTGGCCGGCACGCTGAAGGACGGCGCGCTGTCGAACCGCCGGCCGTTCCGCGCGCCCCACCACTCGGCCTCGATGGCGGCCCTCGTCGGCGGCGGCATCGGCGCCCGGCCGGGGGAGGTATCGCTCGCCCATGGCGGCGTGCTCTTCCTCGACGAGCTGCCGGAATTCAACGGCCAGGTGCTCGATTCCCTGCGCCAGCCCCTCGAGACCGGGACGGTGATGATCGCGCGCGCCAACCACCGGGTGACCTATCCGGCCCGGTTCCAGCTCGTCGCGGCAATGAATCCGTGTCGCTGCGGCCAGGCGACGGAGCCGGGCTTCGCCTGCCGGCGCGGCCCCAACGAGCGCTGCGTCGCGCAGTACCAGGCCCGGCTCTCCGGCCCGCTCCTCGACCGGATCGATTTGCAGATCGAGGTGCCGGCGGTCACCGCGGCCGACCTGATCCTGCCGCCGCCGGAGGAAGGCTCGGCGGAGGCCGCGGCCCGGGTCGCCGCGGCGCGCACCCGCCAGGAGCGGCGCTATGCGGAAGCCGGCCAGCCCCCCGGCACCACCAACGCCTCCTGCCCGGCAACCCTGATCGAGGAGGCGGCGCGGCCCGACGCCGAGGGCATGGCGCTGATCCGCGACGCCGCCGACGCGATGCGGCTCTCTGCCCGCGGCTTCCACCGAGTCCTGCGCGTCGCCCGGACCCTCGCCGATCTCGATGGCGAGGCGCGGGTGCGCCGGCTCCACCTTGCCGAGGCCCTGTCCTACCGCAGCCGCTCGGACCGGCGCCCGGCCGCCGCATGAGGCATCGCGGTTAACGGTACGTTGCCGCCTTCCGTCGAAATCGTCCGGTCCGCCATAGGCGCCGCTAAGCCACTTTCCCCACTCATCTTTCAGTTCCACCCGCCACTCTCGCGCATCGATGCGTGCCCTGGAGGATGCGGGATGGTGTGGCTCTGCGCGGTGATCGGTCTCGGGGCCGCCTTCGCCTGGCTGGCGGCGCGCTGGAGCGGCCATCGCCGGATCCAGCGACGGCGCGAGGGCGAAGTCGAGCGCCTGCACGATCTCGTCTGGCGCACCTCCGAGAGCGAGGAGCGCTATCGCAGCCTCGTCGAGGCGCAGATCGAGCTCGTCGTCCAGCGCGACGCGGAAGGCCGCATCACCTTCGCCAATCAGGGCTTCGCGGCCCTGCTCGGCACCACCCCGGAGGCGCTCCTGGGCACCACCCGGGAGGCCGAGGTGGTGGAGCGGGGCGAGATGCGCCAGCGCGCCGACGGGGCTCGCCTGGTCGACCTCGCGATCCTGCCGGCCGGCGGCGGCCCCCTGCGCTGGTTCGCCTTCGTGGAGACCGTGACGTCGGGGCGCGACGGGCGGGCCGAGGTGCTGCGGGCGGGCCGGGACGTCACCGAGCGGGTCGAATCCGCCCGCTCCCTCGAGGAGGCCCGCAGCCGGGCCGAGGCCGCGAGCGTGGCGAAGTCGCGCTTCCTCGCCAGCGTCAGCCACGAGTTCCGCACGCCGCTCAACGGCATCATGGGCATGGCCGACCTGATGCTCGAAACGCCCCTGAGCCCGGAGCAGCGCACCTATGCGGAGGCGGTGAAGACCTCCGGCGAGGCGCTGCTCTCGCTCATCGACGGCATCCTCGACTTCTCCAAGATCGAGGCCGGGCGCCTCGACCTCGCGGCAGAGCCGTTCGACCCGGCGGCCCTGGTCGAGAGCGTCGTGG